>NZ_CP152413.1:2400000-3600000 GCF_038967635.1 Bradyrhizobium sp. B124 | reverse complement strand
GCTCAGAATCGGTCCAGACCCTCCGCGCAAAATGCTCGATGGGATCCCGCGCCCGATTGAGCGGACATGCCACTGACCGAAATCACGCCTCGCTCGTCAAGATGAGCCGCCGGCAGCGACGGCTCATCTTGAGGTCCTTTAAGGGCCCGAGTTAATTCATCAAGGCACCATCTTCCTGCCGCGTCTCAAAAATAACCTCCACTTTCATTCCCGAGCGGCGCTGTAAAAGAGGAACCGCTGGCATCCTGGGGAGGCAAGTACATGGGACAGGCACGGCGCGCAGTTATTCAGACCGATACACTCGGCGTACGATTAGCAGAGCGGGCCAAGGAGCTTCGCGCGCGGGCGGATGACCTAGCTCCAGGTTTGGCAAAGGACACCCTGCTAGAGCTCCCTCAATATGCAGAGATCAGCGCCCACGCGGGCGGCCGGAGACATTTTTCCGATCCCTTGCGCACTGAGATAGTGTTAGACCAACAAGACAAGAACCAGTTCCGTCGCGGCGAAGAGGTCCAGCTCAAACGCCCTTGTGCCAAGGCGATCACGCGCAAGAACAGGTCGCCGGATTGGCTGACGCGCAAGGGAATCGTGCAAGGCTTCAAACCCAATTTCATCTACATCCAATGGGATGGAAGAAGGACGATTGAGCAAGTACCGAGCGGCGCGGTGGAGAAAGTGGGCGCCAAGCACTCGCACCAACGTCGACGGGTTGAGAGGTGATCCGGTGTTAGGCTTCAAATGAAATATAGTCTGTTTGCGTCATACAGATTGTGCAGAAGCTCATGCTTTAAATAGGTATGCTGAACCCGTTGCAGATGCGTCTTTTTCCCTTGTTGTTATGGAGAAGGGATGGCGCTCACACATCCTCCCGGACGCCCCGAAAGAACGGATGCCGTACCTTACCCTCGGCTGACTTGGCACGGTATTCGATCTCAACCAGCACCTCCGGCTCCACCCAGATAGCCTTATGGGCAATGAGCTTGGTGTAGGGCTGCGTCTTTCGGATCAGCGGCGTCAGGCTCGTGGCACCTCAGACAGACCGAGCAACTCGCCTTGGTGGGCCTGACGAAAACCGGCCATAGCCTTGGCGACGGCTTTCGGATCGCCCGTTTCCCACGCTGGCTTCAGAAGTGTAGCGGCCCAGGCCTCCAACGTGCCGACACCCTTGAAAGGACCGGTGCGCCGCTTGTCGAACAAGGTTTCGCCATCCATCGCCCAGCGATACACGTCCGCATGGCGAGACACCGAGAAGGACAACTTGCGCAGCGTGCCAGTCGCCTGCGCGAGTCGGTCCATGAGCGGACGATAAAGCGCATGCAGCACTTGCTCTTCCGCTACGATGGACTCGAAGACACGTAAATAGGCCTGCTCTCGATCGACTTGGAGTTGTGTGGTACGCGCCGCGGCGCCTTCACAATCATTCAGCAAATCCTTCAGGCGTTTCAGCGCGGCGTTCTCATCCCCGATCTTGGTAGTGATTGTTCTGAGGCGATTGGCCGTATCGGTATCGATGTTGATGAGACCCTGAATGCGGCCGATCTCCGCCTCGAGTTCACCAAGCGACAATTGCTTCAGCTCGGCGTCGGCCGACACATAGGGCTCCTGATCGTTCGCTTTAGGCGGCAGTTCCTTACCCCGCCAGGCAGCCGTCTCCTGCACGGCCTTCGCGAGCCGGTCGGTCAATGTCCCATCGACGTTGCCGGCGTAAGTCTGCCGGAATACCTCCCACGCCTTGTCGTCGAGATGCGCCCCGACAAAGTTCTGCTTGGTCGTCCGCAGGGCCATCGGTGCGCGATTAATTCGGAAAAGCTCCTCCACGAACTTCTGGGAGAGGTACCGCGCTCGCGGATAGAGCGACGGATCAAACGAATCGTCGAGCAAGGGGCGCGCCGACGGATCTCCGGTCTTCCAGCTCAGCCGGACGCCTACGCCGTCGAGATGCTCGCGCGCCCGCACGATAAATGATGCATTGCTCAATCGGCCATCCGTAGCGTCACATCCCGCGGCGATCGCGTCCGCAAGCGCAGTCTTGCCGGAGCCCCGAGCGCCAATAATGGCGACCAAACCGGGATTGAGGGCGACCTTCGGGGTCTGTGCCCAGTCCGCGCCCGTCAATTCGATCTCCGCGATGACACGTGCGGGTGTAGCCCGAAAAGGAGGACGGGGGCCGACATACGCCCGACCGGCAGGATCGATATAGGCGTGGCGTAGAGCATCGAATTCCAACGCGCCTTTTATCCAGGAATAGCGATCGCCATCGGGCTTGGCGACGGTCGCCTGCGTATGCGCATCGCTGCCGTGCAGGCACGGTTTGCACCCGTTATATCGCTCGCGAAGCTGGTCCACTCCGACGCCGCTTTTCCGACCCAACCAGAAATCGCGCTGCGCCGGGCTGCTGGCAAAAATGACGTGCGCGAACTTCTCGATTTCCTGACGCAAAGTCGCGTCATTGGCATCGCGGATGCCGGACGTGCCGTCGGTTTCGGCGCCGGCAACTGCGATCAGGATGTTCTCTTTTTGCCCAATCGCTCTTGCCGAACTCCTCGCGTAATTTTCCGAAGTTGACCTTGAATTGCGAAGCGCCATGGCGGAACGCGGCCCGCTCATCGGTCAGCTCCGGCTTGGACCTCCGCCCTAGCTCGGCGAGATCTTCTCGCGTGCAGGCGAAGTTGTCGCCGAAGGCTTCGAATCTCAGCCGGCTGAGAAAGCGCTCCACCTCCGCTACATGGTTCGGATCGTCGGCGCAGACGAGAAGGTGGACGTTGGTCCAGCGCTCTTTCACCGTCGCGACATCGAGCCGTAGCTCGACATTGGGGAAGATGAGCCCGACCTGTGGCAGCCGGCCGCTTTCCTTCATCTCCCGCAAGACGTGCTGGTTGGTATCGGTGCAATAATAGTCCGTCACCGCGGTCGCGCGGATAGCGGGCGTCGCCTGTTCGAGGCTGGTGAAATAATCGCCCCAAGCGTTTCGGGCCTTTGAACTGATTGTTGAACACGGTGCCGGGCGCATGAATATGCGGCTCTCAACGGTGCCATTCCGAACCCCGACTGATCACCAAAGTCCCCCGACCTTCTTCCGTACGGTTCAGTCTTGCCGATGTTAATGGCTTATGCGACCGGCGGGAGGGCCGTTCTAGCGGTCTGGCGAATTATCCAAAGCGGATGGGCTCCGAGCACGGGGTTGAAAGGCCCCGATGCGGAATTTGTCCGCACGAGGATTATTAAACCGGAAGCGGTCCACGCAGAGCCACACGAAAATGCTTGCCGGGACAATCTGTCCCGAGGTTTGTTTGGCGGAAAACGTTTCCGTAATTCTCACGCGCTCTTGAGCAAGTCTGGCTGGATCGTGGGAGCAAAAGCTTCGCCGCTCAGGAGGCTCGGCAAAAGGCGACGCAAATCTTCGCCCACTGCAAAACATCCTGCTCCGGTCAGAACGTCGGCGCTAAAGCCGCCAGTGAGGACACCGGCCGCTTTCGTTCCGGCTTCGAGGCCAGCCTCGGCATCGTACGGCGTGTCACCGACCATGACCGCCTGCGGGCCCGGCAGCGCAAGCTTGCGCAGCGCCACGCCGACCAGGCGAGGATCCGGTTTTCCGTGCTCGACATCATCGCCGCATGCGGTTGCGGTAATGAACTCGTCGGCGTTTAATAAGGTGATGTAACGCTTGAAAGGGAGCCCCTTGCAATCGGTCGCCAGCGCGACGCGTACGCCGCTCTCTGTCAGAACACGAAATACATCGCGTATGCCGTCGAACGGCTTCACGCTGGAAAGGTAATCGCGCTCGTATATCGTGCCTTGCACCTTCAGGATATCCTTCCGCTCCTCTTCCGAAGCTTCCGGAATCGCGAGTTGCAAAGTCTGGTCCCCGTCGAGGCCGGAATAAAGCTAAAGGGTCTGATAGGGAATCCGGTAGCCGGAGCGCTCCAAAGCGTCCTGCAGGCTTCGCAGGTTTTGCGGCACACTGTCGACAAGCGTCCCTTCCACATCGAAAATGAAGCCTGAAAACATTGGACTCTCCGCGGGATACCCCGATTGAGAACAAACGGGTTTACCTAGAGTTCCAGCGCTGGACGGCATTCGCCATTTCCGGGGCGGGCATCACTCCGCCCTTAACGTTCCGCCCGGTAGCGGCCGGGATCATCGCAGCCTCTTGGCCGGTCTAAAGCCGCCTGATCTCCTGCGCGCGGATGATAATTTCTTCCTGGGCTAGTTCGCGTTCCAGCCGCTCGCGGAAGGAGCGCCAATAATCCGGGTCGATGCTCTCGGCCATGACTTCGATGACGGCGATGGTGTCGCCTTCGGTTTGACCGCCGCTTTGCCACAGGCCCTTTCCGGGCGATCTTACAAAACTGGTCGCTCCGCCGAACTTATCCGTCAATTCTTCCAAAAGGCCCTCGAACCACTCCTTCCCGACAGGCTTGCCGTTGCCGGACTGCTTCGGCAGCAGGATCTCGACAAGGTGGCAGGGTCCGGCAGTCATGACACCTTGCGCCCGGGTAATTCAGCGCGCCAGCTCCCGAGGAGGATTTCAGTCGTAACAGTCTCAACCTGCTCGCCGAAGCGGTTCGTGTAGACATTCATCATTGCGTCGTGCGTCTCGTCGGCAGAACTGCACAGCGCGTCAGTCACCAGGATAACCCGGAAGCCCCAATCTATTGCACCCAGCATTGTGCTGAGAACACAAACATCGGTCTCGCCGCCGGTGATGATTACAGTATCGATGCCGGCGCTGCGCAGTTGCTGATGCAGGTCGCTCCCGGTCCACGGCGAATAGACATGCTTGTCGAAGGTCCGAGCGGGAGGCACGAATTTCGCGAGGTCCGGCACAAGCCCGATCATCTCGGGTCCCAGCTCGTCGATGGTCATAGAGCCCCACCGCTCATAATAGTGCCGCCACATGCCGACGCCCTGGCCAGGCTTCCTTGCCGGGATGAAGCGCGTAAAGATCGTCCGCTTCGGATGGGCGGCTGTGATCGCTACGATGTTCGGCAGCACGCGATCAAGCCAGCGCATCTTCCAGTCTGTCGCTTCGGAAATCCTTATCGCTCAAAGGCCTATGCGCGCGCGGCGGACAGCCTTGCCGCGTTGTCGCAGCCGCTGGAACGTGTCATCGCGGGGGGTGCCCTCACCGATATCTTCAGCATCAATCCTGATGCTCACTCCATACGTGAGCTCGACCACATGCATTGGGGTGTTGAAATGGCGCGCAAGGGCGGCGTGCCTCCGGACCGCGTCCTGAATGCAATGCCCCTTGTGCAGATCCTTGCGCATCTCGCGAAGCGAAAAGCCGCCGCCGGGAAGGTGACGCGCCGCCATGCGTCTTCACGCGAGGCCCGCGTCAGGTAGATGCGCACCGTAAGGGCAACATCGCTGCCAAAAGCAAGCGCCGGCATTCTTCTCTTCCGCCGGAAAGACGAAGGCGTGGAAGTTTTGCTCGGCCACCCGGGAGGACCTTTCTGGAAGAAAAAGGATCTTGGCGCGTGGACCATTCCCAAAGGTCTTATCGCTTTTGGTGAGCCGCCGCTCGAAGCGGCCAAACGTGAATTTGCGGAGGGGACAGGTTACACTCCGCGCGGCGCTTTTGTGTCCCTTGGCGATGCGAAACAGCCCGGCGGCAGGACCGTGCATGTCTGGGCCGCGGAGGACGACTGGAATCCGGACGAGCTCAGGAGCAATCCGTTCGAGGTAGAGTGGCCGCCACGTTCCGGGAGGCAGCAAAGCTTTCCCGAGCTCGACCGCGCCGGCTGGTTCGGCATGCCGCAGGCCGGCGATAAGATTCTGAAAGGTCAGGCAGTGTTTCTTGACCGTCTCAGTGAAGCTTTACGATGAGATTCCCGCGAACGGTGTTGACGGATGTGAAAGGAGATCGCAGAACGGCTCCTCTCAATGCACTGCTTTGTTCGCGAAGCGAGCGCGTACGGCAGCACCTATTTTTTCAAATGCGCGAACTTCAATCTGGCGCACCCGCTCGCGAGAAACGCGATATCGTGTTGCGAGATCCTCAAGCCTGACCGATGGTTCGGACAGGAAGCGCGCCTCAAATATGTCTCGCTCCCGGGCGGTGAGGACTTCCATGGCGCCAGCAAGCGCCTGACGCCGCTGTCTGTCTTCCTCCTCGCCCGCGTACACGTCTTCGGGACCGGACGCCGGATCGACCAGCCAGTCCTGTATTTCGCCCGCCTCGTCTGCATGCACCAAAGCGTTGAGCGACATGTCACCGCCAAGGCGCCGGTTCATCTCGACGACCTCGTTCTCCTGCACGCCAAGCTTCCTGGCAATCCTCGCGGTGTGCTCCGGACGGAGGTCGCCGTCCTCAAGTGCCGAGATTTGCGCTTTTGTCCTGCGAAGCTTGAAAAACAGTTTCCGCTGGGCTGCGCTGCTCCCCATTTTCACCAGCGACCATGAGCGCAGGATGTATTCCTGTATCGAAGACTTGATCCACCACATAGCGTAGGTCGCGAGCCGGAAGCCGCGCTCGGGCTCAAAACGCTTGCCCGCCCGCATGAGGGCCAGATTGCCTTCGGAAATAACGTCCGAAATCGGTAGCCCGTAGCCGCGATATCGCATGGCGATCTTAGCGACGAGCCGCAGATGGCTGGGACAATATGTTAGGCGGCGTCACGGTCGCCATGCTCTCGCAAGCGTGCCGCATAGGCCGCCTCCTGCTCGGGCAGCAGCATAGGAAACTTGCGGATTTCCGCAAGATAATGCGTCAGCCCGGCGTCGAGCGACAGCGTTGGAACAGATGCAGTGCCCCCATTGCTCACCTCCCTTCGATCCTAAAATGAACTGGCTCGAGCTGCCCGCTGATGGCCTTTCGAAACCCTTGCGGTCTGATCGGCCGTGAGCGCAGGAGCCGCGGCGCGCCGGGATCGTCTGCGGACCGCAGGACTGCGCAGGCCGAAGACGGAGCGATCTGTCCCTCTCGCTGGACCATGCCTTCGCGTCTGCTGCAGCCGGGCCGCCCAGCGATGCTCGACCCGGTCGATCACGTGACGGGGTAAAAGGATATCGTCCATGCGACCCTCCTCAAGCTGCCAGCGTCCGCGCCGTCGGGAACCGCCGTTTTGGCGTGCCACCGGGCGGGTTGCGCCGGCCGCCATCAAGCCCGCACAAGGCCTCGAGGATGGTGTCGATGCTGACGGGAGCCTTGAGGCCTGCCGGGGCCCGCAGGGCGGGACATGAGGCAATCGCGGAAGCGTCGGAAGCCCAGGAGGCCAGAATCGCGCGTTTCTCGGCCAGGGTCAGGTCCGGATGCGCTACCACGTGGGATGCTCGAACGCGGTGCCCGGATGCAGCAGCGCCTGGAAATCGAAAACGTTGTCGTGGGTGGCGGTCGTCGGCCGCATGTGTTCCTCCATTCGAAGACGAGTGGGGCGGCAGCCCGACACAACGAGGCCGGGCCGCCGCGGGATATTCGCTCAAGCCGCCTTGGCTTCGAGCTGATGGACGTTGCTGCCGTTGATGGCGATCCGCCGCGGTTTCATAGCCTCGGGGATTTCCCGGACCAGCTCGATCAGCAGCAGCCCGTTGTCGAACGAGGCGTTCCTGACCTGGACGTAGTCGGCCAGATTGAACTGCCGCCTGAAGGCCCGGGTCGCCTCCCAAGAGTGCAGCCATCGTCGAATGGGACAGCATGGATGACGCAGTAGCATTCTACAAGTCGAAAGCATGGACGGACCTTGCACCCCTACGTGATAAGGCAACCAAGGTGATCCGACGTTACGTCGTCGAAGTTGAGAAGTAGCGCTTTCCGGTACCCGCCCGGAAAGAAGAGGGCAGCGCGTAAAATTGGCGACAATTATGCAACTTTCCGCGCCTACGTTGTCGAAGGACTGTAGCAATAACCCAAGTGCGAACCGCACGTCGGGAGGCCGCCTCAGTTGGCGGCCTCTTTCATTGCAAAATATGAGCGCGATTTCGCCTATTCGCCCTTCTCGGAAGGGCCGCGCTGGCTATTGAAGGTCCGGTGCCGGAAGTGAAGCGGACGTCGCGATCGCGCGTTCCGACTTCCGAGTTTGACCCTGGCTGTGTAAAAACTCAAAAAATCGAAACGCGACGAGAATGAAATTTTTCATTCGACTTCTAAGTTGAATTCGCTTGTGAGTTGGGCGACCATAGGGGTCTTGGACGAATAATTTCTTCTATCGCGATTGAGCGTCTTCGCGTTTTTACACAGAACTGAGACGTGGGGCCCGACCAGCTTCTGAGGTTGGCTACTTGCTCTTTTTCATTCGCCGCTCGGTCGCAAAGTGCTAAGCTTTGTGCATTGCGCAAAGATGTGTTGTCGGCGGGTCAAATGCGACGACGCCAGTTCATCACGCTTCTCGGCGGCACGGCGGTGTCTTTGCCGCTGGCGGTGCACGCAGAGCAGCCGGCCATGCCGGTGATTGGATTTCTGTGCAGCGGATCGGCTGATGCCTTTGCCCCACTAGTGGCGGCCTTTCGCGGCGGCCTCAAAGAGGCCGGCTATGTCGAGGGGCGGAATATCGCCATTGAATTTGCGTGGGCGGCGGGCCAGTACGATAAGCTACCGTCGTTGGCCGCCAATCTGGTAAAACGCCAGGTTACCGTTATCGCGGCGGTGGGCGGTGCTGTCGCGGGGCTTGCGGCCAAGGCCGCCACATCAACTATCCCTATTGTGGTCGCGACCGGGGACGATCCGGTAAAATATGGCCTGGTCGGCAGTTTGAGCCGACCGACCGGGAATATCACGGGCGTAACTCTGTTTATCGACGTCCTGACGGGAAAGCGGGTCGAGATCCTCGCCGAGGTCGCGCCCACGGCCGCATTCGCCCTACTGGTCAATCAGCGTAATCCGAATGCCGAAACCGAAGCCTATGACGCGCGAGCGGCGGCGCAACAAACCGGCCGAGAACTGCGCGTATTGGCCGCGAGCAACGAGGGTGAGATTGCTACTGCATTCGCGGCACTCGCCCGACAGGCGGGCGCGGCTCTAATGATCGGCACCGATACATTCTTCTACAGTCAGCCGGCTCAGCTCGTCGAGCTTGCGGCTCAGCATGCCATACCGACGATCTATTTCCATCGCTTGTTCGCGCTCGCCGGTGGTCTAATCGCCTATGGCGTGACTTTCACAGACGAACTGCGCATGGCGGGACGATACGTCGGCCGAATCCTGGCGGGCGAGAAGCCGAACAAGTTGCCGATCTTACAGCCGAGCAAATTCGAAATGGTCATCAACCTCAAAACCGCCAAAGCGCTTGGTCTTACTCTACCGGCCACGCTACTTACCCGCGCCGACCAGGTGATCGAATAGGGGTTCCGTTTGCTGCGATCTATAAGGTCCTTGTGACCTGAAATGCGGAACATCGGACAGCCCCGGCGACGTCCGATGACGGCAAACCGGAAACGACCCGTCGACCGCCAAAGCGGCGTTCTTGACCCGACTTAGACGTTCGGCTCGTTCGCTACCCGATCGTAAGGTGCGCTTCGGCTCACGCAACACGTTGAGCTCTGAACACTGACAAGCGTGCGTGTTCCCTGGAGGAGATATGCAGCGGCGTAAGTTCATCGCGGTGCTGAGTGCGGCGGCGATGATCTGGCCGTTTGCCGCAAGAGGGCAGCAACCTATGCCGATAATCGGTTTGCTCAGCAGCACGTCGTCGCGCGACTATGCGCCCATGATCGGAGCATTTCGGAAGAGCCTTGGCGAGGCGGGCTTCGTCGAGGGCCAGAATGTGAAGATCGAGTATGTCTGGGCCGACGGGCAGTATGAGCGTCTGCCGGCGCTGGCGGCCGATCTGGTTCGTCGTCAGGTAAGCGTGATCGTTGCGGTCACCACGCCGGCGGCGTTGGCTCTGAAACTAGCGACCACGACCGTACCGATTGTCTTTGCGATTGGCGGCGATCCTGTACGGACAGGGCTCGTTGATAGCCTTAGCCGACCCGGCGGCAATCTTACAGGCGCGGCGCACATTAACGTCGAGACCGCGCCAAAGCGCCTCGAATTGATGCATGAATTGATGCCCAACGTGAAGATCGCTGGTCTTCTCGTCAACCCGACCAATCCCCTGGCTAAGTCTGTTGTACCGGCCGTTCAGGCAGCAGCCGGCTCACTGGGGCTCGAGCTGCAAGTATTGTACGCGCGCAGCGACGAAGAGCTGGACGCAGTGTTCGCCAGTCTGCCAGGGTTGGGCGTGGGCGCCCTGATAGTCGGCACCGATCAGCTCTTCACCAGCCGAGCAGAAAAACTAGGAGCGACCTCGCTTCGCCTGGCAATGCCTGCGATCTATCAGTATCGAGAATTCACCGCGGCTGGCGGTGTGATGAGCTATGGCGGGAGCATTATCGATTCGTACCACCACGCTGGCCTCTACGTCGGCCGGATTCTCAAAGGTGAGAAGCCTGGCGACCTGCCGGTACAGCTATCTACCAAAGTAGAGCTGTTCTTCAATTTGAAGAGCGCCAAGGCGCTCGGTCTTACTGTATCGCCCGGACTGCTTGCCCGAGCCGACGAGGTAATCGAATGAGATCTCGCCACTTCCGTTAATGTCAAACTGGAATTCGTGATCAATCTGACGGCCGCAAAGGCGCCCTTAAGTGCGGCCGGCGCTACTCGCTCGCGATAGTGCGTGGCAGCGTTGCATGAGCCCTGTTCCGACCTTGAGGCGGCACCTTACCTGGCTGCGGTTGGTATGAGGATAGTCCTGATATTGCTCCGGCACGCCGGCGCGTCCACTCTTGGACGACCCAAGCAGACTTAATCCTAGGCGATCCTTACGAAGCACGCTGGAATATGTGTTAGTATCATGTGTCTTCCACTCTGAGCCGGACGATAGTGAACACGCATCGAAACCAGTGAAGCCCTATTGAGAAGGGAATCATGAGGCGGCGCGAACTCATCTTTATTTTTGCAGGAGCCGCCGCCAGTTCTCCGTTTGTGGCTCGCGCGCAGCGGCCTCAGCAGGTGCGTCGGATCGGCGTCGTCATGTTGTACCCCGAGAACGATCCCCAGGGACAGCTCCGTGCCACAGTCTTTCAGCGCCAGCTCGAGAAGGCTGGCTGGACAATCGGCGGAAATCTCCAGGTTAGTTTCCGATGGGGTACCGGTGATGCCGAGTGGGTGCGATCTGCAACGGAGCGAGCCTTACGCGACTCACCCGACGTGCTGCTGGCGAATGGTGATGCGGCGATGAAGGCGGCACAGACGTCTACCCAGATGATCCCCGTCATCTTCATAGGTGGGGGCGATCCGGTGGGAGATGGCATAGTGCAAAGCCTCGCCCATCCTGGAGGCAATGTGACGGGCTTTACGGTGATGGAGCCAAGCTTGGGTGCGAAATTGCTTGGGCTACTCAAGCAAGTTGCGCCACAAGTGGCTCGCGTTGCCGTTTTGATGAATCCCGACAATGCTACGCACAAACGCATCCTTGCGTTGCTGGAAACCGCGGCTCCCGGCTTTGCCGTCAACGTCATTTCGGCTTCGGTGCGCGAAGCAACCGCGGTCGAAGCAGCAATGAGTCAATGGGGACAAGGGGCGGATTACGGTCTGATTGTGCCGTCCGATCCTACAACCAACTCTCAGCGTAAACTATTCGTTGAGCTCGCTGCACGTTATCGGTTGCCGACAATCTATGCGTTGCGTGCGGCCGTTGCCGATGGGGGCCTGATGTCCTATGGAGTCGACTTGATAGAGTTATTTCGACAGGCAGCCATCTATGCAGATCGCATTCTCAAGGGCGAGAAACCGGCTAACCTGCCGGTGCAGTTGCCGACTAAATTTGAGCTGGTGGTGAACTTGAAAACCGCGAAGGGCCTCGGCTTGGACATACCGGCCTCGCTACTTGCGACTGCCGACGAAGTGATCGAATAAGGCGCTCATGTTGCGTGGCACTAGTCTGATTGTGGGCCATAAGCGGACCGCGAAGATCGTTTAGTCGGGTGGCCGACAAGCGCTGATTGTGACGATGTGGACCGGCCAACGATGGCGTTGACGGAGCGATCGAATGAGGCGACGCGAATTCATCACGTTGATTGGTGCGTTGGGGATGGCGCCTCCGTCCGTTGCCGTCGCGCAGCAGAGTGTGGGCCGCACGGCACGGATCGTCTATCTCGGAGCAACAGGAGCTGCAGTACTCGACCCCCGCCAGATTGAGGGGTTCAAGCAGGGGCTGCGCGAGAACGGATTGGTCGAGGGCCGCAATATCGCCGTCGACTATCTCTGGGCCGAGGGCGATCCCGCCCGCCTCGTGCGACTCGCCGAGGAAGTCAATAAGGGCGGATACGACGTCATCGTGACGGCTGGTCCTCAGGCTGTCCACGCGTTGACCAGAGCTGGGACCAAGGCTCCTATAGTCTTTGCCATCGTCGGCGATGCAATCGCCAACGGTGTCGTCACATCACTGGCGCGGCCGACCGGCAATGTCACCGGTCTATCGATGTCGAACACCGATCTTGAAAGCAAACGCATCGAAATCCTCAAGGAGGCGGCGCCGTCGGTCACGCGTGTGATGGGGTTGCGCGACCCAAGCATGGGTGGGGGCGGGCTTGAGGAAGCTGCGGCAACTGCCAAGGCGCTCGGTGTCGAATTCGACCCCGTTGAAGCAGGAGTGGAGCAGTTCGAGACTGCGTTCGCGGAAGCTGTCCGCAGGGGCGTCAATGGGCTGGCGGTCTTCGCATCGCCTTTTTTCAATTTTCATCGCGCGCGACTGATTGATCTTGCCACACGTCATCGTCTGCCGTCGATCTGGGAGGCGGTGGCCTATGTCAGGGAGGGCGGTCTCTTGTCTTATGGTCCGAATTTCGCGGACATGTATCGCCGTTCAGCGGGGTATGTGGCAAAAATTCTAAACGGTGCAAGGCCGGCCGACTTGCCCGTGGAGCAGCCTGTGCGATTTGAGCTGACCGTGAACCTCAAGACAGCGCAGGAGCTTGCCATAGCTATTCCGCCGACGTTGCTGGCCCGCGCCGGCGATGTCATCGAATAGGTGCCTGCTCCACTCTGCTGCATAAGTCCGGTCCTGACGCTGAGCTGAAGCGCGTGGTTACCGCAGGAAGACCAGCTCTCAGAGACAAACCGCCTGTTACCTTGTGAGTGCTGGAGGCACGGCCAGATCCCAGTATCCCCGCAGCCTCCGTACGGAGGACGTACAAAACGCCGACCGGCCCCGAACTACTGCCTCGCTCCCGCATTGCAGCAAGAGACAGGCGGGCGGTTTGTTGATAGGCTCCGTGCATGAGTGTTTCCCTCCACCCGGATGCGTCTCAAGCCCGTGGGCTTGCGGCCGCCCTGGAGGAGCGCGCGTCAACAATCCAGCCGTCCGGGCGGGTGCGCAGCCGCCTCTTCATCAAGTACGTCGCGCTGTTCGTAGCGGTCGTCGGCATCGCCCTGCTCTCCAACGGCATATTCGAGGTCTTCTTCTATTACAGCGAGCACAAGGCATCGCTGATACGCATTCAGCACGAGCAGGCGGAAGCGGCGGCGGCGAAGATCAGCCAGTTCATCAAGGAGACTGAAAACCAGATTGGCTGGACGACCCAGCTGCCGTGGTCGGCGAGCTCGATGGAACAGCGCCGCTTCGATGCGTTGCGGTTGCTCCACCAGGTACCCGCCATTACCGAGCTCGCCCAGCTCGACGCGACCGGCAAGGAGCGGTTGCGGGTCTCGCGGCTTGCCATGGATGTGATTGGAAGCGAGATCGATTTTTCTAAGGATCCAAAGTTCACCGAGGCGGTGGCCCACAAGGTCTATTACGGCCCGGTTTACTTCCGCCGCGAGTCTGAACCTTACATGACGCTGGCACTCGCCGGCACGCGCAAGGACGCCGGCGTAAGCGTCGCTGAAGTCAACCTGAAACTTATTTGGGATGTGGTCTCCCAGATCAGAGTCGGCGAGCACGGCCACGCCTATGTCGTCGGCCCGCAGGGGCGTCTTATCGCGCACCCGGACATCAGCCTCGTGCTGCGCAACACCGACATGTCCAATCTTCCACAGGTGCGGGCGGCACTGAGTGGCGGGGGCGTGGGCGAAGATTTGCAAGGTGAACCTAATATACAGGGTCAGCAGGTGCTCACCGCTTCTGTGCCGATTTCGCCGCTGCACTGGACCATGTTCGTGGAGCTTCCGGTCGAGGAGGCCTATGCCTCGCTGTATGCCGCCTTGAAACGCCTTGCCCTCCTGCTGTTGGCCGCATCGACCCTCGCTGTACTCGCCGGTATCTTCCTGGCGCGACGGATGGTGGGTCCAATCAACGCCCTGGGGGTCGGCGCAGCTCGGATCGGTGCCGGTGATTTCTCACAGCGCATCTCGATCAGGACTGGCGACGAGCTCGAAGGCCTTGCGGAGCAGTTCAACGACATGGCCGCTCGCCTTCAGGAATCCTATGCGGACCTGGAGAAAAAGGTCGAGGCGCGCACGGCGGAACTGAGAGAAACTCTCCAGCAACAGACCGCGACCGCGGAGGTGTTGAGTGTAATCAGCCGCTCGCCCGGCGATCTCATTCCCGTCTTTGACGCGATGCTCGATAACGCAATGCAGCTCTGCGGCGCAGATTTTGGCGTGCTGAACACATTCGATGGCGTGTCCTTTCACACCGCCGCCACGCGGGGCTTACCCCCGGCATATGACGAACACCGGCGGAACCACCCGCTACATTATGGTCCGGACACGGCGCCGGCGCGCTTGTTGGAAGGTGAGGACTTTGTCGAAATCGCCGATCTCCTGGAGTCCGCGGCTTATCGCAGCGGCGAACCGAATAGGCGCGCGCTGGTTGATCTTGGCGGAGCGCGCAGCCTTCTCGCGGTGCCGTTGAGAAAGGACAATCGCGTCGTCGGCAATGTCATGATCTTCCGACAGGAAAGGCGCCTGTTCTCGGAGAAGCAGATCGCACTGCTTCAGCACTTCGCGGCCCAAGCCGTCATTGCGATCGAGAATGCCCGCTTGCTGAACGAACTGCGTAAGCGGACGAGGGAACTGTCGCGCTCGCTCGATGATCTGCGCACGGCGCAAGACCGCCTGGTCCAGACCGAGAAGCTCGCTTCGCTCGGCCAGCTCACCGCAGGTATCGCTCATGAGATCAAAAACCCGCTAAACTTCGTCAACAACTTCTCGGCACTTTCGACTGAGCTGATCGACGAGCTCGACCAGCTGCTGCACTCAGCCGCTCTCGATGACAGGACCAGAGAAGAGGTTGGCGAGCTCACGCAAATGCTGAGGGGCAATCTCGATAAAGTCGTGCAGCACGGCAAGCGCGCCGATTCCATCGTCAAAAACATGCTGCTGCATTCCCGGGAAGGTTCAGGCGAGCGTCAGCCGACTGATATCAACGCGATCGTCGAGGAAAGTCTCAATCTTGCCTATCATGGCGCGCGCGCGGAGAAGCCCAGATTCAATATCACGCTTAAACGCGAGCTGGCTCCAGACGCCGGGCTGATCGATTGCTATCCCCAGGAAATTACCCGCGTCTTCCTCAACCTGATCTCCAACGGCTTCTACGCCGCGAGCAAGCGCAAAGACGTCGAAGGTGAGGATTTTGAGCCAACATTGACGGCAAGTACTAACAATTTGGGAGACAGGGTCGAAGTCCACATCCGCGACAACGGCGCCGGTATTCCGCCGGAGGTCAGGGAGAAGATCTTCAATCCATTCTTCACGACCAAGCCGCCGGGCGAGGGAACGGGACTGGGGCTATCGATGAGCCACGATATCATCGTGAAACAGCACGGCGGCACAATCAATGTCCAGACTGAGCCGGGCGTATTTACCGAATTCATAATCACGCTGCGACGCGCACTGGCAGCGCAAAACCATGCTGGAGGCAGGAATTGAGCGTTTATGTCCTTGTCGTCGACGACGAGCCCGATATTGAGGCGCTGTTTCGACAGCAGTTCCGGCGCGATCTCCGTGCCGGTCGATTCAAGATAGAATTCGCAACGTCCGCGCCAATGGCACTGGAACGCGCCGAAGAACTTCGAGATGCCACGCTGATCTTGATCCTGTCTGACATCAACATGCCCGGCATGAGCGGACTCGAAATGCTGCCGATGGTGCGAGCGCGAAGACCTGACGTACCGGTCGTCATGATCACGGCCTATGGAGATGCGGAAACGAGACGCAAAGCAATCGAACAGGGCGCGCAAGGATTCCTAACCAAGCCGATTGACTTCGCTCTGGTGCGCCTGGAAATCGATTCACGACTCGGGCAAGCGGCATGAGCTCGACCATCCTCGTGGTTGATGATGAGCCAGACCTCGAGACACTGGTCTTGCAAAAATTCCGCAAGCAGATCCGCGACGAGGCCGTCAGTTTTCTATTCGCTCGTGATGGAATTGAAGCTCTCCAACTGATCGAACTGCACCCGCAAATCGATCTGGTGGTAACCGACATCAACATGCCACGGATGGATGGATTGTCGCTCCTGCAAAGCTTGCAGGAGGCCGAGGTGAAGAAGTCGACCATCATCGTTTCGGCATATGGCGACATGAGCAACATCCGCACCGCAATGAATCGCGGAGCGTTCGACTTTCTGACGAAGCCAATCGATTTTGTCGACCTGGAAGCGACCATCGCCAAGACAGTCCGGCATGTCGAGATGTTGCGCGAGGCGCGGCGTCGGCAGCTTGAGGCAGAGCGCGCCCATGCTTCGCTCGCCCGCTATTTCTCTCCCGAGATCGCCAAGCGCCTGGCGGCGAGTGCCGGAGCAAGCGGCATGGAAGTGCACAGGCGGGAAGTCGCCGCGATCTTCACCGACATCACCGGCTTTACCTCACTGGTGGAAGCCGCCGCGCCGGAAGTCTTGAGCGAGCTACTTAACGAATATGTGGGCGGCATGACCGACGTCGTATTTGCTCATGAGGGCACTGTGGCAAAGGTGATCGGCGACGCAATCCAGGTGTTATTCAATGCGCCCGGTGATCAGCCCGATTACGCCACCCGCGCAGTAGCCTGCGCCCTCGACCTCGACAGCTGGGCGCAGGAGTTTCGCGGGCGATGGAAGAGTAAGGGCGTAAGCTTCGGCGCAACCCGCATCGGCGCGCACGCCGGGCCCGCGCTCGTCGGAAATTTCGGCGGGAGCCGCTTTTTTGACTACACCGCTTACGGAGACACCATCAATATTGCCGCGCGGCTCGAGAGTGCGAACAAGCTATTGGGAACGCGCATCTGCGTCAGCGCTGTGGTCGCCAACGCAGCTGATAGCTTTAGCGGCCGCCCGGTCGGCGATCTCCTGCTGCGAGGTCGGCGTGAACCCCTCCGCGCCCATGAGCCACTACTGCCGGGCGCGTTCGCTGCACCAGCCACTGAGCAGTATGCGGCGGCTTTCGCGAAACTCGAGGCGGGCGAGATCTCGGCAGTGCAGGCTTTCGCGTCGTTGGTCGGAATGCAAGCCGATGACCCCCTCACGGGCTTCCATTTGAGACGTCTACTCAACGGCGGCAAGGGCGTTCAGATAGAAGTGGGCTGATGTTTCAGCTCCATTTGCAGATTAACTCCTGCGCGGCAAGGGCGGTGCCACTAGCAGTCGGATAGCTTGCTAGCTTAGCGTACCATTTGTGAACGGCAGCTCTTGCTGCTGAAAGGTGACTGCAAAGAGTTCGGTTAACGGCACTGTTGCGAGATGTCCGCGACTATCCTGACCGGAGAAATGCGAGTTCGGCATCGAGTGCTGCCTCGCAGACGTCGATGTACCAGGACCAAGGCCGGCCATCGCTGCCGTCGCTCCAGCGGTAGCCGCGCCGCCGGCACTATAATACACAGTTAAATTCGACTGGAGGAGTGCTTCGATGAGCCCGAGGCTTGCGGCTGCCGCCTGCCAACAAATGAGTGGGCTGAAGCCGGAGCTGCTGCGGGCATCAACGTGCTGAGATACCAAGCTCGATCAATGCCATTCTCTGCAGTATGACGGGATCTCGCTCGCCGTCCTTGGCGGTGCGAAGGATCGTCTCCGCTATCGCCTGGACATGCGAAGAACTGACCGGATCGGGAAGTGAAGCTACCGCTGTATCCAAGGCAGCTTTCATGATGGCGATCGTTTCAGGCGGAAACGACGCATTCGAAAAATCCTTCATGCTGGCAGCGATCCGGCGCAAAAGTCGGTTCTCGTCATTGCTTTCGTCTCACCGCATGGTGCCGCTGCCGCCGCGCCGGGATGTATCACCATCCCCATCGACGACCGCGCCATCTGCTGCCCCATCCAGCGCTACCGCGGACCAGCCGCACGACGAAGAGCAGCAATATCGCGCCGATGGTAGCGTTCATGATCGCGCTAATGATGCCGTTGCCAAGATGGATGCCGAGCCGAGGCATCAACCAACTGCCGACAAAGGCCCCTAGGATACCGATAATCAAATCACCAATGATCCCAAATCCGGTCCCTCGTACGATTTGACCCGCCAACCAGCCGGCGACGAGACCTACGAACAATATGATCAAGAGGCTTTCGCCCGACATATTCATTTTTGATACCTCAATCGTTGGTTCGAATGGCGTCCATTAGCGTAACGAGACGTTGTACTACAGGCAGGGCCGATCCGAATGACGTTTTGGCCATTCGAGCTCCTCATGAAGGTCTTCCAGTTCGTCCCGTCGGCAAATGCCGCTTCACCTAGCGACGGGCGGTGACTGTCGAGACTTTGGGAACCATCGCTTCATTGCTGCGCAGACACTGCGCGTCGAAGCGGGGCCAAACGTGCTGCGAGCAATTTCGCGCAACCGCCGAAATTTCCAGCCGGTCGGATTTCGTCAACACGGAAGTCTCGCCCGCCGCCACCTGAGGAGCAAAGCCCGGCGTGGCAATGACTGCCGCTCCCAGAAGGCCGAATACGGCCAGGGACGTAAGAAAGTTGTTCATGTGATGCTGCTGCATGTGGCGGTTGGCGATCCCGCTGCGTTCGGGGACCACCGACACAACAAGGGCATCCTTCTAAAGTTCCTCGAATACCACCTATATCTGAATCGCGGTGCAAGTGGTGCGCCGAGAAAAGCTGTAGTCAGCAAGACGACCGGCAACGCCGCCACCACAGCAACCGCAACGCCTCCCGCCGAAAAGCCTGCCCAGTTCACTTCCTCGACCTTCTCCGGCTTCATCGTCGAAGTCACCAACGTGGACTTCAACGTCCCGATCGGCACGGCCGTCCCGGCCAGCGTATCATCCGGTGTTGACCGCATCGTGGAAATCTATCCGGAGGTCCGGATGCGATTTCGTCTTGGTGCACGGTCATTCTTCGTCCGCCACGAGCTCGTCGATATCATCGAGGGCTAAGCCGGTCCGACGATCCACGCAAAGAGCGGCTTCAGCCGCCTTGGTCCGTTCAGCCCGATGCGGTTCTCAAAAGTCGAGCAGTTAGAAAAGGCCGCGGATTCTCGACGGCCTTCCGCTGATAGCTTCGTTCGATTCAGGAGCGATCGGTGCCGATGCCACCGCTGACCCTGGGAGCGCGGAAGTCGATACCCTGCGGTCTTCAAGGCCGGACGATCGATGTAACGCTCTCGAGGGCCTAGCCATAGGAGTCGCGAATGACGACGCACCGCTCGCCGCGTTCGCGCCAGCAACGACCTTCTTCATTGCAGACCATGCGAACGTTCTGAATGTTGCTGTCCGAGCTTCCGGTTGGTCGGCAATCAGCGGCGCAGCCACGGCGGTACATGATGTTTTCCGGGGGATATTTCGGGGTTGCCCCGGTCGGAACGCTGCTTTGTTCCCTTGTGAGGGGAGGCCTTCCTCTTCGATGTTCGCTGCGGCTCAAGACGTGTTCTCGTCCAAGGGCACGTCAAGCTGGATCATGACGCCTTTTGGCGAATTGGACGTCACTGCAATGCGTGCCTCCAGCTGGGCGATCAAGCTCTTGATCACCTTGAAGCCAAGACTCGCCCGAGGTTGGTCGATATCGAAATCCTTCGGCAGACCGATACCCTGATCTGATACTTCCACCCGCAAACCGGTGGCGTGCCGTGCGCCCGAAACGCGGATCTCGCCCGATCCGTTCGGGTAAGCATGCTTGGCGGAGTTCGTCACGATCTCGTTGATCAGAAGGCCCAGCGGAATGGCCTTGTCGGTCGCTTTTGTTCGCCGCAGTGAATGCCTCCCAAACAGCTTCGGGTCCAGCCCGGCGCTTCCGATCCATGCAGACACGGCATATTGGCGCGTTGTCATGCAGCGGTGTGGACACGACGGCCGGTGAACAAAAACTCACCTGACCGTTTTCCAGTACCCCTTAGATAGTCGTCGACTGCCTGGCGCGTGTTGATGCAACAACTCAGCCGACCGCATTGCCCTCAAACAGTTCAAAGGCAGCCAGCGTGAAAGAAGCGGCGTCTTTTTGCCTTGCCCGGCTAGCGGGGGCGCGGACCTTTTGCACGGCCGGCATTGCGAGGTTCTTTGCCGCTCTCGATTCTGCGAACAGACGTCACGATCAGCGCGAGTGAGAATACTGCCACCACCGACATGCATGCGAACTGATCGCCAGCGCCCACCTCAGCCACTGCGCTTTTGCTTCGAACGGTGAACTTGGGACGAATCGGGTCGTTCCTAAGATCGAAAAACCGGCAACGTTCGCGTGGCCAACGGAGTGTGAAACTGTTGCCGTGCCGGTTACGAACAGTACTGGCCCGCGCCGGGCGTCGCGGCCATGGTTACTACGGCGGCGGGCCGGGTATCGGCTTCAGCTTCGGCACACGCGGCTGGTAATCGTCCACGAATCATGGCGGGGCCGCTTCTTCGGAAGCGGCCCTTCGCATGTCGAGCGACAGGTGCCAGAGAAGCGAAGAAGGGCGGCTTGACACGCCCTATCTTCCGCCGCCGCCGGATTTATCTTCGCGTCGGCTTCAGGGCATGGCACGCGACGCGCATTGTACTACCTGCAATTCAATTGCCCGTTTCGGCGGCATCCGGCGTACGATTTAGAGCGGCTTTGCTCGGAGCTTAGAAACACACGACGCGGCCCCAGCAACCCTTGGAGGCCCGAGGGGCGATTGCTGAGGCCGCATGGCCAGTCCCGCGTCAGTCGAGATTGGTCAACTTGATCGCACACCGAATCCGGAGATGAGACAAGCGAGAACGGAAGTTCTCGTCACGACGCCGCGTATACGTGGCAATATTACCACGTAGATTCACATGGGTTATTTTATTAGGAAGCAGAACCGCGGTGGCGATTATCGCACCCCGCGAACAACAACGCCGCCTGCTTAAAATACTCGCTGGCGGCGCTGATCTAGCCCCCAGGAAGGTACGCAAAATCCCGACATGTGAGGAGTCAGCACAGCGCGTGCCCAGCTTCACGTCGCAAACGGCATCCCATCAATAGCCACGCAATGCTGCCAAGAAGCGCGATGAACGACCCCGCCACCATGCTTGCGAAGGCAATTTCTCCACTGTCGATCCGATCAGAATACAGCCGCACCGAACTGGCCTCCCGGCGACAAGGGATTCGCCGCGACAATTTAACCAACCGGAAGGTGTCCTAGTTCCCCGTCGCGTGTGCCCCTAATTCGGACAGCACCATCTCGGGCGAGCTCCGCACGAACTAGTTCCTATGGACCGGCTAGTGCGCCGAAGGGCACTGCGTTTCGGTATCGGGCGCCGCGCCCGTTAAAACTGAAAGCCGACAGCGCCGCTTCATACTCCGTTAGGCACGTCGAGAGCATGCTCGGAACGGGACAATTTACTTCAAGTTGTCCAGGCCGGAGGATCGGCACATGGATCGTATCGAGTACCTGAAAGAGCAACTCGCCCGCGCTGAACGGATGGCCAAAGGAGCCTTTGACAAACTCACGATTGATCGACTGAAGTCTTTCGCCGCCGAGTGCAGGGAAGAGTTAGCACGGAATGACGCTGTCAAGGCAGCATAGTGCCGATTCACGCAAGCGGGAAAAGTACGCCGCCGGGCCCGAAATCGTTTGTCCCGACGGCGCCCTGTTCTTCCAGCCTCTGGGCCCTGAAATCCCCAGCACCGATAACCTAGCAACGCTTGTGCCTGGTTCACACAAGTTAGGAAGAAGAGCTGGCGCCAGGGCCGGTACGCCAGCTCCTCCCGAAACGCGACCGATCTAAGTCCCCAACGGTCCCGTCCCGCAAAGAAGCCTGCGCCGATCTGGTTTCTGGTTTGCTAACGCGGAAACGGTTTCGTCGCGAGGAGTGCATAGGCGCCCGGTTCCGGCTTGCGATGTCCCGCGCGAGCGCTAGGCTGGGAGCCTTACTTAAATTGGAGAGACGACGTGGCTACAGGTACTGTCAAATGGTTTAATCCCACCAAGGGCTACGGGTTCATTCAGCCCGACAACGGTGGCAAAGACGTATTCGTGCATATTTCTGCGGTCGAAAAGGCCGGTCTCAGCAGCCTCAATGAGGGTGCAAAGGTAAGCTACGAAGAGAGGGAAAATCGGGGCAAGACTTCAGCCGAAAACCTGCGGGTGGGCTGACGCAGACTTCAGGAACAACCGGCAGCGTCGCAAGTCTGGGGAATACTCCCGGCGCCCACACACCCCCAACCCGCTCGGGGGTGAGAATGGCGACCTCGGCGTGCGCGGCGCGCCCGCGTCAGGCCCTCCCAGCGTGAGAGCGCACAGCGAATGGCGTCGGCCAACTTGCCCTTTTGGCTGATCAACGCGAGCTTCGCGCGGAGCCATCGCTCGACGCTTCCGGCAGCGCCCGGATTTTCTGCTGCCGAACGAGACGGCGCTCCTCGGCGCCGCGACCACGGCTGTCCCTTTCAATGGCGTAGAACTCGGCGATATGCTTGAGCGCCTCGCTGGCAATGGGCGCGGGACCGGGTGTGGCCAGGTCGCATGTGCGACCAGCAGAATGCAAGTTGGACATCGCCACGCTCGGCGAGCTTGCCATAGCCGGCATAGCCATCGACCTGCAGGATCCCTTCGAAGCCTGCGAGATGGGCGATCGGCCGATCGGCTTTGCTATCGGGGCCATAGACTAGACATAGGCAACGCCCGGCGGATCGGCACCTGTCCTGCCCGATACAGCGATACCGTGGCGCGAGCTCATGCTGGGCGCATTCGTCACCGCCGTATTCTTTAAGGTCGGCAAATCGCTCGTCGGCATTTACCTCGGGCGGACGGCGCCGAGCTCGACCTATGGCGCAGCGGGTGCGCTGATCATTCCGATGTTTTGGACCTACTATTCCGCCCAGAGATTCCTGTTTGGCGCCGAGTTGACCAAGGCCATCGCCGATGAGTGCACGTCCGCAGGCGAGGCTGCCAGAGGAACGATTCAACAAAGCGTGAGTTCGCTTCAAACAAGAACGATAGATCGGTGACAGCCATGACAATATCCGTTGAGGAATTGAGGCGCGAGTCCGAGCGGAGCCGCGCGCAGCTTTCGGCAACCGTCGATCGGTTAAGAGAGCAGATCACCGATACCGCAGAAGACTTGCGCTACAAGGTCTCCCCGCAGGGGATCAAGTCAGAAGTCTCCGAGTTTGTCGGCCGAAAAGCCCAAGGTTGGCTCGACTCGCTTCAGCAGCAAGCCATGGAAAACCCGATCCAGACGATCGCTGCGGGGACTGCGGTTGCGGTGCCCGTGCTGCGGCTGGCTCGTGTTTTTCCACTTCCCCTTCTGATGATCGGTGCCGGTCTTGCCCTGACGTCGAAGACCGTTCGCAGGCGCGCCAAGGAGGCGACGGGGCCTACGATCGATAAGGCCAAGAAAATGGGAGGTGAGGCAGCCGAACGCGCTCAATCCCTAGGGGAAGGTATAGCTGATGCGATATCCGCAACGGGGCATAAGGCCGCCGACCTGGCGAGCGAAGCGCAAGCCACGGCGACCGGGCTTGCCGGCGACCTGAAAGAGCGGGTAGCCCAGACAGTCGATCGAGTGAGGGCAGGCATCGACACCGCCTCGGACGCGACAAACGATAGCATCGATCGAGCCCGCTCGACCGCGCGCGAAAAGGCGACGGCCGCGCCGGAAGCCGTGCGTCAGGTCTTCCACGACAACGCCGCCTTGATCGCCGGTGTGGGGGTCGCGATCGGAGCGATTATTGCGGCCTCTCTTCCCAACACAAGGGCTGAAGCCTCTGCAATCGGCGAGGCGAGTGATGGTGTCAAACGTGCTGCAGGCAAGGCAGCTCAGTCGGGATTCGAGACGGCCAGGGACGCGGTACTGTCGGCTGCCGATGCCGCTGCCAAGAGCGTGTCGGATGCGGATCTCAGCAAACACGCCAGCCGGATGACCCGGGATTTGTCCGAAAGACTGAAGGAAGCAGCCGACGACATGGTGACGGCGGCATTCAATCCCTCTCGAACCGAAGAGAAATCGTCATGAGCGAATTTGAGACCCATATTCGACAAGCCGCGTCTTCTCAGGCACAGGATTCGACCGCCTCTAACACTCTGAAGGACCAAATCGCCGAAGCAGGCGCCGACGTCGAACAACGCGCGGGCGATGCGCTGCGGGCCTCAACCGAGGCCGCGCGTGACAAGTTCAAGGAGGCGGCTGACGCGGCACAGGACGTGGCGGAGGGAGCCGCGGATCGCTTCCAGGACAAGGCCGAGGAGCAGCAGCGCTCGGGGGCAGATTTCGTGACTCGGCTCGCCGGAAACATTCGGCAAGCCGGCCATGCTTTCGAAAGCGACGCACCATTTGCCGCGCGCGGCATCAATTCCGCCGCTGACTACGTCGAAGACGCTGCCGAGAAGATCCGCAATGGAACTTTTCGTGATCTCGTGGACGGGGCGTCCGACTTCGCGAAACGGCAGCCGGCTGCCTTTCTCGGATTGTCGGTGCTCGCTGGCTTCGCCGCAATACGCTTCTTCAAGGCGTCAGGAAGTCAGACATCCTCGGGCGGCGAGGATGCATCATGAACACTCAATCGGATCTTCAGGCGATTTCGACCCTCCTTGGCGAGGCGCTCTCGCAGTTCGCCAGGCTCTTCCAGAATGAGATTGATCTCGCCAAGGCCGAAGCGGGCGAGAACGTGCAGCAGATCGGCAGCGCTGGAGACTTCTTCGCCGGGGGCGCCGTTCTAGTCATTCCCGCGCTCGTCATGGCGCTTTTTGCGCTGTCAGCAGCCTTGATCTCGGCCGGCTGGTCGCAGCCGAGTTCATACCTTGTCTCAGCCATCGTTGCGGGAGCGGTTGCCGGCGTGTTGTTCGCCGTCGGCATGAACCGCCTGGACGCCCGCAATTTGGCGCTTCGCGAAACGGTGCGTCAGCTAGAGAAGGACAAGATTAGCGTGAAGGAAATGGTGAGATGACCGGCACACGATCAGGCTTTCTGGATAATCTGAGCGACGCGGTCCGGGAAAATCCGCTTGCCGCCGCGCTGATCGGCGGAGGCGCGATATGGCTCTTGTTGGGTAACGAGACGCTGAAGAACGCGGCAAAATCGGTGAGCGGGGCAACAGGACCGCTCGCCGATATTGGAGCCAATCTGCGGCCGAGCGCGCCAAAATTCACGAGCAGTCCGCCGACCGCTCCGGAAACGGAAGCCGGATTATCACAACACTTGGGCGACACCGTGCGCGATGCGAAAAGCACGGCGTCGGCTGCCATGTCGAGCGCCGCGGATGCAGTCAAGCAGGGGTTGGATGAAGGCGTTACCTATGCTCAGAAAAACTTGGGCAAGCTCGGCGATGCACTGCCCCGAAAGGAGACGATCGCAGAGGTCCAATCATCCTTCTCGGCGCTGCTCGAGAGACAACCGCTTCTGATCGGCGCAATAGGTTTGACGGTTGGAGTGGCGGTAGCCGGCGCGTTCAGTGGGTCAGAATTCGAAAACAAATGGGCCGGAAAGCTCAGCGACAGCGTCAAAAAGGACCTGAATGCTCGGGCGGAAGCGGTATCCCAAAGCGTGCGCGAAGCCTCCGATGCGCTCAAGGCTGAAGCTGACGACATCGGCTCCGAAACTCTCGAGCGGCTGCAAGAAACTGGCCGGACTGCGGCAAATGTGGTGCTTGAGCATCTAAGGACGCGTTAGGCCGCGGAGGTTGGCGGCCCAAAGCTTCGCAACATGCGCCGCAGTGCGGTGGCGTTTTTCGGCGCATAGGCGTCATTATCGTTATTGAAATAGACCCAGGCTCGTTTGGCTCGGCTGGCGTTAATCCTGTCGGTCCACACCGTCAGCTCTTCCTTTGTATAGTCGTGCCGATACCAGCGCTTGGGACCATGCAACCTGACATAAACTTCATCCGCGGTCCGGATCAGTCCGTCCGGTAGTCTAGGCCCACTGCAGGAGCAGAAGATGATGCCTGCTTCACGAAAGGCGCCGTAAACCTCTTCATTCCACCAGCTGGCGTGCCGAAATTCCACGACGTTGCGGCGGGCAGGATCAAGCTGGCCGACAATGTTATTGAGCCGGCCCCTGGTGTAGCGATAGCTGGGCGGAAGCTGAAACAGGAAGCAGCCCATCCGGTCGCCCAGGATATCGGCGATCATCCCGAAATCCTTCACCAGCGTCTTCGTGCCTTTGAACCTCTTGATGTGCGTGATGAGTTCACAGACCTTGACGGTGTAGACGAACTTTTTCCGTCCGGGCTGCCGGCGCCAAGACTGGACACCGGCGACAGTGGGCCACGAGTAAAACGAGGCGTTGATTTCGACGGTGTCGAAGCGCTTCAGATAAAGCTCGAACCAGTCGTTCTGCCGCACCCCTTCGTAAAACGAGTCCCGCCATTTCCAGTAGCGCCAGCCGGAGCATCCTACGTAGAGGGGTTGTTTCAGCGGACGGGGGAGTCTCGGGGTGTGCGTGTCGCTCGCCAACCGGGCGGCATGCATTTTGGCCGCGCGACGGATGTTGTCTTGGCGCTGCTTTTCCCGGCGAATCTTCCGCCTTGCGCGCCACTCTTCGCGGACGGAAATCGGCCCTTTATCTTCTTTCAGCGCGCGCGGCATGCCTCCCTAAATCTCGTCATTGGGCGTGCCGGCTGGTGGCTGGAGCATGCTCGTTACTTAAAAGCAAAGGGCTGTCCGACCGGTCTGAGCAGCCCTTGGTTTTCCGCTTACACGCCTCTACTACGCTGTCTTACGGTTCACGCTCTTCAGCGCCATCGTGTTCAGCTTGCTGTCCGTTGCTTTTTCCTCGTCGAGATTCTGCTGCAGGACGGAGGCGCAGTCGCTGCGGTCAAGCATGTTCGCCCATGCGATCAGGGTGCCGTAGCGCGTGATCTCGTAGTGCTCGACGGCCTGCGCGGCTGCGATCAGCGCGGCGTCGAGCACGCTCTTGTCGTCAACGTCGCCAGCAACTTCGCTGGCTTCCTTCAGGATGCCGTCGATGGCGGGGCAGTTGACGCCTTTGGCTTCGACGCCATGCATCTGAAAGACCTTTTCAAGGCGGACTATCTGTTCCTTGGTCTCGGCGAGGTGAGTTTCAAAGCCGGTCTTTAGGGACTGGTCTGTCGCTTTCTCGACCATGTCGGGAAGGTTTTTGGCTATCTGCTGCTCTGCGTAATAAATGTCCCGCAGCGTGTGGACGAAGAGATCATCAAGGGTTTTGATGTCTTTTGTGAAAAAGCCCATGGCTTCCTCCGTGGGGGTTCACATGAGGAGCAAACCATTCTGCGAAAATAGGGTTCCTGTGGCGTTCTGATCGGGCGCTCCTGATGCTCCCTTGCGGAGATCACGAGAGCCGCAAGTTCGTCGCCATGCGGCTGCTTCGCGCAGCGCAGCGCGGGAAGACCACCCTCGGAGCGCTTGAAGCCGTGGCGCGGCGGGCCATGCATAAACTTAGGCGAACCAGGCCGCGTAGCTATTCCCGATCATTGTGACGTTTGCGTCACCACGCATTCGACCGGTCCCCCTATATTCGGCGGTCCGGGAGAGTCTTGATGTTCGATGTCTATGTGAACGAAAGAAACGGTCTTTTAATCGTTGCGCGGGGCTGCCCCGTTCCCGAAAAGGAACGCGGCCCGTGGCGAAAAAAGCGGTCGGTGCGATCCGTAAGCGATCGGATACGGGCTGACATACGGGTCGTCGGATTTCATCGCCGAAACCTGGCAACTCGCCCAAAGTCCATCGCAGAGGCCGGGGCGGAGTAGGGACGGTCGCCCTTCATCTTCATCGTTGGATGACTCGCTTTTGTGCATCAGTCGGAAAGCTCTCGCATTTTCAAACTGGTCTGATCTTCTCATTGAGCTTGCGGTTTATCAGCATTTCGGCCCGCCGCTTTGCCAACTCGGGCAGCCTCGTGCGCACCGTTCCGTGTACCGTTTCATCGCCAAGCTCGATGACGATCTCGAATTGATCCTCGTATTGCCGAGCTACGCTGAAGGTGACGCCTCTGTGTATATGCGTGGTGGGCATGCGGCCGATTTAGCAATCGACGCCGGGCGCCAACACCGTGAAGGTACGGGCAATCGTCCTATTGCTCGCATAGGCTCATGCAGATCCGACCAGCATTCGCTACATGCCCCGCCGATATATGGGGAAAAGGCTAGCCGTCAAATGTTACCTGCGGATTTCGTCAATCGTTTTAATTTTGCTTCTTGGAAGCAACAAAGCGACGACCCGACCCTAGCGCTCTCCCGGCCACCATGTCGCCGGCGGATGTATGGCCGAGATCTTAGTCGTCCGCAGCGCCACGAGGGGCTCCGCTTGAACGGATTAGCCCTGCTCGCGGGAACAGCCCTTACACCGCTTGTACCGCTCAAGCTCATGGATCGGCGTCCATTTCGGCCGCCGGACGATGTCGAGCGCGACCGTCTGGTTGGTCTCGCAGCCAAGGCACTTCACCTCGAGGTACTGATGCCCGGCGTTGAGCGCGTCACCGAGGGGCCGGGGAGGCAGGGCCGGTCCCTGGAAGGCGAGCATCCGGGCGTTCCACGCCTGGCAGGCCAATATGTCGGCATCCCGTCGAGCATCGGCGCCAGGCTCGGCCAGATGCCTGACCGTCGAACCGAACATGTACTCGGGAGGCTTGGATCCCATTCCCAATGATCTGGGCGATCCACCAGGGTGGGAAGCCACTAGAGCTGTCGTGCAGCCTGCACCGGACTTGGTCAATGGGCGCCGGCTATGACGTTAGGCACTGGCCAAAAGACCACTCGCAAAATCGAAACAGGTCACTGATGATAGGAACCAATCCATGCCGGGAACATTACTAGCCCTGATGGCTGGTTGCGTCGGAGAACCATTGGTCGGGATCGGCCGGCAACTCGTCATTGGTCCAGTGGCCATACTTGCTTCCCGGCGCGCTGATGACACCCGCCATGTGGCCTGATGCCGACAATACGAATTTGACTGGACCCGAGTACAGCCGCGTGGCCGCGTAGGTTGATTTCCAGGGTGCGATATGGTCCTCACGCGTCGACAGGATGAAGGTCGGGATCTTGATCCCGGACAGGTCGATCGGCGTGCCAGCGAGCACAATGCCACCAGGCTTGGCCAGAAGATTTTCGAGATACATCTTCCTTAAGTAGAACGAGTGCATGGCCGCCGGCATCCGCGTCGAGTCCGAATTCCAGAACAGGAGGTCGAACGGAAGGTGCTCCTTGCCGAGCAGATAGTTGTTGACGACGAAGGACCAGATCAGGTCGTTCGCACGCAACATGTTGAACGACGTTGCCATGTCATGGGCTTCGAGATATCCGCGCTCGCGCATGCGCCATTCCAGGGAGGCGAGTTGCTCCTTGTCGATAAAGACGGCCATGTCGCCGACCTCCGAGAAATCCACCAGCGTCACGAAATAGGTCGCGCTTGCGATGCGGTCGTCATCATTCGCCGCAAGGTAGGCAGCCGTCGAGGCGAGCAGGGTGCCGCCAAGGCAGTAGCCGACCGCGTTGACCTGCCGCTCGCCAGTGGCTCTCTGGACCGCATCCAAAGCCGCTACGGGACCCTCGAGCATGTAGTCTTCGAAGCCCTTTCCGGCGAGCTTCTCGTCCGGATTGACCCATGAGATCACGAATACGGTATGGCCCTGGTCGACCGCCCACTTGATAAGGGAGTTCTTCGGCTGGAGGTCGAGAACGTAGAACTTGTTGATCCACGGCGGAATGATGAGAAGCGGCCGCTTCCGAACGTCGGCCGTCGAGGGAGTGTACTGGATCAGCTGCATCAGGTTGTTCTGGAAGACGATTTTTCCCGGCGTCGTCGCGATGTTTTCGCCGAGCCGGAAAGCCTTCATATCGGTCATCGTGATCGACAGGCGGCCGTCGCCGCGATCGAGATCGGAAAGCAGGTTCTCCAGCCCGCGGAGCAGGTTCTGTCCCCCGGTATCCAGCGTGGCCTTGAGGACCTCAGGGTTGGTTGCGACGAAGTTCGAGGGAGAAATGGCGTCGACGAACTGACGCGTGTAGAAATCGACCTTGCGAGCCGTGCCTTCATCCATGCCCTTGATGTCCCTGACGGTCGAAAGGATCGACTTGGCGGCAACGAGATAGCTCTCCTTGACGTAGTTGAAGACCGCGTTCTCGGTCCAATCCGGGTGTTTGAATCGCTTGTCCGACGGCTTTTCGGGTTCGGAAGGGCGTGTTGTCCATATGCGCTCTGCGGTCTTCTGCCAAAGCGCTACGCTCTCGTTGAAGAGGTCGATCTGGGCCTTCGCGGCCGGGGTAGGGTCGGACATCATGTTCGTCATGAGGTCGATGAAGTCGAATCCGAGCGTCGAGGTGTCTCCCATGCCGATTCTGGTGGCGTCGGTCTGGCGCGCGGCAAAGCGCTTCATGAGCGATTGGCTCTGCTTCGCTATCGCGTGCAATTGGCCTGCGATGAGGAGGGGTTCCAAGTCGGTGGTTGTGTCGATCGATCTGCCATGGCTCCCTCCTTAGGGCGTTTTTCGAAAGACTAACACCGTGGAAATCTAAGACAACGAGGCAATCAGGATCCATGGATCGCAATATGCTCTCCTGGGCGGCGCGCCATTGTCTGCGCGGTTCGGGGTTTGCGTCGCACGAAGGAGACGAACGAGTGGAGCACCTACGCCGCCGCTCTCCAGGGAAAAGCCTAGCGCGCGAGGCGGCTGGGCATTCTGTCTCCCTGCCGTGGTCGAGCGCGTCTCCAAGCCATCTCGTCTGAACAAAGGCATGAAATCCGGCGACCGCGCCTGACATCTTTCTCCAATGGGCCAAACCTCGCCCCGCTTGCGGGGCGAGGTGGTGAGGTTCAGGTGCCCTCGAACTTGAACGATACGTTGAGCTTGGCGCGATAGGCTTCTACTTTTCCCTTTTCATCCAGTTGCATATCGAGTTTGACGACCTCGGCAACGCGGAGATCTCGCAGACATTTTGCAGCTTGCTCGACCGCATTGGTTGCGGCCTTTTCCCAGGAGTCGTTGCTGGTACCGATCAGCTCTATGACCTTGTAGACGCTCTCAGGCATGTCGTCCTCCTCCCGTTCAGTGTGAAGCAGGGAGCAGGTGCACCCTGCCGTTGTCGAGCCTAGCATCAAGATATCGGCGACGATACGTGCAGGACGGCCAACGCCGGCACGGGGGAACGCATACGTCGTCTCACCGCATCTGTTCGAAGAGCCGTTTAAACTTCGGTGAGACGCAGCTTCGTGCCGTCTGCATGTGCTCGAGGGTCATGTGCCTGGTGCCGACCGCGATTCAGTCACGTCGGATGTCATCCTGCTCGGCAAAATAGGCGCGCTTGTCCGCCGCGAACTGGCGGGCGACTTTCCGCGGTATTTCGATCGACTTCCGAGTGATGGATATGGCCTAAAGGGCGCTCCTAGTTGCGAAGTAGGCCAATCACTTGAATTGCCTGCGCTACTTCATCGTCTCGTAGACAATTGCTGACCGAACCTGCAGCGAGCGAAAAAATGACTCGTCAGGGAGAATTCCTTATGACTCAAAAAAATCGGACGCCACCTCGGTCGAGCGCAATGGATGCCGTTACTGGTTCCGGCGAGGGCAGGTTCCCGGCCGAACAGAAATCCCATCTCGGCAACTGACGCGACGGACTGCATCGGCTAGTGCGCGGTGATGCGCCGCCAGCGTGGCGAATAGCTCTTGCTTAGTCTTGTCAGTTGCCAGCTTGCTGATCGGCTCACGCTAACGCCTCGACGGAGCTTCCAAGTGCGGTCCGCACCTCGTCGTCATGCTTGCGTGAGGTACGCATCCGGCGAAGGCCCCCGGGCAAACCGTTTTTTGGCGGAAGGCTGATCGCGCTTAAGCGGCCTGGATGATGCTTTTCAGGGCTTTGGCCCTTCTCGTGCTCATCGCGGTTTACTACTTCGATTAGGAATGAACGGACCCGTCTCCCGGATCTGGCGAGCTACGCGCTCCAACAGATCCGGGAGCGCAAGCGTCGTATCCATATCGGCCTGACACGAGAAACCGTTGCCGTGCTCGCCGCCCATCACGATCAGCAGCACGCCGCCGCTTTGTCGGATCTCCCCACCACCGAGGCCGACCTTCTCGCGGATCTCGCGGCAGAGCTCGTCATATTTTCCCTTTCCCAATGCCATCGCTCGTCCTTTCGTCGCTCGCGGTTGGGAGTGTACATCGCGGGCTGTCCAAGCCAGTCCGTAGGAGGCCGTATCGCAGTCTCGACAGTATCGCCCTTAAGCGGCGTGAGCAACGCTTTGAGGCTGCCACTTCCAAGGCAGGAGTTCGTAAATGCGCTTGGCGGGGTGATCCGGTAGGCGCGCCAGCACGTCGGCAAGCCAAGCCTGCGGATCGATGTCATTGAGTTTTGCCGTAGCGATGAGGCTGTAGATGGCGGCCGCACGCCGGCCGCCCTCGTCGGACCCGGCGAAGGTCCAATTTTTCCGTCCCACAGCGACCGCCCGTAGTTCGCGCTCGGCGGCATTGTTCGACATGCAAAGCCGGCCGTCATCAAGGAAGCGGCTAAATGCATGCCAGCGGCTGATGCAGTAATTGATCGCTTTGGTCGTGTCGTTGATCCTGGAGAGCTCGGCGCGCTGCTCGCTGCAACCACGCCTCCAGCTCGACGATCAGGTGGCGGCTACGTTCCTGGCGCACACGCAGGTGCACCTCGGGAGCAAGACCGTTGATCTCACGTTCGATGGCGAACAGGACACCGATGCGCTTGACCGCCTCGGCCGCGATCGGCGCCTTGGTGAGCCGTGCCAGATCAAAGAACTTGCGTCTGCCGTGCGACCAGCACGCGGCCTCGATGATCGGGCCGCCCTTACGATTGGCCTCGTAGAGCCTGCCAAAGCCGGCGTAGGCGTCGGCCTGCATCAGCCCGGCATAGCCGGCCAGATGCTGCTCCGGATGCGCACCGCCACGATCGGGCGAGTAGAAGAACACGGCCGCCGGCGGATCTGGGCCGGCAAACGGACGGTCGTCGCGCACGTAGGTCCAGAGTCGGCCGGTCCGGGTCTTGCCCTTGGCGAGGACCGGCACCGTGGTGTCATCTGCGTGGATGCGCTCGGCTGCGAAGACGTGGCTTTGGATCGCATCGACCAGAGGCATCAGGGTTGCCGCCGAGGCGCCTACCCAGTCCGCGAGCGTCGATACGTCGAGATCGATGCCTTCACGCTGGTAGACGTCGCTCTGGCGATGAAGCGGCAGGTGCAAGCCGTATTTGGCGAACAGGACATGGGCCAGCAGCTTGGGCCCTGCACGACCGCGCGCAATCGGATGCGAGGGAGCCGGCGGCTGGGTGATCGCTTCGCAGGCCCGGCAGACGAGCTTCTCGCGCACGTGCTGGATCACCTTCCACTGGCGCGGAACGAGCTCCAGCGTCTCGGTCACGTCCTCGCCAATTTTGCGCAATCGGCTGTCGCCGCAGCATGGGCACATGGCAGGCACTGGATAGACAATGCGCTCCCGCGGCAAATGCTCCGGCAGGGGCCGGCGGGCTGGCTTGCGACGCTCGAACGATGGCACCGCGATCTTCTCGGCTGCCATCTGCGCCGCGGTCTCGGCTTGCACGGCGTTCTCCTCCAGATCGGCGAGCTGTAGCTCGAGCTGGTCCAGCAATGCGCCTCGCTCGGAGGACTGTCCGAACTGCTCGTGTCGGAGCTTCTTGATCGTGAGCTTGAGCTTCTCGATCAGCAATGTCCCCGCCTGGGCCTCGGCTTCCGCGGCCAAACGGGCCGCTCGCTCGGCGCGCAACGAATGGTTTGTAACTGACAGTGAGGGCCGCGTAGTCGATCCAGCGCGGATAAGCTGGGACGACGACGATCTTACGTTCACGGCCACGGACTGGTCTCTGCATGAGGCGAGCATTGTGGCCTGTCCTGCTGACAGTTCCGCAATGATTCGATCGATCTCAACTCACATCACAGATCCGCGGGTTCGCGCCAGTTTGGCCCGGATGCACGCGCGCCAAGCTATCGCGTCTCGCCGAGGATCTTATTGAATGAAACATGCAACTTCCATTTTTGCGACGGAGGTTGACCGTTGCAAAATCGCGGCCCGGATGGACGGCCGCGATGCGGCGACGCTGGGACCGGGCGCTGGCTGCGGTCCGGTCCCAGCGGATCGCCAAGGCTTTTGCATGTTGGCCGATATGGTGGCAGGCGAGCCTCGGCATGACAAAACGCCCGAGCATGACTTGCGTCGCATCGCCATACATGAGGCGGGTCACTGCTTAGTGGCGCGGCTGCGCGATCGGCCCGTACATTCGGTGACAGTGGTGCCCAGTCCTGAGCTTGGGTTTGCCGGCTGCGCGATGATTGGCGGGGGAAGTCCAGTTTATCTCTCGCTTGCCGAAAGCGGTGCACAGGTCGGCTCGATTTGCGACGTGGTTGATCAACATGCGCCGCATCCCGGGGAATCCAGGAAAGATCTCGAATCGTGGTTGCGGGCCGCTCATGAGAACGTCGTCGAACTCCTTGCCGGCGCCGCCGCAGAAGTTCTCGTCTTCGGCTCGCCGAAGCCGCAACCGCTGCCGCGGACCTCGCGCGGGATGCCGACAAGGTGGTACGGGAAATCGCAGCATGGTGTGACACTGCGCAGGCTCAACAGCAGCAGGAAGCGCTTAGTTCTCTCCAAGCGGCGACGCCGGCCGGGAATGCCTGATCAGGCGCTGACCTTATATTCAAACGACACGCCTTCCGGGTCGTTCTCCTCGAACCAGGCTTCTGCGGCTTCGATGGTCTCGAACACCTTGAGGTGATCAGGATCACCAACCTGCTTACTGGTATCGACATATATCCAGACGGTTTTCATCGTATCAGCTTGAACAGTTGGATTACGTCAGCAAGCCGGATGCTGGGGCCGTTTTGCTTATGCCTTAAAGACGCGCTTCCAGTGGGTGTAATCGTAGATCCCCGACCAATGATGGACGGGCTTGCCGCAAGTTAAGCAGCTATAGAGGCCTGAGGCAGGAGTGGAGCTTCGCTCCTGCGACGCAGAATAAATAGTGCCGCAGCCGCGGCATGAAAAATAGACCTTGAATCTCCCTTCGACTGTCCGAAACTGCTCTTGGCTCATAATACCGTAGGTCCGTTAGAAGTATGAGTTAGGGAAAAAGTCGAGGCAAAAACAATCCGCGTTAATGACGTGATACCGCCATCCTGGATGGGCTCAAACGCCCGCGCGTGCTTCCATGATCCAGCGGGCGGCTTTCTCGGGGTCGGAGTAAGTGCGGTCATCATCAGCGCGCGCCCATTCTAGCCTGCGGGAAGTGGGGCCTAACATCGGCTCCGCGGCGCCCGCAAGCCTTGCAGGTGAACTTAGGCTCGAGATCGGAGAGCCTGACGTCATCCGGCCATTGATCGACGCCGGCCGGATTCAGCTCGACCGAATGGCTGCATTGGTGATCAGAGCAGTAGACGAGCAGGCCGCGGACGCCCATCTCCCGCATCTCGCCTAAGGTGATCTTTGGGTCAGCCATGGCGGTCGCCGGCTGTGACCGTGGGGCGGAGAAGGAGGTCCATCAGGATAATATAGCAGTAACTGGCGAGAGGCGGCGACCCACTGCGGCCCTCATTATCCCAAAGAATGGCCCCAGCTAGGGGGAACAAGCTGAGGCCAAGGTACAGTCATCCATGACGATGGATCGCCACCCAATCAGCAACCAGCCGACGCTGACGACAAGTGCGGCTGCGGCAACGCCGAGGAAGCCGTACTCTACTTTGTCAGTGTGACGATCAGACATGATGCCATTTTGCATTTCCGCTCGGACGCTCGCATTAAAATATGAAGGTCAGCTAGCTTGTCCTATTTCGGCGCTGCCCTACTTATTTAGGAGGCGCGACCGTCGTTTTTGTCGATCCGTCCGGCGCCGGCTGCATCCCTGGCGGACTTTGTCCCTGGGGGCTTTCCGGTGGCGCTCCGCCTGAGCCGGTGTTAAGCGGCCCAGTCCAGCCTTGGGGCTGCAATTGACCTTTGTCTTCGGGCGCCGAACGCCCAGTTGGCGCATTGACGTCCCCTTTTGTCGCAGGCTGCGCCGCGGCTAATCCGCAGGACAGCATGACGAACATCAATGCTAATCGGTCCCGCACTGAAACCTCCAATGTCTTCGTACTAAGCAAACAATCGGATATGCACCTCAGTTCCTGCAATGGTCGGATTGGCGCCGACAAGCACCGTCCTTAAAGCCGGCGTTGCGATCGACGGGACCGGTCCAGTAGCGAAGGAAGTGAGCGGGCTTGCGGCGCCAGGGCATGCGCCGATGATCGCGCCTATGATACGCAGAGAAAAGCCGCTAGGAATCGGTTGCCGATGGGGGGCGATCACCAATGGTGGGTCAATCGTCTAACGCGGTTGGTTCGGACTTTCTTGCCACGTCGTCGAGTGCTCAGAAATCCACTTGATGGCGTCGTGCTCCGTAACAAAACCCTTGACGACTTCCGTTTCGCCATCGGGCCACAGAATGTCGATCCTCCAGCCGGTGCCGGGATTTTTGCAAGCCATGAAAGCTGGTAGCTGCTCGATCATCGGGTGACTATGCGCCGACGGTGGCCAGCTACAAGCCAGTGATCCTGCCACACTTCGCTTTTTTGGATCGGGGCGGCCCCTGCGGAAGCTTGCAGGCGTGATAGGCGCGGCGGGGAGATCTTTTTGTTCTCCTAGGACTAGATCTCTTTGATCTAGATCAAGGGACCGAGGGACGACCGAGAACGGAAACGGATTGAGGTCAAATAACAGGCCACTGCGAAATTCAAACTGGGCCACCAAGTGTCGGAAAAAGGCCAGCACCCAGCCGCAGCGTCAGCTGACGCCGGCCGCCGGTATGGCGATCAACGAAGGCCTCGATCGGGGCCGGGATCTCGATCTGCTGCAGGTCGCAGCGCCGCTGCAGCTCGAGCGCGATATCCTCCGAGCCGTCCTCACTCCAACCCTCGGCGGCGTTGAAGCCGACCACCCGGATTGGGCTGCAATATTCGCCGGCAAGCAGGTTCCGGATCACCGTCTCGAGGTCGGTCGCCTCGAGGTCGGCCTCGCGCCAGGCGCGGCCGATCGGGCCCAAGTCGTCGGCGACCAGGTAGACGGTCTGATCCGTCGAGGGGACGATCGACGGGGTCCAATTGGACCGACGCATGACGCAACTCCACGACTCCACGCAACTGAGCCCCGCACACATGTAGTTGCGCGATGGCACCCTTAGACTAGTGATCAACCGGATACGTTCCCCCTCGCGCTCCAGGCGCAGGCGGTAGCCGTCGTGCTTGATCTCATGCAGCCAGTCTGGGCCGGAGGGAACAACCGCGGCTCGGACAGGCAGGCAGTTAAGCAGATCGGATCGCTGCTTTTCGGCGGGATATTGGCCCACGCTGTGCCGCATCATGCCGGTGTTTATGGGCGCGCGTCCTAGTCAATGTCCGACAACCTTGATGCCCAGGCTGCGAAGAGCGGTTATCAAATCTGAAGCCGTGTATGGCTTAGATATGACCACGATCCGGTCGTGGCTTTTGAAACTTGCGCGCAGGTCACGCGCGTTATGCCCGGAGGCAAGGACGATTGGAAGTGCGGGGAAGATTGCTCTTATTTCTTCGATCAAGACATCGCCTTTGCGATCGGGCAGGCCAATGTCAATTACGACAGCGTCCAGCCCGCCCGGCACTCGCGCCAACTTATTCATCGCCTCGGTTGCCGAACCCGCCGCATTCACCTTAAACCCCGCAGCTTCCAGATACTCGGTCGCAAGCATCTGGATTAAGACTTCATCCTCGACGAGCAGGACCCGACCAGGCTCTCGACTTGCATCGAGTATGTCTCGTAGCTTCGCGGCCAACGCGGCTTGCGAGAACGGTTTTGTAATCAATTCGACGCCTGGATCGAGCCGTCCGCCGTGTACAATCGCATTGCGCGCGTAGCCGGTAGTGAACAGGACTTTCAGTCCTCGTCGCTGTCGCCGTGCCTCATCCGCCAATTGCCGCCCGTTCATGCCGCCCGGCAATCCAACGTCCGTAAATAGCAACTTGACATGTGGATTTGCCTCGAGCATGTGAAGCGCCACGCGGCCATTTTCCGGCCGTCGCTGCCGAACTCTGGCCCAAGCCACCGGCGTCGATCGTGATCACGTCCGCGGCCGATCGGCGCGCCTTCCATGGCTGCTTCGAGCAGGCGGGCGGCTTTGGGCAACCCACGTTCAACGTACTCAGGTCGGATTGCCTCCGACCGCTCCCTGCCGCGGTCCGTAAAGACCCCGAGGATTGGGGAGGGAAGAAGGCTCGGCAACGGCTGGAAGCGGACCTGACCGGGCGCATCGCCGCGGCGCAGGGATACGAGGTCGACTGCGTGAACGCGATCGATGCATCAGGCATCGCCGCCGCAAAGGATGCAGCGCAAGAGCGGGCGCGCGAAATCCACTCGCTGTTATCCAAAATTCGGAAGCATCCACCGCAAACGATGACCGGCGTTCTGATCCTTGCGCGCGCAGTGACGCTCTTCGAAGAGGCACAGCGGGGCAACTATGACGGCGGCGAATAGGGGCGGGGTCTGCTCCTCAGCCGAGAGCTTGCCGATGCGGTGCTCCGCGTCGCGGGTGCAACGGCGTAACCTCACCGGCGGCGGCTTCGGCCGCCGCCCAAGGAACGGGCGCCGCCATTGACTATGAACTATTCGAAGTCAGCCCAGCGCGACCGCATCGTTCGAAGAGCAAAGACTAGGACGGTTCACGCTTCGGAGCAGTCGCCGCAGTGCTGTAGGTCTTCGCGAAGGCGGCCGCGTCCTGCGCCGCTCTCATTTCACGAGCGGTCTTCAGTGCCCGACGTAGAAACGGGTCTTCAGTCTCCTTCGTCAAAGTTATCAGCTTATTGCAATTGTGACAGTTGACTTGCAGGCCGTCGCGAATTCGATTGGCCTTCTCTCTGAAGACGCGCGTGCAGGCTGGACAACGAATTTTGACTTTGTCATCCATCGATTTAGCGCCTGTGTCTGATTAAATCCTAAAAGAATGACGCATCTGAGCCGTCATCCGGCGAATCGCGTCGGTGTATTTGGCTCCTGCGAAATGCTGATCTGCAACGTACAAGCCCGTGGCCAAAATTGCCGCAATGAGAAGTGTTCGGATCATGAGGTTGGCTGCAGCGCTCGCGGAACGCCGTATACCGGGACGCGCTTGTTTTCGTGCTCAACGAGGTCAAGCACGTTCTTGCAGATCGGACACTCGAACGACCTAAGCTGATAGCGTTCCGCAATAGGCGAAAGCCCGATCAACTTCCGTTCTACCTGACAGATAAGACAAACAGCGAGCGGCATGTTGGTCGTCCGTTGTTTCGATAATGCGTTGGTACTTGAAAAATGGTGCGCCGTTCGCTTTGGGCGTCGTTGGCCGTGACCGCAAGGCAGCTCTGCGGCTCCGTGACCCGCCGCGCTGAGAACGTGGCGGGGTCACGTCACAACAAAGTCAGGGCCGAGCAATAGGGGTCCAGACGACCTAACGGTATTTCTGATGCCCTAATAAAGTCTTATACGACGATCAATTCTGCAATTCCGGCGGTGTTGCATCGGTTGCATCGTTTAGCACGGCGCCGTATCAGGGCTCATGCGGGCGTTACACCCTTGTCGGATCACTACCGATCAGACCTTTCGCCCGTTGCCGTCGCAAAGGTCGCACCGCCGAAGCCAAGGGCGGTCAACTTGCTGTCTAGGATCGCTCGATCTTAAAGCTGCGCTTGGCTGAACATCTTCCGGTTGCCCTCATAACGATACCGAGACGTCTTCCTTCGTCGCGCCGCGGGCGACGATCTTGAGAGCGTCGTCAGGCAATGGCCGCTGCACCGCCTTTGCCTCATCCCAAGGCTTTAGTGGTCGGAATCGACTCCAGGGACATGTCGCCCTTGTAGTCGACGATCTCGACGGTCTCGACCTCCTCGATGCGCTTGTCCATGGCCTCTTTCGCGCGATCGTACTTCCAGTTGTTGCTCACGGATTGTTCTTTCGGATCGGATTGCGGCGCCTGGCCGCTGCGAACTCCTTGGTCGGCTTCCAACGGCCACTACCGGAGCCGAAACCTATCGGGCCGGCAGCCGCTCGACCGTCGGTGGGAGGGCCGCGCGCGCGAAGAGCGCCTGTGCCAAGCCGCACGCGCCCCGGGACCGTAAACGCTGCAATTGTCTCCTACTACCAGTCCAGTGCCTTCCGCAACGGTCTCGCCAAAAGCTCACAACAGATGCGCCGAGCAATCTTGAAGCGTTTCCGTGAAGCGCATGGGGAAAAGCGGATCGCATTTATGCCCAGAAAGGCACTTCAGGCGATTTTGAGCAAGAAATCCCGGCGGCGGCCTCAAACTGGCGGAGCGCCCTTCGCGGCTTGATCGACCATTGCCTCTCGCTCGATATGCTTGCGGTGGATCCGCTTGCAGGCGTGAAATTGGTCCCGATTAGATCCGACGGGCATCATTCGTGGGAGCAGGAGGAGTGCGGCAAGTTCGAGAGCCACCATCCGATCGGCACGCGCGAACGGTTAGCATATGAACTCCTGTTGCAGGTTCGGCAGTCACGTTGCGACGTCGTAGGGATGGGCAAGCAGCATGTTCGGAACGGAACGCTGTCCCTCAAACGTCAAAAGACCGGCGTGCCGTTCGACGTGCCGGTGATGCCGGAGCAGCAGCAGGCAATTGACGCAATGCTTGCAAATGATCACCTCAATTTCTTGGTGACTGCCCAAGGTGAGCCTTTCAGCGCGGCAGGTTTCGGGAATTGGTTTCGGGAAGTTTGCGATGCTGCGGGTCTACCGAAGCGATGCACATCCCATGGTCTCCGTAAGGCCGCTGCAACGCGACTCGCAGATCGCAGCGCCACCACAACAGAACTCAAGGCGTGGTTCGGGTGGAGGACAGATAGCGAGGCTGAACGTTACACCCGCAGCGCAGACCGAAAGAATGCCGCCGCTACTCAGGTCAGGAATCAGGCCAACCACCGATTGACCACCGAAACACCGTGAACAAGGGGCGATAAAGGTGGTTAATCGCAACCGAACTTCATTGTTTTCGTTGTTATTTTCGATTGCTACTTACGTTCGGGACGCAGGGGTCGCAGGTTCGAATCCTGCCACTCCGACCATTCTTTCAAGCACTTATAGTTTCTGTGCTTTTTGTGCGCAACGACATGCGCATCGATTTCGGGCGCGGCAGCCATGTCGGTCGATTCGATTCGACGCCGCTCGGAACCTGACGCGCGACGATTGTTGGGCGCGAGGGAAAAGCCGCCTGACGTGATGTTCCGTCGCACGTCACCAAGCACCAGAAGGCCTCCCGTCGGACCTGTCAGCCGATCCTGGCCGACATCAAAGCACGAATAGCCCGTGGCGAGTAGTGCTCAACGTGCCGTCGCAAATGCTGACATCGCGTTTGTCAGGGGGTGCCGACCTCGAAGGCCAGCAGAACGTTGCCGGGCAGGCCGCCCCATTGCGCGTAGCCGGAATTGACATACAGCATGCCGTCGACGACGACCGCACCGGGGCCGTCCATGGCGCCGCCACGGGCCGGAACGCCATTCACCGTGGTGTAGTCGCGCGCGGTGTCGATCTCCCAAAGCAGCCGCGCATCATCGGTGGCGTAGGCGCGCAAAAAGCCGCTCACGCCACCCGAGAAGACGACGCCGGGAATGAGGGTGATCGCTGCGGAGAGGGCGGGACTGCATTGGGGACGATCGCCACAGGCAACCGGCGCCACCTGCATCGCGATTTTCCCGGTCGCAAGATCAAGTCCGAACAGGCCGCCGCCCTCGCTTGAGTTGAGACGCATCGTGCCGTCCCTCAGGAACCGCACGTCGGAATTGGCGACATAAATTCGCGCCTGGTCCGCGGCGGAGCCCCACTCGGTTCCTCCCAATGGGCCACCTTGGCCGATCCGCGTCTGCCACAGGATCTTGCCCTCATGGTCGGGATCGAGTGCGTGCACCACTCCGGATTTCTGGCCGATCACCAGCACGCGTTGTCCGTTATGCAAGGTCACCAGGATAGGCGATTGTCCGAAGTCGTGGTCGGGGCCGCGGTCCTGCGGACAGTTGCTCTGGTCGGTGCCGAAGCACGCCACGACGAAGCTGTCCTTGGGCGTCGCTTGCTGATGCCAAAGCATTCGCCCGGTCGCGAGATCGAACGCGAGGATGGCATCGCTGGTATCGGTTGCCGGGTCGGCATAGCTGTTCGATGTCGCGACATAGACCGCCTGGCGCTGAACATCGATCGTCGGTGCGGACCAGACCGATGCGCCGGCCGGCCCGAACAGTTGCGTCCCGATGGCGTTCGTCCGGGTGGGATGCGGTGCTTCAGGGATGGTGTAGCTCTTCCAGATCTGCGCACCGGTTTCGGCCTTCAGCGCAACGACGCTGCCGCGAAACGTGCAGCATTGGTAGGTGGGCCGGGATCCCGTGGCCTCCTCGATCGATGACACCCCGACATAGACAACGCCGGAATAGAAGGCTGGCGCGCCGGTAATCCGCGCGGCCAGATGATCCTCGACCCTGCTCTTCCAGATCAACGCGCCGGTCGTCGCATTCACGGCGTAGACGTTGGCGAGCACATCGCCAAAGACGATGGCGGACTGGCCGTTATCCATCGGGACCAAACTGATGGCCGCCCTGACCGCTGCGTCGGTCGGAAACACCCAGCGGGTGCATCCGGCCTTGGCGTCGAGGGCGTGGACCTTGCGGTCGCCGCCGCCGACGAACAGCAAGCCGCCGATGACAGTCGGCTGGGCGTTAGCGGTGGACATGCCAGGAAACCCGTAGGCCCACTTCAAGCGTAGCCGCGGGACCTGGTCTGGCGCGAGGCCGGCCATCGCCGCCGGCTGAAACCGGCTGTTGTTGAGATCCGCGCCCCAGCCGTTCCACCGTGGCCCATCGATCGGCTGCGGGAAACCGGTCTCGCTCTGCGCGCATTGGCCTGTACTGTCGGCCGACGCATGCGAAGCGGCCTTGCCGGTGACGAGCGAGGCGATGGCCGCCCGCTCGTCACTGGTCAGCCCCTGCGCGAAGGATGACATCGCGCCCGCGGTGATCGCACCAAGAACCTCATCGAACGACCTCGATTGCAGCGCGGTGCGGCTCGGCGCGCGAATATCGGTGTTGCTGCTGTCGTGACACTGCGCACAGCGTTGCGCGTAGAGGGCGGCGCCGCCTTGCTGAGCGGTCGCAGGAAGGCAGGACCAGATCAGGACGACGGCAATCGCAGCACTCAGTTTCATCGTGGTTCACCGGCGTTGGTTGATGAGATGAGCGACCGAAGCGTAGCACAACCTGCCGGCTTCCATTGTGCGTGGGGAGGCCGGCGGCGTGCGCCGGGCGTGTCGGACCCGGTCGCGACCGGCCGCCTCCAAATCGAGCGCCTGGCGGCGTGATCTCCCATTGACAGGCCGCCCGATGTGATAGAATTATAACACAATAAGTTGCAAAAATAACAAGATGTCATCATCGCATCAGTGTCTCGCGCGGTGACGGGAGGAAAATGGAATTGTCGGGTTCGATCGCGGCAGAGCCTCGGCCGTCGACGTCGCTTTTGATGGTCGATGGCATCAGCAAGCGCTTTGGCGGCGTGCGCGCGCTGCGCGACGTCAACCTCGAGGTCGTGTCCGGCGAGGTGCACGCGCTGCTGGGCGAGAACGGCGCCGGAAAATCCACGCTGATCAAGATCCTCAGCGGCGTTCATGCCGCCGACAGCGGCACCATCGAGATCGCCGGCAAATCAGCGACGTTCGACAGCCCGGCAAGATCGCGCGAGGCGGGGATCGCCGTCGTCTATCAGGACCTCAGTCTCGTCGAATCCCTGAGCGTCGCCGACAATCTGTTGCTCGGCCGCGAGCCGCGCGCACGCTTCGGCTTCGTCCGGAAGCGCGAACTGATGGCCAGGGCCGAAGCGTTCCTGGGTGAGCTCGGCATTCCCCTCGATACCAAAGCGACGGTCGGCTCGCTGCCGTTCGCCTACCGCCAGATGACGGAGATCGCCAAGGCGTTGATGGGCGAGGTGCGGCTCCTGATCCTCGATGAGCCGACATCCTCGCTGACGTCGGACGAGGTCCGCATCCTGTTCGATGCGATCGGAAAGGCAACGCGCCGCGGCGTCGGCGTGATCTACGTGACCCATCGTCTCAACGAGGTGTTCGAGATTTCGCAGCGTGTCACGGTGCTGCGCGATGGCGCCAATGCCGGTACGTTCGTCACCGCCGATACCGACATGAAGCGGCTGGTGAACGCCATCATCGGCACCGATCGATTGGCGCCGGCAGCATCGCGCCCCGCGCCCGCGGCAGCGCGTTCGTTCGATTCACAGCCGGTTCTGTCGCTGTCGGGCGTGTCCAACGACCGGCTGGCGGCCGTCGACTTGTCGGTGATGAAGGGTGAGATCCACGGCCTTGCCGGATTGATCGGCAGCGGGCGTACCGAGATTCTGGAGACCATCTTCGGGCTTCGGCCGGCGGAAAGCGGCACGCTCGAGATCGAGGGCCGGCCATGGCTGCCGAAGAGCGCGGCGGATGCAATCGATCAAGGCGTCGCACTGGTGCCGGAGGATCGGCACGTGCAAGGCCTGGTCCTCGACCATTCGATCGAACGCAACATCACTCTGCCGCGGATTCCGCATTTCTCGCGCTGGGGCTTCATGCAGCAACGCGCCGCCGCCCGGCGTGCGGACGCAGCGGTCGCGCGGCTTTCCGTGAAGGCGCAAGGCGCTTCCAGCCTGGTCAGGACACTGTCCGGCGGCAACCAGCAGAAGGTCGTGTTCGGAAAATGGAATGATCCGCGGCCGAGGGTGCTGCTGCTGGACGAGCCGACGGTCGGCGTCGACGTCGGCGCACGCGAGGAGATCTACGGCGTGATCCGCAATGCCGCCCGCGACGGCAGCGGCGTCCTGATCGTCTCCTCGGATCTCGTCGAACTGATCGAGCTCTGCGACCGCATCTCCGTGATCGTCGATGGACGCGTGGCGCGAACGCTTGCGCGCGGCGAGATCGACGACGCCGAAGAGCTCCATCATCTCCTGCAGATGTACCAGGCTTCCGGACAAGGCGTATTGCAAGAGCTGCCCGCATGACCGAACTGACCGCACCAAATGTCGTCGCCTCGCCGACCCGAACCGACCGACGTCGCAAGCTGCTGCAGAACCTGCTGCGCGGCGAGCGGCCCTACATGCTGTACATCGCCTTCGTGGTGCTGCTCGTCGTGTTCAGCCTGTCCTCGCCCTGGTTCCTGTCGGTCGACAATTTCCTGAACATCGGACGCCAGACGACGCTGGTGTCGATCATCGCGGTCGGCATGACCTTCGTGATCATCGCACGCCAGATCGATCTGTCGGTCGCATCGACATTGGCGCTGTCGGGCATGGCGGCGGCGCTCGCCATGAGCCAGATCAGCAACAGCTGGCTCGTCGGCGCCGTTGCCGGGCTCGGCACCGGCGCGCTGGTCGGGCTGCTCAATGGCATCCTGACCACGCAGCTCTCGATCCCGTCCTTCCTGGTGACGCTCGGCTCGCTGAGCATGGCGCGGGGGCTGGCGATGATGGTCACCAACACCAAGCCGGTCATCATCACCAACGAGACCTATTTCGCGATCTTCGGCGAAGGCACGTTCCTGGGCATCCCCGTTCCCATTGCCTGGACGCTGGTGGCGATGATCGTCGGCATCCTGCTGCTGCACTACAACGTGTTCGGCCGTCGCATCTATGCGGTCGGCGGCAATCCGACCGCGGCGCTCTATTCCGGCATCAACACCAAATGGGTGACGACGGCGGCCTTTGTGCTGACCGGCGCGCTGGCCGGGCTTGCGGCGCTGGTGCTGTCCGCGCGCTCACATGCCGCGCGGCCCGACGTCGTGCAGGGGATGGAGCTCGACGTCATCGCCGCGGTGATCCTCGGTGGCTGCAGCCTGTTCGGCGGGCGCGGCTACATCCTGGGAACGCTGTTCGGCAGCCTCATCATCGGCACGCTCAATAACGGCCTCGTGCTGCTCGGCGTCAGCTCGCCGATGCAGCTTGTCATCAAGGGAGCGATCATCGTGGCCGCGGTAGCCTTCACGAAACGCTAGAGCACGATTCGGAAAAGTGTAGGGGCAAGGTCGCCGGCCTCCGGTCAATCGGCGACCAAAAAAGGGAGGAAACAATGAAGCCAATCTTGCGACAAACCCTGCCACTGACCGCGCTGATTGCGGCGACGGCCATTTCGATTGCCCCCTCGGCCCGTGCCGAAGTGCCGGCAAGCTGCGTCAAGGGCGTCGATCTCGCGACGCTTGGACCGAAATCGATCGTCGGCCAGGGGCCGCACGGCGAGAAGGCCGCGTCGCCGGAGGTGCTCGCGCTGTCGGACGCCGACGCCGCCAAGATCAAGGAGAAGCATTTCAAGGTCGGTATCTCCATGCAGACCGTCAACCTCGACTGGGCGCAACTGCAGATCCAGGGCATCACCGATACGCTGAAGAAGTACGGCGTGACGGTGACCGGCGTCGCGTCCGCCGAATATCAGGTCGACAAGCAGATCGCCGACATCGAGAACACCATCCAGCAGCACCCGGACGGCATCATCTCGATCCCGGTCGATTTCACTGCGACCGCGCCGACCTACAAGAAGATCGCGAAGGCCGGCATCAAGCTCGTGCTGATGGACAGCATTCCGACCGGCCTCAAGCATCCGGAGGAATATGCCTCGATGATCTCCGCGGACAGCCAGGGCAACGGCCAGATCGCGGCCCAGATCCTGGCCTCTTGCGTGGCGCAGGGCGCGACCATCGGCCTCGTCAATTTCGGCGTCGATTACTTCAGCACCAACGAGCGTACCAAGGGTGTCCGCGAGTGGATGCAGAAGAACCGTCCCGACATCAAGATGAAGCAGGTCGACTTCACCGACCCGCCGAAGGTGTCGCAGATCGCGGGTGACTTCCTCACCGGCAATCCTGATATCAAGGGTCTGTTCGCGGTCTGGGATCAGCCGGCGCTCGATACGCTGAGCTCGATGCGCGCGCAGGGCATCGACATTCCGGTCACGACCGTCGATCTCGGCCTGCAATCGGCGATCGAGATCGCCAAGGGCGGTCCCTTGAAGGCGACCGGCTCGCAGCGCCCCTATGATCAGGGCGTCGCGGAAGCGATGGCGATGATGAACGCGCTGCTCGGCAAGGAAACGCCCGGCTGGATCGGCGTGCAGTCGCTGCCGGTGACGCAGTCGAACGTGCTGGAATCCTACAAGACGGTGTTCAAGAAGGAGCCGCCGCCGGAACTGACCGATGCCTGCAACAAGGCAAAGCCCGCTTGCAACTGAGCCGCAGGAGTTCGATGCGTGGTCCCGCGAGCCCGCGCATCGTGAGCAGCCTGATCCGGGCGTGCCAGCCCCCGCTCGGATCAGGTTGCGCTGGTCACGTATTCGACAGGAAGGCTGCGGAAGTGCTTGCGCATCTCCGATGACGCCGCGCCGCCGACGATGATCCGCGAGAACGCGGCGATATCGGAGAAGAATGCCGACTTGAGACTGCCGAGCTTGCTCGCGTCGATCACCAGGGTGCTCTCCATCGCGGTCTCAATGACGGCCTGCTTGACCGCGACCTCGTGAAAATTCGAGCAGCTCGCGCCGCGGGTCCAGTGCACGCCGCCCGCGGAGATGAAGGCCTTGTTGATCCCGAGCCTCCGCAGGTAGGACAGCCCGTCGTCCGACGCGAACGATTGCGACGAGGGATGATAGAGCCCGCCCATCAGCATCACCTGCGTGCCCGGCCGGTGCGTCACGATCGACGCCACGTTCATCGAATAGCAGATCACCGAGAGCGGCAGATCCTCGGGCAGGCAGTCCGCCAGCGACTGCATCGTGGTGCCGCAGTCGATGAAGATCGTATCGCCTTCCCTAATGGAGGCGGCGGCTGCTCGACAGGCGAGGCGCTTGTCCTGGGTGTGCTGGTCGATTTCCTGCTCGAACGTGTACTTGATGCCGGTCGGCGACGCCGCATTGACGACGTAGCCGCCGAGCAAAGCGAGGGCAGCCTCCGGACCAGCGAGGTCGCGCCGCACTGTCATTTCGGAAACCCTGAGGAGCTCGGCGGCGTCCTTCAGGTGCAGCGCACCACTCGATTCGACTGCGCGGCGCAGCCTCTGCAGGCGCTGGACGCGTGTCTCGCTTGGTCGTGCGTTGGAGGTTTCAGCCATTTTGATCGCCGTGCTTGCTTATCCGATTGACAATGATCTTACAATGTTGTGAGTTTATCAACGTCGATTTGTTACAATAATAACATCCAGTCCGGCGGGCTGATCCGGTGTCGAGACGGTATCGTCCTCGGCAGGCGGCAAACCCGGCGGCAAGGTCAGGGGAGGATCACATGTTGCGATCGACACATTCAATCTATCTGGCCACCTCGTCGATTCGCTAGGACCGCAAGGCGTTTCCATGACGCAGAGCGTCTTCATCCAGAATCCGTCCCCGTTGGCCGTGCAATCGCCTTCCCCGGGCGGCGAGCATTTGCATCCGCTGCCGCGCAACAGCGGCCGTGCGCTCGAGATGGATTGGGTCGACGACATCAGGATCAACCTGTCGGCCGCCGAACGGCGGGTCGCGAGCCTGCCGGGCCGGCGAACCGTGAAGAAGGACGCACAGGCGGGGTGGCTGCTCAAGGCGATCACCTGCATCGACCTGACGACGCTGAACGGCGACGACACGGCCGAACGGGTGAAGCGGCTCTGCGCCAAGGCCAAGGCGCCCGTGCGCAGCGACCTTCTCGAGCAGCTCGGCTTTGCCGGGCGCGCGCTGCATACCGGAGCGGTCTGTGTCTACGATCGGTTCGTCAGCGCCGCTGTCGAAGCGCTCGACGGATCCGGCATCCCTGTCGCCGCGGTCTCGACCGGGTTTCCCGCAGGCCTCGTGCCGCATGAGCTGAAGCTGAAGGAGATCGAGGCGTCGGTCCGGAATGGCGCACAGGAGATCGACATCGTTATCACGCGTGAGCACGTGCTGACCGGCGATTGGCGGGCGCTTTACGCCGAGGTCCGGGATTTCCGCGCGGTCTGCGACAACGCGCATCTGAAGACGATCCTCGCCACGGGTGACCTCAAGACGCTGCGCAATGTCGCCAAGGCCTCGATGGTCTGCATGATGGCCGGCGCCGACTTCATCAAGACCTCTACCGGCAAGGAAGGCGTCAACGCGACGCTGCCGGTGACGCTGGCGATGCTGCGGATGATCCGCCTCTATCAGGAGCGCACCGGCTACAAGATCGGCTTCAAGCCGGCCGGCGGCATCTCGACGGCAAAGGACGTGCTCAACTATCAGTTCCTGATGAAGGAGGAACTCGGGCGCGACTGGCTCGAGCCGGATCTGTTCCGGATCGGCGCCTCCAGCCTGCTCGCCGACATCGAGCGGCAGCTTGAGCATCACGTGACCGGCCACTACTCGGCTTTCAACCGCCACCCCGTGGGATGAGACTCCAGCGATGAGCGTCGCCAATTATTTCGAGACCATGGAGTATGGCCCCGCGCCCGAGGCGGACGGCGAGGCGCGCGCCTGGCTGGCGCGGCATGGCGCCACGTTCGGGCATTTCATAGCCGGGAAGTTCACAGCGCCGCATGCGGGCAAGCACCTCACGACAAGCGAACCTGCCACCGGCAAGGCGCTGGCGCGCATCGCGCAGGGCAACGCTGCCGATGTCGAGGCCGCGGTCAATGCCGCGCGCACCGCGCAGGTCGCGTGGGCAAAGCTTGGCGGCCATGGCCGCGCGCGTCATCTCTATGCGTTGGCGCGCATGCTGCAGCGTCACGCCCGGCTGATCGCCGTGCTGGAGGCGATCGACAATGGCAAGCCGATCCGGGAAACCCGCGATCTCGACGTGCCGCTCGCCGCGCGCCATTTCTTCTATCACGCCGGCTGGGCGCAGCTGCAGGACCGCGAATTCGCCGATCAGGTGCCGATCGGCGTGATCGGGCAGATCATCCCGTGGAATTTCCCGCTGCTGATGCTGGCCTGGAAGATCGCGCCGGCGCTCGCCGCGGGCAACACGGTGGTGCTGAAGCCGGCGGAGTTCACCTCGCTCACGGCGCTGCTGTTCGCCGAACTTTCTGCCGACGCCGGCCTGCCGCCGGGCGTGCTGAATGTCGTGACCGGCGATGGCGCCACTGGCGCGTTGCTGGTGGAAAGTCCCGGCGTGGACAAGATCGCCTTCACCGGGTCGACCGAGGTCGGGCGGTTGATCCGCCAAACGACTGCAGGCACCGGCAAGTCGCTCACGCTGGAGCTCGGCGGCAAGTCGCCGTTCATCGTGTTCGATGATGCCGATCTCGATGGCGCCGTGGAAGGCGTGGTTGACGCCATCTGGTTCAACCAGGGCCAGGTCTGCTGCGCCGGCTCGCGGCTGCTGCTGCAGGAGGGGATTGCGGAGACCTTCCGCAGGCGCCTGATCCGCCGCATGGAGACGCTTCGCGTCGGCATGCCGCTCGACAAGGCGATCGATATGGGCGCGGTCGTCGCGCCGGTGCAGCTCGAGCGGATCAAGTCGCTGGTCGAGATCGGGGTGAAGGAAGGCGCCGAGAAATATCAGGCGTCCGGTGCGATGCCGACGGAAGGCTGCTTCTATCCGCCGACCCTGCTCTGGAACGTGCATCCGTCCTCGACGGTTGCGACTGAAGAGATCTTCGGCCCTGTCCTCGTGGCGATGACGTTCCGTACGCCCGACGAGGCCGTGATGCTCGCCAACAACACGCGCTACGGCCTTGCCGCCAGCGTGTGGAGCGAGACGATCGGGCTGGCGCTCGACATCGCGCCGAAACTCCTGGCCGGCGTGGTCTGGGTCAATGCGACCAACCTGTTCGACGCCAGCGTCGGCTTCGGCGGCTATCGCGAGTCCGGCTTCGGCCGCGAGGGCGGCCGTGAAGGCATGTACGAATATCTCAAGCCAAAGGCCTGGAGCGGGCGCAAGGCGCGGGCCAAGGCATCGCCGGTGCCGATTGCGGCCGGCGCCAGCGCCGGATTCGACGTGCCGCCGATCGATCGAACCGCCAAGCTGTTCGTTGGCGGCAAGCAGGTCCGTCCGGACGGCAATTATTCGCGCGCGGTGCTCTCACCGAAGGGCCGGCGTCTCGGCGAGGCAGGCGAAGGCAATCGCAAGGATATCCGCAATGCGGTGGCCGCGGCGCGTTCGGCCGAGGGGTGGGCGCGGGCGACGGCGCATAATCGGGCCCAGATCCTTTATTATCTTGCCGAGAATCTTTCCGCGCGCGGCGACGAGTTCGCTCGGCGCATCGCCGACATGACCGGCGTCTCGGCAGCAAAGGCACGCGCGGAAGTCGAGGCGAGCATCGAGCGGCTGTTCAGCTATGGCGCCTGGGCCGATAAATTCGAGGGATCCATCCACGCACCGCCGCTGCGAGGGGTGGCGCTGGCGATGCATGAGCCGATCGGCGTGGTCGGTGTCGCCTGTCCCGACGAGACGCCGCTGCTTGCCTTCATCAGTCTGGTCGCGCCGCTGGTTGCGATGGGCAACCGGGTCGTTGCCGTGCCGAGCGAGCGCCATCCGCTCGCCGCGACCGACTTCTACCAGGTGCTCGAGACCTCGGACGTACCGGGCGGCGTGGTCAACATCGTCACTGGTGATCGCAACGATCTGGTCAAGGTCCTTGCCGAGCATGACGATGTCGACGCGCTCTGGGTGTTCGGGTCGCAGGATGCCTCGACAGCGGCCGAACGGCTCTCGATCGGCAATCTCAAGCGGACGCTGGTCGATCAAGGCCTCGCAATCGACTGGTACGACAAGGCCGCGAGCGAGGGTCCGATCCTGCTCCGTCATGCCGTGCAGGTGAAGAACATCTGGATTCCGTATGGCGACTAGGGCGTTTTCGAGCGAAGTGGGTACCGGTTCGCGTGAAGAAAACGCGTCAAACAGGAATCGAGTGCCCCGTTCGGATCCAATCGGAACGGGGCGCTAGAGACGTCACCTTGCGGTGATAGGGATGGGGATCCGGACCGTCAGAGTTCGGCGATTTGGACGACAAGGGAGGGACGCAACATGCTCAAGGGCATCAATCCACTGCTCAATGCCGACGTGCTCTACGCCCTGCGGGCGATGGGGCACGGCGATCGCCTGGTGGTGTGCGACACCAATTTTCCGGCCGACTCGATCGCACGCCAGACCGTGCTTGGCAGGCTGTTGCGCATCGACAATGTGAGTGCCGCCAAGGCGGTCGAAGCCGTTCTCTCGGTGATGCCGCTCGATACCTTCGTCGACGATGCCGCGATCCGCATGGAGATCGTCGGCCAGGCCCAGGAAGTGCCGCCCGTGCAGCGCGAGGTGCAGGCCGCGATCGATCGCGCCGAGGGACGATCCTGGCCGCTCGTCGGCGTCGAGCGCCATGCGTTCTACGAGAAGGCCAAGACGGCCTATTGCGTGATCGCCACCGGCGAGCGGCGCTTCTACGGTTGCTTCCTGTTCAGCAAGGGCGTGATCGCGCCGGACGGGGAGTGACGACATGAGCAAGAATGGCGTCGCCGTCCTCGGCGTCTTCGTCGTCGACCTGGCGTTCCGCGCCGGCAATATGCCGGCGATCGGCGAGACGATCGCCGGATCGGGATTCGCGATGGGGCCCGGCGGCAAGGGATCCAACCAGGCTGTCGCGGCCGCACGGGCCGGCGCCAGCGTGAGCTTCATCTCCCGGATCGGCAGCGACGCCTTCGGCGAGCTCGCGATCAAGACCTGGGAGGCCGAGGGAATCCGGCCGCGCGTGGCCAGGACGGCGGACGCGCCGACTGGAGCTGCGTTCATCTACGTCCACGAGACGCGCGGCGATAACGCGATCATCGTGGTGCCAGGTGCGGCGGGCGGGATCGGCCCGGCCGATGTCGACGCGGTGGCGGACGCCATCCGCGACAGCCGCGTGTTCGTGACGCAGCTCGAGCAGCCGGTCGATGCGGCGCGGCGCGGGCTTGAGATCGCGCGCGCCGCCGGCAGCATCACCGTGTTCAACCCGGCGCCGGCGATCAAGTTCGACTCTGGCCTGTTTGCGCTCTGCGATTATGTCGTCCCCAACGAGACCGAGGCCGAAGCGTTGACCGGCATCGCGGTGAGCGATCTCGCCGGCGCCCGCCGCGCCGGCGATGCCTTGCTGGCGAAAGGCGCCGGAACTGCGCTGATCACGCTCGGCGAGCGCGGCGCTTTATTTCATGCGCGGGACCGCTCGGTGCACGTGCCGCCCTTTGCCGCCGGCAAGGTGGTCGAAACCACCGGCGCAGGCGACGCCTTCGTCGGCGGCTTTGCGGCGGCGCTCGCCGACGGCGCCGATCCCCTCGAGGCTGCGCGGTTCGGTTCGGCCACGGCCGGAATCTCGGTGACGCGACCGGGCACTGCGCCCGCGATGCCGCGGCGCGCGGAGATCGACGCGCTGCTGAAGGGATGATCGCGCGATGATGCGGAATGATCCGATCAAGCATGTCTTCATCTGGCCGGCGGTGCTCGTCGTGCTGGCGATCTCGATCTTTCCGCTGATCTATTCGCTCACCACGAGCTTCCTGAGCTATCGCCTGATTCCGCCGATCCCGCCGAGGGTCGTCTGGCTCGGCAACTATGCCACGCTGCTGCAGGAGCCGCGGTTCTGGAACGCGATCTTCACGACGACGATGATTGCCTTCATCGCCGTCGGGCTGCAATACGCGATCGGGTTCGGTGTCGCCTTGGCGCTGAACGCGCGGGTGCCGGGCGAGCGGCTGTTTCGTGTCGCCTTGCTGCTTCCCATGCTGCTGGCGCCCGTCGCGGTCGCGCTGGTGGCGCGCATGATGTTCAACCCGACGATGGGGCCGCTCAACCAGTTCCTGTCGAAGTTCGGCCTGGTCAACCTGCCGTTCCTCACCAACGGACATTGGGCGCTCGCCTGCATCATCGCGGTCGAGGTCTGGCAGTGGACCCCGTTCGTCATCCTGATGATGCTGGCCGGCCTGCAAACGCTTCCCGAAGACGTCTACGAGGCCGCCGAGCTCGAGAATGCCAGCGCCTGGCAGCAGTTCTGGGGCATCACCTTTCCGATGCTGCTGCCGATCTCGGCCGCGATCGTTTTCATCCGCCTGATCGAGAGCTACAAGATCATGGACACGGTGTTCGTGATGACGGGCGGCGGCCCGGGCGTGGACACCGAGACGCTGACGCTGTTCGCCTATCAGGAAGGCTTCAAGAAGTTCAACCTTGGCTACACATCGGCGCTCAGCTTCCTGTTCCTGATCGCGATCACGATCATCGGCGTCACCTATCTGGCGCTGCTGCGGCCGCATCTGGAGAAGCGCCGATGAGCGGGCAGGGCTTGACCGGACTGTCGCCATGGAGCCGCCGCCTGGTCGCGGTCGGCGTCCTCGTCTGGTGCCTGATCACGGTGTTTCCGCTCTATTGGGTGGTGGTGACCGCATTCAAGACGCCGCCGGGCGTGGTCGGCGGGCCGACCTATCTACCGTTCATCGACTTCACGCCGACCTTGCAGCCGTTCATCGATCTCTATCAGGGAATCCGCGGCGAGTTCTTCCACACCTTCCTGAATTCGACCATCGTCGGCCTGTCTGCGGCAGCCATCGCCACCGCGATCGGCGCGATGGCGGCCTATGCGCTGGTGCGGTTCGAATTCAGGGTCCGCCTTGGTGCGGGCCTCGTGTTCTTCCTGCTCGCGCTCGGCGGCTATCTGCTCTTCAACGCGACGGTCGGATTCACCCGGCCGCAGGCGCTGTTGCTCGCCTTTCCGATCGCGTTGATCGCTGCTGTCGTCGCCAACCGCCTGCCATTGCCCGGACCGATCCTCGGCAATGAGGACATCCTGTTCTGGTTCGTCAGCCAGCGCATGTTCCCGCCGATCGTCACGGCCTTCGCGCTGTATCTGCTCTACAGCGAGATCGGCCGGCTGGGTTTCCAGCTGATCGACAGCTTCGTCGGCCTGACGCTGTGCTACGTCGCCTTCTCGCTGCCGATCGTGGTCTGGCTGATGCGCGACTTCTTCGAGGCGGTGCCGATCGAAGTCGAGGAGGCGGCGATGGTCGACAACGTGCCGAGCTGGCGCATCTTCTTCGGCATCGTGGTGCCGATGTCGATGAACGGGCTGCTGGCGACATTCATGATCACGCTGGCCTTCGTCTGGAACGAGTTTCTGTTCGCGCTGTTCCTGACCAATTCCAGGTGGCAGACGCTGCCCATCCTGGTGGCAGGACAGAACAGCCAGCGCGGCGACGAATGGTGGGCGATCTCAGCTGCGGCGCTCGTCGCAATCGTTCCCATGATGATCATGGCGGGGCTGCTCAGCCGGATGATGCGGTCGGGCCTGCTGCTCGGGGCCATCAAATAGCAAAAAACCTTGTAGGGAGGACTAGACGATGTTGCGACGGACGTTCCTGATGCTGACCACCTCGCTCGCGATGGCCTGTGCCGCGAGCCAGGCGAATGCTGCCTGCAGTCCGGATTACACCGGCGTCACCCTGACGGTGGCGTCGCAGACCGGACCGTATATCGCATCCGCGCTCAAGCTCGGCGCGGACGAATGGGCCAAGAAGACCTGCGGCAAGGTCAATGTCGTCGAGTTTCCATGGTCCGAGCTCTATCCGAAGATCGCGACATCGCTCACGGCGTCCGACGCGACGTTCGACCTGGTCAGCTTTGCACCGGCCTGGCTGCCGGATTTCGTCCCCTATCTCAGCGAGATGCCGAAGGAGATGCAGTCCGGCAAGGACTGGGACGATATCGAGCCGGCCTATCGCGAACGCCTGATGGTGTGGGAAGGCAAGATCTACTCGCAATCGATGGACGGCGACGTCCACACCTATACCTACCGCACCGACCTGTTCAGCGATCTCAAGGAGAAGGACGCGTTCAAAGCCAAGTACGGCTACGACCTCGCGCCGCCGAAGACCTGGAAGCAGTATCTCGACATTGCGGAGTTCTTCCAGCGGCCCGACAAGGGCCTGTGGGGAACGGCGGAAGCTTTCCGTCGCGGCGGTCAGCAGTTCTGGTTCTTCTTCAGCCACGCCGCGGCCTACGCCAACAATCCGAACTATCCGGGTGCGATGTTCTTCGACCCCGAGACGATGGACGCGCAGATCAACAACCCGGGCTGGGTGAAGGGGCTCGAGGAATACATCCGCGCATCGAAGCTCGGGCCGCCCAACGCGCTGAACTTCTCGTTCGGCGAGGTGAACGCTGCCGTGGCCGGCGGCCAGGTGGCGGAATCGATCGGCTGGGGCGACACCGGTGTGATCGCGGCCGATCCGAAGCAGTCGAAGATCTCCGGCAAGGTCGGCTCGGCGATGCTGCCCGGTTCGGACGAAATCTGGAACGCGAAGACCAAGAAATGGGACAAGTTCCCGAGCGTGCTTCCGGGCCCGTTCATGGCATTCGGCGGCTGGCAGATCGCGGTGCCGAAGGCCGGCAAGAACCAGCAAGCGGCGTGGGACTTCGTCAAGACCTTGACGAGCCCCGAGGTGTCGGGCCAGGCGGCGATCACCGGCGGCAGCGGCGTCAATCCCTATCGCAAATCGCACACCGCCAATCTGCAACTGTGGAGCAAGATCTTCTCGCCGCAAGAGGCCAAGGAATATCTCGGCGCGCAATCGGACTCCATCAACGCCAAGAACGTCGCGCTCGACATGCGTCTGCCCGGGTATTTCTCCTATACCGAGGTGGTGGAGATCGAGCTCGGCAAGGCGCTGGCCGGCCAGACCACGCCGCAGGCGGCGCTCGACGCGATGGCGAAGGAGTGGAATCGCCTGACCGACGAATTCGGCCGGGCCAAGCAGCTTGCCGCCTATCGCGCCGCGATGGGCCTCCCGCCCAAGAACTAGCTTTCCAGTGAGACCTCCCGGATGATGCGCGAGCGTCATCCGGGGCTTGACCAGCCGTCGACGAAAGGACGGAAAAGGATTCCATGGCGCACGTCGAGATCGAGAACGTCAGCAAGGCATACGGGCCCTACAAGATCATCGAGGGGCTCGACCTCAACGTGGCCGACGAGGAGTTTGTCGTGCTGGTCGGCCCGTCCGGCTGCGGCAAGACCACGACATTGCGCATGATCGCAGGACTGGAGGCCGTCACCAGCGGAACCATCCGCATCGGCAACCGCGACGTCACGCAGTTGCGCCCTGGCCTCCGCAATTGCGCGATGGTGTTCCAGAACTACGCGCTCTATCCGCACATGACGGTCGGCGAAAACATTGGTTACGGCATGAAGGTGCGGGGCGAATCGCGCGCCAGCATCGAGAAGGCCGTCAATGACGTGGCGCGCGTCCTCGATCTGGAGCAATACCTGCAACGCCGGCCAAAGCAGCTTTCCGGCGGGCAGCGCCAGCGCGTCGCGATCGGCCGTGCCATCGTGCGCAGCCCGGACGTGTTTCTGTTCGACGAGCCGTTGTCCAATCTCGACGCCAAACTCCGGATCGAGATGCGGACCGAGATCAAGGCGCTGCATCGCCGTCTCGCCAAGACGATCGTCTATGTCACCCACGACCAGGTCGAAGCCATGACGATGGCCGATCGCGTCGTGGTGATGAACAGAGGCCGGATCGAGCAGGCGGCCGATCCGATCACGATCTACGAGAAGCCCAGCAACCTGTTCGTCGCGGGCTTCATGGGCGCGCCCAGCATGAATTTCATCGATGGCGAAATCATCGCCCGCGACGGCGCGCTCACCTTCACCGCGCCATCGGGCACGGCGTTGCGCGTGCCGAAGTCGCGTGAGGCGGCCTATGCGGGCAGCGCCGGCAAGCCGGTGGTGCTCGGCGTGCGGCCCGATCATGTGTTGCAGCAAGGCGCGCCGGCGGGTTCTTGCGTCCGGCTGCTCGTGAAGGACGTGGAGCCGCTGGGGCCGCACACGCTGGTGATCGGGACCGTCGCCGGCTTTGCGTTCACCGCGCAAATGCCGGTCGGCGTTGCCGCTGAGCCGGATCATGTCATCGACGTCGCGCTCGATCTCGAGCGAACGCATTTGTTCGACAAGGCGTCAGGGATGGCCATTTCCTGATCTGCCGCGGCGTTCAGCGCGACAGTGGCTCTCTTAGCTGCAGAACCCGCGGGCTCGTCGCACCGTATCGGACGGATAGAGGCCAAATGCGGAGCGGTACACCGCTGCGAAACGGCCCAGATGTGTAAAGCCCCACTTCAGTGCAACTTCGCTGATCGGGAGCATGTTCTCCGGTCGCGACAGCTCATCGTGGATTGCCTCTAGCCGAATTTGTCGCAGATAGGCGACAGGCGTCGTGCCGTAGATCTTGCGAAAGCCCAGTTGCAGCAATCGGCTGCTGACGCCAACCGTAGCGGCAATATCTGATATCGTCAGCGGCAGATGAGGATTGGCCCGCATATACTCGACAGCCCGCCGAATGTAACGCGGCGGCGCATCCGGCGGGTAGCGGTTCAACCGGTCGCTCAGCCGATGCGGGACGTTCTCAAGGATGAGCTGGATCGCAGCCTCGGATAGCAGCGCGCTGGCTTTCGGAGAGCGCGCCAGGATGCCGTCATACAAGCCGGTCGCGCTGGCACGAACAAGCTGAAGAAGGGTCTGCCCGGCGCCGGTCGACAGATCGACGATCGGTGTCAGATTGAGGTCTTCCAGCGCTGTGCTCCCGAACGTCGCGGACAGCACCTTTGTCACCATGCCCGTGTGCAAGGTGAGCGTGACGCTCGCGTATCGTCCATCGACCGCTTCGACCCGCTGCGCCTGCATCGTCGGAAGCGGCACGATCGCGATCTCGGCGGGGGTTCGTTGCACGCTCTTTCCCGCAATGCGCATTTCGGCCTTGCCGGCATTCAGCAGGCTTATCGCGAGTTCTCCCGACGTACTCTCGTACGAATAGTGCCAATCCCAACCCGCAGACAGTTCCGCCCGCACCACATCAATTTCCGCCCCAATTGCAATATCCGCATGCCAGCGAAACGATTCGTCAGGCCGCGGCGAGGAGTGCGCATTGATCCCGTGCGGCTGAAGCATTTCCAGCAGCTCCTCAAACGATGATCCCGATCGTGTCGGAGGTGCAACGAGTATGTCTTCGACCATCAAATTCCCAACCATCGGATGTTTGCTGTCCGCGAAATGACCCGATTCATCGGGATCGAGTGTCCATCGTTCAGGGCGTCCGCCACACGCATAGACCGCATCACAACACTAGCACAGCTTTGCTGTGTTCGGCCCGCGCTCTCCTTCGCGATCCCTTCAGTATCCGATTTCCGAAAAAGATATCCAGATCACGCAATCGAGTCGCGGATCGTGCTAGCCACAATCCGAATGCCTCCATCCGGAATGCGATGCCGTCCATGGACTCATAGCCCATTTGGCCTAAATGCTTTCGACCTACTCAAACGGGTTATGAAGGCATGCTTACAAGGATAACTTGCGTATTCGCGCTCACGGTTCTTTCGTCCATACCTGCGTTGGCCGATAGCTGCGCAGATCACGTCCAGAGCACCGGCGTTCCGATGGTAACGGGCATGACGCACAAGACCTGGATGACCTTCCCGTCGGTCAATCCCGGTGCTGCCCTCGACAAGGTGTCGCGCGCCGTTCTGGCCGAGGGCTTTGTCGGTGTGAACGTCGACAAGAAGCTTGGCACCGTGACCACGCAGCAGGAGACCACCGGATCCGGCCGGCCACAGACGTTGCAAGTCGTCGTCCGCAAGGACGGAAAAGGCAGCCGCGTCGATGCGACGTTCATCTTGCCTCCCGGACAATTGGCTCCAGGTGTCGGCGATAACCTCTGCCGTGTCGTGAATGCGGCCGGTCAATGAACTCCGCCCATCTGTGAATCCACGCTGACGCGCGAAGTGTAACCGGCCGCGCGTGTTCGGGTGTCGTCCGGTCCGACCAGGCGAGCCCACAATCCATACTTGGAGAATCGGGACGCAGGCGCCGGCCTGCATCCCACAGAAATGAAGCAGGAGAGACGATGCGTAGCGCTCACATTCTGAAAGTCGTTTTGATGGCCGCCACCGGTGCGGTGGTGTTTTCCGTCTCCGCGATTTCGGCTCCGTTACAGCACGGTGCCGGCGTTGCGGCCGCGGTGCCGGCAGTGACGGAGAAGGTCTGGTGCCGTTACGGGTCTTGCTATGACAATGGCGGGGGCGCTGCCGTCGGCGGACTGGTCGGTGGCCTGATCGGGGGCGTCATTGCGGCCGGTGCGGCCAACGCCGCCGCGCAGCAGGAAGCTGCCACCGCCCAGCAGCACGCGACGTCTTGCGCCCAGCGCTATCGCTCGTACGATCCGGCGTCGAATACGTTCCAGGCAAAGGACGGCCGGCGCTATCCCTGCCAGTGAGCAGGTGAGATGCAAGCCGCGACTGCGGCCGGCTTGCGGGCACCGGAGCAGCGAAGTGAACCCGCCGCTCCGGACACGCCCCTCGGCGACGAGCTGAGCACGAATGGGATGGCAGAGCTCCGGCCGGTGAGCAGGAGCAGGCGTTCGACGCCCCAGGAGCCGCAGCGGCGCCTCTGCCGGCGAGTTGAATATGGCTAAAGTGGCCGAATCGGCTCCCGCTCTGTGTCTCGAGGCTCAGATCGAGGGGACTTCATCGGAAATCGCAGGGTGCGCCGCCCATGGCGGCTTCTGACGCGATTGTTTTCCATGTTATCACCTGATCCGTCGAAACTGCGTTCGTGCATGACCTGCCCGAACCCACGAGCCCGGATCCTGATGATGCTGTCGCTGCCCAAGACCAAAATACGCGTGCTACTGCTGGAGGGCGTGAATGATTCCGCAGTCCGGATGTTCGAGGCCAACGGCTATACCGAGTTGCAACGCCTGCCCAAGGCGCTGGGGTCCAAAGAGCTCAAGCAAGCGCTGTCGGGCATCCACATGCTGGGAATTCGGTCGCGGACCCAGTTGACCGCGGAAATCCTCGAAGCCGCCGACCGATTGCTCGTTGTCGGCTGCTTTTCGGTCGGCACCAATCAGGTGGATCTCGACGCCGCGCGAAAGCTCGGAATACCCGTATTCAACGCGCCATACTCCAACACCCGCAGCGTGGCGGAGCTGACCATCGCCGAGATCGTCATGCTGTTCCGCCGGATCTTTCCGCGTTCGGTTTCCGCACATGCCGGCGGCTGGGATAAGTCCGCCGAAGGCAGCCGTGAGGTGCGCGGCAAGACGCTGGGCATCGTCGGCTACGGCAACATCGGCTCGCAGCTGTCGAACCTTGCCGAAGCCATGGGTATGCGCGTGGTCTATATTGATCAGACCGACAAGCTCCGGCACGGCAATACCGAGCCCGCTGAATCGCTTGACGCGTTGCTCGCAGCGAGCGACGTCGTATCGCTGCATGTGCCGGAGACGCCGACCACCGCCAACATGATTGGCGCAGCTCAGCTCCGGCTGATGAAGCCCGAGGCCTATCTGATCAACAACTCGCGCGGCACCGTGGTCGATCTCGATGCGCTGGCGAGCGCCCTGCGTGAGGGCCGGCTGGCGGGTGCCGCAGTCGACGTGTTTCCGGTTGAGCCGGTGTCGAACGAGGCGCGCTTTGTCTCGCCGCTGCAGGGCCTCTCCAATGTCATCCTCACGCCGCATGTCGGCGGTTCGACGGAAGAAGCGCAGGACCGGATCGGCGGCGAAGTTGCGCGCAAGCTGATCGATTATTCCGATGTCGGGTCGACCTTCGGGGCGGTGAATTTTCCGCAGGTGCAATTGCCGGCGCGACCGACCGGCACCCGTTTCATCCATGTTCACCGCAACGTTCCGGGCGTCATGCGTCAGGTCAACGACGCGGTGTCCCGGCACGGGATCAACATCCTGGCGCAATATCTGCAGACCGATCCGGAAGTCGGCTATGTCGTGCTCGAGACCGACGTTGTCGGCGGCGAGGGCGAGGGACTGCTGGCCGACTTGAAAGACATTGACGGCACGATCCGCGTGCGGGTGCTGTATGACGCGAACCGGCCGCAGGGGTGATCGATCTCGTCAATCCGCCGAGAAGCCGAACGGGACGCTCGAGGTTCGGAAATCGTCGGGAAGAATCTCGCGTCCGATCGGAGGCGCCGACCGCGCCGCGCATCGCGGGCGATGGCAGACCCGGCAGGCGACGCCGATCGGGGTCGGCTCATCCGCGTTCGGCCCCTGTCCGTCGCGCGTGTAGATCAGCTGGCTCGCATGCTCGGCGGCGCAGCCGATCGCGATCGCCCGCTCGACGCGGATGGCGCCGAACGCGCCGCCGCCGGCGGTCACGGTGCGGGCGATCGAGAAGAACCGCTGGCCGTCGGGCAATTCCAGCCACTGCGTGACGATCTGGCGCGGCGTCTTGAAGATATCGTGGACCGACCATAGTGGACAGGCGCCGCCGTGCTTCGCAAACGGGAAGCCGGCACCATCGAGCAGCTTGGAAATGTTGCCGGCCGGATCGACGCGGATCAGGAAGAATGGCACCTTCTCGAGACCCGGCCGCTGCAGGGTCGTGACGCGGTGCGCGGTCTGCTCGAAGCTGGTGCCGAACTGGCGCGCCAGCGCCTCCAGATCGTAACGGCGCGTCTCGACCGCTTTGGCAAACACGGAATACGGCATGATGAGCGCGGCCGCGGCATAGGCCGCGAGTGCGCGGCGGGCCAGCAACTCGGCGCTCTTGCTGGTGAACTTGCCGTCTTCCACCGCCGCGCCGATCTCGCCTTCCAGTTCCAGATAGGCGAGTTGCTTGGCCAACTGGAAATTGAGGCCTGCGGTATCGAGCGAGTCCTCGAGCAGCAATTGCCTGCGATGGAGGTCCAGTCGCCTGACCGAGCCGAGCATGACGTTAGGCGGCAGATATCGGACCTGGAGCTTGTGGCGCTCGCGAAGCCGCTCGATAAATCCGGCTGGTCCGGCCGGTTCATGGACGAGCCGCTCGGCGGCATCGTCGAGGTTGGCGAAATTGTTGCGGCGTGCGGCGAGAAATCGCCTGACTTCCGCGACGGGATCGTTGGCGTCAAAGTTCTCCTGCCCCGGGTGCGACCCGCCACCCACCAGGTCCGGCGCCCGTCGCTCGGCCAGCGCCAGCTGCTCTTCGCGATAGGCGGTATAGAGGCGCAGGAACGCTTCGGTCATTCCGGGATAGCTGACCGCGAGGTCGCTGACCTCGAGCGCAGGGATGTCGATGTCGGCAAACATCGGCTCCTTCAAAACCGACTGCATGCGCGCGGTGTGATCGGCGCCGCCGTCGCCGGCGAGATCGGCCAGATCGATCTTGTAGGTCCGGGCAAGGCGAAGCAGCATATCCGCCGTCACCGGCCGTTGATTGCGTTCCAGCAGCGCGACATAGGGGGCGGAGATTTCGAGATCGGCCGCCATGTCGGCCTGGGTCAGCCCGAGATCACGCCGCAGCCGCCGCAGCCGCGGGCCCATGAAAACGGAACGGGCGCTTGAGGTTACCATCGCCTAATCCATCAATTGTAAGATTCTTACAACAATACATCGGTTTCTTGTAAGTTATGACAAGTTTTCCGCGCCAGGTCTAGCTCCCGGCGAGGCTGGCCTTACAAAGAGACCAGTTATTTCGTCACCGAAGGGATCACGGACATGAACTTCCAACCGCGCGGGATCAGCATCCAGGGGCCGGCTTCGTATCAGAGCGAGCTTGAGGCGGCCGAAGCGCTGCTCAAGACCAAGGACACCTGGAACGGCGTCACCGCCGAGGCCGTGGCGCGCATGCGCCTGCAGAACCGCTTCAAGACCGGTCTGGATGTCGCCCGCTACACGGCTGCGCTGATGCGCGCCGACATGGCCGCCTATGACGCCGACAGCACCAAGTACACCCAGTCGCTCGGCTGCTGGCACGGCTTCATCGCCCAGCAGAAGCTGATCTCGGTCAAGAAGCACTTCGGCACGACCGACCGCCGTTACCTCTATCTGTCCGGCTGGATGATCGCTGCGCTGCGCTCCGAGTTCGGACCGCTGCCCGACCAGTCGATGCACGAGAAGACCTCGGTGCCGGCGCTGATCGAAGAGCTCTACACCTTCCTGCGCCAGGCGGATTCGCGTGAGCTCAACGACATCTTCCGCGCGCTCGACGCGGCGCGCAAGGAAGGCGACAAGGCCAAGGAAAAGGCGCTGATCGAGAAGATCGACAACTTCCAGACCCACGTCGTGCCCGTTATCGCCGACATCGACGCCGGCTTCGGCAATGCCGAGGCGACCTACCTGCTCGCCAAGAAGATGATCGAGGCGGGTGCCTGCGCCCTGCAGATCGAGAATCAGGTCTCCGACGAGAAGCAGTGCGGCCACCAGGACGGCAAGGTCACCGTGCCGCACGAGGTGTTCATCGCGAAGATCCGCGCTTGCCGCCATGCATTCCTCGAGCTCGGCGTCGAAGACGGCATCATCGTGACCCGTACCGACTCGCTCGGTGCCGGCCTGACGCAGCAGATCGCCGTGAGCCACAAGCCCGGCGACCTCGGCGACCAGTACAACAGCTTCCTCGACTGCGAGGAGGTGACGGCGGCCAATGCGCGCAACGGCGACGTCATCCTCAACCAGAACGGCAAGATGATGCGTCCGAAGCGTCTGCCCAGCAATCTCTACCAGTTCCGTCCCGGCACCGGTGCGGATCGCTGCGTGCTCGACTGCATCACCTCGCTGCAGAACGGCGCCGACCTGCTGTGGATCGAGACCGAGAAGCCGCATATCGAGCAGATCGCCTCGATGGTCGATCGCATCCGCAAGGTCATTCCGAACGCGAAGCTGGCCTACAACAACTCGCCGTCGTTCAACTGGACGCTCAACTTCCGTTGGCAGGTCTACGACGCGATGAAGGAAGCCGGCCAGGATGTCAGCAAGTACAACCGCGCCGAACTGATGAAGGTGGAATACGACGGCACGCCGCTGGCGATCGAAGCCGACGAGCGTATCCGTACCTTCCAGGCGGATTCGGCCAAGCGCGCCGGCATCTTCCACCACCTGATCACGCTGCCGACCTATCACACGGCTGCGCTGTCGACCGACAATCTCGCGAAGGAGTATTTCGGCGACCAGGGCATGCTCGGCTACGTCAAGAACGTGCAGCGTGCGGAGATCCGTCAGGGCATCGCCTGTGCGAAGCATCAGAACATGGCGGGATCCGACATCGGCGACGATCACAAGGAGTACTTCGCCGGTGAGGCCGCCCTCAAGGCGGGCGGCGTCCACAACACGATGAACCAGTTCGGCTGATCGATCGAACAGGTCATCTAGACATCGGCTGGACAGGCGGGATTGCGCGGCAGTCTCGCCTGTCTGCTCGTTTGGCGGGGCGATTTCGACCACGGTGGCGCGGTCGAATTCGCCCCGTAGCGTTTGCAAGACCGTTCCCGTCAGGCTTCGCCTGGCTTGTCGAGGTTCCCTCATTCCACGCGAGCGTGCTATTGCATCGCTGCGATCTCGAGGGCACGCCACGCGATGACTGTCGGGCACTATGCATCCGCCGTCACCAGCTCCGCCGTGATGGAGCTGCTCAAGCCGTTCGATTCCCGCATCGTCTGAACGCTGCCACTCGGCATTGCCGTGCCGGGCAGCGACATCGATATCGTTTGTCATGCGCCCGATCCGAACGCTTTCGCGGACATCGTTTGGACCCACTACCAATCGGCCGATGATTTCGTGCTCTACCGATGGGCCACGGGAACGCGGCCGGCCATTGCCCGCTTTGTGTGGGATGGCTGGCCGTTCGAACTGTTCGGTGACCTGCGTCCAGTCGACCAGCAGCAGGGCTGGATCCATTTCGAGGTCGAGCGGCGGCTGCTCGCGCTTGATGCCGGACGGCTGCGGCGAGCCGTCAGCGAGTTGCGGGCAGATGGCCTCAAGACCGAGCCTGCGTTCGCTGCCGTGCTCGGGATACCGGGCGATCCCTATCGCGGGTTGCTCGAGCTCGTGGCCGAAGCGGACGCCGCGTTGCGCGCCCGGCTCGCGGCGTGCGGTCTCGGCTGATCGCGCGGTTCATTCACCCGGAACGAGGTGGCCCATCGGCTGTCGCGCGAGGCGCCGGTGCCTGCGACGGGACAGATAGAGCAGCAGACCGGTCACGGCGAACAGCGGCATCATGGCGGCGGCCAGCATGAAGGCGAGCTTGCCGGGCCAACCCAGGATGGCGCCGCGGTGGATGTCGAGCACGCCGGCAAGGACACGCTCGCCAAACGTCTTATCCGCGTAGCGATCCGACGAGATGACGCGTCCGGTGATGGCATCGATACGGAATTCGTCGCGCACGCTCTCGAGCGACGAATCCCGCGGCCATGACCGCACGCGCACCGCCGTGCCCGCGCCGGCCGGCAGGGTCAGCAGGACCCGTCCATATTCGTTGTTCTCCTGCTGCAGGAACATGGTCCAGACACGATCGAAGGCGAGCGGCTTTGCTTCGGCCTTCGCTTCGGTTTTAGCTTCGCCCTTGCCCGTGGCGGCCGCCGCGCCGCGTGTTGGCTTGGGCTGCATCGTCGCATCCGTGGCCTGAGGCCGCGCCAGGAGCCAGTTGGCGCCGGCCTTGTACCACTCGAACGAATACCACAGGCCGGTCAGCGTCATCACCAGATAGACCGGCAGCACCCAGGTGCCGATCACGGCGTGCAGCGAGCGGTGCAGGCCGCGCCCGCGCAGGCCCAGGTTTGGCTTCAGCCACATCTTCACGCTGCGCGCGCGATGCGGCCAGCGCAGCACGAGGCCGGTGATCAGCATCACGATCAGGCAGATCGCGGCTGACCCGGTGATCTTGCGTCCCATGCCATTGCCGTCCCCCGGCAGCAGCAGCCAGCGATGCAGCTTGCGGACGGTGGCGAAGAAGTCCTCGCCGCGCGGCGAGCCGAGCAAATGTCCGTCATAGGGATCGACGTAGACCGAGGACGGCCGCGCGCCGCCTTCGCTGCGGGCGAAGCGGATCCATACGGCCGCTGACGGGTCGCTCGCCATCGTCACGGCGGAGGCCCTGCCGAAGTCGCCGGCCGACTGCAGCCGTGCGACCAGTTCATCCGGTGTCAGCCGCCGCGTCGCACTGGCGTCGACGCGCATGATGTGGCTGTTCAGGCTGGCCTCGATCTCGTCCTCGAACGCCATCGTCGCGCCGGTGATGCCGACCACGGCCCACAGCAGCGCCAGCGCGAGGCCGGCGAGGGAGTGGACCTGCAGCAGCGCGGCCTTGATCGGGCGGCGGACATCATTCATCGAATCCGGCCTTTCGGATCAGCGCGATTGCGGCCGCTTGATGCGCGGCGATCTCATCGATGGGGAGAGCATCGGCAGCGAACGATCCGATTCCCTCCACGATCGGCGCCCGCTTTGCGGTCGCAAGCACGGGGTATTCCAGCTCGGCGGTGGAGACGATCGTCTGGGCCTCGGGTGTGACGAGGAATTCGAGGAAGGCGCGAGCCGCGGCCGGATGCGGTGCGTGCCGGGCAATCGCTGCGCCCGTCAGGTTGACGTGACTGCCGCCACCCGCGAACGCAGTCGGCACCGCCTTCACGGCGTCCGCCCATGCGCGCCAGTCATTGCCTTCGCGGCCGTCGCGGAGCTGGGCGAGCGCGACCGTGTTGCCGATCCCGATGTCGCAGCGTCCTTCCGCGATCTCGCGGATCACGTCGTTGTCCTTGCCGTTCGGCTTGTGGACGAGATTGGCCTTCAGCCCGGCGAGCCAGCTCTCCGTCGCATCTGTTCCGTGATGCGCAAGATAGGCCGCGACCAGCGCGACGTTGTTCTGGTGCGCGGCTGGCCGCATGCACAGTTTGGCACGCCATTTGGGATCGGCGAGCTCTTCATAGGTGATCGCCGCGAGCGGGTTGTCCTTGCTTGCGAACACCACACGCGGACGGATTGCGAGCGCGATCCACTGGCCGTCGCCGCCGCGCAGGTTCGCGGGCACCGCCTGGACAAGCGCTGGTGATGCCAGCACCTGCGTCAGCCCGCGCGCAGCAAGCTGGGTCGTCTTGTCGAGACCGATGGTGAGCAGGACATCCGCGGGCGAATTGTCGCCTTCCGCTGTCAGTCGCTTGACCAGGCTGTCCTCGACAAAGACGGTGTTGACCTTGGTGCCGGTCGTTGCCGTGAAGGCCGCGACGACAGGCTCGACCAGATTGGCTTCGCGGGTCGAATAAAGCGTGAGCTCATCGGCGTGGGCGGTGACGCAGGCGAAGGCGGACGTCGCCAGGGCGGCCAGCAGTCCGATCGCTGTCCGTGCCGTGGCCATGCTAGAATTTCACCGTCGCCGAAAGCGAGAAGCGCCGCGCGTCGCCCATCGCCACGGCCAGATTGCTGACGGCCGAGGGATAGTAGACGGTATCGAACAGGTTCTTGACGTTGAACTGATAGACCACCGGGAACGTCTGGACCTTGGTCTCGTAGGTCGCAAAGACATCAGCGACGGTGTAGGCCGGTAGCACGAAGCTGTTCGTGGCGTCGCCGGGCCGGTCGCCGACATAGCGGGCGCCGCCGCCGAGACGCAGCCGGCCGGGCAGGGTGGTGCCGAAATCATAGACAAGATAGAGCGAAGCGGTGTTGAGCGCGACGTTCTGCAGCGCGTTGCCGGCGAGCGTCGGATCCTCGGTGACGCGCGCATCGGTATAGCCATAGCTGCCGATCATGCTCCAATTGTCGGTCAGCCTGCCGGTGACATCGAGTTCGACGCCGCGCGAGCGGACCTTGCCGGCGGTGCGGTACTCGACAATGCTGGTCGCAGGGTTGAGCTGCGAGACCAGCACGTTCTTCTTGTCGATGTCGTAAAGCGCAAGCGTGCCGGAGATCCGCTTGTTGAAGTCGAACTTGACGCCGGTCTCCCACTGGGTGCCCTCTTCCGGGGCGATGTTGGAGCCGATCACGACGCCGCCGGTGAGCGGCGCGATGGTCGAGGTCGGCTTCAGCGACTGGGTGTAGTTCGCATACAGCGAGACCTCGTCGGTAAGCTTGAGGATCGCGCCGCCGAGCGGCAGTGCCTTGTCCCCCGAGACGTTGGTGTTGGTGATGAAGGGCCGTCCCTTGCCCGCGATCTGGTCATATTCTATGTAGCGCACGCCGCCGACCAGCGCGAAGCGCTCGGTCAGATGCAGTGTGTCCTGGAAGAACAGCGACCACTGGCCAAGCTTGTCGGTCTGGGCGCTGTCGACGGCGGACACCGTGGTGCCCGGCGTGATCAGCCCATAGACCGGATTATAGAAGTTGAAGCTCGGCGTCGCCTGCCGGATCAGATTGTCGCGGTAGATCGTACGGTACTGGCCGTCACCGCCGAACAGCACCTCGTTGCGGAAACCGCCGAGCCAGACATTGCCCTGCAGATAGGAGGTGCCGTAGCTCGCATTGCTGAGCGAGCCCTGCGTGCCGTCATTGCTGCGGGTCTCGATGCCGGTCTTGGTGTTGATGCCGGTGATGCGGAGCTGGTTGGCGCTGAATGTCTCGGTGTTGTAGCTGTAGGCCGTGAACAGCTTCCAGTCCTGGTTCAGCCGGTGCTCGACCGAGGCCTGCATCAGGTCGGAGGTGCCCCACACGTTGTTGAACGGCTCGTCGAGCCGGCGCATCGCGGGGATCGCCAGCGGCGCCTTGGTCACGGGATCGAACGCGGTGCCGCGGTCGAACGGCGTGATGAACTCGCGGTGCTCGTAATTGAGCTGCACCGTGGTGTTGTCGCCGTACCAGGCCAGCGACGGCGCGACCAGCATTTCGCGGTGGCGGCCGAAATTGCGCCAATAGTCCTCGCTCACGCCGTAGCCGATGAAGCGATAGGCGAGGCCGCCATTGCCGATCGGGCCGGTGATGTCGATGGTGCCGTCGGCGCCGCTCTTGTTGTTGGCGTAGGTCGAGCCGAGCAGGGTCACCGATCCGTGTTGGTAGAGCTCGGGGCGCTTGCTGATCGTGTTGACGATGCCGCCGGGATCCATGATGCCGTAGAGCAGCGACGCCGGGCCCTTCAGCACTTCGACGCTTTCCACCGCAGCGTCGAGGCTCCGGCCCTGCACCAGAGGCATGCCGTTGCGCATGATCGAGCCGTCGCGGTTGTCGCCGAAGCCGCGGCGCATCACCGCGTCCTGGGTGCCGGCCAGCGTGTTGCCCTGGGTGACGCCGCTGACATTGGCGAGCGCGTCGTCGAGATTGCGCGGCAGTTGATCCTTCAGCACCTGCTCCGGCACGACGTTGACGGTCTGCGAGGTGTCGAGCGGCGAGGCGCCGCTGCGCAAGGTGGTCGAGCTCGGCATCGCGCGATAGTGCAGCTTGGCTTCGTTCAACTCGGCAGCGGCAGCTGCCGCGCGCTCCGATGGTGTCGGGGGCGTCGGCTGGGCATTCCGGCTGCGCTGCCGTGCCGCGGCGGCCGACTGCGTTCGCTGTGCCGACCGCGCCGAACTGGCTGCGGGCTTGCGCTTCTGTGTCGGTTGCTCGACCGTGACCGGCGGCAAGGGGACGCTCGATTGGGCGCTTGCCGGCGTCACCGCCGAGGAGAGGTCGGCGAGCAGGAATGCTGCGCCGATCAGCAGGTGGGTGCGGCCCTTGTCGGCGGCATTTCGACGGTCGCCGACAACCCGGCGATCAGCATTCACAGGCACTCTTGCACTTCCGATTCACGCAAACTTATTCACGCCGCGCCTCTAGCAGTCGGCGCGCGCGAAAAGAACCGGAGCAGACTTGAATCCCTCTAACCGGATAGGATTTGAATCGTTCTAAGACAATGCAGGGCCCGCGCGCGTGCGCGAGCCCTGCATCTCATGACTTGATTTCACGTTAGCGCGTCAAATGGTCGCGCGATCCTGGCTTGAGGTGAGCGGTCGTTGTCCTGTCACGCCTCAGGCGTAGGTTAGCTCGTGTGGCGCGCGATGCGCGTCACGACATCGCCAGGCTGACGGGCGCCGAGCCGACCATTCCCGTGCTCACGCCGTCGCGTGCCATCGATTCGATTGCGCTCCAGTTCTCGCGGAAGATTCGCGCTGCCTCGTTGGCACTTTCCGCCTGGATCGTCAGACTGCACGCGCGTCTCGCGCCATTGCTGGCAAGCTGGAAGTAGAGAACATATCCAGACGGTTCCGCGCTCCGTGCGCCTGACGGTGCCTGCTGCATGTAGGTTTTCCCCAATCGTGTTTTTGTTGCGCCACCCGCAGGCAGGATTGGACCGAGATGCGGCACAGTCGTGGTTCAAAACGCGCAATCTGCACGATTGCGCATTTTGTCTGGCGGTGTTGCCGGGATTCAACAGGTCATGGAACCGGTGATGAAGAGCGGCTGCAACTCAGCCGCGATCCCGACGTCGTCTCAAAAATTGCAGCGTGACCTACGCATCGCCATCCTGATGCACCATCAGGGTTTCCTGGATCGAGGTCGCGAGCATCGACCCATCGAGGTCATGGATGCGGGCGATCGACAGCCCGCGGCCGCCATCTGCGCATGGGCTCTCGGTCTCGACATGCATCCAGGCGTCGGGCGAGAATGCACGATGAAACCAGATGCAATGGTTGAGGCTCGACAGATAGAGCGGCGCGCGTGACTGCAGCTCGCGGAGATGGCCGCCGACGCTGGAGAAGTTGAGCCACCAATCCGAGAGATAGGCGAACACCGCGGCCTGGGCGCGGGAACCGGCGGCGAGCGGCTGCCGACATCTGATCCAGAAGCGCAGGCGCGGCTCTGCCGTCGCGGCCGAGAGCTGACGTTCGATCTCGGGGATGCGGAAATCCATGCTGGGCTTGATGTGCGGCGAATAAGGACCGAGCGGCCGCAACTGCGCCATCAGCTCATCGGGGATCATGGTCAGATCGGGCAGGCTTTCGGGATCTTCCGGCGGCGCAAACGGCGCTGCGTGTCGCGGGCCCGGCTGGGCTGCGCAGAACGTAGCCTGCGCGCTCAGCACGGTACGGCCGTCCCCCTGGCTGCCGACGATATGGCGGGAGGAGAACCGCTTGCCGTCCTGCAGAACCTCCGCGTCAAAGGTGATGCGCCGGGTGGGATCGGCGCCGCGCAGGAACAAGAGCTGGAGCATCGCCGCCGGGCGATCTTCGGGCGCGCTGAGCGTTGCGGCCATCATGGCCTGGCCGAGGATCTGGCCGCCGTAAGAGCGCCCGTTGAGGTTGCCGTCGCCGAAGCGGCTGCGATAGCGCAGCGGGGCAATGGTCTCGAGCGAGACCAGCGCCTCAGCTGCCTTGTCGTCCCACGGATCGCACGCGGCTTCATTACCCTCCGCGGCGTGGATGTCTTGCCCGTCCATCACATCGCCGGGAATTTCTGCGGTCCCGGATAGAGCGGATAGCCGGCGGCGACGCCATATTCGCTGATGCCGAATCCAATCTCGTTGCCGCTCTCGAGCCGGACGACATGGTCCGACAGCGTGCGTGCGACGGCGCGCGTCGCCGCGTCGTCGAGGTTCCAGATGTCGTTCGCGGCATGGTTCTCGCCGCGGTCGTCGCCATGGGTCCAGCCTTGCAGGCCGCCATACATGCCGGCCTTGAGATAAAATCGCGTCGGCAGTCCGTGCATCTTGACGCGACGCGGCTCGCCGCGATCGAAGCTGAAGGTGAAGTCGGCCACAGCGATGGTCTGGCCGAGCGGATCGTCGGCCCATTCGATAGCGTGCTCGACTGAGGTCACCTCGCGATGCGAAACCGATCCGTCGGCTTCGCGGCGGAACTCGCTGCCCGAGAGGTAATGCGGCTTGCCCGGCGTGCGCTCCTTGATGAAGATCGACAGCGCCGACTGCGGAAACTGGAACATCGACCAGGTCCAGAAGAAATTGCGATGGGTCGCGACCGGCGGCCTGGTCTCGTCGGTGCGCATCTCCGAGCGCAGGCCCCAGGAGCGGTCGCGCTGTCCCCACCATAGTTCCGGCTCGATGTCATAGCGCTTGCCATCGGCGACGATCCAGCCGCGCCAACGGCCGAATTGCGAGACGCGCGCGAGGTCCTCCTCGACGACGCCGTTGCGCTCGCGAAAATTCTGCTTCTCCTGCGCCGCCGGAAAGCTCGCCTTGAATTCGAGCTCAAAGCTGATGCCGGACGGATTGTCGGCGAGCGAGACCCTGTGCAGGCTGTTGCCCTCGACGATCTCGATCCTGAGTCCGCCGACCTCCGTCTCGAGCGGACGGGTCCCGAGCCCGCGCGAGGCGCGGAAATTGTGCTGGCGGCGGCCGATGGTGATGCCGGCGAATCCGTCCATCACGTTGCGGTTCGGGTAATAGCCGAGCCCGATGTCGAGCAGCAATTCGCTGCCATCGATCGGATGCGCGGTGTACCAGTAGCGCTCGGTAAATCTAGGGTCTCCGCCGCCGGCCTTGGCAAACGGCTGCGGCGTCTGGTGGCCGATGAGATCGTCCTGGGCTGTCAGCATTGTTCTTGTCCTTTGTGTTTGAGCCGGTTCGGTCAGTCGGACGGGTGGCGCGCGGTCAGTCCTTGGCCGCGCCCGCGCCCACGATGTCGCCGAAAAGCACCCAGGTCTTGCCGTCGAAGCGGGCGAAGCGGCGCTCGGTGATCGCCGCGTAATCCTGCGGCGTGGTCTGGATCGTGATGCCCGGAAGCAGCATCGGCAGCTCGATGCCGCTGAGGTTGGTGGCCTGCTTCAGCACATTCTCCCGCGTGAGATTGTCGCCGCAGCGCTGCAGGATGATCGCGCCGAGCTGGGCCGTGGTGTAGCCGGTCACGGCGATCACGTCGTTCGGGTCCATCCCCGGCATGTATTTGGCGGCGAAGGCGAGATAGTCGGCCATGCCCTTGTCATTGGCCCAGGCCGGATCGTTGGGTGTCTTGTAAGAGGTCGTGGTCAGGATGCCGGTGGAGGCCTCGATCCCCGCCGGCACCAGCACGCCGGCAATCGAATTCGCCGTCGAGCCGAGGAAGATCAGCGGCTTCCAGCCGAGCTCGTGAATCTTGCGGATCGCCATCGAAGCGAATTTGTTTTGCGCGGCGATCAGGATGGTGTCGGCGCCTGACGCCTTCAGATTCACGATCTGCGAGTCGATCGTGGGCTCGGTCGACTGATACATCGCCTCCTTGACGATCATCGTGTCGGCCTTGGCGCCAAGCCCTTCCTTCAGGCCGAGGACGAAATCCTTGCCGATGTCGTCGGCCTGCAAGAGCACGCCGATCTTGGCGTCCGGCTTCTCGCGCAGGACGTAGCGCGCGATGATCCGGGATTCGTTGACGTAGGTCGGCGAGTAGGGCGTCGTCCAGGGAAACTGCTTGGGATCGTTCCAGCGCGTGCCGCCGCTCTGCACCAGGAGCTGCGGGACGCCGTTGCTGTTGAGGTATTTCTGGATCGCGGCGTTGGTCGGCGTGCCGAACGGCGCCATGATCGCGAGCACCTTGTCGTTCTCGACCAGCGCGCGCGTCACCTCGACGGTCTTTGGCGGGCTATAGGCGTCGTCGCGGGTTACGAAATTGATGTGGCGGCCGTTGATGCCGCCTGTCTCGTTCAGCATCGTGAAATAGGCGAGCATGGTCTTCGGGAAGCTCGCATAGATCGACGCCGGTCCGCTGTAGGGCGCATTGGCGCCGAGCAGGATCTCGGTGTCGCTGACCCCGGGCCCATAGGCCTTCTGGGCGTTCGCTGTTCCGAGCGCGCCGGTGAGCGCGAACGCCCACACGGCAAGCGTGACGATTGGCTTCCGCATCTTCCCCTCCCATGACGCCCTCTTTTGCGGGGCTCGTTGATCCCTACGGCGGTCCCTTCAAGGGCTTTACCCGTCGCGTTGGCTGTGTAATAATAGACCGTCTGTCCGGATTATCAACTGAAATCTCCGGGCGGCGTATCGGCTTCACGCATGACGGAAACATCCGCAGGCGCACGCGGCCGCATGGCGGTGAGGAGGAAACATGAAGCTGACGCAGGCGCTCATCTCGGCGGTGCAGTTGCGCAAGGATGCGCCCGGCACCATCCATGCGGGACGGTCGCGAAGCTGGAAGGAGATCGGCCGTCGCGTCGCCTGCGCCGCGGGCGGGCTGCGGCGGCTCGGCGTCGAGGCCGGCGATCGCGTTGCGATCCTCGCGCACAACAGCGACCTCTATATCGAGGCGCTCTATGCCATCGCCTGGGCCGGTGCGGTCGCAGTGCCGCTCAACACCCGCTGGGCGGTCGCCGAGAATGCCTATGCGATCGACGATTCCACGCCAAAACTGTTGCTGGTCGACAAGGCCTTTGCCGAGATCGCATCAAGCCTGCGTGGCGCGAAATCACTCACCGCGATGGTCTATCTGGACGAGGGACAGGTTCCCGGCGGCATGCAGGGCTATGACGAGCTTGTTGCGAACGCGCCGATCGAGGATGCCTCCGGCGCCTACAACGATCTCGCAGGCATCTTCTACACCGGCGGCACTACCGGCTTCCCCAAGGGCGTGATGCTGTCGCATGCCAACATCATCTATGAATCGCTGGTCTGGATCTATGCGCTCCGTTTCCGCGAGGACACGCGGTATCTGCACTCGGCTGGCATGTTCCATCTGGCCGGCACCTCGCCGATGATCGCGCTGACTTTGGTCGGGGGTACCCATGTCACGATCCCGAAATTTGAGCCCGAGCTCGCGATGCGGACCATCGCCGAGCACAGGGTAGACTACTGCCTGTTCGTGCCGACCATGCTCAACATGATGCTCAATCATCCGTCGTTCGGCACGTATGATCTGAGCAGCGTCAGGGATTGCGAATATGGCGCCTCTCCGATGCCGGATGCGCTGCTGGTCAAGCTGATGCGCGTGCTGCCGAGCTGGCGCTTTCACCAAGGGTACGGCATGACCGAGAGCGCGGCGCTGGCGACGATCCTGCCGTGGGAGTACCACGCGCTCGAAGGACCGCTGGCGGGAAAGCGCAAATCGGCAGGGCGGGCGGCGCCGGGCGTCGAAGTCCGCATCATCGATCTCGCGGGCAACGAGGTGCCGCGCGGCACGGTCGGCGAGATCGCGATCCGCGGCGCCGGCGTGATGCTCGGATACTGGCGCAAGCCGGAAGAGAGCGCGCGAGTGCTGCGCAACGGCTGGCTGCACACCGGCGACGGCGCCTGGATGGACGAGGACGGCTTTGTCTATATCGTCGACCGCCTCAAGGACATGATCGTCTCCGGCGGCGAGAACGTCTATTCCGGCGAGGTGGAGAACGCCATCTTCCAGCACGAGCAAGTCAGGGAATGCGCCGTCATTGCGGTGCCCGATCCGCAATGGGGCGAGGCGGTGCATGCGATCGTCGTGCCGAAGGACGGTGCGCGGCTCGATTCCGACATGGTGATCGCGCATTGCCGCACCCTGATCGCGGGCTACAAATGCCCGCGCTCGGTCGACATCCGTCTCGAGCCGTTGCCGCTGACCGGCTCCGGCAAGATCATGAAGTCGGCGCTACGCGAGGAGAAGTGGCAGGGCTATACGAGGTCGGTCAATTGATGCAGGACGTTGCCAAACGATCCGATGATATGCCGGCCGCGCCGGACCCTGTTCGTCCAGTCGCGGTCAATGACGACGCGGTGCGGACGGCGCTCGCGCAGCATTTGTCGCGAATATCCGGGAGCCGGACGGAGATCGAGAGCTTCGGCCGCAAATCGTCGGGCTTCTCCTGGATCACCTATGCTTTCGTGGCGCGCTCGGCGGTTGGCGGGGATCGCAGGCTGATCCTGCGCGTCGGTCCGCCGAACGGGCTATTTGCACCTTACTCGGTGCTGCCGCAGGTCTATGCGTTGCAGTCGCTGGCCGGTAGCGGTGTGCCGGTTCCGGCGCTGGTGTTATCAGAACAGCATGGTGCCGAGATCGGCTTTCCTTTCTTCATCTGCGAGCACGTCGAGGGCGATGTTCCCGCACCCTGGGCGGCGAGCGAGCTCGATCCGGACCACAAGCGCGCGGTCGCCCGGCAGTTCGTCGACATCCTCGCGTCGCTGCACGGGATCGACCCGGGCGCAACGCCATTCGCATCGCTGCAACAGGGCGGAGAGCGCGCCGAAGTCCGCGCGATCGCCGGCTGGCGCGCGTCGCTGGCGCGTTCGACCGCGCGCTATTATCCGCTGCTCGATTGGGGCGGACGCTGGCTTGAAGATAACTGCCCGCAGCCGCCATGCCGCACCATCGTGCATGGCGATTACCGGATCGGGAACTTCATCGAGCAGAGTGGCCGGATCGTTGCCATCCTCGATTGGGAGCTCACTCACCTGGGCGATCCCCATGAGGATCTGGCCTGGGCGATGATGCCGACCTTCAATGCCAGGAGCCGGAAGCTCTATGGCGTGCTCGAGCGCGCGGAGGTGATCGATCTCTATCAGCGCGCCTCCGGCATTGCGGTCTCGGACAAGAGCCTCGCCTTCTACGAGGCCTATGCGCTGTATCAGGCGGCGGCGATCCAGATGTGCGCAGTGCGCGCCTTCGAGGTCGATCGCTTCAACGACCTGCGCCTTGCGGTGATGGCAAGCCAGATGCCCTCGATCGTGCGGGCCTTCGAGCGCGCACTGGAGGCCGCGGCATGAGTGCATCCTTCGAGCGGCTGATCGACGGCATCATCGATGCCCTGCAAAGTCATGTCGTGCCGAACAGCAACGACGAATTCGTCCGCGGGCAGGTGTTCTCCGCCATCTATGCGCTGAACGGGCTGAAGCTCGCGGCCGACTGGAAGGCCGGGCCGCTGCTGGAGCAGGTGCGTCTGCAGGACGATACTTTCGCTGCGGTCAAACGATTGGCGGATGGCGCGGCGCATCCGGAGATTCCGGCGCTGCCGCGCCTCCCGAGCGACATGTCCGACGCCGCCGCGATCGAAGCGCTGCGCGATGATGGCGACCGGCAGCTGGGGCAGCTTCTGCTCTGGGCGAGCGGCGAGGGCGCGCGTGCGGCCAATCGTGATGCTGCGACCGAGATCGAGCAGCTGCTGCGCCGGGCGATTTGCGACCAGCTCAAGATCGAGCTTGCGACGACGCCGAAGTCGATGCTGCAGCAGATCGCGGGCGGCGATGGCGGCGCGGCGCAGGGCTGAGCCAGTCACGCAGCGGTCCACCGGGGATTGCATCGTTGCACGCTGCTCCGGAACTCAGCCGCGGTGTTAGCAAAGAAGCTTGCCGGCCCGCCTCGCACGTGTTATTCATTGACCGAACGGTCGTTCGGATTATTATTGGCGGCCGGTGAAAGCATCCGCGGCAAGCGGCCGGCGAGGGAGACGGAGCGATGAACATGATGACCGGCGTCTCGCCATGGGAGCGGCTGATCCGGCCCGACCGGGTGCACGGATCGCTGTACACCGATTCCGAGATCTTCGAGGCCGAGCTCAAGAACATCTGGTACCGGACCTGGGTCTATGTCGGGCACGAGAGCGAGGTGCCCAACGCCAACGACTACGTCGTCAAGTCGATCGGCCCGCAATCCGTGATCATGACGCGCGACGAGCAGGGCAAGGTCAATCTGCTGCTCAACCGCTGCTCGCATCGCGGCAACCAGGTCTGCTCGTTTGAGCGCGGCAATGCGCGCTCGTTCACCTGTCCGTTCCACTCCTGGACCTTTGCCAATGACGGCCGCCTGGTCGGCTATGCCTTCCCGGACGGTTACGAGGGGCAAGACAAATCGCAGCTCGCGCTCGGGCGGGTGACGCGCGTCGAATCCTACCGCGGCTTCGTGTTCGGCTCGTTCGCGGCCGATGGCCCGACTTTGAAGGAACATCTCGGCGGTGCCGCCGAGACCATCGATCGGCTGGTGCGCACTTCGCCCGAGGGCGAGGTCGAGATCACCGCGGGTTTCCTCAAGCATCGCGTGAAAGCGAACTGGAAGTTCATCCTGGAGAATGAGTGCGATGGCTATCACCCGGCCTTCGTGCACACGTCGATCTTCGGCGTCGCCGACAGCATGATCGGCAAGCTCTACGGCGGCGCCTCGACTGCGCTGACGCGCGACTACGGCAACGGCCATACCGAGATCGATTTGCGGCCCGAATTCCGCAAGCGCGACGAGCCGATGAGCTGGTTCGGCACCAGCGAGGAGCGGCTGCCGGACTACACCGCGCGCATGAAGACCGCCTATGGCGACACCGCGGCGCGCGAGATCATGATCGACGGCACGCCGCATGTGATGATCTTCCCGAACCTGTTCATCGCCGAGATCCAGATGTTCGTGATCCAGCCGCTTGGTGTCGACGACAGCGTGCAGCATGTCACCGCGCTGCAGTTCAAGGGCGCCCCAGATCTGAACCGCAGGCTGCGCCAGCAAACCATGGGCTCAGTCGGCCCCGCCGGCTTCCTGCTGGCGGATGATTCCGAGATGTACGAGCGTTGCCACCGCGGCGTGCTGGCGCGCAATCCCGAGTGGATCTTCCTCGGCCGCGGCGAGAAGCGCCAGCGGCAGGATGAGCTCGGCTTCACGGTCGGCCACGTCACCGACGAGGTGCCGTCGCGCGGCATCTGGACCCATTATCGCAAGCTGATGGAGCCAGCCTGATGCTGTCGCGCGAGAGCAGCGCCACGTTGATGAGTGCCATCACCGCCTTCCTCTATCGCGAGGCGCGGTTGCAGGACGAGCATCAATATGAGGCCTGGGAAAAGCTCTGGACCGACGACGGCGTCTATTGGGTGCCGGCCAACGGCGCCGACATCGATCCGGAGCAGCAAATGTCGATCATCTACGACAACCGCTCGCGAATCGCGCTGCGGGTCCGCCAGCTGATGACCGGCAAGCATTTCACGCAGACGCCGCAGTCGAACCTGCGCCGGCTGATCTCCAACATCGAATTGATGGACGAGCAGCCTGACAATGGCGACATCGCGGTCGCCAGCAACAGCCTGATCTTCGAATCGAGCCTGCGCGACGACACGCTGTGGGCGGCGCGCAACGAATACCGTCTGCGCCATGTCGATGGCGAATTGCGGATGGCCAGCAAGAAGGTCATCCTCGTCAACAACGACAAGGCGATCTACACGCTGTCATTCCTGGTTTAGGGAAGGTTTCGCCATGATCGACAAGGGCCCCGTTCTGCTCGACATCAGCGACGGCGTCGCGCGGCTGCGGCTCAACCGCCCCGATGCGGCCAACGGCATGAGCGCCGAACTCCTGAGCGCGCTGTGCGACGCCATCATGGTCTGCCACGGCCATCCGGATTTGCGCGTCGTGCTGCTGAGCGGCGAGGGCGCGAATTTCTGCGCGGGCGGCGATGTCCGCGCCTTCGCCTCCAAGGGCGAGAAGCTGCCCGACTATATCCGCCAGGCCACCGCGTATCTGCAGAACGCGGTGACCGGATTGCTGCGGCTGGAGGCGCCGGTGATCGCCTCGGTGCAGGGCTTTGCGGCGGGCGGCGGCGGCTTCGGCCTGGTCTGCGCCTCCGACATCGTGATTGCGGCGGAATCGGCAAAATTCCTCGCCGGCGCGACGCGGGTGGCGATGGCGCCGGATGCCGGTGTCTCCGTCACGCTGTCGCGGCTGGTCGGCCTACGGCGAGCGATGTCGATCCTGCTGACCAACCCGGTGATCCCGGCTGCGGAAGCGTTGCAGATGGGCATCGTCACCAAGGTCGTGCCCGATGCGGAGCTTTCCGATGCATCGCTGGCGCTGGCACGTGAGCTTGCGGCCGGTGCGCCGAAGGCGCTGGCGGCGACCAAGCGGCTGGTCTGGGCCGGCACCGGCACCAGCATCGAGCAGTGCCTGTCGGAAGAGGCGCGCACCGTGGCCGAGCTCTCGGGGATGGCCGATGCGCGCGAAGGGCTCGCCGCCGTGATCGAGCGGCGCAAGCCTGTCTTCACGGGGCGCTGAGACGTGGCGGACACCTTGCCATTCGGGCGTCTCGATGGCCGCCGCACCTTCGTCTCCGGCGGCGCACGCGGCATTGGGGCGGCGATCGTCCGCAGCTTTGCCGGAGCAGGCGCCAGGGTCGTGATCGCCGATCTCGACGTCGCCGCAGCCGCGGAGCTTGCGCGGGAGACCGGCGCCGGCGTCGCCGGGCTGGATGTCAGCGATGCAACGGCCGTACAGGCCGTGATGGCGCAGGATGGCCCGTTCGACATCGTCGTCAACAATGCCGGCGTCGATCAGCACGCCTTCTTCACCGACACCACGGCGGAGGATTGGGCGCGGCTGATCGCGGTCAATCTCACCTCGGTACTGGCCTGCACCCACGCCGCGCTGCCGGCGATGCAGGCGGCACGGTTCGGCCGCATCATCAATGTCACCTCGGAGGCGGCGCGGCTTGGCTCCAAGGGCGGCGCGGTCTATTCCGCGGCCAAGGGCGGCGTGATCTCGTTCACCAGGAGCATCGCGCGCGAGAATGCACGCTTTCGCATCACCGCGAACGCGATCGCGCCGGGACCGATCCGCACGCCGATGCTGGAGCAGGCCGTGGCAAAGGGCGGCGACAAGATCCTGCAGGCGATGACCGGCGCGACGCTGCTCGGCCGGCTCGGCGAGCCGGAGGAGGTTGCGGCCGCTGCGCTGTTCCTGGCTTCCGATCAGGCCGCCTACATCACCGGCGAGACGCTTGGCGTGTCCGGCGGCATGGGCATCGGCGGCTGAGATGGCCAGCGCAGGCGACGATATCGCCATCACGCCGGTCGATCGCGCCATCGAGCGCCTGCGTGCGATCTATTGCGGCTGGACCCGCGACACATCGGTAGCGCAGATGCGCAGCGATTGGGATGCGGCGTTTGCCGGCTGCTCGGTGCCGGTGACGTGCCAGCCGGTTTCCGCCGGCGGCATCGACGGCGAATGGCTCGTGCCGCGAGGCGCACCGCGCGACAAGGCGGTTCTCTATTTTCACGGCGGCGGATTCCGCATCGGCTCGGTCGCGTCGCATCGCGACCTGGCCGCGCGGACCGCGGATGCATCCGGCTGTCGTGTGCTTTCGATCAATTATCGCCTAGCGCCGGAGCACCGCTTTCCGGCGGCGCTCGATGATGCGCTGATTGCCTATCAGCATCTCTGCGATCAGGGACTGCGTCCTGCCGATATTGCCTTCGCCGGGGACTCGGCCGGCGGCAATCTCGTGCTCGTTGCAATGCTGGCAGCGAGAGACCGTGGCCTTCCGCTGCCCGCGGCCGGCGCGCTGATGTCACCCTGGACCGATCTCGCTGCGACAGGTGCGAGCTACGAAAGCCGGGCCGCGGCCGATCCGATCCATCAGCGCGCGATGATCCTGGCGCTCGCCAAGAACTATCTCGACAAGGACGGCGATCCCCGTAATCCGCTGGCTTCGCCGCTTTATGCCGACCTCACCGGTCTGCCGCCGCTCCTGGTTCAGGTCGGAGACCGCGAAACCGTGCGCGACGATTCAGTGGACCTTGCCGCGCGCGCCAAGGCCGCCGGCGGCGACGTCGAACTCCAGGTCTGGGACGGCATGATCCACGTGTTCCAGATGTTCCCCGAGATTCCGCAGGCGCGAGAGGCGATCGCATCCCTCGCAGTTTTTCTGCGCAACCATCTTCACATCGGCCATCAGAGGGCGCCACAATGAACGTCATGACGTCGGATCCGCGCCAGCTCTCTGAGACCCAATTCCATTTCCCGGAGCCGCCCAATCTGCCCGAGGAACTACGCATGCTGCGTGAGCAGGTGCGCCGCTTCGTCGAGAAGGAAGTGGTGCCGCATGCCGAGGCGTGGGAGCGCGACGGCAAGATCCCGCGCGAGATCTATCGCCGCATGGGCGCGCTCGGCTTTCTCGGCATGCGCCATGCGGCCGAATATGGCGGCACCGACATGGGGCCGCTGGCCTCGATGGTGTTCGCCGAGGAGCTTGGACGCTCGAGCTTCGGCGGCTTCACCTCGTCGATCCTGGTGCATACCGACATGTCGGCGGTGCACATCAGCCTGCGCGGTACGCCGGAGCAGAAGCAGAAATACCTGCCCGCGATCATCCGCGGCGAGACGGTCTGTTCGATCGCGGTGACCGAGCCCGATGCCGGCTCCGATGTCGCTGGCCTGAAGACGCGCGCGCGGCGCGACGGCGATCATTGGGTGATCAACGGCGCAAAGATGTTCATCACCAACGCGGTCTATGGCGACATCCTGATCGTCGCAGCGCGCACCGACCCGCATGCCAAGGGCAGCCGCGGCATCTCGCTGTTCATCGTCGAGCGCAACACGCCGGGCATCACGGCAACCAAGCTCGACAAGCATGGTTGGCTCTGCTCGGACACTGCCGAGATCGCCTTCCAGGACGTGCGCGTGCCGGCGGAAAATCTGCTCGGCGAGGAGAACAAGGGTTTCTATGGCATCATGGAGACCTTCCAGAACGAGCGCATCTGCATCGGCGGCATCTGCGCCGGCGAGTCCGCCAAGGCGATCGAGCTGACGGCAAACTATGTGAAGACGCGGCAGGCGTTCGGCGGCCCGCTCTGGAACCAGCAGGGCGTGCGGCTGAAGCTCGCCCAGCTCGCCGCGAAGGCGGCCGCGGCGCGCGCGCTGGCCTATCAGGCCGCCGAGCTTGCGACGGCGGGGCAGGAGTGTCTGCGCGAAGTGTCGATGGTGAAGGCGCTGTCGCCGGAGGTGCTGCACGAGGTCGTGCATGGCTGCCTGCAATTGCATGGCGGCTCAGGCTTCATGCGCGGCACGCCGATCGAGCGCATGGCGCGCGACGCGCGGGTGCTGACGATCGGCGGTGGCGCCACCGAGGTGATGCTGGAGGAAGTCGCCAAGCGGATGTGAGGAGGTTGGGCTCCGCTTCACCTCGCCCCGCTTGCGGGGAGAGGTCGAAACGCATCGTTAGATGCGTTCCGGGTGAGGGGGTACCGGTCTATTCACGCACACGACTCGCGGAGAGAGCCCTTCACCCCGACCCTCTCCCCGTAAGAACGGGGCGAGGGAGCATACTGGCGTCTTCGTCTAGTTCAGTTCGCACGGGCGCCGCCGGCTTGCCCTGCCCAACCGTCTGCGCCGCGATCCCCGGCTTTAGCCGCCAGTCCTCGCCGAAATCCGCGAGCGGATGGAAGAACAGCGGTTCGGTGGTCTCGAGCTGCCGCAGCCGTTCGCCATAGTCGTCGAGATAGCGGTGCCGTGTCGCCTCGTCGACGAAATTCACCGAATAGGACACGAAGGGTGGCAGCACCTTGCAGCCGGCATAGGCCAGGGTGCCGTTCTGGATCGGCCACAACACCACATCGAGTGCGCCGACCAGCCCGTCGGGCGCGCACATTCCGGGGTAGGCTGCAGTCGAGGTCACGACCATGGCGCGGCGGCCGGCGAGGCCACCGGTGTCGTAGCGGCGGCCGGCGCCATAGACCGCGCCGTTGACGAAGACGCGATCGATCCAGCCCTTCATGATGGCGGGGAGCGAGAACCACCACAGCGGAAACTGCAGGATCAGGAGGTCGCACCACAGCAGCTTCTCGATCTCGGCGGCGATGTCGCCGCTGAGCGACTTCTGTTGCAGATTGTATTTCTGCTCGCGGTCATATTGCAGCCGGTCGGGGAACCGCCGCTCGCCAAAGTCCCCAGCCGTCGCGACCGGGTTGAAGCGCATGGCGTAGAGATCGGAGATCTTGACCGTATGCCCGAGCGCGGTCAGCTCCGCCACCGACCGCGCCAGCAGCGCAGCGTTGAACGACTGCGCCTCCTGATGGGCAAAGACGATCAGGACCTTCATCGTTCTAGTTCACCGGCTTGAAGCTGAGCGTCGCCGTATCGGCCTGCATGATTTGCAGCTTCTGGTTCGAGAATCGGACGCCGGGGCCGAAGCTGATCGGCGCCATCACGCCGGTCTCGACATTCTTGGTCTTCTCCAGCTCCGCGATGGTGCAGGCCCAGGTCGGTTGCTTGCCGCAGCGCTCGATCGCTGCGATCAGGACCTTCGCGGCGGCATAGCCGGTCATGGTGTAGCGGTTGATACCCTTGAACTCGGCTTCCGACACCAGCGGCTTGGCCTTATCGAGGAACGCCCTGCCGGCCGCGCCCGCGAACGGCTCGACATAGTCGACCGCATAGATGCCGTCACCGGCCGGGCCCATCAGCTTCAGCACGGGCTCGATGCGGCCGGGCCAGAAGATGCCGGTCACCGGTTTGATGCTGAGCTTCTCGAGCTCCTTCATCATCGCGATGTTCTCGCCGATGATGCCGCCGGCCAGGAACACCTCGGCGCCGGAATCCTTCAGCTGCAACATGTCGGACGAGAAGTCCTGCTGGCCCTTCTTGTAATTGCCGCTGTAGACCACGTTCAGCTTCTTGGCCTTGACGACGGTATCGAAGCCGTCACGCACGGTGATGCCGTAATCGTCGTCCTGGGTGATCAGGCCCCATTTCTTGCCGGGATTCTTGTCGGCGAGGAAATTGACGAGGTGGACGATGCCTTCCTCGTAGGATTGGCCGACCACGAACACGTTCTTGCGCGGCGGCTCCCACAGGAATTTCACCGGCGCGACGTCGATCACGGTCGGGATGCCGGACTTCTCCAGCACCGGCATGACAGCGATCGACTGGCCCGAGCCGGAGATGCCGATCATCGCGAACACCTTGTCGACGTCGATCACCTTCTTGACGCCCTGGATGGTGCGTGCCGTGACGTAACCGTCGTCCTCCAGCACATACTTGATCTTGCGGCCGTTGATGCCGCCGGCGGCATTGGCTTCCGCGATCGCGATCTTGTGGCCGATCGAGGCCGCGACGCCGAGCAGCGCCGGCGGGCCGGTCAGGGGCTCGACGTCACCGATCAGGATCTCGGTGTCGGTGATGCCAGGGTCGGCGGCGGAAGCGGGGCCGATGGCAAGACAGGCCGTGGTGAGCAGCAGCGAGGCCGCCGCCAGATGTCTGATCATTGTCTCCTCCTCATTGTGTGCGTCTTTTTTTGGTTAGTAGCGCAGCGGCCAGTGCACCCAGGTCCGCTTGATGTCGTGCCACGCGCCGACCAGTCCGCGCGGCTGGAAGCGCAGGAACAGGATGATGACGAGACCGTAGAGCATGCTCTTCAGCTCTTGCGCGCCGGTCGCAAACGTCGCGTCCATCTGCGCGCTGAACAGGCTGAAGACGAGCCTTGTCGCCTCCGGCAGCAGCACGATCAGGATGGTGCCGAGCACGGCGCCGAGCGCCGAGCCGAGCCCGCCGACGATCAGGATCGCCAGCGCCTCGATCGAGAGCAGGAACGGAAAGCCCTCGACGCTGACAAAGGAGAGATAGATGCCGTAGAGCGCGCCGGCGATGCCGGTGATGAAGGCGGATGTAACGAAAGCGAACAGCTTGTAGGCGTGCAGATTGATGCCCATGACGCGGGCCGCGGTGTCGTTGTCCCTGATCGCGACGAAGGCGCGGCCGACCCGGCTGCGGCGGATGTTGAGGGTGGCGAACAGGGTCAAGGCTGCGAAGGCGAGGCAGAGATAAGTGAAGGCGGCATCGCTGTCGAAGCTGATGCCGAGGATCTCCGGCCGCTGCACCTGAATGCCGCGGGCGCCGTTCGTGAGCCAGCGCATCTCCAGGATCACGGTATTGATGATGAAGGAGAAGGCGAGCGTGGTGATGGCGAGATAGAGCCCCTTGAGCCGCAGCGACGGTGCGCCGACGATCAGACTGGCAAGTGCCGGCACCACCCCGGCGCCGAGAAAGCCGACCAGCGGCGGCATGTGGTATTTCGAGACCAGCACCGCGTAGGCATAGGCGCCGGTGACGAGGAAGCCGACATGACCGAGCGAGATCAGGCCGGTGTAACCGGTCAGGATGTTGAGCCCGAGCGCGCCGGTCACCGTGATCAGGATGATCATCAGGAACGACAGCGCGTAGGAATTGAGCAGATAGGGCGCTGCGATCAGCGCCAGCAGCAGCACGGCCGACCAGAGCCACACCGGCGGGGAATCGATCAGCGCAACCAGCTCGCCATAGCTCTGCTTGTAATCACCGGTGCGCATCAGACCCTCTCGATGTCGCGTTCGCCGAAGATGCCGAACGGGCGGACCATCAGCACGACGATGATCATGGCAAAGCCCGCGACCTCCTTCACGCCGGAGCCGACATAGCCGCCGGCCAGGTTTTCGGTGATGCCGATCAGGAGGCCGCCGAGGCCGGAGCCGAGCACGGCGTCGAGCCCGCCCAGGATCGTGGCCGGAAACGCCTTCAGCCCGAGCTGAAACATCGCCGGCGACAGATCGTAGGACAGGGCGAAAAACACGCCGCCGATGCCGGCGATCACGGATGACGCCGCCCAGGCCAGCGCGTGAACCTTGGTGGCGCTGATGCCCATCAAGAGCGCGGTGCGGTCGTCGGCCGCGACCGCGCGCATTGCGACGCCGACCTTGCTGTAGCGGAAGAACGCCCAGATCGCGGCGAGCAGCAAAAGCAGCGTCGCGATGACGGCGATCTGCCCGGTGCGTACGCCGATGCCGCCGAGATGCATGATGCCACGGCCCATGCCGATATCGAGGCCGTGCGGATACGCATCCCAGATGAAGTTGATGGCCGAGCGCAGGATGACCGCGAGCCCGATCGTGACCATCACGGTCGCGAACACCGGCTCGCCCAGCATCGGCCGCATCACCAGGCGCTCGATGATGAGGCCGAGCAGGATGGCGGCGAGGATCGCGCCCGTCGCGACGACGAACACATTGCCGCTGACCGTGGTCGAGATGGTCCAGGCGATATAGGCCGTGATCATGGTCATCTCGCCCTGCGCGAAATTGACCAGCCCGGTGGATTTGTAGATCACCGCGAAGCCCATCGCGATCAGGCCGTAGATCGCGCCGATCGCTAGCCCGGAGATCAGAAGTTGCAGGAGATACTGCATTCAGCCCTCCGTCTGGTAGATGATGGCGAGCTCGCGCGCGAACTTCTTCTCGATCATGGCGCGGCGCACCTTCTGTGTGGCAGTCAGCTCGCCGTCGTCATGATCGAGCTCTTTCTCGAGGATGGCGAAGCGGCGGATGTTCTCGACCCGGGCGAAGCGCTTGTTGGTTTCGTCCACGATGCGCTCCACCAGCTCGTGCACTTCGGGAAGCTGCGACAGCGATTTGTAGTTGGTGTAGGCCAGCGCCCGGTCGCGCGCCCAGCGGCCGACATTGTCGTAGTCGACCTGGAGGATGGCGCCGAGATACTTCCTGGCCTCGCCGACCACGATCGCTTCCTTGATGAATTCGGAATCCTTCAGCGCATTCTCGATCTCCGATGGGGCGATGTTCTTGCCGCCGGCAGTGATGATGATCGCCTTCTTGCGGTCAACCACGGCGATCTCGCCGTTGTCGAGGATGTCGATGATGTCGCCGGTGCGCAGCCAGCCGCCTTGTTCCAGCGAAGCGGTCGAGGCCTTCTCGTCGAGGAAGTAGCCCTTGAAGACGCCGGGGTTGCGCAGCAGGATCTCGCCATCGGCGTCGCACTTCCATTCGGTTTGCGGCAGCGGCACGCCGCAGCCGCCGATCCGGTGATGGCTCTCCGTCTGGATGAAGGCGACGCCGCCGCTTTCGGTGAGGCCGTAGCCCTGCGACACCGGGCGGCCGATGATGTCGAAGAAGCGCAGCGTCTCCGGCGAGATCGAAGCGCCGGCGCACAGCCGGTGCCGGCTGGTGGCGAAGCCGAGATGGCGCTGCAAATTGCGGAACATCAGAAGGTAAAGCAGCCCGTAGGCGGCACGATCGAGCCGATTGGCCTTGCCGGCCTGCCGGCGGTCGGACAGCGTGCGGCCCCAGGCGAGGCAGGCCTTGGTAAAACCCTGCCGCAGCCGGCCGCTCTCGCCGAGGCGGAACAGGAAGCCCTGTTGTAGCTTCTCGTAAATGCGCGGCACGCCGACAAAGAACGTTGGCGCGATCTCGCGGATGTTGATCGCGACCGTGTCGATCGATTCGGCAAAGGAAACGGTGCCGCCGAGCACGAGATGCGTCACGGTGCCGTAGCAGCGCTCGGCGACGTGGCACAGCGGCAGATAGCTCACCGCCTCGAACGGCTTGTCTGCAATACCGACGGTCTTGGCGTAGGCATAGGCGGCGTAGACGAGATTGCGGTGGGTCAGCATCGCGCCCTTAGGCGGGCCCGTCGTGCCCGAGGTGTAGACGAGGATGCAGACATCGTCGGGCGCGCCCTGGCCGATCAGCCGGTCGAGCGTGGCGTTGGCCTCCTTGTTCGCCTCAGCGTAGGCCTTGCCGCGCTCGCACAAGGCGGCGAACGACATCAGCTCCGGCTCGCGGTAATGCCGCAGGCCCTTCATGTCGATGCAGACGATGGCCTCCAGATCCGGCAGGCCGCCATTGTTGGCCATTGCGTCGAGCACCTTGTCGGTCTGCTCCTGATCGCCGGTGATGACAACCCGGGCGCCCGAATGCCTGACGATATATTGCAGCTCGACCCAGGGATTGGTCGGATAGATGCCGACCGCGACCGCGCCGATCATCTGGGTGCCGAGATCGGCGTAAAACCATTCCGGCGTGTTTTCGCCGGCGATAGCGACCCGGTCGCCCGGCTTGATGCCGAGCGACAGCAGGCCGAGCGCGACCGCGCGCGCGGTCTCGTAATAGTGCCGCCAGGAATAGGGATTCCAGATGCCGTAGTTCTTCTCCCGCAGCGCCAATGCGTCGCCATGCACGGCGGCGCGCTGCCGCAGCAATTGCGGGATGGTGATAGCGGCATCCGCAAGCGCCGCCTGTAGCGCGTCGGCGCCCGCCGCGGGCGCGCTGCGCGCGGCGCTGGCCTGCAGCGGCGGATGCGTGGTGCGCAGGCTGTCCATCGTCGACATCACGCGCCTGCCTTTGCCATCGCTTCGGCGCGCTGGCTGCCGAGATAGGCCTCCGTGACCGCCGGATCTCGCCTGATTTCGTCTGGTGTGCCTTCGGCGATCTTGCGGCCGAAATTCAGCACATGGATGCGGTCGGAGATGTCCATCACGATGCGCATTTCGTGCTCGATCATCACGACGGTGATGCCGAGCTCGTCGCGGATGTCGAGCACAAAGCGCGCGATGTCCTCGGTCTCCTCCTGGTTCATGCCGGATACCATCTCGTCGAGCAGTAGCAGTTTCGGCTCGCAGGCAAGCGCGCGGGCGAGTTCGACACGCTTCTGCTGGCCGTAGGAAAGCGTGCCGACCACGGCGTCCCTGATATGCTCGATCTCAAGGAATTCGATGATGTGCTCGACCCGCTGCCGGGCCGCGATCTCCTCCTTGCGGGTGCGGCCGAAGAACACCACGGCGTCGAGCACGGTCGAGCGCAGATGGGTGTGGCGGCCGGTCAGGATGTTCTCGACCACAGTGCCGTGCTTGAACAGCGCCAGATTCTGGAAGGTGCGGCCGATCCCGACAGCGGCGAACTTCCATGGCGAGATGGTCGAAAGGTCGATGCCGTCGAAGGTGATCCGGCCGCCGCTCGGCCGCAGCACGCCCGAGATCATGTTGAACAGCGTGGTCTTGCCGGCGCCGTTCGGGCCGATCACGCTGCAGATCTCGCCCGCCGCGACTTCAAGGCTGACATCGGCGACCGCCTGCAGGCCGCCGAAGCGCTTGGACAGGTTCTCGACTGTGAGCAGCGCGGTCACGACAGCCACCGCTTGCGGCGCTTGTAATGCTTGACGTCGCGCAGGCTCTTGCGGCCGGTGGAGGAGACGCCGAGGTAGAATTCCCGGACGTCCTCGTTGGCGGTGAGCCTCGCGGCCGTGCCGTCGAGCACGACGCGGCCGGTCTCCAGGATGTAGCCGTAATCGGCGATATCGAGCGCGCGCTGCGCGTTCTGCTCCACCAGCAGCACGGTCATCTTCAGCTCGTCGCGCAGCCGGACGATCACCTCGTAAATCCGGTCGATGATCAAGGGCGCAAGGCCGAGCGACGGCTCGTCGAGCGCCAGCAGCACGGGATCGGTCATCAGCGCGCGGCCGATCGCGAGCATCTGTTGCTCGCCGCCGGACATGTAGCCGGCGATCTGGTCGCGCCGCTCATAGAGCCGCGGAAACAGCGCAAACACCTTGTCGCGGTGCTCGCGCGCCTCGGCGCCGGTCCGGGTATAGCCGCCCATTTGCAGGTTCTCGTCGATGGTCAGCGCCGCGAACACGCGGCGGCCCTCCGGCACCTGCACGATGCCGCGGCGCACCAGCTCATCCGGCGCAAGATGATGCACCTCGTCGTCGCGGAAGCGGATGCTGCCGTTCTCGATCACGCCTTCCTCGGTGTAGAGGATGCCGGACATCGCTTTGAGCAGTGTCGACTTGCCGGCACCGTTGGAGCCGAGCAGGGCGACGATGTTGCCTTCGGGCACCGCGATCGAGACATCGCGGATCGCCTCGATCGCGTTGTCGTAGACGATGCGGACGTTGCGGAATTCGAGCAGGCACTCCCGCGCCGGTGTGGCCTGGGGCGCTGCCGGTGGCGTCGAATGCGGAATGGTCGTCGGCATCGCGCTCAGACCCGGCCGGCCGATCGGCGCGGCCGCGCGGCGAAGATCGCATCGGTCACGATCCTGGCGGTCTCGGCACAAGCCTGGGTGCCGCCATTGCCGTATTGCTTCACGGCGTCGCCGACGCACCACAGGCCTTCGATGCCGGTCTCGCGCGGCAGGTCGTAACCGGCGCAGCTGCGTTGCGCCGGCCAGTCGTCGCGCATCACGCGGATCGAGAGGATTTTCGCCTGATCGAAATTGGCGAACTGCTCGCGAAGGTCTTCGAGCGCGAGCGCGACCTCGGCATCGGAGTCGAAATCGCCGAGCGCCGGCACCGGCACGGCGTAGGCGACGTAGAGGTGCCAGCCGGGCGGCGCGAGCTCGGGACAGGTGGCGGAGAGGTTCGCCATGTTGCAGAGCCGGCGCGTCTTGCCGAAGGTGATGATGCCGGGATGGTTGATCAGCGGCTCGCGGCTCGCGACGTTGATCACGATGTTGGCGGCGGGGCGAAGGTCGTTCTTCACCTTGGCGATGTAGTCCGCCGGGAAGGCCTCGCTACCGGCAAGCGCGACGGTGGCTTTCGGTCCGGCATTGCTGATCACGAGATCGGTGTCGATCCGCACCTTCTCGCCGTTCCGGAGCACGGTGACGCCTTCGACACGGCCGTCGGCGGTGTGGATCGTGGTCGCCGGCGTGCCGAGCCAGATGTCGCCATTGCGCCGGATCGCGCTGCCCAGGCTGTTCCAGACGCCGATCGTGCCCTGCGGGCAGAAGCCGAATTTCTTGAAGGCACCCTTGCTGGTGAAATAGGTGAGGAAGGCGCGGGCCGGCAGCTCGGCGGCGTTGCAGGCGAAGATCGCCGCGCAGAGGTTGCGAAACAGCGCGTGCACCGTCGTGTTGCTGGTGTAGCCCTTCAGCCAGTCCTCGGTCGATTGCCGCCCGTCGGGCAGGTTGCCGGAGCGGGCATCGGCGAATTTCTCCAGAATGCGCGAGGCTTGTTTCGTGAGCTGCCCGAGCAGCAGCGACCAGCCGCCGCGGCCGACATCGATCGCCTTGCCGTCGATGAAGAACGAGCTCGCAGGCTCCGGCGCGCGGATGTCGAGCGGCGCGCCGACGGCGTGGAAGGTTTCCTCGAACACACCGCCGAACTCGATCGCGATCGCGCCGATATTGACCTTGAAGCCGTCGATCTCCTCGGTCGAGGCGCGCCCGCCGAGCCGGTCCTTGTCGTCGACGACGAGCGTATGCAGCCCGCCATGCGCGAGCCGCGCCGCGGCGCACAGCCCGCCGGCGCCGGCTCCGATCACGACAGCATCGACCTTATGAGAATCCACGCGCAGCCTCCCTCGATGCCGCCGGATTGGTTCCGGCGTGCGCAATCCGCTTGCTTGATGGCAGGCACTCTAATATAATCCGACCGGTCGTTCAAATTATTTTTTGACGCAGGTCAAGGCCGGGACACGGGAAGTCGAAGAGTTCTGGTGGACGGTGCCCGCAAAGGGGAGGAGGGCGTGGAGCGGCAGTAGTATAGAGAGACGGGTGTCGTCCGATTCCGGCGGCGCCGATGGTGTACGAGAGAAACGGGTATGGCGCGGACGCGCTCAGAAAATTACGATGAGATCCAGCGGGGCATCCTCACTACCGCCTGCGGCCTGTTCGCGCGGCAGGGCTATATGCGCGCCTCGATCGCCGACCTTGCGGATGCCTGCAAGCTGTCGCGCGGCGCGCTGTATCATTATTTCGACTCGAAGGAAGCGATCCTGTTCGCGATCCTCGATGCCCATATCCGCGAGATGATCGCCGATGTCGAGGTCGCGATGGCCGGCAAGGCGGCGACGCTGGAGCAGTTCCGCGCCGCGATCCAGGCCATCGTCGCGCTGAATGCGCGCTCGAGCGACGAGCAGCGCGTGATCCTCAACGACCTCTCGTTCCTCGGTGAGACCGAGCAGGATGCGATCAAGGCGCTGGAACGCCAGCTCGTCGACACGGTCTCGGATCTCCTGGTCGAGCTCGACAAGGAAGGCAAGATCGTCAAGCGGACCAAGAAGATCTACAGCATGATGCTGTTCGGCATCCTGAACTTCAGCCACACCTGGTACGACCCGAAAGGCGGCGTCGATCCCGGCGAGTTCGCCGACATGGTGGTGGACCTGTTCCTGTACGGTTTCACCATGCCGGTGCCGGCCAAGGACGCCGCACGGCCGCTGCGCCAGCGCGCGTGAGCTGGAGCGTCTTCGAGCGGCGGCGTCACCGTTGCAGGATGTGCACGTAACAGACCGCGCCGACGCCGACGCGGCGGGCATCGTCGTCAATGACTACTTCCTCGATCGCGCCGAGCAGGTCGCGCGGGAAATCAATGCCGCCGGCGGCAAGGCAATCGCGGTGCAGGCCGACGTCACCGATCTCGCCTCGGTCAAGGCGATGGTCGGCAAGGCCGAGCAGGCCTTCGGTCCGGTCAATGTTCTCGTCAACAATGCCGGCAATGCCGGTGCGACCCCCGATCCCGATGCGCGCAAGCCGTTCTGGGAGACCGGCCCGGAGGTCTGGAACAGCTTCATCGGCGTCAATCTCTACGGCGTCATCAACTGCGCCTCGGCCTGCATCCCGCAGATGATCGAGCGCAAGGGCGGCCGCATCGTCACCATCATCTCGGATGCCGGCCGCGCCGGCGAGGCGGGCCTCGAGGTCTATTCGGGCGCGAAGGCGGGCGCCGCGGGCTTCACGCGCGCGGTCGCACGCTCGCTCGGCCGCCACAACATCACGGCGAACTGCGTGGCGATTGCCGCGACGCTAACGCCCGCGATCGAGGCGCGGCTGAAGGCCGATCCCGAGCGGCAGAAGAAGATGATGGAGAAATACGTCATTCGCCGCCCGGGCCTGCCGTCCGACGTCGCCAACATGGTGCTGTTCCTCGCCTCCGATGCGAGCGCGTGGATCACCGGCCAGACCTATCCGGTCAATGGCGGCTTTACCTTCGCATTGTGAGGCGTAGCGATGACCACTGAGAGCGAACAGGTCGTTCTGACCGAACGGCGCGGCCACATCCTCGTCGTCACGCTGAACCGTCCAGAAGCGCGCAACGCGTGCAACGCTGCGCTCGCGCGCGGCATCTGCGATGCGATGGATCTGCTCGACGCGGAAGATGCCCTGTTTGTCGGCGTCATCACCGGCGCGGGGGGCAACTTCTCGGCCGGCGCCGATCTCAAGGCGGTGGCGCGCGGCGAGCGCGGCGTGACCGAACGCGGCGGCTTCGGATTGTTTCGCCGTCCGCCGCGCAAGCCGCTGATCGCAGCCGTCGAGGGCTATGCCGTCGGCGGCGGGCTCGAGCTCTGCCTGTCCTGCGATCTCATCGTCGCCGCGCGGGACGCCAAGTTGGGTCTGCCGGAAGTCAGGCACAATGTCGTCGCCATCGGTGGCGGCCTGTTTCGGCTGCCGAAGCGGATTCCCTATCACGTCGCCATGGAGCTGGCGCGACCGGGCAGTTCAAGAGCGCGGAGGACTTCGAACGCCTCGGCCTCGTAAACCGGCTCGTCGAACCCGGACAGGCGCTCGAGGCGGCGGTTACCTTCGGCAACGAGCTCCTGGTCAACGGGCCGACCGCGCTCGCCGCGTCGAAGGAGATCATCTTCCAGGCCGCGAACTGGACCGATGAAGAGGGCTGGACCGCACAGGGGCCGATCGCGGAACGCGCGCTGAAGTCCGAGGATCGCACCGAGGGGCTGAAGGCATTCGCCGAGAAACGCAAGCCAGTGTGGAAGGGGCGTTGATCATGCAGGCCGCTGCGCGCCGGAGCGCGCTCCCCGCCGCGATCGCGGAACGGCTTCGTCTGCCACTGATCGCAGCTCCCATGCTGCGCGTCTCCGGCGTCGATCTCGTGACGGCGGTCTGCCGCTCCGGCGCGATCGGCGCGTTTCCAACCGCGAACGCCCGCTCGGTCGAGGAGCTCGATGCCTGGCTGCATCAGATCGAGCGTAATGTCGCCGATCTCGGCCGGCCGGCCGCGCCGCATTGTCCGAACCTCATCATCCGCCAACCGCGCTTCAAGGATGATCTCGCCTGTCTCGTCCGGCACAAGGTCGAGATGGTCATCACCAGCGTGGGGTCGTCGGCGGCGGCGGTCGCACCGCTGCATGATGTCGGTTGTCTCGTGCTCGCAGACATCGCCTCGCTGCGGCATGCCGAGAAGGCGATCGAGGCGGGCGCCGACGGTTTGATCCTGCTCACCGCCGGTGCCGGCGGGCAGACCGGCTGGGCCAATCCATTCGCTTTCGTGCGCGCGGTGCGCGCCATGTTCGACGGTCCGGTCGTGCTCGCGGGCGGCGTGACTGACGGCACCGCGCTCGCCGCGGCGCGGCTGCTCGGCTGCGATCTCGCCTATATGGGAACGCGCTTCATTGCAGCGCGCGAGAGCATGGCGAGCGATGCCTATCGGAGGATGCTGGTCGACAGCACGCTCGACGACATCATGCTGACGAAGGCCTTCACCGGCCTCGAGGCCAGCATGCTGCGGCCCTCGATCGTCGCCGCGGGTCTCGATCCGGCAAATCTCGACGAGTCCGTGTCGGAGGCGCGCGCGCGCGAAAAGTTCGGCGGAAAGGGCGACGCGGGAGGACCGCGGCGCTGGATCGAGGTCTGGAGTGCCGGTCATTCGGTCTCCGGCGTGCGTGCGGTGACGGGAGCGGCCGACATCGTCGACGAGATCGCCGCGCAATATCGCGCGGCATTCGAAAGAGGCGCCGCATAAGGCGTCCAAATCCAGTGGAGGAAACCGATGAAGACGATCAGCCGTCGAACGCTGCTCGGGACGGCAGCGGCTGGGCTCGCGGCATCCATTGGCGGTGCGGCATTTGCCGGCGCCTCCTATGATCCCGGTGCCAGCGATCAGGAAATCCGCATCGGGCAGTTCGGCCCGCTCAGCGGCCCGGTGTCGTCGTTCGGCGTGCTTGCGAACGCCATGGATGCCTATTTCCGCATGCTGAATGACGCCGGCGGCATCAACGGCCGCAAGATCAAGTTCATCAACTATGACGACGCCTACAGCCCGCCGAAATCGGTCGAAGCGGCGCGGCGCCTGGTCGAAGGCGACGAGGTGCTGTTCATCGCGGGCGCGATGGGAACGCCGGGCAACATCGCCGTGCAGAAATACATGAACGCGCGCAAGGTCCCGCAGCTGTTCCTTGCGGCGGCCGCCAGCAAGCTGTCGGACCCGGAGGCCAATCCATGGACCATGGTCGGCGGATCGACCTACGAGATCGAAGGAGGTGTCGTCGGCCGCTACATCGCCGCCACCATGCCCGATGCGAAGATCGGCCTGCTGTATCAGAACGACGATGCCGGCAAGGCAACGCTGGCAGGCCTGAAGACCGGTCTCGGCGCCAAGACCGCGCAGATCACGTCGGAGCTGAACTACTCGGTCGGCGATCCGACCATCGATTCCCAGATCGTCCAGATGAAATTGTCCGGCGCGGACGTGGTGTTCCTCATCACCATCCCGAAGATGGCGAGCCAGGCGCTGCGCAAGATGGCCGCGCTCGAATGGCGGCCGCAGATGTTTCTCGGTGCCGGCAATGCCTCGGTCCGCGCGACGCTCGAGCCCGCCGGCCTCGAGACCGCGCAGGGCATTCTCGCTTTCGCGACGCGACAGGACCCCGGCAATCCGCTCTGGGCCGACACGCCTGATATGAAGCAATACATGGCGTTCCTCGACCGCTACGTCCCGAACGCCGATCGCGCCGACGACCTCTACGCCATCGGCTACACCGCCGCGGCAACCGCCGCCCACGTCATCAGGCAATGTGGCGACCAGCTGACGCGGGCCGATATCCTGCACCAGGCGACCAACCTGAAGAGCTTCGCCGCGCCGCTGCTGATTCCCGGGATCACGCTCAAAACCACGCCGAGCGACTATGTGCCGATCAAGCAGTTTCAGCTGATGCAGTTCAAGGGCGAAGCCTACGAGAAGGTCGGCGGGTTGCTCACCGCGGCTTGAGGCTGCGGCCGTCCGCCGTCCCTGCCGATCACCTCATCCGCACATCCTTGTGAAGGCCGTGACGGCCTCTCGCGCGTAACGCGCGCGGGGCGCGCTGCGTAATCCTGCCACGAACGCCGCAACCGCGGCTGATGATGGCATCGCAGCAAGGGAAGAAACATCCGCATGAATTTGTCGTTCAACATCGCCGAACAAGGCGAGGGGCCTTATCGTCTGCTCGCGATCCTGCGCTGGGTCATGGTGGTGATCTTCGTGTCGTTCGGCATGCAGAAGTTCACGCTGCAATCGGCGCAAGGCATCGTGCAATTCATCAGCAACAGCCCGTTCGTCTCGTGGCTGTCGGTGTTCGGCGTTCGCGGCGAGGCCTATGTGCTCGGCGTCACCGAGTTCGGCATCGCCCTGCTGCTTGCCGCCGGCGCCTTCAGCCCGATCCTGTCCGCGATCGGCGCACTGATGGGCGTGATCACCTTTGCAGTGACCTGGTCGTTCTTCTTCACGACACCCGGGGTGGTGAAATGGAGCCTGTCGACCGACCCGATGGCCTGGAACCTGGCCGGCGAGTTCCTGTTCAAGGACATCGTGCTGCTGTGCGTCTGCCTGGTGCTGCTGCTGGCGTCGTTGCCGCGGTCGATCGTCCGGTCGCGGACCGGATAGGTGCGTGCGCCGCGCGTTTGATAGTTAAGCCATGTTTAACCACGGGATCGCGCGCGTCCTGCATCGGGAACAGGACAATCCGTCGCACGCAGCCGTGTCTTGCAAATCGAATCCCATGGGCCTACTCAACCCTTGATTGACGAATTGTTGCTAGTAAGAAACCGTCCCCCGGTTGGGAGCGGAATGTGACGAAGTCAGACATATCGGCGGCGAGCCCGGCAAGCGTCGGTATTGCCTCTCCGTCGCTGCACATTTCTCGTATTTTCAAGCGTCCGCATTTTTTTAGTTCCATTGCAGTTCCCGCGCCGTGGCTGGAGTGGGAGGGCGGTCGCGATCGTGGTTTCCGGGAGTGACCGCCGGAACAGCGATCGGGCCGCCCGTTCCCCAGTCGGAATGGGAAACGGTGCAAGACGCGCGATCGTGAATTCGGACGCGTGGGTTCCACCGCTAGGATCGCGATGTCGCCATTTCTCGATGGCTGAACAGGTCCGCCTGCGGGTCACATCGCAACATCGTCCCGAATTCGTTCTACATGAGACAATGGCTCTTCGTCCGGATCGCGGCCGTCCTGCTTGCCGTTGCCGCTAGCGTGCTGACGGCAGCGCGGGCTGATTCGGACATGGATGCGCAGATCAGGGACATCGTCACGACGGAACTGGCGCCGACCGCGACCGCAGCCGATCCGGGGGGCTTGGCCGCGGCGGTCTATGCCGGCGGCCGGGTCGCCTTCTTCAACTACGGCTTCGCCGACACTGCGGCAAAGCGGCCGGTCACCTCGGACACGCTGTTCAATCTCGCCTCGCTGCGCAAGCTGTTCGAGGCGACACTGGTCGCACTCGGCACCGCGCGCGGCGAATTGCGGCTGGACGATCCCGTCGGCAAGTATCTGCCCGAGTTGCGCGGCGACTATGTCAGCCGCGTCACGGTCGGCGAGCTCGTCAACCATACATCGGGGCTGCTGCTGCCGACCGATCATCCGCCATGGCCGAACGAGGCCTTCAGCCGCGATCAGTTCATCGCGATGCTCAATGCCTGGATGCCTCCCGAAGGCGTGCAGCCGGGCAAGCAGCGCATCTACAGCCATGCCGGCTATGTCCTGCTGCAGCTGGTGCTGGAGCAGCGCTATCGCATGCCGATCGCGACGTTGATCGAGAGTCGCATCCTCAAGCCGCTCGGCATGACCTCGACCTTTGTTCCGGATCGTGGCGAGGACAATCGTGCGGCGATGGCGCCGGAGATCATGCAGCGCATGGTCCAAGGCTACTCCCATGACGGCACGGCGATCGGTTCGCCCGGCAATCAGCAGAGCTACTACGATTTTCCCGGCACCGGCCAGATGTTCTCGTCGGCGCGTGATCTCGGCATGCTGCTGCGCGCCTGTCTCGACGGCGCGGTGATCGATCCCGAATTGCGCGCGGCATTGCAGGTGACCATGCGCGAGAGTTTTCGTGTCGATGCGACGTTCGGGCAGGCGATGGCGTGGGAACATGTGCGGCGGGACGGCGTCACCGTCATCGACAAGCCCGGCGGCCTCAACAATGCTTCGGCCTATATCGGCCTGGTGCCGGCGCGCCGGTTCGGCATCGTGCTGCTCGCCAATCGCGGCGACTACCCGCACGAGATCGCGCGCTACAGGATCCTGCCGGCACTCGCGCGACTTTGATCAAAACCAGGATACTTTAGCTATGCTGCGCGCCAATCCGATGACACGGCCTGCGCAGCCGGGCAGGGGATACATGCAAAATTCGTCATGGCGCGGAACCGTGATCGGCTATATAAACCGGTAGCTTCTTCTCCTGCTTGAAGAGGCTGATATGACTGATTTACCAAATTTTGTTTTGCACGCTCCTGATTTGCATACTTGGCTTTCGCAGCAACCCCACGGCCTGCGGACCTACCGAACGCTCCAGGAAAAACTCGAGACCTTGAGCCGGCATCAGCCCGAGCAGCGGGCGATGTGCCGGCTGCTGAGTGGTCTCGTCGGCAATTACATCGAGGCCTTCGATGAGGAGCCGCTGCCGGTCGCGGTCGCCGACCGCGCCTATGGCCGCCTGCTCGATCTCGTCGCAAGCCTCGATCTCAAGGGCAATCCCGACCGACGCCTCGCCGATATCAACCGCATCGCGTCCTACGACCTGTTGAATTGATCGCGCGTCATCCTCGCGCCGCGGCGAGTTCGCGGTAGAGCGCGGCGTAGCGGCCGGCGCGATTGTGCCAGGAGACATCGGTGGCCATGCCGGCCTGTTGCAGCCGGCGCCAGGTCACCTTGTCGTTGAACAGCAGGTTCGCTGTGCGCAAGCCGTGGGCGAGCGCCTCCGAGGTCACGGGTGCGAACTTGACGCCGGTTGCAGGACTTCCTGTGGCCGCGGCTTCGTCGAAGCCGAGCACGGTGTCGGCAAGGCCGCCGACATTGGCAACGATCGGGACCGCGCCGTAGCGCAGCGCGCAGAGCTGGGTGAGGCCGCACGGCTCGAACCGCGACGGCACCGCGAGCGCATCGGAGCCTGCCTGGATCAGATGCGCCAGCGCCTCGTCATAGCCGATCACGACGGCGATCCGTCCGGGGTTGTCGCGCGCCAGCGCGGCGTAGCGATCCTGCAGATCGCGATCGCCGCTGCCGAGCAGCGCGAGCTGAATGCCTTCGCCGAGCAATGTCGGAATGTTCTCCAGCAGCAGGTCGAGGCCCTTCTGCCATGACAGCCGGCTGATGACGCCGAGCAGCATCGCATCCGGTGCCGGCTCGAGCCCGAAGCGCTGCTGCAGCGCCGCCTTGTTGGCGGCGCGCTCCGCGATTTGCCCGGCGCTGAAGCGCGCCGCGATGTCGGGATCGGTGGCCGGATTCCACACGTCGATCTCGATGCCGTTGAGGATGCCGCTCAGCACGTCGGAGCGTTCGCGCAGCAGGCCGCCGAGCCCCATGCCGCCGTCGTCGCTCTGGATCTCCCGTGCATAGGTCGGCGACACCGTGGTGATGCGGTCGGCGAATTGCAGGCCGGCCTTCAACAGGCTGATGGTGCCGTAATATTCGACGCCGTGAAGCGAGTAGGCCTCGCCCGGAAGACCGAACGCAGCCAGCATGTCCGGCGAGAATTGCCCCTGATAGGCGAGGTTGTGCACGGTCATCACCGTGCCCGGCCGCGGTTGCCCACCATAATGCAGATAAGCCGGCGCGAGCCCGGCCTGCCAGTCATGCGCATGCACGATGTCGGGGACGAAGCCCTCGATCGCACCCCGGCCGATTTCGGCCGCCATCCGCGACAGCGCTGCGAAGCGGATGCCATTGTCGGGCCAGTCGCGTCCGTCGGGACCGACATAGGGATTGCCGGGGCGCGCATAGAGATGCGGCGCGTCGAGCGCATAGAGATCGAGGCCGTCATGGGTGCCGCCGAGCACGCGGATCGGCCCGCCGTAAAATTCTCCCCAGTTCAGCAACGTCTCCGCCGAGGCAAGCGCCTTGAGCACATCGGGATAGCCGGGCACCAGCGTCCGCGTCGTGACGCCGTACTGCTTCAGCGCCGCCGGCAGCGCGCCGACCACGTCGGCGAGGCCGCCGGTCTTGACGATCGGGTAGACTTCCGAAGCGACCGCGAGGACGCGGATGGGCGTCATGTCGGGAGCCTGTCGATCATCGGTTGCGTGATCAGCGTGATCCCGTTCTCGGTGGTGCGGAAGCGCTTGCCGTCGAACTCGGGATCCTCGCCGACCACCAGCCCTTCCGGAATCCGCACGCCGCGATCGATCACGACGTTTCTGAGCCGCGCGCCGCGGCCGACATTCACATAGGGCATGATCACCGCGTTCTCGACATTGGCGTAGGAATTGACGTGGACGCCGGTGAACAGCAGCGATCGGCGCAGCGCCGCGCCCGAGATGATGCAGGCGCCCGAGACCAGCGAGGTGACGGCCTGGCCGCGCCGTCCGTCCTCGTCGTGGACGAATTTGGCGGGCGGGGTGATCTCGGCATAGGTCCAGATCGGCCATGCGCGGTCGTAGAGATCGAGCTCCGGCACGACGTCGGTGAGATCGATGTTGGCGCCCCAATAGGCGTCGACGGTGCCGACATCGCGCCAGTAGGAGCGGGGATCGTCGCCGGAACGGACGCAGGAATCGTTGAACTGATGCGCCACCGCGCGGCCGTGCTTGACGATATAGGGAATGATGTCCCTGCCGAAATCATGGTTGGAATTCGGATCGGCGGCATCGCGGCGCAATTCATCGAACAGGAATTGCGAGTCGAACACGTAGATGCCCATGCTGGCGAGCGACTTGTCGGGCTTGCCGGGCATCGGCGGCGGATCGGCCGGCTTCTCCAGGAACGACTGGATCAGGCCGTTGTCGTCGACATGCATGATGCCGAAGCCGCTGGATTCGGTGCGCGGCATCTCGAGGCAGCCGACCGTGACGTCGGCGCCGCTCTCGACATGCTGCTTCAGCATCACCTCGTAGTCCATCTTGTAGATATGGTCTCCGGCGAGCACCAGGATGTATTTGGTGCCGTGCGCCTCGAGGATGTCGATGTTCTGATACACGGCGTCCGCCGTGCCGAGATACCAGTTGGTCTCGGAGACGCGCTGGCTTGCGGGCAGGATGTCAAAACTCTCGTTTCGTTCCGGGCGGAAGAAGTTCCAGCCGCCTTGCAGGTGTCGGATCAGGCTGTGCGCCTTGTACTGGGTCGCCACCGCGATGCGGCGGATGCCCGAGTTCACGGCGTTGGAGAGTGCGAAATCGATGATGCGGGACTTGCCGCCGAAATACACCGCCGGCTTGGCGCGCCTGTCGGTGAGCTCCTGAAGTCTGCTGCCGCGTCCGCCGGCCAGCACATAGGCGAGGGCGTGACGCGACAATGGTTCATTTCCGACTGATCTCATGGTCATCCTCCCAGAACTCCAGCCGTCGCCCCGCTACCTTCTCTTGTCCGGAAGGCCTGATCGGCGCCACGGGGCCGATTGGAACGTTAGCAAGCGCGCCCCGGTTGGGCAAAGCAGGATGGCGGATTTTCGTTCCCCGAATCCCGGCCTCCGAAGATCGGGGTTGCGGGCTGGTTAAGGCTATTGACGGCGCGCGATTTCGGCCTAGAGCAGGCCTGCGCATTTCCTGCCCAAGGCCGGCATCCCATGACCATTTCTTCCGTCACACCCCAGACCATCCGTGCAACGCTGTTGCTGCGCCAGGAAATCGCGCTGCTCGACGTCAGGCATGAGGCGGAATTCGCCACCGGCCATCCGCTGTTTGCCGCCAACATGGCCGCCGGCCGGATCGCGCTCGAAGCCGAGCTGCGACTGCCGCGCAAGGATGTGCCGATCGTTCTCTATGACAATGGCGAGGGACTGGTCGCCGCCGCGACCGGCGCGTTGCAGGCGCTGGGCTACAGCAACGTCGCGGCGCTCGCAGTCGGCTTGCAGGGCTGGAAGGCGGCCGGCTACGAGGTGTTCGAGGACGTCAATTCCTACGCCAAGGCCTTCGGCGAGCTGGTCGAGTCGCGCAGGCACACGCCCTCGCTGAGCGCCGACGAGGTCGCCGCGCTGATATCGGACAAGGCCAACATTGCGATCCTCGATGTTCGTCGTTTCGACGAATACGCCACCATGAATATCCCGGGCTCGGTCAGCGTGCCCGGCGCGGAGCTGGTGCTGCGCGCAGGGCGCGCGGCGCCCGATCCCGACACCACCATCATTGTCAACTGCGCCGGCCGCACCCGCTCGATCATTGGCACGCAGTCCCTGATCAATGCCGGACTGCCGAACAAGGTGCGGGCGCTGCGCAACGGCACGATCGGCTGGACGCTCGCGAAACACGATCTCGAACACGGCTCCGGCAAGCGCGGCGACGTCGGGCCGTTCGAAGGTGCCGCCGACAATGCCCGCGACGTCGCCTATCGCGCCGGCGTCCGCCGCATCGGCGCGGCTGAACTCGCGGCGCTGAAAAACGACGCACACCGCACGCTGTATCGCTTCGACGTCCGCGACGCCGAGGAATACGCCGCCGGTCATCTGGCCGGCTTCCGCCACTATGCAGGCGGCCAGCTGGTGCAGGAAATCGATATGGCCGCGCCGGTGCGCGGCGCCCGCATCGTGCTGACCGACGACAAGAGCATCCGCGCCGACATGACGGCGTCCTGGCTCGCGCAGATGGGCTGGGAGGTCTCTGTACTGGAGGGTGGCTATGACGGCGCGCTGGAAGTCGGGCCGCCGCGCGTTGTGCCGAAGCCGGATCCCGCGCACCGCTACCGGCGTCCCTATGAAGGGACCGGCGTCGCAGAGCAGGCGATGCAGGCCTATCTCGATTGGGAGTACGGCCTGGTCGACCAGCTGCGCCGTGACGGCACGCATGGGTTTTATGTGATCTAGCGGATGACATGGTGCGACCGCATCGGTGCCGAGTTGCTGGGGCACGCCGCCAAAATATCGAAAACAACCCCATGCAAAGTAGCCGGTGGCTGCCGGCGGACACGCCAACTTGACTCGTCGGGCAAATCAGCGGTATTCTTCCATTATTCCGAAATTGTGTAGACGCCCCTCTGCTTGCGCAGTGTCATCACCCGCGCATGCGGGTGATCCAGTATTCCAGAGGCGCCGGCGCTTGAGCCGAGAAGCCGCGGCGTACTGGATCGCCCGGTCAAGTGTGCGGACCGGGGACATGGGTAACACCGTTCGGAGACATGGGTAACACATCGACGGCATGGAATGGCTTGGGAGGCCGACATGCCGTGGCGCGAGGTGTCACTCATGGACCAGAGGAAAGAGTTCGTTCGATTGTTCCAGCAGCCGGATGTGAACCGGCGGGAGCTGTGCCGTCGTTTCCAGATCAGTCCGAAGACGGCTTACAAGTGGCTGGCAAGGGCGACCGCCGCAGAGGCTACGGAGAAGGATTGGGCCCGGGATCGGCCCCGGCGACCGCATGCCTCTCCGGCGCGAAGTTCGACGGCGATCGAAACGGCCGTCTTGGAGGTTCGAGATGCGCATCCCGCATGGGGGGCTCGCAAGATCCGCCATCGCCTTCAGGACCGGAAGAAAAGCCTCCCCTCGGCCTCGACGATCCACGTGATTCTGGCTCGGCATGAGCGCGTTCCACCGCCTGCCCAGCCGGCGCAATACATCCGCTTCGAGCATCCGGCTCCCAACGACGTCTGGCAGATGGACTTCAAGGGTCGCTTCCCCTTGGGCGACCGGCAGATGTGCCATCCGCTCACCATGGTCGATGATCATTCCCGTTACGCCCTGTGCTTGCAGGCCTGCACCAACGAGCAGAGTGAGACGGTCCAGCAGCATCTCGAGCAGACCTTTCGCCGCTACGGCTTGCCAAATGCGTTCCTGGTCGACAACGGCGTGCCCTGGGGCACCTGCTCCGAGGTCCGATGGACCAAACTCCGGGTCTGGCTGCTCAAGCTTGGCGTCGACGTCATCTATGCCCGTCCCTATCATCCTCAGACCAAGGGCAAGAACGAGCGCTTCCATCGCACGCTGAAGACCGAAGTCCTGTCCATGACAACGTTCAGAACCACGCGCGATCTGCAAAAGGCATTCGACCGCTGGCGGCACGTCTACAACACCGAGCGACCGCACCAATCACTGGACTACGATGTGCCCGCGAAACGGTATCGGCCAAGCCTTCGTTCGTTGCCGAACAAGTTGCCTGAGCCCGAATACGAGGAAGGGGCAATCGTGCGGAGGGCCAGCCAGCTCAAGGCCAATCTCCGCTTCGGCAAGCGGCGCTGGCGCGTTCCCGAAGCCTTCCGAGGCGAACTCCTGGCCATCAGGCCACTCGCCACGGACGGAACCTTCGGTGTCTACTTCGGAGCCAACCAGATCGCATCCATCGACCTACGGACCGATTCAAAATGAACCCGTTACCCATGTCTCCGAACGGTGTTACCCATGTCCCCGGTCCGCACATCAAGCCGGGCGATGACAGCGGTGGACGAGGATATCGCCTCACATCCTCTCAGGATGACGGCTTGTTTCGCGGCTAGACTGTAGACCCTCATGGTGAGGAGCCGGATCGCATCTATCGATGCGATCCGACCTAGGAGCGAGCTTCGCTCGTCTTGACCGCGCTAGCGGGAGTGGTGCACCGAGTTTGCCGTGAGACTCAGCCCGCCGCTACTTCGGCAGCGCCACCGGCGTCAGCTTGAACGGGCCGGGGTCCTTGCCCTTGTTGTCGCCGATCACATAGGACAGCTTGCCTTCGGCGACCCAGCCGACATCGCCGACCTGCGTCACCGAGACCGGCTCGGCCAGACCATCCTTGATGGTGTCGATGGTTGCCTCGCTCCCCTTCACCGTGACCTTGTCGAGCTTCCCGTTGCCCTCGATCAGCAGGAAGCCGCCGCCATGGGCGCGCAGCGCGTCGGCATGGTCGAGCGGCCGCGACGGCTTCAGCTCCGTCACGGCGCCCGCCTTGCCGTCCTTCATCTCGATCTTGAACAGCTTGGCCGGAATGAAGGTCGTAACATAGAGGTTGCCGTCGGCGCCGATCGCGATGCCGTCGAGCCCGACACCGTCCTTGGCCGGCGCGAGTTGCGGATCGGTCGCGAAGGTCGCCAGCGCCGTGCCGCCGGGCTTCAGGCTGTAGACGAACGGCGCGAAGGAATCGCTGACATAGGCGGTGCCGTCGGCGCCGACCACGATGTCGTTGCAGAACGATTTCGGGTCGCTCAGGGCAAAGCTGCCCTTCGGCGCGCCGCTCTTGAGATCGAAGGTCTTCAGCCAAGCGCCTTTGGCGTCGCTCGGCCCCGCGACGCCCATCGCGCTGATGTCGTTGGAGCAGACATAGAGCGTCCCGCTCTTCTCGTCGGCGAGCACGCCCAAGGTCGAGCGGCTGTCCGCAGCACCCGGCTTGACCAGTTGCTCGGCCTTGCCGCCCGAGATCTTGGTCACGCCGCCATGGTTGAAGCTGCCGACGTAAAGCGTCCCGTCGGAGGTCGAGGTCACGCTCTCCGGAAAACTCTTGTCGGGAACTCCGACCGGAGCGGTTTCGGCGCGGGCGATGCCGGCTGTGCCGAGCGCAAGGATGATGACTGCCGTGCTCAGAAGCGATGCGCGGCGGGTCTTGAGCAGTTCTCCCGTTGCGCGCGGATGTGCCGCGTCGCCGTTCTTCTTTATCATGATCGCGTTTCCTCAATGAACCTGGTTGGACCAGGCAGGAATTGTGAGGCGATCGTCTCCGGTCGATGGTTGTTGTCTGCAGGGTTCCCGACCGGATTGTTCACCCGCCTGCCTCGTCGCCTCGATATATACGATAGTATATAGCGCAAGGAAAGCTGCAGAGAGGGAAGCAGCGAGCGCCGGAGGGCGCGTCATGGAACGGGAATTGGCGGCGTGCCACCAATGCGTGTGCTGCGCTGGCGTCATCGATGGGCTCGCCGACGATGGTGCAATCGGATTCGAACCACGGATCGGGCTGTTTGCGGATGAGTGTGCGTTCGTCTGCAACGAATGCACCGCGAGCCCTGCAACAAACTCAATGTCGTCCCTGCGAAAGCAGGGACCCATAACCACTGATGCTGATTATCTTGCGTTGCTGGAACGACGAGTCCCGGTCACAACATCCGCTGCGGAGTATGGTCCCTGCTTTCGCAGGGACGACAGTGGTGCGGCGCTCAGTCCGGGCTGAACGCGTCGTAGACCAGCTTCCGGAACGCCGGCGTGATGCGCTGGCGTTCGTTCTGGGTCTGCTCGAGCATGATGTAGATCATGTCGAGTTTCGGATCGACGCCGAAATAGGTGCCGCTGCCGCTGTCCCATTTCAGTTCGCCGATCGAGCCGGGCGGCGGCGGCTTGGCGATGCCGGGATCGGTGCGCACGGCGATGCCGTAGCCGTAACCGAAGCCGTCGCCCGGAAAGTACCAATAGTCGCGGCCGACGCCGGAGCCCGGCCCGATATGGTCCGTCGTCATGGTCTTGAAGGCTAAGGGGCTAAGATAGCGTTTGCCGTCGAGCTCGCCGCCGTTGAGCAGCATCTGCGCGAAGCGCGCATAATCGAGGATGGTCGACACCAGGCCGCCGCCGCCGGATTCCCACTCCGGATGCGCGCGCCGGTCGTTCTCGCCCGCGATCAGGATCGTGTCCGAGGGCAGCGGCTCGGCCAGCCGCGTCCGTTCGGTTTCCGCATCGAGCACGTATCTTGTGTCGTTCATCTTCAGGGGATCGAAGATGCGCTCCTTCTCGAACTGATAGAGCGTCTTGCCCGCGACGATCTCGATCACCCGGCCGAGCACGTCGGTGGAATGACCATAGCGCCACATCGTGCCCGGCTGCCGCGACAACGGTAGCTTGGCGAGCCGCGCGACGAATTCCTTGTTGTCGAACTTGCCATCGAACAGATGTCCTGCGCGATAGAGCTTTTGGATCCAGTCGGCGCCGATATATTCGTAGGTGATGCCCGAGGTATGCCGCATCAGGTCCTCGATGGTGACCGGGCGGATCGGCGGCACCAGCTCGAGCTTGCCGAGATCGTTTCCGCCATCCGGCTCGATGCCGACCTTCACGTCGGCGAACGCCGGTATGTATTTCGACAGCGGGTCCTGCGGCGCCAGCTTTCCTTCGTCGACCAGCATCATCGCGGCGGTGTTGGTGATCGGCTTGGTCATCGAATGCAGCGCGAACATCGTGTCCGGCCGCATCGGCGACCTGGTCGTGACGTCGCGATAGCCGAAAGTCTTCAGATAGACCGGTTTGCCGTGCTGCTGGATCAGGATGGCGGCGCCTGGAATTTTTCCTGTCGCAACCTCGTTGTCGAAGAACGCGGTGATGCGTTCGAGCTTCTCCGGCGACGGGGCAGGGGCATCGGAGGCGCGCACGGCACTTGATGTGACAAATGCAAGACACAAGATCGCGGTCACAGCCTCACGAAGCGTCCGCACGGCAGTGTGGAATGCTCGATCGTATCCGCCTGACATTGAAAGCCGCCCCTGCCTGATGCCCTGGACGCCGCGGTTTTAGCGCAGGCGCCCCCGCACCATAATCATTTTCGGGCGAGTTTATTCCCTAACGATAGTTGAAATTCATACAATTTGCGTGGCGCCGACCGGCGTGCGCACGGCGTTCGACAGCACCTGCAGCGCCTGGCTCAGTTCGGCGCGATTGCGCGCGGCGCCGAGCGAGACGCGCAAGCCGCGCGGCGCGGCATCGCCTGCCGCAAAGGCGTCTTCGCCGACCACGGCGAGGCCATTGCGCATCAGGTGCGACAGCAGGTCGGTGCCGTCGAAATGTTTCGGCAGCGGCATCCAGAGATGGTGGCTCGCCGGCCGCGCCGCATAGGTGACGCCCTTGAGGAAGCGGGCCGCGAGCTGCTGGCGCGCCGCCGCCTCGTTGCGGATGGCGCGGATGATGTCGGCGGCGACGCCGGAGCGCAGCCATTGCGTGACCAGCGCGACCATCAGCGATGGCGGCATCTGCATGGTGGCCTGCATGCCGGCGCGCATCCGCTGCTCGGCGCTCGCATCGGGCGCCAGCAGATAGGCGACGCGCAAGGCCGGCGCGATGCATTTGGCGATGCTCGCGGCGAGGTAGGTGCGTTCGGGAATCAGCGTGGCGATCGGTGCCACCTGCGGCTCGAGCGGGCCGTAGACGTCGTCCTCGATCAGGACGCAGCCGCGCTTCCTGATGATCTCGGCGATCGCCTTGCGTCTGATGGCGCTCATCGTCGCCGTAGTCGGATTCTGCTGCGTCGGCACCAGATACACCGCCTTCGGCTTGTGCTTGCGGCAGGCTTCGTCGAGCGCGTCGGGTCTGGCGCCTTCAGCGTCCATCGCAACGCCGACCAGGCGGACATCGAGCCGCGCCGCCGCGGCCTTGATGCCGGGAAACGTCAACGCCTCGGTCAGCACGACATCGCCCGGCGAAGTCAGTGCCAGCAGCGCGTTGAAGATGATCGCCTGTGATCCCGGATAGATCACGATCCGGTCGGCCGATGCGTTCGGCACACGCGGCTGCAGCCACGCGGCGCCGGCGTCGCGCTCGTCAGCGGTGCCGCCGGGGCGCGCATAGCCGAGATAGGCGGAGAACCCGGCTTCGGAGCGGATGGTCGCCAACCCCTGCGCGATGCGCAGGTCGAGATTGGCCTCGACCGGCTGCGGCGGCAGGTTCATCGACAGGTCGATGTTGACCGGCGCGGGCAGGTCGGACGCCGCGCGCGCGGTGGTCTCCGAGACGAAGGTGCCCTGGCCGACGCGGGCGTCGAGCAGTCCGCGCCGCCGCGCCTCGCCATAGGCGCGCGTCACCGTGGTGAGATCGATATCGAGCGCCGACGCCAGCGCGCGGTGGGTCGGCAGCCGCTGACCGCGCACCAGCCGGCCGCTCGCGATATCGGCGGCGAGCGCATCGACGATGCGCAGGAACATCGGGCCGTGCCATTCCGAAACTGTAGGGATCCAATCCATGCAATTTGGCGCTTTGTCTTTGATTGTATGCTCCATAATTCATATTGTATGGATCATCAGATCAGGTCAAGGACGACGGTCATGACGGAGACAGTTTCCCTTCCCAAGGCAATGTGGCGCGGCTTCACGATGAAGTGCCCGAACTGCGGGCGCGGCCATCTGTTCGGTCGCTTCCTCAAGGTGGCGGACCATTGCGAGGTCTGCGGCGAGGACTTCACCCCGCAGCGCGCGGACGATTTCCCGGCCTATCTCGTGATCGTCGTGGTCGGCCACGTCGTGGTGCCGGCGCTGCTCTGGATGGAGATGACCTACGCGCCGCCGGCCTGGCTGCAACTGGCGATCTGGCTGCCGTTCACGTTGTTCAGCGCGCTCGGACTATTGCAGCCGACCAAAGGCACGATCGTCGGCTTGCAGTGGCAGCTCGGGATGGAGGGATTTGCGGCGACGCGGCGTGCGGCTGCGCCGGTGCGGGCGCGGACCAACGCCGGCACTGTAGGGCGGATTAGCGGAGCGTAATCCGCCGCTCCACTCGCGAGAAAGTTGGTGGGTTACGCCTTCGGCTAACCCACCCTACACAATTGCGTAGCCCGGATGGGCGAAGCGAAATCCGGGGCCCGTGCCGCAGGCGATACCGTCCCGGATTTCGCTTCGCTCCATCCGGGCTACCGATCAAATCGGATGATGATGCGGCCGGAACATGCGGCCCTTTTCCGTCACCAGCACCACGGCGAGCGCGGCCAGTGTGCAGAGGAAGAAGCCGGTCGCAAACGGCAGCAACGTGCCGTCGTAGTCCTGGCCGATCGTGGTGCCGACGCCGATCCCGAGCAGGGTGGTGATGGTGCCGTAGAGCGAGGACGCAGTGCCGGCGATCTTGCCCTGCGGCTCCATCGCGAGCGCAGTGAAGTTCGCCATCATCAGCCCGAATGCGAACATCATCAGGCCGGCGAGGACCATGAACAGCGGCAGCGACAGCGTGTCGGTCTTCACGGCGAGGAACAGCGCGCCGGCGACGACGGCAAAACCGGTCAGCGCGGCGTGCGAGATCACCCGCATGCCGATGCGGCCGACGATGCGCGAATTGAGGAAGCCGGCGATCGCGACGCCGACCGCACACGCGGCGAAGGCGACCGGGAAGTAATGTCCGAGCTTGAAGACCTCGGTGAAGATCTGCTGCGAGGAGAACACGAAGGCAAACAGCGAGCCCTGCACGCCGCCGGCGGCGAGCGCGTAGCCGAGCGTCTGGCGGTTGGTGACGGTCTGACGAAACGCGGACAGCACCTCGGGGATCGCCAGCGACTTGCGCAATTCGAGCGGCAGCGTCTCCGGCATCCGCATCGCGCTCCAGGCCAGCGCGATCACGCCGTAGATCATCAAGAGCACGAAGATGCCGCGCCAGTGCGTCAGCAGCATCACCGCCTGGCCGAATGACGGCGCGATGACAGGCACCGCGATGAACACCATCATCGCCAGCGACATCACGCTCGCCATCCGCCGTCCGGCATAGCAGTCGCGCACGATCGAGGTCGCGATCACGCGGGTTGCCGCGGTGCCGAGCCCTTGCAGCGCGCGCGCCAGGAGCAGCGTTTCGAACGAGGGCGCCATGATCGCAAGCAGCCCGGCGATCGTGTAGACGGTCATGCCGCCGAGCAGCACCGGGCGGCGGCCGAAGCGGTCCGACAGCGGGCCCATCACGAACTGGCCGACGCCGAAGCCGACCAGGAAGATCGACAGTACCATTTGCGGACGATTGGCGTCGGCGATCTGGAACGCGGACCGGATGTTCGGCAGCGCCGGCAGCATCATGTCCATCGCCAGCGGGTTGAGCGCCATGATGGAGGCGATGACGACGACGAATTCCGGAAGCCCATCGGGCGGTGGCCTGAGGACACCCAGGCATCGGCATTGATGTCAGACACTTAAAACCTCTTGGAGACTCCCAGCATAGCGGCCTTGCTGCATTGCACAATCGGCGTTTTGGGATGGGAGACCGTCGGCGGCGGGTGAGGTAGCCGGGTCATGGAACCGGCCGCGAGGCCGTCGGCTGGTGCTATATCGTTGCTTCTGCAACTATTTTACTCGTCCTGCGCCGGAAGCTCTGCTATCCGGGTACCAGCATCCGTGCGGGGCAGGGCGCATCGCGGCCGATCATGCCCGTACGGACAAGAACGGGTTTGGGGAGGCCAAATGTCCATCGAAATCTCCGCGCGCTCGCGCGGCGCTACGCTGTCGGATGAGGAGCGCAAGGTCCTCACCGCAACGCTCGTCGGCACCACGATCGAGTGGTACGACTTCTTCGTCTACGCCCAGGCCGCGGGCCTGGTGTTCGGCGCGCTGTTCTTTGCGCCGATGAACGCGAACAATCCGCTGCTGGCGCAGATCGTCTCGTTCGCGACGCTCGGCCTCTCATTCCTGTTCCGCCCGTTAGGGGCCATCGTCTGCGGCCATCTCGGCGACCGCTTCGGCCGCAAGAACATGCTCGTCGTCACACTGCTGCTGATGGGCGCTGCGACCGCGCTGGTCGGTCTGCTGCCGACCTACGCGCAGATCGGCGCCTGGGCGCCGGCACTCCTGATTCTTCTCCGCATCCTGCAGGGCTTCTCGGCCGGCGGCGAATGGGGCGGCGCGGCGCTGATGTCGGTGGAATCGGCGCCGCGCGACAAGCGCAGCTTCTTCGGCTCGTTCCCGCAGATCGGCACGCCGCTCGGCATGATCCTGGCAACCGGCGTGTTGTGGGTGCTGACCGCGACGCTCGGCAAGCAGGCGATGATCGAATGGGGCTGGCGGATTCCGTTCCTGCTCTCGATCCTCCTGATCGTCGTCGGCATCGTGATCCGGCGCACCGTCGAGGAATCGCCGGTGTTCCTGGTGATGCAGCGGCGGCACAAGGAATCCTCCGCGCCGCTGCGGGAATTGATGCGCAATCACAGCAAGGAGATCCTGCGCACCGCCTTGATCTTCATGGCCAACAATGCGGCTGGTTACATCCTGATCGCGTTCATCATCAGCTACGGCACCAACACGCTGAAGATGCCGTCGGAGCAGCTGCTGCTGATCGGCACGCTGGCGGCGGTGAGCTGGTTCATCTTCACGCTGCTCGGCGGCATCCTCGGCGACAAAATAGGCCGCGTGCGCTGCTTCCAGATCGGCTACGGGTTGATGGTGCTGTGGGCGGTGCCGATGTGGTTCTTGATCGACAGCAAGAACCTGCTGCTGTTCTTCATCAGCGCCGTCGGTCTCACCATCGCGCTCGGTCTGTCCTACGGCCCGCAGGCGGCGCTCTATGCCGAGCTGTTTCCGGCCAAGGTGCGCTATTCCGGTGTCTCGATCGGCTACGCACTCGGTGCCGTCTTCGGCGGCGCCTTCGCGCCCATGATCGCGCAGTGGATCATCGGCACCTACGGCCAGTCCTGGCGCGTCGGCGTCTATATCGCGGTGCTGTCGCTGATCTCGCTGATCACGGTGTCGACCATCAAGGATCCGCAGGGCGTCGATCTGAACGTGAATGACGCAGGCGGGTAGGCACTGTAGGGCGGATTAGCCGAAGGCGTAATCCGCCACTGTTCCTCTGCCGCGGTGGATTACGCTGCGCTAATCCACCCTACGCAGCGGCGCTAGCCGACGAGCATCGCCTTCAGCTTTCTGACCGCGCTGTCGGGCGTCGTCAGCACCTCGCGGTCGGTAACTTCCGCGACGCGTTCGGCCGCCGGCGCCATGCTGTACTGGGGGAGTGCGATCAGGTCGCAATCGCGCAAGTCCTTGGCTGCCTCGACCACGATGCGATCATGCTCGGCGCGGTCGCCGCGATCCAGCGCCGCCAGCGCGCCCTCGGCGAGTTTCGGCACCAGCGTCACCGACGCTGGAAATTCCGGCGGCATCGACACGAGCGTCGGCGGGAAGGTCGAGAGCAGGCCGATGCGCTTCCCCTTCGCCGCCGCCTGTTCGATCATCGCCTCGTTCGGCTTCAACACCGGCCTCGGCGCGTGCGCGCGCGCCACGGCCTCGATGCAAGGCCCGAACGCCGAGCAGGTGAAGAGAATGCCGTCGGCGCCGGTGCTCACTGCGTAGCGGCCCATGGTGAGGAACCGCTCGGTCATGCGCTCGGTCAGCTTGCCGTCGCGCGCGAGGTCGGCCGAAAGGCTGTCGTCGAGCAGGTTCATCAGCCGCGCCTCCGGCCAATGGCGTGCGAATGAGGCCTCGATCGGGACGATCGAGTGCTTCAGGGCATGAATGAGGGTGATGCGCATGTTCGCTGTTTTCTTCTCCCTCTCCCCGCTCTTCGCGGGGAGAGGGTTGGGGTGAGGGGCTCTCTCCCCGTATGCGGGGCGAGGTGATCGGTTACTTGAACGGGATCGCGTACATCAAGCCACCCTTGCTCCAGGTGCCGTTGAGGCCGCGCTCGAGCTTCAAGGGGCTTGCCTTGCCGACATTGCGCTCGAAGATCTCGCCGTAATTGCCGCCGGCCTTGATCGCGGCGACCAGCCATTTGTTGTCGAGGCCGAGCCGCGAGCCGAGATCGCCGGACGCGCCGAGCAGGCGCTGGATCGCCGGGACCTGCGACTTCGTCATCTCGTCGACATTGGCCTGGGTGACGCCGAGCTCTTCGGCTTCGACGAGGCCGTAATGCAGCCAGGTGATGATGTCGCTCCAGACCTCGTCGCCGTTGCGGGTGAACGGGCCGAGCGGCTCCTTGCTGATGGTCTGCGGCAGCACGACGTAATCTTCCGCCTTTGGCGCGGCGGTCGCGACCGCGCCGGCGAGCGCCGAGGCGTCCTGGGTCATGGCATCGCAGCGGCCGCCGAAGAAGGTCTGGTACATGGTGTCGGGGCGGTCGAATACCAGCGGCTTCCAGTCGATGCCGTTGGCGCGGCCGTAATCGCCGAGCGTCACCTCATGCGTGGTACCCTGCGCGACGCAGACGGTGGCACCCTTGAGATCCTTCAGCTCCTTCACGCCGAGGTCCTTCTTCACCACAAAGCCCTGGCCGTCGTAGAAATTGACCGGACCCTGGCGCAGGCCGAGCGTGGTGCCGCGCAGATAGGTCTGTGTCGAGTTGCGGTAGAGCACGTCGATCTCGCCGGACTGCAGCGCCGTGAAGCGGTTCTGCGCGGTCAGCGCGACGTAGCGCACCTTATTGGCATCGCCGAGCACGCCGGCGGCAAGCGCACGGCAATAGTCGACATCGAGGCCCTTGAAGTTGCCCTGCGAGTCCGGCGCCGAGAAGCCGGCAAAGCCGGTCGACACGCCGCACACCAGCGTGCCGCGCTGCTTGATGGTGTCGAGCGTCGCCGCGCTTGCACCGGTGATGCTCGCGGCAAGAACGGTTGCAGTGATCAATCCCCTGTACATTTTACACCTCCTCCTAATGACCAATGTCCTTGAGCGCGCTGTCGACCGCAGCGCCGAGCCTTTCGACGATCATGTCGATGTCGCCGGAAGTTGCGATATAGGGCGGGGCGAGCAGCACATGGTCGCCGCGCTGGCCGTCGGCGGTGCCCCCCGACGGATAGCAGCCGAGTCCGCCGGCAAACGCTGTGGACTTGATCCGCTGATGCAGCTTCAGCTTGGGATCGAATGGCTGCCGCGTGCCGCGGTCGGCGACCAGCTCGATCCCCCAGAACAGGCCGCGTCCCCGGATATCGCCGACATGGCGATGATTGCCGAAGCGTTCGGTGAGCCGCTGCTCGAGCTGGCGGCCGCGCGCCTTGACCTGGTCGAGCAGCTTCTCCTCGCTGATCACCTTCTGCACCTCGAGCGCGGCGGCGCAGGCGAGCGGATGCGCGAGATAAGTATGGCCGTGCTGGAACGCGCCGGAGCCGTTGCGCACGGTGTCGACGATGGTGCTGCTGGCAAGCATCGCGCCGATCGGCTGATAGCCGCCGCCGAGGCCCTTGGCGACGGCCTGGATGTCCGGCGAGATGCCTTCCTGCTCCCACGCATGCAGCGTGCCGGTGCGGCCCATGCCGCACATCACCTCGTCGAGGATTAAGAGCGCGCCATGACGGTTGCAGATTTCGCGCACCGCCTTGAAGTAGCCCTCGGGTGCCGGCACGCAGCCGGCGGTGGCGCCGACCACGGGCTCGGCGATGAAGGCGGCAACGTTCGCGGGGCCGAGCCGCTGGAATTCCGCCTCGAGCTCTGCGGCGAGCCGCGCCACAAACGCGGCCTCCGATTCATCGTCGCGCTTCTCGTGATAGGCAAAAGCGGGGGTGACATGGCTGAACGCGGGTGACAGCAGCGGCGCATACGGCTCGCGGCGCCAGGCATTGCCGCCGGCCGACAGCGCGCCGAGCGTGTTGCCGTGATAGCTCTGGCGGCGCGCGATGAAGCGGGCGCGCTTCGGCTCGCCGCGCTCGATGAAATATTGCCGCGCCAGCTTGATCGAGGCCTCGATCGCCTCCGACCCGCCGCTGACGAAGTAGACATAGCCGAGACCGCCGGGCTCGTGGCCGACCAGCCGCTCGGCGAGTTCTTCCGCGGGCTCCGACGAGAAGAAGCCGGTATGCGCATAAGCAAGCTTGGACGCCTGCTTTGCGATCGCGGCGAGAATCCGCGGATGCTGATGCCCGAGGCAGGACACCGCGGCGCCGCCGGAGGAATCCAGAATGCGGTGGCCGTCCTCCGCGATCAGCCAGACACCGTCGCCGCCGACCGCTTTCGGCGGGGTTTCGCGCAGGCTGCGATGCATCACGCGGCTCTTGTTGGCGGCCATGACGCTCATCCTTTCTCGACAAAATATTGTGACATCTCGGCGAGCCGGCCCTCGGTCTGCTCCAGCCTGCGCTTTGCACCCGCGCCGCCCAGCGTGAAGGCGACGGCAGCAAGCGACTGGGCGACTGCGATCGCACCGGTGAGGCTCGGGAAGAAACCGGGCGAGGAGGCGGCCTCGAACAGCAAGAGATGATCGGCGCCCTCGGCCATCGGCGCGCTGATCGTGTCGGCGATCGCGATCAGCGTGGCGCGCGCCTGATGCGCCGCACGCGCGGTCTCGACGCTGACCAATGTGTAGGGCGCAAAGCCGATCACGACCACGGCGTCTTCGGCGCGGAAGGCGCCGTGGTCGAGGTCGAACGGGCCGGAACCGCCGACCAGCTGCACTGCGTCGGGGCGGAACAGGCGAAGCTGGTAGGTCAGGAGTTCCGCAACGCTGCGGCAGCTGCGAAAGCCCGTGATCCAGATCCGATTGGCGGCGTGCAGCGCACGCGCGGCGTCCGCGATCGCGCTCGCGGAAATCCGCGCAAGCCCGGCGGCTTCGGCCTCGATCTTGTCGTGCACCAGTTTGACATCGGCATTCGGCCCGGCGCGCCGGCCCTTGGCGCGGCCGGAGAACGGTGAGCCCTGCGCCGGCCGTCGCGCCTCGGTGAGTGCGGCGCGCAATTCGTCCCAGCCGGAATAGCCGAGCGCCTTGGCAAGACGGGTGAAGGATGCAGGATCGGCGCCGGCGACCGAGGCGAGCTCGCGCATCGAGCGGGTGGTGGCGTCGTAATCATTGGCTGCGACAAAACGCCCGACCTCCTGCAAACGCATCGGCAGCGACGGCAATGCGCTGCACAATTCGTTCAGGGGCGATGGTTTCGGCTGAGCCTGGGCCATGAAACATATGTTGCACGAATATCAATTTGGTGCAACATATGAAGTGCGCAGCCCCGAATAGGCTCTTGCGCATGGCAGAAGATCGCTTCTCACTGGGATCCTTGTGCTGTGACGACATCGACGCCGAAACGCCCTCCCGCCCGGGCTCCAAGTCGGTCCTGGCGCCTTTCGCTCAGCGATCCCCGCGTCGCCGGCCTGTTCTGGCAGGTCCTGGTGGTCGCCATCGCGGTCGCCATCGTCGCCTGGCTGTGGTCGAACGCGGTCCATAATCTCTCGGTGCGGCGCATCTCGACCGGGTTCGCCTTCCTCGGCCGCGAAGCTGGCATGCCGATCGCGGATTCCTGGATCGATTACTCGCCGAAGAACACCTACCTGCGCGCCTTCATCGTCGGCATCGTCAACACGCTGCGCGTCGCTGTCATCGGCATCGTGCTGGCGACCGTGATCGGCACGCTGGTCGGTGTCGCGCGGCTGTCGTCGAACTGGCTGCTGGCGCGGCTCGCCGCCGTCTATGTCGAGGTGCTGCGCGACCTGCCGCTGCTGCTGCAGCTGTTGTTCTGGTACGTGCTGATGCAGGGCCTGCCGGCGGCGCGTCAGGCGTGGAAGCCGGTCGAGGGCGTGTTCCTCTCCAACCGCGGGCTGATATTGCCGTCGGTCCCGCTGCAGGAGGCCAATTGGTGGACGATCCTGGCGCTGGTCGCTGGCGTGATCGTCTTCACCTTCGTCAGGCGCCGCCTGATCGCGCAGCAGGTGCTCGACGGCAGAGTGCGGCCGGCCTGGCCTTACGCGCTCGGCCTCGTGGTCGCGCTGCCCGCGCTGGTCTCGTGGCTTCTGGGCGCGAGCTGGAGCATCATGCTGCCGGAGCTGCGCGGCTTCAACTTCGTCGGCGGGCTGACGCTGGCGCCGGAATACTTTGCGCTGCTGATCGCGCTCGTCACCTACACTTCGGCGTTCATCGCCGAGATCGTGCGCAGCGGCATTCAGGCGGTGCCGCGCGGGCAGTCGGATGCCGCCAAGGCGCTCGGGCTGAAGCGCAGCTTCGTGTTGCAGCAGATCGTGCTGCCGCAGGCGCTGCGCGTCATCATCCCGCCGATGACCAGCCAGTATCTGAACCTGACGAAAAATTCCTCGCTCGCGGTCGCGGTCGGTTATCAGGACATCGTCTCGATCGCCAACACCACCCTGAACCAGACCGGGCAGGCGATCGAGTCGATCGCGCTGATCATGATGGTGTTCCTCACCATCAGCCTTGGCATCAGCCTGTTCATGAACTGGTACAACGCGCGGATCGCGCTGGTGGAGCGCTGACATGAGCTCGGTCGCCCACCTTCCGCAGGATCCGCTGCCGATCGGGCCGCGACCCGCACCACGGGCGCTCGGCGGACATCTCACCGCGTGGCTGCGCGCCAATTTGTTCGCCTCGATCCCGTCCAGCATCATGACGCTGCTGCTGCTGTTCGTGCTCGGCAAGGCCTGCATCGGTCTCTGGCAATGGGGCATTGCCAACGCGATCTGGATCGTCTCCGGCAATGACAGCAGCGCCTGCCGCGCGCTGCGCGGCGTCGGCGCCTGCTGGGCTGTCGTCCCCGAGAAGTACCGCTTCATCCTGTTCGGCACCTATCCGTTCGACGAGCAGTGGCGGCCGGCGCTCGCGGTCCTGATCTTCATCGCGTTGTTCGCGGTCTCGAGCCGCCGCAGCTTCTGGCGCAAGGAGCTGTTCCTGCTGTGGGCCGCAGCCTTGATCGCGATCGGCTGCCTGATGTGGGGCGGCTTCCTTGGGCTGTCCTTTGTCACACAGGACCGCTGGGGCGGGCTGCCGGTGACCTTGATCCTCGCGACCTTCGGATTGGCGTTCGGTTTCCCGCTCGGAATTCTGGTCGCGCTCGGCCGCCGTTCGAGGTTGCCGGCGATCCGCTCGCTCTGCGTGCTCTATGTCGAATTGATCCGCGGCGTGCCGCTGATCAGCCTGTTGTTCATGGCGAGCGTGATGTTCCCGCTGTTCATGCCGGACGGCGTCAACATCGACAAATTGCTGCGCGCGCAGATCGCCTTCATCCTCTATGCCGGCGCCTACCTTGCGGAAGTGGTGCGCGGCGGCTTGCAGGCGGTGCCGCGTGGACAATATGAGGCCGCCGATGCGCTCGGGCTGTCGTACTGGGAGAAGAACGCGCTGATCGTGCTGCCGCAGGCGATCCGCCACGTGATCCCGCCGCTGGTCAACACCTTCATCGCCTTCTTCAAGGACACCAGCCTGGTGCTGATCATCGGCATCTTCGATTTGCTGACGACCGCCAAGACCGCGATCGTCGATCCGGCCTGGCAGTCGTTCAGCGTCGAGGTCTACGTCTTCGTCGGGGTGATCTACTTCGCGTTCTGCTTTGCGATGTCGCGCTACAGCCGCGGCCTCGAGGCTCAGCGCGGAACCAACTGAGCGATCGGCTCTCGCCAATTCCTGCAAATCCGGTCGGCCGTCATGCCCGGGATGAACCCCGGGTACGACGATCTTTTGGGGCGATCGCCTCTTGCCAAGCCGTCTCGATCCTATTTATGATCATAAAATGGATAAATCGGCTCTCCCCTCCCTGGACCCGTCGCGGCGCGCCTCGATCAAGCGCAAGCGCTCGGACGCCGTCGCCGATCTGATCCGCAGCCACATCTTCCAGGCCGGCTTGCAGCCGAACGACCGGCTGCCGCAGGAGGTTGAGCTGATCGAGATGTTCGGCTGCAGCCGCTCGACCATCCGCGAGGCGCTCAAATCACTGGAAGTGCAGGGGCTGGTGCAGAACACCACTGGTCCCGGCGGCGGCGCGCGGGTGGCGCCGGTGTCGATCAACCGGATCGTCGGCCTGCTCAGCAACTACTTCTATTTCCAGTCGATCAGCACCGCGCAGATCTATCAGATCCGCCGGCTGATCGAGCCGGAGCTCGCCTTCAGCGTGGTCGGCCATCTCACCGCGGCGCATTTCGCCGCGCTCGACAAGGCGATCGCGGTTCAGGAGCATCATCCCGGCGGCATCGCGGACTGGGAGCACCACCGCCACGCCGAGATCGATTTCCACGACATCCTGATCGAGGCCTGTCCCAATCCGCTGCTCGGCCTGGTCGCCCGCTTCGTCAATGAGGCGATCCGGCATCTGATCGGCAAGCTCGGTGTGCAGGAATTCGCATCCAGCTTCACCTGCGAGAACATCGAGTTTCACAAGCGCCTGATGGCCGCGTTCCGCTCCGGCAACGCCGCGCGCGCCCGGCGCGTGATGCTCGACCATGTGCTGAGCGCCGAAGCCGTGGTCGTTCCAGCGGAAGACCGCCGCATGGATCTGCCGGTGTTTTACCAGCCGTTGCGGCTCGACTGAACAACAGTGTTGGAGGAAGCGGTCATGGTCACGCGACGCGAGAATGAATTGTGGAGCTGGTCGGCCGTCGATCTGGCGCGCGCGATCGCGGCGCGTGTGATCTCGAGCCGGGAAGCCGTGCAATCCAGCCTCTACCGGATCGCGCAGGTCAATCCGGCGTTGAACGCCGTCGTTGAGGTGCTCGCCGATGAAGCGCTGGCCGCGGCGGATGCAGCGGACGCCGCGGTGAAATCCGGCGCGGAGCTCGGCATGCTGCACGGCGTGCCGGTCACGATCAAGGTCAATGTCGATCAGCGCGGCCACGCCACCACCAACGGCGTCGTCGCCTTCCGCGACGTCATCGCGACCGAGGACAGCCCGGTGGTCGCGAATTTCCGCAAGGCCGGCGCCGTCATTGTCGGCCGCACCAACACGCCGGCCTTCTCGCACCGCTGGTTCACCAACAACGATCTGCATGGCGCCACCTATAATCCCTGGAGCCGGCGGCTGACGCCGGGCGGCTCCAGCGGCGGCGCGGCATCGGCCGTCGCCTCCGGCATGGGCGCGATCGCACACGGCAATGATTTCGGCGGCTCGATCCGCTATCCCGCCTATGCCTGCGGCGTCGCCGGCCTGCGTCCGACCCCGGGACGAATTCCTTCGTTCAATCCGTCGGCGACTTCAGATCGTCCGATCACGGCGCAGATGATGTCGGTGCAGGGGCCGCTCGCGCGCTCGGTCGCCGATCTGCGCACGGGCCTCGCCGCAATGGCGCAGCCGGACGCGCGCGACGGCACATGGCTGCCGGTGCCCTTGCAAGGTGCGCCACTCAAGCGTCCGGTCGGCGTTGCGATCGCGGCGGCGCCGTTCGGTGACGAGACGCCGGAGGTCAGCGCAGCGGTGCGTGCCGCCGGACACTGGCTCGCCGAGGCCGGCTTTGCCGTGGAGGAGACCGTGCCGCCGCGGCTCGCGGAGGCCGCCGATCTCTGGCATCGGCTCGTCATCAATGAGGAGCGGCGCGTGCTCGCGCCGATGATCCGCAAGTTCGGCGACGTGAGGGCCCGCTACAATCTGGACGGCCATATTGCGTATGCGCCAGAGCTCGACGGCGATCAGGTGCTGGCCTGCTTCGAGCAGCGGCTGGCCATCGTGCGGGCCTGGCAGCTGTTCCAGGAACGTTGCCCGGTCATCATCCTGCCGGTCTCGGCGCAACTCCCGTTCCGCTTCGATCAGGATCAGGAAGACGCAACGGTGGTGCGCGCGCTGCTCGATGCGCAGCGGCCGCTGCTCGCCGTCCCCGCGCTCGGCTTTCCGTCGGTCGTGGTGCCGACGGGGACCGCCGGCGGCGTGCCGGTCGGCGTGCAGGTGATCGCCGGCCGCTTCCGCGAGGATGTCTGTCTCGCGGTCGCCGAGGTGATCGAGGCGCGTGCGTCGACGCTGACGCCGATCGACCCACGCGACTGAAGGCACGCGGTTTTCGAAACCAACAACACTGAGCATCATGGGAGAGCACAACGTGACGAATGCACCGATCTGGCAATGGTCCGCCGTCGAGACGGCCGCGGCGATCAGGAACAACGAAGTGACCTCGGAGCAGGTGGTTCGCACCCATCTCGACCGCATGCAGGAGGCCAATCCGGCGCTCAACGCCGTCGTCGTCGATCTCGGCGCGTCAGCGATGCAGGCAGCCAAGGCTGCCGACGAAGCGCTGGCGGCGAGCAAGGGGAAGGGTGGAGCGGTCGGGCCGCTGCACGGCGTGCCGGTGACGATCAAGATCAACATCGACGTCGAAGGCCAGGCCAATTCGAACGGCGTGGTGGCGTTCAAGGACAATATCGCGCCGGGCGACTCGCCGGTGACCGCGAATCTCAAGAAGGCCGGCGCTGTTATCATCGGCCTGACCAACACGCCGGAATTCTCGCTCCGCGGCTTCACCGACAACCCGCTGCACGGCTTGACGCGCAATCCCTGGAATGCCGACGTGACCTGCGGCGGATCCTCGGGCGGCGCCGGCGCGTCGATCGCGGCCGGCATCGGCACCATCGCGCATGGCAACGACATCGGCGGCTCGTTGCGCTGGCCGGCCCATTGCAACGGCATCGCCACCATCAAGCCGACCCAGGGCCGGATTCCGGCGTTCAATCCCAGCGCCACGGCGGAACGGCCGCTGATGGCGCAGTTCATGTCGTCGCAAGGACCGCTGGCGCGCCACGTCGCCGACGTGCGCCTCGGCTTGGAGGTGATGGCGCAGCGCGACCCGCGCGATCCCTGGTACGTGCCGGCGCCGTTGACGGGGCCGAAGCCTGCCGCACCGGTCAAGGTCGCGGTCGCAAAGATCCCTGAAGACATGGCGACCGATCGCGGCGTGATCGCGCTTCAGCGGAAGGCGGCCGATCATCTGGCCGATGCGGGCTATGCGGTCAGCGAGGTCGAGGTGCCCGATCTCAACAAGGTCTGGCAGCTCTGGTGCGATCTGATCATGACCGAGACCCGCGTGTTGCAGCAGGACCAGATGCTGGCGACGACGAGTGCCGACTTCCAGAAGACGTTCCACGGCTTCATGGCGCTGGCAAATCCGTTGGATCAGGCCGGCTACATGAAGGCGATCGCGGAGCGCTCGCGCCACATCAGGAACTGGATGACGTTCCTCGAGCAGTATCCGCTGGTGCTGATGCCGACCTCGGTGCGCAGGACGCCGGAGGTCAATGCCGATCTCGGCGGCGACCAGCGCGTCAAGGAGTTGTTCTGGAACGACCTGCGCTTCATTTCGTCGATGAACGTGCTGGGGCTGCCGGCAGCCGTGGTGCCGGTCGGCCTGCATGAGGGATTGCCGGTCGGTGTCCAGATCGTGGGCTCGCGCTATCGCGAGGACATGTGTCTCGATGCGGCCGAGGCGATCGAGCGCAAGGTCGGCATCCTGGCAAGGCAATTGTGGGAGCGGCGCTGAGGCGATTTCGAAACCATCCAGCACTGTAAGGAACGCCGCGGCGAGATCTCGTCGCGGCGTTCGTGCGATCGGCGACGCGCGTGTCGGCGCCCGGCCCACGTTCCTCCACCCGGAATTCTTGCGCGGAATCGCAGAGCGCCATGCCGGCCACGGGGTTGTCGGCGATCCTTGATTGCTTCAGGAGTTCGTCCGAACCATCCGAACCCTTGGGAACGAAATGTCCATCACGAAACGCTCGCCTGTCCTGCTCGCAATTGCGGCCGTGTGTCTCTCCTTTGCGGCCGGCGGAGCTCGCGCGGAGGACGGTGTCCTGCGGGTCGGCATCATCACCGACATGAGCGGGCAATATTCCGACGGCAACGGCCCGGGATCGGTGATCGCGGCGCAAATGGCCGCGGAGGAGATCGGCGGCAAGGTCGGTGGACGCAAGATCGAGATCATTTCGGCCGATCACCAGAACAAGCCCGACGTGGCAACCGGCATCGTGCGCAACTGGATCGACAACAAGGGTGTCGACGTGATCGCCGAAGGCGTCAATTCCGCGGTGGCGCTCGCGATCCAGACGGTCACGCGCGAACGCAAGAAGCTGTTTCTGATCTCGGGCTCCGGCTCATCTGACCTCACTGGCAAGCAGTGTTCGCCGACCAGCGTGCAGTGGACCTATGACACCTATGCCTCCTCGAACGCCACGGCGAAAGCCGTGGTCGCGCGCGGCGGCTCGCCCTGGTTCTTCCTCACGGCGGATTACGCGTTCGGCCAGGCGCTGGAGCGCGATGCCAGCAAGGCAGTGACATCGGCCGGCGGCAAGGTGCTCGGCGCGGTCCGGCATCCGTTCGACACCGCCGATTTCTCGTCCTTCCTGCTGCAGGCCCAGTCCTCCGGCGCCAAGATCCTGGCGCTCGCCAATGCCGGCTCCGACTTCCGCAACGCGGTGTCGCAGGCCGACGAGTTCAACATCCGCGCCAGCATGCAACTCGTCGCGCTGCAGGTGACGCTCACCGACGTGCCCGCGCTTGGCCTCGCGCATGCGCACGATCTGCTGTTCACCGATTCCTTCTATTGGGACCGCACGCCCGAGACCCGCGTCTTCGCCCAGGAATTCTTCAAGCGGCATGGCGCGATGCCGACGGCCTATCAGGCCGGCGTCAACTCGGCGCTGCGGCACTATTTCAAGGCGGTCGCCGCGACCAACTCGGTGGATTCGGAGACCGTGATCGCGCAGATGCGCAAGACCCCGGTGAATGATTTCTTTGCCCAGAACGGCGTGGTGCGCGAGGACGGCCGCATGGTGCACGACATGTATCTGATGCGCATCAAGAAGCCGGAAGAGTCCAAGAGCAAGTGGGATCTCTACGAATATCTCGCGACGGTGCCGGGCGACCAGGCCTTCCGTCCGCTCGATGAAGGTGGTTGCCCCTACCTCGCCAAGGCGCATTAGGACGCGAGGCGGTCAGACCAGAGCAGGCGTTCGGGCACGCAATTGTTGGGGCAGCGTTGATGCCCCGGCTTGACCGGGCGATCCAGTACGCCGCGGCTTCTCTATTCAAGCACCCGCGTCTCTGGAATACTGGATCGCCCGGTCGAGCCGGGCGATGACACCGAGATGAGGTGCGCAATAGCGGCGCGTCGTATCGCGCGAGAACCATCCTCATCGTCGTCCTGGCGAAAGCCAGGACCCATTACCCCCAATGGTCGTTGCTGCGCGACGCTGCGGACCCAATCCCTCTCACAATCACATGCGGTGGCTATGGGTTTCGCAGGGACGACAGCTGTGATGAAATCAAGCGGAACGTAATCGTGGCGGCCGTAGCACCGCGCTCATATCAAGAGGCACCATGACCAACACCATCGAGGCTCCCGACGGCGGCTACCGCTTCATGCCCGGCGTCAGTCAGTATTCCTGCGGCGTCGGTGCGTTGCCCGGTTATGCCATCGAGCGGGTCAGGTTCTCCGAACCGATATCCTTGAGCGCAGGGTTTGAACGGATTGCCGAGATCATCAGGGGCGCGGGCCGTCCGCTGACCGCTTTCGCGGCCTGCGAACTGCGCTCGCCGGCGCCGTTCACCGAGGACGGGTTCAAGGCATTCAACGAAATCTACATCAAGACGCTGGTCGCCTGGGGCGTGATGCGCGACGGCGTCAATCCGGTGGCGCGCAGCAACGTCTGTCCAAAGCTCGATCCGCCCGCCGAGCCGTCGTTCCACGCCTTCTGCTACACGGTGCCGGCGGCGAAGGATGCACCGACGAGCTTCGTCGTCGCCGGCAGCGGCGAGTCGGTCGAGGGCAAGGCCAATTATCGCGATCATACTGTCGCGCTCGGCGACACCAGCCCGGCCGGCATCCTCGCGAAGGCGCAATTCGTGCTTGGCGAGATGGAACGCCGGATGAGCGCGTTCGGCGGTTCCTGGCGCGACACCACCGCGGTACAGCTCTACACCGTGCACGACGCTTATCCGGTGCTCGAAAGCGAGCTCGGCCGCCGTGGCGTGCTTCGCAACGGCCTGACCTGGCATTTCGACCGGCCGCCGGTGGTTGGACTTGACTATGAAATGGATTGCCGGCGTGTGCAACTCGAACGCGTAGTGTGATGGTTCGGTCGCGTGATGCATCAAAAGCGCGTGTGGGCACATGTGTAAGCGCGTACCCTTTCTTGACACGGGTCGCGTCAACCGTTTCCCTTCGCCATCGAAATCGGCGGCTGGGTGAACGCGGGTGCAGAATCAATCTGTGATCAGGCGGCGGGATTTGCTGGCGCTGATCGGGACCATCGCCGGCAGTTCGGCGGTGTATCAGGCGATGACGAGCCTCGGCTTCGCATCCGAGTCCGCCTACAAGGGCCCGCTCAAGCTCACCGGCGACGTGAAGGGCGCTTCGGTGCTGATTCTCGGCGCGGGGCTTGCCGGCATGACGGCGGCGCTGGAGCTGCGCAAGGCCGGCTACAAGGTCCAGATCCTCGAATTCAACAACCGCGCCGGCGGCCGCAACTGGTCGATCCGCGGCGGCGACAGTTTTACCGAGCTCGGCGGCTTCAAGCAGACCTGCCAGTTCGAGCAGGGGCTCTATCTCAATCCCGGCCCGTGGCGGATTCCCTATCATCACCGTGCGCTGCTCGATTACTGCCGCCGGCTGAACGTGACACTGGAACCCTTCATCCAGCTCAACCACAATGCCTATCTGCACGCGACGCGTGCATTCGACGGCAAGCCGCAGCGCTTTCGCAGCATCAAGGCGGATTTCCAGGGAGGCGTGTCGGAGCTGCTCGCGAAAGTCAGCCAGCAGGGCCGGCTCGACGAGTTCGTCAGCAAGGAAGACCAGGAGATCCTGCTGCAGGCACTGCGCGACTGGGGCGCGCTGGATCGCGACTACAAGTACAATGCCAATCTGCGCTCCGCCGACGTCCGCGGCTATGCGCGCGATCCCGGCGGCGGCCTGATGGGCGATCCGCTTCCCAGCGATCCGATCTCGCTGCAGGAGTTGTTGCGGTCGCGGATGTGGCGCTACGTCCAGAGCTTTGCGCACTATGATTTCCAGACCACCATGTTCCAGCCGGTCGGCGGCATGGACATGATCGGCAAGGCGTTCGCGCGCGAGGTCGGCGACCTCATCCGCTATAACGCCAAGGTCACGCAGATCCAGCAGAACGGCTCGGGCGTCACCGTGAGCTTTGTCGACACCGCCAGTCCCTCCGTGGTGCAGCAGGCGACCGCCGACTGGTGCATCTGCACCATTCCGCTGCCGATCCTGAGCCAGCTGCCGATCGACGTCGGCGGGCCGATGAAGAATGCGATCGATTCCTTGCCCTACGCCGCCTCGGTGAAGGTTGGGCTGCAGTTCAAGCGGCGGTTCTGGGAAGAGGATGAGGCGATCTATGGCGGCATCAGCTACACCGACCTGCCGATCCGGAATATCGGCTATCCGAACTATGGCTTCAACCGCAGCGGCCGCGGTGTCCTGCTCGGCGCCTATTTGTATGAGGGCGCCAATTCCTTCGAGTTCACGGCGATGACGCCGGCCGAGCGGGTCGCCAGCGCGGTCGAGTTCGGCGCCAAGATCCATCCGCAGTACAAAAGCGAGTTCGAGAACGGCGTTGCGGTGGCGTGGCATCGGGTGCCGTTCACGCTCGGCTGCGCCGGCGAATGGACCGAAGCCGGGCGGGCGCAGCATTACCGCAATCTCTGCCAGATCGACGGCCGCATCGCGCTGGCGGGCGAGCACGCTTCGCAGCTGCCGGCCTGGCAGGAGGGCGCCATTCTGTCCGCGCTCGACGCCATTACCCGATTGCACGAGCGCGTGGTGAAGACATGATGGTGCGGACAGGAACATCGGTTGTCGCTGCGCTGGCACTGCTGTCGGCGACTGCAGCCCTCGGGCAGGACAGCGGGGTGACCAAGCGCACCTTCTCTTCCGGCTACCGTTTCGTGGAGATGACCGGCGAGGAGCTGTTCGGCAATGTCTGCCAGGGCTGCCACATGCCGGATGCGACGGGCGCAAGCGGCGCCGGCACCTATCCCTCGCTCGCCGGCAACAAGAATCTCGAAACCGGCAGCTATCCGATCTACCTTGTCGTCAACGGCCGCCGCGGCATGCCGGCGTTCGGCGACATGATGACCGATGGTCAGGTCGCCGCTGTTGTGAACTATCTGCGGACGCACTTCGGCAACACCTATCAGGACGCGGTGACGACCAAGGATGTCCAGGACGCCCGCCGCTAACCACTTTGGAGAAGAGTTCGATGAAATTCATCGGTATCGCACTGGGCGCCGCGCTGTCGGTGATGGCGACCGCTGCCTCGGCTGACGTGGTCAGGCATCCGATTCCCAACTCGACCTTCCCGATCGCGCAGGCGGTGACGGTCACCGGCAACACCACGACGGTCTATGTCAGCGGCCAGGTGCCGCCGGTCGCCAACAAGGATGCCGATCCGTCGAGCCCGCAGGCCTATGGCGACACCAAGACCCAGACCGTCGGCGTGTTCAACCGCATCAAGGCCATTCTGGAAGGCCAGGGGCTTGGCATGGGCGACGTCGTCAAGATGCAGGTGTTCCTGGTGCACAGCACGGCTGCGCCGATGGACTTCAAGGCCTTCATGGAGGGCTACACCCAGTTCTTCGGCGGCAGCCAGCCGAACCTGCCGGCGCGCTCGGTGGTCGGCGTCGCCGCGCTCGCCAATCCCGGCTTCCTGGTCGAGATCGAGGTGATTGCGGCCAAGGACACCAAATAAGGACTCCAAATAGCCGGCGCGAAAGCGCGGAGCATGCGCGCGGAAATTGAAGGGCTCGCCGTCTTGCCAAAGCGCGTGCCGCCTGTCTGAATTCATCTCCAATCAGGTGGTGGAATTCCGGGAGAGCACGATGTCGCACAACGCCCGAAACATGGTTCGATCGCTGCAACTCGCGGCAGCGTTCGTTCCGGTCCTGCTCGCGTCCGGCGCGAGCGCGCAGGGACTGACCGAGCAGCAGCAATTTGCTCGCGGCATCTACCAGGAGCTGGTCGAGATCAACACGACCACCGCGACCGGCGATACGCAGAAGGCGGCGGAGGCGATGGGCGCGCGGCTCCGCGCGGCGGGCTTCCCCGAGGGCGACGTGCATGTGTTCTCGCCGGCACCGCACAAGGGCAATCTGGTGGCGCGGCTGCGCGGCTCCGGCGCGCGCAAGCCGATCCTGCTGGTCGCCCATATCGACGTCGTGCCCGCCAACCGCGAGGATTGGTCGGTCGATCCGTTCAAGCTCACCGAGCAGGACGGCTATTTCTACGGCCGCGGCTCGGGCGACGACAAATACATGGCGTCGGCCTTCATCACCAATCTGATCCGCTACAAGAAGGAGGGCTACAAGCCCGATCGTGACATCATCGTCGCGCTCGAGACCGACGAGGAGATCCTCGATTCCAACGGTCTCGGCATGCAGTGGCTGATCAAGAACCACCGCGACCTGATCGACGCCGAGTTCGCGCTCAACGAAGGCGGCGGCGTCGGCCTGAAGAACGGCAAGGCGATCCGCAACAGCGTGCAGACCAGCGAGAAGGTCTCGATCGGCTACCTGCTCACCGTGAAGGATCGCGGTGGCCATAGCTCGCTGCCGCGCAAGGACAATGCGATCTATCGGCTCGCCGAGGGCCTGGTGCGGCTCTCCAAATACGACTTCCCGATGAATCTCAACGAGACCACGCGGATCTATTTCACCAAGACCGCCGAGGTCGACAAGTCGCATGCCGACGATATCAAGGCCATTTTGGCGCCGCAGCCCGATCCGGCGGCGCTGGCGCGATTGTCGGAGAATCCCGGCTACAATGCGCAGCTCCGCACCACCTGCGTCGCGACCATGCTGGAGGGCGGCCACGCCATCAATGCGCTGCCACAGCTGGCAACCGCCAAGGTGAACTGCCGGATCCTGCCCGGCGAGCCGGTCGAAGGCGTTCAGGCGACGATCGAGCGCGTGCTCGCCGACAAGCAGATCGAGGTGACCCCGACCGGCAAAGCCGTGTTGAGCCCGCCGTCACCCTTGAACGAAGAGATCATGGGATCGGTCGAGAAGCTGTCGAAGGAGTTCTGGCCGAATGCCGAAATCGTTCCCGTGATGAGCACCGGTGCCACCGACGGCAGCTATCTGCGCAATGCCGGAATTCCGACCTACGGCCATTCCGGGCTGGGATCCGATGTCGATGACAACCGGGCTCACGGCAAGGACGAGCGCGTGCTCGTCAAATCGTTCTACGAGGGCGAGGAGTATCTCTATCGCCTGGTCAAGATGCTCGCCGGCGGGAAATGATGGCTGACAGCAAGACAAAGACACGTGTTGCGGTCGCAGGCCTCGGCGCGATCGGCACCGACGTCGTCAAGGCGCTCGATCAGGGCATCGAGGGCCTGACGCTGGTTGCGGTGTCAGCGAACAGTCCGGACAAGCACCGCGGCTGGGTCGAAGGGCTCAAGTCTGCGCCGAAGCTGCTGCCGATCGATGAGCTGGCTGAGGTCGCCGACATCGTGGTCGAGTGCGCGCCGAGCAAGCTGGTGCGCTCGATCGTGGCGCCGGTGGTCGCGCGCGGCAAGACCGCGATCGTGCTCAGCGTCGGTGCGCTGTTGCAGAATGAGGACCTGGTCGACCTCGCGAAGGCGCATGGCGGCCAGATCATCGTGCCGACCGGCGCGCTGATCGGGCTCGATGCCGTCACCGCGGCCGCGGTCGGGACCATCCATTCGGCGAAGCTGGTGACGCGGAAGCCGGTCGCGGGCCTCATCGGCGCGCCGCATCTGGTCGAGAACAACATCCGGATCGAGGGCATCACCGAGCCGCTGCGGATCTTCGAGGGCAGCGCGCGCGACGCGGCAAAGGGCTTTCCGGCCAATCTCAACGTCGCGGTGGCGCTGTCGCTCGCTGGCATCGGCCCCGATCGCACAAGGGTCGAGATCTGGGCTGATCCGACGGTGACGCGCAACACCCATCGGATCGAGGTCGATTCCGATTCCGCGCGGTTCTCGATGATGATCGAGAACATCCCCTCGGAGAATCCGAAGACCGGCCGCATCACCGCGCTATCGGTGGTCGCCTGCCTGCGCAAGCTGCGCGCGTCGTTGCGGATCGGGACGTGATGAAGATCGGGCCCGACGATCTCTTCCTGATCATCGACGTGCAGAACGATTTCTGCCCCGGCGGCGCGCTGGCGGTCGCCGACGGCGACGCCGTGGTGCCGGTGGTCAACCGGCTCGCGGCGCGCTTCGACCATGTCGTGCTGACCCAGGACTGGCATCCGGCCGGCCACAGCTCGTTTGCGACCTCGCATCCGGGCGCCGCGCCGTTCTCCTCGATCACCATGGCCTATGGGCCGCAGACGTTGTGGCCGGATCATTGCATCCAGGGCACCGCGGGCGCCGCGTTTCATCCCGAGCTCGCAACCGAGCGGGCCGAGCTCGTGATCCGCAAGGGGTTCCGGGCCGCGATCGATTCCTATTCGGCGTTCTTCGAGAACGACCTGATAACGCCGACCGGGCTCGCCGGCTATCTGCGCGAGCGCGGCCTCAGGCGCGTCGTGATGGCCGGGCTCGCCACTGATTTTTGCGTGCAGTATTCGGCGCTCGATGCGCGGCGGCTCGGCTTCGAGACCGCGGTCGTGCTGCCGGGCTGCCGCGCCATCGATCTCGGCGGTTCGCTTGCTGCCGCCACCGCGGCGATGCGCGAGGCCGGCGTGGCGCTCGTTGAGGAGATTCCCTGAGCGTGGCCGGGCCGGGGCAAAAACCATTGTTTTGACTGGCCTTTTGTTCTAATCCCCAGCCGTTGATGATCACGCGCAGCGGAGCTTTCGTGTCGGGACAGGTTTTGCGGATAGGGACGCGCAAGAGCGCGATGGCGCTCGCGCAGACGGACGAGGTCGCGCGGCTGCTGCGCGCCTCGGCGGGCGACCTTGCCGTCGAGATCGTCAAGTTCGAGACCCGCGGCGACCAGGACCAGACCAGCAAGCTGTTGCGTCACGGCGGCAAGGGCGGCGCCTTCGTCGCCGAGATCCGGGAAGCCATGCGTGCCGGCACGCTGCAGGCGGCGATGCATTCGCTGAAGGACGTGCCGGGCAACGAGGAGACGCCGGGTCTCGTCCTCGCCGCGATGCTGGCGCGCGATGCGGCCAATGACAGCTTGGTGTTGCGGCCGGGCCTGACGCTGGATGCGTTTCGCGCCTCGCGCGGCAAGGGCTTCATGATCGGCACCAATGCCGTGCGCCGTGCCGCCTATCTGCGGAGGCTGTTTCCGGAGGCGACGGTCATTCATTTCCGCGGTGCCGCCGACACGCGAATTGCAAAACTCGATCGCGGCGCCAAGCAGCGGCTGCCCGATGGCGGCGAGGTGGGGCCGGCGGATGCACTGGTGATGGCGCGCTCCGGCCTCGAGCGCATCGGCATGACCGCGCGCATCGCGCATGATTTCTCCGTCGACGAGATGCTGCCGGCGGTCGGCCAGGGCATCGTCGCGGTCGAATGCGTCGCGACCGACTGGGCGACGCGTGCGCGGCTTGCCGGGATCGACGATGCGCCGTCGCGGCTTGCAGCTGAGGCCGAGCGCGAGGTGCTGTGGGTGCTCAACGGCCATTGCAATTCGCCGATCGCCGGCCACGCCACGCTCGCTGGAAACGAGATGACGCTGCGCGCCTCGGTGCTCGACGAGGCCGGTGCCGGCTTCATCGAGGTGACGCGGCGCGGACCGGCGGACCGGCCGCGCGAGCTCGGCCGCGCCGTCGGGATGGAGCTGCTCGCGAAGGGCGCCGCCGAGATCATCGCCCGCACCCGGGTGGACGAGTAGCGTCCGCCGTTACGCTCGCAACGGCCAGCTGCGGATGATGCGGAAGCGAGAAGCTGGATCCGCTTGCCTGAACAGCGCGATGCGGTCGATCGCCAGCCGCGCAAGCTCGATCGCCGCGAACCGCTCGCGCAGCCGCGCCACGATCGGGCCGCGCCGCTCGTCGCTCAGCCGTCCGGTCAGCGTCATGTGGAAGCGGAATTCCTCCATGACATAAGGATAGCCCCAGCGATCGAGATAGTCGCGCTGCCGCTCCGTGAGCCGTTCGGGCTTGCGCCGCGCGCGATCGTCCGGCGTCAGCGGCGCACGGAACGCGTCGAACTCGGTGACGCAATCGGCGGCGAGCTGTTGCAGCTCATCCGAGCGGCTAGCCGGAATCACGGCGATGAAGCCGCTGATGGCATCGACAACAGGTGTGATCACCGGAATGCGCCGCGCGCGGCCGGCGAAGGCGGCGCAGGCGTCGATCAGCTCGGACTCGCTCTTGCCGTCAGCGAGCGCGGTCGGTGCCTTCAGCGTGGCGTGAAAACCGTATTTGCGCGGGTCCTCCGTCACCTCGCGCCAGTCGGGCGCGACGCCATCGGGAAATGGCAGGTCGTCGCCCGACACGGCATCGTAGCCGAGCAGTGTCGAACCGAAGCGGTGCAGGACGCTGTCGGGTGACGGCGCATAATAGATCGCGTAGCGCGGAGTGTTGGCCATGGCGGCAGAACAGGTCCTGACTATGCTGCCGCAACTGTCTTGCGCGGTGCGAGCGAATGAACAAGGCAGCTCGCGTCTGCCAGATGTACCAGCCGTCCGGCTGATATCACGGCGACGATGCGCGGCCGCAGCGGCACCTTGTCGTCGACGACGATGATGTCGGCGCGGCGGCCGCCGGCGATCACGCCGCGATCGGCAAGCCCTGCCGCGCGTGCCGGTGCCGACGAGATCAGGTCCCAGGCCTTCGCAAGCGGCAGGATGCCGTCGGCGGCGAGGCGGAACGCGGCGAGCAGCTGCGCCGGATAATAGTAGTCCGACGCCAGCACCGCGCAGAGGCCCTGTGCGATCATGTCGGATGCCTTGGTCCAGCCGGTGTGGCTGCCGCCGCGCACCACATTGGGCGCGCCGAATATGATGAAGTCGCCGGCGGCGGCGGCGTCGCGCGCGGTCTCCTCATTGACCGGGAATTCAGCGATCGTGGCGCCGAGCGCGCGAAACTCCTGGCGCATCGCCGGGCTGTTGTCGTCATGCGAGAGCATCCGAATGTTCGCCGCGCGCGCAGCGGCCGCCAGTCGCGCGATCGAGGCGGGTACCTCGGGACGGCGCGCCACGATCCGATCGAGCATGTCGTTGACGGCTTCGATGGAGAGCCCGGTGCGTTCGGCGAGCTGGTTGCGCTTCTTCGGCTTGACGTTGCTGTGGTCGTTGAAGGCGAACAGATCGATGCGGCCTTCGCTGAGCCATTGAATGATCTCGGCCTCGGCCTCGAGATTGTGGGTCTCGTGACGCAGGTGGAAGCGTGTATCGGCGGCGAGCTGCGGCCGCAGCGCCTCGATCGCGTCGAGCAGCTTGCGTGCATTCTCCGCACTGCGCAGGCCAGGCTCCCAGGACCAGGTCGTGCCATGGAACACGGTGGTGATGCCGTTGGCGATCGCCTGCCGGTCGCTGTCGATCAGCGCCACGTCGGTCGGGAAGTCGACGCCGGGGCGCGGCATCATCTGCCGCTCGAACGCATCGCCGTGCAGATCGATGATGCCGGGCAGCACCAAGAGGCCGCCGGCATTGATGTGGAGCGCGGCGCGGCCCTGTTCGGCGTCGAGTGCGCCGATGTCGCGGCCGGTAGTGCGCAGCGAGGTCTCGACCAACGCACCGTCAACCAGCGTGCGTCCGCCTTCAATGAAAATGTCCGTCACCTTACGGCGCTCCATTGCTTGCTCTGTGATTGGGATACGGCCTCGGCCTCATACTTGTCGAGGAATTCCTCGACCACGAGTTTGCGGAAGTCGGGCAGGACACGACGAAGTGTTTCGTGATCCCAGTCCCACCACGCGAGCGCTGTCAGGCGATCCGCTGCTGTCTCGGAGAAGCGCCGCTTCACCGGCCGCGCCGGATTACCGGCAACGATGGTGTAGGCGGGCACATCCTTGGTCACGATCGCGCCTGCAGCGACGACAGCGCCGGTTCCGACGTTCCGGCCCGGCAGCAGGATCGCGCCATGACCGATCCAGACGTCATGGCCGATATGCACGTGATGCGCACGTCGCCAGTTGAAGAAATCGGTGTCGTCGCTCTCACCGGGAAAATAGGCGCTGGCGCGGTAGGTGAAATGTGCCTGCGTCGCGCGATGCATCGGGTGGTTGCCGGGATTGATGCGGGTCATCGCCGCGATCGAGCAGAACTTGCCGATCGAGGTGTAGGTGATCTGGCTGTCGTTCACGACGTAGGAATAGTCGTCCATGCTGACTTCAAGCAGGATGGTGCGCGCGCCGACCTCGGTATATTTGCCGAGCTTGCTCTCGCGCACCGACGCAGTCGGGTCGATCGTCGGCACAACCGAGAGTGTTTTTCCGGCCATCAGGGCCTCCGCAAATCTTGTAAATCTTTGGCTTCCGGGGAGATGCGGGCTCGTCATCAGGATGCTTGATGACAACATCATGACGTTGCGATGACGTCAAACGAACGGCAGGGAAGGGGTGTGGACGATCGCCGCACTGCAACGCCACGTCACATAACTGTCAAGCACCGGGGATAGCGATGGCCCAACGCGACGCGGTTGGAGCATTGCATGCTGGTGGTGGAAGGTTTGACGTGCCGGTTCGGCACAAAAGCCGCAGTCGATAACGCATCCTTTTCGATCGCGCCGGGCAGCTTTGTCGGCGTGATCGGCCGCTCCGGTGCCGGCAAGTCGACGCTGCTGCGGATGATCAACCGTCTCGCCGATCCGACCTCCGGCCGTATCCTGTTCGAAGGCACTGACGTGACCGCGCTGCGCGGCAAGGCGCTGCGGCAGTGGCGGGCGCGCTCGGCGATGATCTTCCAGCAATTCAATCTCGTCGGCCGCCTCGATGTGCTGACCAACGTTCTGATGGGCCGGCTCGCCCAGATCCCGTCCTGGCGTTCGCTGGCGCAGGTCTGGCCGGAGCAGGACAGGGCGCTCGCGCTGTCCGCGCTCGAGCAGTTCGACATCGCCCAGCTCGCGGCGCAGCGCGCCGATCAGCTCTCCGGCGGCCAGCAGCAGCGGGTCGCGATTGCCCGCGCGCTGGTGCAGGAACCCGACATCATTCTTGCCGACGAGCCGATCGCCTCGCTCGATCCGCGCAACACCAAGATCGTGATGGACGCGCTGCTGCGCATCAACAAGCATTTCGGCATCACGGTGCTCTGCAACCTGCACTCCCTCGACTTGGCGCGAAGCTATTGCGACCGCCTGATCGGCATGGCGGCGGGGCGCGTGGTGTTCGACGGCGCCCCCGCGGCGCTCACCGACCATATTGCCCGCGAGCTCTACGACCTCGAGGCCAATGACGTCATGGGCGCGGCCCCGATGCCCGCGCCCGACGGCGCAACTGCTCCGGCGCTCGGCACCGCTGCCGCGGCCTGAGCGGCGCATTTTCGAAAAACAGGGCAACCGGGCATTTCGCCCGGCCAACAGGCGTAACTACCAAAGAGGGGTAACATGATCACTCGTCGCATCATTCTGGCCGGCGCCGCCGCGCTGGCGTTTGCAGGATCGGCTTCGGCCGAGGACTGGAAGACCAAGTATCCGGAGATCACCTTCGCGGTGATTCCCGCCGAGAACGGCTCCGGTGTTACCGAGCGCTACGGTCCGCTCACCGAGTATCTGTCGAAGGAACTCGGCATCAAGGTGACCCTGCGCGTCGCCAACGACTACGCGGCCGTCATCGAGGGCCAGCGCGCCGGCAACATCCACATCGGTTACTACGGCCCGGCGTCGTTCGCCCGCGCTCGCCTCACCGGCGTCAAGACCGACGCGTTCGTGATCGACGTCAATGCCGACGGTTCGAAGGGCTATTATTCGGTGTTCTACGTGCTCGCCAAGAGCCCGTACCAGAAGGTCGAAGACCTCAAGGGCAAGAATATCGGCCTGGTCGATCCCAACTCGACCTCCGGCAACAACATGCCGCGTTTCAAGCTGAACCAGATGGGGATCGATCCGGAGACCTACTTCTCCAAGGTCGTCTTCACCGGCAGCCACGAGAACGCCGTGCTGGCGCTGGCGCAGGGCACCGTCGACGTCGCCGCCAATTGGTGGAATGCCGACGACGATTCCAACCTGACCCGCATGCTCGCCAAGAACATGGTGAAGTCGAGCGACGGCACGCCGCTGAAGAAGGAGGACTTCCGTATCATCGTGAAGTCCGACCTGATCATCAACTCGCCCTACGCCTATCTCGAGAGCCTTCCCGACGACATGAAGGCGAAGATCAAGCAGGCCTTCCTCGACATGCCGACGAAGGATCCGGAAGCCTTCAAGAAGCTGTCCGACGGCAAGAACCGTCCATGGCAGCCGGTCACCAACGCCGACTACGACAAGACCATCGAGCTGATCAAGTTCGTCGACGCTCTGCGCAAGAAGGGCTCCTGATCGCGCGTCGCCGCTGAATTGGGCCGGGTTTCGACAACCCGGCCCTTTTCGTTCCTCCCTCGAGCAGACTGGCCCGCATCGATGGCGACCGCCATTTCCATCCTTCCAGCGCAGCAATTGGCGACGCTGAACGATGCCTATCGCAAGGCGGTCGCGCGCAAGCGGCTGAAGGCGACGGTGGCGGCCGCGGTGTTCTGCGCGGCGCTGTTTATCGCGGCGCTCGGCGCCGATGTGAACCTGCACACGTTCTTCACCTATTTCGGCAACTTCGTCAGCTATTTCGACCGCATCCTGACGCTGGATTCCGGTGCCCGGGTCTGGACCGATCCGGTGGAATGGTTCTGGGGCCTGAAGAAATGGTTGCGGCTGCTCGGTGAGACCCTCCTGATCAGCTATGTCGGCACCTTGACCGGTGCCGTGTTTGCCTTTGCGCTGAATTTCTTCGCGGCCCAGAACACCTCGCCGGGACCATGGGTGCGCTTTACCGTCCGTCGCCTGCTCGAATTCGCCCGCACGGTGCCGGGTATCGTGTTCGCGCTGATCTTCGTGATCGCGTTCGGCCTCGGGCCGATGGCCGGCGTGCTGGCGATTGCGATCCACACCACCGGGGCGCTCGGCAAGCTGTTCGCCGAGATCGTCGAGAATGCCGACATGAAGCCGGTCGAGGGCATCCGCTCCACCGGCGCGAGCTGGCTGTCCTGCATGCGCTTTGCCATCCTGCCGCAGGTCTCGGCGGGCTACGCCAGCTATGCGCTGCTGCGCTTCGAGATCAACGTCCGCGAGGCGTCGGTGATGGGCTTCGTCGGCGCCGGCGGCATCGGCCAGGAGCTCGTGGTCGCGATCCGCAAGTTCTATTATTCCGACGTCAGCGCGATCCTCGTCACCATCATCGTCACCGTCTTCATCATCGACATCTCGACCGGCTGGCTGCGCGGCCGGCTGTTCGGCAAGGAGACCCGGCGATGAGCCAGCTGCCGAAGCCGGACACCGCGGACTTGCGTGCGAAATACCCCGGCGTGTTCGAACGCCCCGCGTCGGCGCGGCTGGCGATGCCGGCCACGATCGTGGCGGCGATCGCGATCTTTGCATACGGCCTGGTCGATCTCGACTTCTCGCCGTCCAGGCTGATCTCGGGAATGAGCCAGCTCGGCTGGATCACCATGATGATGATCCCGCCCAATCCCGGCGCGTCGTTCCCGCTCTACATGCAGGCGCTCGGCGAGACGCTGTCGATCGCGCTGCTCGGCACCACGCTTGCGGCGGTGCTGGCGCTGCCGGTCAGCCTCTTGGCGGCGCGCAACATCATCCCCTCGAACCTGATCCGCTTTCCGGTGCGCCGCTTCCTGGATTCGATCCGCGGCGTCGATACGCTGATCTGGGCGCTGGTCTGGATCAACGTCGTCGGTCTCGGCCCGTTCGCCGGCGTGCTGGCGATCATGGTCTCCGACTTCGGCGCGTTCGGAAAGCTGTTCTCGGAGGCGATCGAGGCGGCCGATCGCAAGCAGGTCGAGGGCATCCGCGCCTCCGGCGGCAATGCGTTGCATGAAATCCGCTTCGGGCTGCTGCCGCAGGTGCTGCCTGTGATCGCCGCCCAGGTGCTCTACTTCATCGAGTCGAACACCCGTTCGGCCACCATCATCGGCATCGTCGGCGCCGGCGGCATTGGGCTCCAGCTCGCCGAGCAGATCCGCGTGCTGGAATGGCAGAAGGTGTCGTTCCTGATCCTGATGATCCTGATCGCGGTCGCCGCGATCGATTTCATCTCGAGCAAGCTGCGCTTTGCCATCATCGGCCAAAGGGCGGTGGTGTAGGAGGTCACCTCGCCCCCCGCTTGCGGGGAGAGGTCGGATTGCGCTCGGCGATGCGAAGCATCGTCCGGTGCAATCCGGGTGAGGGGTTTGTCCCCGTACTCACATCTGTCGGATTCGCGGAGGCAGCCCCTCACCCCAACCCTCTCCCCGCAAGAGCGGGGCGAGGGAGCAGAGAGATCAGCTATTCTCGACCAGAAACTCCACGCGTTCGGCGGCGAAGCGCGAGCGCTTGGTCACCAGCGGGCGGTCCAGCATATCGACGTCGGTCGCGTCGACCACCAGCACCGGCCGGCCCAGCGGCAGGTCGAGCCGCGCGGCGTCGGTCGCATCGGCGATCGCCGCGGTGATCCGGGTCGAGGCGCGGTGGTAATCCTTCACGCCGTAGTGCCCGAGCAGCTTCGTCATCGAGCGAACGTCCGCAAACACGCTGCCGGCATCGGGAAACCGCTCGGCCGACAGCCAGGTGGTGGACACGCAGATCGGCGTCCGGTCCGCGAGCCGCACCGCTTCGATCCGGATCAGCGGCGCGCCGATCTTCAAACCCAGCTCGCGCGCGATCTCGCGGTTGGCGACGTCGTTGCCTGCATCGATCAGCTGGCCGCGCGGCTCGTGGCCCCCGGCGCCGACGATCTCCGAGAATCGCGTGCGTGAACGCAGCGGATAGGCAAGGCGCTGGGCTTCGACATAGGTGCCGCTGCCGCGCTCGGCGCGCACCAGGCCGCGCTCCGCCAATGCGGCGAGCGCCCGCCGCACTGTGTGGCGGTTGACCCGGTAAGTCTCGGCGATCTCCATCTCGCCGGGCAGCTTTTCGCCCGCAGCAAAGCGGCCGTCGGCGATGCCGCGCTCGATGCCGTCAGCGACCTGCCGCCACAAGGCGACGCCGGAACTTTCCTGCATGCTCATGGCGCGGTGATACCAGAAATCTTCGGTTTGTCACGAAACAGTCATGGCGCTCGGCTATCAAGTTGTCTAGTATCATAGACAACTTGATGCAAGCAAGGTTGCCCATGAATTCAACCACGAATTCGACCGGACCGGACAGCAAACAGGCCCAGCGCAAGGCCGCGATGACGGTGCTGGCGCACTCCGCCGCGGCCGACATCGCAGGCAGGCTGGCGGCGATCGCGGTGCCCAGCCACGAGAACCTGCGCGAGCCGGAGAACGGCCTCGTGATGATGCGCGGGCGGATCGGCGGTGACGGTGCGCCGTTCAACCTCGGCGAGGCGACGGTATCGCGCGCGGCGGTGCGGCTTGCGACCGGCGAAGTCGGCTTCGGCTACACGCTCGGCCGCGATGCGCACAAGGCGCAGATGATCGCGCTATGCGACGCCATGGTGCAGTCGGCGGAATTGTCCGGCGAGGTGGAGGCCAAGGTGATCGCGCCGCTGCGGGTCGCGATGAACGCCGAACGCGCCCGCAAGGCCGCCGAGACCGCGGCGACGCGGGTTGATTTCTACACCATGGTGCGCGGTGAAGGGTGATGCAATGACGACGATTGCCGAAATGCCCGCAGGGTTTGCCGACAAGGTGCTGTCGGCGCAATCCACATTCCGCTCCGTGATGGATGCGATGGCGCGCCCGGGCAGCGTGCAGCGCGTCGCCGCGAGCGTCGGAACACCCGCCGGGATGATGCGCGGCGCGGCCGCGATCGCGCTGACGCTGTTCGATCACGACACGCCGATCTGGCTCGATGCCGCGATGTCGGCGACGCCTGATGTCGCCCGCTGGCTGAAGTTTCACGCCAGCGCGCCGGTGATCGCCGATCCCTCGATCGCGAGCTTCGCGCTGATCGGCGATGCCGCAAACCTGCCGGTGCTGGAGCGATTCGCGTTCGGCAGCAGCGAATATCCTGACCGGTCGACCACGCTGATCCTGCAGATCGACAGCCTGACGCAGGGGCCGGCCTTCGAGCTGAAGGGTCCCGGCATCGACGGCAGCGCGATGTTGCAGGCGATGATCAAGCCGCGCGACCTGTTCCAGCGGCTGGCGATCAATGAAGCGCTGTTCCCGCGCGGCATCGACGTCGTGCTGGTCCATGACGACAAGATTGTCGCGATCCCGCGCACCACGCGGCTGATCGCAAGCGGAGTGTGAGCGATGTATGTAGCCGTCAAGGGAGGCGAGCGCGCCATCGAGAACGCTCATCGGCTGCTGGCGCATGAGCGGCGCGGCGATCGCGATGTGCCCGAGGTGTCGCTGGCGCAGATCTCCGGGCAGCTCGCGCTTGGTGTCGACCGCGTGATGACCGAAGGTTCGCTCTACGACCGCGAGCTTGCGGCGCTCGCGATCAAGCAGGCGCGCGGCGACATGATCGAGGCGATCTTCCTGGTTCGCGCCTTCCGCGCCACCCTGCCGCGCTTCGGCGCCACCGAGCCGGTCAATACCGGCGAGATGTTGGTGCGGCGGCGCATCTCTTCGACCTTCAAGGACGTTCCGGGCGGCCAGATCCTGGGGCCGACCTTCGACTACACCCATCGCCTGCTCGATCCGCAGCTTGCGGAAGGTTTTGTGCCGGAGCAGCCGGCGACCGCGGAAGCCTCGCAGGCGGCAACGCCGCGGGTCACCGACATTCTCGGCCGCGATGGTTTGATCGAATCGTCGCCGCGGGCCGATGCCGACGCTGTGGTCGGCGACCTCACGCGCGAACCGCTGAACTTCCCAGCCGATCGCGATCTGCGGCTGCAGAATCTGGCGCGCGGCGACGAGGGTTTTCTGCTCGCACTCGGCTATTCGACGCAGCGCGGCTACGGCCGCAATCATCCCTTCGCCGGCGAGATCCGCTTCGGCGAGGTCGAGGTCGAATTCTCAGCCGAAGACGTCGGCTTCGCGGTGCCGCTCGGCTCGATCGAGCTCACCGAGTGCCAGATGGTCAACCAGTTCAAGGGCTCGACGACCGAGGCGCCGTGCTTCACCCGTGGCTATGGCCTCGCCTTCGGCCAGAGCGAGCGCAAGACCATGTCGATGGCGCTGGTCGACCGCGCGCTGCGCGCACGCGAGCTCGGCGAGGAGGCCGCGGCGCCGGCGCAGGACGAGGAGTTCGTGATGTCGCACTCCGACAATGTCCAGTCGACCGGCTTCGTCGAGCATCTCAAGCTGCCGCACTACGTCGACTTCCAGTCCGAGCTCGGCCTGCTGCGCAAGCTGCGGCAGGAGTTCGCGGAAGCCAACGAGGCCGTGGAACTGCAGGAGGCCGCGGAATGAACGCGCCGACGTACAATTTCGCCTATCTCGACGAGCAGACCAAGCGGATGATTCGCCGCGCGATCCTGAAGGCGATCGCGATCCCCGGCTATCAGGTGCCGTTCGCGAGCCGCGAGATGCCGATGCCCTATGGCTGGGGCACCGGCGGCGTGCAGGTGACGGCTGCGATCCTCGGTCCCGACGACGTGCTGAAGGTGATCGACCAGGGTTCGGACGACACCACCAACGCGATCTCGATCCGCAAGTTCTTCGGCAAGACCGCTGGTGTCGCGACCACGACGTCAACGACGGACGCGACCGTGATCCAGACCCGGCACCGCATTCCCGAGGCGTCGCTGCATGCCGGGCAGGTGCTGGTCTATCAGGTGCCGATCCCCGAGCCGCTGCGCTTCCTCGAGCCGCGCGAGACCGAGACGCGGCGGATGCACGCGCTGGCCGAATACGGGCTGATGCATGTCAAGCTCTACGAGGACATCGCGCGCTTCGGCCATATCGCGACCGCCTACGCCTATCCGGTGAAGGTGAACGCGCGCTACGTGATGGACCCGTCGCCGACGCCGAAATTCGACAATCCGAAGATGGACAATTGCGCGGCGCTGCAGCTGTTCGGCGCCGGCCGCGAGAAGCGGATCTACGCGATCCCGCCCTACACCACTGTGGTCTCGCTGGATTTCGAGGATCATCCGTTCACGCGCTACCGCTTCGACGCGCCCTGCGCGCTGTGCGGCGCGGATAATTCCTATCTCGACGAGATCGTCACGGACGACAAGGGCGGGCGGATGTTCGTCTGCTCCGATACCGACTTCTGCGAGCAGCGCCAGGCCGCCGGCCATCACGGCACCGAAAGCGCGGCGCCGCACAAGGAGAAGGCGCATGTCTGAGCTCTCGAGCCTCGACAACGATCAGCCGCTGCTGGTGGCCGAGGGGCTTGCCAAGAATTACGGCCGGCTCCCGGCCTGCCGCGACGTCTCGTTCGCACTCTATCCCGGTGAAGTGTTGGCGATCGTCGGCGAGTCCGGTTCGGGCAAGTCGACGCTGCTGCAACTGCTCTCCGCGCAGCTCGCGCCGAGCGCGGGCCGGGTGTCCTACCGGATGCGCGACGGCGTGCTGCGCGACCTCGCCGAGCTCGGCGAATCGGAGCGGCGCTTCCTGTTCCGCACCGACTGGGGCTTTGTGCATCAGGACCCGGCGCAGGGCCTGCGCATGGGCGTCTCGGCCGGCGCCAATGTCGGCGAGCGGCTGATGGCGGTCGGCTGGAATCACTACGGCCGGATCCGCGACACCGCATCGACCTGGCTCGATCGGGTCGAGATCGATGTCGGCCGCATCGACGATGCGCCGAAGACCTATTCGGGCGGTATGCGGCAGCGGCTGCAGATCGCGCGCAACCTCGTCACCGAGCCGCGGCTGGTGTTCATGGACGAGCCGACCGGCGGCCTCGACGTCTCGGTGCAGGCGCGCCTGCTCGATCTGATGCGCAATCTCGTCAGCGAGCTCGGCCTTGCCGCCATCGTCGTGACCCACGATCTCGCGGTCGCGCGCCTGCTGTCGCATCGCGTGATGGTGATGAAGGGCGGCCGCGTCATCGAGACCGGTCTCACCGACCAGGTGCTCGATGATCCCCGCGAGCCCTATACGCAGCTGCTCGTTTCCTCGATACTGCCGCCATGAGCTTGCCAATGACCGCGATGATCGAACTTGCCAACGCCGAGAAGACCTTCACCATGCATCTGCAAGGCGGCGTCGAGCTGCCGGTGGTGCGGGGCGTTTCGTTCCACGCCGATCCGGGCGAGTGCGTGGTGCTGTCGGGCCCGTCGGGCGCCGGCAAATCCTCGATCCTGAAGATGATCTTCGGCAATTATCGCTGCGACAGCGGCCGGATCGGCATCCGCCATCGCGGCACGGTGATCGACCTCGCGACCGCCGAACCACGGCAGGTGCTGAGCATCCGCCGCTCGACCATCGGCTATGTCAGCCAGTTCCTGCGCGCGGTGCCGCGGGTGGCCACGATCGACGTCGTCGCCGAGCCGTTGATCGTCAACGGCGTGGCGCGCGAGGAGGCCCGCGAACGCGCCGGGCGCCTGTTGCGCCGGCTCAACATTCCGGAGCGGCTGTGGACCTTGCCGCCCTCGACCTTCTCCGGCGGCGAGCAGCAGCGCGTCAACATCGCGCGCGGCTTCATCTCGGACCTGCCGATCCTGCTGCTGGACGAGCCGACCGCTTCGCTCGATGCGGCGAATCGCGCAGTGGTGGTCGAGCTGATTGCGGAGAAAAAGACCAAGGGCGTCGCGATGGTCGCGATTGTCCATGACGACGAGATCCGCCATCTGATCGCCGACCGTATCGTCGATGTGACCTCGTTCGCGGCTGCTGCCTGAAGGACCGTTTGAAATGACCGCCAAGCAAGACACCATCATCGGCAACGCCCGGCTGGTCCTCGCCGATCGCGTGATCGAGCAGGGCTGGGTTGCGATCGCTGACGGCAAGATCGCCGAATTCGGCGAGGGCAGGGCGCCCGAGGCAGCCGAGGATGCCGGCGGCGATCTCCTGATGCCCGGGCTGATCGAGCTGCACACCGACCATCTCGAAATGCACTACGTGCCGCGGCCGAAGGTGTTCTGGAATCCGGTCGCGGCCGTGATCTCCTATGACGGCCAGCTCGCGACCTCGGGCATCACCACGGTGCTGGACTCGCTTCGGGTCTGGCGCGAGGACGGCGCCGAGGATGTCGACGGCCGCGCCGGCGTGCTCGCGGCGGCGATCTCGGCCGCGCGCGAGGAGGACCTGCTGCGTGCCGATCACTTCCTGCATCTGCGCTGCGAGGTGCCGATGCCTGATGTCGTCGCCGAGGCCAAGGAGCTGATCGACCGGCCGGATGTGCGGCTGATGTCGCTGATGGACCATACGCCGGGCCAGCGGCAGTTCCGCGACGAGGTGAAGCTGCGCGATTACTACCGCGGCAAGGGCGGCGGCATGACCGACGCCCAGCTCGACGTGCTGTTCGCCCGCCGCTTCGCCTATCAGAAGGAATATGCGGTGGCGAACACCCGCGCCATCGTCGCGCTGGCGCATCAGTACAGGATTCCGCTGGCGAGCCACGACGACACCACGGATGAAAACGTGGTCGACGCCGTCAACGACAAGGTCGCAGTCGCGGAATTCCCGACCACGATGGAAGCCGCGCGCGGGCTGCACGCCGCCGGCATCGACATCCTGATGGGCGCGCCGAACGTGGTGCGCGGCGGCTCGCACTCCGGCAATATCGCGGCCGTCGATCTCGCCAATGAGGGCATGCTGGATATCCTGTCGTCGGATTACATTCCCTCCAGCCTCTTGATGGCCGCCCTGCAACTGTCGCGGCATGTGCCGGCGATCGATCTTGCTTCCGCTGTCCGCACCGTGACCAAGACGCCCGCCGAAGCAGTCGGCCTGTCCGATCGCGGCGAGATCGCGGTCGGCAGGCGCGCCGATCTGATCCGCGTGCACGTCGCGCGCGATCTGCCTGTCGTGCGCAGCGTCTGGCGCGAAGGGGGGAGGGTCGCGTGACCGGTGCGTCCGTCGTCGCCGAGCAGCGCACCGCGATCGGTCCCGGCCGGTTGATCCTGGTGGTCGGCCCGAGCGGCGCCGGCAAGGACACGCTGCTGGGGCTGGCGAAGGCGGCCTGCGCCGACGATCGCGACATCGTGTTTCCCCGCCGCCTGATCACACGTCAGGCGTCGGCCTCGGAAGATAATGAAGAGGTCAGCGCGGAAGCCTTCCAGCGTGCGGTCGCCGCCGGCGATTACGCCATGCACTGGGAAGCGCACGGCCATCGCTATGCGCTGTCGCGCGCGATCAACGATGAGATCCGAGCCGGGCGGACCGTGATCGCGAACGTCTCGCGCACGGTGATCGCAGCAGCGCGCCGCCACTACGCCAATGCCGTCGTGGTGTCGATCACGGCGCCGCCGGATGTGCTGGCCGCGCGGCTGGCTGCGCGGGCACGCAGCAGCGACGGCCTGCTCGCGCAGCGGCTGGCCCGCACCGTCGACGAAAGCACGTCGACGCCCGATTTCACCATCGTCAATTCCGGCACCGCCGAGTATCACGCACGACAGCTTGTTCGCATCATCAAGGGCGAGCGCTGGGACGAATAGCAAGAGACGACTAGCCACAAAGGAGAACAGCACGAATGTCGGTGATTTCCACGATCGAGCAGCTTGAGGCGATCTACGGCTTCCCGAACGACGCGTCGACCGTGAAGGTCGCCGATCACGTGACGCCGCTCTATCGTGTGCTCATCGAGAAGTCGCCGTTCGTGTCGCTTGCGACCTCGGGGCCCGAGGGGCTCGACTGCTCGCCGCGGGGCGACCTGCCGGGCTTCGTGCGCATCCATGATCCGAAGACGCTGATGATGCCGGATCGCCGCGGCAACAATCGCTGCGATTCGCTGCGCAACATCGTGCGCGATCCTCGCGTCGGGCTGCTGTTCCTGATTCCGGGCTCGGGCAGCACGCTGCGCGTCAACGGCCGGGCCTATGTCTCGGCCGAGCCGGAGCTGTTGGCCTCCTTCAAGATGGAAGGCAAGGCGCCGCGCACGGTGATAGTGATGAATGTGGACGAGATCTATTTCCAGTGCGCCCGCGCGATCGTGCGCTCCGACCTCTGGAATCCGGACAAGCGGGTCGATCCGAAGGCTCTGCCGACGCCAGGCCAGATCCTGGCCGAGATGAGCGAGCACACGGTCGGCGGCGAAAAATACGATCGCGAATGGCCGGAGCGCGCGCGACAGACGATGTGGTGAACCGCCCGGATAGCCGGATTGAACCTAGGATTGAGTCCGGTCTTCCCAGTCCTCCCAGGCCACGTCGTCATTGATCTCGAGGTAGCGCGAAACGGCGACGCCGATGGTCGGGAAGAAGCTGTTCTCGCCAAGCTGCGCCAACAAGCCGAATTTCTTCAGCTTGTCCTTGACGGGATCCTTGAGCTCGGCAAAGCACAGCTCGATCTCCTTTGCATGCAATGCTTGGTCCAGCTCGGCGAGGACGTCGCCGGCAGTCACGTCCACGCTGGTGACCGGCTCGGCAGCAACCACCAGCCAGCGCACCGGCGTCGGCGACTTCGCCACCGCGTCCAGCGCACGCTCCTTGAAGAACTCGGCATTGGCAAAGAACAGCGGCGCATCCCACCGGAACAGGACCAGCCCGGGGATTTGGCGCGCGTCCGGATATCGCGTGATGTCGTGATAGCCCTTCACGCCGGAGGCGCGGCCCAGTACGGCGGAATGCGGGCGCCAGCCATCCCACAAGAACTCAACGATGGCGATCACGATGGCGAGGCCTATTCCCGGAATCACTCCCAGCACGGCCACGCCGACAAAGCAGACCACCGATAGCCAGAACTCCCACTGCTGAATGTCGTAGATTCGCTTGAGGTCGCCGACCTCAAACAGGCCGATCGCCGCGGCGATGACGACGGCGGCCAATGCGGCGGTGGGCAAGTGCTGAAGCAGGTTTGGTGCCATCAGCAGCAGAAAGGCGATGGCAAGCGCACCGATGACGCTGGTTAATTGGGTGCGCGCCCCCGCAGCTTCTGCAACAGGCGTGCGCGAACCGCTGCTGCTGATCGGAAAGCCCTGAAAAAAGCCGGCCGCCAGATTGGCCGCGCCGAGCCCTACCATCTCCTGGTTGGGATCAACGCGATCGCCCAATCTTCCCGCATAAGCCCGCGAAAGCACGCTGGTGTCGGCGAATGACACCAGCGCGACGGCGCAACCGCCGATCAGCACTTGCACGATATCGCCATAGCCGATCCAGGGAATGGCGAAACCCGGCAGGCCCTCGGGAAGCGGACCCAGAACCTTCACGCCGAAGCGCGCCCCGAGATCGAGCACGCCGGTGACTGCCGTCGCCGCAACTACGGCGATCAGAATGCTCGGCAACCGCTTGTTCCGCGCGAGCAGCAGGATCACCGCCAAGGTGGCAAGGCCGATCCCGAGGGCGGCCCAATTGGTCTTTCCGTCACGGATCGCTCCGCCGATCGCCCAGAGGCTGCGCAAAGGTCCATCGCCTTCGATGGAGAAGCCGAACAGCTTTGGCAGCTGGCTGATCAGCACGGTCAGGGCGATTCCGTTCATGTAGCCGTAGCGGATCGGCTTGGACAGGAGCTCGGTCAAGAATCCTAACCGTGCGAGGCCCGCCACAATGCATATCGTTCCGGAGACGATGGCCATCATCGCGGCCAAGGTTACCGCGCGCAGGGAATCGCCGCCCGACAGTGGAACGACAACGCCAAGGATGACGGCTGCAAGCGCCGAGTCTGGTCCCAGGACGAGGATGCGGCTCGGCCCGAACAACGCGTAGACGAGGAGCGGGATGATCGTGGCGTAAAGTCCGTAGATGCCGGGCAAGCCCGACGCTTCCGCGTAGGCGATGCCGACCGGGACCAGCATGGTCGCGAGCACAAGCCCGGCGAAGATGTCGTGTGGAAGCCACGCCGCTTCATACCGACGGAGCGTCTTGAGACCTGGCAGCCAGCCGGTCCAATGATTCATCGCCGGTCACTCCCAACCCCGTTGGAGCTCGCATGCGCTTGACGTGAACCGCTATCCTCTCGCCTGCTCCTCGAACGCTTTCAGCGACACCGCGGCGATCTCGCGCAATGCGTTGCGGTCGGAGGAGTAGGCCATCACGCCCATCCCAGCGGTGACGGCGGAGAGATAGCGCGCCAGCGCGGCGGGATCGGCGCTCTCAGCCAGATCACCCTCGGTTTTCGCGCGCATGAAGCGCTCGCGCAACTGGTCTTCAGTGTGCATTCGGCGTGCCGCCAGCTCAAACGGAACGTTCGCCGAGCCGGTACCGCAGGCAAGGCCACCCTGGACCAGCAGGCAGCCCGGCGGGTTTGCGGGATCGGTTTGGGCATCGGCGGTGCCGATCAGCAGCCGCTCGGCGACCTCGCGCGCGGTGGGGGCGCCCAAGACCCCTTCCATCCAGGCGTCGCGCTTTTCGGAGTAGCGGTCGAGCGCGGCCTTCAGCAGGCCTTCCTTGCTGCCGAAGGCGGCATAGAGGCTCGGCGGATTGATATTCATCGCCTCGGTGAGCTGGGCGATAGTGGTCCCCTCGTAACCGTGGCGCCAGAACACGTCCATGGCCCGGTCCAAAGCTGCGTCCGCGTCGAAGGCGCGGGGGCGTCCCATTCCCATTTTTGGTTGCTCCGTAAGCCGGGTGCCGTTTCTGTGACGGATTGTCCCTGGCTTATCCTCTTGTTGCACGTAGTGTTTTTCCGCGTCTTCCCATTTCCCCACGAATGAGATAATAAATTCATAGCGCTTGATACATAAGTATCTTGCGGACCGGCGTCCAGCTCCACATCTGTAGCGAACACTACAGATATCTGGAGCGCGTGAATGCCCTCGTCAACCCAAAATCCCCGTACCGGCCGTTTCCGACGTGTCGTCGGCGGTGTTGTGATCCTCAGCGCCCTTGCGGTGGCCGGTTCGATTGCGACCGGCCATTATTTCCATGCTGCGCAGGCGACCGCTACCGCCGCCGCGCCCGAACCGGCGGTCCCTGTGACCGTCGCCGTGGTCCAGCCGCGGCCGACCACCCTGTTCGATGACTTCTCGGGCCGGCTCGAAGCCGTCGACCGCGTCCAGCTGCGGCCGCGGGTGGCGGGCGCGATCCTTTCGACCAACTTCACCGAGGGCGCGCTGGTGAAGTCCGGCGACATCCTGTTCAAGATCGACCCCGCGCCTTACGCGGCCGAGGTCGACCGGGCGCAGGCGCAGCTCGAGGCGGCCAAGGCCCGCGTCGTGTTCACCACGAGCGAAGTCGAACGCGGCGCACAGCTGGTCGGCAACAACATCGTCACCAAGCGCGACTTCGACCAGCGCGACAACGCCAATCGCGAGGCGATCGCCAACGTCAAGGCCGCCGAAGCCGCGTTGCAGACAGCAAAGCTCAATCTCGACTACACCGAGGTCCGCGCACCGGTCGACGGCCGGGTCGGCCGGATCGAGGTCACGGTCGGCAATCTCGTCGCGGCAGGTACCTCGTCGCCGGTCCTGACCTCGCTGGTCTCGGTCAATCCGATCTATGCGAGCTTCGATGCCGATGAGGAGGTCGTGCTGCGTGCGCTGAACTCGATCGCGGACGCGTCCGGCAAGCGCGGCAACCTCGATCAGATCCCGGTCGACATGGTGACGTCGGGCGGCCTCAGCGCCAAGGGGCACATCCAGCTGATCGACAACCAGGTCAACGGGCAGAGCGGCACCATCCGCGTCCGCGCCGTGTTCAAGAACGAAGACGGCCGGCTGATCCCGGGCCAGTTCGCCCGCGTGCGCATGGGCCAGCCCCAGCAGCAGACGCTGGTGCTGGTCGACGAGCGCGCCGTCGGCACCGACCAGGACAAGAAGTTCGTCATGCTGGTCGGCGACGACAGCCGCGCCGTGTACCGCTCCGTCACGCTCGGCGGCGCGGTCGATGGCCTGCGGATCGTCACCGCCGGCCTGAAATCCGGCGACCGCATCGTGGTCAACGGCCTGCAGCGCGTGCGTCCCGGCGCACTTCTGAAGATGGAAGTCGCCGAGATGGGCGCGCGCGGCATGCAACAGGCATCGACTGAAACCAACCAGCACGTCGTGCAGCGCTAGGCACTGCACGCGGGGGCGGAGCCATGAATCTCTCAAAATTCTTCATCGACCGGCCGATCTTCGCCGGCGTGTTATCGATCCTGATCTTCCTGGCCGGCCTGATCTCGCTGGTGGCGATGCCGATCTCGGAATACCCCGACGTGGTGCCGCCGTCGGTCGTGGTGCGCGCGACTTATCCCGGCGCCAATCCGAAGGTGATCGCCGAGACGGTGGCGACGCCGATCGAGGAGCAGATCAACGGCGTCGAGGGCATGCTCTATATGTCGAGCCAGGCGACCACCGACGGCGCGATGACGCTGACGGTGACGTTCCGGCTCGGCACCGACCCCGACAAGGCGACCCAGCTGGTGCAGAACCGCGTGCAGCAGGCCGAACCGCGCCTGCCGGCCGTGGTGCGCCAGCTCGGCATCATCACCAAGAAGAGCTCGCCCGACCTCACCATGGTCGTGCATCTGCTGTCGCCGAACAACCGTTACGACATGACGTATCTGCGCAACTACGCAGTGCTCAACGTCAAGGATCGGCTGGCGCGGATCGACGGCGTCGGCGACGTCCAGCTCTATGGTGCCGGCGACTATTCGATGCGGGTCTGGGTCGATCCGCAGAAGGCCGCCGAACATGCGCTGACCGCAAGCGACGTGGTGCGCGCAATCCAGGCGCAGAACGTCGAGGCCGCCGCCGGCGTGGTCGGCTCCTCGCCCAGCGTCAAGGGCCTCGACCTCCAGCTCTCCGTCAACGCCGAGGGACGGCTGTCGACCGAGGAACAATTCGGCGACATCGTGGTGAAGACCGGCTCGGCCGGCGAGGTGGTGCGGCTGCGCGACGTCGCCCGGATCGAGCTCGGCGCCTCCGAATACGGCCTGCGCTCGCTGCTCGACAACAAGCAGGCGGTCGCGATCCCGATTTTCCAGGCGCCGGGTTCGAACGCGCTGGAGATCTCCGACCACGTCCGCGCGACCATGGCCGAGATCAAGAAGAACATGCCGGAGGGCGTGTCGTACCAGATCGTCTACGATCCGACGCAATTCGTGCGCTCCTCGATCGAGGCCGTCATCCATACGCTGCTCGAGGCCATCGCGCTCGTCGTGCTGGTCGTGATCCTGTTCCTGCAGACCTGGCGCGCCTCGATCATTCCGCTGATCGCGGTTCCGGTGTCGATCGTCGGCACCTTCGCGGTGATGCATGTGTTCGGCTTCTCGATCAACGCGCTCAGCCTGTTCGGCCTGGTGCTGGCGATCGGCATCGTGGTCGACGACGCCATCGTCGTGGTCGAGAACGTCGAGCGCAACATCGAATCCGGCCTGTCGCCGCGCGATGCCACCAACCAGGCGATGCGCGAAGTCTCCGGCCCGATCATCGCGATCGCGCTGGTGCTGATCGCGGTGTTCGTGCCGCTGGCCTTCATCTCCGGCCTCACCGGACAGTTCTACAAGCAGTTCGCGCTGACCATCGCGATCTCGACCGTGATCTCGGCGATCAACTCGCTGACGCTGTCGCCGGCGCTGTCGGCGCTGCTGTTGAAGGGACATGACGAGCCGAAGGATTGGCTGACCCGAGGCATGGAAAAGTCGCTGGGCTGGTTCTTCCGCGGCTTCAACAAGGTCTTCACGAAGTCCTCGGAGAACTACGGCCGGACCGTCACCAAGGTGATCTATGGCAAGGCCGTGGTGATCGGCCTCTATGTGCTGCTGATCGGCCTGACCGGCGTGCTGTTCAAGCAGGTGCCGAGCGGCTTCGTGCCGGGCCAGGACAAGCAGTATCTGGTCGGCTTTGCGCGGCTGCCCGACGGCGCCACGCTCGACCGCACCGAGGAAGTGATCCGCAAGATGAGCGACATCGCGCTGACCCAGCCGGGTGTCGAAAGCTCCGTGGCGTTTCCCGGCCTGTCGATCTCCGGCTTCACCAACTCCTCCAACGCCGGCATCGTGTTCTCGACCCTGAAGCCGTTCGACGAGCGCAAGGATCCGTCGCTGAGCGGCCCGGCGATCGCGGCGGCGCTCAACAAGAAATATGCCGGCATCCAGGATGCCTTCATCGCCATGTTCCCGCCGCCGCCGGTCAACGGCCTCGGCACCATCGGCGGCTTCAAGCTGCAGATCGAGGACCGTGCCGGCCTCGGCTATGAGGCGCTGAACGACGCGACCAAGGCGTTCATGACGGCGATGCAGAAGGCGCCGGAGATCGCCGGCGTGTTCTCGAGCTTCCAGGTCAACGTGCCGCAGCTGTTCGCCGACATCGATCGCACCAAGGCGTTGCAGCTCGGCGTGCCGGTCACGGAGGTCTTCAACACGCTGCAGATCTATCTCGGCTCCTACTATGTCAACGACTTCAACAAATTCGGCCGCACCTATTCGGTCTATGTGCAGGCGGACGCGCCGTTCCGTGCGCGTGCCGACGACATCAGGCAGTTGAAGGTGCGCTCGTCCTCGGGCGACATGGTACCGCTGTCGGCGCTGTTGAAGGTCCGCCAAAGCGCGGGTCCGGAGCGCGCGATCCGCTACAACGGCTTCCTGTCGTCAGACATCAACGCCGCTGCGGCGCCGGGCTTCTCGTCCGGCCAGGCGCAGGAGGCGGCAACACGGATCGCGGCCGAAACACTGCCGCCGGGTTTTGCCTTCGAATGGACCGACCTGACCTATCAGGAGTTCATCGCCGGCAATTCCGGAATCTGGGTGTTTCCGCTCGCGATCCTGTTGGTGTTCCTGGTGCTCGCCGCGCTCTACGAGAGCCTGGCGCTGCCGCTGTCGATCATCATGATCGTGCCGATGGGCCTCTTGGCCGCGATGTTCGGCGTCTGGCTGTCGAAGGGTGACAACAACGTCTTCACCCAGATCGGCCTGATCGTGCTGGTCGGATTGTCGGCCAAGAACGCCATCCTGATCGTCGAATTCGCGCGCGAGCTCGAATTCGCCGGGCGCTCCCCGATCCGCGCTGCGATCGAGGCGAGCCGGCTGCGGCTGCGGCCGATCCTGATGACGTCGATGGCGTTCATCATGGGTGTGCTGCCGCTGGTGCTGTCGACCGGCGCGGGCTCGGAGATGCGGCGCGCGATGGGCGTCGCGGTGTTCTCCGGCATGATCGGCGTCACCGTGTTCGGCCTGTTCCTGACGCCGGTGTTCTATGTGCTGCTGCGCACGGTCACCGGCATGAAGCCGCTGACGCAGCACGGCGAGGCGACTATCCCCGGAAAAGCACACGCGGCATGATGCCGCGTGTGTGTAAGCCTCGTGTCAGTTTGAAGGGAATCAGGCTGCGATATCGAGCAACAATTGCGACGAGCCGCGGACCAGCACCTTGCGGCCCGCGGGCGTCAATTCGAACGAATCTCCACGCACGGCGACATAACCGAGCGTGATCAGGCTCTCGACGGCGAACCGGTTCAGCCGTGACGGGTTTGCTGCGGGAATCCGCAACGCTTTCAGCGCATCCCACTGATCGGGTCTGAGTTCGAATTCTTCGCTCATTGGTCCAGGCACTCCAGAAGTTCTTGGCGTGCGAGATACAGAGCGCAGATGAATTTCGTGCGACCACAACGAGTCAGGATTTCGATTTATGTGGACGCGCCGTCACATCGCCGTGTCATTGGAATACTTCAAGTTTTTCGAATCATTGTGGCGCATTGCCACGTGATGCCGTCACAGTGATTAATCGCACATCGTCACACAGGTTAATCGTCTCAATTAACCGGCCGGATTCCTCGCTATTCGTTAACCGCGCCGCACGCTGGCGCCGCCATCGACCGGCAACGTCACACCGGTGACGAAATTCGCCTCATCCGAGGCGAGGAACAGCGCAGCATTGGCGACGTCCCAGCCGGTGCCCATCTTGTGGCGCAGCGGCACCTTGCTGTCACGTTCAGCCTCGACCTCGGCGCGGCTCTTCTTGAATTCGCGTGCGCGCGTGTCCACCGCCATCGGCGTGTTCATCAATCCCGGCAGGATCACGTTGGCGCGAATGCCATATTGCGCATTCTGGTAGGCGAGCTGTTCGGTGAAGGCGATCATCGCTGACTTGGTCGCCTTGTAGGCGACGTATGGATAGGTCGTGATCGCGGCCATCGACGAGATGTTGATGATCGAGCCGCGCTGCTGCTGGCGCATGATCGGGATCACATGCTTGGCGGCGAGGATGCAGCTCTTCAGGTTGATCGCCACGCAGCGGTCGAACGCCTCCTCGGTAATGTCGAGCAGCTCGGCATCGCCGCCGGAGAGGCTGACGCCGACATTGTTGTGCAGGATGTCGACGCTGCCCCAGCGGCCATGCGCATCCGCCACCATCGCCTTGATGTCGGCATTTTTGGTGACGTCGGCCTTGAAGGCAACCGCAATGCCGCCCTTGGCCGCGATCAGGTCGACGGTTTCCTGCGCCGACGCCAGATTGTGATCGACGCACAGCACCTTGGCGCCTTCGCGCGCGAAGGTCAGCGCGGTGGCGCGGCCGTTGCCGATGCCCTCGCCGGGGCTCTGGCCGGCGCCGACGACGATGGCGACGCGATCTTGCAGGCGCATGTCACTTCACTCCCGGGATCGGGTACTGCTGCAGTACCTCTTTGTAGGTTGGCTCATTGTCGATCTGCATGGTGGCGAGCACGCGCACCACGGCGCAGTAGAACGCGATGGTCAGCACCAGGTCGGTCATGTGCTCGTCGGAGAGATGCTGCTTGATCTCGGCGAAGGTCGCCTCCGACATCGCGAGCTCGCGCACCATCTCGCGGGCGCCCTTGAGGACCGCCTTTGCCAGCGGCTCGAGTTTGGACGGCTTGCCCTCGGTCTCGCCGATCAGGCCCTGGATGTCCTCGTCGGTGACGCCGAACTCCTTGCCGATCTTCACATGATGGGTGAATTCGTATTCCGACTTCTCGAGCCAGCCGACCTGCAGGATCGCAAGCTCGCGCAGCCGCGGGTCGAGCTTGCTCTTGAAGCGGATGTAGCCGCCGATGCCGTTGAAGGCGCGCGCCATGTCCGGCGAGTTCACCAGCAGCTTGTGCAGATTGGTGTTGCGCTTGAGCATGTCGCGATATTCGGGGGCCACCTGGTCGGCTTCGAGATAGGGCAGGCGGGCCATTGTTGTTGTCCTTGCTTCGGCGGCTTGCGGAGGGGCGGCTAAAGCGCGATGAGATTGGGGTTGAATCGTCATCGCGCTTTAGTTCATTGTTTGAGCATGATCTTTTCGGAAAACCGCTTCGCACTTTTCCGGATCATGCTTTAGCGCTTCAGCCGTAAAGCGCTTTGTGCTCGCGCTCGTAGTTGGCGTAGGAGTCCTTCATGCTGGCGCCGTTGAGCAGCATGGTCGCGACCACGGCGTTGTCGGCATCGAACACGGTCGAGCGCACCCACATGCTCTCGGTGCGCTTGCTGCCCGAGAGCGCCACGACCTCGCGCTCGACCCAATAGGTCTCGCCCGGGAACAGCGGCCCGCGCAGCAGGCGGATCTCCTGATCCGCGAACAGCCCGACGGCCGGGCCGCGGACCGGTAGCCGGTCCTCGCGCGCGCGATACTGGAACAGCACGCTCAGCATCTCCATCGGGATGATGGCGCGGCCCCAGGGATTGTACTCCAGCGAATAATAATCCGACGGCTCGGTGATCACCTTGAGCTTGTCGGCCAGCGAGAACGGATAGAGATCGCCCATGTTCTGGTCGAAATCCATCTTGATCGCCTGCCGGGCCGTCTTCATGCCGACCTTGATGTCGGCGAGGATCACGGGATCGGTCAGCGGCTTCAATTCGCCGAGCCTGCGGGCGAGCGCCGTCTCCGTGCCGTCACCGTCGATCGAGGCGGTGCCGCGCAGGATCTCGGTGCCGTCGCGCTTGATCATCCCGATCGTGCAAACGGTCTGGCCCGGCTTCGGCTTCTCGATCTGGGCCTGCACCTCTTCGCCTTCGAACACCGGATTGCGGTAGTGCGCGGACAGGCATCCGGTCATGAACCAGGTCCGGCCCCAGATCCGCTCGCACAGCGGCGCGAACTGGCTGAAATGGGTCGGTCCCTCGATGGTGCCGCCGCGGAAGCCGAGCTTCTGCGCGGTTGCATCGTCGTGAATCGAAGCATGGGAGTCGTAGGTCTGGGCCTGCAGCATCTGCTTCGGGCTGCGCCAGGGACCCACCAGCAGATTGCCGTTCTCCACGATTTCCGTCGTGAATGCGGATTCGACTTTAATCATCCTTGGTCTCCCTTTGCGCGCCACCGTTTCAAAGAAGCCGGGGTTCGGCAAGCCTCGCAAAGCAACAAGGCCGCAACATGAGATATGTGCTGCGGCCATGGAACGGGGCTGTTCATGCATAACAAAATCAGTGCATGCTGATGCATGATCATGGGCAAGAGAATGAGACCGGTTCGGACCGGCGTGACTTGATCGGCGGGGAGCCTGAAACTGATGGCGTTGATGGAAGTTGGACTGGACGACAAGTACCGGTTGGATACGAAACGAATCTTCCTCTCCGGTACCCAGGCTCTGGTCCGATTGCCGATGTTGCAGCGCGAACGCGACCGCGCGCACGGGCTGAATACCGCAGGTTTCATCTCCGGTTATCGCGGTTCGCCGCTCGGCATGTACGACCACGCGCTGTGGCGCGCCAAATCGTTCCTTAAAGAGCACGACATCGCCTTCATTCCCGGCCTCAACGAGGACCTGGCGGCGACCGCGGTGTGGGGCAGCCAGCAGGTCGGCATGTTCCCCGGTGCCAAGGTCGATGGCGTGTTCGGCATCTGGTATGGCAAGGGTCCCGGCGTCGACCGCTCGCTCGACGCGCTCAAGCACGCCAATTCGGCCGGCACCTCGCCGAATGGCGGCGTGATCGCGCTGGCCGGCGACGACCATGGCTGCCAGTCCTCCACTCTGGCGCATCAGAGCGAGCAGGTGTTCGCCTCGGCGCTGATGCCGGTGGTCAATCCGGCGACGCTGCAGGATTATCTCGACCTTGGCATTCTCGGCTTCGCGCTGTCGCGCTATTCCGGCTGCTGGGTCGGCTTCAAGGCGATCTCGGAGACGGTCGAAAGCTCGGCCTCGATCGTCAGCGATCCCGATCGCATCAAGATCATCATGCCCGACGATTTCGAGATGCCGCCGGGCGGGCTCTCGATCCGCTGGCCCGATCCGCCGCTGGAGGCCGAGCGCAGGCTGCACGGGCCCAAGATGGAGGCGGTCGCGGCCTTCGCCCGTGCCAACCGCTTCGATCGCATCGTGCTGGACTCCAAGCCGGCGCGGCTTGGCATCATGGCGACCGGTAAGGCCTATCTCGATCTGCGCCAGGCGCTCGCCGATCTCGGCATCACCGATGCCGAGGCGCAGGCGCTGGGCCTTCGCATCTACAAGGTGGCGCTGACCTGGCCGCTGGAGGCGCGCGGCGCGCGCGACTTCGCCGAGGGCTTGCAGGATGTGCTCGTCGTCGAGGAGAAGCGCGGCTTCATCGAGGACCAACTGGTCCGCATCCTCTATAACATGGACGCATCGAAGCGCCCCTCGGTGGTCGGCAAGCGCGACGAGAGCGGCGCGCCGCTGCTGCCGAGCGAGGGCGAGCTGACGCCGACCATGGTGGCGGCCGCCGTCGTCGCGCGGCTGCGCAAGCTCGGCCACCGCAGTCCGCTGCTGGAGCAGCGCCTGGCAAAACTCGAGGCGTTCGATCGCCCGGCCGAAGGCACCGGCACCGCGAAGCTGCAACGCACGCCGTATTTCTGCTCGGGCTGCCCGCACAACTCGTCGACCAAGATTCCGGAAGGCAGCCGCGCCATGGCCGGTATCGGCTGTCACGGCATGGCGCTGTCGGTACCGAACCGCAACACCCAGACCATCTCGCATATGGGCGCCGAGGGCGTGAGCTGGATCGGGCAGGCGCCGTTCACCAGCGAACAGCACGTGTTCCAGAATCTCGGCGACGGCACCTACACGCATTCCGGTCTCTTAGCTTTGCGCGCCGCTGCCGCAGCCGGCGTCAACATCACCTACAAGATCCTCTACAACGACGCGGTCGCAATGACCGGCGGCCAGCCGGCCGAAGGCGGCTTCACGGTCGCGCAGATCGCGCACCAGGTCGCGGCCGAGGGCACCAAGCGGCTGGCGATCGTCTCCGACGATCCCGACAAATATCCCGCCAATTACTTCCCGTCCGGCGCCACCATCCACCATCGCCGCGAGCTCGACGCCGTGCAGCGCACCTTGCGCGAGATCGAGGGCCTCACTGTCCTGATCTATGACCAGACCTGCGCTGCCGAGAAGCGCCGCCGCCGCAAGCGCGGGCTGTTTCCCGATCCGGCCAAGCGCGTCTTCATCAATGAGCGCGTCTGCGAAGGCTGCGGCGATTGTTCGGTGGCGTCGAACTGCGTCTCGGTGCAGCCGCTGGAGACCGAGCTCGGCCGCAAGCGTCGCATCGACCAGTCGAACTGCAACAAGGATTTTTCCTGCATCGAGGGCTTTTGCCCGAGCTTCGTGATGGTGCAGGATCCCAAGCTGCGCAAGGCCGACCGCACCGCCGCCGATCCCAAGGCGCTGTTCGCCGACCTGCCGGCGCCGCCTGCGGCCGCGTTGAGCAGCCCCTACAACATCCTGATCACCGGCATCGGCGGCACCGGCGTCATCACCATCGGCGCGCTGCTCGGCATGGCCGCGCATGTCGAGGGGCTCGCCTGCTCGACGCTCGACTTCACCGGCCTGTCGCAGAAGAACGGCGCGGTCATGAGCCATGTCCGACTTGCGCCCACGTCCGACATGCTGACCACGGTCCGCGTCGCGCCCGGCAATGCCAATCTGATCCTCGGCTGCGACCTCGTCGTCGCCACCAGCGTGCCGGCGCTGAGCCGCGCCGAGCGCGGTGTCACCCGCGCCGTCGTCAACGCCGATTTGTTGCCGACCGCGAGCTTCGTGATCGATCCCGATATCGACTTTGAAGCCAGCTCGATGCGCGACGCGCTGAACGGCGCGGTGAGACCGGATGATCTCGACATCCTCGATGCCACCGGGCTTGCCACCGCGCTGATGGGCGACAGCATCGCCACCAACGCCTTCATGCTCGGCTTCGCGTTCCAGCGCGGCGCGATCCCGCTGTCGCTCGAGGCCATCCTGAAGGCGATCGAGCTCAACGGCGCCGCGATCGAGATGAACAAGACCGCGTTCTCGTGGGGCCGGCTCGCCGCGCACGATCTGCCGCGCGTGGTCAGCGCCGCACGCTTCAAGAATGCTGGCGCGGCACCGGCGAAGAAGACGCTCGATGAGGCGATCGCGTTCCGCGCCAAGTTCCTCACCGACTATCAGGACGCGGCCTACGCCAAGCGCTATCTCGATGACGTCGCGCGCGTCCGCTCCGCTGAAGCCGCGGCAGCGCCGGGCTCGCAGGACCTGACCGAGGCCTTTGCAAAGGGCCTGTTCAAGCTGATGGCCTACAAGGACGAATACGAAGTCGCGCGGCTCTATTCCGACGGCGAGTTCAGCAAGGCCTTGAGAGAGCAGTTCGAGGGCAATTCCGGCTTGAAGGTCCTGCTGGCGCCGCCGCTGCTGGCACAGCGCGATCCCGTCACCGGGCGTTTGCAGAAGCGCGAATTCGGGCCGTGGATCTTCAAGGCGTTCGGCCTGCTGGCGGGTCTGAAGGGCCTGCGCGGCACCGCGTTCGACATCTTCGGCTACACCGCCGAGCGCAAGATGGAGCGCGCGCTGCCGGTGGATTACTCCGCGATGATCCTGCGTCACCTCGACGGCAAGAAGTCGCTCGATCTGCCGCGACTGGTGGCGCTGGCGAAGGCAGCCGACCTCGTGCGCGGCTACGGCCACATCAAGGAAGGCAACGTCGCCCGCTACCGCACCGAATGTGCGCGGCTGGAGCGCGCGATCGGCCAGCCGCTGGCACAGGCCGCCGAGTAGGCTGGAGCGTATTCGAGCGAAGTGGCTACCGGTTCGCGTGAAGAAAACGCGTCAAAACAAGAACCTAGAAACCCGTTCCGATACCATCGGAACGGCGCTCCAGGTGGCGGGCAGCGGAACTTTCCACAGCCGCCTTGGTTGACCGGTAACCCTGCCCGTAGGCCGTGGCTGGATTCGCGCGGCCGGGCTCCTACATGATGGCTGTTCTGTTCGAGTGATTTCAGGAGGCCCTTTGATGGTCCTGAAAAGCGCTTTTGTTGCAACTGTTTGCACCGCGTGCCTGGCGTTGGGTGGCGTGGCGTTGGCTGACGACTATCGCCCAAGCGAGTTCTTCAGCCTCGATCTCTCGCGGGCCGTGCTCTCGCCGAAGCCGCTTGGCCCGCCGGCGCAGTTCGAGCCGGTTCCGGTCGAGGCGAAGACCGACCACGGACCTGATCAGCGCGCCAGTGTCGAACCGAAGGTCGAGCAGCCGAAAGTCGAGCCGCAGAAGGCGGTGCGGACCAGCAGGGTAACGGCATCGCACGAACGCAAGCGCGCAGCGGCGCAGGTTCCGGCCCGCACCAAGCTCGCACGGCGCCATTCGAACCCGCTCGATGCGGAAGCCCGCGACACCAGGATCCAGACCTGGCCGTGCCGCACCGGCGGTATCTGCAACTGGCAGCGGTGACGGCGGCTCGGCGGTCTCACGCCGGCTTGCGCGCGCATTCGCACCAATACCAAACCCGTCATCCTGAGGAGGCCGCGAAGCGGCTGTCTCGAAGGATGAATCGGCCACGCTCTCGCAGCCGGACCGATTCATCCTTCGAGGCTCGCTCCGCTCGCGCCTCAGGATGACGGGTTTGGCGTTTGCGCGCTTGGCGCCTGACGCCACCGTTCCGATCTCCATATCCCCCGAGTCATCCCGCCGTCGCAAAACCGTCGGCGCAGAGTCAAGAAACCGTAAGGGCGGAGTCAAACGGCGCAGGCAAAACCTTCGTTGCGATTCGACGAAGGTTGTTCGATGCCGACAGCGATCTCCGCGAGGGGGCGAGGCCTCACAAGGCGTCAGCTTCTGGTGCGCTCGGCGTCCACGGCCGCGCTGGCAGGATTGGGCGCGCTGGCAAGGCCCTACCTGAGCCGCGCCGCGGATCGTCCCGCGATCGCGGGCATCCAGTCCGGCGACGTCGCCAGCGATTCCGCTGTCATCTGGGCCCGCGCCGATCGCGCCGCGCGCATGCAGATCGAATGCGCAGGGGTCGAGAGCTTCGCCACCATCCTGCGCACGGCGTCCGCCGATGCGCTGCCCGAGCGCGACTTCACCGCCAAGCTGCTGCTCGATGGCCTGCCGCCGGGACAGGACCTGTTCTATCGGGTCCGCTTCGAGGATCGTGACGGCATCGCCGGCGAAAGCCGCATTGGGCACTTCCGCACCGCGCCGGTCGACCGCCGCTCGATCTCCTTCGTCTGGTCCGGTGACGTGGTCGGGCAGGGCTGGGGCATCGACCCCGCGCGCGGCGGCCTGCGCAGTTATCGCACCATGCTGAACGAGCGCCCGGATTTCTTCATCCATTCCGGCGATCACATCTATGCCGATTGCACGGTGCCGCCGCAGCAGACCCTGCCCAACGGCGAGATCTGGCGTAACATCGTCACCGAGGAGAAATCGGTGGTCGCGCACAGCCTCGAACAGTTTCGCGGCAACTACAAATACAACTGGCTCGACGAGAATTTCCGCGCCTTCCATGCCGAGGTGCCGATGTTCGCGCAGTGGGACGACCATGAGGTGGCCGACGACTGGTCGCCAATCGGCACCGCCGATGCGACCGGTTACGACACGGACGGCACCTCGCGCCTGGTGGCACGGGCGCGCCGCGCCTTCCACGAATTCATGCCGATGCGGCTGATGCCGGAGCGCGACGGCCGGGTCTATCGCAAGATCCCCTACGGGCCGCTGCTCGACGTCTTCATCATCGACATGCGCTCCTATCGCGATTCCAGCTGGAACAAGCAGGGCGACCCGGACCAGGCATTCATCCTCGGCCAAAGCCAACTCGCCTGGCTGAAGCGGGAGCTGGTGGCATCAGATGCCGTCTGGAAGGTGATCGCCGCGGATCTGCCGATCGGCCTCGTCAGCCTGGACGCCGTCGCGCTCGGCGACGGGCCGCCGGAGCGGCGCGAGCACGAGATCGCCGATCTCTTGTCCTTCATGAAGCGCGCCGGCATTCGCAATACGGTCTGGCTCACCGCCGACATGCACTACACCGCCGCGCATCATTATGATCCGAACCGCGCCGTGTTTCAGGAGTTCGAGCCGTTCTGGGAATTCGTCTCCGGCCCGCTGCATGCCGGCACCTGGTCGCCGGGCGAGCTCGACAACACCTTTGGCCCGAAGGCGATGTACCAGAAGGGCTGCTCGGCCGAGCAGGGCGACAATCTCGCGCCGTGTTTCGGCCTGCAATTCTTCGGCCGCGTCGACATCGACGGCAAGACCGGCGTGATGAGAGTGACGCTGAAGGACGTCGACAACCACGATCTCTGGTCGGTCGACATCGAGCCCCGGCCGGATGCGCGGCCCGGCCAGATCATGGCGCAACATATCTAGGCTCGCGAAAGCCGTCGCGACATCTTGATTGCGGGCGCCTTGCCCGAAGGGCCGGTTTGCGGGCAGAGTGTGTGCTGGCAGTTCTGCCAATTTCATTCCCACCAGACGATTTGCTGGCGTGACGTCGTCGATGACATCGGCGTCCCACGCGTCAGGAGCTATCCATGGACAATCTGCAGACACAGGGCATCAGCCTGCCGCAGCTCGGGCTCGGCACCTTCCGCATGCAGGGCGATGCCTGCCGCGCGGCGGTCGAGAGCGCGCTCGGGCTCGGTTACCGCCATATCGACACCGCCGAGATGTACGGCAATGAGGAGGCGATCGGGGCCGCGATCGCGGACGCGAAGGTCGCGCGCAAGGACCTGCATGTGACCACCAAGGTCTGGCACGAGAACCTGGCGCCGGATGCGATCCGGAGAGCGTTCGACACCAGCCTGAAGAAGCTGCGTCTCGACCACGTCGACCTCTATCTGGTGCATTGGCCGTCGCGGAACATGAAGCTGCCGGCTGTCTTCGAGACGCTGATGCAGCTGAAGCAGGAGGGCCGCACCCGCGCGATCGGTGTCGCCAATTTCACCACCGCACTGCTCAAGACCGTTGTCGAGGACATCAAGGCGCCGATCGCCTGCAACCAGATCGAATATCACGCGATGCTGGACCAGACGCCGGTGCGCAAATATCTCGCCGCGAAGTCGATCCCGCTGGTGGCCTATTGTCCGCTCGCCCAGGGTCGTTTCGCAACCGACGAGACGCTGGGGAAAATCGGCAGCAAGCATGATGCGACCGCAGCGCAGGTGGCGCTGAAATGGCTGCTCGACCAGGAGGGCGTCGCGGCCATACCGAAGGCCTCGCGCGCAGAAAGCCAGAAGGCCAATCTCGACGCGCCGAAGGTCAAGCTCGACGACGACGACCGCAAGGCGATCGCTGCGCTGCGCAAGGACATGCGCTGCGTCAATCCGGGCTTTGCTCCGGCGTGGGACTGAGTCCTGCGAGCATCGGATGAGGACGTAGAACAAGAAAATGGCTCCGCGAGGAGCCATTTCCGTTGTGTCGGTCTATCGTATGTGTCGGTACTTAGTAGCGGTCCCGCCTGATCACCATCGCGCGGTCATGGTCGTGATGCCAGCCGCGATGCCAGCCACGGTCATGGCGCATCTCGGCCCGCGAGCCCCAGCCACGATCCCAGTGGTGATGGCCGCCGCGCTTGATCACGACGGTCTCGGCGCTCGCGATCGACGGAACGGCCACTGCAAGGGCACCAATCGCCGCAAGAACAAAACCAAACTTTTTCATCTCATCCTCCTCAAATGATGCGAGGAGGCAACCGTGCGGGCGTTGAAACGTTCCTCAGGAACCGAGTGAGTTTTCTGAACGCTTGTTCAGCAACGGCCCCAACGCAACGCTCGCCGCGCGTTCGCTGCACAACCGATGCGTGAGCGTGGCTGCATCTTTCGGTGGCCTTGCCTAACCCCGGCGTCCGACGCATCATCGCGCCATAAGTATCAATGTTCGGGGGGACGTTGCCGTGGGTGAATTTTCACGCCGGGATTTTTTGAAAGGTACGGGATCGGCCGCTGCTGCTGTCATCGCAGGGCCCGCCGCTGCGGCGATGGGGCCGGACGACAAATTCGACCTCGTGATCAAGAACGGCGATGTGATCGATCCCAGCCAGTCGCTGCGCGGCAAGCGCGACATCGGTATCCGCTGGGGTCTGATCGAGGCGATCGAAGACGAGATCCCGGCCGCGCGCGCCGCCAAGACCATCGACGCATCGGGCAAGCTCGTGATGCCGGGCCTCGTCGATCTGCACTGCCACGTCTACCCTTACGGCTCGGCGATCGGCATTCCCGCCGACGAGCTGGTGCAGTTCCAGGGCACCACGACCGTCGTTTCGGCCGGCGATGCCGGCGTCAACAATCTCGCGGCGCTGCGGCGCTTCATCGTGGCGCAGTCGCGGGCGCGGATCTACGCCTTCGTCCATATCGCCAACAACGGCCTGTCGGCCTTCCCGGTGGCCGAGCTCTACAACATCGACAACGCCCAGGTCGAAGCCTGCGCGATGGCGCTCGCCGAGAACCCTGACTTCCTGATCGGGGTCAAGGTGCGGATGTCGGAAAACGTCATCTTCAAGCACGGCGTCGAGCCGCTGAAGCGCGGTATCCAGGCCTGCGAGATGTGCGGCTGGCCGGCGCGGATGATGGTGCATATCGGCGGCGTCGAGACCAGGGAGTTGATGTCCGACATCCTCGACCTGCTGCGGCCGGGCGATATCCTCACCCACGCCTATTCCGGCGCGCCGAACATGTCCGGCGCCTTCACCAACATCGTGCAGGACGGCAAGCTGTTGCCGGCGGCGCTCGCGGCCAAGCAGCGCGGCGTGCTGTTCGACGTCGGCCATGGCGGCGGCAGCTTCGATTTCACGGTGGCCGAGATCGCGATCCCTGCCGGCTGCACGCCCGACACGATCTCCTCCGACATCCACGTGTTCTCGGGCAATTCGCCCGGCATCCCGTTCCTGCCCAACGTGATGAGCAAGTTCCTGGCGATGGGCTCCTCGCTGGAGCAGGTGGTGGCGATGGCGACCTCGGTGCCGGCGCGGATCATCAACAAGACCCCGAAAATCGGCACGCTGCAGCGCGGCGCGCCCGGCGATGTCGCGATCATGGACCTCATCGAAGGCCCGGTCTCCTTCGTCGACACCCGCAACAACAAGCGCGACGGCAATCTGCAACTGAAGCCGGTGCAGACCGTGGTCAACGGCGTGCCGTTCGGCCGGCCCTATCAGGCGCCGTTTTCGGTACGATAGCGGCAAGCCCCGCCGGCTTCCTGTCATTGATCCTTGTCAAGGACAGGAAATCCCGCTCGTCGATGATGAGCTATCATGAGGGGCATGTCGTGACCGGGAATCGTTCCTCCATAGACCGATCGGTACGTTCTTCCGCGCCTGGCGGTGCGACGTTTTCCGAAAGCGATTTCCTCCTGCAGCTGGGCGCGGCTGTGCGCGGGGCACGGGCGAATATCGGTATGACACGTCGCGAGCTCGCCCGCCGATCCGGCGTGTCGCAGCGCTACATTGCTCTCATAGAATCGGGCAAGGGCAACGTCTCGATCGTGCTGCTGCTGCGCATTTTGAACGCGTTCCGCAGTGACGCGCCCAAAGCGGCCTGACCGGGAAGGGGAGGATCACGCCGATGGGTGAACTCGTTCTTGCTGCCAAGGTCAGCCACGTACCGTCCCTGATGCTGTCGGAACGCCCGGATCACCCGCTGCATGACGCGCGGGCCGGCGCGGTCGCGGCATTGCATGAGCTCGGCCGGCGCGCCAGAGAACGCGGCGTGTCCACCTTCGTGGTGTTCGATACCCATTGGCTGTCCAATTTCGGCTACCACGTCAACGCCAATACCCGGCATCGCGGCTCGTTCACGAGCCACGAGGCACCGCAGATGATCAAGGACCTGCGCTACGACTGGCCGGGGAATACCGCGCTTGCGGAAGCGATTGCACGCGAGGCGGCAGGCGACGGCCTCAATGTGATGGCGCACCGGGTCGAAAGCCTCGGTCTTGAATACGGCACCATCGTCCCGATGCACTACCTGAACCAAGATGGCTCGGCCAAGGTCGTGTCCGTCGCATCGCCGCTCTTCACGTCGATCGAGGAAAGCAGGCTGCTCGGCGAGGCGACCCGCCGTGCGGTCGCGCTGTCCGGCGAGCGGGTCGCGCTGCTCGCCAGCGGATCGCTGTCGCATCGGCTATTGCCGAACAAGCAGCTCGGGCCCGAAGCCTGGACGTCGATCGCCAGTGAATTCAACCGCCAGGTCGATCTGCGCGTTCTCGAGCTGTGGCAGCAGCGCCGTTACCGGGAGTTCCTCGACATGCTCCCGGATTACGCCACGAGGTGTAACGGCGAGGGCGGAATGGCCGATACCATCATGCTGTTTGCCGCGCTGGGCTGGTACGATTTTCGTGGCGCCGCCGAGCAACTCTGCGACTACTTCCCGTCGAGCGGCAGCGGCCAGGTGCATGTGGAATTTCACCTGACCGCGTGAGACGGCGAATGCGGATCGCTAGCCGCGCTTCTCCACATTGCTGCTGCGCGCCGGCACGCCGAACTCCTTGCGGCACACTTCGGCCAGCACCGCGACGCCTTCGCGGATCTGCTCATGCGAGGGGCTGGCGAAGCAGAGGCGGAGCCGGCTGCCGGAATGCGCCTTGCTGGTCGACCATTCCGGTCCCGGATTGATCGAGACCCCGGCGGCGAGCGCCGCCTGGTAGAGCTTCATGGTGTCGACATGATCGGGCAGCTTGACCCAGAGGAAGATGCCGCCCTTGGGCGCCTCGAACTCGGCCGACGTGCCGAACTGCTCGTTCAGCGCCTCCATCAGCGTGTCGAGCTTGGCGCGCAGGCCCTTGGTCAGCCGCGGCACGTGGGTCGCAAAATGCGGCGCGCAATATTCCGAGAGCACCATCTGCTCCAGCGCGCCGGAGCCGGCGTCGGTCTTCAGCGGCAGCATCCGCGACATGATTTCCCAGGGCGCGACGATGAAGCCGACCCGCAGCGCCGGCGCGATCGACTTCGAGAACGAGCCGATATGGATCACGCCGCCATGCTTGCTCATGGCATAGATCGCCGGCGGCCGTTCGCCGTTCCAGATCAGATCGGCATAGCAATCGTCCTCGAAGATCGGCACGCCGTATTCTCTGGACAGCTTCAGCATCTCGGCGCGGCGGCTCTCGGGGAGGATCGAGCCGGTCGGGTTCTGCACGGTCGGGATGGTGTAGATGTATTTCGGGGTGATGCCGCGCCGCTTGTGATCGGCGAGCGCTGCGGCCAGCGCATCGATCCGGATGCCGTCGCCATCAAGGGGAATGCCGACCGCGTTGACGCCGAGCCGGGTCAGCCGGTTCAGCGAGCCCTGATAGGTCTCCTGCTCGATCAGCACCGTATCGCCCTTGGCGAGCAAGGTGTGATTGACCAGGTCGAGCGCCTGCAGCGAGCCGGAGACGATCATGATCTCGTCCGGCGTGCAGGCAATGCCGGCATCGCGCTTCAGCTTCTCGGTCAGGAACTGGCGCAGCGGCAGATAGCCCTGCGGCCCGTGCGCGAGGTTGTAGGTCGCGAGATTCCTGCCCTCGCGCTTCAGCACGGCGTTGACCGCCTCCAGCAGCCCGTCGACCGGGACCTGGTCGGGATCGTTGTTGCCGCCGACGAAGCTGTATTTGGCGAGCCCGGTCCAGCGCGCGGCCGGCGCAGGCAGGCCGGCCGGAAGCAGCGGTGTAAAGTCGAACTGGGCTGAGGTGGACATGGACGTTTCGCTCCGTGTTGTTGTCGTTGAGAAGGCCCGCCGAAAAGCGGCCTTCCATGAAGTCAGTTCTTGCCGGTCAGCCGGATCGGGCGGCCCTGGCTGATGAATGCATAGTGCCCGGCGCCGACGCTGCCGACCATCAATGCCTCGACCGCCGGTTCCGCGATCTCGCCGGCGGCTGCCCAATCGACCACGAAATTCGCGCCGGTGCCGCCGCGGGTATCGGTCGTGGCGATCGAGACCTCGACGGTCGCAAACGGTTTTAGCGCGATCGGCGATTTGAGGTAGCTCTCCACCATCCTGCCTGATGTGTCGAAATAGGCGATCCGCTTCAGCACCAGGGGCCTGGTCTCGGAGGCGTTGTGCACGCTCAGCGTCACCGAGAAATCCGCCCTCAGCTTGCCCAGGCTCATCGACACGCTGGAATAGACCGGCACGTAGAATGCACCGGAGGCGGTGAGGCCTTCCGATGGCATCGCGGTCAGCGAGTTCGCAAAATTTTGTTCAATACTTCCGGGGGATTGTGCTAGCGCCTCTGTCATGCGCACGGTGGGCAGGCAGAGCAAAACTGCCAAGAAAATGCCGCCTGCGCGGATGTGACACATTGCTCGGTTGATCCTCACGCCCGGCCCTCTAGGTTGCGGCAACAGGAAGTCTTTGACGTATGCATGAACTCATTCGCGATATCACGCTCTGTATCCTGTTTGCCTGGGGGATTGGGCTGCTCGCCCATTTCTCCCGGCAACCGCTGATACTGGCCTACCTTATCGCCGGCTTTTTCATTGGTCCATTCGGCATGGGCTGGATCAAGTCCCAGGAGTCGATCAGCGTCATCTCCGAGCTCGGCCTGATCTTCATGCTGTTCATGATCGGGCTGGAAATCGACCTCAAGAAGATCATCCGTGCCGGCAAGGTCATCCTGTTCGCCGGCGCCGGCGAGCTGATCGGCGGCTGCCTGATCGGCGTGGCGTTCTTTGCCGGGATCGGGCTTGCGATTGGCGGCGGCAAGTTCGATGCGGTCTATCTCTGCGTCGCCTGCGCGCTGTCCTCGACCGTGATCATCGTCAAGGTGCTCTACGAGAAGCGCGAGCTGGATACGTTGCCGGGCCGCATCACGCTCGGCGTGCTGGTGCTGCAGGACATCTTCGCGATCCTGTTCCTGGCCGTGCAGCCGAGCCTGGACAATCTGCAGATCAGCGTCGTGCTGCTGTCGATTGCCCGCGTCGCGGTGCTGGTCGCGACCGCGCTAGTGCTCAGCCGCTACGTGCTGCCGCGGCTGTTCCATCAGATCGCGCGCCGGCCCGAACTCGTGCTGCTCGGCGCGCTCGCCTGGTGCTTCCTGATCGGCGAGATCGCCGAGCGGCTGCATCTGTCGCGTGAGATGGGCTCGCTGGTCGCCGGCGTCTCGATCTCGACCTTTCCCTACGCGCTCGACGTTACTGCCAAAGTCACGACACTGCGGGATTTCTTCATCACGCTGTTTTTCGTCGCGCTCGGCATGACGATCCCGATCCCAGGCTTACAGGTGATCTGGCTCGCGCTTGTGATCGCGGCCTTTACCGTGGCGAGTCGCCTGGTCACGACGTTCACGCCGCTCTATCTGATGAAGCAGGGGCTGCGCGCCAGCCTGCTGCCGGCGATCAATCTGGCACAGATTTCCGAGTTCTCGCTGGTGGTGATCCAGACCGGCGTCGCCGCCAACCATATCGGGACCGAAACCGCGAATGCGGTCTCGTTCGCCTTCGTGGTGCTGGCGGTGCTCTCGACCTTCGCGATGGCCCGCAGCGATCAGATCGTACGCGGCCTGATCGGTCCGTTGAAGCGGATCGGGCTGCGTGATCTCGACCATCAACGCGAGGGCGGCGGCGGGTCCGGGCAGGAGGGCAGCCAAGAGGAGGGACATGGCGAGATCCGCCGCATCGTCATCCTCGGCTTTTTCCGTGCCGCGAGCGCGCTGATCAGCCAGATCGAGCGGCAGAACCAGTCGCTGCTCGAGCAGATCAGCGTCATCGACTTCAACCCGCTGGTGTTCCGCACGCTGTCCGACCGCGGCATGCACGTGATCTATGGCGACATCAGCAACGTCGATACGCTGGTTCATGCCGGCATCGGCAAGGCCGAGATCATCATCCTGAGCGTACCGGATTTCCTCTTGGTCGGCGCCGACAATGAGAAGCTGGTGCGCCACGTCCGCGCCCTGAATCCGACCGCGAAGGTTGTTGCCACCGCCGATCTCCTGACCGGTGTCGAGGACCTCTACACGGCTGGCGCCGACTACGTGACGGTGACCCGGCTCAGCGACGCCGGTGAGCTCTATTCGGTGATCGAGGCCGCCGACGCCGGGCTGCTCGACGACAAGCGCGCCGAGCTGGACGCCCAGCTCAGCGACCGGCGCGAGGTGCTGCCGTAGGCGAGCATGATCCGGAAAAGTGGGGACCGGTTTTCCGACAAGATCATGCTCAAACAAGGCAGCCTTGTAGCCCGGATGGAGCGAAGCGAAATCCGGGGACCGCGCACGCGGAAATGTCCTTCGCTCCATCCGGGCTACAGGCTCCTGTCACCGTCCTGGTATGCCTGCCGGACGCATGGCGGGTTGCATAATGATACTGGCGCTGACATCGGAACCCGGCTAATCCACTGCCTGCATAAAGCGAGATGTCAGGACAATGGCCGATACGATCCAGGAAGTGCTGCAAGCCTTTGCGAAGGGCGAACTCGTCGTCGTCACCGACGATGACGATCGGGAAGGCGAGGGCGATTTGATCGTCGCGGCGTCGTTCTGCACGGCGGAAAAGATGGCCTTCATCATTCGCCACACCTCCGGCATCGTGTGCGCGCCGATCACCACCGAGGACGCCCGCCGGCTGCGGCTCGACCCGATGGTGGCGCACAACGAGTCCAACCACACCACCGCCTTCACCGTCTCGATCGACTACAAGCCCGATGGCGGCACCGGTATCTCGGCCGAGGAACGCGCCTCCTGCTGCCGCGCGCTCGCCAATCCCAACGCCGGCGCCAACGATTTTGCGCGCCCCGGCCACATCTTCCCGCTGATCGCGCGCGACGGCGGCGTGCTGCTGCGCTCCGGTCACACCGAGGCTGCGGTCGATCTGTGCCGGCTCTCCGGCCTGCCGCCGGTCGGCGTCATCAGCGAGCTGATGAACGACGATGGAACCGTGATGAAGGGCGAGCAGGTCGCGAAATTCGCCGCCGCCCACAAGCTCAGGCATGTCACGATAGCGGACATGATCGCCTATCGCCAGGCGCGCGAGAAGCTGATCGAGCGGGTCGCGACCTTCACCACCGAAAGCCCGATCGGCCCCCTGCAAGGCTATGCCTATCGCTCGCCCTTCGACGAGATCATGCATGCCGCCTTCGTCTATAACGGCATCGGGGATGGCCGGGACGTGCTGACCCGGCTGCACAAGCCCAATATCGTGACAGACCTCTTCACTGGACCGGCGCGGATGGAAGCCGTGTTGCGGCACTTCAAGGATGCCGGCCGCGGCGTGCTGGTCTATCTGCGCGACGGTGCCGCCGGTGTTCCGGTCCAGCCGGTGAGCGAGCAGAAATCGGCGGAGGCCGATCGCAACAAGCAATGGCGCGAGGTCGGCGTCGGCGCACAGATCCTGCGCGATCTCGGCATCACCTCGATCCGCCACCTGACCTCTTCGGTGCACGACTACAAGGGTTTGTCCGGTTTCGGCATCGAGATCGTGTCGAACGAGAGGCTGGAGTGCTAGCACCCGTCATTCCGGGGCGATGCGTCAGCATCGAACCCGGAATCTCGGGATTTTACGCTCTCGCGTGCCCTGGAATGACGACAACCCAATTCAATTGCGCTTCGCAGCATAGCGCTTTAATTTATCCGCCAATTTCCGAGAGACGATGCGAAAGGATGTTTCATGAGCGTGCGCCCCCAGGCCAAGGACAAGCCGGCTGCCGCCAGCTTCCAGTGGGATGATCCGTTCCTGCTCGACGACCAGCTCACCGAAGACGAGCGCCTGATCCGCGACACGGCGCGGGCCTATGCCCAGGACAAGCTGTTGCCGCGGGTCACCAAGGCCTATCTGGAAGAGAAGACCGACCGCGAGATCTTCAACGAGATGGGCGAGCTCGGCCTGATCGGCGTGACGCTGCCCGAGGAATATGGCTGTGCCAATGCGAGCTACGTGGCCTATGGCCTGGTGGCGCGCGAGATCGAGCGCGTCGATAGCGGCTATCGCTCGATGAACTCGGTGCAGTCGTCGCTGGTGATGTATCCGATCTACGCCTATGGCGACGAGAACCAGCGCAAGAAGTATCTCCCCAAGCTCGCGACCGGCGAATGGGTCGGCTGCTTCGGCCTGACCGAGCCGGACGCCGGTTCCGATCCCGGCGGCATGAAGACTCGTGCCGAGAAGGTGGCCGACGGCTACAAGCTCAACGGCGCCAAGATGTGGATCTCGAATGCGCCGATCGCCGACGTGTTCGTGGTGTGGGCCAAGTCGGCCGCCCATGACAACCAGATCCGCGGCTTCATCCTGGAGAAGGGCATGAAGGGCCTGTCGGCGCCGAAGATCGGCGGCAAGCTCTCGCTGCGTGCCTCGATCACCGGCGAGATCGTGCTCGACAACGTCGTGGTGCCGGAAAGCGCACTGCTGCCCAACGTCTCCGGCCTCAAGGGCCCGTTCGGCTGCCTCAACCGCGCCCGCTACGGCATCTCCTGGGGCGCGCTCGGCGCCGCCGAGGACTGCATGCACCGCGCACGTCAGTACACGCTCGACCGCAAGCAGTTTGGCCGCCCGCTCGCCGCCACCCAGCTGGTGCAGAAGAAGCTCGCCGATATGGAGACCGAGATCGCGCTCGGCCTGCAGGCCTCGTTGCGCGTCGGCCGCCTGATGGACGAGGGCAAGATGGCGCCCGAGATGATCTCGATCGTCAAGCGCAACAATTGCGGCAAGTCGCTCGACATCGCCCGCATGGCGCGCGACATGCACGGCGGCAACGGCATCCAGATCGAGTATCACGTGATGCGTCACGCCGCGAACCTCGAGACAGTGAACACCTATGAGGGCACGCACGACGTCCATGCGCTGATCCTCGGCCGCGCGATCACCGGCATCCAGGCGTTCTCTTAAAGCGGCGCCCACCTAAACGTCGTCATGGCCGCGCTTGTCGCGGCCATCCACGTCTTGGGCTCGCAACGTGGATGCCCGGGACAAGCCCGGGCATGACGAGTTCAAAGAGAATCCGGACATCACGGACAAAAGCCATGGCCGACAACGACGACATCCCGTTCAACCGCGATTTTCCGCTGAAGCCCGGCGTGGTCGAACAGGTCCGCCCCGGCGTGCGCCGTGTCCTCTGCAACAATCCGAGCCCGTTCACCTTCACCGGCACGGTCAGCTACATCGTAGGCCAGGGCAAGGTCGCGATCATCGATCCCGGTCCCGACGACGAGGCGCATGCGAAAGCGCTGCTCGATGCGGTCAAGGGCGAGACCGTGACGCATATCCTGGTCACCCATACCCATCGCGACCATTCGCCGAACACGCCGCGGATCAAGGCCGCGACCGGCGCGCCTGTCTATGCCGAGGGGCCGCACCGCGCCTCGCGCCCGCGTTTCGAGAGCGAGAAGCACAATCCGGAATCCGGCGCCGACCGCGATTTCCGGCCCGACATCGAGGTCAAGCACGGCGACGTCATCGAGGGCAGTGGCTTCGCGCTGGAGGCGGTTGCCACCCCCGGCCACACCGCCAATCACCTGGCGTTTGCCTGGGCCGAGCGCAGCATCAATTTCGTCGGCGACCATGTGATGGGCTGGTCGACCTCGATCGTGGCGCCGCCCGACGGTTCGATGATCGACTACATGGCCTCGCTCGAGCAGCTGGGGCAGCGCCCCGAGCAGCTCTATTTCTCCGGCCACGGCCCGGAGATTCCGGAAGGCCCGCGCTACGTCCGTTTCCTGGCGCGGCATCGCCGGGCGCGCGAGGCGTCGATCCTGCATCGCCTCGGCAAGGGCGAGGCGGACATCCCGACCATGGTGCGGGCGATCTATATCGGGCTCGATCCGCGCCTCGCCAATGCCGCCGGCTATTCGGTGCTGGCGCATCTGGAGGATCTGGTCGCGCGCGGCATCGTGGCGACGGATGGCGATCCGGTGATCGGCGGAACGTACCGGATAGCCTGACTGTCATTCCGGGGTTCGCGCTGCGCGCGCCCCGGAATGACGAGGTGAATCACTTCTTCACCGACTTCGCCGGCGGCGCCTTCGGCGCGACCGGGGCCGCCTTCTTCGCCGGCTTGGCGTTTTCGTTGTCGGCGGCGGAGTTGAGGTCCTCGATCAGCTTCTTGACGCGCGCGGCATTGCTGCCGAGATCGGCGTCGAAATAGCGCGAGGCGGAGCGGATATCGACGCGCGAATCCTCGTCGTCGGGCGTGACCCGGATCGAGACGTCCTCGCGGAAGCCCATGATCGGCGTGCGGGCCACCGCCTCGATGCGGCCGATCCGGCGCGGCGGCTGCGGCGCGCGTGCGTCGATGACGAGCCATTTGCGGCGGTTCACCAGCCGCAAGGTCATCTCATAGGCACGGTCGACCGGGGTTTCCAGTTCGACGGTTTCGATATCGGGATAGGCGGCGCGCTGCTTCTCGGCCGAATAGAGGCCGGCATAGGCGGCCGGGTTGGTGCCTTCGCCGGTGCGCAGCCGCGCCAGCGCCTCGAATTTCGGCGGGTCGATCGCGTCGGTGGTGACGTCGTAGATCCGCGGCAGCTTGCGGTACTGATAGGTGAGATAGGCCGGGTAGCCGAGGATCGCGGCGTCGATCAGGAACGCGAGCAGGATCCGGCCCATGCCGCGGGTGCCGTTCTGCCAGATCGCGGCGAAGGCGGCCAGCCCAAGCAGGATCGACAGGCCGGCCAGGCCCAGCGCGCCGAAGAAGGTGGCCAGCGCCGGTTTGACCTCCAGGAACCCGAAGCGAACGATGATGATCGAGACCACCACCGCGACGACGGAGAAGATGGCGAGGTTGCGCGACCAGGTGGCGAGACCGGACACGGGCTCCTGCTGGTAGGGAGCGGAAAACCTGCGCGCCATCGTCGAAAAATCTGCCGGTTGAGATGTCCTTGGGCGACCTCAGCCGCCGCCAATGATCGTGTGAGACCACGGACCTGCGGCGAATTCAAGGGATTTGGGGGACGAAGCATCCTGGACAGGCGGCCATGCCCCGGCCACGGCGTCAACCAAGGTCATTCAAGCCGCAGCAGCTTCGTAGCCCGGATGGAGCGAAGCGAAATCCGGGGCAGGTCTTTCCGTCGAACGCCGAACCCCGGATTGCGCTTCGCTCCATCCGGGCTACGGTTTCTCGCCCTACGCCGCGGCGGTCGGGAAGGTGTAATCCTTGAACTGGTCGCGCAGCGCGGTCTTCAGGATCTTGCCGGTCGCGGTGTGGGGGATGCCGTCGACGAAAGCGACGTCGTCGGGCATCCACCATTTGGCGATCTTGCCGTCCATGAATTTCAGGATGTCCTCGCGGGTGGCGCTCTCGCCCTGCTTGAGCTGCACGATCAGCAGCGGCCGCTCGTCCCATTTGGGGTGATGGACGCCGATCACGGCCGCTTCCGCGACCGCCGGGTGGCCGACCGCGAGGTTCTCGAGATCGATCGAGGAGATCCATTCGCCGCCGGACTTGATCACGTCCTTGGAGCGGTCGGTGATCCGCATGTAGCCGTGCTCGTCCATCGTCGAGACGTCGCCGGTGTCGAAAAAGCCGGCATCGTCGAGGATGTTGCTATCGACCCGGAAGTAGGCTTTTGCGATCGCGGGGCCAGAGACCTTGAGACGGCCGAAGGTCTTGCCGTCCCACGGCAGCTCCTTGCCGGCATCGTCGGTGATCTTCATCTCCACGCCGAACGGCGGGTAGCCCTGGGTCTGCAGGATGTCGAGCCGCTCCTCGCCGGTGCGCGTGTTGAATGGCGGCTTCAGCGTGGCCAGCGTGCCGAGCGGGCTCATCTCGGTCATGCCCCAGGCGTGGCGCACCTGGCTGCCCATGTCGAGGAACGCCTTGATCATCGAGCGCGGCATCGCCGAACCGCCGCAGATCACCATCTGCAGATCCGGCAGCTTGACATTGTTGGCCGCCATGTATTGCAGCAGCATCAGCCACACCGTCGGGACACCCGCGGTATGGGTGACCTTCTCGGTCGACAGCAGCTCGTACACCGAGGCGCCATCGAGCTTCGGGCCGGGCATCACCAGCTTGGTGCCCATCGACGGTGCGGAGAACGCGATGCCCCAGCTGTTGGCATGGAACAAGGGCACCACCGGAAGCATTGTGTCCGACGCGGAGGTGCCGAGCGCGTCCTTCGAGTTGGCCATCAGCGCGTGCAACACGTTGGACCGGTGCGAATAGAGCACACCCTTGGGATCGCCCGTCGTGCCGGAGGTGTAGCACATCGCTGCGGCGGTGTTCTCGTCGAAGGTCTTCCACTCGAACTTGCCGTCGGATGCCGCGATCCAGTCCTCATAGGCGACCGCGTTCTTCAGCGTGGTCTGCGGCATGTGCGCCTTGTCGGTCAGCACCACGTAGCGCTCGACGCTCGGCAGCTGGCTGGCGATCTTCTCCAGCACCGGAACGAAGGTGAGGTCGGTGATGACGATGCGGTCCTGGGCGTGGTTGACGATCCAGGCGATCTGTTCCGGAAACAGTCGTGGATTGACCGTATGGCAGATCGCGCCGATCCCCATGATGCCGTACCAGACCTCGAGGTGGCGCCAGGTGTTCCAGGCGATGGTGGCGACGCGATCGCCGAGCTTGATGCCGTCGCGTTCCAGGCTCTGCGAGACCTTCAGCGCGCGGGCGTGGATCTGGGCGTAGTTGGTGCGATGAATGGGGCCTTCGACCGACCGGGTCACGACTTCCTGCGTGCCGTGATATTTGGCGGCGTGCTCAATAATCTTGTGACATAGCAAGGGCCAATCTTGCATCAAGCCAAGCATACGCAAATCCCTCCTCGATCCTCACGCATGATCCGCCGGCATCTTGGACGGCCGGCAGTAAAATCATGGAACTGACATGAACTGTAGCGCGGAGAAAGCAAGCCGAAAATGGCCTGATGGCGCGTTTCGTCGCGGGGGCGCGGCAATGGTTACCGCTGCCGCCGCGCTGCTCTGCCTTGGCATGCAAGCGGGGCCCGCGCAGGCCGGCCGCGGCGCGCCTGGCTTTCCCTGGGACGATCTGTTCGGCACCCGGCCGCACAGGGCGCACAAGGCGGTCCGCCGCTCAGCGGTGCCGCTGCCGAAGCCACGCCCCGCGGAGGCGCTGGCAGCAACTGACGCGCCTGCGGCAGCTCACGCGCCTGTGGCCGCGGAGCCCGAGCCGCCAGCGGCTGCGGCACCGCCACAGGCCGCGCCTGCCGAGGCTGCCAGGCCCGGCGAGACGGCCAGGCCGACCGAAGCAGCCAAGCCCGCCGAGCCTCAGAGGCCGCAGCTTTCGGCCTGCCGGCAGGCGCTGACCGAGGAGATCGCGATCGCGCCGAGCATTCCGGATATCCACGGCGCCGGCGGCTGCGGCGGCGAGGATCTGGTGCGGCTCGAGGCCATCGTGCTGCCGGACAAGCGCAAGGTCGCGGTCAAGCCCGCGGCGATCCTCCGCTGCAAGATGGCAAGTGCAGTCGCCGACTGGGTCCGCACAGATATCGCGCCGCTGGCGCAGAGCCTCGGGGGCGGGATCAGCAATCTCGACAATTTCGACTCGTTCGAGTGCCGCGGCCGCAATCGCATCGCCGGCGCGCAGCTCTCCGAACATGGCCGCGCCAATGCGCTCGACGTGCGCGCCTTCGGTCTCGCCAACGGCAAGTCGATCTCGCTGACCGACCGCAGCGTGCCGCGCGATCTGCGCGAGACCGTGCTGCATTCGGTCTGCGCCCGCTTCTCCACCGTGCTCGGCCCGGGCTCGGACTGGTACCACGAGGACCACGTCCATCTCGACCTGATCGAGCGTCGCAACAATTACCGGATCTGCCAGTGGAACGTTGACGATCCTCTGCCGCGTGTCGCGCCGCTGTTGCCGGCCGAGCGCCCCGGAGAGGCGCCGCCGCGCGAGGTCGCCGCAAAATCGGACGCGTCCAAGCCGGACTCATCCAAGCCAGACCGATCCGAAGCCAACCGCGGCAAGGCCGATGAGCCGGATGCGGCGAAATCAGATGATGCGGCCGCGCCCGACGGCGCTGCCGAGAGCAAGCCGCAGCCAACAAAAAAGCGCCGGCAAAGCCGGCGCCTTTGATCGCGATTGCTGCGACGTGATTGCGATCAGTAGGTCGTGCCGCCGGCGCCCTGCAGGGCCATCTGCGGCTTGTAGGGCGAGTCGCCGTGCTTCGGCTCCAGCACCACGACGATGGTGCCGAGCTTGACGCGGTTGTAGAGGTCGATGACGTCCTCGTTGGTCATGCGGATGCAGCCCGAGGAGATCGACGAGCCGATGTATTCCGGCTGGTTGGTGCCGTGGATGCGGAACAGCGTGTCCTTGCCGCCCGAGTAGAGATACATCGCGCGCGAGCCCATCGGATTGTCCGGGCCGGGGGCCACGAAGGTCGGAACGCCGAGGCGCGAGATTTCGCCGGGGGTGGGATGCCAAGCCGGCCATTCGGTCATGCTGCCGACCTTGGCAATGCCGGACCATGCCATGGCTTCTTCGCCGACGGTGATGCCGTAGCGGATCGCCTTGCCGTCGTTCAGCACGTAGTAGAGGTAATGGTTGTCGGAATCGACCACGATCGAGCCGGCGGCTTCCTTGCGGTGATATTCGACGATGGCGCGGCGGAACGGCTCGGCCACCGGCGTCTTGACGTAGGTGGTCTTGGCCAGCAGTTCCTTGTCATGCGGCTTGAAGGCGGCGGTGTTGGTGGCCTCATAGGTTGTGGCCTGCATGCAACCCGACAACATCAGGCCTGCGGCCAGGATCCCAAAGGTAACTTTGAACGACGACATGATTACGTTCCAATCGAAAATCCGCGTCTCAAAGCGCCACGATTGCGCCCCAAACGCCACGATTCCATGAAGGGCATTATTGCCGAAACGTGCCATTATTCCCAGAGTTTAGATGCCTTTCCCGCATCGCGGGACGTCGCCTGTGGCTTTTTTGCCGCAAGTCTTCTGGTGTGGGGCCAGTTTTTGTGCAAACAGGCAACGGTTGTTCAATCGATGCTGCTTCAACGTCACATTCACCGCCGCCTTGCCGCCACAAAGGTGGATGTCCGGTTAATCGCCCGGTCATGAAGCGCCAGCCAGAATCGCGCTAAGTCGACGGGTCTTGCCAGCCCTGTTCCCAATCCTGTGTCTCGGAGTTCGTGATGCTGTCGGTGTTCGTTCCCTCCGATTTCTCCCTCAAGAAGGCCGCCGTCACCGACTTCGGCGCGCTGCCGGAGGGCGCGGTCTGGGTCGACCTGGTGAACCCGACCGTCGAGGAGGACCGGGCCGTCGAGAAGCTCGCCGGGATCGCGGTTCCGACCCGGGAAGACATGCAGGAGATCGAGATCTCCAGCCGGCTCTATATCGAGAACAGCGCGCGCTACATGACCGCGACGCTGATGTGCCAGTCTGACACCGATATGCCGCGCACCACGGCGGTCACCTTCATCCTGACCGGCCATCGGCTGGTAACGGTGCGCTACGACCTGCCGAAGCCGTTCGCACTGGTCGAGAACAAGCTGGCCCGGGCCTGTTCCCCCGGCCTCACCGGCGAGCAGGTGCTGATGGAACTGCTGGATGCGGTGATCGACCGCTGCGCCGACATTCTGGAGCGCTGCGGGGCCGACATCGACCAGGTCTCCCATGACATCTTCGAACCGGAGAGCCAGCGCCACGGCCACGCCAAGCAGTATTCGCAGATCCTGATCGCGATCGGCCGCAAGGGCGACCTGACCTCGAAGGTCCGCGAAAGCCTGGTCTCGATCGGCCGCCTCGTCACGTTCCTTTCGGCGATCGTGGAGGGCGTGAAATGGTCCAAGGACATGCGCGAGCAGCTCAAGACCATGCAGCGTGACGTGGCCTCACTGACCGACCACGCTTCCTATCTCTCCAACAAGATCACCTTCGTGCTCGACGCCATGCTCGGCGTGGTCAATCTGGAACAGAACAACATCATCAAGCTGTTCTCGGTGATGGCGGTGGTGCTGATGCCGCCGACGCTGATCGCCTCGGTCTACGGCATGAATTTCAAGGCAATGCCGGAACTCGAATGGGCGCACGGCTATCCGTATGCGCTGGTGCTGATGCTGATCGCGGCGATCGTGCCGTACTGGATTTTCAAGTGGAAAAAGTGGCTGTAGCGCTGGTTCCACACGTCGCGTTTTGGGACGCGCTTTCTGCCTTATTTCCTCTGCTAAAATTTGAGCGTTGCGCTGAACGTTTGGGCGAAACTTGTCTGCGATAACGCCCGCCTCGAAGCCGGAGGACAGCAATGGTTGAGAAGATCATAACGCCACGGCGTAACGTCATCGACTTTGCGCGCTATCAACACGACCGCGCAGCAGGCAAGGTGCAGGCGATCTCGCCGAGACTTTGCCGCTACTGTGGCGCTGCGTTGCTGGATGGCGAGGACGAAGACGATTGCTCCAGCGCGTTGAACGACATCGCGCTGCAGCCGCTTGAGAAGAAATCTCGTCGGTTTTATGCGGACTAGAGGCTGAGGCCTTTTGGAGGCAGAAGCCTCGTCTGCGTCGTTACGCCTACAATCGAAGCAATCCCAACGTGACGGCCGCGGCGGCGGCCGGGATCGCCTCGAACCTCTCGCTTCCTTCCCCGAAATAACATCCAAACCACAGCTCAGACGTGCTGGCCACCGTTGATGTGGATCTCGGCGCCGTTCACGTAGGAGCTGGTTTCCGTGCACAGCACGTAGATGATCTTGGCGACCTCGTCCGGAGTGCCAAGGCGATGCATCGGGATTTGCTGGTCGACGATCTTCTCGGTGCCCGGCGACAGGATCGAAGTATCGATCTCGCCCGGTGCGATCGAATTGACGCGCACGCCGACGCGGCCGAAGTCGGATGCCATTTCCCGCGTCAGTGAAGCCAGCGCGGCTTTCGAGGTCGCATAGGCAACGCCGGCGAACGGATGCACGCGCGAGCCGGCGATCGAGGTGACATTCACCACCGCGCCCTTGGCGTGCCTGAGCTCGTCGATCAGTCCACGGGCCAGCATGATGGGCGCGAAGAAGTTGACGCGGAACACGTGCAGCCACGTCTCGATATCGGTGTCCATGGTCCCGAGCCGCGCGCCGCCCGCCCCCTTCGGCGAGATCGCGGCATTGTTGACCAGCGCGTGCAACTCGTCGTTCACCAACCGTTTGCGGATCTCGCTGATGGCGCGAACCGTGTCGTCATGGTCGCCGAAATCGACCTCGATGTGATCTTCCGGTCCAGCGCCCCAGGGGCAGACTTCCGGAAATGCATGCCGCGAGCAGGTGATGACGCGCCAGCCGGCGGAAGCAAACCGGATCGCGGTGGCGTGACCGATGCCGCGGCTGGCACCGGTCAGGAGCAGGGTACGGCGCGGCGCGTTGGAAGGAGGGGACATGGTGTCTTTCAGGTTGGCGTCTTTTAAGCTGTCGTCATCACGGATAGAGCCGCACCTTCGACCATGCGCTGCCGGCGCCGTCGCGGCGGAATTCGATGCGGTCGTGCAGGCGGAACGGGCGGTCGTGCCAGAACTCGAAGCGCTGCGGCGTGATCCGCCAGCCGCTCCAGCCCGGCGGACGCGGCACCTCGCCGATGACGTATCTCGCGCCGGCCTTGGCGATCGCCTGCTCGAACGCGAAGCGACTCTCCAGCGGCTGCGATTGCTTGCTGGCCCAGGCGCCGATTTGCGCCTGCTTCGGCCGGGTGGCGAAATAGGCGTCGGCCTCGGCGTCCGTCACCGGCGTCACCGCCCCGCGGATGCGCACCTGACGGCGCAGCGATTTCCAGTGAAACAGTAAAGCGGCCTTAGGGTTTGCGGCCAATTCGCGGCCCTTGGCGCTGGCAATGTGGCTGTAGAACACGAAGCCGTCGGCATCGAAGCCCTTCATCAGCACCATCCGCACGTCGGGCAGCCCGTCGGCATCGACGGTTGCGAGCGCCATCGCGTTCGGATCGTTCGGCTCGGACTTGACCGCTTCCGCAAACCATTCGCCGAACAGGGCGAACGGCTCCTCCGCCGCGGTGAAATCACCCGATGTTAACGGTGTCGGGTGTTTGATGGAGGTCGTGTCGGTCATGTCAGGAGTCCCGATTTGCATTCGCCCGCGTCCGAGAGCGCGTTTGTAGCCCTATATAGGGCATGGGCGCGCGTTGGCCTATCGGCGATCCACCCTGCGGGCGCGGTGGTGACCTTGATCCTGATCGGCGTCGGTGCAAGCGGCTGCAGCCTGTCGCGCACCGATGCTTTCGCCAAGATGGACGACAAGGATGTGACGGGCTCGATCAACCCGACCCAGGTCAGCGCAGTGATGCCGACCGACAGCGATCTCGCGTTTGCCCGCAACGCCGCCTCCGACGTGCTGACCAAGGGCGACAAGGATTCCAGCCAGCCCTGGGAAAATCCCCAGACCGGCGCACGCGGCTCGGTGACGCCACTGGCCCAGGCCTATGCGGGCGAGGACGGCAAGACGTGCCGGGATTTTCTCGCCAGCTATGTCAATGGAGCCACCGAGACCTGGCTGCAGGGCGCCGCCTGCAAGTCTGGACAAGGCCGGTGGCAAATCCATAGCCTGAAGCCTTGGAGTAAGTCCTGAAAGTTCCGGCCGATGCCGGCGCCAAGCTAGTTGCAAAAATGCCACTGAGCCCCCACATGAAGGCAAAGTGGGCCCGGATGGGTTCCCGGCCACAACTGATTTTCCCGTGAAGGAGACGTGACGGATGCGCGACCCCTATGAGGTCTTGGGGGTGCAGCGGAGCGCCAGCGCTGCGACGATCAAGAGCGCCTATCGCAAGCTCGCCAAGAAGCATCACCCTGATAACAACAAGAATGACCCGAAGGCGGCTGCCCGCTTTGCGGAGATCAACACGGCCAACGAGATCGTCGGCGACGAGGACAAGCGCAAGCAGTTCGACCGCGGCGAGATCGATGCCGACGGCAAGCCGCGCTTCCAGGGATTCCCCGGCGGCGGCGCCGGCGCCGGCGGCCGTGCCGGTCCCGGCGGCTTCGAGTACAGTTTCCGCGGCGGCCCCGGCCCCGGCGGCGGCATGGGTGGCGGCAGCTTCGAGGACATCCTCAACAGCATGTTCGGCAACGCCGCGCGTGGCGGCGCTGGCGCGCGCGGAGGGCGGGCCAGCCCGTTTGAATTCGAAGGCGGCGGGGTCGGCGTCGACCTCGATCTTTCGGTCGCCATGACGGTGTCGCTGGAGGAATCGGCGGGGGGCGGCGACAAGCGCGTCCGCCTGCCGACCGGCCGTGAGCTCAACGTCAAGATCCCGCCCGGCGTCACCGCAGGCCAGCAGATCCGGCTGAAGGGGCAGGGCGACACCGCGCAAGGCCACCCGCCCGGCGACCTCCTGATCACGATCTCGATCGCGCCGCATCCGTTCTTCAAGGTCGACGGCAACGATCTCCGGATCGATCTGCCCATTACCCTCTACGAGGCGGTGCTGGGCGGCAAGGTCCGCGTGCCGACGCTCGGCAGCGCGGTCGAACTGTCGATCCCGAAGAACACCTCGAGCGGCCGTACCTTCCGCCTCAAGGGCAAGGGGCTGTCGAAGGCGGGCGCCGTCGGCGACCTCTATGTCACGACCCGCATCATCCTACCCGACGGGAACGATGCCGAGCTTGAGGCATTGATGCAGACGTGGCGGGAGCGAAATTCCTACAATCCGCGCAGCGATCTCGGCTGACCGCCGAGAGCGCGCCCCAAAAGACGCAAGAGACGCGAAACTGCACCACCCCGGACTCTATCGGGGTAGACGCAGCCGTTGCGAGGGCGTCAATGGATGACCGGCCGTCCGAAGTCCAAAATCTGCGGCGTGCAGATCGGACTCCGGAGAAAGAGTGCGGCCTCGAGAGGGGGACCAGCGCGGTACACAAAACCCCAATCGAGGCCGCGTGCGCCGATCGGCGGATCGGGCGCGGATCATCTTCGCGTGAGCATCCGGTACGACAATGAGACGCGTCCATGACGCGAATCGAAATTTTCAATGTCGGAATTGGGACGCCGAGTGAGGCTGGATTCACTTGCTCGAAACGGCACAATGGAGGCGGCTGATCGCCCCGTAAATCTACGGGAGATCAGCCGCCGTTCTTCTCCATCTGATCGTAGACGGCCTGCGCGACCTGGGTCAGGCGCGTGCGGTCGGTGCCGCCGCTGACGACATAGGCGACGCCGCGATCGGCCCAGAACAGCGCGCCGTCGCCGCCCTGGACGGCATAGCGCATCTGGGTCGCCTCGGTTTTCGCCTTGGCGGTGTAGACCGTGAAGCGCTCGCCGGACGTGCTCTCATACATCAGGAACGACGCCGGCCCGCTCGGCCCCGGCAGCAGGCGGCCGCCGACCAGCTTCAGCCCGGTGAGGTCGGGCGCGCGGACGTCCCAGCCGCAGCGCTTGGTCAGCCATTGCTGCAGATGGTCGCGCTCGCTGCCCGGCACCTCGACGGGATGACGGACCTCGACCACGTAGAGCCGGTGCGCATCCAGCGCATCGAGCGTGAAGCTCTGGAAGGCCGACGGCGTCGCCGCGGCGCCGCGCGCGATCCAGCCGACGCCACCGCCGGCGATGAAGGCCATCAGCGTCGCCGCCACCGCGCCATAGACCCAGCGGCGCGGCTGGCGCACCAGCCGCTCGAGCTCGAGCCGCTTCGGCACCGCCTCGTCCAGCACCGTGTCGTAGCGCGCATGCAATGTCTCGGCCATCGCGCGCCATGACTGCACCCGCGCCGCGTCGTCGGGATGCGTGGCGAGCCACGCCTCGACATCGCCACGGCGTTCGGCCGGCAGCTCGTTGTCGACGTACGCGTGGAGCTCGTCTTCGGTGACGGGGATGTTCGGGTCGGTCATATCAATCGTCTCTGCCAAATCTTGTTCGAAAAACGTTCATGCATAACATCTGTCATCGCGCACATTATCATTTCACCCGCCGGAGCGCCGGGCGCTGGCCCTCGATCGAGGCCCGTACATGGGCGCGCGCGCGGGCGAGGCGGGACATCACCGTGCCGATCGGCACGCCCTGGATGTCGGCGACCTCCCGGTAGCTCATGCCCTCCAGCATCACGAGCAGCAGCACCGAGCGCTGCTCCTCGACCAGCGTCGACAGCGCGCGTTCGATGTCGCGTCCCTCGGCCTCGGTGCCGCTGGCGTCGGCATTGTTGTCGAGCAGCGGCATGAAGGCCGGCCGCCGCGCCAGCGAGCGCCTCCGGTTCTTGTTCAGATTGGTCAGGATCGTGTACAGCCAGCTCCTGACGTCGCCGCCGAGAAACAGCCGCTCCGAGCGCAGCGCGCGCACCAGCGTGTCCTGCACCAAATCATCGGCGATATCCGAGTCACGCACCAGCGCGCGCGCATAGCGGCGGAGCGCTGGAATCATGGCTTCGACACTTTGACGAAACGCGGTCATGCATCCCAGTCTTCGATGGTTGCGGCGATAGCCGCCTTGCTCAACATAACACCCTAACGGCGTGGCTATTCCGGTTGCACCGAGCTGTGCGCATAGCGCCTCGGCTGCGGCCGATTTGGGCTTGTCGCCAGCCGAAGTGCTGGTGTACCTCCGGGCCAGAAAAATTCGAAGCGAATGCCGGTGCCAACGATCTACTACATCCGCCACGGCGAGACCTCATGGAACGCCGAAGGCCGGCTTCAGGGCGTGCAGGATATTGCTCTCAACGAGCGCGGCCGCGCCCAGGCGGCACAATCCGGCCGCATCCTCGCGGATCTCCTGGCGCGCGACGGCCATGACAAGACGACGCTGCCGTTCGTCGCAAGCCCACTGCTCCGGGCCCGCGCGACCATGGAGCTGGTGCGCACCGAGCTGGGCCTGCTGCCGGGCGACTACGCCCTCGACGCGCGGCTGCGCGAGATCGCCTACGGGACGTGGGAAGGCTCGACGTTGGCAGAGGCGCAGGCCGCCGACCCCGTCGTCTATGCCCGCCGCCTGGCCGAGAAGTGGACGGTGTCGCCGGAGGGCGGCGAGAGCTATGTCGACGTGCAGGCGCGGATGACCGAGTGGTACGGCTCGGTAACGTCGGACACCGTCGCCGTCGCCCACGGCGGCACGGCGCGGGCGCTGATGGTGGCGCTCGGCTTCGAGACGCCGGCCTCGGCCGCCGACCTCACAATCGAGCAGGGAGCGGTCTACGTGTTCAGCGCGGCTGGCCTGCGGAAATATAGTTAAGGGCGCCCGGCCAGCCACGTCCTTGGGGTCATGAAACCCGTTTGACGCTGCCGACCCTGCGCGTTACGACACGCTATGTCCTTCAATACTTTCGGCCATATGTTCCGCGTCACGACCTTCGGCGAGAGCCATGGGGTCGCGATCGGCTGCGTGGTGGACGGCTGCCCGCCGATGATCCCTCTGACGGTGGAGGAGATCCAGCGCGACCTCGACCGCCGCCGGCCCGGGCAGTCGCGTTTCACCACCCAGCGCCAGGAGCCGGATGCGGTGAAGATACTGTCCGGCGTGATGGCGCATCCGGAAAGCGGCGTGCAGGTCACGACCGGCACGCCGATCGCGCTCCTGATCGAGAACACCGACCAGCGCTCGAAGGATTATTCCGAGATCAAGGACAAGTTCCGCCCCGGCCATGCCGACTTCACCTATGAGGCGAAATACGGCCTGCGCGACTATCGCGGCGGCGGGCGTTCCTCCGCGCGCGAGACCGCTACCCGCGTCGCGGCGGGCGCGATCGCGCGCAAGGTCCTGCCCGAGGTGAAGGTGCGCGGCGCGCTGGTGCAGATGGGCCCGCACAAGATCGACCGCGAGAAGTGGGACTGGGACGAGATCGCCAACAACCCGTTCTTCTGTCCCGACAAGGACAAGGCGGCGTTCTTCGAAAGCTATCTCGACGGCATCAGGAAGAGCGGCTCCTCGATCGGCGCCGTCATCGAGGTCGTCGCCGAGGGCGTGCCGGCCGGGCTCGGCGCGCCGATCTACGCCAAGCTCGACAGCGATCTGGCTTCCGCGATGATGAGCATCAACGCGGTCAAGGGCGTCGAGATCGGTGCCGGCTTCGGCGCCGCCGAACTCACCGGCGAGGAGAACGCCGACGAGATGCGGACCGGCAACAACGGAACGCGTTTCCTCTCCAACCATGCTGGCGGCATGCTCGGCGGCATCTCGACCGGCCAGCCGGTGGTGGTGCGCTTTGCGGTCAAGCCGACGTCCTCGATCCTGACCACGCGCCGGACCGTCGACCGCAAGGGCGCCGACACCGACATCCTGACCAAGGGCCGCCACGACCCCTGCGTCGGCATCCGCGCGGTGCCGGTGGGCGAGGCCATGATGGCCTGCGTGCTGGCGGATCATTTTCTGCGCGACCGCGGGCAGACCGGGCGCTAAGGCGCGATCACTGCGCCTTAGCTTCTTGTTTGGGCATGATCTTTTCGGAAAACCGCTTCACACTTTTCCGGATCATGCCTTAGCCCCTATATAGTGATCACCGGATCGGGTGCTCGCCTGGGGAATGCCATGAACGCGTCGGAGCTTCGGGACATCATCGAATGGATGATCGGCGGCGCGCGTTCGGCACCGACCCCGGCGCAGATGATGGCGGAATGCTGCGAACGCCTGGTGCGGGCCGGCCTGCCGCTGTGGCGCGTCGGCGTCTTCGTGCGCACGCTGCATCCCGAGATCTACGGCCGCCATTTCATCTGGAGGCTTGGCGCCGAGGTCGAGACCGGCACGGTCGATCACAACATCCTGGACGCCCCGGAATTTGCCGTCAGCCCGCTGGCGATCGTCCTCAAGCAGGGCGTTGAAGTGCGCGCGCGGCTCGACGACCCCGCCAGCACCCGCTTTCCGATCGTCGTGGATCTGCAGGCGGAGGGTGTCACCGACTACATCGCGGTGCCGCTGATCAACACCGCCGGCCCCCCGAACGCCTCGAGCTGGACCACCAAGCAGCCGGGTGGCTTCACCGACGAGCAGCTCGATGCGATCCGCTCGATCACCATCCCGCTGTCGCGTTACATCGAGATCGTCACGCTGCGCCGCACCGCGACGCTGCTGCTCGACACTTACGTCGGAAACCGGGCCGGCGAGCGCATCCTGGGCGGCCAGATCAGGCGCGGTAGCGCCGACACCATGGATGCGGCGATCTGGCTGTCCGACCTGCGCGGCTTCACCGCGCTGTCCGACCGCTTGCCGTCCGAAACCGTCGTGGAGATCCTCAACCTCTACTTCGATTGCCAGGTCACCGCGATCCGCGACCATGGCGGCGAGGTGCTCAAGTTCATGGGCGACGGCCTGCTCGCGGTGTTTCCGGTCGACGAATATCTCGGCGACGAGGCGCAGGTTTGCTCGCGGGTGCTGGAGGCTGCGCGCGAGTCGCGCGCCGGCGTCGAGGCGCTGCAATTCCCCAATGGCGACGCGGTGGAGCGCTTCCGCTTCGGCGTCGCGCTGCATCTCGGGCGCGTGCTCTACGGCAATATCGGCGGCGGCAACCGGCTCGACTTCACCTGCATCGGTCCGGCGGTCAATCTCGCCGCGCGGCTCGAGAAGATCGCCGGCCGCCTCGGCCGCACCGTGGTGGCTTCCGAGCGCTTCGCCGGCATTCACGACAGCGGCTGGAGCGATCTCGGCGAGTTTCCGATCGCGGGATTTGCCAAGGCCGAACGCGTCTACGGCCTGTTCGACGAGGCGCCGATTGCGGCGGCCGGCTAGCGGCTGCGTGCGGTGGCCGACAAGGACGCGCAACATCGCAGCGGGATCGCGCTGGTCGTGGCGGCTGCCGCGGCCTGGAGCACCGCGCCGTTCTTCACCCGGCTGCTGCACTTCGATTCCTGGACCATCCTGTTCTGGCGCGGGTTGTTCGGTGGCGGCGCGATTGCGCTCTTCCTGGTTGCCACGCAGGGCTGGCGCGGCGCGCGCGATCTCGTCGTGATGCCCGCGAGCGGATGGCTGGTGGCCGGCCTCTCGACCTTCGGCATGGTGACGTTCATTCCGGCGCTGCAACTGACCAGCGTCGCCAATGTCGCCATTCTCATCGCGATGCAGCCGTTTGCGGCGGCCGCGATCGCCCGGCTTTGGCTCGGTGAGCGGGTGCGGCCCGGCACATTGCTCGCAAGCCTTGTCGCACTCGCAGGTGTGGCGATTACCGTCAGCGGCGCCGGCGGCATCACGGATTACAGGGGCATCGGCCTTGCCTGCGTGATGGTGCTGGCGATTTCGCTGATGACGGTGGTGATCCGGCGGCACAAGGGTACGCCGATGATTGCCGCCGCGGCGCTCTCGAACTTTCTCGGCAGCGCCGTGAGCTTGCCGCTGGGGCTCGGCGTCGGCGCGGTCACCGGCACCGATCTCGGCGTGCTCGCGATGTTCGGGGCATGCCAGGTCGGTCTCGGCCTCACCCTGTTTACGATCGGCTCCCGATTGCTGCCGTCCGCGCAGGCGTCGCTGATCGCCACGCTTGAAACGCCGCTGATGCCGTTCTGGGTGTGGCTGGCGTTTGCCGAGGTGCCGTCGCCGCGCGCCCTGATCGGCGGCGCGCTGGTGATGGGGGCGGTCGTCGCCGACATTGCGCTGAGCCAGCGGGCGCAGCTCGCGCGGCCAGCGGGCGGGTGATGGCCGCTATTCCTCGGGCTCGGTGGTGAACAGCAGCGGATAACCCTTGGCGCGGCCGGCATCGGTGGCGCGCGTCGCCTTGGTCTCGGCGATATCCCTGGCAAACACCGCAACCACGCAGACGCCGCGCTGATGCGCGGTCAGCATCACCTTGTAGGCCTGGTCGTCGGTCATGCGGAATTCACCCTTCAGCACGGTGACGACGAATTCGCGCGGCGTGTAGTCGTCGTTGACCAGGATCACCTTGTGCAGGCGCGGCCGCTCGACCTTGGTCTTGGTCCTGGTTCTCGGCTTGACGACGGTATCGGGCATCGCACTCCCTCGCGATTGCCCGTAAGAATACCGTCTTCCTGCACGTGTTGGAACCGTTCGATTTGCACGGCGTCATTGCGGCAACCGCACGGCGCGTGTTGCCGCATTCGGGCAAGCGACGTCCAACCTGCTAGCGACTAACTTGCGGGCCTCTAACTTGCAGGCCTCTAACTTGAATGTGAAGGACAGATGATATCTGCGCTTTTCGCCGCCTGATTTGCGTGTCACCATGACGGGACACGACGGGAGGGCCGCAATGCGCTGGTATGTCTCGATCGGAGCGGTGCTTGTCGCGGGCATGTTGGCCAGCGGCGATGTGGCCGGTGTTGCCGCGCCCGGCCCGGGAACACAGACAGGCCGGCTGGCCGAAAAGGAATCCACGCCGAGCGTCGACATCGAGTTGATCATCGCGGTCGACGTCTCCTACTCGATGGACATGGACGAGCTCGCGATCCAGCGCGAGGGCTATGCGCAAGCGATCGTTTCCAAGGAGTTCCTGCAAGCGCTGAAGGCCGGCCCGAACGGCAAGATCTCGATCACCTATTTCGAATGGGCCGCCTCCAACGACCAGAAGGTCATCATTCCCTGGCGGGTGATCGACGGCCCCGAATCCGCCGATGCAGTCTCCGCCGAGATCATGAAGACGCCGGTGCGCCGCGCCTCGCGCACCTCGATCTCGGGCGCGATCTATTTCGCGATCCCGATGTTCGACGAGAATCCGCATCGCGGCCTGCGCCGCGTGATCGATATTTCCGGCGACGGCCCCAACAACAACGGCACGCCGATCACGCCCGCGCGCGATGCAGCGCTCGACAAGGGCATCGTCATCAACGGCCTGCCGATCATGGTGAAGGAGCCGTCCTACTCGACGATGGATATCGAAAATCTCGACTACTACTACGAGGACTGCGTGATCGGCGGGCCCGGCTCCTTCGTGGTGTCGATCAAGGATCGCGAGAAGTTCAAGGAAGCGATCCGCACCAAGCTGCTGCTCGAGGTCGCCGGCCGCACCCCCGAGCGCCCGATCGTGCGGACCGCCGAGAAGGAGCCGCGGGTCAGTTGCACGATCGGCGAGAAGATCTGGCAGGATCGCTGGGGGCGGTAGCGATTGCGTAGCCTTGTAGATTCGTAGGGTGGATTAGCCGAAGGCGTAATCCACCGCTTCTTGCGCAAGACATGGCGGGTTACGCTGCGCTAACCCGCCCTACAAATCTTCCGACGTCGTTCTTCAGTTTGTAGGATGGGTAGAGCGCAGCGAAACCCGTCAATTTCGTTTCGCCGCGATGGGTTTCGCTGCGCTCTACCCATCCTACGGTTGTTCGCTAACCCCCGAGCAAATATCTTGAACGTCGCTCTCGAGTTCGCGGAGCGTCTGCATCGCGACGGCGTGCTCGGCGGCGCCGATCTGCCGCCACACCTCGGCAACGCGCCCGGCGAGGCCACGCACCGTCACCGGAAAATTCGCCGCCTGCGCCAACGCGCCCTTTTCGTTGATCAGATACTGCCCGTTCAGTGCAAACAGCGCCTGCGCGATACACGCCAGCGCGCGATAGGCGCAGCCGGCGATATGCGTGCCGTCGCCGCGCGGCACGGTAAGCTCGGCATTCTCGATCGCGAACAGGACTTCCCATTGAAAGCGCCGGACCAGCGCCTCGCGCAGGGCCGGCGGGTAAGGCGCAGTCTTCGCCTTCAGCGCCGCGATGAGGCCATCGGGATCATGCAGGGCACGGCACAGCGCCACCTCGCCCATCCAGATCGCCGAGCAGAAGCCGTGCGGATGGCCCGGCTGGTAGTGCATGCTGATCTCGCCGTTCCGGCAGGCATCGATCACCATCGTGACCTGGTCGATGCTGCGGTAGAGCAGGTCGACCTTGCGACCGCCGATCGCAAGCCAGGCGCCGCCGACGATCCAGGGTCCCCATTCGCCGACCGCCGTCACATGGGCAGCGGTGGGATCATCGACCAGGCCCGTGACCGCCGCGCGCAGCCGATCGACGTCCAGCGCGGCGCTGTCCCGGTAGTAGAGGCCGAGATCGGTGTCGGAGGCCTCATGCGCCGTGCCGCGCGCCCGCGAGCCGCCGAGCACGATGGCGGCGACGCCCGGTACGCCAGCAAGGACGGGAATGATGCGCGCGAGCACCGGATCGTGGGACATGCGACGCGGATTATAGCGAGACCGCCGCGGGGCTGCGATAGTCGCAGCAATGTCTCAGCGCGCAAACCGCGCCACCAGCTCGACATGCGGGGTGTGGCGGAACTGATCGACCGGGGTGACGCCGGCGATCTTGTAGCCGCCATCGATCAGGATCTTTGCGTCGCGCGCAAACGTCGCGGCGTTGCAGGACACCGCGACGACCACCGGCACCTTGCTCGCCGCAAGCTGGGTGACCAGCGCCTGCGCGCCTTGCCGGGGCGGATCGAACACGACGGCGTCGTAGTCGCGCAATTCCTGCGGCATCAGCGGGCGTCGGAACAGGTCGCGCGCCTCGGCCCTGAGCGGCTTCAGCCCCGGTGTCGATTGCGCAGCCTTCTGCAGCGCCGCGATCGCGCCGGCGTCGCTGTCGAACGCCGTGACCCGCGCCTTCTCGGCGAGGCGGAGCGCAAACGGGCCGACGCCGCAAAACAGATCGGCGATGTGCTTGGCGCGTCCGCAATGCTCGCGAACCAGCGCCGCAAGCGTCTCCTCACCCTTGGCGGTCGCCTGCAGGAACGAGCCCGGCGGCAGCACGACCTTCACCTTTCCGATCGCAATCTCGGGCGAGCCGCGCTGCAGCACCAGCTCGCCATGCCGTGTCAGGCGTGTCAGCCGGTGTTTCTCGGCGACCCGCGACAAAGTGGTGATCAGGCTGGTCGGCAGCGCACCGGAGCCGCGCACATCGATGTCGAGACCATTGAGGGTCGCGGTCACCTGGATATCGAGCGGCTTGCCGATCGAGATCAGCGGTTCGGCTGTGGCCCAGGCCGCCTCGAGCGCGCCGTCGAGCGCCGGATCGAGGATCGGACAGCGGTCGACCGGGATGATGTCGTGCGAACCGGCCGCAGCGAAGCCGACCTTGAGCACCTCATGGGTGCCCATGCGTCCGTGCAACGTGATGCGGCGGCGGCCCGCGCCATGGGCGTCGAGCAGCGGCGCGACTTCGGCCGCGACTTTTGCCTGCGCCAGCGTCTCGACCACGATGTTGCGTTTCCAGGCGCGGTAGGGCGCGTCATTCCAGTGCTGGATCGCGCAGCCGCCGCAGACGCCGAAATGCGGGCAGAACGGCGTGATCCGCTCGGGGCTTTCCTGCGTCACCCGCACCAGCCGCCGCCGGTCGGGATGATGGCCCGGAACGTCGTCGACCTCGACCGTTTCGCCGGCCAGCGTGTAGGGCACGAAGATCGATTGCGCGCCGTCGATCGCGACGCCGTCGCCGCGATGGCCGACATGGTCGATGGTGAGAAGCTCAGCCACGGCGCGCGCCGAGGAAGAATTCGATGTTGCCGTCGCCGCCCGTGATCGATGATGGGAACACCTGAATGTCGGTGCAGCCGAGCGAGGCGGCAAAGGCGGCGATATCGTCGCAGATCTCCTGGTGCACCATCGCGTTGCGGATGACGCCGCGCTTGGCGTGTTTGCGCGCCGCCTCGAATTGCGGCTTGATCAGCGCCAACAGATGCATCGGCGCCGCCGCCAGCGACAGCGCCACCGGCAGCACCAGCTTCAGCGAGATGAAGCTGACGTCTATCACGACGACGTCGGGCCGCGCCGGCAGCCGTTTGCCCTCGAAATTCCTGATGTCGGTCTCCTCCATCGAGACGATCTTCGGATGCCCCTGCAGCGAGGGATGCAGCTGGCCATGGCCGACATCGATGGCGAAGACGAGGCTCGCACCATTGGCAAGCAGCACTTCGGTGAAGCCGCCGGTCGAGGCCCCGACATCGAGGCAGACATGGCCCTCGACGTCGATTGGATAGTGCTCGAGCGCGCCGGCGAGCTTGACGCCGCCGCGCGAGACATAGGGATGCGCCGGTTCGGCCGTGAGTGCGGCGCCGGGCGCCACGATCTCGGAGGCTTTTGCAATCTGTTTGCCGTCGGCGGTGACGAGGCCGGCGTCGATTGCGGCGCGGGCCCGGGCCCGGCTTTCGAACAGGCCGCGCTCGACCAGCAGCACGTCGATGCGCTTGCCGGCGGATGCGTCGTTGTCGTTGTCGCCCGGCTTGGTCACTTGCTTGGTCACTTGGCGGCCTGCCGGCGCTGCGCGGCGGCGAGCCGCACGCAGGTCTCGAAGGAGGTGAGGTCGTGCCAGAGGTCGGCCGCAGGCTCCCTCGGCGTCACCAGCGGACTGCCGTGCAGCTCGAGCGCATGCATCATCATCAGATTGTCCGGCAAGCCAAACTCTTCCACCGTCAGTCCCTCCGCGTCGATCAGGCGTCCGTCGGATGCCGGCACGACCTGCTGCAGCCGCGCCACGCGATTGGCGTAGGACGTGGGATCGTTCGAATAAGCGAGGCACAGCTTGCCGCGTCCCGCCATGTAGCCGAGTTCGTAGACGGTGCCTGCGTCGGCACTGGGGCCGCGGAACGGCGTCAAATTGGCGATGACGGCGTCGGCCGACTCCATCATCGCCTCGTTGCTTTTGAAGATGGTGAGTGAAGCGCCGGCGGCTGTGGGATTGATGCTGTTGTCGAGCGGATAGAGTCCAGTCAGCCCGTGATAGGCGCACACCTCCGCCTTGCGGCGGCCGATTTCCACGGCATCCGGCAGGAACACGTCAGGACCTGCCAGATAGATTTTCATGGACTTGCCGGCACCAGGGGCACCGCCCGAGCAATGAGAGCGTTTTCAAGCGAAGTGGGTATCGACTTCGCGTGAAGAAAGCGCGTCAAAACAAAAATCCAGAGCTCCGTTCCGATTCAATCGGAACGGAAAGGCTCTAGGCGAGCTTGACGGTCTCGGTCTTGTAGTCCTTGCCGAGGGTTTCGAAGACCTTGGCAACGATGCTCTTGGCGTCGAGACCCGCGCGGGCATACATCGCCGCCGGCGAGTCGTGGTCGAGGAACACGTCGGGCAGGATCATCGAGCGGAACTTGAGCATGCCGCTGTCCAGCATGGCGTTGTCGGAGAGGAACTGCATGACATGCGAGCCGAAGCCGCCGATCGAGCCTTCCTCGATGGTGATCAGGATCTCGTGGTCGCGGGCGAGCTTCATGATCATCTCCTCGTCGAGCGGCTTCATGAAGCGCGCGTCGGCGATCGTGGCGGACAGGCCGTGAGCAGCGAGCTCGTCGGCGGCCTTCTCGCACTCGGCGAGGCGGGTGCCGAACGACAGCAGCGCGACCTGCTTGCCCTCGCGGACGATGCGGCCCTTGCCGATCTCCAGGGGAATGCCGACTTCCGGCATCTCGACGCCGCGGCCCTCGCCGCGCGGATAGCGCAGTGCGCTCGGACGATCGTTGATCACAACCTGCGTCGCCACCATGTGAACCATTTCCGCCTCGTCGGAGGCCGCCATGATCACGAAGTTCGGCAGGCAGCCGAGATAGGCGTTGTCGAACGAACCGGCGTGCGTCGCGCCGTCGGCGCCGACCAGGCCGGCGCGGTCGATCGCGAAGCGGACCGGAAGGCTCTGGATCGCGACGTCATGGACCACCTGGTCATAGCCGCGCTGCAGGAAGGTCGAATAGATCGCGCAGAACGGCTTGTAGCCTTCGGTTGCGAGGCCGGCGGCGAACGTCACCGCGTGCTGCTCGGCGATGCCGACGTCGAAGGTGCGGTCCGGGAACGCCTTGTTGAAGATGTCGACGCCGGTGCCCGACGGCATCGCCGCGGTGATGGCGACGATCTTGTCATCCTTCTGCGCTTCCTTGACGAGGCTCTGGCCGAACACGTTCTGGTAGGCCGGCGCATTCGGCTTGGCCTTGGCCTGGGTGCCGGTCGCGACGTCGAACTTGACCACGGCGTGGTACTTGTCGGCGGAAGCCTCGGCCGGGCCATAACCCTTGCCCTTCTGGGTCACGACGTGAACCAGGATCGGGCCGGTCTCCATGTCGCGGACGTTCTTCAGCACCGGCAGCAGATGGTCGAGATTGTGGCCGTCGATCGGGCCGACATAATAGAAGCCGAGCTCCTCGAACAGCGTGCCGCCGTCCATCATGAAGCCGCGGGAATATTCCTCGACGCGGTTGGCGCGGTTGGCGAGGATCTTTGGCAGGCGCTTGTTGATCTGCTTGGCCGCCTCGCGCAGCGAACGGTAGGTCTTGCCGGAGTAGAGGCGCGACAGATAGGCGCTCATCGCGCCGACCGGCGGGGCGATCGACATGTCGTTGTCGTTGAGGATCACGATCAGGCGCGAGTTCATCGCGCCGGCGTTGTTCATGGCCTCATAGGCCATGCCCGCCGACATCGCGCCGTCACCGATCACGGCGATAACGTTGTTCTTGCCGCCGGAGAGGTCGCGCGCCACGGCCATGCCGAGGCCGGCCGAAATCGAGGTCGAGGAGTGCGCGGCGCCGAACGGATCGTAGTCGCTCTCGGTGCGCTTGGTGAAGCCGGAGAGGCCACCGCCGGTGCGCAGGGTGCGGATGCGGTCGCGGCGACCGGTCAGGATCTTGTGCGGATAGGCCTGGTGGCCGACGTCCCAGATCAGGCGGTCGCGCGGGGTGTCGAAGATGTAGTGGATGGCGGTGGTCAGTTCGACCACGCCGAGGCCGGCGCCGAAATGGCCGCCGGTCACCGACACGGCGTCGATGGTTTCCTGGCGGAGCTCGTCGGCAACCTGCCGCACCTGCTCGACCTTCAGCTTGCGCAGGTCATCCGGCGTGTGAATAGTGTCAAGAAGCGGCGTTTTACTAAATGTGGTCACAGCGAATTTCCAATTTTTGCCTGTCGGAACGAACGGCCCGACGCGAGATGGGTTGGCGCGCTCACCGCGCAGCGAATTCCAGACACTGGGTGCCGTCCCGGCAGGCCCTGCCTGGTTGTAAGCCTAGATTCACTCCGGATTGGACCACGTGATATGCATCACCTTGGTCGCTCTTCACCCGTCCCGGTTCAGTTTTGTCGAACCATTTGAGATGCATGCCGCCCGAATAATTCGGGCCGCCCGCCACCCTCAAATGCCCATAGAACTGGAAGCATTACACCAAAGCCGTAACCAAAGCCAACCCGATAGGCGGCGCAGGGTTCCTATGCGCTGTTTTGAAAAACCTAGACTTTTCAATGCTTGGGGCCAAAGGCGGGTTCCAATTTGGCCATTTTAGCGGCAGCCGGCCGGTCCGGATCGGCCGGATTCGCGGCCGCAGCCGGTCGCCGCGGTCACCCCGCGGCGTGATGGATTGCCGGAAATAGGCAGCAACAATTGCCCGCCATCGCGGACATCCTGTCGCAGGGTTGCGCCTCGCGGCGCTACTGCACGTCGAGCGGCTCGGTGCCGGTCGGCTGGCCCGAGGCGTCGGTGGTGATCTTGTCGACGCGGGCTTCGGCCTGGCGCAGCAATTCCTCGCACCGCCGCTTCAGCGCCTCGCCGCGCTCATAGATCGCGACCGATTCCTCAAGCGGGACCTTGCCGTCCTCGAGCCGCTTGACGATCGATTCGAGTTCCTCGATCGCGCGTTCAAAGGAGAGCTTCTTGACGTCGGCTTGAGCGTTTTCGGCCATTATGTGTTCCCGGTGCGCCGATCAGACCGTGATCGGATCTTGTCGTCCAAACATGACCTGTCGCAGGCCATGCTTGCCCCGGCGCAGAATCAATCGAATTTTTGCGGGGGTATTGTGGCGGGGATTTACCCGCCCATCAATGCGGTGACGTGAGATGCCACCGACTCTTTCAGGCCCTCGAGGTCGTAGCCGCCCTCCAGCACGGAGACGACGCGGCCGCCGGCGCCCTTGTCGGCGAGGTCCATCAGCTTGCGCGTGACCCAGCCGAAATCCTCGCCGGTCAGGTTGATCGAGGCCAGTGGATCGCGGTGATGCGCGTCGAAGCCCGCCGAGATGACGACGAGTTCGGGGGAGAACTTCTCGAGCTGCGGCAGGATCAGGTTCTCGAAGGCGGAGCGGAATTTGGTGCCGCCGTCGCCGGGCGCCAGTGGCGCGTTGACGACGGTGTCATGCTCGCCGCGCTCGCCTGAAGCGCCGGTGCCGGGGAACAGCGGCATCTGATGCGTCGAGCAGTACATCACGGTCGGATCGGCCCAGAAGATATCCTGCGTGCCGTTGCCGTGGTGGACGTCGAAATCGATGATCGCGGCGCGCTTGATGCCGTATTTGCGCTGCGCGTGGCGCGCGGCGATCGCGACATTGTCGAAGAAGCAGAAGCCCATCGGCGTCGACTTCTCGGCGTGATGCCCGGGCGGGCGCACCGCGACGAAGGCGTTCTGGTGCGCGCCGGTCATCACCGCATCGGTCGCCGCCACCGCGCCGCCGACGCCGCGCATCACGGCTTCCCAGGTGCCCGGCGACATCGAGGTGTCGCCGTCGATATAGATCATGCCGGAGGTCGGCGCGATGTGGCGCAGCTCGCCGACATAGTGCTCGCCGTGACAAAGCAGCACGCTGTCGAGGTCGCCTTCCGGCGCGAGGTCGCGCACCAGCGCCTTGAAGCGGTCTTCGCCGAGCACCTCGGCAACCGCGCGCAGCCGGTCGGGGCGTTCGGGATGTCCGGGTGGGGTCAGGTGATCGAGGCAGGCGGTGTGCGTCAGAAGCAGTGTCATGCAAATTCCCGGCGCATTGGGGGGCGCGTGCGAGGAGCGTCTAATTTAGGCCGTTACCGGCCCGCCGGAAAGGCCTGTCTCCGCCCCACTGATGTTCCATGCCCGCACTTCAATTGATCCGCTCGATCCGCTTTCCGGCCGCCGGGCCGACCGGGCTGTTGGCCTTGAAATAGGCATAGAGCGCATCGACGTCGTAGATGCCGAACTGCTGCGCCGTTCCTTCCTTGAACACCGTGAAGCCGTCGCCGCCCTCGGCGAGATAATGGTTCACGGTGACGCGGTAGCTCGCGGCCGGGTCGATCGGCTTGCCGTCGAGCGACATCCGCGCGGCGATGATGCGCGCGCCGTCGGGCTTGCTCGCATCCCACGCATAGGCAAAGCCCTTCGAGACCTGCAGGGCGCGCGGCCGTTTCGGGTCGGCCCATTGCTGCTCCAGCACGTCCTTGAGCTGCTTGCCGGTCAGCGTCATGGTCACCAGCTGGTTGCGGAACGGCTGGCTGGCGAAGATGTCGGCATAGGTGACGGCGCCGTCCTCGCGCTTGACGATGTCGGTGCGCACGCCGCCGGGATTGGTGAAGGCGATCACCGCGCCGCCATTCGGCTCCGAGCTGGTGGCAAGCAACTGCGCGTCGGCGACGATATCGCCGAGCGGGCTTTCGCCGGTCTCGGCCGGCGTGCGCGCCAGCGTTTCCGTCACCGAGCCCGCCGCGCGGTTGGCGATCGGCGCGGCCAGCCGGTCGTAGGATTCCAAAAGCGCGCTCTGCTCCGGGTCCTTGGCTGTGCCGCCGATCTTCACGATGGTGTTGTCGGCCTTGGCGCTGATCGCGTCGTGGCTGTTCGGATCGAGCTGAACGTCGATCGCGGTGACCAGCGTGCCGTATTTGTCGCCTGATGTGACGAGCCGTCCGTCGATCTCGCAGACATAGGCCTGGTGGGTGTGGCCGGAGATCACGACGTCGACGGCACGATCGAACTTCTTGACGATGTCGACGATCAGCCCCGAGATGCCGGGGCATTCATTATAGTCGCCGGTCGGAAAGCCGCCTTCGTGGATCAAGACCACGATCGCCTCGACGCCCTTCGCCTTCAGCTCGGGGACCAGCGCATTGACGGTCTCGGCCTCGTCGCGGAAGTCGAGGCTGGCGACGCCGACCGGCGACACCAGGTTCGGCGTGTTCTTCAGCGTCAGCCCGATGAAGGCGACCGGAATGCCGTCGAATTCCTTGATCTCGTAGGACGGAAACACCGGCTTGCCGGTGGCCTTGTCGATCGTGGAGGCGGCGAGATAGCGGAATTTGGCCCCCAGGAAGGGATGCGGCCCCTGGCACTTGTCGACCGGGTGGCAGCCGCCATTCTGCATCCGCAGGAGCTCATCCTTGCCCTCGTCGAATTCGTGGTTGCCGACCGACGAGATCGCAAGCCCCATCATCGACAGCGACTCGATGGTCGGCTCGTCGTGAAACATCGCCGACAAGAACGGGCTCGCGCCGATCAGGTCGCCGGCCGCGACGAAGATATTGTTCTTGTGGCCTTCACGCAGCTGCTTGACGACGGTCGCCACCCGCTCGGCGCCGCCGGCGGGCACCATGATCTTCTTGGTCGCATCAGCGGGATCGGTGACGCGGATGCCGCCCGGTGGCGGCCGCAGATAGCCGTGGAAATCGTTGATCGCGAGAATCCGCAGGTTCACCGGCGCTGCGGTCTGCGCCAGGCAGGGGCCTGCCGCGGCCAGTCCGAGTGTGCAGAGCGCGGCGAGGAGCGTAAGGCGGGGCTGTCTCATGATCTGTCCATGGCATGCACGATCATGGAACACGCGATCATGGCGTGACGCCACTACAATTTTGCGACGCTTCGTTTCAATCCTTCGTGCGCGCCATGAAGGCCTTGAAGGCGCTGACCGCCTCGTTGGAGCGCATCCGCTCGCTGAACAGATGGTTCTCCTGCTCGATGCGGCGGGTGACGTCCTCGGGCGGCAGCCGGATCAGGCGGCGCGAGATCGCCACCGCCTCGGCCGGCAGCGCGCAGATCTCCCGTGCCACCTTGTGCGCCTCGACCTCGGCATGTCCCGGCGCCACCACGGTGTTGACGAAACCGGCCACGCGGGCGTCGTCGGCCGACATGGTACGGCCCATCACCAGCATTGCGAAGGCGCGCTGATGGCCCATCGTGCGCGGCATCAGCAGGCTGGAGGCGCCTTCCGGCACCAGGCCGAAATTGGAGAATGGCGTCGAGAACAGCGCGGCCTTGCTCGCCAGCACATAGTCGCAGTGAAACAGCATCGTGGTGCCGATGCCCATCGCGACGCCGTCGACGGCGGCAATGATCGGCTTCACATTGTGGGCCAGCGAATACAGGAACTTGACCAGGTCGGAGGCGGGCGGCGTCTCGCCGGTCGAGGTGCCCTGCGCGAGCAGGTCCTCGATGTCGTTGCCCGCGGTGAACACGCCGGAGCCGCCGGTGACGATCAGGCAGCGGATCTTCGGATTGTTCTGCGCCTTGTCGATCGCATCGCTGATCGCGCGAAACATCTCCTGGGTGATCGCGTTCTTCTTCTCGGGCCTGCGCAGCCGGATCACGCGTGTGGCGGCTTCGTCGGTGACTATGACATGCGCGGTCATCAAGCAGTCCCAGAGTAAGCGGTCCGAGTGTCGGCCGGCAGCGTCGCCGGCGGAGGTCGCGACTGCTATCCTACATGATCCCGTGCAAGCCCCAAGGGCTCCAGCGTGTTCTGCTCTGCTTTTCCCCGTGGGCGAGCATGAGAACGGCGCAATGCAGTTAACCGGATTTCGCGATTTGCAGGGCGCCGGCCGCGCAAGCCGAACCGGCGCCCTCGCACGTAACCCTGCATCGTGCTCCGCTCAGCCGCGCCCGACGAACGAGCCGATGCCGCGGCCGACCTCCACGCCGTGATGAAGCAGGGCGCCGAGATGATCGCCTGGGACCGACATCGCGTCCAGGCCGTTCTCCGCGGCAAAGCGCTGCATCGGCACATGTGGTGCGTCGTCCTGTCCGTTCCAGAGCAGCACCGGCACGCGCGAGGACAGCACGGCGTCCCTGGCGCCATCGATCTGGCCGAGCGCATCGAAGCAGGCACGCACGCCGCCCTCGAGGTCGGACGTTACCCATCCCGTGAGCTGCGGCGCGGTACGGCGCGCAAACGTCATGAAGGCGCCATAGGTCAGCGGGCCGGCGTTGCCGCGCGGCAATCCGGTGAGGAAGTCCCAGCCGCCGATTGCCAGCGACGCCAGCCGCGCCGGGAAGAACCGGGCGACGCCGACCGCCACCCAGCCGCCCATCGAATGTCCGACCACATGGGCGCGCTCGTGGCCGAGATCGTCGATCACGGCGACGATATCGCCGGCACGTTGTTCCTGATCGTAGAATTCGGGATCGGCGGGCTTGTCGCTCAGGCCATGTCCGAGCGAATCGACGCAGACGACTCGAAAGCGATCGGCGAGCGCGTCGACGACGCCGCACTGCTTCCAGCTGGCGGCGTTGAGCAGCAGGCCGTGCTGCAGCACGATCAGCGGCCCGGACCCTTCAACGGTGTAATGGATGCGCTGGCCCCGATGATTGGCGAATGGCATGTCTGGAGTTCCCCACGTTTCACCTGAGGTGAGCGCGGAGGCGTCGGGATTCAAGACCTTGTTCCGGATCGGGAACCGATCCGCACCGCCGCCACATCGCTTGCGGAACCCGGCGTTCAGCCGCCCCAGACGATGGCTTCGCTCCAGCCAAGGTCCTTGAACTCGGCCGCCCGGAGCGGCGCCTCGCCGGCGGCGAAGAATTCGTCGAGCTGCGGCGGCTTGACCGTGGTTTCGGACAGCATGGCATGGGCCTGGCCGCGATGATGGATCTGGTGCTGAAACAGATGCATCAGAAGGCGATCGCGCCGCTCGGTCTGCACCGAGCTGTCGCGATTGATCTTGACCACGTCATCGAGCCGTTCAGGCGTCAGCGCATCGCAGTGAACGATCAGGCGCTGGTCGATCGCGCCTTGCGCTGCTTGCAGCGCCGCGACCGCCGGGTAGGGCACCTCGTTCGCCCACGCCTTCGGCCCGAGCCAGCCACCTTCGAGCGCGTCGACGTAGAACAGATCGATGACATGGATGTGGTTCAGCGTCGCCTGCAGGCTCGGGAAGAAGCCGGTCCGCGCGGCGGCGAACTCCGCCTGGCCGAGACTGCCGCATGTTGTGAGCAGGCGATGATTGGCCCAGGCGTTGTTGTAAGCAAAGGCGCGAAAGGTCTGAACGAGGCCTGCGGGCATTTCGGTCCTCACTGGATTGAAGGGATCAGGCCGGCGCCGCGGCCAGCCGGCCGACCCGCGACAGCAATAGTTTCAGGATCGGCGATTTATTGGCCTTGTGATAGGCGATCACAAGATCCAGCGTCGGCGCCTCGCCCTGCACCGGCCGCGTCTTAATGCTATCGGGCAGATAGCGCGCCGTGTAGGCCGGCAGCAGCATCACGCCATGCGTCGAAGTGATCATCGATATCGCATGCACAACATTATGCACCTCGTGCTCCGGCCTCGGATCGACGCCGGCGCGGTTGAAATAGTCCAGCACGACGCGGCGCACCGCCGGCGCTGATTTGGACGGCAGATAGAAGGTCTCGCCCGCGATGTCTTCCGGCGCGACGGCTGACTGCGCCGCCAGCCGATGGTTGCTCGGAAACACGTACACCAGCGGATCGGTGCGCACGCGCTTGTACGCCAGATCCTCCATGCTCTCGTCGGCCCGCATGAAGGCCGCGTCGAGCTTGCGCCGCATCAGGGCCTTGGCGAGCAAGGGCGAGTAGTCGCTCGACAGGCGGATGTCGATGCCGGGAAATTCCTCGCGCAACACGCGGGTCACCTCGGGCAGCAGATCGATTTCGGCGCCCGACAGGAAGCCGAGCGAGAAGACAGGCTTCGGCGGCTGGGCTGCGCGCAGCGCCGCTTCCTTGGCGGCCTCGGCCTGCAACAGCGCCATGCGGGCATGGTCGAGAAACGCCTTGCCGGCCGCGGTCAGCTCGATGCCCTGCGCGCCGCGCTTCAACAGTTGCACGCCGACCTCCTCCTCGAGATCGCGGATCTGCCGGCTGAGCGAAGGCTGCGAGGTGTGGAGCTTCTGCTCGGCGGCAACCGTGAGGCTGCCGGCATCGGCCACGGCAACGAAGTAGCGGAGATGCCGGAGCTCCATCGCACTCTCCCATTCACGGCCTGCCAAGTCTCGTTGCCATCTCTCACAGGCATCTCTCGCAGGCATGGGGCCAGCTTACAAAGTCTTTTTCAAGCCGGCCAGCGTCCTCTATAGCGAAGCGTATTCCGATTGCGGGTTCTGCCTCGCAGGCAGAGGGCCGCGCGAAAACCAGGCCGGAGCTTGCGCATGCGGATGAGCCTCGGAGCATTGCTGTTGCCGCTGCTGGTGCTGACCGGGTTCGGCGGTGCTGCCGCGCAATCTTCCGGCAATCAAACGAGGGCAAGTGCCATGGATGCGGACGTCGCAACGATCAAGCAGGCACTCGCCGGAAATTGGGAGAGCATCGCGCCCGAGATCCGGCCGAGCAAGAATCCCGACGGCTCGATCAAGCCGTTCTATCTCAAGCGCGCCTTCACCTATCAGTCCTCCGACCGGTTCGAGCTCGTGGTCGTTAACTCGGCCGATCCGTATGGCAAGGTGCCGCTGGCGCGGATCAGGATCGTCGGGCACATGCAGTGGCAGGGCGCGCATCCGATCGCACCGGGCGCGCAGAAGGTCGACTTCGTCGCCGACGAGGCCTACGAGGTCACGCCGTTGGCGCAGGGGTTTGCCGATGTGCTCAACAAAATCGCCTCTGCCGGCTACGCGCCGTGGGCGGTCGACGCGCCGCAGAGCATCTTCGGCAAATCCTTCGCACCGTTTGCGCTGAAGGAAGGCACCAACTTCATGGAATACGACCTGGTCTATCTCAGGGGCGACCTGTTGTTCTGGGGCGCCCGCAATGTCGACGGCCGCGGCTTCGACACCGAGCAGAATCGTCCGACCAATCTGCAGATTCCGCTGGTCCGCAAGCAACCCTGATATCAGGAACGAAGCTATGGATGCGTCGAACCAAGATCGCCGCGTCCAGTTCGTGCTGGACGCGTTCGATACCCTGTTCAACAGGCGCGACTATGCCGCCGCCGAGCGGCTCTGGTCGCCGCGCTACATTCAGCACAGCGCGCACATTGCGCCGGGCCGGGACGGGCTGTTCGATCTCGTCAAGGGCTTGCCCGCGACGCTGCGCTATGAGAACCATGTCGGTGCGGCGAGCGGCGATTTCGTCATTCTGCACGGCCGGTTCAGCGGTCATGGTCTGCCGGCGGCATGGGTCGTCGCCGACATCGTGCGCATAGTGCTCGCCGAGCACTGGGACGTCATCCAGGATGAGGCGACGCGCGAACAGTCGCGCAGCGGACTGCCGATGTTCGGCGATCGCTTTCCCGGCTGAGCCGGCCCAGCGAGCGCGCACGGCGGCTGGGGAGACCGGACATGCAACTCGCGAAGAACGTGATCGACGTCGGCCTTTCCACCAACAATCTGGAGCCGATGCTCCGGTTCTGGCAGCAGGATGCCGGCGTTCGCTTCGACCACATGTTGCCGATCCGGCGCGGACAGAAGCAGTACCGGCACGACGCGCATGGTTCGGTGATCAAGCTCAACCATCATGTCGAGCCGCTGCCGGATGCGGCACCGAGCGGCTATCGCGAAGTGATCGTTGCGCGCGACGGCGTTGGAGCGCCGCAGCACATGGCTGATCCCGACGGCAACAGCGTTTGCCTAGTGGCGCCCGGACATGACGGTATCACCCAGATTGCCGTTTCCATGGCCGTGCGCGACCTCGCCGCGCATCGGAGGTTCTACGGAGACATTCTCGGTTTCGCCGAGCAATCCTGGTCGGGCGGTCCGGCGTTTCGCCTCGGCGAGAGCCTGATCCTGCTCAGGGAAGATCCGGCCGCGACCGTCGATCCGGTTCGTGGCGCGCGCGGCTGGCGCTACATCACGCTGCAAGTCGCCGATATCGACGCGGTGCACGATGACCTGCGTGCCAGGGGCGTGCGCGAGGGCCTCGCGCCGGTGACGCTTGGCGAGGTCGCGCGGATTTCCATGATCCTCGATCCGGACGGCAACTGGATCGAACTGTCCCGTCGCGCATCGATCGTCGGCAGCCTGTCCGACCACTAGAGCGTTTTCGAGCGAAGTGGCCGCCGGTTCGCGTGAAGAAAACGCGTCAAAGCAATCTAGAGCTTCGGTTCTGATCTGATCAGAACCGAAAATGCTCTCGACGTGATCGAACCGGCGCGCCTTCGCCGGCCAAATTATTGACGTTCGGTTGCGCGCCGATGCACTTAACGCCGCGTTATGCCCTGGTTGAGGCTGACCTGAAACAGCGGCCCTTCGTCCGTGCGGACCTCGAACGCCAACAAATTGTGTTTGTCCAACGGCGGGTTGTCTTTCGCCATGCTGAGCAATGACTGCATCGCTTCGTGGGCAGCAGTCTCCTCGTCGCGCAGCTCGATACCCTGCCTGTCGGCATAGAGTTCCTCGCCGTTGCGGATGTCGAAATAATAGCGGGTTGCCAATTGCGGCTCCCTCCTTGCGATGGGAGCTGCCCAGGCTCTCGAGTGCCGGCGCGCTGAACTCACCGGCAGCGTCGCACTCTGCGTCAGCAGGTTCGAATTTGCTACTCAACAATGATATCGATTCAAGGAACCGCTCACGCACTCGCTCGGGCCCGCTACGGTCTTCCGGCTACGATCTCGAACGCTTGAAGCGCGAGAGATAAATCCTGGAACTGGCAATTGCACCTTGCATAGCTGGTATAAGTGTATACTTGTATTGTATCGACTGGCCTTGAGCCTTGTAGATCGGTCCCAGGGGACCCTTTTCCAAAGACATCGTCGGATGAAAGGGAAGGCGCAGTGCTATCAGCACTGCAGCTGAAGCTTTCGTCACCTTGTTGATCGGCTGCCGTTTCACGGATGTACTGGAATGGCAGTGCGGCCCGCTCTGTCACCGATAGAGCGGGCATTCGTATTTGTGCGCTTGACGTGTCTTCTACCGCGAGAGGTGATCCGTTGCAGGTTCTTGTCAGGGACAACAATATCGACCAGGCACTGCGCGTTCTAAAGAAGAAGATGCAGCGCGAAGGCGTCTTCAGAGAGATGAAGCGCCGCCGCTCGTTCGAAAAGCCTTCGGAAAGAAAGATTCGGGAGAAAGCCGAGGCCGCGCGGCGAGCCCGCAAGCTTGCCCGCAAGCAGGCGATACGGGACGGATTGATTGCGGCTCCGCCGAAGAAGCCCAGATTGCTGGCGCCGAAATTCCCGGCACTCAGTCAATTGGCACCGCGAACCAGCGGCCCCCGAGAGAGTTAGTCCTCCGTACCGCAATCCTGTTGGAGGGAGCGTGCAAGATGAAGCAGCGACCTTATCGAGGCGATGGATGTCTCCAGGAACGCATCTCTGACGAACTCTGTCGTCGGCGAGCCGAAGACCGGGATGTTCGATCCCAGGATGAGAAGCGACGGCAACGTGCGCAGAACCTGGCCGGCACGGCCATCAACGCCATGACAGATCATTCGGCCAGCCGGATCGATCAGTCTGCCCGCAAGCATGATCTGCTGGACGGTCCCCGGGAGTTTCGCTCGTCTCGCCGGGATCGTTGATCGGCACCCGACTTCCCTGTGCCCTCTGTTCAAGAGAGGGCGGAACGAGAATGCAAAAAGCTCGGACTAATCAGGTCGCGGGAACGCGAAGGTAGGGTCCACGGCAGCGTCACGTACTCGCCGTCGTCCTGGCGAAAGCCAGCACCCATTGCCCCAAATACGCATCGTTGCGCGACGCTGGGGCCACGATCTCGTTCACAATCAAATGCGGTGGTGATGGGTGCTGGCTTTCGCCAGGACGACAACGATGAGTCCCGCTTGCAACCTCCGCCACGGAGTATGGGTCCCTGCTTTCGCAGGGACGACAGTTGCGATGAGGCACGACGTGCACGTCAAAGGAGCGGGATGGGCCTATGGCGAGTACGGCGCTTTGGGCCTTCTCCCGCAATCGCAGCGGAAAGCGTCCTACCCCGCCAGCACCACATCCGCGCCGGTCACCGCCTCGGCGCTCTCCGTCACGGTCTTCTCCAGCGACGGCGCCTGCACCGAGATGTTCTCGGCGAAGAAGCGCGCCAGTGCGACGTAGCGCTGCGGCTCGGCCTCGCCGTTCGCTTTCGCGGCCAGCGCTTCGCTTGCGAGCATGCAGCCGCCGAGCGTGGCGCCGAACAGCCGCAAATACGGTGTCGCGCCGGCCAGCGCCTCGTTTGGCGCCGAGGCCAGCCGCTCGAGCAACCATTTGCTGGTGCGCTCGAGCGCTGCATGGGCGTCGCGCAGCTTCGTGCCTGTGGTGCCGAATGCCGGATCGTTGGAGGTCTCGACCTGCTTGATGGTGGCGGCGAGCTCGTCGAGCAGCGCCCACACCGAGGCGCCGCCATTGGCGCCGAGCTTGCGGGTGACGAGGTCGATCGACTGGATGCCGTTGGTGCCCTCATAGATCGAGGTGATGCGGGCGTCGCGGTAATGCTGCGCGGCGCCGGTCTCCTCGATGAAGCCCATGCCGCCGTGGACCTGCACGCCGAGATAGGCGACCTCGTTGCCGATGTCGGTGGAGAACGCCTTGGCGATCGGGGTCAGCAGCGCGCCGCGTGCTGCGGCGTCCGCGCGCACCTTGGCGTCCTTGGCGCGCACCGAGACGTCGAGCGCGACCGCGGTGGCGTAGCAGATCGTGCGCGCCGCAGCCGTCATGCTGCGCATTTGCATCAGCATGCGCTTGACGTCGGGATGCACGATGATCGGATCCATCCCGTCGCCCTTGTGGCCGATCACCTTGCCTTGGCGGCGCTCCTGCGCATAGGCCAACGCTTGCTGATAGGCGCGGTCGGCAATGCCGACGCCTTCGAGGCCGACGCCGAGCCGGGCCTGGTTCATCATCGTGAACATGCAGCGCATGCCCGCGTTCTCCTCGCCGATCAGAAAGCCGATCGCGCCGCCCTTGTCGCCCATGGTCATGGTGCAGGTTGGCGAGGCGTGCATGCCGAGCTTGTGCTCGACGCCGGAGGCATGGATGTCGTTGCGCTCGCCGAGCGAGCCGTCGGTATTGACCATGAATTTCGGAACCAGGAACAGCGAGATTCCCTTGGTGCCGGCGGGCGCATCGGGCAATCGTGCGAGCACGAAGTGCACGATGTTGTCGGTCATGTCGTGCTCGCCATAGGTGATGAAGATCTTGGTGCCCTTGATGCGGTAGGTGCCGTCAGGCGCGCGTTCGGCGCGGGTGCGCAGCGCGCCGACGTCGGAGCCGGCGTTGGGCTCGGTGAGCTGCATGGTGCCGGTCCATTCGCCGGTGACGAGCTTCTCGAGATAGACCTTCTTCAGCTCGGCGCTGCCATGAGCATCGAGCGCCTCGATCGCGGACAGCGTCAGCAAGGGGCAGAGGCCGAAGGCGACGTTCGATGCGCTCCAGATCTCGGTGCAGGCGGCGTTGATCGCGAGCGGCAGGCCCTGGCCGCCGAACGCTTCCGGCCCCGACACTGCGTTCCATCCCGCGGCGGTCCAGCGCTGATAGGCGTCGGGCCAGCCGGGCGCGGTCGTCACCTTGCCGTTGTCGAGCTTGATGCCGTGCTCGTCGCCGACCTTGTTCAGCGGCGCCAGCACTTCGGAGGCGAACTTGCCAGCTTCTTCCAGCACGGCAGCGGTGATGTCGCCGTCGAAATCGCCGTAGTGGCCGGCCGCCACGGCGGCAGCGAGCCCCGCGCCATGGTTGAGGGACAGCAGGATATCGTTGATCGGCGCACGGTAGGTCATGGCGTTACTCCCGACGAGGCGTTTGGAAATTGTCTTCCCATGAAACCAGCGGCCTCTCAACTGTCCGAGCGGACATCGCCCGGTCTGTTTCGGCCACCGCGGCGTCGCCCGATAATGAGGGTGCCGGCATCAACCTGCGGCTTTCCTGCCTTTTCGCGCGCCGCCCTGTTGAAATGGCGGGACTCACCCTATAGACCGGCGTGGCCTTCGATCGGCGCGTTGGGGCGTAGCCAAGCGGTAAGGCAGCGGATTTTGATTCCGCCATTCGGAGGTTCGATCCCTCCCGCCCCAGCCATTCTATCGCCTTGATTTTTCAGGTTGTTCTGCCTTTGTTTCAATCCGGCATTCTGAATGCGGTCCGCCCCCTCATTCTGAACATCTGTTGCCGCTTGGTTCGCAAGCATGTGCGCGTGGCGTTTCCGAGTCGCCGACAGCATCCGGGCTTCGGTTCGTTTGGCATACCCGGCGTAGCTCTCTCGGGTTCGGTGGGCTGATAGGGCGCGGCCTTGTCCCTCGGTCAGTTCGGCCTCCTCGAGCTCAGTCATGCCGCCGTGCCGGCAAGCGTCCAGGGTGAACTCTTCGGGTAGGCCTATCTCTTTCCGCATGCGCTGGACGATCTTCTGCATGCCGGAGAACGAGTAGGGCTTGACGACGGTCTTCTTACCCTCGTCTGAACTGCGGCGCTTGGGGACGATCTCCCGCAAGATCATCTGGACGCCGCGGCGCGTCAGCTTGGCGAGCACTGCCTCGGCCTCCTCATAGAATTTGACGATCTCTCCGGAGGGCAGTTGATCCTCCAGGGGATGGTCGATTACGGCGCCGGTCTTGTGGTGCTCGATCCGGATCGTCGGTTTCGGGCCCGTCCGGTAGTCGGTCCATTTGATGTGGCCGGCAATCACGTTCTCCGGGCGCTGCAGCCACTCGAAGCAGATAACCGCCGCAGCACCACACTCCGGCTCGCCGCGCTCCACGCAGCCGTGCGCGAACTTGTAGGCCTGTTCTCGCGTGACGGCATGCTTCACCAATTTGACCCGGGTCGCCATCGTGACACCCAGCCAAGGGTTCGGGATGTCTGATGGAAACTCGGCCGGGTGCAGCCGATGCACCACACGCCAGGCTTTGCGGCAGAGTACGACCAGCTTTTCGGCGGTGCGCAGCCGGTTGCCTTTGCGGCCCTTGACGAACGTATCGTACAGCTTGTCCGCTCCAAGCGGCGTCACAGACTTGATCGGCCGGCTGCCGACGCGGTCGCCACGCTTGGTCAACGTGTCGCAGATCTCGCGCATGTTCCATTCGTAATTCCGGCGCGATCGCGGCTTGACCTTCTCGAGGTAGGCGCGGCTCTGTCTGTATTCTCGGAAGAGCCAATCAATCGTGCCGATCCGGGGTGCAGCTTCGCTCGATATGGGGAGTCCCTTGAGGGCGTCCATCCATTCCTCGAACAGACCGTTCAGCGTCGCCGCCCGGCCCTCTGCGCCGCACGCTTTGGCGTAGTCGGTGCCCAACGGTTCGTTCGGCACCGGACAGCCCATCTTCCGATATCGCGTGGGAAGGTTGTAGTAGAACGCTGTCTTTCCGGACGCCAGTTTCTTCGGGATGACGTAGCGGGGTAGCTCCACGTTCACAAATCCGCGGCGATGTCGGTTGTGAAGGCCATTTCCCGCGGCAGAATTGCCGCGTCCAGATCGTCCCTGAGCCATAGCTGCCGGCGCCCTTCCTTTACGCGGGGCAAAGGATACTCCTTCCCGACACGCTTGAGGAAGGCCTCAGCGGTTGGTTCGCCGCAATACCCGGCTGCGACTGCAGCTGACATACGACGTGGCCAGGAACCAGCAGGAATTACGGCAAAACGTGGCATGAACCGTCGAAATCTTGAGCTACCGGAACGGCGTCCAGTTGTGTGGTGCCGATGCATCTTGCCGATCGCCGCCGACGCTCGAAACCGCGATGGCAGCGAGATCGCGCAACAAGATAGTAGATCGTATTAAAGGGATGGATTGCCGAGCCGCGTCGGGATCGCAGCAAGCGCTTATGATGAGTATTCCTTTGGCTGCGCGCCGCCAGCGAACAAAGCGCTTGTATCAAGTAGGATGGGGAGCAAACCCTTTCGAGAAACCGTACCAAAGCACTCCGGATCACGACATCTAGAAAGTTCCATCGAGGACATGAAGGTCGTTAGACAGGATGCAAGACGTTGCTCATCATGCGGACGTGGTTGTCGATTCTCTCAAGCACGGAAGCTGGCACGACGCTTCGCTCGGGCAGCTTCCACCAATGTTCGTTTACGGAAGTTACGACCTCTTCTACAGCCGTCAGTACGGCTTTCTCCGGAAGCCGCGCGCGGTTGCTGAACTTGCGCCAGACGATCGGAGTGAGCGCCTTGAATGGCTTCTCGCCACCCAAGGAAAGCGCCATTTGGTCTTTCGGAAGATATGGCACTGAGGACAGCACGTCATATACGGGCGCGAGCGCAGGGGTTAGCCCGTCACCCGGATAGATTGTCGACCAATTCTTAAGATGCATGTCGCCGTTTCCGATGAGCGCGGTAAATGCCAAGCGACGTACGAATTCAATCGCAGCGTCCATGGAGACTGCTGCGTTCAATGCACTAGCGATATCGTGGTACGAAGCTCCGTCGTATTTCCGTGAAGGCGGGAGACCGAAAATTTGAGCGAAGTCTTCAATGTGGATGCGTGCGCCTTCGGAGCCCCGGTCGAAGCGTTTGACGAGAAGCACTCGGCCGGTAGAGAGGGTATTGAACTCTTCGGGGATTCCCTCGAAAGCGGATTTCTCGACCAGCTCGCGTTCTGGCACGCTCATTCCTAGCGCCTCAGAAAGAGCCAGCATCGCAAATTCGTTTTCCGACAGGCCTATGTGATTGGTGGACGGGAATTTCGCGATGTATTGACCCTGCCCGTCGCCGATGGGCAGCGTCAGTCCTCCCTCCTTACCGGTGTTTTGCATTACGGAGAGTTTCATTTGGACGCCGGCTAGGGAGAAGCGTGCTTTGGCGGCGTCTGCGGCACCTGGAGGTGGCGACGTGACGCTTCCATCGCTCGGCAGTACGCGCACTGCACCCGGCAGATCGCCGCCGAGTGCCGTCAGCAAATCAAAATCGTTCCCCGATCGGACTTTGCCGGCGTGGTGCTTCTCCATCGCTTCGCGGAGCCTTTCTTCGGGGAGCATATTCGCGAAGAATGCGGGGAGGGCGTGTAGTGTGGGTTTGGGATCGCTGCGGAGCCCGCCGTTTGCGGACCTGAAGGATAGGCTCACGATGGGTGGCCTCGCGAGCTTTCGATATCCCGCCTCGAGGCTGAATGCGTTGAAGTCACCAGGAGTTCGGACGATCGTGCCGACCTTCAGGTCCTGCAAGAATACGTCCAGCGATTGAATTTCGTTCGGGGCACGGACTTTAGGCATGATCGTCGTCGTCAGGTTCAGTAGTGAATGCAGGGCGGTCGTCGTCTTCAGAAGGGCGGAGTAGTGCTTGCACTCCAGGCACCATCGCTTGCGGGATCAGCATCAATTCCATGCCTAACGCGCGCGCGACGTTGATAAGTGTTGTTGCGCGAGCCGCAGCTCCCCCCTTCTCGATGTCGCGATAACTGGGGCGGGAAATGCCCGCGCGCTCGGCCACCTGCTCCTGGGTCAGTTTCGACCGCCGTCTCGCATCGTGCAGGAGCTTTCCTAGATCACGAAGAGCCTCGGGAGATTTCATGGTAGGTTTTCTTATCTTTTTGCAGTTAATGACGTTCAAAGTTACCATTATTGCCAGGTGCGATCAAGGATAAGGTAAGTTTACTTACCTTGAAGTCAATAATGATATCTAAACCTATCAAAACATCTCGGCGCTGGAAGCGGTACATTGCCCCATTCGGCCGCCCTGCTATTTCGAGCGCTGGGACCGCAGGCCGCCGGTTTAGGCCTGCGGGATTCTCCATCTATTCGTACTTTATTTGTGAACTGAACCACACGAAGTCAGCGCAAACTGGCCTAAGCTCACCCTTCAGGGAGACCCGTCGAAAAGGCGCGGATCTTATCTTTGTGGTGGTGGTCGCACGATGTCCTTTGGCGTTTCGTGTTGCTCACCTCTTATCCTCAGAACGGTAATCATTGCCATCGTCGGTCAGTTCAGTGCCTCGGCCTTCGCTCAAAAGCGCCCGCCGATCGAGCGTCCTCTCGAGGAACGCGAATCCCCAGCATCAAACTAACTGCAGGGCCGTGCCGTTAGATGGAAAGCGGGACGGCACTTGTTGTTACGCCTCGTTACCTTGCGGGAGCGGGAACAAGTGGCAATGACTGGGAGTCATGCATATGGCTCCCGCGATCTGGTTGCCCCCCGACCGGGAGTTTAGTGGCGACCCTGGCGCTCCCTGCGCCGGGGTCGCTGTCAGTTAAGCAAGCCGTCGAGGAGGCGGTGATCCTGAGATGCCCGCCGGTTCACGCCTCGCGCACTTTGAGCAACTGTGGTTTGTCCCAAGATCAGGTGCGCGTGAGATGTAAGGCCGTTCACATTCGAAAAACGCGATTTGATGTAACGACCGAGCGCCGCCCAGTATCGGGAGAAACGCGATGCTATTATTCAGCAGCCATAATGGAACAAGCGCCACTGTGGTCGCTGTCCTCCTTATTATGCTCGTGTTAAGTTTTGCGCTTGTTCGCTATGTGGAATGGTCATCGAACGCTCGTTTTGCAGAGTTCACGAGCGCGACCGATGCGCCGGCAACTCAGTCGGCTCAGATTCCGCCTCTCAAGGGGCGAACGGGCTGTGGTCAGGGTAAGAGGTCTGCACCTGCGCCACTTTCTCTACTACCCGGCCAAGGCTTGGGTCAGTCTGGTGACGCGCTTTCCTCGCCGTCGACGAGCCGGTGAAAAAGTCGGCTCCCTGTTGTCACTCCGATCGGGGCAACGACTGCGCCTGATCGGGCTTGTTGCTCACGCGCTTACCAGCTGCGGCTGGCTTCACAAGCCGGACGTTCACTCAAGGGCGCGGAGCCTCCGGCTCGGCGCTTTCATCGGTATAGCAGCGGCTTTGATGGATTTTGGTTTCAGGGCTCTCCGCTTCATGGTCGCGGTTTGCTTTTTCGACTTTAGCGCCTGTGGTCGTTTGTTTGTTTCGCTCACGAATTGCCCCCCTCGAAATTCTGGCCACGGACTTGAGCCGGATTTGCGTGACGTGACGAGTCGTAACTGCATTTTGACGGCCGAACCTCCTCGTTTGTTGCGGAATTGAGACAGAACCCGCCCGCGACACGCTGGCCTCCCGCAAGGGCGGGCGCATTGCCGAATGCCTAGTCATTCAGGTCATATCTCCTGCAGCAGCCAGCCCCAGAAAAAAGAATTTGATCCACCCACAGGGGCTTGACGGCCTGCATCGGACTACGGAAGGGATGGAAGCCCGAAGGGCCGAAACCGCATACACGTTCGGTTCACGACAGCCGCCCGCGCTAGCGCGGGGACGCGATGCCGGACCTCGATTTGATGGCCCAGCGGGAGGCGTGGCGTTTGCGCGTCCCGTTACTTATCTAATCCTAGCCGAACGATCGGCGACTGCCGAAGATGGCAACGGCTCTAGACGTCCCACATAGATTGAGACGGCCATGAATGAGACGCTTCGTAATCTGTTCGTGAAACGGCTGATCGAGAACATCGAAGTGATCGCGCCGGGGCCTCGATTCGAGCGTTTTGGCGCGGTCTTCCTCGATTACTATCTGCAAATTCCGCTTGGACATCGCGGGTTGAATGCACTCGGCAGCCCGGTCGGATACACCGTGGATACGGTGTCCGATCAGGGTGACATTGCCGCTGAATATACTATCGATAAGACCTATTTCGAAGGGACGATGGATAAGGCGTGGGGCGATTTTGAGCACGCGCGAAAGAAGCATCCCAATGCGAAGCACATTTTTCTCTTGTGCACCGAAACCGCGGGACCGAAGCGGTACAGCGAGACGGTGCAGCAGGCCGGAGAATACAAGCGCCAGCACGCCGTTGATATCCATTTCTATGATGGCCGGCGTATCGCCGAGGTGATCATCGATCATCTCATGATGAATGACACGGCCATCGACCGTTTGGCCGAATTTCTGCCCATGCTCAAGCAAATCCGTGACGAACACGAGGCCAGTCACTTAGTCCCCGATCCGGGAAGCGGATATGTGCCGCGATCTGTGGTCGAGACGGCCATTACGGACCAACTGGCTCAGTCGTCCTGCGTCGTGGTGTCGGGATTCGGCGGAACGGGTAAGTCGCAGTGCGCCGCAGCTATTGCCGGCGCGCAGCGGCAACGATACGACCTTATCATCTGGCACGATGCGAGTCAGCTTGAGCGTCTCGAGCAGCTCCAGAGTTTGCCCGTAGCACGTTCCGGCGTGAGCCGAAATGTGAGCGCCCTATTGCGCACGTTGCGCTGCCTTCTCGTCCTCGACGATGTCCGTTTTGGATTTGATCGCGCGAACGTGGCGGCATTATGGGGGCCGGGATCGAAGGTCCTTATCACCACGCGACAGGTTGAACCTGGCGCGTATCAGATGCCTCCGCTTGAACAGCACGCCGCGAGCGACATGCTCGGTCTGGGCATTGGCGGAGGCTGCCCGGCTAATGTGTTTGATATCGTGTGGTCAACCGTCGGCGGCCACCCGTTGACGCTGCGGCTGATGAATGCGGCAGTCCAAGATGGGACGGCGAGCTGGCAGGATCTGGTCGAGGATTGTCGATCGGTGGCGGAACTTGTCGACGACCGTCAGGAACGCATCGCCGACCGTATTCTGAAGCGGCTAATGCCCGCGCTGAGCCATGAGCTTTCCTTGTTCGCTTGGGCCGGGCAGCCGTCTTGCGACAGGGGTTTTGCGCGTTATGCGATCCAGCCTCTCGGCTTGCGCAAGCTTCAGAACTATTGCCTCACGACCCCGGATGCGGGCGCCAGCGTGCGACTACACGATATCGTCTACGCTTGTTTGAGCTCTACGCCAGAAGTGCTCGGGGATGCACGACGAAGCGAGCTCGATGATAGTTTCGATGCGTACATCGGTTCGGTCTATCACCTCGATCTTGAGCTGGTGGCGGTTCGCCACAGCATGAAGAAAACGCTTGAGCGCCTGGTTCGAGGCGGCGATCGGCGGCCAGCTCTCCTCTACGGCCTCATTACCGCCTGGGATCCCAGCGAGGTGGACCCCGCTTTGATCGGGGATGTCGACGCCTACGTCAAAGGCTTGGACAGCGGACTACCGCCCAAACCGATCGCCGTGAGCGTCGCTCTGGAAGCGATGGAAACGCTGTATCGATACGAAAAGTCGACTGTCGGGATTGACACCGCGAAGACAAATCTGCGCGCCGAGCTGCCCATCTTCGACAAGCTGGCTGATATCGGCGGATTGGCGGAGCAGTCCGAAGTCGAAATCCAGCATCATCGCGGCAAAGCGCTGAACATTGTTGGTGATAGCGCTGAAGCCGTGAAGGTGTTCGAATCCGTGATGGCAGGGCCGAGCCCGCTGCAAGCAACACGCTTGCAACTGCTGCGCATTTACGCGAAGGGAAAACAACAGCCGGACCGCGTGCATGCGCTCGTGGAGGAGATATTGAGCGCCGCGCAACGAGATCCGCAAGATGTCGCGAGCTCGATTTTGCTCGGCAGCATTGAGTCGATGGCGGGCGCCGTGCCGTTCGACCGCCAAACACAGATTTACACCGATTATGGGGATATGATTGAGGAGCGCATATTGACAGCGGCTGCCGCCGGCGCGGAACAGGCCTACCAGGCGTTTGCGGTTGTCGGCCGCTATTGGGCTTGGAACGAGCCGGCGCGATTTAAGAGCGTGTTCAATTCGCTACCGCGCCGCTCGGTGGCGGATGCCACGCGTGATTATGATCGATCCGCCTACGGGGAAGTTCTGCTTGAGGCTGGCGGCGTGATGGACCTGTCCCCGGAAGAACGCAAGCAAGCGCTGGACGATTCGCTGAAGTTTTACGAAGCAATCGAAAAGCCTTCGCCGTTCCAATTGCGAAAGACAGGCGAGATTCTCGTCAAAGCAGAGCGATGGTCCTACGCGGAGGCTACACTCGAAGCGCTCGACGCCAAGCAGGAGCCGTGGCGCGGCTATTGGTTGGCGAAAGCAAGGCTTGGCGGTGGGAAAGCGCAGGATGCCTTGGCGGATATCAACGTCGCGGTCGCAAAGCTCGACGCTTCCAGCCAATATTGGAGCACATTCATGGCGCTGCGCCACGAGATTCGGGAAGCAACTGACGCCATCAAAGACCTCCGCGAAGCCGCCGCGACCTGCACCAACACGCGCTACAAAGCTATTCTCGAAAAGCGTCTCGCCGCTGCCGAGGCAGATAGATCAGCGCCGGAGATGGTTCGCGCCACCCGCCATTGACCGGAATGACCGCGCCGGTGACGAACGACCCAGAGCGTCTGAAGTGAGCCAGAGAACGGCTCCAGCAATGCCGGCCGGCGTTCTGGGTCAGCCCATGGGCGTTTCGGCAACAATTGCTGCCACGCGCTCATCCGGCCATGCGCCGGCGAAGCCCGTGTCTGAGATGAAGCCGGGAGCAATCGCGTTTGAGGTAATACCCCGTGGCGCTAACTCACGTGCCAGCGAATAGGTTAACCCCGTGCACCCCGGATTTCGCGGCCGAATAGGCCAGGCCTCCTCCTGGTCTGCTGCCGAGCGGCCGCGTTTGCCTCTCTCGAAGTCCAGTCAGAGGTCTCGCTCCGCGCCTGTTTGTTGGGACCATGGACGTCGCATCACAGTGCTTGGCTGGTCTACCGGCGCGCTCACCATTCCCAGGAGCCAGCTTGGAGGTTCGCGTACCGGATCCTGAGCCAAGCCAAAGACCCCCAGACCCGTCAAAGATTTCGCCGCCGATATGCTCGAGATCACGGCAGAGTGATCGTCAGCTATTTTAAAATGCTGGTGTGTGTCCCCATAGTGCCCCGGCTAGTTCGGGGCACGTTTGGAGGGAGCCAAGTCGATAACCTATTGATTTTGTGAGATTAATGGTGGACGCACAAGGGATCGAACCTTGGACCTCTCCCGTGTGAAGGGAACGCTCTCCCGCTGAGCTATGCGTCCGGGATGTGACGTGCCAATGGCCGCTGGTCGGCGGCCGGTCGAAAAGTGGCGCTTCGTCAGAGCGTGCGATTTACGAAGTGCCGGGCAGGGGTGTCAAGCCAAACCCTGCGGGAATCAGGCGCCTTGCTGGCGGGCGCGGGAGGCGTGCGACTGTAGCGCCCGGATGCGCTCGGCGAGCGTGCCGCCGCCTTCGGGCATTCCGCTGCCCGGCGGGACGCCATTGGCGGCACCGTTGGCGGGCTTGGCGGCCGCCTTGGCCGGCACGGTCGGCTCCGCGGCCAGCATCGCCTCGATCGCCGAATTGGGGCCCTCGAGCTGGATCGCGAGCTTGGCCACCTCGGCGGCGATGTCGTTGATGCGCTCGCGCAGCAGCGCGTTCTCCATCCGCTCGGTCGCCCAGGAGCTCTCGGCCTGCTGCTGGATCGCGTTGATGTCGCGCTGCAGCTTGCCGCGATCGTCGCGGGCGATGCGCAGCTGCTCCTCGACCGCCGCCTTCTCCTGGCGCAGTCTCTCGAGCACGGACGATTTGCCGCCGCTGGTCGCAGCGATCTCCTCGCGCAGTTCCTGCACGGTCCGCTCGGCGGCGGCGTTGGCCTGCTTGAGCTGGCCGTTCTCGAATTCGCGTTCGGCAAGCAGCTTGCCCTGGGTCGCAAGCCGGGTCTCGAGGTCGGTGACGCGGTTACCGAGCATCTCGGCTTCCTTGACCTGGACGATCAGCTGGCGGTCGAGATCAGTGACCCGCTGGCTCAGATTCTCGACCCGGCCGCGCGCGTCGGTGAGCTCGCGCGTTGCGGTCTCCGACTGGTTGCGCTCCTGGGCGAGGCGGGCTTCGGTTGCGGCGAACTCCCTGGCGGCATCGCCGACACGGTTCTTCAACTCCTCGACCTGGGTCCGCACCGCGACCAGTTCGATCTGGCGGCTGTCCGCCGTCATCGAGCGGTCGCTGAGCTCGGCGTTGATCTTGCCAAGCTCGCCTTGCTTGTCGGTGAGCGCCTGCTCGGCGTTGCGCAACAGCTCGGTCTTGGCGGAAAACTCTTCCTCGGTGGCGCGAAGCTGCTCCTTCATCGCCTTCTCGCGCGCCTCCAGCGCGAAGATCGCGGCGTTCTTCTCGCCGAGCTCGATCTTCATGCGGTTGATCGCATCGGTCTTCTTGCCGAGCTCGGCGAGCTGGCTCGTGGTCTTGCTCTTGAGCTGATCGACGCTCATCTCGAGCCGGCGGGCCGACATGGCGAACTCGGCGCGGAGCTGGTCCTTGTCGGCCTGGATCTCGGCCATCGACAGCGGGGTGGCCGCCTCCATGCGGCGCGTGGTCAGCCGCACCGCCCGGTTATGCACCAGCGGAACGATCATCAGGCCACACAGCATCGAGATCAGGAAACCGATCGCCGCGTACATGATCGGCTCGATCATGAAGGGTCACTCCAAAGAAAGAAGGAATTTGTTAATCACAATGCCACGGCGGGCCGGCCAAAGGCCAGCCCGTTTGCCGCGTTAACCTGAATCGCTAACCGTCCCGGAGCGCCCGGCACAATCGCCCGATCGGCGCAGGGACCTAGAACGGGTTCCAGGTCGCGCGCGGGGTGAATTTGAGATAGCCGACGCTGGCACCGAGCCGCAAGCCGATGCCGGAGCGAATCGGCACCAGCACGATGTTGTTGGCGGTCAGCGCGGTCATGCCGAAGCCGCCGACGATATAGGCCGAGCCGTCGATGCCGACGAAGCGCTGATAGATCGCCTGCGTCGAGGGCAGGTTGTAGACCAGCGTCATGGTGCGGGCGCCGTCGCCACCCCAGTCGAAGCCGACCGAAGGACCCTGCCAATAGACCCGGAGGTCGCCGGCGTTCTTGGTGTAGAGCGTGCCTTCGCCATAGCGCAGCCCGGCCACGAAAGCGCCGGAGCCTTCCTCGCCGAGCACGTAACCGTTGGGCAGGCCCCATTGGCTGACCGCGCGCTCGATCACCGAGGCGAGCCCGCGCGAGACGTTGCCGAAGAACTTGTGTCCGGCGCCGACCAGCTCGTCGGGCCCGTAAGTATACGGTGTCGGCTCACGCTGCGGCGGTGGATATTGCGGTGATGGGGGCTGCTGCGCGGACGCCCCTGCGCTCCAGCACATCAGCGCGGCAAACGCGACCGCGGCAAGGCGTGATGCGAAAGTCATTAAGAACCCCTGCTATCGAAATCCGGGCGTTGCCCTTTAACCTGATGCCAACAGGCACGGCTCTAGGTTGCGCCCGGTGTCCCCTCGACTCGGATGTTATCGGTATCAACTATGACGGCACAACGGCAGGAAAGATATGGATCGTGCCGGGGCATGGCGTTTTTCGGCCTGTTGGCGGGCATTTTGACGGCCATCGGGCCCTCTTTGCCTGTTCAGGCCACGACGACCGAGCGCGTGGTGACGAACCGCTACTCTGGTCTTGCGATCGAGGGATTCGATCCCGTCGCCTATTTCACCGATGCCGCCGCCACCCAGGGGCGGCCGGAATTCGAGGCTGCTGAAAGCGGCGTGGTCTGGCGTTTCCGTAACGAAGGCAACCGCGCCTCGTTCGTGGCGCATCCTGAAATCTATGGCCCGCAGTTCGGCGGCTATGATCCGACCGACCTGGTGCGGGGCGTGACCTGCGCGGGGAATCCGCGGTTCTGGGCCGTCGTCGGGAACAGGCTTTATCTGTTCAACCGGGAACACAGCCGCGACGCCTTCGCCGCCGATCCCGCGCGCTTCCTGAAGGAAGCCGCGGCGCGCTGGCCGGAGCTGGAAGAAAGTCTCGCGCAGTAATCACAATGCTGCGGCCGGGTCGCCCCACGCGATGAATTCCGGCACCAGAAAGTCTTCGCGGCCGAGCCCGAAATGCAATTGGCGCCCCTTCGAATCAGTCACCTTGCCGCCCGCCGCAACGACGACCGCGTGACCGGCCGCCACATCCCATTCGGACGTGGGCGAGAGGCGGGGATAGATATCGACCTCGCCCTCGGCGACACGGCCGAACTTGACGGCCGAGCCCAGCACGGCGCGGACCGCGCCGCCGCGTTCGTCGATGAAGGCTTCGGTGCGCGCATCGCCGTGTGAACGGCTGACCGCAACGGTCCAGGGCGCGCCGCGTGGCGGGCAAGGACGGCTCTTGATCGGCACCGCCTGCGAAACCGCGCCATTCTGTAGCGTCAACCGCTCGGCGCCCTTGCCAACGATGCCGCGCCAGATCAGCCCCAGCGCGGGCGCACCGACGATGCCGAGCAGCGGCACGCCGTGCGTGACCAGCGCCACATTGACGGTGAACTCGTCACGGCCGGCGACGAACTCCTTGGTGCCGTCGAGCGGATCGATCAGGAAGAAACTGTCCTTGTAGGGCGGCGTCGCCAGGTGGACGCGCTCCTCCGACAGCTGCGACACATGCGGCGTCAGCCGCGTCAGCCCTTCGACGATGATGTGGTCGGCGGCGAGATCGGCCTCGGTGACCGGCGATCCGTCGCTCTTGCCGGTGACGTTCATGGCGGATCGGTTGACCGCAAGAATCGCCTCGCCGGCCTGGATCACCAGTTCGGTCAGCGATTCGAGCAGCGTGGCGGCGGCTTCGCAGCCGATCAGGGACGGCTGTGCCTTATTCATGGGCGGGTCTCATATCCTGTTTGTGTTCCCTGAGATCATGATGCGATGACAAAGCATCGCATCATGATCTCATCTCCTTGTTTGAGCATGATCTTTTCGGAAAACCGGTTTCCACTTTTCCGGATCATGCTTTATCAGTCCCGCCGCAAGCTGGCAGCATCCGTCTGCGCGGTGTATCAAGCCCACTGGCATGCGTGATTCGCACTCCTCCCGCGGCGTGCGGCTTTCCAGGAAACAATTGATGTCTGGCACTTCGTCTCCCGGTCCCGCTCCCGATGCACTCGAGCTCGCGGCGCTGTTGTGCTCGCGGGTCTGTCACGATCTCATCAGTCCGGTCGGCGCGATCGTCAATGGGCTTGAGGTGCTTGACGACAATCCCAAGCCCGAAGATCGCGATTTCGCGCTCGATCTGATCCGCAAGAGCGCCAAGACCGCTTCGGCGCGGCTGCAGTTCTGCCGGCTGGCGTTCGGTGCCGCGGGTTCCTCCGGCGCGCAGATCGACCTCGGCGATGCCCAGAACATGGCGAAGGGGCATATCGAGGACGGCAAGGTGACGCTGACCTGGAATTTGCCGCGGCTGCTGCTGCCCAAGAACCGGGTCAAGCTGCTGTTGAACATGCTGGTCATCGCGCAGCAGACCATCCCGCGCGGCGGCACGCTCACCATCGATCCGGTCGGCGAGGGCGAGACGATGAGCTTCCGCATCCTGGCCGCGGGCCTCCATGCGCGGGTGCCGCAGAACATCGTCGACCTGCTCAATGCAAGCTCGTCGAACACGGTCGATGCGCATGCCGTGCAGCCGCATTACACGCGCCTCTTGGCCGAAGCCTGCGGGTTGAAAGTGACGCTCGCGCTCGACGGCGACAAGGTCATTATCGCAGCGTCCTGAACGCGGCCGCGCCAACATCATTAAGCAAAGGTTACGACCGGCCGCGCGATTCGATCGTGCGGCCTTATCTCTTTGTTGATCCCGTTCTTTTCCAATTACTCAACCAAACTTAAACGCTTTGCGGAGAAGCTGACCTAAGTTCCGGCCGGCGCGTCGATGTCGCGCGCCGCAGCGTTTTCGGCGTTTTTCGAAGGTTGGTTTCATGGACGATCTGTTGCGCGAGTTCCTGACGGAGAGCAGCGAGAGCCTGGACACGGTCGACAACCAGCTGGTGCAGTTCGAGCAGGATCCGAACAACGCGAAGATCCTGGATAACATTTTCCGGCTTGTGCACACGATCAAGGGGACCTGCGGCTTCCTCGGGCTGCCGCGGCTGGAAGCGCTGGCGCATGCCGGCGAGACCCTGATGGGCAAATTCCGCGACGGCATGCCGGTGAAGGCGGAAGCCGTGACGCTGATCCTGTCCTCGATCGACCGCATCAAGGAGATCCTCGGCGGGCTCGAGGCGACCGAAGCCGAGCCGGAGGGCAACGACCGCGACCTGATCGATCAGCTCGAGGCGATGGTCGAGCACGGCATGGCCGCGATGGCTGCTGGTGAAGCTGCCGCCGAAGAAGCTGTGCCTGTCGTTGAATCTCCATCCGTGCAGGCGGCGATGACCGAAGGCACGCTGGTGGTGCAGACGCTGGAGCGTCCGCTGCGCCCGGGCGAGGTCTCGCTCGACGAGCTCGAGCGCGCCTTCCGCGAGACCGAGATTGAAGTCGCAGCACCCGCACCTGTGCCGGTCGCGAAGGCCGTCACCGCTGCGCCCGCGGCCGAGCCGGTTGAAGCCGCAAAGAAGCCGGCCCGCAAGGCCGCCACCGAGGATGTCCAGGAAGGCGACAAGATCGCCAACCAGTCGATCCGGGTCAATGTCGACACCCTCGAACACCTCATGACCATGGTCTCCGAGCTGGTGCTGACCCGCAACCAGCTCTTGGAGATCTCACGCCGCAACGAGGACACCGAGTTCAAGGTGCCGCTGCAGCGGCTCTCCAACGTCACCGCCGAGCTGCAGGAAGGCGTCATGAAGACGCGCATGCAGCCGATCGGCAATGCCTGGCAGAAGCTGCCGCGCATCGTCCGCGATCTCTCCGGCGAGCTCGGCAAGCAGATCGAGCTGGAGATGCACGGCGCCGACACCGAGCTCGACCGCCAGGTGCTCGACCTGATCAAGGATCCGTTGACGCACATGGTGCGCAACTCCGCCGATCATGGCCTGGAGACCACCGCCGAGCGGGTCGCTAGCGGCAAGCCCGAGCAGGGCACCATTCGCCTCAGCGCCTATCACGAGGGCGGCCACATCATCATCTGCATCGCCGACAATGGCCGCGGGCTCAACACCGAGCGGATCAAGGCCAAGGCGCTCCAGAACGGTCTCGTCACCGAGGCCGAGCTGGAGAAGATGACCGAAGCCCAGATCCACAAGTTCATCTTCGCGCCGGGCTTCTCGACCGCAGCCCAAGTCACCTCGGTGTCCGGCCGCGGCGTCGGCATGGACGTGGTGCGCACCAATATCGACCAGATCGGCGGCACCATCGACATCAAGAGCGTGGCCGGCGAGGGCGCCTCGGTCACCATCAAGATCCCGCTGACGCTTGCGATCGTCTCCGCGCTGATCGTGGAAGCCGGCGGCGACCGTTTTGCGATTCCCCAATTGTCTGTGGTCGAGCTGGTGCGGGCCCGCGCCAACTCCGAGCACCGCATCGAGCGGATCAAGGACACCGCAGTCTTGCGGCTGCGCAACAAGCTGCTGCCGCTGATCCATCTGAAGAAGCTCCTCAAGATCGACGACGGCGCGACCAGCGATGCCGAGAACAGCTTCATCGTGGTCACGCAAGTCGGCAGCCAGACCTTTGGCATCGTGGTCGACGGCGTGTTCCACACCGAGGAGATCGTGGTCAAGCCGATGTCGACCAAGCTGCGGCACATCGACATGTTCTCCGGCAACACCATTTTGGGCGATGGTGCTGTGATCATGATCATCGACCCCAACGGCATTGCCAAGGCCTTGGGCGCGTCCGGCTCCTCGGCCCATGACATGGCCGACGACAATGCGGCGGCCCATGCCTCGAGCGGCGAGCAGCTGACCTCGCTGTTGGTGTTCCGCGCCGGCTCCAGCCAGCCCAAGGCGGTGCCGCTCGGCCTCGTCACCCGGCTGGAGGAGATCGCAACCGACAAGATCGAGCTCTCGAACGGCCGCTACATGGTGCAGTACCGCGAGCAGCTGATGCCGCTGGTGCAGATGGCCGGGGTCGAGGTGCAGACCCAGGGCGCGCAGCCGATCCTGGTGTTCGCCGACGACGGCCGCTCGATGGGGCTCGTGGTCGACGAGATCATCGACATCGTCGAGGAGCGGCTCAACATCGAGGTCGCGGGCAGCCAGGACGGCATTCTGGGCTCGGCCGTGATCAAGGGGCAGGCCACCGAGGTGATCGACGTCGGCCACTTCCTGCCGATGGCGTTTGCCGACTGGTTCTCGCGCAAGGAGATGCGCCCGTCGGCCTCGGCGCAGTCGGTGCTGCTGGTCGACGATAGCGCGTTCTTCCGCAACATGCTGGCGCCGGTGCTGAAAGCCGCCGGCTACAAGGTGCGGACCGCGCCGAACGCGCAGGAAGGGCTCGCCGCGCTGCGCTCGGGGCAGGCCTTCGACGTCGTGCTGACCGACATCGAGATGCCCGAGATGAACGGCTTTGAGTTCGCCGAGAACATCCGCAGTGACCACAATCTCACCGGGCTGCCGATCATCGCGCTGTCGGCAATGGTGTCGCCGGCGGCGATCGAGCGCGGCCGGCAGGCCGGCTTCCACGACTATGTCGCCAAGTTTGATCGTCCCGGGCTGATCGCGGCGCTGAAAGAGCAGACCGCCGAATTGCGCCGGGCGGCGTGAGGGGATGCGAGGAACAGGATCGATGAGCAGCAAGACCGAGACCAGTGAAGGCGCGATGGCCGAGTACGTCACGGCCGTGATCGGCGGGCAGCTGTTCGGCCTGCCGATCTCGCGGGTGCAGGACGTGTTCATGCCGGAGCGGCTGACGCGGGTGCCGTTGGCCTCCAGCGAGATCGCCGGCGTGCTCAACCTGCGCGGCCGCATCGTCACCGTGGTCGACATGCGCGCCCGGCTCGGCCTGCCCAAGGCCGACGACGGCACGCCACCGATGGCGGTCGGCGTCGACCAGCGCGGCGAATCCTATGGCCTGCTGATCGACCAGATCGGCGAGGTGCTGCGGCTGCCCGACGACAGCCGCCAGGACAACCCGGTCAACCTCGATCCCCGCATGGCCAGGCTCGCCGGCGGCGTCCACCGCCTCGACGGCCAGCTCATGGTCGTCCTCGATGTCGATCGCGTGCTCGAACTGGTGCCTGATGCCAAAGCGGCCTGAGACGGGCCGACTGAATCGAAGAACTGAAACATCCCTCCGGGGATGAGGAAGTAGAGGTCGCAGATGAGAACGTGTCTTGTTGTCGATGACTCAAGCGTTATTCGCAAGGTTGCCCGCCGTATCCTGGAAGGGCTCGATTTCCAGATCGTCGAGGCCGAGGACGGCGCCAAGGCGCTCGAGGCCTGCAAGCGCGCGATGCCCGAGGCCGTGCTGCTCGACTGGAACATGCCCGTCATGGACGGCTACGAGTTCCTCGGCAATCTTCGCCGGATGCCCGGCGGCGATCAGCCCAAGGTCGTGTTCTGCACCACCGAGAATGACGTCGCGCATATCGCACGCGCGCTGCATGCCGGTGCCAACGAATACATCATGAAGCCGTTCGACCGGGACATCGTCACCGCGAAGTTCCAGGAAGTCGGTTTGATTTAAGTCTACGTTCGATCCGGCGGCAGAAGCCTTCGGCTCAACGGTTGTTGTGCGTCGTGTTGCGTCGCTGGTGAAGTCATGAGTGTTGCGTTGACAAGTACTGCGGTCCCGACATCGACCCGTTCCGACAAGGTGCGGGTGATGGTCGTCGACGATTCCGTGGTCATCCGGGGGATGATCTCGCGCTGGATCGGCGCCGAGCCCGACATGGAGGTCGTGGCCTCGCTGCGCACCGGCCTCGACGCCGTCAACCAGCTCGAGCGCTTCAACCCCGACGTCGCGGTGCTCGATATCGAGATGCCCGACCTCGACGGCATCTCGGCGCTGCCGCAGCTCTTGGCGAAGAAGCGCGACCTCGTCATCATCATGGCCTCGACGCTGACCCGCCGCAATGCGGAGATCAGCCTGAAGGCGCTGTCACTCGGCGCGTCCGACTACATTCCGAAGCCGGAGAGCACGCGCGAGGCGACCGCCGCGGAAACCTTCCGCCATGACCTGATCCAGAAGATCCGTCATCTCGGCGCCAAGGCGCGGCGCAGCCCGGTGCATACGACGGCGAGCCCGCCGCTCGCGCCCGGCCACGACAAGCCGCGCGTGGGGCTGGCCCCTGCAGCAGCGCCCGCGGCGCCCGCCCAGATCACGCGCCGTTCGTTCGGCCTGCTGCAGCCGAAGGTGCTGCTGATCGGCTCCTCCACCGGCGGCCCGCAGGCGTTGATGTCGCTGGTCGCAGAGATCGGCCCGGTGATCGACCGCGTCCCGGTGCTGATCACCCAGCACATGCCGCCGACCTTCACCACCATTCTCGCCGAGCATCTGGCGCGCACCAGCAAGCGGCCGGCGCATGAGGGGATCGACGGCGAGAGCATCAGGCCGGGTCAGATCTATCTGGCGCCGGGCGGACGCCACATGCGGATCGTCCGCCACGGCATCGATGCCACGATCGCGCTCGACGACGGGCCGCCGGTCAATTTCTGCAAGCCCGCGGTGGATCCGATGTTCACCTCCGCGATCGATGTCTGGCAGGGCAGCATCATGTCGGTGATCCTGACCGGCATGGGCTCCGACGGCATGCGCGGCGGCAAGGACATCGTCGCCGCCGGCGGCAGCGTGATCGCCCAGGACGAAGCGAGCAGCGTGGTGTGGGGCATGCCTGGTGCCGCGGTCAATGCCGGCATCTGCGCCGCCGTGCTGCCGCTCAATCAGATCGCATCGAAGCTTGTTCGCGTGTTTGCGGGAGACCGTTCGTGACGCCGCTGGACTACGAGTATCTGCGTAAGCTGCTGAAGGAACGTTCCGGCCTCGATCTGTCGGCCGACAAGCAATATCTCGTCGAGAGCCGCCTGCTGCCCCTGGCGCGCCGGTCCAACCTCGCCGGCATTCCCGAGCTCGTCCAGAAGATGAAGGGCGGCGCCGAGATGCTGACGTCGGAGGTGGTCGAAGCGATGACCACCAACGAGACCTTCTTCTTTCGCGACAAGATTCCGTTCGATCATCTGAAGGACGCGGTGCTGCCGGCGCTGGCGCAGGCCCGCGCCGCGCGTCGCAGCTTGCGCATCTGGTGCGCGGCGTCGTCGACCGGGCAGGAGCCCTATTCGATCGCGATGCTGCTGAAGGAAATGACCGCGCTGTTCACCGGCTGGCGCATCGAGATCATCGCCACCGACCTGTCGCAGGCGGTGCTGGAAAAGTCCAAGGCCGGCCTGTTCAGCCAGTTCGAGGTGCAGCGCGGCCTGCCGATCCAGCTGCTGGTCAAGCACTTCGTGCAGAAGGGCGAGCTCTGGCAGCTCAACGCCGATATCCGCGGCATGGTGCAGCATCGCCAGCTCAATCTGCTGCAGGACATTTCGCATCTCGGCACCTTCGACGTGATCTTCTGCCGCAACGTGCTGATCTATTTCGATCAGCAGACCAAGGCAGGCATCTTTGGCAAGATCTCCCGGATGCTCGAGCCCGACGGCGTGCTGGCGCTTGGCGCGGCGGAATCCGTGGTCGGCATCACCAATCTGTTCAGGCCCTATCCCGACCGCCGCGGGCTCTATCAGCCCAGCACCGCGCCCGTCGCGCGTGCCGGCGCCGCCCATGTGCTGAAGGCGGTCGCGTCCGCGGCGCGCTGACTTGACTGGATCTCTCTAAATCAGGAAGGCAACTCTGCCTGTTCCGTCACCCCCGCGCAACGGCTTCGCCGTTGTCGCTGGAGGAGCCGCGAAGCGGCGTCTCGAAGGGTGGACGGCCACCAGCCGGGCCGTGCACTCTTCGAGGCTCGCTCCGCTCGCACCTCAGGGTGACGGGAAAAAAGCGCGTGCGTCGACGCTCTACAAAATCGCGTGCGGCAGGAAGCGCGATGTGTTGCCGGTGATCGGGTTCTCGTCCTCGCGGATCGAGAGCCCACACGGCGTGCCGTCGACAAGCCAGCTGCCGAGCACGGGGTATTGGCCGGAGAAATTCGGCAGCGGCGCGAGCGCCTGCCGGATGAAGCCCTCGGCGCCGTAGGGGCCTTCCTCCGCGACCAGCGTGATGCCGGCGCTGACCAGTTCGACATTGGCGCCTTCGCGCGAGTAGATCGGCTTGCGCACGAACGAGGTGCCGAGCTGCGCAGCCTGCGGATCGTCCTCGAAATAGGCCGGCAGCAGATTGGGGTGGTTCGGGAACATCTCCCACAACAGCGGCAGGATGCCCTTGTTGGACAGGATCGCCTTCCAGGGCGGCTCGATCCATTGCGTCGGCGCCGAGCTGAGGTTCTTGCCGAACGCGTCGTGGAACATCCACTCCCATGGATAGAGCTTGAAGGCGAGCGTGATCGGGCTTTCGTCGAGGTCGACGAACTGGCCGTCACTGCGCAGTCCGATCTGTTCGATGTCGAGCAGCGTGGTCTTCAGCCCGGCCTGCGCCGCGGTGTCCTCGAGATAGGCGAGGGTGCCGGCATCCTCGGCATTGCCGGTCAGTCCGGTGAGATGCAGCGGATGGGTCGCGCCGATCGTCTTCCAGGCCTCGATCAGCGCCTCGTGGATCGAGTTGAACTGGTCGGCGCGCTTCGGGATGATGTTGCGCTCGATCGCCTGTTCGAGCCAGGTCCATTGAAACACCGCCGCCTCGAAGATCGAGGTCGGCGTGTCGGCATTGTATTCGAGCAGCTTGGCCGGGCCGCTGCCGCTGAATTTGAGGTCGAGCCGGCCGTAGAGGCTCGGCTCCTTGCGGCGCCAGCTCGCCGCGATCAGGTCCCAGAACGCTTCCGGTATCTTCAGCCGGCGCAGATATTGTTCATCCTTGACCGCGCGTCCGGCGAGCTCGAGGCACATCGCGTCGATCTCGCCGGTCGGCGCCTCGATATCGCGCTCAATCTCGTCGAGCGTGAAGGCGTAATAGGCCCGTTCGTCCCAGTAGCGTTCACCGTCGATGGTGTGGAAAGTGAATCCGGCGCTTTCGGCGGTTGCCTGCCAATCGTCGCGCTCGGAACATACGATGCGTTGCATGAAGGGGTCCGTGATCTTCAGACGATGCGTGTCAGCTCGGTGTCAGCCGCCGCCATGCGAGGGACCGTTGTCGTAGTGGGCGATGCTGCGTGGCGCGCCGCCGAAGCCGCCGGAGGGTGATATCTGCTCGGGCTTCCGCCTGGCTTTGTGCCCCGCATAATGATGACTGCGGGCATGGCCTGGCGTCAGGCCCATCGAGGCTGCGCCGATCGCGACGCTTCCCATCAATTTCAGCCAGACCCGTCGCGAGCGTTTCATGGACGCGATCCTTGCCGCCTGCCTTGCCTTCTGCGGAGCCGCGCCGAGTGTCCATCAGCTCCGATCGCCGGGCAAGCGAAAGCGCATGACGACACGGCAAAGTGCGTGTCAGCCACCGCCGAAGCCGAACGCATGCGCGAACGAGCCGAAACCGCCGCGGCTGACCGACGAGCTTGACGACGAACCCGACGAGGATGACGAGCCGCCCGACGAGGAGCTGCCGCCGTAGAAGCTGCTGCGCGACGAGCCGCCGCCACCACCGCTGCCGCCCGATCCCGACGACGAACTGCGCGGCGCGCAATCGCCGCCGGGTTGCGGGGAGACCGGCGCGGTGACACCCGGAGGCGTCGGCTGGATGGGCTGGCAATTCTGCCGCGGCATCAGCGCGTAGGCGCCGCCGCCGACCGCGAGCGTGCCCATCATCAGCAGCGCGACATGGCTGGAGCGTTTGGAAGGCGGATCGGGCCGCGGCGGCACCGCCGGCACCACTGGTCTCCGTTTGCCGAATTCCGGGTTCGGTTTGCGCGCCATGGTTAGCTCAATGGCTCAGTAGATCATGCAGGCCGCGTTCAGCGCGCCTGCGGCCAGCGATGACAGCCCGAGCCAGATCGCCGCCGCCATCTCGCCGGAGGCGATCCGCGCCGACAGGTTCGGCACCGGGATCTTCACGATGTAATAGACGATGATCTGCACGATCAGCGCGATGATGCTCCAGATCAGGCAGTCCACCACATTGGCGGAATGGGCGATGGCGCTGACCACCGGCAGCACGAAGCCGAGCAGGCTCAAGCCCAGCGCAATCGCCGCCGCCGGATCGTTGTCGCGGATCAGCTGGAATTCGTCATGCGGGGTGACGCGGGTGTAGACGAAGAGGTAGGCGACCACGGCAATCAGCGCCGTGCAGAAATAGACCAGGAACGCCGGCAGGCCGGCGAGGGATTGCAGGATCATGTGATGCGCCCGAACAGCCCTAGGTGGTCATCCTATAGCTGATTGGTCGCGGTTCGCGAAGCTTCGGTTCGATCCAGCCTGTGGGCTCCGGTGGCCGCGGACGGCCACCGGAAAATTGCTGCGCGGGGATGTGAGCCGCTTCACAGCTGCCCTCGCGATGGTTGCCTATACGGTATACAACCAGAAGTGCTTGTCGCGAATGGGTTCGGTGATCCCGATGACGACCAGTTTTGGCAACGACATCCTGCCGATGTTTCGACCGGGTGACGTCGCCTGCATGACCCCCAAGGGCGTTCGGCTCGGCGACGCCGGCTGGATCTGCGACCCGGCCGCCAATGATGACTTTGCCGATCACGCCAATGCACGCCGCGTCTTCGCTGCGCTGTCGTCCGGCTTCATGCCGCCCGGTCACCGGTGGTCGCAGGACTCGCTCGATGTCTATGCGAGCTGGATGGGGGACGGATTCCAACCTTGAACCCGATGTGGAGAGCAAGATGAGAAGGTCGATCGACACGCTGCTCGTCTGTGGTCTGTTTCTGGTTCCCGCCATTTCGGCCGCGGCGCAATCGCCGCCGAATCCCGCGATGACCGCGCCGGATCAGGTCGCCTGGCAGCTCTTCATCCAGGCCAACACCCGCGCCGGCGGCAGCAATTCGACGTTCGAGACCTGGGCGAGCGATACCGATCTGTTTCAGCCCAATCCGCAGTTTCCGGCGGTTGCGACACCGCCGTCGCTGCGCCCGCCGATCCTGCCGCAGGTGGCGCGCGAAGGCGTGCAGCAGAGCGGCGGATTGCTGCCGGCGCTGCCGCCGGGCGCCGCGCAGGGGCAGATGGAGGAAACGCGTCACAACAAGCCGACGTTCGACTTCATCGTCCAGAACAACCTCTACAAGCGTTCGGGCGTGAAGGCCGCATTCGGCAAGGCGCTGTCGTTTCCGGTCGATTCCGTCGAGGTGAAGGGGAATTGGCTGCCGGTCAGCGACATTCCGCAATTCACCAACAACAAGGTGACGGTGGCGCAGGTGCCGCAGCTCTATCACGTCAACAGCGCGGCCGGCGTGCAATACGCCCTGGTCTCGATGCATGTGATCAGCAAGCAGGTGCCGAACTGGACCTGGGCGACATTCGAGCACCGCTTCAATCCGGGCCGCTGCGACATCATCGGCTGTCGTGACAATTTCGGCGCGCAGACCGCGTTCGTGCCGTCGAACCGGACCGCCGGCCAGGGCTATCCGGATTGCGCCAAGACGGCCGCGCTGACGGCGTTGCTGTCGAGCGCGGATATCGATCCGGTCTACAACAACTACTGCCTGAAGGGGTCGCAGGTGGATTTCGTCGACAATGTCGGGCTCGACATCAGGGTCGGCAATTCCGTTACCGAGGACGGCTTCGTCGCGACGTCGTCCTGCATCACCTGCCACGGCCGCGCGGCCTTCAAGGCCGACGGCACGCCGTCGTCGCAGGCGGGATTCCTCTCGTTCGGCCCGAATGGCCCGATCGCTCCGCTCGGGCCGCTGCTGCCCGAATGGTACTGGAAGTTCTCGGGCCAGCCGCCGATCTTCGAAGGCAAACCAGGTCTCACGCGCATCGCGACCGCGGCAGACTTCGTCTGGTCGATCCCGTTCTGCGCCTACGACGATACGCAGAATCCGGCGCAGCCGAGCCCATGTGCCGGAAAGTGAGACCGCACTGATGGCCGGCGCGCGCGAGCGCAGAGTTCCGCTTGCCGGCAGCAACCGCGCCGCGCCTGTCGGTGCGACGCTGGTCGGCGATGTCGATCCCGACGAGCGGATCCCCATCGTGGTCTATGTGAAGCGGCGCACCCCCGACAAGTTTCCGACGGGCAGCGCCGGGGATCTCGCCCGGCTCTCCCTGCCGATCACGCGGCACCAGCTCGCGACCCAGCGCCATCGCAGCCATGCCCGCGCCGTCGCCCGCGTGGTGCGGCTGGCGGCAGAGCGGGGCTTGACCGTCGGCCGCAGCGATCCTGTCGCGCGCACGGTCGAGCTGGAAGGCACGGCGCGGCAGATGGCCGAGATCTTCGGCGCGACGCTTCGCACCTACCGCGACGGCGAGCGCACGTTTCGCGCGCGCGTCGGCGGCCTGACGGTGCCGGCCGAGATCGCGCCATGGACCCGCGCCATTCTCGGCTTCGATCAACGGCCGCTGCGGACCAGGACGCCGCTTGCGCAGGCCCGGGCCGACATGGGCAGCGGCAGCGGGCTGTGGCCGACCGACATCGCGGCCCTCTACGGCATTCCGCTCGATCGCGACGTGTCGTCGACCTGCGTCGGCATCATCGCTCTCGGCGGCGGCTATCTCGCGAGCGATCTCGCCATGGCGGTGGCCGGCATGAACCGGCCGCCGCCGGTTGTCGTCAATGTGCCGCCGAGCGGCAATGGCGGCTTCGGCACTAACGATGTCGCCGATCAGGAGATCGCGCTCGATCTCCAGGTGCTCGCCGGCCTGCTGCCGAAGAGCAAGATCGTCGTCTACTTTGCCGAGAACTCCGCCGCGGGTCTGACCGACGCGATCCATCAAGCGGTGTTCGATGAAGAGCATGCGCCCCAGGTGGTCTCCGTCAGCTGGGGCAGTGCCGAGAAATACTGGACCGGGCCGGGGCGCGACGCGATGCAGGCCGTGCTGGCCGATGCCGCGCGGCTGCGTGTCAGCGTGCTGTTCGCCTCCGGTGATCAGCTCGCGACGAGCGGCCTGGCCGACGGCAAGGTTCATGTCTGGTTTCCCGCCTCGAGCCCCTATGCGACGAGTTGCGGCGGCACCCAGCCCGTGCCTGCCGCGGGCAATGGATCAGCCGCAGCGGAGGCGGTCTGGAATGCCGGCGCGGTCGGCACCGGCGGCGGCATCAGCGACGCGTTTCCCGTCCCCGACTATCAGTCGCATTTGACGCTGCCGAAATCGCAGAACGACGGCGCTATCAGGCGCGGCGTTCCGGACGTCGCCTGCGCGGCCGCGGCAAGCCCGGGCTACCGCATCATCGTCAACGGACAGGCGATGGCGATGAGCGGGACCAGCGCCGCGACACCGCTATGGGCCGCTCTGGTCGCAATAGCTGTCGCCGCGCGCGGCGAGCAGATAGGCTTTCTCAACACCGCGCTTTATTCCAACCCCGGAGCATTCCGTGCGGTCGTGCAGGGCAACAACCGCGTCGGCGGCAAAGGCTACGATGCCGGCCCGGGCTGGAGCGCCTGCACCGGGCTCGGTGTTCCGAAGGGCGCGGATCTGCTCGCCGCTTTGACCGCGATCCCGGTGGCGTAAGTCCTAAAAACAAAAACCCCGCCATTTGCGGCGGGGCTCAAGTCGAAAGCGAAGTCGGAACGCTGCGGGCCAGAAGGTCAGGCGGGAATGCGTTCGTCGGCCTCGTGCGGCTCGCGCAGCACGTAGCCGCGGCCCCACACGGTCTCGATGAAATTGCGGCCCTCGGAGGCGTTGGCGAGCTTCTTGCGGAGCTTGCAGATGAAGACGTCGATGATCTTCAGCTCCGGCTCATCCATGCCGCCGTAGAGATGGTTGAGGAACATTTCCTTGGTGAGCGTGGTGCCCTTGCGGAGCGAGAGCAGCTCCAGCATCTGGTATTCCTTGCCGGTGAGGTGCACGCGCTGACCGCCGACCTCGACCGTCTTGGTGTCCAGATTGACCACGAGATCGCCGGTCTGGATGACCGACTGGGCGTGACCCTTGGAGCGGCGCACGATCGCGTGGATGCGGGCGACCAGCTCGTCCTTGTGGAAGGGTTTGGTCATGTAGTCGTCGGCGCCGACGCCGAGACCCTTGACCTTGTCCTCGATGCCGGCGAGGCCGGAGAGGATCAGAATGGGAGTCTTGATCTTCGAAACCCGGAGCTGCTTGAGCACGTCGTAGCCGGACATGTCGGGCAGGTTGAGGTCGAGCAGGATGATGTCGTAGTCGTAAAGCTTGCCGAGATCGACGCCTTCTTCACCGAGATCCGTCGTGTAGACGTTGAAACTCTCGGATTTGAGCATCAATTCGATCGACTGCGCGACGGCGCTATCATCTTCAATCAGCAAAACGCGCATGCCAGTCCCCTATAGTCGCCGCTCCGGGCGTCAGGTCGGCCGCACTTGCGGCACTCACAAAACGCCTTTGAACAACTGATTCGGATCCTGACGAGATATGGTTAACAAAAACTGATTCCTCGACGCAAGCTCTAACCGTGCAATTTTTGTCGAATCGCCCTAAGATATTGCGTAGAAGAAGCTTTTCCTAACTGCGCTCGTTCAGTTTCCACATTAAGAGCCGGGCCTAACCGACTCTCGCGACTCGCCCTTCTTCTGATGGGCGAGCGACCTCAGTCACCAAAGACAGTGACGCAATGATTAATGATGCGGGTAAACACGAAGTTAAGCGGCCGGCGCAAAATTGCCGAAACTTAAGGTTTTCGCAATGAAGGCGCTCGCGGAGCAGATCGGGGACATCGACGGCGTCAATATTTATGGCCGTGTGGTCGGCGTCCGCGGGCTCATGGTCGAGATCGCCGGCCCCATTCACGCGATGTCGGTCGGCGCCCGCATCGTGATCGACGTCGGCGCCGGCCGCTTCATCCCGGCCGAGGTGATCGGCTTCTCCGGCGAGAACGCGGTGGTGATGCCGTTCGGCGGGCTCGAGGGCGTCAGGCGCGGCTGCCGCGCCGTGATCGCCAATGCGGCGAGTCAAGTGCGGCCGTCGCCGGCCTGGCTCGGCCGCGTCGTCAACGCGATGGGCGAACCGATCGACGGCAAGGGGCCGCTGCAACAGGGCGCCTCGCCGATGTCCTACCGCAACTCGCCGCCGCCGGCACATTCACGCAAGCGGGTTGGTCCGCCCCTCGATCTCGGCGTGCGCGGCCTCAATACTTTCCTGACCTGCTGCCGCGGCCAGCGGCTGGGCATCTTCGCCGGCTCCGGCGTCGGCAAGTCGGTGCTGCTGTCGATGCTGGCGCGCAATGTCGATGCCGCGATCTCGGTGATCGGGCTGATCGGCGAACGCGGCCGTGAGGTACAGGAATTCCTCCAGGAGGATCTCGGCGAGGAGGGGCTGGCGCGCTCGGTCGTGGTGGTCGCCACCTCGGACGAGCCGGCGCTAATGCGGCGCCAGGCGGCGTATCTGACGCTCGCGATCGCCGAGTATTTCCGCGACGAGGACCAGGACGTGCTGTGCCTGATGGACTCGGTGACGCGCTTTGCGATGGCGCAGCGCGAGATCGGCCTCTCGGCCGGCGAGCCGCCGACCGCCAAGGGCTACACGCCGACGGTGTTCACCGAATTGCCGAAGCTGCTGGAGCGGGCAGGGCCGGGCACCGGCGTCGGCACCATCACCGCGATCTTCACCGTGCTGGTCGACGGCGACGATCACAATGAGCCGATCGCGGACGCGGTGCGCGGCATCCTCGACGGCCATATTGTGATGCAGCGGACGATCGCCGAGCGCGGCCGCTATCCCGCGGTCAACATCCTCAAGTCGGTCTCGCGCACCATGCCGCGGTCCGCCGACCCCGACTTCCTGCCTTTTATCAACAAGGCGCGGCAGGTGATGGCGACCTATGCCGACATGGAGGAACTGATCCGGCTCGGTGCCTACCGGCCGGGTTCCAGCCCCGAGGTCGACGAGGCGATCCGGCTGCATGAGCCCTTGGAGAGCTTCCTGCGCCAGGCCAAGGACGAGGCGACCAGCCTCGGCGACGGCTACCGGCAACTCGCTCAAATCCTGTCGGGTTTGGAAACGGAACGCTAACTTTGTCAGGCCATCATCCCCGGCACACCATAGCTATGCCGGCGGGGCCCAGGGGGGAGCCGGTTCTGTCCCGCGTTCAGAATTGGGACTTCTGGGGAGTATGAGTCGATGAAGTCACGTGAAACGCTGATCCGCCTGAAGAAGTTTCAGGTCGATGAAAAGCGCCGTCGGGTTACCCAGATCGAAGGCATGATCGCCGATTTCCAGCGCATGTCCGTCGAGCTCGAGCGCGAGATCCAGACCGAGCAGGAGCGCGCCGGGATCAATGATCCCTCGCATTTCGCCTATCCCACCTACGCCAAGGCCGCGATCCAGCGCCGCGAGAACCTGACCCGTTCGGCCGACGAGCTGCGTGCCCAGCTCGACGACGCCAAGGCGCTGCTGTCGGAAGCCTTCGAGGAGCTGAAGAAGGTCGAGCTGCTTGACGAGCGCGACCAGGCGCGCGAACGCGCGGAGGAGAGCGCTCGCGAGCAAGCCGACATGGATTCGATCGGCCTGATGCGGGCCCGGCTCGGCGTCATCGCCTGATACCTCGCTCCCTCCGCTGACCATCTTGAGAGCCCGGGCCGATCGCCCGGGCTTTTTGCTGGGCGCTGTCCACAAGCAGGCCTCTCGTCGGCCACTTGGCGGATCGTGCTGTCCCAAAATATGCTACCACCGGTGCGGACCAGATGATGATCGGCGGCGCGGTGGCAAAGGGGCGATTGGGGGATGCAGGCTTGGAGGGCCCTGAATGCTGACGCCGGCTGAGCTCGTCTGGCTGATCGCCGCCGTCGCGAAGGGGGATGAGGCCGCCTTTGAGCGGCTGTACGCCGCGACCCGCTCGAAACTCTTTGGCGTCGTGCTCCGTATCTTGCGGCGTCAGGACCTCGCCGAGGAGGTCATTCAGGAGGCTTACGTCAAGATCTGGAACAGCGCCGGGCAGTTCAACCCGGCCCTGTCGTCCCCGATCACGTGGATGGCGTCGATCGCGCGCAACCGGGCCATCGATGTCGTGCGCAAGCGAGGCGAGTCCTCGCTGGAAGATGAGCCTGCGGCGATGGAAGTCGCCGCCGACTCGCCCGATCCGCTGGCGCGACGGGAAATGACGGAAGAGTTGAAGCGGTTGCTGGAGTGCGTCGGTCGTCTGGAGCCCGATCGTCAGAAGCTCGTGCTGCTCGCCTATTACAACGGCTGGAGCCGCGAGCAGCTCGCCGCAAAGTTCGAGACACCGGTGAACACGGTGAAGACCTGGCTGCGCCGCAGCCTGATGGATATCCGGGAGTGTCTTGGACTCTGATTGATGGCCTATAGCGAAGACCATATCGCGCTCGCCGCGGAATATGCGCTCGGTACGCTCGATGCCGACGAGCGCACGCAGGTCGAGACCATGATGGCCGTGGACACCGAGTTCGCCGCGCTCGTGCAAGCCTGGGAGTTCAGGCTCGGGCCGCTGAACCAGATGGTCGGCCTGGTCGAGCCGCGCCCGGTGGTCTGGGAAAACATCAAGGCGGCGATCGGCCATGCCGGCGCGCCGCAGGCGCCGCTGGTCTTGCCCGAGACGCCGACCGCGACGGTGACGCCGCCGCCGATCACCGACGATCCTGGTTTCGGCTCGGCGTTCGATCCGGAGCCTGCTCAGCCATCAGAAATCCCACAGCCGGCCGAGATTCGGCGGCCACCAATCCAGCCACGTTTTGGCGTCAACGACAGCACCAACATGATCGCGCTTGCGGGCCGCGTGAAGCGCTGGCGCGGCATCGCGTCGGCGGCGACCGCGATCGCGGCCGCGCTGCTGGTCACGCTCGGCCTGCAGATCTACCGGCCCGACGCGTTGCCGAATGCGATCCGTCCGAAGCCGCGCATCCAGACCGTCGAAGTGAAGACGCCGGCGCCGGCGCTCGCGCCGTCGGCGCAGTATGTCGCGCTGCTGCAGGGACAGAATGGCGGGCCGGCCTTCATCATGACCATCGACGGCGCGACCAAGAACTTCACCGTGCGCAAGGTCGGCGCTCCGTCCGAGCCCGGCAAGAGCTTTGAGCTCTGGTTGATCTCCGACAGGCTGCCGCAGCCGCGCTCGCTCGGCGTGATCGGCGCCGATGATTTCACCGCGCGCCCGGTGCTGTCGGGCTACGATCCCGACGTGATCAACGGCGCCACCTACGCGGTGACGGTCGAGCAGGCCGGCGGTTCGCCGAATGGCCAGCCGACTTCGGCGCCAATCTTCACCGGCAAGCTGATCGAGACCGTGCCGCCTGCGTCGGGTTCGACGCGATAAACCCGCGTGGACATCGCGAACGGTTCCGTCATTGCGAGGAGCGATAGCGACGAAGCAATCCATCTTTCCGTACAAGCGGTGACAGTGGATTGCTTCGCTTCGCTCGCAATGACGTGGCAAGTGTGCGCCACCTGTCACCTGCGCAGTTGAGCTGCCCCATCCGCACAAAAAGAAAACGCCCGTGGGGAGCGGGCGTTTTCGATAGTCAACTTGGGGGTAGTTGGGGGTCTTAAATATCCACGCAGCGACTTTGGGGGGCTGTAAAGAACACTACGTGAATTCGTGAAACTCTCCTGTTAGCGGACCAGCGAGTTGCTCGTGCTCGTGATCGCGACCGGCTTGCCGGCCTTCATGACACGTGCCGTCTGTGTGTAACCCTCGTCCGACGAATTGTGCGCGGTGATGCCGAAACCAGCGACCAGAATACCGGCGACCAAGGCCACGACCACAATCTTCAGGTGCGTCGTACGATCAGCGCTGTAGATCGAGTGGTTCATGGAAGTCTCCTGCCGCCTTCCTGCTCTCAGTAAATCTGTCGGTTTGGTCTTCTGCCCGGTTCAACGTCTCGTGCCCCACCAACGTAGGATTTGCCGATTCCGTTCCCTAGAGGCCATCACAAGGGCGTGATGAGACGTGATCGGGCGCGATCAAAAACCGTCTCCGGCCCCAAAATCCACATTAACTGGATGTAATATCAGTAACTTGCTCGGAAGCCGGATCATGTTACCCCAGATAGGACCGTTCCGGACTGTTCCACATAAATCAGTTGCCTGTGGCGAGAAAGCACAGGCGAAAACGCAAATGATTTGCGACGGCTACAGCGTTTTCGAGCGAAGCCTGTCCCGCACTCGATGCGGGATGGACGCCGGTTCGCGTGAAGAAAACGCGTCCAAACAAGAAGCTCTACACGCTGCCGACGGTCTTCAGCCGGGCTCGCGGATGGATCTCGGCCTGCGACAAGACGGTGGTCTGCGAGCGGAACCGCTCCACCAGTGAGCGAACGAACGGCCGGATCGCGGCCGACGTCACCAGCACCGGCGCCTCGCCCTCGCGCGCCGCCTGCTCGAAGGCGTTGCGCACGGCGGTCATGAATTCCGACAGCTTCGAAGGCTGCATCGCCAGGCTGCGGTCGTCGCCTTGGCCGACGATCGACTCGGCGAACGCCTGTTCCCAGCGCGCCGACAGCGCGATCAGCGGCAGATAGCCGTTCGGCGAGGTGTTCTGGGCGCAGATCTGGCGCGCCAGCCGGGCGCGGACATGCTCGACCATGGTGGCCGGATTGCGCGAGAACGCCAGCGCGTCGGCGATGCCCTCGAGGATGGTGGAAAGGTCGCGGATGGAAATCCGCTCGGCGAGCAGCAATTGCAGCACGCGCTGGATGCCCGACACCGTGACCTGGCTCGGCACGATGTCCTTGATCAGCTCGCCCTGCTCCTTCGGCAGGTCCTTCAACAGCTTCTGCACCTCGCCGTAGGACAGCAAGTCCGCCATGTTGGTCTTGAGCAGCTCGGTCAGGTGCGTCGACAGCACGGTCGCGGCGTCGACAACGGTGTAGCCCTTCAGCGCAGCCTCTTCCTTCAGGCCGGCATCGACCCAGGTCGCCGGCAGGCCGAAGGTCGGTTCGATGGTGTGGATGCCCGGCAGCTGTACCTGGTTGCCGGCGGGATCCATGACCATGAACTGGCTCGGCCAGATCTTGCCGGTGCCGGCGTCGACTTCCTTGATCTTGATGACGTAGCTGTTGGCCTCGAGCTGCACATTGTCGAGGATGCGCACCGCCGGCATCACGAAGCCCATCTCGATCGCGAGCGAGCGGCGCAGCGCCTTGATCTGCTCGGTGAGGCGGTCGGTGCCGTCGGGGCCGTTGACCAGCGGCAGCAGCGCGTAGCCGAGCTCGATCTTGAGGTCGTCGATCTTCAGCGCGGCGGCGATCGGCTCTTCCGCGGCGGCAGCGGCGGCGGCCGCGGCTGCAGCGGGGGCGGCCGCGGCGGCGGCCTCGGCGGCGTTGGCGACCCGCTTCTTCTTGCGCGCGTTCCAGGCCAGCGCCGCGGCGCCGGAGCCCAGCGCCAGGAACGGCAGCGTCGGAATGCCCGGCAGCAGCGCCAGCACCAGCATGACGCCGGCCGACATGCCGAGCGCCTGCGGATAGCCGGAGAGCTGGCGCATCAGCGCCTTGTCGGCGGCGCCGGTGATGCCGGCCTTGGAGACCAGGAGGCCGGCTGCGGTCGAGACGATCAGCGCCGGCACCTGGGTGACGAGGCCGTCGCCGACCGTCAGCACGGTGTAGGTGCGTGCGGCTTCACCGAAGGAGAGGCCCTGCTGGGCGACGCCGATGATGATGCCGCCGACGATGTTGATGCCGACGATCAGGAGGCCGGCGATGGCGTCGCCGCGGACGAATTTCGAGGCACCGTCCATCGCGCCGAAGAAGCCGCTCTCGTCTTCCAGCGCCTTGCGGCGCTCCTTGGCGGCCTTCTCGTCGATCAGTCCGGCGGACAGGTCGGCGTCGATCGCCATCTGCTTGCCGGGCATCGAGTCCAATTGGAAGCGCGCCGCAACTTCGGCGATACGGCCCGAACCCTTGGTGATGACCACGAAGTTCACGATCACCAGGATCGCGAACACGATGATGCCGATCACGAAGTTGCCGCCCATCACGAAGTTGCCGAACGCCTCGATGACGTGGCCGGCAGCCGCCGTGCCCTCGTGGCCGTGGCTCAGGATCAGCCGGGTCGAGGCCATGTTCAGCGACAGCCGCATCATGGTCGAGATCAGCAGGATGGTCGGAAACGACGAGAATTCCAGCGGCGCCTGGATGAATAGCGAGGTCATCAGGATCAGGATCGAGATCGTGATCGAGACCGCCAAAAACAGGTCGAGCACGATCGAGGGCAGCGGCAGGATCAGCACCACCAGGATGGTGAGGACGCCGAGCGCCAGCGCGAGATCGCCGCGCTTGAGGATGTCGCCGATCTCGCCGAGGCTCGGCAATCCGCTCTTGCCTGCCGTGCCCTGACCCGCCGTGACGTCGACCATGGTAGCCGCTCTCCCCCGCGACTGGCGGCCGCGGCCGCCAAGCGTCTGCGCGACGGCCGCAGGGCCGCCGTTCCGAAAGTGAGGCACCGCGCTGGCGTTCACGGGGATCTCCGCCCGTTAGACGCGTTCGACGACACTCGACTTCACTCGGCAATTCTTGCCGGGTGTATGGTTAGCAAAGGGTTAACAAGTGCGCTTTACGGGGGGCGCGGGTCGTCGCAGGGGCCGGGCATAGGGGGTTTTTCGGCCGCGAGGGGCGGGGGGGCCGCCCGGCCGTTCCAGCGGCGGGTTCGCTGCCTCTACCTGAGCGCGCCGAGCACGACGCCCGATGCGGCGATGAGGCCGAGCGTGATGACGCTGGCGCGCCACAGCAATTGCTGCCGGGCGGCGCGCCGGTCGTGGAAGGCAAGCCAGTCGTGGACAAAGCCCGCGGGAATGTCGAACACCACGGCAAGCTCGTCGCGATAGTGCGTCTCATGCTCGCAATACATCGTCCGGACCGTCGGCACGCCCAGCCGCTCGAGCTCGCAATGCCACTCCCAGGCATGCTTGCCGTTGGTCCAGCGATTTTCGAAGGGGATCACGTGTGATTCCATGACGAGCCTCCTGGCCCACCCTTGAACCTCACGTGGCAAGTCTAGCTCAATATCCGGACCGGAGCGAGGTCGGCGTCGGCTGGCCGAGACCGATCATGGCGGCGTCAATTGGCTGAGAGCATCCATCTGCGCCAATGCGTCGGCTGGATGTCGAGATGCCTGCTGCCGGCATCATCGACCCATTCGGCGCCGTCCCGGTGGCACGGGAACATCAGCGCGTGCACCATGCCGTCATAGTCGAGGACACAGACCTCAAGCTCCCGGTCCGACGGCGCCGACGCAACGGGTAACCACTCTGCTGACGACGAATGCATGACGATCCTCCGACGATGTGCGCTTCGATCCGCATACCTTGCGAGCTGCGCGCCATCCGGGCGGGATGATAGGTCCGGACGGCGAGCCGCCAATGTGAACCGGCTCGCATTGTAGCAGTTTTCTCATCAGCATGGATCACGGTTCGACGGATGATATTCCCGCTTGATCGGTCCATTGCGATCGCTGCGGTGCACGATGCGGATTGAACTTTCGCGGCCCGGCCGCCGACCAAACGCCAGCAACGCCATCAGTCGCCAGAGGCATCCATGTCGAACCGTGCAGGTCGAACCATGACAGCAGGCATTGCTGCCGCGATTGCACTGCTGTCGGTGCCGGCATCCGCCGTGACGCTGCCGGACGACCGGGCCTGGATGATCCGCATGATCGCCTGCAAGGGTAACGGCGTCCTGATGGAGGTCTACCTGCCGCAATCCGTCGTCTTTGCGCCGCGTAGCGGCATGGCCGCCGGCAAGACGGCGGACGGCTACTACACGCTCGATCTGACCGAGCTCAACAAGGGCAAGGACCTCGAGCCGGTGCATGTGACGATGAGCGCGGACAAGAAGTCCGTCACCGTCGACCAGTACACGCGCGGCTTGCCGCCGACCCGCATACCGGTCGGCGGCGGCACTGTGGATTTCGATCAGCGCTTCGGCATCGGCGCGAAGTGCGGTCCGTTCCAGGCGCAGGATCCCAACTACGGCAATTGAGGCGCTTCACGCGCCGGTGAAAGCGGCGCGTCCCCTTGCTGGCGCATGCCTAATCTCTCGGCAATGTGGCTTGACCCGGAAGCAAATGCCGACGAAGTTCCGCGTGCCGTGGTAATTTCTTCTGAATTTTCCCCTGAAGCCGCAGTGTTTATTCCCGACTCGCGCCGGGCATGGCTGCGCCTTGCCATAGCCGTGGTGATCGGCTCGCTCGGCAGCGTCGGCATGTGGTCGGTCGTGGTGGCGTTGCCGGCGGTGCAGACCGACTTCGGCGCGACCCGCGGAACGGCGTCGCTCGCCTTCACGATGGTGATGCTCGGCTTCGGCCTCGGCCAGGTCGTGACCGGCAAGATCAGCGATCGCTACGGCATCGTCGCTGCGATCGGCGCCGGGATCGGCATTCTCGGCCTCGGCTACATCTGCGCCGGCTACGCGCTGTCGATCTGGGCCTTCATCCTGCTGCATTTCGCGATCGGCCTGTCGTCGGCCGCCACCTTCGGTCCCCTGATGGCGGAGGCCTCGCACTGGTTCGAGCGTTACCGCGGCCTCGCGGTCGCGATCGCCGCCAGCGGCAATTACGTCGGCGGCACGGTGTGGCCGCCGCTGGTCAATTTCGGGATGCAGAGCATCGGCTGGCGCACCACCCATATCGCGATCGGCATCTTCACCGCGATCGCGATGGCGCTTGCGCTCGTGGTGCTGCGTTTGTTGATGGGGGCGGCGACCCGGCGCAGCCATGTCAACGCGGCGCCGCCGCGGGTCGACATGCGGCTCTCCACCAACGCACTCACCGCGATCCTGTCGCTCGCGTCGATCTCCTGCTGCGTGGCGATGTCGATGCCGCAGGTTCACATCGTCGCCTATTGCGGCGATCTCGGCTACGGCGTGGCGCGCGGCGCCGAGATGCTGTCGCTGATGCTGGGCTTCGGCATCATCAGCCGGATCGGCTCCGGCTTCCTCGCCGACAGGATCGGCGGCATCCGCACGCTCTTGATTGGCTCGATCGCGCAGGGCGCGGCGCTGCTGTTCTACCTGTTCTTCGACAGCCTGACCTCGCTCTACGTCATCTCGGCGATGTTCGGCCTGTTCCAGGGCGGCATCGTGCCGAGCTACGCCATCATCGTGCGCGAGGCGATGCCGGCCGCCGAGGCCGCGACCCGGATCGGCATCGTGATCTTCGCCTCGGTGTTCGGCATGTCCTTTGGCGGCTGGATCTCGGGCGTGATCTTCGACGCCACCGGTTCCTATGCCGCGGCCTTCGCCAATGGCCTGGCCTGGAACCTGCTCAATGTCAGCATCATCCTGCTGCTCCTGATGCGGTCGCGGCAGCGGCTGGCGATGGCATGATCCGGAAAAGTGCAAAGCGGTTTTCCGAGGAGATCATGCTCAGATAAGAGCATGATCCGGACCGGAACGGCCGCGTAAGCGCAAAGTGTGAAGCGGGATCTCGGCAACGTCCTAAAGATCGACCGAGATCCTAGCGATCGCCTTTTCCAGGCGGCTCTTGATGGAATCCATCTTGCCGGTCAGTTGCAGCAACTCCCGCAGATCGAGGTCGGAATAGACGAACTCGTTCAACTCTTTGCGTTGCGCGGACAGGTTCGCCATCTGCTTCTTGGCGTGCTCGGTCAGTGACAGGTTCACGACCCGGGCATCCTCGGTCGAGCTCTTGCGGCGCACAAGGTTCTTCTTTTCGAGCAGCTTCGACTGCGTCACCACAAACGACTGATCGACGCGCAGTGCCCTCGACACCGCGCCGACCGGCAGGACGACGCTGCGGTCCTCGGCATTCGCCAGCACCGTCATGATCATCCATTGCGGACCGGTGATTCCGATCATCTTGGCCCAGATGCTGCGCAACTCGTCGAGCCGGATGCTGGTCGACACGATTTCCCAAGCCAATCGCTCAGCCGCGTCCTGCAGTTTGTCGGTCGATTTGCGCTCGGTCATGACGCACCTTAACAAAAATTCATCTTCACAGATATCGAGTATCGAGCAATTTTTGAAGCGGCCGCCGTGACGAAAATGTTCGTCGATGCGTTGCCTGAATGACACATGGCTGCGCAAACATAGAATGACTAACTAATATAAGTTGAATATGTGACGACCCGCTTGCATTGTTCCCCGTCGTAGATGGGGGGCATCCACCATCTCACGCCTGCAGTGGCCGAGTTGACCACGAGCATCTTGAAAATGGCTGCGCCGCAGCGGTTTTCGGGAGGGGAACGTTTGTCGCTTTGCCAGCAGTGCAAGGCATCACTTGGAGGATAGCATGAAGATCGTAAAGGGCCTTTTGTTGGGCTCGGTGGCAACTCTCGCCGCGAGCAGTGGAGCCATGGCGGCCGACCTTCCGGTCAAGGCCAAGGCAGTCGAGTACGTGAAGGTCTGCTCGCTCTATGGTCCGGGCTTCTACTTTATTCCGGGCACCGACACCTGCATCAAGCTGGGCGGCTACCTGCGTATGGACGTTCTGGCGAACACCAACTCGGACCACACCGGCAACTACGCCGGCGCTGGCGGCGCACAGAACCGCTTCACCAACGGCTACACCTGGCGCTCGCGCGAAGACCTGAACGTCGACACCCGCACCGCGACCGAATACGGCGTGGTTCGTACCTTCTTCGATGCGACTTTCAGCTGGACCTCGGACAGCTATGGCGCGGGCGCCGCAGCAGGCTCGACGGTCTACTCGCCGATCGGAACGTCTGCTGCCCCGAACAACGCAAGTGCAGGCGGTGTCGCCGCCGGCACGGTCGGCGTCTACTACGCCTTCATCCAGTTCGCCGGCTTCACCATGGGTAAGGCGGTGTCGCAGTTCTCGGCGCCGTGGGCCAACTATCCGGGCAACAACTTCGACGGTCTCGTCGGCGGCGGCGGCACGATCACCGGTGTGAACCAGTTCACCTACACCGCGCAGTTTGGCAACGGCGTGTCGCTGGCCCTGTCGGCCCAGGATCAGTCGGCCTACTATCAGGCCGGCGTGCAGAATCTCGGTGTGGTCGGTACCGGCGCTCTCGGTCCCTACGGCGCGAGCGACTATGCCGGCACGATCGCTCCGGATCTGGTCGCGTCTCTCCGCGTCGACCAGGCCTGGGGTCTGTTCCAGGCGTCGTTCGCGGCGCATGACAATCACGCGGCCTACTACGGCGCCACCGAGTTGACCGGTCATCCGGACGACAAGTGGGGTTGGGCGGGTCAGTTGGCCCTGTCGATCAAGAACATCCCGACCGGACCTGGCGACACCATCAACGTCCAGGGCGTCTATACCAACGGCGCAACGCGCTACAACATCCAGGATCTCTCGGGTGCCGGTGCGTTCACCTACTTCGGCAACACCAGCGTTCCCGGTGCCTACCAGAGCATCGGCTTCGGCATCGCGCCGGACAGCGTGTTCGTCAGCGGCGGCTCGCAGCAGCTGATCACGACGTACGGCGTGCGCGGTGCATACGTCCACAACTGGAATCCCTATTGGAACACCAGCGTCTACGGTGCGTGGGCTCAGGTTAACTACAACAGCACCGCCAAAGGCTACATCTGCGGCCCCGGCGGGACTGGCGTGGGAGGATCGTTCGGCGTCCTGATCGGCGCCACGTCGAATCTGACCTCGTGCAACCCCGACTACAGCATTGCGCAGATCGGTACGCAGACCCAGTGGACTCCGGTGAAGAACCTGACCTTCTCGGCTGACTTCACCTACACCCATCTGGATCAGAACTACGCCGGCACCATCACCTATCCGGGTAGCGCTGCGATCGGCAAGCCGGCCGCCGTCTACTCTCTCAGCAACCAGGATACCTACATGCTGCTGCTGCGCGCGCAGCGCAACTGGTAAAGCCGGGTTGATCCGGACTTGATCGCGACCCAAAGCCTCGACGGGAAACTGTCGAGGCTTTGATTTTGAAAGAAGAGTCTGTTGTATGATTTACTAACATTAGTCTATCATGTACAAACTGGGTGTCGGTTGCTCTGCCGACCATGACGAGGGAGATATCAGACTTCTTCATGAAACCTCCAGAACCTCCGGCAATGCCCTGCCGGAGGTTTTTCATTTGAAGCGGCATGGTCGCGCGATCCGGAGCTTGGGCTGGTCGAGCGTTTCATCAGGTCCAGCGATCGGGAGCTGGCGATGCAGGACGACGGCGACAACGCATCCGCTTAGCGGTGCCGGGATAAGCCTGCGCAGTGCCGACGCGCGTCGAGCGACCTGCGTTGCGAAGTCACGGCCGAGTGAGTGGCGGCGTGCCGGTTCTCGCGATCCCGTGAGCGCGCCACGGCAAGTTCGCCACACGAGACAAAGTGAGTCGATGGCATCCGGAACATGACCGAGCATTTGCTCGGCAACGATTGCTGCAGCAACATTCGGCCCTCAGGCATAAGCGCAACGCATTCCTGCGCCGCCATATCAACAATTGCCGCCGCCGAATTACTTCAATTATATGAAGCCCAATTGGAATAATTTCTTGGGAGAGCCGCGTGATTGGCGTTTGCGATTTCGGCGCCAGTTTTTTCGCGGCGACCGAAGCGGCGGCTCGTCGACTCCAACGGGCGGACTCGTACCTTTCACGCGTACCGGCAGCGGAGCCGGGTGCGAACGAGTTGACGAAATATGCATGAGCATTGTGGGGCGCGTGGAGCCTCGTCAAGCAGCGTCGAGTTCGATGACAAGGGCTGGCCCGCCTGGCCGGATCGCGAGGATCTGTCGGCGGAGTTCATCAAGCTTCTGGCTGCCGCACAGGAAGGCGGCTCGACGGTCTCCGAATGCTGGCTGACTTTGAGCAAGATAAACCTCGCATCAGAGAACTCGTGGTCGGAAGAGTGGATCAAGACCGCGGAACTGAACGAGGCGAGAGCTGAGCTTTCGTTGCTGAACAACAATCTGGTCACCGCCCGCCGCAACTGGCTTCGGGCGACCACCTACTTTCACGCCGCTGTAAGGCCTCCCGGATATGCCAACGATTGGCTGAACCGTGCCGTCGACGGCATGCGGCGATGCGCAACCAGCTTCTTGAAGACCCGGGTTCCGGCCGGCCAGGTGCTCTCGATTCCCTGGACGGAAGACCTGTCTCTTCAGGCCTACTACCTGCCGTCAACCTTGCGCGACGACGGACCCGTCATCGTGTGCATTGGCGAGCCAGGTTCCTACAAGGAAGAATTGATCACCAAATACGCAGGTCATGCCAGCGAGCGCGGGTTCGCGCTTCTCGTCGTGGATCTGCTGGGGACGCAGACGGCCTTGTCGCCGGAACGGCTCGAGGGCCACAAGTTCGAAGCGGCGATGAGCCGCGTCCTCGACTTTCTTTCGGAGCAGCCCGGTGTCGACAGCACGCGGATCGCCATCGTGGCGGACGCCTGCAACTCGTCCCTGGTCGCCCGGGCAGCCGCTAGTGATGCCCGGTTTGCCGCGGCGGTTTGCGACGCCGGAATCTGGGACTCGCACGAGAAGAGTTTCTTTTATCGGCAAGCCGGCGACGGTGAGCAGGCCGGATGGCTCGATGAAGCCAATGCGATCTCGCGAAGCATCGATTGTCCGCTCCTCGTCACCGCGGGTGAGGGCGGCTGGCTCCTTCCAGGCGCCTTGATCGAATTCGGCAACCAATTGAGCAGCATTCATCGCGACGCCAGTCTGATCCTGTTCCGGCGTGCCGAAACCGCCGCCATGCAGGGGCATATCGACAACCCTACATTGGCCAATGAAGTCATATTCGACTGGCTTGAAGACAGGCTCCGGCTGAGAAAGGGCTTGTCCTGAAGCGACTGTCTTCGGGTGACCGTTGCGGACCCGAACCGTGCGATCACACCGCCTGACCGGCCTTCAGCAATGAGCAGCCGGTGATTTTCAAACTGCCGTCGGCCTGCCGCTCCAGTGTATAGAGCGCCTCCCACGCCTCGCCATTGGCGTCGACGATGTGAACGCGTTGCGCAATCTGGTCGCCTTCGCTACGCGCCTCGCCGAACTCGAAGCTTCTGTGGCGATAGACCGGCGCGTATTGGTTCTGCACCATCGACATGAAGAGATCGGCCTGCGGAAAGATCTGCCGGATCGCGGGGGCGGCATAGGAATAGGCCGCCGCGGCGTCGTCGCGGCCGAACGCCTGTTCCTGGGCGCGGATTACGTCCTGCGCGGCACCGACATCGTCGGCCATGGCCGGCGCAGCGATGGCGAACAGAACGGCGGCAATGAGGGCGATCGCGCGCATCGGGAGGCTCCCTGGTCGATCCTTGAGCTTACGCGGCAAATCCGGCGTGGTTTCACGCGCGATTCCCGTCGAAAATTGATCTGCCGCAAGGCTTCCTCCGGCCGGCGCACTAACCTTGCTTTGCCAATCTTGGAGGACCGTCATGACCCTGGATACCATTCTCGTCGTCATCGCCGTGACCATGATGTTCGCGACGGTCGCGTTCGTGATCGCCTATGGCGACCACCAGACCCGCAATCTGTGATGCCGCACCCGTCCGGCCGCGCCGCTACCTGATCGAGCCCTTGAAATTGTCGATGTCGGGCGACGGACGGGCCGGAAACAGCCGCGCGGTCGAGGAGTTGTCGAGCCGGCGCTTGCATTTTGCCTCGTCCGCGCTGTCTTCGGTGCCATCCTTCCCGGTGCGCTTCCTGGCGAAGGCATCGTCCTGCCGGTTGACGATCAGCATCGCATGGTCGCGCTCGAGCGTATCCGGATTCTTGCGCTGCTCGTCGGAGCGGAACGCGCCGCCGACCACCTTGCCCGTCATCTCGTAGTCGCAGCCGGCCTTCCAGTCGCCCTGGTCCCACTTCCATCCGGTCGCCTTCAGCGTGCCGTCTTTCTCAACAGTGACCTTGATGACGGCGTTATAGGCCAGCCAGATGCCGGCAAGCCCGCTGCGCTTGTCGTCAAAGCCTTCGAGCAGCGCCAGGCGTTCGCGCTGCAATCCGTTGACGTGATCGCGCGCGTCGACGGTGAAGTGCACCAGCGAGCTCTGCTTGTTCCAGGCCGGATGCAGGAATTCCGGGTATTGTTCGGTCTGGCTCTTCACCCAGTTGCGCTGGTCGTCGATCAGCGCGCGCCGCGTCGCCTCGTCGAGCCGCGGCTGCAGTGCCTTCCAGGCGCGGTTCAGCCGCCGGTCGTTGTCGGCCAGATCAGGATCGGCGCAGATTTCCTCGTCGGTCGCGGTCTCGGGCCTGGTGCAGTCGAAGGTCGGCGCGATGAATGCGGTGTCGGCCTTGTCGGATGCCGCATCCTTGCCGGCGGCAAAGTAGCTGCCGGTGACCTGCCACATCGACGAGCAGTCGTTGAGCCCGTCAAACTCCTCGTCATCGATGGTGCCGACGATCCGCAGCGTGTCGCCCTGGCGGCGAAGTTTGATTGACGGCGGCTTGCTTGAGGCGGCGGCGTCGGTCGCCATCTTGGTTTTGGGCTTGTCGGTGGATGCGTCCACCTCGATCAGCACGGGGCCGGAGAGCCAGGCAGTCCCCGAGGGCTTCAGATCGGCCGTCAGCTTGCAGGTTCGCCTGCGATCGCCGCCATAGTCGCCGCGCAGATCGGCGGCGAGGCGATAGGCGCCGCCCTCGGTCGGCGTCAGCGTGAGGTGGCCGAAGGCATTGACCCAGTTGCCTGACAGGCCCGGACGGCCGGATGCCATGCCCTCAAGCGCGGCGGCGCGGCGGCGCAAGGTCGCGGCGAAACTTGCCTTCAGCTCGTCCTCGTCGGCATCGGCCAGCACGTCCGCGGCATCGATGATCATCTCGTTGAACCAGGCCTGGTCGCGCTTCAACAGCGGCCTGACATTCGCCGGCAGCTTGGGGAGCGCCGCGTCGAACGCCTTGTCGATCTGCGCCACCAGCTTGTCGTAGCCGGCCTTCTTGCAGTCCGCGGTCTTGATCCGGTCGTCGCCGCTATTGCCGCATAGTTTGATCGCGGTCGGCGCATTGCTCGATGCGCGCAGGAAATCGTCCATCGCAGCCGACGCGCCTGATGCAAGGACCGAGATGGCCGCGACGGCGGCCGCAAGCCGTGGGGAGCAAGGCATCGACGTCACCTGCGAGGCCGCGACATGCGGCCCTTGCGGCTTGGGTCGCGCAGCGACTGCGCCGGGTTCAAAATGTCGGCGGCGTGCAGGCCGAAATCACCTCGCACGGCTTGGCGCCGATGCAGCGGAAGCGGTGCGGGCGGCGGCTTTCGAAGTAATAGGCGTCGCCGGCATTGAGCACCCGCCGCTCGTCGTCGACCGTGACCTCGAGCCGGCCCGAGACCACGATGCCGCCTTCCTCGCCTTCATGCACCAGCGGCACCCGGCCGGTGTCGCTGCCGGGCTCGTAGCGCTCTTTCAGGATCTGCAACGCACGTCCGAACAGGCTGTCGCCGATCTGGAGGTAGGAGATCGGCTTCTTGCCGATTTCGGTCAGCTCGTCGGCGCGGTAGAACGCCTTGCGCGGCCGCTCCGGCTCGATCGCGAAGAATTCCGCAAGCCCCATCGGGATGCCGTCGAGGATGCGCTTGAGCGCGCCGACCGACGGGTTCATCTGGTTGGATTCGATCAGCGAAATCGTCGAATTGGTCACGCCGGAGCGCTTGGCGAGCTCGCGCTGCGACAGCTTGTGCCGCGCGCGGATGAATCGAAGCCGACCGCCGATGTCGACGCTCATGGAAGATCCCTGTTGCAGGTGTTGCGGATCGAACAAATAGTCGCAGACCGCCTCAACAAGATCAATGGCTTGCCGTGCGACAGAAAAGGACTTGTTGAGTGCCGTGAAGAGTGGTCCGACTAGGCGCAGTCAGCAATGGAGCGCCGCCGTGACCGTTCATCAGATTCCGAACACCATCAAGACCGATTCGTTCTGGATGCCCTTCACGGCCAACCGGCAGTTCAAGAAAGCGCCGCGGCTGTTCTCCTCCGCCAAGGGCATGTACTACACCTCGGTCGACGGCCGGCAGGTGATCGACGGCTCCGCCGGTCTCTGGTGCGTCAACGCCGGCCATGGCCGCCCGCAGATCGCGGCCGCCGTCGAGCGCCAGCTCTCCACGCTGGACTTCGCGCCCTCCTTCAACATGGGCCACCCGCTGGCGTTCGATTTCGCCGAGCGCCTCGCCGAGATCGCCCCGAAGGGGCTGGATCGGATCTTCTTCACCAATTCGGGCTCTGAATCGGTCGACACTGCGCTGAAGATCGCGCTGGCCTATCATCGCGCCAACGGGCAGGGGACCCGCACCCGCCTGATCGGCCGCGAGCGCGGCTATCACGGCGTCGGCTTCGGCGGCATGTCGGTCGGCGGCATGGTCGCCAACCGCCGCCAGTTCGCGACCCATCTGCCGGGTGTCGACCATATCCGTCATACCCATGATCTCGCCCGCAACGCCTTCGCCAAGGACCAGCCGGATCACGGCGCCGAGCTCGCCGACGACGTCGAGCGGATGGTCGCGCTGCATGGCGCCGACACCATCGCCGCCGTGATCGTCGAGCCGGTGCCCGGTTCGACCGCGGTGCTGCCGGCGCCGAAGGGCTATCTGCAGCGCCTGCGCGAGCTCTGCACCAAGCACGGCATCCTGTTGATCTTCGACGAGGTCATCACCGGCTTCGGCCGCCTCGGCACGCCGTTCGCCGCCAACTTCTACGGCGTGACGCCGGACATGATGACGACCGCCAAGGGCATCACCAACGGCACCGTGCCGTGCGGCGCGGTGTTCGCCAGCCGCCAGGTCCATGATGGGCTGATGGTCGGCCCGGACAACGCCATGGAGCTGTTCCACGGCTACACCTACTCGGCGCATCCGGTGGCTTGCGCCGCAGGTCTTGCCACGCTCGACATCTACAAGGACGAGGGTCTCTTGACCCGCGGCGCCTCGCTCTCGGACTACTGGCGCGATGGCCTGCATTCGCTCAAGGGCCTGCCGAACGTCGTCGACATCCGCAACCAGGGCCTGATGGGCGCGGTCGAGCTCGCGCCGCGTGATGGTGCCGTCGGTGCGCGCGGCTACGACGTCATGGTCGATTGCTTCAATCGCGGCCTCTACTTCCGCATGAGCGGCGACTCGCTGGCGCTGTCGCCGCCCTTGATCGTCGAGAAGTCGCATATCGACGACATCGTCTCGATCCTCGGCGACGCCATCAAGCGCGTGGCCTGATAATTGCAAAGCGTTTTCGAGCGAAGTGGAAACCGGTTCGCGTGAAGAAAACGCGGCGAACTAGAAGCTAGAGCTCGTTCCGATTGGATCGGAACGAGCTCTAGCTAATCTTTAGCTAGCTCTACAAATTGCTGTCGCCGTTGCGAAGCAGAGTGGTTTCGCAGCGGCGATTGCGTTTTCGCTGCAGGATGTGAGGAAAAGTGAAGGTCCTTGTTCTCGGCAGTGGCGTGATCGGCGTCACCTCGGCCTATTATCTTGCGCGCGCCGGCCATGAGGTGACGGTGATCGACCGTCAGCCGAAGCCCGCGCTCGAAACCTCCTTTGCCAACGCCGGCGAAGTGTCGCCGGGCTATTCGTCGCCCTGGGCCGGCCCCGGTGTGCCGGTGAAAGCGGTGAAGTGGCTGCTGATGAAGCACGGTCCGCTGGTGATCCGCCCGAAGCTCGATCCCGTGATGTGGCTCTGGCTGCTGAAGATGCTGCGCAACTGCACCACGTCGCGCTACGCGGTGAACAAGAGCCGGATGATCCCGATCGCGGAATACAGCCGCGACTGCCTGCAGGCGCTGCGCAATGACATCGGCATCCGCTACGATGAGCGTGCGCAGGGAACACTGCAGCTGTTTCGCGAGCAGGCCCAGCTCGATCACACCGGCGATGACATCGCCGTGCTGAAGCAATACGGCGTGCCGTTCGAGGTGCTCGACCGCGAGGGCTGCATTAAAGCCGAGCCGGCGCTGGCCGGCGTGAAGCAGAAATTCGCCGGCGGGCTGCGGCTGCCGCATGACGAGACCGGCGACTGCCACATGTTCACCCAGGCGCTCGCACTGGAAGCCGAGAAGATCGGCGTGCGTTTCAATTTCAATGTCGGCATCGACGGCCTGAACGCGGATACGACCCGCATCACCGGCGTTGCGACCAGTGCCGGCCTGATGACCGCCGATGCCTACGTGCTGGCGCTGGGCAGCTACTCGCCGCATCTGGTGCGGCCGCTCGGCATCTCGCTGCCGGTCTATCCGGTGAAGGGCTATTCGATCACGGTGCCGATCAAGGACGCGAGCGGCGCGCCTGAGTCCACCGTGATGGACGAGAGTTACAAGGTCGCGATCACCCGGCTCGGCGATCGCATCCGGGTCGGCGGCACCGCCGAGATCTCGGGCTATTCGACCAAGCTCTACGATGCGCGGCGCGCGACGCTGGACCACTCGCTGACCGATCTGTTTCCGCGCGGCGGCGACCTGCCCAAGGCCACCTTCTGGTGCGGCCTGCGCCCGATGACGCCGGACGGCCCGCCGGTGATCGGCGCGACACGGTTCGCCAATCTGCACCTCAACACCGGCCACGGCACGCTCGGCTGGACCATGGCCTGCGGCTCGGGCCGGGTGCTGGCCGATATGCTCTCCGGCAAGAAGCCCGAGATCGACACCAAGGAGCTGTCGATCAAGCGCTACGATCACCGGTTCGGGTAGGTCTCGTCGTCGCACGCGAATGGCTATTCGGCGGCGTTCTTCAACGGCGGTTCGGCATCGTCGTCCCGCTTCGTTGCCGTCCAGCTCGAGAGCGCGTTCGAGAATCTGTCGAGATAGAGATACACGACTGGCGTGGTGAACAGCGTCAGCGCCTGGCTCACGATCAGGCCGCCAACCATCGCATAGCCGAGCGGCTGACGAATTTCCGCGCCTGTTCCGGTGCCGAGCATCAGCGGTACGCCGCCGAGCAGGGCTGCCATCGTCGTCATCATGATCGGGCGGAAACGCAGGAGCGCCGCTTTCCGGATCGATGCGCGCGGCGACAAATGCTCCTCGCGTTCGGCGGCGATCGCGAAGTCGACCATCATGATGCCGTTCTTCTTCACGATCCCGATCAGGAGGATGATGCCGATCAGCGCGATCAGGCTGAAATCGAAGCCGAACGCCATCAGGATCGCCAGTGCACCGACGCCGGCCGACGGCAGCGTGGAAAGGATCGTGAGCGGATGGATGTAGCTTTCATAGAGCATGCCGAGGATCAGATAGACCACGACCAGCGCAGCCAGGATCAGCAGCGGCACCGAGCTCAGTGACTGCTGGAAGGCCTGCGCGGTGCCCTGGAAGCTCGAACTGAGCGTGGCCGGAGCCCCGAGATTGGCGACGGCGTCCTGGATCGCATCGGTGGCCTGGCCGAGCGCGACCCCTTGCGCGAGGTTGAAGCTGATCGTGGTCGCAGGAAACTGCCCCTGGTGCGCGATCGCGAGCGGGCGCACCGGAACCGTCGTCCACTTGCAGAACACCGAGAGCGGCACTTCGTCGCCCGTCGTCGGTGACCTGATGTAGAGCTTGTTGAGCGTGTCGAGCTTGCCCTGCAGTTCGGGGAGGATCTCCAGGATGACGTGATAGCTGTTGAGCTGGGTGAAGTACTGGGTCACCTGGCGCTGGCCAAACGCGTCATACAGCGTGTCGTCGATCAGCTGCGGCTGGATGCCGTAGCGCGACGCGGTGTCGCGATCGATGGTCATCGTCAGCGTCGTTCCCTCGGTCTGCTGGTCGGTGGCGACGTCGCGCAACTCAGGCAGAGTCTTCATGCTGGCCAGGATCTTCGGCGCCCATTGGTTCAGCTCGGCGAGGTTGGCGTCCTGCAGCGTGTACTCGAACTGCGTCCGGGTGGCGCGGCCGCCGAGCCGGACGTCCTGCGAGGCTTGCATGTAGAGGCGTGCACCCTCGACCGCCTCGAGCTTCGGCCGCAGCCGCGCGATGATCTGCTGCGCGTCCGCGTCGCGCTCCTCGTGCGGCTTCAGCGTGATGTACATGCGGCCCGAATTCAGCGCGGTGCCGCCGCCGCCGATGAACTCGGCCATGCTGTCGACCGCCGGATCGGCCCGGACGATCCGGCTGAGTTCTTCCTGATGCTGCTTCATGTCGGCAAACGAGATGTCCTGGGCCATCTCCGATACGGCGTTCAGGAAGCCGTTGTCCTGTTGTGGGAAGAATCCCTTGGGTATGATCACGAACAAATAGACCGACAGTGCCAGCGTCGCGAAGAAGATGCACAGCGTGGTCCGGCTCCAGCTCAGTGCCAGATCGAGGCTGCGCTCATAGCCATGCAGCATCCGCTCGAATGCCGCTTCGCTCCATTGGTAGAGCCGGCCGTGCCTGGTTTCGCCATGCGCGCGCAGGAAGCGCGATGCCATCATCGGCGTCAGCGTCAGCGACACCACCAGCGAGACGAAGATCGCCATCGCCAGGGTCACCGCAAACTCGCGGAACAGCCGGCCGATGACGCCCCCCATCAGGAGCAGCGGGATCAGCACCGCAACCAATGAGATGCTGATCGACAGGATCGTGAATCCGATCTCGCCGGCGCCGCGCAGCGCCGCGGCAAGCGGCCGCTCGCCCTGCTCGACGTAGCGCGTGATGTTTTCCAGCATGACGATGGCGTCGTCGACCACGAAGCCGACCGCAATCGTCAGCGCCATCAGCGACAGATTGTCGAGCGTGTAGCCGAACACCCACATCAGCGCGCAGGCGCCGAGCAGCGCAAGCGGCACGGTGACGGCAGGAATCACGGTAGCCCAGAAGCTGCGCAGGAAGATGAAGATCACCATGACGACCAGAACGATGGTGATCAGCAGCGTGATCTGCACGTCCTCGACGGCGGCGCGGATGGTCAAGGTCCGGTCACTGATGATCTTGATCTTGATGGCGGGCGGAATCGCGGCAATCAGTCTCGAAAGCTGCGCCTTGATCCTGTCGACCGTGCCGATGACGTTGGCGCCGGGTTGCTTGAAGATGACGAGGAACACGCCGCGCTTGCCGTCCGCCCAGGCGGCCTGCTTCATGTCTTCCGGCCCGGCGACGGCCTGGCCGATGTCGCGAATCCGCAACGGGCCGCCGTTGCGGTAGGCGACGATGACGTCATTCCAGTCCTTGGCATCCGGGAGCTGGTCGTTGGCGTAGATCGTGTAGGCGCGGCTGGCGCCGTCGATGTTGCCCTTCGGGCTGTCGACCGTGGTGATGGCGATCTGGCCGCGGATGTCTTCCAGCGAGAGCCCCTTGGCGACCAGCTTGGCGGGATCGATCTGCACGCGGATCGCGGGCTTCTGCTGTCCGCCGATGAACACCTGGGCGACGCCGGAAATCTGGCTGATCTGCTGCCCGAGCTGGGCGTCGACCGCGTCGCTCACCCTGATCAGCGGCAGGGTGTCGGAGGTCGCCGACAACAGCAGGATCGGCGAGTCGGCCGGGTTGACCTTGCGATAGGTCGGCGGCGACGGCAGGTTCTTGGGCAGCTGGCCGCCGGCGGCATTGATCGCCGCCTGGATGTCGTTGGCGGCGCCGTCGATGTTGCGGTTCAGATCGAACTGGATGGTGACCGCGGTCGACCCGAGTGAGCTCGTCGAGGTCATTTGCGCGATGCCGGGAATCTGCGCGAATTGCCGCTCCAGCGGCTGCGCAACCGAGGAGGCCATGGTTTCGGGGCTGGCGCCGGGCAGGCTTGCGGAGATCTGGATGGTCGGAAAGTCGACCTGCGGCAGCGGCGCGACCGGCAGCAGTGGATAGGCGACGATGCCGACGAACAGAATGCCGGCCATCAGCAGCGAGGTGCCGATAGGGTAGCGGATAAACGGAGATGAGATGCTCTCGTTCATTTCGGCAATCCAAATGAACGGCAGGCGCATCTTTTCCCGAATGCCGGGAGTCGTCCTCGAAAGCTCGAGCGCGAACGCGCGTTTTCCTCGCCATGGCCAATCGGCAGATCGCGGAGTTGGCTCTCGCGTCTACCTGTTTTTTGCCAGCATAGTCATTCCCGGGGACGACGCGCGAATGGAAACACCGGATCGCCCATTCGACCTTCGTTCAATGGCCGGAATCCGCGCGCCCAACACGTGGCCTTCGCGCGGAGTATTTCTGATTACGATACACTTGTAGCAGCTACGGCGAGCGCGGCCGGTCGGCCTTCTTCTTTGCTGGCTTTGCCGCGGATGCCGCTGCACCCGCCGGCTGCATCCGCAGTCCGTCCACGAACACATCCAACAGCCTGAGCGCCGTGGTCTGCCAGCCCGGCTGGTCGTGCATGTAGCACATGCCGATCAGCGCGCGCAGCACGTCCTCGGCGCTGATGTCGTCGCGGATGGCGCCGGCGGCGACGGCGCGCGCCAGCAGGGTACCGATCGCCTTGGTGAGGCGATCGAACGAATAGGCGTGCAGTTCGGTCGAGCCATGCGCGACCAGTGCGAGGGCTGCAACCATGCCCTTCTTGGTCGCGACGAATTCCACATTGGCGCGCAGCCAGCGCCGCAGTGCCTCGACCGGCTCGGGGGCGCATTGCAATTGCTCGGCAAGATCGCCGAGCTGTTCGACCTCGCGGCGATAGACCGCCTCATACAGCGCCTCGCGGGTCGGGAAGTGGCGATACAGCGTGCCGATGCCGACGCCGGCATGGCGCGCGACGGCCTCGAGGCTCGCCTCGCTGCCGCCGGCCGAAAACACGGCCTTGGCCGCTTCCAGCACGCGCTCGCGATTGCGCACGGCGTCGGCGCGCGGCTTGCGGACAATTTCTGGTGATGAACCGGCCATTCCTTTTTCTTTTCACCCTCCCTTGTAAACGGAGGATGCCTCCGTATATGGCGACCAGCACCGGGCCTGACAAGGCGCGCCGATCATGCATCGGCGGCCATGGGTTCGCGTTGCCTCGATTCAACCCGACCATACACGGATCGGAGCGCCTTGCATGAATCTCCCCATCAGTCTCACCATCAACGGTGTCCGCCGGGACATTGCCCTCGACGACCCCCGCGTCACCCTGCTCGACCTGTTGCGTGAGCGGCTCGACCTCACCGGAACCAAGAAGGGATGCGACCGCGGCCAGTGCGGCGCGTGCACCATCCTGGTCGACGGCCGCCGCATCAATTCCTGCCTCGCGCTCGCCGTCAGCCATGACGGCGCCGAGATCACCACCATCGAAGGCGTCGGGCGCGCCGGCGAGCTGCATCCGGTGCAGGCCGCCTTCATCGCCCATGACGGTTTTCAGTGCGGCTTCTGTACCCCGGGCCAGATCATGAGCGGCATCGGCCTGATCCAGGAAGGGCAGGCCGGCGACGATCCGGAGCGCGTGCGCGAATGCATGAGCGGCAACCTGTGCCGCTGCGGCGCCTATCAGGGGATCACCGAAGCCGTGCTCGAGGCACAATCCAACATGACCGCCAGCAAGCAGAGGCGCTCCGCATGATGAACTTCGATTATGTCAGGCCGGCCAGCGTCGCGGACGCGATCGCGGCGGCTTCTGAGAAGGGCGCGACCTATCTCGCCTCCGGCACCAATCTGCTCGACCTGATGAAGGGCGGCGTCAGCCGGCCGAGCCGCCTCGTCGACGTCACGCGTCTGCCCGGGCTCGATCGTATCGAGCATCTGGCCGATGGTAGCTTGCGCATCGGCGCGCTGGTGCGCAACGCCGATCTCGCGCATGACACCGCGTTCGCGCGCAACTATCCCGCGGTCGCTGAGGCGCTGCTGTCGGGCGCATCGGCGCAGCTGCGCAATGCTGCGACCGTCGGCGGCAATCTGATGCAGCGGACGCGCTGCGCCTATTTCTACGACGCCGGCAGCGCCTGCAACCGGCGCTGGCCGGGCGCCGGCTGCGACGCGCTGAAAGGCGAGAACCGCTTGCACGCGGTGCTCGGCTGGAGCGAGGGCTGCATCGCCACCCATCCGTCCGACTTCTGCGTGCCGCTGGTCGCGCTCGATGCAATCGTCGAGATCGAGGGCAAGGGCGGCCGGCGCGAGCTGCCGCTCGAGGCGCTGCATCGTTTGCCCGGCGAGTCGCCTGAGCGCGAGACCGTGCTGGAGCGCGGCGACCTGATCGTCGCGCTGCGGCTGCCGGCCGACGCGCGAAGCTTCGCCGGCCATGCCCGCTACATCAAGGTGCGCGAGCGCACGTCCTATGCCTTCGCCGTGGTCTCGGCCGCGGCCGGCCTGCGTATCGAGGACGGCAAAATCCGCGAGGCGCGGCTCGCACTCGGCGGGGTCGCGGCAAAGCCGTGGCGCGCCCATGAGGCCGAGCAGGTGCTCGCAGGCGCCGCGCCCGATGCGGCGGTTTATCGCGAGGCGGCGCGCGCGGCGCTCGCCGGCGCCAAGCCGTCCGGCGACAACGCCTTCAAGATCGAGCTCGCGCAGCGCATCGCCGTGCGCGCGCTCACCCTTGCCGCCGCAGGCACGCCGGATCGCATTCCCGCGCTGCCCGGCTCTCCCTTCTCGTCCGTTGCAGGAGCGTAACGCATGACGGTTGAACTCAGTCTGACCCGCGACCCCGCCCACATCAGGCACGGCTCGAACATCGGCCAGCCGATGACCCGCACCGACGGCGTGCTGAAGGTCACCGGCAAGGCCCGCTATGCCGCGGACAATCATCCGCCCGGCATGGTCTATGCCGTGATCGCGACCAGCTGCATCGCGCGCGGCCGTGTCACCGCGCTCGATGTCGCCGCCGCCAAGCGCCATCCCGGCGTCATCGACGTGATGACGCCGGCGCACAGGCCGGAGCTGGCGGAAGATCCCGACGCCAAGGGCAACCCGTTCGCCTTCCGCATGGAGCTGTTGCAGAGCGATGAGGTGCGCTACGCCAACCAGGCGATCGCGGTCGTGATCGCGGAGACGCTGGAGGCCGCGACCGAAGGCGCGGCGCTGCTGTCGCCGCGCTACCAGGTCGAGATCGCGCGCGTCGGCCTTGATGCCGGCGAGGCCTATGCGCCGCCCGTGGTCGGCATCGGCAATCCCGCCGAAGTTCGCCACGGCGATATCGATGCCGGCATGGCTGCGGCCGCGAAGCTGACAGATTCGACCTATGAGACGGCGGCGCAGTATCACAACGCGATGGAGCCGCATGCGATCGTCGCGGTGTGGGACGGCGACCGCCTGTTCATCGACACGCCGAGCCAGGGCATGGGGTTCGCGCAGATGCGCATCGCGGGCCTGTTCGGCATCCCGCCGGCGAACATCCACATCAACAGCCCGTTCCTCGGCGGCGGCTTCGGCTCCAAGGGGCTGATCTCTGGACCGCAGGTGCTCGGCATCATGGCCGCCAAGCTGATCGGCCGTCCGGTCAAGCTGGTGCTGCGCCGCAGCCAGATGTATGGCCCGGTCGGCCATCGTCCGCCGACCCGCCAGCGCATCCAGATCGGCACCGACGATGCGGGCCAGCTGACCGCGATCAATCATGAGGCGCGGGTCACGACGTCGAGCTTCGACGATTTCTACGAGCCCGCCGCTGACGCCTCGCACACGCTCTATGCCAGCCCGGCGATCCGCACCGCGCACGAAGCGGTGCGCGTCGACACCGGCACGCCGCTGTTCATGCGCGCGCCGGGCGAGGCCACCGGATCGATCGTGCTGGAGAGCGCGATCGACGAGGCGGCGTTCGCCTGCGGTATCGATCCGCTGGAGTTTCGGCTGAAGAACTATGCCGAGGTCGAGCCGACCACCGGCAAGCCGTTCTCCTCGAAGGCGCTGCGCCAGTGCTACGCAAAGGCCGCCGAACGCTTCGGCTGGGCGGGACGTCCGCTGCAGCCGAAGCAGATGCGCGACGAGAACGGCTTTCTGGTCGGCTGGGGCGTCGGTACCGCGACCTTTCCGGCCATCATGTTCCAGGGCAATGCGCGCGCGGTGATCCGCGCCGACGGCAAAGGCGTGATGGAGACCGGCGCGCACGACATGGGGCAGGGCGCCTGGACCGCGCTGGCGCAGATCTCGGCCGACGCGCTCGGTCTCGATTTCGATCAGCTGACGTTCCGCTCCGGCAGCTCCGATCTGCCCGATGCCGGCATTGCCGGCGGTTCGGGGCATACCGCAACCGTCGGCGCCGCGATCCACAATGCAGGCGCTGCCGTGATCGCAAAGCTCGCCGAGCTCGCGACCGCGGACCAGCGCTCGCCGCTGTTCGGCGCCGGCAATGCCGGCGTGGTGGCGCGGGCCGGGCGGCTGCATCGCCGCGACGACGATGCGCGCAGCGAAAGCTATGCCGACATCCTGGCGCGCGCCGGCCTCGCCGAGGTCGACGCCACCGGCAGCGGCGCGGCCGATGCGGCGGCGCAGTCGCAATATGCGATGCACGCGCATGGCGCCGTGTTTGCCGAGGTCAAGGTCGATCCCGAGCTCGGCCAGATCCGCGCGACGCGGCTGGTCGGCGCATTCGCTGCGGGGCGCATCGTCAATCCGTTGATGGTGCAGAGCCAGCTCTACGGCGGCATGATCTGGGGCCTCTCCTTCGCGCTGCACGAGGAGGCGGTGATGGACCATCGTTCGGGCCGCATCCTGAATGCGAACCTCGCCGAGTATCATGTGCCCGTGAATGCCGACGTGCCGCCGATGGAGGTGATCACGGTCGACGAGCACGATCCGCACGTCAATCCGCTCGGCATCAAGGGCGTCGGCGAGATCGGCATCACCGGCAGCGCCGGCGCAGTCGCCAACGCCGTCTTCCATGCCACCGGCATCCGGGTGCGGAATTTCCCGATCAAGATCGAGGAAATCGTGATGGGGTTGAAGTGATGCGTCTTGACCTGAGGGCTCCGTAATAACAGGTGTCGTCCCGGCGAAAGCCGGGACGACGAACGGAGAGAGCGCGGGGCCTCACCCCGCCGCCGTCACGCAATTCACCCACAGCACCACGGCCTTGGCGTCGCCGGCCGGATTGGAGAACCGATGCGGGCGGCGGCTGGCGAAGCGGAAGCTGTCGCCCTGCTTCAGCGTCCAGGTCTCGGTATCCACCGTCAGAATCATCTCGCCTGATAGCACGAGGCCGGCCTCTTCGCCGTCATGGGTATAGAACTCGTCGCCGGTGTTGCCGCCGGGTTCGAGATGCACGAGGAACAGATTGAGCCGGCTCTCGCTGCCGGCCGGGCTCAATAGCTGCTTCGAAATCCCGGTGCGCCACAGTTTCAGCTCGGCGCGCTGCACCTCGCGGGTCACGACGCCGCCGGCGCCGTCATCCCTCGGCGTCGCGCCGAACAGCGCGGCGATGCCGACGCCGAGCACGTCGGCCAGCGTCGCCAGCACGCGCAGCGAGGGCGACGACAGGCCGCGCTCGATCTGGCTGATGAAGCCGATCGACAGGTCGGTACGCGCGGCAACGGTCTCCAGCGACATCTGCTTGGTGCGGCGCAGGTCGCGGATGCGGCGTCCGACCGCGAGATCCATCGCCGGTTCGGCCGGCTTCTTGACCGGCTTTTTGGCCGCGCGTCGTGGCGTCACGGGCCGCGCTGCCGCGCCTTTGCGCATTCTCTTGCCGCCGCTCACGTCAATCCGCTTCCTTCATGTGCATGAAAACCGCTTGCATTGGCCGCGGTTTCGTGACCACAATTTCATATTTGTGAAAATAGGCCGGAACGGCGTCGCCCGCAACATCTAGCTCGAAAAGCAGGGCGATGCGGCGCCGAGGCCAGCTTCGGGAGGTGTGCGATGTCCTTTCAGCGTCTCGTCCATGCCGCGGTCGCGGCGCTTGCCCTTGCCTTGAGCGCGCCGTCAGGGGCGCAGCAGGTGCTCAAGGTCGGCTCGACGCCGACCGGCATCCCCTTCACCTTCCTCGACACCAAGACCAATTCGATCCAGGGCATCATGGTCGATCTCGCCACCGAGATCGGCAAGGACGCCGGCTTCTCCGTGCAGATCGAGCCGATGCAGTTCTCGGCGCTGATCCCCTCGCTGACCGCAAACAAGATCGACATCATCGCGGCCGCGATGTTCGCCACCGCCGCGCGCAAGGAGGTGATCGACTTCTCCGAGCCGGTCTACACCTATGGCGAAGGCCTCGTGGTGCCGAAGTCCGACGCCAAGGCCTATGCCACGCAGGAGGATCTGAAGGGCACCGTGGTCGGCGCCCAGGTCGGCACCGCGTTCGTCGACGCGCTGAAGAAGACCGGGCTGTTCAGCGAGGTCAAGGTCTACGACACCATTCCCGACATCCTGCGCGACGTGAATGCCGGCCGTCTCAAGGCCGGCTTCGCCGACTATCCGATCCTCGCCTACAATCTGCAGCAGGGCAATTTCGCCGATGTGCGGCTGGTCGACGGCTACAAGCCCGTTACCGTCGGCACGGTCGCGATCGGCATCCGCAAGACCGACACCGAGCTGCTGGTGAAGATCAACGCCTTGCTGGCCAAGCTGAAGGCCAACGGCACGATCGCGAAGATCCTGGAGAAATGGGGCCAGAAGGCCAGCGCGTCGTGAGCGCGTGTGCTGCTTCACTCTGTCTGGCTATGTGAGATTAGTTGACCCGTCACCCTGAGGAGCGCGTAGCGCGTCTCGAAGGGTCGACGGCCACCAGCGGGGCCGATTCATCCTTCGAGGCTCGCCCAGCGGCGCAAGTGCGCCGCAAGGCTCGCACCTCAGGATGACGGAGGTAGTATTCGAGCATGTGACGGGACTGGATACATTTAGCCGATGCAAAAATTCTTCCATGACGCCGTCGAGTTCGTGCCGATCCTGTTGCAGGGTGTCTGGCTGACCATCGTCGTCACGGTCGGCTCGCTCCTGCTCTCGACCGTGCTTGGGCTGGTGTGGGCCTTGATGCGGGTGTCCGGAATTCGCATCCTCACAGGCCTCAGCGCCGCGCTGATCAATGTGATCCGCGGCATCCCGATCATCGTGCTGCTGTTCTACATCTATTTCGTGATGCCCGATTTCGGCATCGCTCTCTCTGCATTGCAGGCCGCGATCATCGGACTCGGCATCGCCTACTCGGCCTATCAGGCGGAAAACTTCCGCGCCGGCATCGAGGCGATCGACAAGGGACAGATCGAGGCGGCGCAGACCATCGGGATGGGCTGGTGGCTCACCATGCGCCGCGTGGTGCTGCCGCAGGCGGTCAGGATCATCCTGCCGCCCTACGGCAACATCATGATCATGATGCTGAAGGATTCTTCGCAGGCTTCCACCATCACGGTCGCCGAGCTCGCATTGCAGGGCAAGCTGATCGCTTCCTCGACCTTCAAGAACACCAGCGTGTTCACGCTGGTGGCGCTGATGTACCTCACCATGAGCATTCCGCTCATCCTGCTGGTTCGGCACTTCGAGAACAAGGCGAACCGCAAATGATCGAGCTCAACGACGTCCACAAGAGTTTTGGCAAGGTCGAGGTGCTGAAGGGCATCACGGCATCGGTCGCCAAGAGCGAGGTGGTGTGCATCATCGGCCCGTCGGGCTCCGGCAAGTCGACCATCCTGCGCTGCATCAACGGGCTCGAGAGCTACGATCGCGGCGAGATCAGCGTCGAGGGCGCGCGCGTCGATCAGGGCGCCCGCTCGATCGTGGCGATCCGCACCCAGGTCTCGATGGTGTTCCAGCGCTTCAACCTGTTTCCGCATCGCACCGCGCTCGAGAACGTCATCGAGGGGCCGCTCTATGTGAAGAAGGAGCCGCGCGAGGCGGCGATCGCCCGCGGCCGTGCGCTGCTCGCGCAGGTCGGCCTTGCCGACAAGGCCGAGGTGCATCCGCCAAAGCTCTCCGGCGGCCAGCAGCAGCGCGTCGCGATCGCGCGGGCGCTGGCGATGCAGCCGAAGGCGATCCTGTTCGACGAGCCGACCTCGGCGCTCGATCCGGAACTGGTCGGCGAGGTGCTGTCGGTGATGCGCAAGCTCGCCGATGACGGCATGACCATGGTCGTCGTCACCCATGAGATGGGCTTTGCCCGCGACGTCGCCGACCGCGTGCTGTTCATCGACGGTGGCGTCATCGTCGAGCAGGGCTCCGCCAAATCCGTCCTCAACCAACCGCAGCATCCGCGCACCCAGGATTTCCTGCGCCGCGTGCTGCACCCGTTGTGATCAGGCCACCTGCAATGAACGCGCCTATTCGCCTGCCGCTGCCACCGAGTCTCTACGCCGACACCGCGGTGGAGGCGACGCCGACACCGCCGCTGACATCGGACAAGAGCGTGCCGGTCGCGATCATCGGCGGCGGCTTCACCGGCCTGTCGACCGCGCTGCACCTCGCCGAGCAGGGCGTGCTCGCGACCGTGCTGGAGGCGCAGGAGCCGGGCTGGGGCGCCTCCGGCAACAATGGCGGCCAGACCAATCCGGGGCTGAAGCACGACCCCGATCAGATCGAACAGGATTTCGGCGCCGACCTCGGCCGCCGCATGATCGAATTCTCCTACGGCACCACCAACTTCACGCATGACCTGATCCGCCGCTACCAGATTCCCTGCGAGGCGCGGCAGAACGGCACGCTGCGCGCCGCCTATAATGAAGCCAGCGCCACGGCGATCGAGACCACGGCAAAGCAGTGCATCCGGCGCGGCATGCCGGTCAAGCTGCTCAATGCCGCCGAGATGCGCGAGATGACCGGCAGCGACCGTTACCTCTGCGCCATGCTGGATGCGCGCGGCGGCGACCTGCATCCGCTGAGTTACGCACGCGGCCTGGCGCGCGCCGCGATCGGTGCCGGCGTTGCCGTCCATGGCGAGACGCCGGCACTGTCGTTGCGCCGTGACGGCAGAAGCTGGCGGATCGAGACCCCGCGCGCAATCGTGCATGCCGACAAGGTGCTGCTCGCGACCAATGGCTTTACCGATGATCTCTGGCCCGCGCTCCGCCGCACCATCGTGCCGGTGTTCTCGTCGATCGCGGCGACCGCGCCGCTGTCCGACGAGGTCGCGCGTTCGATCATGCCGGGCCGTCCGGTGCTCTACGAGAGCGGCCACATCACGGTCTATTACCGCATCGACCAGCACAATCGCCTGCTGATGGGCGGCCGCGGCCCAATGCGCTGGATCAGCAAGCCGACCGACGTCGCTTATCTGATGCGCTACGCCGAGCGGCTGTGGCCGCAGCTCAAAGGCGTCAGCTGGACCCACGGCTGGAACAGCCGGCTCGCCATCACCACCGATCACTATCCGCATGTTCATGCGCCCGCGGAGAATTTGCTGATCTCGCTCGGCTGCAACGGCCGCGGCGTTGCGCTCTCGACCGCGATGGGCGCGCAACTCGCCCGCCGCCTGGTCGGAGGTGCAAAGGCGGAGATCGACATGCCCGTGACCGGCATCAAGCCGATCCCGATGCACGCTTTCTGGCGCGTCGGCGTCACCACGGCGGTGCTGACCGGCCGGGTAAGGGACAAGCTCGGGATGTAGAATGCGGATGGGCGGTTGCGTAGGGTGGGTTAGCGAAGCGTAACCCACCGCTGGTCTCCCTTCGGTCGACAGGCCGATTTGGGACGACAATGGTGGGTTACGCCTCCGGCTAACCCACCCTACGAAGCTATCGCGTCCCGGCCTCGCCCAAATGCGTTCTGAAGAACGCGATGGCGGCCGTGTGGAAGCGCTGATGAAAGGCGAGGCGATCGAAGCCTGGCGGGTCGGTGCAGATGGCAGCCATCTTCGCTGTCTCCTCCGGCGTGCAGGTCGCGAGGAAGGAGAAGTGCTTGGCATCCTTCACCAGGTGAAAGTCCGGTCTGGACGGAAGCTCGTCGTTGATCGCGGCGGCACAGCACCCGGAGAGACCGTCGCCGCTCTGCGCGGGGTCCGAGCTCCACAACTGAATCGGGATCGTCACGGCTTTCAGGTTTTCGGCGGCAAAGAACAGCACAGGAAAGGGATCGACGATGATCGCAGCCTTGATCCGCGGATCGTGGACGACCGGTCCGCTCGGCTTTTCTCCGCCTTCGAGTTCCTTGCACGCCCGCAAGCTCGATGTCTGGCAGTTCGGCAGGCCCTTGCGGAGATCGGGCTCGCCGCCAATCGCCGCGAGGCCTGTATAACCGCCCCAGGAGAAACCATAGAGACCGATGCGTCCGGCATCGATGCGAGCTGCATTGGGCCAGCCTCCGAGTGCGTAGTCGATCGCGCGCTTGATGTCGGCGGGCCGCTCGACCGTGACGGCAAGGCTGTCGGTGCCGCTGGTGTCGCGCTCGGTATCGGTCGGATGATTGATCGTCACGACGATGAAGCCGGCATCCGCAAGCGCCGCGGCGGTGTCGTGATGGCCGCCGAGCCAGCCGCGCCTGCCATGCGAGATCACGATCAGCGGCAGCTTGTCTCCCACGATCGGGCAGTCGTTGACGCCGAAGAATGTTCTGCCGCCGCGGGCGTCGATCTCGTGCGGGGGCTCGGCGCAGGGATGCCATACCACCCCTCTGATCGCAGGCCCGTCGGGGCCCGCGGGAACGTCGAAGCGCCGTAGTCCGGCCGCCTGCGCCGCAGAGACCGCAAGCAGCAGCAGGGCTGACAGTACGAAGGGAGCACAACGCATGGCTATCGCTTGTCCAGAATCCGCAATTCGGCCGTGGCGCTGGCAACGGTCAAATTGTCAGCGTCGATCAGATCGGCCTCGACGATCATGTCGCGGTCGGTCTGCGAGACGACCTTGGCCTTGGCCGTGATCGGACCGACGCGCGCCGGCTTGAGAAACCGCGTGGTGAGGGTTCTGGTCACCACGGTCTTGGTTGACGGAAGTACAGCGAGGGCGCCGAGGCCTGTCGCCGAATCCAGCATCGCCGCAAGGAAGCCGCCCTGGATCGTTCCATGCCGGTTGGTGAACAGCGGCTGCGCCACAAAGCGGATCGAGGCGATTTCGCCGTCGAAGCCCAGCCACTCGCGTCCGAGGAGCTGAGCGCCGGGCGGCACGTCTGCGCTTGCATCGCTCAAGCCAGTCACCATTGTTCGTTGTCGGGCCGAAATGTATCAGCCCATTTGCGTCCTGCAATGTCGCTCGGCGCGCCATCGCGAAAGTGCCGATCACTGATTTATCCGACAAGCCCCTGCGGCGTCGGTGCGATCCGAACTTGGGAAATGCGGGAACCATCATTAGATGTGGACAGCGGTCGAAGTTTCGGGCCATGCTGAGATCACTGACGATCCCCATCGTGCGTGACCCATGATCGAGCTTTTTGTACCCGGTATTTTGCGTGAGGTAGATCCGAATTCCCGAGTTGATTGCCACGAACTTGGAAGGCTCGTCAGCCGCCGCGACGACAGAGCTCCCCGCTGACTTGAAGGCTGATATCCTGGCGATCAGCCGGATCGATGCAGTTCCGACCATCCTCGACGTGGTGTGCCGCAGCACAGGCATGGGCTTTGCCGCGGTGGCGAGGGTCACGGAAAGCCGCTGGATTGCCTGCGCGGTCCGGGACAACATCTCGTTCGGACTGAAGCCCGGCGATGAGCTGAAGGTCGAGACCACGATCTGCGACGAAATCCGGGCGAGCGGACACGGCGTTGTCATCGACCATGTCGCCGAGGATCCGGCCTTTCGCGACCACCGCGCGCCGGCGATGTACGGATTTCAAAGCTACATTTCGATCCCGATCGTCCTCGCCAATGGCACGTTTTTCGGGACGCTCTGCGCGATCGATCCGCACCCGGCGAAAGTGAACACGCCGGAGGTCGTCAACATGTTCAGATTGTTCGCTTCGCTGATCGCGTTTCATTTGCAGGCGCAGGAGAGGGTCGCAACCAGCGAGGCCGCGCTGCTGAACCACCAGCAGGCGGATGAGATTCGCGAGCAATTTATCGCGGTGCTCGCGCACGATTTGCGCAATCCGCTCGCCTCGATCGACGCGGGCATGAGGCTGTTGCTGAAGGAGCCGCTCAACGAAAAGTCGATGACCTATGTCGGGTTGCTTCAGAACAGCGTGAAGCGCATGGCGGCCCTGATCGACGATGTCCTGGACTTTGCGCGCGCCCGTCTGGGCGGCGGCTTCAGATTGAAGCGCAGCGCCGACGCGCAATTGCTGCCGGCGCTTGAGCAAGTCGTGAATGAATTGCGTGCGGCATGGCCCGATCGCGTGATCCAGACCGATTTCGCCATCAATCGCGGCATCAACTCCGATCCGGCCCGGATCGCGCAACTGCTGTCCAACCTGGTCGGCAATGCCCTGAAGCATGGCGATGGCAATTCGCCGATCAGGGTGTCAGCGGCAACCGACAGCGAGGGCTTTGAGTTGTCGGTCGCCAATGGCGGGGCGCCGATCTCTCCGGCGGTTATCGAGAGGTTGTTCCAGCCGTTCTTTCGCGTTGCGCACCAGTCGACCTACGAAGGCCTGGGTTTGGGCCTCTACATCGCCGCGGAAATTGCGCGCGCCCACAACGGCAAGCTTGAGGTGACGTCCTCCGCCGCCGAAACACGGTTCACCTTTCGGATCCCGCGCTGCTGATCGAAAGCCGTACAAACTCGCGCCGTTGATCCATCACCGACACCTCACGCCATGGCATGGACTTGGCCTCCCACTTTGCCAAATCCCTGCACTATGATGTGTCGGCTATGTCTCCGAACACCCGTCGGTCATGTCCTCGGGCTGAACACTTGACCGGGCGATCCAGTACGCCGCGGCCTCTCGGCTCACGCGCCGGCGTCTCTGGAATACTGGATCGCCCGGTCAAGCCGGGCGATGACACCGAGATGAAGTACGCAATGATCGTGCGTCGTATCGCGCGAGAACCATCCTCATCGTCCTGGCGAAAGCCAGGACCCATTACCCCAAATCGCAATCGTTGCGCGACGCTGGGGCCACAGCCCCCTTCAACAACATGACCCTGTGGTTATGGGTCCCTGCTTTCGCAGGGACGACGGCGGGAGGAGAGCTGTGCGCACAACTTACCCCTCCGCGATTGCATCGCTCCACGGATGAAACGGCTCGGTGGCGCCGCTGTTTGTGGTGCCGTCGCGCAGCACGATGCTGGGGCAGGCGAACTTCTTTGGCTGGGTCTGGATGCGGGCCTCCGCATAGTCGAAGCTGCCGCGCAGCGCGTCGCGCACAGCTTGCGGCAGGCGGACATCGCCGATCACCACATTGCCTTCGCTGGCGTCGATGCGTGGCTGGTGGATCGCGGCGTCGAGATCCATGCCGAAATCCATCACGAAGGAGAGCAACTGCGACACCGCGGGAAGGATGCGGCGGCCACCGGATGCGCCGGCGGCAAGACGGCGGCCGTCAGCCGCCTCAGCCACCACGGGCGTGTAATTGGTCAGGCAGCGCTTGCCGGGCGCAAGCGAGTTCGGATTGCCTTGCGTCGGATCGAACCACATGATGCCGTTGTTCATGGTGAGGCCGGTGTTCGGCGTCACGAATTTGGAGCCGAAGGTCGACAGCAGCGTCTGCGTCACCGCGGCCATGTTGCCGTCGCGGTCGACCGCCGAGAAATGCGTGGTGCAGCTTGGGGCGATCGCCTCCGCGCCGAGCGCGCGGCGGCCGTCGACGTCGCCCATGTCCTTCAGCCGCTCGCGATAGGCGGCCTGCAGCGCCTCGGCGTAGGCAGCATAGGCGGCCGCGTCCGGACCGCCCTGCGCGGGTGCGAACGCCTTCTGCAACAGGCCGAGCGTGCGCGCCATGGTCGGACCCGCGGTCAGCTCCGGCGTCGCGTAGACCGTGCCGCCGCGATAGGGAATCCTGAGCGGCTCGCGCAGATGGGCGCGGAAGGCGGCGAGATCGCGCACCGACAGCGCGCCGCCGGCGGCCTGGATATCGTCAGCGATGTTGCGCGCCAGATCGCCCTCGTAGAAATCGCGCGGGCCAGCCGCGGCAAGCTGCGCCATCGTCGCCTTCAGCCTGTCCTGCGGCATGCGGACCACCGATCTGATGCCCCATTGCGCATTCGGCGGCAGGCCGTCCAGCAGATACGCCGCGGCGCTGGCCGGATAGCGCCGCAGATCGGCGGCGGAGCTTGCGATCATGTCGGTGGTCCACCAATCCACTAGCAGGCCTTCGCCGGCGAGCTTGACGCTCGGCGCCAGCAGGTCCTTCCACGGCATTTTGGCGTGGCGGCGATGCGCCTCTTCCATGCCGGCGACGACGCCGGGCACCGCGATCGAGCCGGGGCCGTGCAGATTGCGGTCGTCCTTGACCCGCGCCCAAGGGAACAGGTCGGAGGCGGCGCCACCGGTCAGCGGATAATCCTCGAGGCGCAGGCCGTCCGGCGCCCGCATGCCGTAGTCGATCACCTCGACGCGGTTCTCCTTGGCGCGGTACAGCACCATGGCGCCGCCGCCGCCGGCGCCGCTCATCCATGGCTCCAGCACGCCCAGCGCAAAGGTGGTTGCAATCACGGCGTCGACGCAATCGCCGCCCGCTGCCAATACCTCCGCGCCGACTTCGGCCGCCTTGCGCGATTGCGCGGCGACGATGCCGCCCTTGGCGCTGACGGCCGGCTTGCGGATCACTTGCGAGTTGGAGAACTGGTCGGACATGGCGTTGCTTTCGCTGTTCTTGTTGCGGGCGGGTCGCGTTGGCGTAGCATGCCAAGCTTGGCACTGTCAGTGCAACAAGAACCAATTTCGGGGAGCGGAAAATGAGCAGTGTGAAGCGTGAGCGGGACGGCAAGGTCGGCATTCTGACGCTGAACGATCCCGCCAGCCTGAACGCCATGACGCCGGAACTGCTCGGTGATCTCGCACGCGCCATAGGCGAGATGGGCGTCGAGCCCGGCATCCGCGCGCTGATCCTGACCGGGGAGGGACGCGGCTTCTGCTCCGGGCAGAATCTCAAAGCGTTCAACTCGCTCGGCGACAATATCTATACCGGCGTGATGAAGCATTACTGGCCGGCGATGCAGGCCTTGCGCGAGTGCCGGATGCCGGTGGTGGTCGCCGTCAACGGCGTCGCGGCCGGCGGCGGCTTCAGCCTTGCGATGTCCGGCGACATCATCCTGGCCGCGCGCTCGGCGAGCTTCATCCAGGTGTTCAGCCGGATCGGCCTGGTGCCCGACCTCGGCTCGACCTGGCTCTTGCCGCGCCTGATCGGGCGCCAGCGCGCACTCGAGTTGATGCTGCTGAACGAGCCGTTGTCGGCCGAGCGAGCCAAGGAGTGGGGATTGGTGCGCGACGTGGTCGACGACGCAAGGCTGCTCGACGAGGCGAAAGCGCTAGCAGGCCGCCTCGCCGATGGCCCGACGCGCGCGCTGGTCGCGACCCGGCAGCTGCTCGAGGAGAGCGAGCACGCAAGCTACGCCGATCAGTTCCGCCGCGAAATCGAGCTGCAGATGGTGATCCGCGAAAGCGCCGACGCGCAGGAAGGCCGCAAGGCCTTCGTCGAGAAGCGCAAGGCCCAGTTCACGGGGCGCTAGGCAAGCATGCTAGCCGATCGCGATCGCGATCTTGCCGAAATGCGCGCCGCTCGCCATGTGGGCGAACGCGTCCTTGACCTGGTCGAACGCGAACACCTTGTCGATCACGGGCTTGACGCCGTGCATGCTGATGCCGTCGCACAGCGACTGCAGATCCTCGATCGAGCCGACGGTGACGCCCTGCAGCCGCTGCTGCTGCATCACCATCAGCGGCAGCCGGGTGTCGGACGAGGCGGGACCGGCGAGCACGCCGATGAAGGCGATGGTGCCGCCGATCTTCGTCGCGCGGATCGACTCGTTCAGCGTGCCGACGCCGCCGACCTCGACAACGAGATCGACACCGCGCCCGGTCAGCTCGCGCGCCTTCTTGCCCCAGTCGGGTGTGGTCTTGTAGTTGAGCGTCACATCGGCGCCGAGCTGCTTCAGCCGCACGATCTTGGCATCGCTGGAAGAGGTTGCAATGACGCGGGCGCCGCACATCTTGGCGAATTGCAGCGCGAACAGCGAGACGCCGCCGGTGCCCTGGGTCAGCACCGTCTGCCCCGGCTTGATATCGCCGAGCTTGACCACCGCGCTCCACGCCGTGAGGCCGGCGCAGGGGAGTGCCGCGGCCTCGATGTCGCTGAGATGGTCCGGCGTGCGCACCAGCGCGTGCGCCGGGAACACGCGGTATTCGGTCAGCACGCCGTCGACGCTGCCGCCAAGCGCCGCGCGCATCCGCGCCTCGCTGGGCTCGCCGCCAAGCCAGCTTTCGAAGAAGCTGCCGATCACGCGATCGCCGGGTGCGAAACTCCTGACGCCGGCGCCGACCGCCTCGACGACACCGGCGCCGTCGGAGACCGGCACCAGCGGAAATTTCTGGCGCGAGCCATAGCCGCCCTTGACCGTGAGCAGGTCGCGATAGTTCAGCGTCGCCGCCTTCAGCCGTACCAGGACCTCGCCGGGGCCGGCCTGCGGAACCGGCTTGTCGACCAGCGCAAGCGCGTCGACGCCGCCGGGGCCTTGCAACTCATAGCATTTCACGGGACGTCTCCTGCTGGCTGTTCTCGTCGATCTTCTTGTCTTGGGCGGCGCACCCGGCGCCGCCGCGCCTCCACCGAGCATATGTCAGGCCTGCCGCGCATGGCCATAGCGTGCAGTGCGGCCGATGGAATGGTGCCCAAGTCCGAACATGTTGGCGCTGCCGAAAAATGCCGCCAATGTGCCGTTGATGACGTGACCGAGCGGAGGTGACCATGGCTGCCTTGCTTGAGACGAAACCCAATTCGATCGCCGCGTTCGCGCGCGGAGTGATCTTGCTTGCCGCTGCATTGATCTGTTGCAGCGCTGCGATGGCGGCGGATGACAACCTCTACCGCGCGCAGACCGTCGTCACCGGCCAGGGCGAGCCGAACCGCATCATCGGCTTCGGTGCATGCCTGGAAGACGTCCTGATCAAGGTCTCCGGCCAGCCGATGCTGGCAAGCGACCGCAGGCTGGCCGCATACAAACCGAAGGCCAGGGAGTTCGTCAGCAGTTTCGACTATCACGACCAGTATGCCGGCAAGCCGCATCATGACGAGCAGGGCACCCGCGACCGGCCTTACGACCTGACGGTGGCTTTCGACGAGAACAAGATCGACGGCATCCTCGTCAAGCTCGGCCTCAAGCCGTGGCGATCGCAGCGGCCGGCGCTCGGCGTCTTCGTCGAGATGCTGCACGGCCCGAAGGACTATATCGTCACATCGGACGGGACGCAGTCCGATTTGCAGCGCGATGCACTCGCGGCTGCGGCCGGCAAGCGCGGCATGCGCTTCGTGCTGCCCGAGACGGCCGCTCTGACGAGCGCCAATGTCGCGGCTGCCGGCCTCCTGAAGACGCCGCCCGCGCAGTTGAGTGCGATCGTGGCGCCGCGGGGCGGCGAGGCCATTCTGGTCGGACAGCTGGTCTGGGACGACAAGGATCTCGGCTGGGCCACGCAATGGCGGATGGCGTGGCGCGGCAGGGACTACACATGGCGGTTTCGCGGCGTCACCTTCGATGAGGCCTTCCGGCGCGGCATCGGCGGCGCCGCGCAGGTGCTGTCCGGCAATGGCGATCCGGGACGATCGAAATGAGCTTGCGCCTGAATGTGCGTGATCACCGCCGGATCGTTCTAACCGGCGTAGCCGAGCGTCTGCGACGGGTACTCCCCGAACATCGCGCGATAGTATTGCGAGAAGCGCCCGAGCTCGATGAAGCCCTGTTCGATCGCAACCTTGGAAACGGTGGTCTGCTCCGGCGTGCTTTCGCGCAGGATCGAACGGATCATGCAGAGCCGCTTGTAGCGCAGGAACGTCACCGGGCCGACGCCGAACACCTCGTGGAAGGCGCGGTGCAGGCTGCGTCGCGACAGCCGAAGCTCGGTGCAGATTTCCGAGACATGGACCGGGCGGGCGCCCGCGGCGTGCAGATAGTCCTCGACGTGGCGTACCAGCTTCATCGCTGACGGCAGGTAGCTGGTTCCGTCTGGCGGCAGCGACGTGATGGCCGTCGGCCTGACGCAATCGATGATCGCGCGCTTCCAGAACTCGGACGATGCCTCCGACAGCGCGTCCGGATGTCGGGCGAGATGCGAGACGATCTGCGGCAGCCTGATCGCCCCGGCCATGCCGAGCGTGGGGTCGGCGCGAAAGTGGTTCTTTGCTTGCCATGTTTCGGCATCGGCGAGCCGCGGCTCATCGCCGAAGATGTCGGGCAGATCGGCCATGTCGAAGCGAATGGCGGCATAGGACGAGGCCTTGTGAAAGACGCCGTCATGCTCGACCGACGGAGGGATCACCAGCACGTCGGCCGGCTGCATGTCGAAAGCCCAATGCGTGACGCGGTCCGTGGCGTTCAGCAGCATTCCGATGATCAGCTTGTCGTCGGCCGAGGTGCGCTGGGTGCGGACCCCGACATTGAATGCGCCGATGCTGAGCGAGAAATCGCCGATCCCGACATGGGACAATGTCCCGCGCAGCTTGCCGCGCTCAAGCTGCATGACTTCGACATGCGAGCCTTTGACGGCGTCGTGGAGTCCCTCGAAGCCGTCAAGCTCGCCGGTGCTGACCGTCAGATGCTGGCCCATATCCACGCGTCCCACGGCGGAATCGTGGACGGGATTTTTGCCGGTTTTGCCCGGGAAGGCAACGCGGACGACGGCACGGGATCGATGGGTCGGGACGCCGTTTTGTCAGGACTGCGCGCCTTGGGGACGAGACTGGCACAAACTGCATATCGCCCCCGCTGCATGGCGGGCAATCGTTTGATCTCAAAGCAGAATGCGCGGGTCGTCAGCGGCTCTGCGCCGGTGGCTAGGCCGCCATCAGGTGCTCAAGCGCAACAGCCTGCTCGCGGGTCTGGAAGGCGATCGCGGTATGCGTGAAGCCCGACGAGGCTTGGGTCTGCGCGATGTGATTGAGGACCTCGGTGCCCTTGACCACGTGAAGGTCCATTCCAGGGCCGGCGGGGAAGATGCCGAGGACGACATCGTAGGCGTCGACGATGGCCTTCAAGGCACCGCCCTTGTCTTCCGAAGCATCGATAAAGATACGAACATCCGCGGCGATACTACGAAGTTCGTCAAAGTCGATCACTGGAAGTCTCCTATACGCAACTCACTGATCGACTTTAGCTACAACTTGCTTACTGAAACCTAAATTGAGCCCGGTTCCTTCGTGCACTCACCGCACCGTGACTCGGATTTCGATCTGCGCGATCGCCGCCGTCCCGGCCTGCCGCCTTCAGGCGCCGGTTGGCGATCTCCGCTTCGCAATGCGCTTGACCGGCGCATGGGCCGGCGCGGCATGTTCGGACGGATCGGCCATGTGAGGAATGCGGTGCTCGATGTGATCAACGACGCGGAAGAAAGTATCGAGCGTCCTGGCGTCGAGGCCGGCCGTGAGGTTGCTGTGCCGGCGCAGGATTTCATCGAGGCTGCGGTCAAGCAGCGCCACGCCCTGCGCCGTCAGGCGGATCTCGCTCCGGTTCCGGGCGCTGCCCCGGACCGGGGTCAGCTCGATCAGCCCCTTTTTCTTCAGCGACGTCGTCTCGCGGCTGACGACGGCCTTGTCCAGTTGCGCGTTGGTCCAGATGTCGTAGGCGCTGGCGGGCTCGTGCTCCCTGAGAAAGGACAGCACCCGCCATTCCGCGAGCGAGACGCCGTAGGCCTGCGGGAAGAACGCGTTGGCGTTGGCGCGTAGCTTCGCGACCAGGCTCGACAGCACTGTCGGCACGTAGCGTTCGAAATCGATCACCAGTTCCGAACGTGCGTCCTCCTGCGGGGCGCGGCGCGCGTCAGCGACTTTGGTACGACTTGTGGCAATCCGGCTTTTCATTCTTTCACGAGTTGTGTGCGCGCGATCAAGACCAGGACCGCCGCGACGAGGAGAACGCCCGATACCACGAGGAAGCCGGTGGTGAAGCTGCCGGAGGCATCCTTGGCGCGTCCGATCACGATCGGGATCGTCGCACCTCCGATGCTGCCGATGGTACTGACCAGACCGATCGCTCCCGGCGCGCTCTGCCGCGACATGTAGGACTGCGGAATGGTCCAGAACACGGCCTGCGTACCATAGACGCCGACATTGGCAACCATGAATCCGATGATGATCCAGACCGGCGATGTGGAAAAGGCAGCGATGGCGAAGCCTGCGGCCGCGATCACGAAGGTCGTCGCGGCATAGTAGAAGCGCTCACCGACATGATCGGAGTGCCGCGACAGGGCAATCATGCCGATCAGGCCGGCGATCGGCGGGATCGCGGTGACGAAGCCGACCTGCGAATTCGGCAGGCCGAACGACTTGATGATCTGCGGCAGCCAGGGGAACAGCGAAGCCAGCCCGCAGAACAGGCCGAAATTGCACAGGCCGAACAGCAGCACCATCGGCTTGGTGATGGTCCTGAGCACGCCCTCGGCATGCACCACCCCGGTCGCCTTGGCGTCGCGCTCCAGTGCACCGGTCAGCCAGTTGCGCTGCGCCGTCGACAGCCAGCTCGCTTGCTGCGGGCGGTCGGTCAGATAGAAGATGCCGACGATGCCCAGGATGATGGGCGGCACGCCTTCGAGGATGAACAGCCATTTCCAGCCCGAAATGCCGAACGTTCCGTTCAGTTCGAGGATGGCGCCGGAGATCAGCGAGGCGAAGATGTAGGAGATCGGCACCGCATAATTGAACATCGCGTTGTAGCGGGCGCGGTAGCTGAACGGAAACCAGAGGCTCAGCAGCAGCATGACGCCGGGAAACAGGCCGGACTCGGCAAAGCCGAGGAAGCCGCGGAATGCATAGAGGCTGAGCGGGCCCTGCGTGAAGGCCATCAGCACCGTGGCGATGCCCCACAGGATTGCGATCCGCGTCAGCGTAATGCGTGCGCCGTACTTGCTGAGGATGAGATTGCTCGGGATCTCGAAGATCGAATAGGTGAAGTACATGATCCCGACCGCGATGCCGAACATCTCGGCATTGAGCCCGAGCTCCTTGTTCATCTGCAGCGCGGCAAAGGAGATGTTGCCACGGTCGAGAATGGCGAGAAAGTACATCGCCATCACGAACCACATCAGGCGCAGCGCGACCTTGCGGATCGTGCTGCGCTCGATCTCCGGATCGGCGGTCGCACTCGCCGCCTTGTCCATCACGACTTCGGTCATCCCGGCTTCCCCCGATTCTTGATTATTTGACGGTCGCGCTATGCGGGCAGGCAGACTTCCAGCCGGTCGCCCGCCACGCGCACCGGATAGGTCTGGATGTCGATTTCGACCGGACTGGTCAGCGCCTCGCCGGTCCTGATGTCGAAGCGGCCCATATGCAGCGGGCATTCGATTTCGCAACCGTCCAGCATGCCGTCGGACAAGAGTGCTTCCGCATGGGTGCAGATATTGCTGGTGGCGTAGTACTCATTGCCGACGCGATAGAGCGCGATGTGATGGCCGGCGATTTCGACGCCGTGGGGTTCGCCCTCGTTCAACGTGCCGAGCGCGGCAGCTTCGTGCCAGCTTCCTTCGTCCGTCATGTCCCCTCTCAGATGCTGTAGAAATCGAGCACGGTCGGGACGCGGTCGTTGACCAGCGTGATGACCTTGCGCGCGATCTTCCACGTGTCGCCGTCACGTCGCAGCGTGTGCTGATAGCGCCCGTGGCGCAGATGTTCCTTGGCTATGCGCGGGTCGTAGACGTGCACCGAGAACACCGACTGACAGATGATCTCGTCAGGTCCGCTCTCGGACGCTTCCAGGTTCGAGATCTGGTGCACAGTGCGCGGCAACGGCAACGCGGTGATCGATTTGCGCGACTCGATGCGTGCGATCCGCTCTTCCAGTCCGCGCCGGGCGTCGTGGTAAAGCAGCGAGACCTGCGTATCGGGATCACTGGTGGTGGTGTATTCGTCGAGCCATCCCGGCACCCAGTAGACGGCGTCCTCGCTGTACATCGCGACCCAATCGGTCCATTCGCCGGTGTCGAGCAGGCGGGCCTCGCGGAAGATGACAGCGGCGGCGACCGCCTGAGCGTCGGCTTGTTCGATTGCGCTGCCAGCCATCACGCCGTCTCCCCCGCGGCGTGCTGCAACAGCCTGCGCCATTCACGATAGCCGGGGTGGAAATTCGTCTCGCCGCCGAAGCTGGTGGGGCCGAACGACCATTCGGACGCCGTTATGCCGAGCTCGCGCGTGTGCGCGCTTTCGCCGTGGCCGACGTCTGCAACGCCGCGCAGATAGCCTTGCGTGGGCGCGGCCGACGTCGCGTCGTAGCCGGTCTGGCAGAATTCATACATCACGTTGTCGTCGGAGCTCGCGAGCCCGGATGCGTTGAAGAAGTCTTCGTAGTTGCGAATCCGAAGCGTGCGCGCCGCAGCGCTTTCGCCGACCGGAGCCAGACAGTGCGACACCATCTCGGTCTTGTCCGGCGCCAGCGGCCGCCAGGTTCGTACCTGCGCCGACAGGATGTCGATCACCTGCAGGTTCGGAAAAATCGTGAGGTTGCGTTGCCGAAGCATCCACTTGGCGCGGGTGCTGCCGACGCGCTGCCGCACGGCATCGAGACGCGCCGGATCCATGCCGAGCGGACGGCCATAGAGTTGCGTCCGCTTGATCGACCAGTTGACGGCATGGCCATAGTCGAAGCTGAAGCTGCCTTGTCCTTCCTGTTCGCCTTCCGGCTCCGCCGTGAATCCGGCGTCCGGTCCGGCGGTGGCGTTGCGCTTCTTCAGGATATCGACGTAGGAGCTGTGGGTGGTCGCGAAATGATAATAGTCGAGACCATTCTCGAACTGCAGTTTCCAGTTTGCATCGAACGTGTAGGTGCTGGCGCCCGGCACGAACTCGACTTCACCGCTGTCGCTCTGATCGATGATGAGGTCGAGGAAGGCGCGGGTGTCGCCGAGAAAATCTTCCAGTTGTGGAACGTCGGCAGAGAGGCTTGCGAACAGGAATCCGCGATACGAGCCGAGCCGGGCGACCGGGAGCAGGTCGTGATTCTGGTTCGAGAAGGACGGCGGATACTGCCCGCTCGCTTCCTCGGTCACCGAGATGTTGCGGCCGCTCGAGTCGTAGGCCCAGCCATGATAGCGGCAGACATGGAATTTCTGCCGGCCCTGTTTGAAGGGGCAGACGACCGTGCCGCGATGCCGGCAGGTGTTGAGGAAGGCGCCGACCTTGCCCTCGGCGCTCCGCATCACCAGAATCGGATGCCGGCCGATATGGGTGGTGACGAAGTCGTTGGGCCGGGCGATCTGGGATTCCAAGCCGATGAAATTCCACGTGGCCTCGAAAATATGCCTGAGTTCGGCATCGAACACGTCGGGATCGCTGAAGATCCGGCGATCGACCTGGAAGATGCGTTCGCTGGGGCGGTCGTCAATCAGCCGGGAAATCTCCCGCAGCCGTGCCGCGTGGTTCTGCGAAGCAGCGTTCATCACGTCCTCCCTTCGGCTTGCCGCCGGCTGCAAGGCGCGTTCCACGGCGGGAACAGCCGGCTTGATCGCCAATCTTGGAACGACTCTATAGTTGTCATGACAACTATGGTCAAGGCGATTGGTGAACCCGGAGCGGACGCGGTGAGGCCGGGCCGCCTGGAACGGGCGGCGGGATGCCGCGAATGGAGCCCGCGCGTGCAGCGCGGAATCATGCTCAGCTCTTGCGCGCCGGTGCGGTCAGGATAATTCCGTCATCGATCAAAGCGCGGCAGATCTTCTTCAACGTTGCAATCGCTTCACGCGTTGCCCGGCTGACCGGCCGTCCACGCGGCAATGCCAGGACGCGGTCGGCGCGCATCCACGGCAACAGCGCTGCCGCTAGCGTACCGGCAGCGACTTCCTGGTGAATGCCGGAGAACGGCAGCAATGCATAGCCGAGGCCTGCGGCCACCATGCGCTTCATCGGGGTGCTGTTGTCGACCCGAACCGCGCAGAGCGTTGTCGACGGAAACGGGTTGCGGCTGAGCGGGCCCACAGCGGACGGCAGGGCATCGAACTCCTTGCGGGTCAGTCTACCGCGCTTCAGCAGCGGATCGCGCGATGGCCCGATCAGGAACACCTGTTCGACCATGAGCAGTTCATAGTCGAGGTGATCGTTGGGAGGCGGCGTCGTCACGATCGCCAGATCGAGCTCACCGCGCAGCAGGCGTTCGGATGCGTTTTCGGTCAGGACCTCATTCAATTCGAGCCGTACGCGTGGAAATTGCTTCACGAATATCTGGGCGAGCGCCGGGTAGAGGATATCGCCGAGGCTTGGCGGCGCGCCGATCCGCACCGTACCGCTGGGCTCGCGATTTTCCGTGCGCACCTCGGCCTTGATGTCGTCGATCATGCCGAGCAGCCAGCGTCCGCGCGCGAGCAGCACCTTGCCGGATTCCGTAACCGAGACTCCGCGCGCGCCGCGTTCGAGCAGGGCGCCGCCCAATTCGTCTTCGAGCTCCTTGACGTGGCGGCTGAGCGCCGACTGGGCGACGTTCAGCGTGCTCGCTGCGGCGGCAAAGCCGCCACGCTCGGCGACTGCAACGAAATAGCGGATCTGCCGCAGGTCCATGACGGGCGCTCCATCTCAATTCGAGATGGATACCATATCAAACATATTCTTGTGAGATACCAAAAAGAGAGCAGTCTCTCCCCAACGATCAAACCGAGGAGAGACGAGGATGGGCATCGCCACCGATGAGGCACGCCAGACGTCCGTATTCATCGCCGGCGGCGGGCCGGTCGGGCTTGCGATGTCGCTGCTGCTCGATCGCTTCGGCATCGACTGCGTCGTGGTCGAGAAGAGCCCGACGACAACGGATCATCCCAAGTCGCGCGGCTGCTGGGTCCGCACCATGGAGATCTTCCGGCAGTGGGGGATCGAGCAGGCGATCCGCGATCGCGGCCTGCAGGACAATTCCGACATGTTCGTGTTCCTCGACAGCATCGCGGGTCACGAGTTCGGCCGCACCCGTCCCGAGCCCAATGTCGGACATACCCCCGCCTGGAAGAGCCTGGTCGCCCAGGATGCGGTCGAGGAAGAAATTCTGCGCGTGGTCGAGAAGTCCAAGCACGCCACGGTCCTGTTCAACACGGCCTGTGAATCGTTCGAGGAGACCAACAGCGGCGTCAACGTCACGACACGTTGCGAAAAGACCGGCGAGGTGACGCAGTGGACGGCGACCTACCTGATCGCCGCCGATGGCGCGGGCAGCCAGACGCGGCGCAGCGCGGGGATCGAGATGGTCGGGCCGTCCACGCTGGCGGTGATGTCGAACGAGTATTGGCGGGCCGATCTGTCGCGGTTGCCGATCGCGCGTGAGGCCGCGGGCTTCATCATCGTCCCGGACAGGCCCGATCTGCCGCGTGCCGGCATCCTGAACACCAACGGCCGGGATCGCTGGCTCACCGTGACGCAGATCGGCCTGACCAAGGACGATCGCGAGCGGCCGTGGACCGACCAGGAGTTCATCGAGATCGCGCGAGGCCATGTCGGCATTCCCGACCTCGACGTCACGCTTTTGAATCGTTCGATCTGGCGCGTCAGCATGCAGGTGGCCGAGACCTTTCGAAAGGGCCGAGTGTTTCTGGTCGGCGACTGCGCGCACCGCTTTCCGCCGACCGGTGGCTTCGGCCTGAACTCCGGCGTTCAGGACGCGCATAATCTCGCCTGGAAGCTCGCCTTCGTGTTGAAGGGACTCGCGGACGAAAAGCTGCTCGACAGCTATTCCAGCGAACGCCGCCCGATCGCGCAATCCAATGCCAATTTCAGCTACGGCAATCGGCTGCGATTTGGGCTGACCGACGACGCCGTGCGATCGCGCAATCCGGACCGGATCAGGTTCTGGATCAACGATATGGACAATCATCTGCACAGCATCGGGCAGAACCTCGGACACAATTACGAGGAGGGCGCTGTCATTCCCGATGGCACCGTCGCGAAGGCGTTGAACTCCCGCTACTACACGCCGTCCGACCGTCCCGGCGCGCGCTTTCCGCATATGTGGCTCGAGCCTTCGCGCAAGAAATCGACGCTCGACTGGTTCGACAAGGCATTCACCGTCGTCACCGGGCCGCTCGGCAGCGAGTGGCTCGAGGCGGGGAAGCAGGTGTCGGAGAAGACCGGCCTGCCGCTCTCGCTGAAACAGCTGCCGTCGGCTGACCCGGCAGACGGCTTCCAGCTCGGCATGCGCGGCGCCGTGCTGGTGCGCCCTGACGGACACGTGGCGTGGCGGATGCCGTGGGTGCCGTCGGATCCGGCGAAGGAACTGGCTGGCGCGCTTTCGACGTTGCTGCACTGACGGAGGCTCCCATGCAATCGTTCGAATCTGGCGACGTCGTCACGGCGTTCGAGAAAACCGGATGCGGCGAACCGATCGTACTGTTGCACGGCGGCGAGGCCGATCACTCGATGTTCGACGGCCTTGCGCCGGCGCTGGCGGCGCATCTTACGGTGATCGCCTATGACCAGCGCGATTCCGGCGCCACCAGGAATCCTGCGTCGTCCTATTCGCTGGCCGATCTGGCTGATGATGCCGCGGCCTTGATCAGGGGGCTCGGCTACGATCGTGCCCATGTCTTCGGGACCTCGCTGGGCGGCCAGATCGCGCAAGTGCTGGCAGCCCGCCATCCTGGCCGCATCGACCGTCTGATCCTGAGCAGCACCTGGAAGGTCAACAGGAGCCCGCTGGAGGTGAATGCGGATGTCTTCCGCACACTCGCGTCGTACCGCGCGGACACCGCAGCCAACGCGCCGAAGATCGCGGAGTTCTTCTTCCCGCCGGGCTATCTGCGCGCGCGGCCCGAGTTGATCGACATCTTCCGTGGCTCCAACCGCGACGACGGCCAGAAGGCACGACGCGGCGCCTTGCTCGCGCAGCCCGTCGCCGCCGATCTGACGGGCTTTGATCGTCCGACCTTGCTGCTCGCCGGTGCTGACGACCGGCTGATCCCGAACGCGGAGACATTTGCGCTCGCCCGCGACCTTGCGCACGTCGAGACCAGGACCATTGCGGATGTCGGACATGTCGCGTCGATCCAGGCCCCTGAGCGGGTCGCAGAAGCGGTGACGGCATTCCTGAATTCGAAAAAGAAGGCGGCTTGACAACAACAGGGGGAGACTATGGCTGAGCAAGCGAACGCTGTGCCGTTCGACGAAGCGCCGGTGACGACGCGCTATTGGCTATCGATCATCATCTTCGCCATCTCCGGCGTGGTGGATTTCTTCGATTTCTTTGTGGTCGGATTTCTGGTCTCGGTGCTGGCGCCGAAATGGCACCTGACGTTCGGCCAGACCTCGATCATGCTGATGAGCGCCGGCATCGGGGCGATGCTGGGGGCGTTCGCCGCAGGGGTCCTCGCCGACCGATTCGGGCGCAAGCCGCTGGCGGTTGCCGGCGTTCTGCTGTGCGGCCTGACCTCCGGCGCAATCGCGTTCATTCCGGAAGACGGCTGGATTGCGTTTGCGATCCTGCGCTTTTTCGTCGGCTTCGGCCTTGCCGCGGGCGCGGCGGCGGCGGTTCCTGCCATCGTCGAATTTGCACCGACCCGCCACCGCACCTTGGTCACGAGCCTCGTGGTCGTTCCGGTCGCCTTCGGCGTGCTGTCGGCGTCGGTGACGGCGAGCTTCCTGTTGCCGCTGGTCGGCTGGCGCGGCCTGGCGGCGGTCGGCTTTCTGCCGATCATCCTCGCGGTTCTGACCATGATCATCATGCCGGAATCGCCACGCTGGCTGATCAGCAAGGGTCGCGTGCGCGAGGCGCAGGCGGCCATCCGAAAGCTCTACCGGGTCGACGGCGAGTCATTTGTTCTGCCTACGCTGCCGCCGGCGAACCCGGCGACATTCGCCGATCTCTTTGCAGAGCAGCGGCGCTTCTGGTTGACGGTCCTGGTTTGGTTCGGCGCCAGCACAGCGAATTACGGCGTCTTCTTGTGGGGACCGACGATTGTGGCGCTGCTGCTTGGCGTCGCGCCCCAGGATGCGGCGAAGATGTTCATCTATGTCAGCCTCGCCGGCGTTGTTGGCCGAACCGGCTTTGCCTTTCTCGCCAATCGGATCGGCCGCAAGCCGTGTGGCCAGTTGATGGGCTATGGCACCGCGGTCTCGCTGGCGCTGGCGGCCTATTTTCATGCCGACTTTGCCGGCTCGGTCCCGTTGTTTCTGATCTTCCTGATCGTCGGCGCCGTGTTCTTCGACGGTGGATTCTCGAACATCGGGCCCTATCCCGCAGAGATCTTTCCGGTCCAGCTTTCGGGGCGCGCGGTCGGCCTAGCTCAACTCTCAAACGGGGTCGGCAAGATCGTAGGTCCCCTGTGTCTCGCACTGATCGCCGGCGCTGACAATGTCGTGCATCCCAGCGCGACCGCGTCAGCGGTGATGCCGGCGTTTTGCTTTCTTGCCGGCGCGGGCCTCCTGATTGGACTTGCCTTTACGTTCCTCGGCGTCGAGCCGCACGGACGCCCGGTGGCTCTGTTTGGTGAAAACGCGGGCTCGAGCGCCGCACCGACGCCGCTGGCCGCAAAAGCGGCTGCGGGACAGTGAAAGACGGAAGGTTTTACCATGGACAATGCGCACGACACGATCGCAACGGCGGCGCCGTTCGATACTGCAAAACTCGATCGGCTGATGGATGAGGCGGGGCTCGACATCCTGGTCGTTACTTCGCGTCACAACGTGCAGTACCTGCTCGGTGGATATCGTTTCTTCTTCTTCGACGTCATGGAGGCGATCGGCACCAGCCGCTATCTGCCGGTCTTCGTCTATCAGAAAGGGCACCCTGAAAATTCCATCTACATCGGCAACCGCATGGAGAAGTTCGAGCATGAGCTCGGACGAATATCGGCGCCGATTGTCAAAGCGGGTGCATGGGGGACGATCGATGCGATCGGCTTCGCCATTGATCATGTGAGAAAGCTCGGGGGCGCCGCCAAGCGCGTCGGCATCGAAGCCGGCTTCCTGCCGGCCGACGCCAGGGATCATCTGCTTGCCGGTCTTGGCCACGTCGAGGTCCGCGAGGCCCATTTCACGCTGGAACGGCTTCGCGCCGTCAAGTCTCCGGTCGAACTGGATCTCATCAGGGAAGCTTCCGAACGGGTCGTCGATGCGATGATGGCGACGTTCAAGGGCTGTGCACCGGGCATGACCAAGAACGACGTCGTCGCCCGTCTGCGCCGTGAGGAGCAGGAACGTGATCTCGTGTTCGAATATTGCTTGATCGCCGCGGGCAAGAGCCATAACCGCGCGCCGTCGAACCAGCGCCTTGCGGAGGGCGACGTGATCTCGATCGATTCCGGCGGAAACTACCGGGGCTATATCGGCGACCTCAGCCGCATGGGTATTCTGGGTGAGCCCGACAGCGAGCTGCGCGAGTTGCTGCAACAGGTCGAGGAAATCCAGCAAGTGGCCCGGCGCGCAATCCGGCCGGGCGCCTTGGGTGGCGACATCATTGCGGCGGGCGAGGCGGCCGTCAAAGCCTCGTCGCATCGCGCTGTGCTCGACTTCACCGCGCACGGCATCGGGCTTGTCAGTCACGAAGCGCCGCGCCTCACCGCGACCGGCCCGGTGCCTTACGCGCCGTATGACGCCGACCGGCCGCTCGAATGCGGGATGGTGATCTCGATCGAAACCGCGCTGCTGCATCCGGTGCGCGGTTACATCAAGCTCGAGGACACGCTGCTCGTCTCCGAGGTGGGCTGGGAAGCGCCCGGTGACCACGGCAGGGGGTGGAATTCGTCGCATCTCATGGCGTGAAGCGGTCAACGCCAGGGCGGCATTTTTGGCTGGGTCACTGATTCAGCTGCGGTGCTGGAGTCGCTCGTCGATTGATTTCGGAATACTAGAAATATATCCCTGAATTGCCCGACGTGTCAAGTTGCCCGGCCGCCGCCGGCTACTTTGCATGGGGTTGTTTTCGATATTTTGGTAGTGCCCCCTGCGACGGCCCGGATGACTTCATATGCGCTCGGCCGGGCGATTGATCAGGCGGTCTTTGCTTCACTCGTGCCTCCGGTCATGCGATGCTTCGAGCTGGATGTAGCGGCGGCTCCGTGCCGTCTGCTCGCCAGGGCGGCGCCGACGATGGGCAGGTGCAACCGATATGGATTGCCTCCCCATCGACAGAAGCGACCCGATGACCACTGCCGCCAACGCGCTCCGTGACTACGCCCAACGCATCCTGACCGCCCGTGTCTACGACGTGGCGGTCGAGACGCCGCTCGATCCGATGCCGCGGCTCTCGGAGCGCTTGTCGCGCGCCGTCTTGCTGAAGCGGGAGGATTTTCAGCCGATCTTCTCGTTCAAGCTTCGCGGCGCCTATAACAAGATCGTCCGGCTGCCGGACGCGCAGCGAAGACAAGGCGTCATCTGCGCGTCGGCGGGTAATCACGCGCAGGGTGTGGCGCTGTCTGCGCGCAAGCTCGGCATTCCCGCGACGATCGTGATGCCGCGGACGACGCCGGCCATCAAGGTCGAGGCCGTCCGGCGTCTGGGCGGCGACGTTGTGCTGCATGGCGACACGTTCGACGACGCGCAAACCAAGGCCAGGGAGATCGAGGTCGCGCGCGGCCTGACCTTCGTGCATCCGTTCGACGATCCTGACGTGATTGCCGGCCAGGGGACCGTCGGGATGGAAATCCTGCGCCAGCATCCCGATCCGATCGAGGCGATCTTCGTGCCGATCGGCGGGGGCGGGCTGGCGGCCGGCGTCGCCGCCTTCGTGAAATTCCTCAACCCCTCGATCAAGGTCGTCGGCGTGGAGCCGGCCGACGCCGCCTCGATGGCGGCCGCGCTCGCCAAGGACTGCGTTGTCGCGCTGGATCAGGTCGGATTGTTCGCCGACGGCGTCGCGGTCCGCAAGGTCGGAACGGAGACGTTCCGGCTCTGCCGCGACCTGCTCGACGAAGTCGTCACCGTGGACACCGACGCCATGTGCGCGGCCATCAAGGATATCTTCGACGACGTGCGATCGGTTGCCGAGCCCTCCGGGGCGTTGGCGCTCGCCGGCCTCAAGGCCTATGCCGAGCGCGGCGCGCTGAGCGACGGCAGCCTGATTGCCGTCAACAGCGGCGCCAATCTGAATTTCGACCGGCTGCGCACCATCGCCGATCGCGCCGAGGTCGGCGAACATCGGGAGGCGCTGCTTGCGGTAACGGTGCCGGAGAAGCCGGGCAGCTATCGGCACTTCATCCGCATCCTTGGCTCGCGGGCGATCACGGAATTCAACTACCGCTTCGCCGAAACGACCGCGCCGGCGCAGCTCTTTGTCGGTATCGCGCTGAGCCGTGGCGAGGCCGAGAAGCGGGAAGTCATGGAGCTGCTGCGGCGCGAGGGCTATCCGATCCTGGATCTGAGCGAGAACGAAATGGCCAAGGACCATGTGCGCTACATGGTGGGTGGTCGCGCGCCGCTTCTGAGGGACGAGGTGATCTACCGCTTCGAGTTTCCCGAGCGTCCTGGCGCGTTGTTGAAATTCCTTGAGAGCCTAGCGCCCGACTGGAACATTTCGCTGTTTCACTACCGGAATCATGGCGCCGACTACGGACGCATCCTGGCAGGCATCGAAGTCAAGCCTTCGGAGCGCGCCCGGTTCGTTCAGGCGCTCGACGCGCTCGGCTATCCCTACTGGAACGAGAGCGAGAACCCGGCCTATCGCCTGTTCCTCTCTGCCGAGAAGGGATGAAGCGGGGAGGTCCTACGCTGGTCCAGAGTAAAGCGGACGGTTGGCGGTGCAAGACATCGGCGAGCCGCTACGCAATCCGTGCTGAAGAGGCAATTCGTGCTGAAGAGAAAGGCAGTCCGTATGACCCGTGAGGAACGACAATTGCGCGAGGCGATCATTGCCAGGTGCCGATGGATGAATGCGTCGGGTCTCAACCAGGGGACATCAGGCAACATCTCCGCCCGCTACAAGGACAGGATGCTGATCACGCCCTCGGCGACCCCGTATGATTCGATGAGGCCGGAGATGATCGCGTCGATGTCGCTCGAGGGCGACGATGGCGCGTGGGAGGGGCCGCTGCAGCCCTCTACCGAATGGCGCTTCCATCTCGACATCACGCGCGCCCGGCCCGATGTCGGCGCCATCGTCCATACCCACTCGACCTATGCGACCGTGCTTGCGATCGCGCGCAAGCCGATCCCGGCCTGCCACTACATGATGGCGGCATTCGGCGGCACCGACATCCGCTGCGCCGGCTACGCGCGTTACGGCACCAAGGAATTGTCCGATCATGCGATCGCCGCGCTGGAGGGTCGCAATGGCTGCCTGCTCGCCAATCACGGCATGATCGCGCTCGGCGCCAATCTCGACAAGGCGATGTGGCTCGCGGTCGAGCTCGAGACCCTCGCGCGGCAGTACTACCTCTCGCTTGCGCTCGACTCGCGGATCATCCTGAGCGACGAGGAGATCGCCGACACCGCGAAGGGGTTCTCGTCCTACGGGTTGCAGGCACCAAAGCCGAGCAAGGCCCGCGCGACGGCAAAGGCGGCGCCGCGCCGTGCCGAGAAACGGCGTAGCAGCAAGCGATGACGGGCACTCGCCGGTCCAGGACGGCATGTTTGACGGCCCCGTCAGCATAGGCAAGACTGATCGAAGTCAAACTGTGCTTGCGGGATATATCCGGTGCTCAATTCGGATTCTGATTTGCCTTGGTCGACCAGTTGGGCCGGTCTGCGCTCTGCCATGGCGGCGCTTCTTCTCATCGCGTCGACGGCCTTCTTCAGCGCACCTGCGTCCGCTCAAGTGGCGTGGCAGATGGCGACGGAATATCCTCGAAGCAATATCTCGGGAGTTGGCTTGGCAAAATTCGCGGAGCTCGTGTCCACACAGACGAACGGATACGTTACGGTCCGCAATGCGTTCGATAACGAGTTGAAGATCAGCTCCGGCGAAATGCTGCGTGCGGCCCAAGAGGGGCGGATTGCCGGTGGCGACGCATTCGCGGGGCCGCTCGAAGCGTCCGATCCGGTATTTGGTCTGCCGTCGCTGCCGTTTGTCGTCCAGTCCATCGAGGCGGCGCGGTCCATCAACGCGCGCGCGCGGCCACTCTATGAGAAGGCGTTAGCCGCACAGGGCCTCAAGCTCCTGTACATCACCATTTGGCCGTCCACCGGCCTCTGGACTGTCCAGCCAATCTCGACGCCGGCGGACCTGCGATCCATTGCCGCGCGGACGTATGACTACAATTCGGCCGAGGTCATGCGCGCGGTCGGTGCAACGGCGGAGTATCTTCCGTTCAACGAGGCAATCGCCAAGGTAAAAAGCCATGAGCTGAATGCTATCCTGACGTCTGGCGATGGCGGGGCCGGCCGAAAGCTCTGGCAGGATCTGCCCCATTTCACGGCGATCAACTACGCGATTCCGATCTCGATTGCTTTTGTAAGGACCGATGCCTTTGAAGCGCTGCCGGAATCGGTTCAACGCCAGGTGATGCAGGTGGCTGCCGAGACGGAACAAAGCCAGTTCCAGCTTCTGGCCAATCGCACAGTCGAGAATTATGCGCGCATGCGCGCCAACGGGGTTGAGATCGCGGAGCCGGCGCCGGCTCCTGTTCTCGCCGCGCTCAAGCAAGGTGCGTCGGCACCAATCGCAATGTGGAAGGCCAAGGCTCCTCCGGAAGCCGTGGCTATCGTTGAGCGGGCGTTGCAGCAGCAATAGACGGTGTCATTGCACGGGCGACGATGAGCCAAGGCGCTGTGCGCGGCGTGCAACACTAGTTCGTGCGTTGGCTGCGGCCTTGCGGTGTGAACGCATTGACGGTCGATGTGCTGGCCGACGCGGATGTGGTCTCGACCCGAGGGGTCGCCAGATGCAGATTGCGGCGAATGTGAAATTCGAACGTGCCGGCGAGCGCCGTTTCGATGGCGGAGAGCTGCGCAGCCCCATCGTCCAGCAGCGCGTGGCCATGACCCGCCGAGAACAATGCGCCTGCGACGAAGATCGGGAAATAGGCGGTGCATCCGACGCCGAGATCCCTGTTGTCGATGCGCCCGCTGAAACCATTCGCTTCGTTCGGCTTGCGGGGGTCCCAGTTCGCCGGCGGCGCGACACCAAAGTTGCCAAAGCACGGCGACAACCTCAGCTCCCGTCCCCAGGGCAGGCGCGCGATGTTGCGCGTGCGATCGAGCGGGACATACCGGCAGCAAAAGTCCAATGACGTTTCCCGCGCAGCGCTCGTCGGGGCCCTCATGTTCCAACCCCAGTCCGATCGCAAGCGGACATCGAGGACCCGAACCTCGAGCACGTCACCCGGTTCGGCGCCCTCGATGTGGATCGGTCCGGTCAATAGCCGCGGTGCGGCTCCGTGGGACGCGGGGATGTCGCTGCAGCCAAGCGGTTCGACCAGGTCGCTCACGAGATCGAACGCTTCATCCGGCTCGGCCGATAGCGTTTCGATCGTTACCCGATCACCAGACGCAATTCTGATGACGGGACTGAGCCGACCATCCCACAGTCCCCAATGAAGATGATCTGGTGTCGAGGTAAGATAATGCTCCACGGTCCATCCTCTCTTGTTGGTTCTTGTTGACGCCTGTGCGCCCGCTGCCGCGCCACGCGCTCGCTTCAACCGGGTGATCGCCATCGAAGCAGCGCGCTGCATGCGACGCTCTCGAAAGCGACGCTGGTTCATAAGCATGATCTGTGCCAAAGGCCGTGATGCAGGGCAGGACATCCTATCTATCGGCTTATGGTCCTTATGCCGTCGCTTCGAGTTCGCATCCTGAGCTGACCAGGTCAGCACTGCGGCAACTCCGGCCGCTCGCACAGCGGATAGCGAGAGTCGGGAGAGTCGGGAAGACCAGGCTGCAAAGGTAGGCATTGCTCGTCGTTTTACTGTGCGCCCGGCGATCGCAAACCCAAGGCATATCGCGGAGACCGAATCCGTCACGATCGGCCGTTGCGAAGATTCTGCTAGACGTATGGGACTAACATTAGTACCATAGGTCCAATTGGCAGGAAGGGCCTGCGGTTCGCTCCTCAGCCGCTGCCGGTTGCCGACAAGGAGGATGTTTTGCCGGATACCCTGGTGGAGCCGTACACGCGGCTCAGAGAGAAGATGGCGCAGCGCGACCGCAGCCTGCGCGAAAAGGTGGTGTCGCTTGAGGAAGCGGCAGGCTTCGTCCAAGACGGCATGAAAGTGGGTATTGGCGGGTCGACCATGTCCCGCACGCCGATGGCGCTGCTCTGGGAGCTGATCCGCCAGCATCGCAAGGACCTTTCGATTTCGCGCTGCATCGTCTCGACGGACGGCGACCTCGTGTTCGGATCCGGCATCGCGAACCACGTCGTCACCAGCTGGTTCGCCCAAGGTATTCTATGGGGCCTGTCCAAGGTGATGCGGCATCACGTGGAGAGTGGCGGCAAGCGCTATGAGGAATGGAGCCACATGGCTGTCGGCATGCGCTTTCGCGCCGGCGGCATGGGTGTTCCGTTCCTGCCGACCCGCGCCATGTTGGGGTCGGATATCGTTGGTCAGCGTCCCGAAGCCAAGCAGATCGACTGTCCGTTCACGGGCGAGAAGCTGCTGCTGGTCCCCGCGCTCAACCCCGACGTCGCGCTGATCCACGTCCAGCGCTGCGACCCCTACGGTAACGCCCAGATCGACGGCCTGCAATTCATGGACATCGATCTCGCGCTCGCTGCCAACAGCGTGATCCTCACGACCGAGCGGATCGTCTCGAACGACCAGATCCGGCGCGCGCCGGACCAGACCAAGATCCCGTTCTTCTGTGTCGATGCCGTGGTCGAGGTTCCCTACGGATCGGCGCCGCACGAGTGCTACGGCCTCTATGAGCCGATGATGCGGCACATGGAAGCCTATGTCGCGCAGGTCAACGCGGATCCCGTGAAGGGCATGCAGGAATATCTCGACCGCTATTTTTACAGCCCGAAGTCCTGGAACGAATATCTCTCGCTGATCGGCATGGATGAGGTGTTGGAGGCAACGCAGAAGGGCAGGAGCATCTACAATGACTGAGGCGCAGCGCTACACCGCAAGCGAAATTCTCGCGATCTTGAGCGCGCGCCAGCTGCAGGACGGGCAGGTGGTCTTCGCCGGCATCGGCGTGCCGCTGCTCGCTGCAACCCTGGCCCAGCGCACCCGCTGTCCAGCCCTGACCATTCTGTTCGAGGGCGGCGTGGTCGGCGCCTTCGTCGAGCCGGGCAAATTGCCGCCGTCGACCAACGACCAGCGCTGCACCAAGCGCGCCAACATGGTCCTCGGCAGCGCCGATGTCCTGCTGCTGCTCCAGCGCGGTTACGTCGATGTCGGCTTCATGGGCGGCGCCCAGATCGATCAGTTCGGCAATCTGAACTCGTCGTTCATCGGCGACCCGGCCAAGCCGAAGACGCGCCTGCCGGGTACCGGCGGCGGCAATGACATCTCCAGCCTGACCAACATGATCGTCGCGATGAAGCACGAGAAGCGGCGCTTCGTCGAAAAGGTCGACTTCATCACCAGCCCCGGGTTCATTCGCGGCGGCACCAGCCGGCGCGACTCCGGCCTGCCGAGCGGCGGCATGTGGCGCGTGATTACCGAGCTCGCCGTGTTCGGCTTCGACGACAGGACCCGGCGCATCAAGGTGCTCGCGCTCAATCCCGGCGTCGGCCGCGAGGAAGTACAGGACAATACCGGCTTCAGGCTCGACTTCGACGAGAACCTCCACGTCACGTCGCCGCCGACCGACCACGAACTCGAGACGCTGCGGATGCTCGATCCCGACCGTCTCTTCACCGCTTAAAGCTACACCAAGTCCGGAGATCTATTGATGACCACGCTCGCCAACACGTTTGGTATTGCCGCGCGCAACTTCACCGCCTATCCCGAAATGCCCAACGCCCGGGCGCTCGTCGAGTACGGCGTTCGGGTCGAGGAGCTCGGCTACGATTCGGTCTGGGTCTGGGATCACATGCTCCTCGGCGTCGATCCGAACTTCCCGATCATCGATTCGTTGACGACGCTGACGGGCATTGCTGCGCGCACGAAGCGGATCAAGATGGGCACCGGCATCCTGGTTCTGCCGCTCCGTAACGCGGTGGCTCTCGCCAAGCAGCTCTCGAGCATGGATCAGCTGTCCGAAGGCCGCCTGATCATGGGCATGGCGTCCGGATGGTACAAGCGCGAGTTCGATGCGCTCGGCATTCCCTTCGAGAAGCGCGGCAAGATCATGGATGAAAATCTTGAGATCATGCGCCGGCTGTGGACCGAAGAGTCGGTGACCGGCGAATACATGCGCCACAACATTTCGAAGGCGGTGATGTATCCCAAGCCGGCGCAGCCGCAAATTCCGCTGCTGATCGGCGGATACGCCGATCCCGTGCTGAAGCGCGCCGCTCTGAACGGGGATGGCTGGCTGACCTACTTCTATCGTCCCGCCGACTTCAAGAAGTCCTGGGACAAGATCATCAACTTCGCCAAGGAGGGCGGCAAGGATCCGTCGACTTTGAAGAACGCCTCGCAGCTGCCGATCATGATCGGCAAATCACGGCAGGCGGTCGAAGCCGACATGATGGACTGGCTCAACAAGGAGTGGGATTTCCCGGCTCACAGCGATTGCAGCCGCGAGAGCGCCATCATGGGCTCGGTCGATGAGTGCGTCGCCCAGCTTCGCGAGCATATCGCGCTGGGCGTCCAGAAGATCATCTTCGTCCCGTACAAGTATCAGGCGGACCAGGTCGAGACCATCGCGCGTGAGATCATCCCGCGCCTGCGCGCCAAGTAACGAAACCGGAAAACGCTCAACACAGGCGACAAGCAGATGACAGACCCCGTACGCAAGAAGATCCTCGACAAGGTCGACGCTTCGAAGGATCACGCGATCAAGTTCCTCCAGGATATGGTCGCGATCCCGAGCGTGACCGGCGACGAAGCCGCGATCCAGAAGCACATGCACGGCTACCTGACCGAGGTCGGTCTCGAGGTCGACATGTGGGAGACCAATTGGGACGAGCTGAAGAAGCATCCCGGCTATCGCCCGGTCGATCGCGGCTATGAGAATCGCCCCAATATCGTTGCCACCCTGAAAGGCACCGGCGGCGGCCGCTCGCTGCTTCTCAACGGTCACACCGACGTGATCCCCGTCGGCAACGGCGAGGGATGGAGCGACAATCCGTGGTCGGCTTCGATCAAGAACGGGCGCATCTATGGCCGCGGTTCGTGCGACATGAAGAGCGGCGTTGCCAGCCACGTGCTCGCGGTCCAGTACCTGAAGGAGCTTGGGCTCACTCCGAAGGGCGATGTCATGATCAACATCGTCATCGACGAGGAAGTCAGCGGACACGGCACGCTCGACACTGTCATCCGCGGATACAAGGCGGATGCCGGTATTTCCGGCGAGACCAGTGACCTGTTCGTGCAGCCGGCTTGCATCGGGCGTATCTGGTTCCAGATCGACATCGAAGGCAAACCCGCCGGTATCCAGCAGCGCTACCTTGGCATCAGCGCCATCGAGCTCGGCAACAAGATCGTGAAAGCCGTGCAGGAGCTGGAAGACGAGCGCGTTGCGAACGTCAAGCACGCGCTCTACCCGAGCGCCATCGACTCCTTGCCCTGCATCATCGGCAGCTTCCAGGCCGGCAATTATCCGAGCGCCTTCCCGGCCAGCGCCGTTCTGAAGGGATCGATCGGCACGGTTCCGAGCGAGGACCACGAGGGCGTCAAGCAGAGCCTCGTCAAGAAGATTGCCGAGGTTGCGGCTCAGGATCCCTGGATGAAGGACCATCCTCCCGTGGTGAAGTTCGTCGGCTACGACGCCGAGGCCTCGGAGATTCCGGTCCAGCATCCGATCGTGCAGACCGTCTGCGATGTCTATACCGAAGTGACTGGCAAGAAGCCCACGATCTCGGGGCGCCAGGGTGCGGCGGACACGCGGTTCTTGAACAAGTACGCGAATACGCCGACCGTGATCTTCGGACCCGGTTCGACGGCGGTCATGCATGCGAACGACGAGTATGTGTCGATCGATGATTACCTGACGGCCATCAAGGTCATGGCGCTCAGCATCTACGACTGGTGCAATTCCGCCCCAGCCAGGTAATCAAGGGCCGGATCGATCGGGAAGGGGCCCAAGGTTTGGGCCCCTCCTTTTTTGGCGGCGTCGGTGGTGCGAACTCGCTATTGTCGCACGCGGGAGGGTTCTCGAGACTCGACGCTCAATCCTAGTGATGCTATCTTTGCGATAATAGAATGAATTTGATGTTCGAGCCGTCGATCGCTCAGGACACCGACGACAAAAGGGGAGACGGAGTGGCAAAGCAGGGCGTTGGAGCTTCCGTTTCCCGAAAGGAAGATGATCGCTTTCTCCGTGGACGAGGCGAATATGTCGGCGATATTCGCTTGCCCGGCATGCGCGACGTTGCGTTCGTCCGTAGTCCACTTGCCCATGCGCGGATCAAGGATATCCGTATCCCGCCGCACCTCCGCAGCAGCGTGTTCATTGCGTCGGATATCGCGGCCGATACGCGTCCCATTCGCGCTGTGTCCGGACTGCCGGGCTTCAAGCCTTCCGATCAGCCGATCCTCGCGTTCGAGAAGGTCCGTCAGGTCGGCGAATTGATCGCGATGTGCGTCGCCGATAGCCGCGCGGAAGCCGAGGACATTGCAGCTGCGGTCGAAGTTGATTTCGAGGAATTGCCGGCCGTGCATGACATGCTGCTGGCGCGGCGTCCGGACTCGGCCCTGGTGCACGAAGAGTGGGGCGACAATGTCTTCCTCGAGACGTTTGTCGACATCAACATGGAAGCGGCCTACGACGCTCCGATCAAGATCACGCGCGAGATATCGACCGCGCGGCAGAGCATGGCGCCGATGGAAGGCCGCGGGACGGTTGCCGTCTGGCACAAGCGGATGGATCAGCTCGTCCTCTACACCGGCAATCAGCAACCGCACATCGTGCGCAACGGTCTATCGGAATGCCTCAATCTCGAGCAGCTGAAGATCCGCATCGTCTCGCCCGATGTCGGCGGCGGCTTCGGCTACAAGGGTATCGTGCTGACGGAGGATGTTTGTCTGGGTTGGCTCGCCATGCGCTGCGGCTATCCCGTGCGTTGGATCGAAGATCGTCGCGAGCATTTGACGGCGGGCGCGAATTGCCGCGAGCATCATTATAACATCACCGTCTACGCCGATCGCGATGGGAAACTGCGCGGTGTCGAGTGCGAGGCCTCGGTCGATTCCGGCGCCTATTCGTCGTATCCGTTTTCTGCCTGTCTGGAGGCTGCGCAGATCGCCAGCATTTTGCCCGGGCCATACGATTTCCCGTCCTATCGCTGCCGCACCTGGTCGGTGTCCACCAACAAATGTCCGATCCTGCCTTACCGCGGCGTTGCCCGCACCGGCGTTTGCTACGCGATCGAGCTGATGATGGACGCGATCGCACACGAATGCGGTCTTGAGCCGTACGAGGTGCGGCTCAAGAATTTGGTGCGGCCGGAGCAGATGCCGTTCGACAACATCACCAAGAAGCATTTCGACAGCGGAGATTATCCGGAATCGCTGCGACAGGCTCTGGCAAAGATCGATTTGGCGGGCCTCCGCGCGCGCCAGAAGAAGGGCGAGCCGGACGGCCGGCTGATCGGGGTCGGGCTGTCAGTCTATTGCGAGCAGGGTGCGCACGGCACGTCGGTCTACGCAGGCTGGGGCATCCCGATGGTTCCGGGACACGAACAGGCGACCGCCCGCATGACCCCCGACGGCGGCCTCGAGCTTCGCATCGGCGCGCATTCGCATGGTCAGAGCATGGAGACCACGCTTCCGCAGGTCGCGCACGAGATCCTTGGGATCGACATCGCGCGCATCAAGCTGGTTCACGGCGACACCGAGTACACGCCGTACTCGACAGGCAGCTGGGGATCGCGCTGCGCGGTGATGTCCGGCGGCGCCGTTGCGACGGCCTCGCGTGAACTCGCCAAGCTCATCAAGGGGATTGGCGCGCATCTGCTGCAGACCGAAGTCGAGAATGTCAAACTCGAGAACGGCGCGGTCGTCGGTCCGTCGAACAGCGTGAAGATCGATGAAATCGCGCACACCTGGTATCGCCGGCCGCAGGATCTGCCGGCAACGGTCGATCCGAGGGGCCTGGAGGTCACCATCGGCTACAAGCCGGCGCGCGATTCCGGGACGTTCAGCTACGCGACCCATATCGCGGTGGTCGCCGTCGATCCGGAGTTGGGCGATATCGAGCTGATCGACTACGTGGTCGTCGAAGACGGCGGCCAGCTGATCAACCCCATGGTCGTCGATGGGCAAATCTATGGCGGGCTGGCGCAAGGCATCGGCACCGCAATGTATGAAGAGATGAACTTTGACACGTCGGGGCAGCCGCTCGCATCGACCTTTGCCGACTATCTGTTGCCGGGCCCGACCGAGGTGCCGGCGCCCAAGCTCGGCCACATGGAGACGTTGGCGCCCTATACGGAGTTCGGTGTCAAAGGCATCGGCGAGGGCGGTGCCATTGCGCCTCCCGGGGCAATCGGCAACGCGGTCAATGACGCATTGCGGCCTCTTGGGGCCCAGGTCTTGCACACACCAATGACGCCACGGCGTGTCCTCGAGGCCATTCGGGCCGCAGCCGAGCGCCGCAAGGAGAGGGCGCCCGAACTGGCAGAAGGGTTGCCGGCGTGAAACCTGTCAATTTCGACTATGCGCGCCCCGATGCGGTCGACGCGGTGATCAGGCTCATCGCGGACGACAGCAGAACCGTCAAGATGATGGCCGGGAGCCAGTCGCTCGGGCCGATGTTGAATCTCAGGCTCGTGCAGCCCGATCTGATCGTCGACCTCACCGGGATCGAAGAGCTCCGTTGTTTCAGTGACGGCGCGGACGAAATCTCGATCGGGGCGTGCGTCACGCATGCCGATATCGAGGACCTCCGTGTCACCGACGTCACCCGCGGTGCGCTGCCGACGGTCGCCAACGGCATCGCATACCGCGCGGTGCGCAATCGCGGCACCATCGGCGGAAGCTTGACGCATGCCGATCCGTCCGCCGACTGGCACTCGATCCTCGCCGCGGTTGGGGCCAAAGTCGTGCTGCGCGGCCGGGCCGGAGAGCGGACCGTGGCCGTTGAGGACTACATGGTCGGCGCTCTCGAAGCCGACCTGCGCCCTGGTGAAGTTCTCGTTCGCGTCGTGGTGCCGCGACTGAGCAAATCGGCGCGCTGGGGCTATTACAAGAGCTGCCGCAAGACGGGCGAATTTGCCCATGCGATCGGCGCCTTCATGACCGACCCCGATCGCGGCATCAGCCGCGCGGTGATCGGCGCGACGGAGAGCCGTCCGATCGTCATTGCCAAGGCAAGCAATGTGATCGGCGACGGCCGCGCTCCGCGGCTGAACGACAGTTTCGACGGCCGGGCCGTCGACGAGATTCTGGAGAAGGCAGGGATGGTCGATCCCCTGGACAAGCAAACCCATGTCGCCGCGCTGCGCCGCGCGATCGAGCAGGCACGGCCGCAATGAGCACCTGCAACCTCAACGTCAACGGGAGCGCCGTCAGCGCGGAGATCCAGCCGCGAACGCATCTTGCAGACTTTCTCCGCGAGAAGCTCAATCTGACCGGCACCCATCTGGGCTGCGAGCACGGCGTCTGCGGTGCATGCACACTGCTTGTCGATGGTGTGCCCACGCGCTCCTGCATCACCTTCGCGTTGGCTTGCCAGCAGGCCGACGTCACGACGATCGAGGGGCTCGACGACGACGAGATCACGCGCGAGCTGCGTGCGGCCTTCACGAGGGAGCACGGCCTGCAATGCGGCTATTGCACGCCGGGGATGGTTGTGTCGGCGCGCGATGTCGTGCTGCGCATGCAGGACCCCAGCGAGCGCGATATTCGCGTGGCCATGAGCGGAAACCTCTGTCGCTGCACCGGCTATGTCGGCATCGTGCGCGCCATCCAGGGTGTGATCGCAGACCGCAGGGGGCGAGGGATCGCGGCGATTCCAAACGGAAACCGGACGCGTCTTGGACCCTCGGGTTCGGGCAATGCGACCGCGGTGACCTCCGCTGCGGCTCGGCCCAAGACAACCGCCGCACCAGCTGTGAAAAAGGCGGAAGCTCCGGCAGCGGCGGCGGCCTCGCTCAGGGATACGAGCTGGAAGCCGCAAACGACGTTCACGCAGAGCTTCACCGTCGGGCATCCGATCGATGACGTCTGGAATTTCTTCTCCGACATCGGCGCGGTCGCGGCCTGCCTGCCGGGCGCATCGTTGGCCGGAGAGCCGGTCGACGGTCACGTCGACGGCCAGATCAAGATCAAGGTCGGGCCGATCTCTGCCGAATTTCAAGGCATCGCCGATGTGACGCGCGATGATGCGCGCCGCACGGGCACGATTGTCGGCGCAGGCAAGGACAAGCGCAGCAACTCGTCAACCCGCGGCCTGATCGGCTATGCCGTCAAGCCGGGTGACGTGGAGAATCAAACCAAGGTCGATCTCAGCATCGGCTTCACCTTGACCGGGGCCCTGGCGCAGTTCAGCCGCTCCGGCCTGATCCAGGATGTGGCCGGACGAATCATCGCTGTCTTTGTCCAGAACCTCGAGACGCGGCTCTCCCATCGATCGGGTGGAGGCGAGGGCGAGCCGGCCATGGTCAGGGAATTCGACGCCGGCGCGCTCATGCGATCGATGGCGTTGGATTATGTGAGACGAGCGCTGCGATGGCTCTTGCGACGATCCTAGTTGTTCGGCGATAAAAACTCGCCTTTGGCGATGAAATGGACTATCTTACTATCATGAATAAGGTAGTCCCAAATTACGAGCGCAGCCGGGTCCCCCTCTACGTGCAGGTTGCATCGGTCATGCGCCAACGGGTCGAGTCCGGGCGATGGCAAGAGGGCGACAAGATCTCGACCATCGAGGAGCTCGAAACCGAATTCGGCGTCGCGCGCGTTACGATCCGGCAGGCGATCGAGATGTTGCGGAACGAGGGGCTCCTCGACGCCCAGCAGGGACGCGGGACGTTCGTGTCCGGAAGACCCAAGAATCGTCACTGGCTGAACCTGGCCAATGATTTCGAGTCGATGGTCGATTCCGTCAGGAACAACGTCCTCAAGCGCGTCTATGTCGAGGAGAATGCGGATCCGCCCCGGCTCGCCGCGCATGAAGGCCGGCCCGCCGCCAGCTACGCGTTTCTCAGAAGCGTGCAATACAACGAGGACGAGCCGTTTTCGGTCGTCAACCTCCATCTGGCGCGCAACCTCTACCTCAAGGACCGCAAGCGCTTCACCCACACGGCCGCGCTGACGAAAATCATGGAGATGGACGACATCACGCTCGCCCATGCTCATCAGGTCGTGACGATCGGCGTGGCCGATCCCGAAACGGCCGAACTGCTCAAGATCGGCCTCGGCGAACCAACCGCCGATTGTCGCCTGGTGCTGGTCGACAGCAACGACATCGCCGTCTACGTCGCCAACATCCATTATCATCGCAGTTGCTTCGCGCTCCGTTCCGATCTTCTCGAAAAATCGAAGAAGCGCACGAAGGCCTGACGAAGGAGCGGGCGCAAGGCCCGCTCCTGATCCGCGCCAGAGCGTTTTCGAGCGAAGTGGCCACCGGTTCGCGTAAAGAAAACGCCTCAAAACAAGAATCTAGAGCTTCGGTTCTGATGTAATCAGAACCGAAAATGCTCTAGGCGAGGATGCTGGCCGGCGAAGCGCCCACGATTTCCGTGTAGCGCTTCTGGTCGGTCGCACCCTCGGTGTTGATCAGCAGGACGCGCGATGCCTGGTTCAAGCCCAGCGATTCACGCGCGGCGCTGCTCTTGGCGGCGCGCCAAAGGCCGGCCAATCCGGCAGCACCGCTTTCACCGGCCACAATGGCCGGATCGTCGCCTGTCGGGTGTGCGAGCCGGCGCATCGCTGCCGCGGCCCCTTCTTCGCCGACCATCATGAACGCGTCCGCCTTCCGCGACAGGATACGCCAGGCGACGAGAGATGGCTCGTAGCATTCCAGCATCGCCATGATCGTCGGCTCACCATGGGCGATCTTGATCGGCGCGCCCGCAATGGCGCTTTGATAGAGGCACGCAGCCCGTTCGGGTTCGACGACCACGAATGTCGGCCGGCTCTTGCCAAAGACGACATCAAAGTAACCGGCGACCGCGGCCGCGAGGCCGCCGACGCCGGCCTGGATGAAGACATGGGTGGGCGTCTCCGGCTGCTGCCGGAGGATCTCGTTCAGCATCGCCGTATAGCCCTGCATGACCAGTCCGGGGATGCGCTCATAGCCGGGCCAGGACGTATCCGAGACGACGATCCAATGATTGTCCTGGCAGACCTTGTCGGCGACAGCGACGGAGTCGTCGTAAGTGCCGGGCACCCGCACGATTTCCGCGCCGAAGTGGGCAATTGCCTGCACGCGTTCATCCGTGACGCCGGAATGTACGAAGATGACCGCCTTGGCTCCGACCATCTGCGCGCCGGCCGCGACCGATCGCCCATGATTTCCATCGGTGGCGCAGCCGACCGTCAGGCTGCGCGCGATCTCGCGTATCGCAGGCGTCCCGATCTCGCTGATATCCACCGCGCGGCCCAGCTTGCTGCTCGCATGCTCCAGCAGTAGCCTGACGACGGCGTAGGATCCGCCCAGTGCCTTGAAGCTGCCGAGGCCGAGCCGATGCGATTCGTCCTTGATATGGATGGACTTGACCTCGAATTCGCGGGCGAGCGCCGGCAGCGATCGCAGCGGCGTTTCCGCGTGGTTCGGTCGGAAGGCGAGAAAGCGCTCGACTTCGCTCGCTTCTTCACGCGCCAGCGTGGCGGCATCCGCCGGGTCGAGCGGTTGGTTGTGAGATGAACTTGTATTCGACAGGAACATTCGAACCGGCCTTCGCGATGGGTTGTTTGGTGGGAGCTGCCGCCGCCGATCGGACGTGTCGCCATCGGGGCAGCGTAGCTTGCCAGGACTGGGGATACATACTATCATTGGGATGATGGTTCAATACGGATCTCGTGAGACGGTCGCCTGCCGTCGTTCCTCAAAAACGATCTTCGGAAAAACGGGAAAAATTGTTTGCAAAAGGGATTGTCTTACTAATGATAGGACATTATAGCTCGAGCAGACGAGGTGACGGATGACCATATCGATCAACTTGAACGCCGACATGGCCGAAGGGTTCGGTGCCTACGACGTCGGTGACGATGCCGGAATCCTCAAGATCATCGGATCGGCCAATATCGCCTGCGGCTTTCACGCCGGTGACCCGCGGGTGATGCGCAACGTCGTGCGCGAAGCCAAGCGCCTCGGCGTCACGATCGGTGCTCATCCCGGTTTCAACGATCTCTGGGGTTTCGGACGTCGGCGCATCGATATGCGCCCCGACGACCTCGAATACATGGTCGCCTATCAGATTGGCGCGCTGCAGGCGATGGCGGCCTACGAAGGCGAGCGGGTCACCCACCTCAAGCCGCACGGCGCGCTCAACAACATGGCCGCCGAAGACGCTGAATACGCGCTGGCCATCGGCCGCGCCATCAAGGCCGTCGATCCGCGCATCATCTATGTGGCTCTCGCTGGGTCCGAGATGGAGAAAGCCGGCCGCAAGCTCGGACTGCCCGTCGCAATCGAAGGCTTCTGCGATCGCCAGTACGACGACGACGGCAATCTGACATCGCGCAAGATCGCGGGCTCGGTCATCAAGGACGCGGCGGTCGCCACCCGGCAGGTGCTCGATATGGTGCTGAACAACACCATCACCTCCCGCAACGGCAAGAAGATCACATGCAAGGTCCACTCGCTGTGCGTCCATGGCGACGAGCCCACGGGCGTCGCCACGGCTCGTGCGGTGCGGGAGGGCCTCGAGAAGGCCGGCGTCAAGCTCGTGCCGCTCACCGAAATGCCCCTCGACTAATCCCGGAAAGGCCACCGAGACATGAACACGAAACCGACGATTGCCATCCTTGGAGGAACCGGTGACTTGGGATCCGGCCTCGCGAAATGCTGGCTTGCGGCCGGTTACAAAGTCATTCTCGGTTCACGCTCCGCAGAGAAGGCCAGGAGCGCGGCGGAGACCATGACCGGCGACGTTGCGGGCGACGGCAATTCCGCCGCCGCGCGGGCTGCCGACATCGTGGTCGTTGCCGTGCCGTTCGCGAGCCATGATGCGACGCTGAACGAAGTCAAGGACGTGGTTCAGGGCAAGATCGTCGTGGATGCCGCGGTCCCGCTGGTGCCGCCGAAGGTGTCCGTGGTCCAGCTTCCGTCCGCCGGCTCGGCCGCGCAGATCGCGCAGCAGTTGCTCGGACCCGGCGTGCGGGTCGTCTCCGCCTTCCACAATGTGGGCGCGACCAAGCTGCACCAGGGCAGCCGGGCGGATTGCGACGTTCTGGTCTTTGGCGACGACAAGGCGGCGCGCGACGTCGTCATCGGTCTCGCGAATGAAGTTGCATCCGCAGGCATCGACGGCGGCGTGCTGGCAAACTCGGCGGCAGCCGAGGCGCTGACATCCGTGCTGATCGGGATCAATCGACGCTACAAGGTGCCCGGCGCGGGCATCCGCATCACCGGCCTGTCCGCTACCCCGGGTACCTGATCCATGCCTGTGGGGACGCGAGTCGAATACATCGCCCTGCAGGACATTCGGCGCGTCGAGCCGGGCGAGGATCTTGCCGCGCTCATCAGGCAGAGCCTGGCCGGGATGTCTCTCGAGCTGCAGCGGGGCGACATCCTCGTCATTGCGCAGAAAATCGTCTCGAAATCGGAAGGGCGGTACGTTCGGCTGAGCGACGTCGAGCCGTCGCCGGAGGCGCTCGAACTCGCGGCGACGGTCGGCAAGGACCCGCGCTTCCTCGAGGTCGTGCTGCGCGAATCCGCGGAGGTCGTCAAGACACGGCCGAACGTCGTCATCGCCGCGCACCGGCTCGGCTTCGTCATGGCCAACGCCGGCATCGATCAATCGAACATCGAACACCGTGAAGGCGAAGAGCGCGTCCTGCTGCTGCCCAAAGATCCCGACGGATCAGCGCAGAGGCTGAAGATCGCGCTGGACGCAGCCGGCGACCTCGATCTTGGAATCATCATCAACGACAGTTTCGGCCGTCCCTGGCGCAATGGTGTCGTCGGCGTGGCGATCGGCGCTGCCGGCATTCCCTCGTTGCTGAGCCAAATTGGTGTTCCAGACATGTTTGGCCGGGCGATGCGCGTCACTGAAGTTGCCATCGCCGATGAGATCGCCGGCGCCGCCTCGCTCCTGATGGGGCAAGCGGGCGAGGGCATGCCGATCATCCTCGTCCGTGGCCTCACGCTTGATGGACCGGTCTCACCCGCGGCCGCGCTCGCGCGACCCAAGAGCCAGGACATGTTCCGATGAGTGGCGCTGACCTCAACGTTGTTGCGCTTTGCGGCGGAGTCGGAGGCGCCAAGCTTGCCTATGGCCTCAATCGCCTGCTGGGCGCCAAGCTCGCCGTCATCGTCAACACAGGCGACGACTTCGAGCATCTTGGCCTCACGATCTCACCGGACATCGACACGGTGGTCTATACGCTGGGCGAGCTTGCCGACGAAGAGCGCGGCTGGGGACGAGCCGGCGAAAGCTGGAACTTCATGGAGGCGCTCGGCGGCCTGAACGGCGAGACATGGTTTCGCTTGGGAGACCGCGATCTTGCCATGCACGTCCTGCGCTCGCGCGCGCTGAGCGCCGGCGTGACCTTGACCGATTTCACGGGCAGGATTGCATCGCAGCTCGGCATTGAGGCGAGCATCCTGCCGATGACCGACGATCCGTTTGCGACGATCGTCGTGACGGCCGATCAGAAGCTCGCATTTCAACGCTATTTCGTCGAGCTGCAGGCGCGGCCCGAGGTCAGGAAGATCGAATTCCAGAGCCCCAGCGGTGGAACGGCGACCAGCGCCGCATTGCGGGCCATCGGCGCCGCCGATGCCATCATCGTCTGTCCGTCGAACCCGTATCTCAGCATCGATCCGATCCTGGCTGTACCCGGTATCCGCGCGGCCCTGGATGCGACCAAGGCCTCCATCGTCGCAATCTCGCCGCTGGTCGGCGGCCGCGCCATCAAGGGGCCGACCGCAAAGATCATGAACGAGCTCGGCGTCGCGACAAACTGCGCCTCGATTGTCAGGCACTATGGCTTCCTCGATGGTCTGGTGATGGATCGCGAGGACCAGGCCGACGCCGATGCGATCGGCATTCCCGTGCATGTGACGAACACGATCATGCGCTCGAAGGATGAGCGTGTTCAGTTGGCACGCGAGTGTCTCCGATTTCTCGATCGACTAAACAGCTGAGCGGAGCGATGGACGATTCCGAAACCTGGGCCCTGGTGCCTGTCAAACGGTTCAGTCAAGCAAAGAGCAGGCTGGGCGACATCCTGGTGGCGACCGAGCGCACAAAGCTGGCGCAAGCCATGCTGTGCGATGTTCTCGGAAACCTGCGGGATACGCGCGCGCTGGCCGGCATCGCCGTGGTGAGCGCCGATCCGGAAGCGTTTGCGATCGCCAAGCGCTTCGACGCGGCCATGATCTTCGATGACGTCGAGACCGGCGTCAATGCCGCGGTGCAGCGTGGCCTCGATGCGTTCCAACCGTACGGGCGGCGGGTTCTTGTCGTGCCCGCCGATATTCCGTTTGCCCGTCCGGAGGACTTCGAACACGTCATCCGGTTGCTGGACCACACGCCGATCGTGCTCGTACCCGCGCTTTACGACGGTGGCACAAATGCCCTGGCGATGCGGTCGCCCGACATGCTGGAGCCTCGGTTTGGCGAAGAGAGTTTCCGCGCCCACCGCGCCCTGGCGCGGCAGCGGCAGCTGAGCTGCAGCGTGTTCAAGTCCCATGGCATCGGCAAGGACATCGATTGCCCGATCGATTTTGGTCCGTATCTGATCTCGTCGCAAAACCTCGGAACGACAGGTTCGTTTCTAGATGAGCTCAAGATTGCCGAGCGCTTCGGCAGCGACGACCATCCCGTCCCCGTGAGGCTGTTCTGATGACGTCCGTCTTGAATCTCCCGTTCGATCGTCGCCTGTCCCGAAGCGAAGCCTATGAGCTCATCGATCTTGCTGACATCGACGAACTCCTGACGGCCGCCGCCAGGCGAAGGGATGCCGCGCACGGTGATGTCATCACCTATTCGCCCAAGGTGTTCATCCCGCTCACCCAGCTTTGCCGCGATGTCTGTCACTACTGCACGTTCGCTCACGCGCCGCGTTCGAACGTCAAGCCGTATCTCTCGGTCGAGGAAGCGGTCGCGATCGCCAGGGCCGGCAAGGAGGCCGGCTGTCATGAGGCGCTGTTTACGCTCGGCGACAAGCCCGAGCTTCGCTACCGCGTCGCGCGTGAGGAGCTGACAAGGCTCGGCCACGAATCCACGCTGTCGTATCTCGCCGAAGTCGCCAGGGCTGTGTTCGAGCAAACTGGCCTGCTCCCTCACGTCAATCCCGGGATCATGAGCGAGCTCGACCTTGCCATGCTGCGCAAGGTATCGGTCTCGCAGGGCATCATGCTGGAGTCCGCGTCCGACCGGCTTTGCGCGAAGGGCGGCCCCCACTTCGGATCGCCGGACAAGGTGCCTGCCGTCAGGCTTCAGACAATCAAGACTGCCGGTGAGCAGGCCATTCCGTTCACATCCGGAATCCTGATCGGCATCGGGGAGACCAGGGCCGAACGGATCGATGCATTGCTCGCGCTGCGGGACCTGAACGATGCGCATGGCCATCTGCAGGAGATCATCGTCCAGAACTTCCGGCCAAAGGTCGGGACGCGCATGGCCGATGCACCCGCGCCCTCCGTGGACGATCATCTCTGGACCATCGCTGTCGCTCGCCTGATATTCGAGCCGGAGATGAACATTCAGGCGCCGCCGAACCTCAGCCCGGCAGCCTTGGGGCGCGTCGTTGCGGCAGGGATCAACGATTGGGGTGGCGTCTCGCCCGTCACGCCGGACCACGTCAATCCCGAAGCACCATGGCCGCATCTGCGGCTCCTGGAGGCTGCAACGCGGTCAACCGGCAAGCGGCTCGAGAAGCGGCTGCCGATCTATCCGAGCTTCGCACGCTATCCCTCGCGCTGGCTCGACAACAAGCTGCTGAAGTCGGTCCTCGACCGCATCGACGGCGATGGATTCCCGCGCAGCGACGACTGGCATCCCGGCCACATCGGCGGGCTGCCATCGCGCGAGCTCGGATGGCTGAAATCCGCACCGCGCACCGCGCACGGCAGCGAAGTCATGTCCGTCATTGCCAAGGCCCAGCGCGGCGATGAGCTTTCGGAGGGCGAGATCGTCAGGCTGTTCCGCGCTCACGAGCGCGACTTTACCAGCGTCTGCCGGGCGGCCGACGAATTGCGGAGCAGCGTCAACGGCGACGTGGTGTCCTACGTCGTATGCCGCAACATCAACTACACCAACATCTGTTCCTTCAAATGCCAGTTCTGCGCCTTCTCGAAGGGGAAGATGAGCGAGAACCTGCGGGGCCGGCCCTACGACCTCGAAATGTCCGAAGTCGCGCAGCGGGTCACCGAGGCGTGGGACCGCGGCGCCTCCGAGGTGTGCATGCAGGGCGGCATCCATCCTTCCTATACGGGGCAGAAGTACCTGGATGTCTGTCGGGCCGTGAAGGGCGCCGTCCCGGCCATGCATCTCCATGCGTTCTCGCCGCTCGAGATCCATCAAGGGGCACACACGCTGGGTATTTCGGTCGCCGAATTCCTGCTGGAGCTGAAAGCGGCCGGGTTGGGCACCCTGCCGGGAACGGCCGCTGAAATCCTCGACGACGAGGTGCGCGAGACGCTCTGCGCGGACAAGATCAGGACCCAGCAGTGGCTCGACGTCATGCGCACGGCGCACTCGATCGGGCTCCGATCGACGGCCACCATCATGTTCGGCCATATCGAGCGTTACGACCATTGGGCGCGGCACCTGCTCCGGCTGCGGCGCTTGCAGGCGGAGACCGGCGGATTTACCGAGCTCGTGCCGTTGCCGTTCGTTCACATGGAAGCGCCGGTCTATCTCAAAGGCCGGGCGCGACCGGGGCCGACATTCCGCGAGGCGGTCTTGATGCATGCGGTGTCGCGCCTCGTCCTCAACCCGCACATCACCAATATCCAGGCATCCTGGGTCAAGATGGGACCGGAGGGGTTGCGGCACTGCCTTTCGGCCGGCGTCAACGACCTCGGCGGCACACTGATGGATGAGAGCATCTCGCGGTCGGCCGGCGCCTCGCACGGCCAGGAAATGACGCCGCAGGCGCTGGAATCGATCATCATTTCGGCAGGCCGTGTGCCGCGTCAGCGCACGACGACGTATGGCGTGGCGGATGACGTTCGGAGGCAGCGTTCATTTGACGCGGTCCATGAGCAGCAGACCAGCACGGGCATGCGATCCGCGGGGTGCTAGAGGACCCGGGGCGAGGCCGTGAGATTCAACAGGGATGATTGGAAATGGCGTTTGTAATCGAGCCGAATGTCGTCGACAGGAAGGGCTGGCGGCAAGCCGCGGCGCAAGCGCGCAAACTTAACCTGAAGCTGCCGACCTTCTCGCAGCTCGCGCATCCACCGCTTCCGTCAGCCAGGGTGTGGGAGGACATTGCGGCGGTCGGGCCGGATGAGCCGAGCGCCGCGAACCTCTGGCGCATGCACTGGTACAATGCGGAAGACCGCAGGGGCAGGGACCTGGTGCCGGGCCATATCGTGCTGCCAAAGGAGATCTCCGGCGTCGATGCCAAGATCATCGTGTTGCTCGGCGATCGCTTTCCGATGATCGGCGCGCACAAGGTCCTGCCGGCCTATGCCGCCTTGATCGAGCAGCTCGTGACCGGGCGCTTCGATCCATCCAAACAGAAGGCTGTCTGGCCTTCTACCGGCAATTACTGTCGTGGCGGTGTCGCCGTTTCGCGGATCCTCGGCTGTCGCGGCGTTGCCGTCTTACCCGAAGGGATGAGCCGCGAGCGCTTCGAATGGCTCGAGAAGTGGGTGACGGATCCGGCCGACATCATCCGGACGCCCGGTACCGAGAGCAACGTCAAGGAAATCTACGACAAGTGCGCGGAGCTCAGGCGCGACGACAGCAACGTCATTCTCAACCAGTTCTCATCGTTCTCGAACTATCTCATCCACTATGAATGCACGGGGCGCGCAGCGGAAGATGCCTTCAAGGCGTTCAATCAAGACGATAACCACGAATTGGCGGCCTTCGTCTCGGCAACCGGGTCGTCGGGGACGATCGCCGCGGGGGATTTTCTCAAGAGACGCTGGGGCTCGAAAGTCGTCGCCGTCGAGGCGCTCGAATGCCCGACGATGCTCAACAATGGCTATGGCGAGCACAACATTCAGGGGATCGGCGACAAGCACATCCCGCTCGTTCACAATGTCATGAACCTCGACTTCGTCGTCGGGGTCTCGGACCGAACCACGGACCAGCTCAATCTACTGTTCGGCACGAAGGCGGGCCGGGACTATCTCGAGACGCGCCGCGGTCTCGAACCCGCGCTGGTGCGCGCCTTTGACCATATCGGCATCTCCGGGCTCGCCAACATCATCGCCTCGATCAAGCTGGCCAAGCAGATGAACTACGGGCCCGAAAAGGCCATTGTCACCGTGGCGACGGACAGCGCTTCCATGTACGGCAGCGAACGCAGGCAGTTTGAAGAGAAGCACTACGCGCGTGGCCTTGATCAGGTGAATGCCGCCGAAATCTTCGGCGCCTGCCTGCTCGGCGCCGCCTCCGACAACGTCGTTGAGCTGACGGAGCATTCGCGCCGCGCCGTCTTCAACCTCGGCTACTACACCTGGGTCGAGCAGCAGGGGGTTTCAGTTGCCGATTTTGAGCGGCGCCGCTCGCAGTCCTTCTGGAGCAGGATTCAGGACAGCCTGGGCGAATGGGATCAACTCACCATCGAGTTCAACAAAGAAGCGAATTTGGCGAACGCTTGATCGGCACGCGCGGCATCGTGTCCGTCGAAGGAGTTTCGAAATTGGTCTAGGCGAAAGCAATCGCGCAAATGATGGGCGGCTGCGTCAAATGAGGGCACTGCGAAAACAAAAATAGAGCAGGGCGCCTGCTTGACGACGGATTAGAAGTATCTTTAAGATACTAAGAATAGGATGATAGGATCATCCTGGCGGTGACGAATGGCCAGCACCCATAAGCTGGCGCGCTGCACTGGTGTTTCGTTCCCTAGGCACGGCTCATGCGAGCACAGGAGGAAAGATGAAGCGAGCACACGGATTGATTACGAGCGCGGCCCTCGCCGCGGCGATGTCGACCGCACTGGCGACGGGCACAGCGGCGCAGACCATCAAGATCGGCGTCAATGAGCCGCTCACCGGTCCGTTCGCCGCTTCCGGTACCTATGTCGTGAATGGCGCAAAGATTGCCGCCGACGAAATCAACGCCAAGGGCGGCTTGCTCGGTCGCAAGATCGAGCTGGTCATCGAAGACAACAAGAGCAATCCGACGGAGGCCGCTGCCGTCGCCGAGAAGTTGATCACCGGCGACAAGGTGCCCGTGATCATGGGTGCCTGGGGCTCGAGCCTGACGCTTGCGGTGATGCCGAAGCTCATGGAATACAAGGTCCCGATGGTGGTGGAGACCTCGTCCTCGAGCAAGATCACGACGTCGGGCAATTCCTACATCTTCCGCATCTCGCCGCCGTCCTCGGTCGAGGCGACCGAGTTCAAGGCCATCATGCCGTCACTCGGGATCAAGAAGGCCGACTTCCTCGTCATCAACAACGACTGGGGCCGCGGATCAGCCGAGGACTTCGGCAAGATCATGAAGGCCCAGAACATTCAGGTCGGCCTCGTGGAGATCATGGATCAGGCCGCCCAGGACATGAGCGCCCAGCTTGCCAAGATCAAGGCAACCGACTCGGACACGATCATGGTCACGACCGCGGTCGAGCAGCTGACCCTGGTGTTGAAGCAGGCCGCAGCGCTCGGCATCACCAAGCGGATCGTCACCACCGGCGGCTCGCAGAATCCGGATCAGCTGATCGAGCAGGCCGGCGCCGCAGCGAACGGCTCCATGCATCTGACGACCTTCGCGCCCTGGTATCCGGACAAGACCCCGGATCCGGCAGCGACGAAGTATTTCCTCGGCGAGTGGAAAAAGCGTGGCTATGCGATCGCCGGCGCGACTGAAAGCTTCCGTGGCTACGACGGAATTCGCACCATCGCCAATGCGATCCAGCGGGCCGGCAAGGCAGAGCCCGCGGCGATCACCGATGCGCTTTGGACGACCGACTTTCCTGGCCTGAATGGTCAGATCAAGTTCCAGAAGCAAGGGCCGACCGGCAAGGAAAGCGGCCAGAGCATGCCCAACCTCTATCTGATCAAGATCGTGAACGAAAAGATCGTCCTGTCGGGCTCCTGAGCTCGACGATTGCGGAAGGCGCCACCATAATCGGTGGCGCCTTGGCATTGCCTCGCCCATAAACATGCTCTGAAGAGAGGATCAGCGGTCTTTCGGCCGAAAAAATCAGCATGACCGAGCTTCTGCAACACATCGTCAACACGCTCATTCTGGGCAGCACCTACGCGCTGCTGGGCATCGGGCTTACGCTCATCTTCGGCATCATGCGCGTCGTCAATTTCGCGCACGGTGAGCTCTACTCCTTCGGGGCCTATGCGCTGTATTTCGTCGGCGTGATGCTCGGCCTGAACTTCTTCCTTGCGCTGATCATGGCGGTCGTCCTGGGCTGCTTTGCCGGTGCGCTGATCGAGGTCGTCTTGCTGCGCCCGATGCGTGGCGCGGACATCGATACGACCATGCTCGTCATGATCGGCGCCATGATCGTGATGCAGAATGGCGAGCAGTTCGTCTGGGGTGGGGTCGCGAAGTCGGTTTCGACGCCGTTCCCCGAGCTTCCGCTCGTCATTGGTTCGATTTCGGTGTCCTGGTTGCGCCTGTTCGTCTTCTGCGCTGCCCTTGTCCTGATCGGCGTGTCCTATCTCCTGATCAATCGCACAAAGCTCGGAAAGGCAATGCGCGCCACCTTCCAGGATCGTGACGCTGCTTCGCTCATGGGCGTCAACATCCAGTTCATCTACATGGCGACGTTCGCGATCGGCTCGAGCCTCGCGGCAGCGGCGGGTGCATTGCTCGGACCCGTCTACGTCATCTCCCCACAAATGGGCAATCTCGCTTCGCTGAAGGCTTTTGCCATCGTCATCCTGGGTGGTCTCGGCAGCATCGGTGGGGCCACCATCGGCGGCTTCCTGCTGGCGTTGGCCGAGGAGCTCGGTGCCGGATACGTTTCGTCGGGCTATCGCGATGCCATGGGCTTTCTGATCATCATCGTCGTTCTCCTCTTCAAGCCGACCGGCCTGTTTGCACGCGCGGAGCGGATCGGATGAAGCGCCTGATCCCCTATATCGCGCTCGCCGCATTCGCATCTGTCCCGCTTTGGCTGCACGATCCGTATCTGCTGAACGCCTTCATCACGACGGGTATCCTCATTGTCGCGGCGATGAGCCTCAATCTCCTGCTCGGATACACCGGACAGTTGAGCCTTGGCCACGTCGCGTTCTTTGGAATTGGAGCCTACACCAGCGCGCTGGTGTCGCTGGGCTTCGATGTCGAGTTGATCGGCGGTATCCGCGTGGTTCACGAACCCTGGCCGGTCTGGACCGGGTTTGTGATCGGCACACTGGTGGCAGCGCTCTGCGGCTATGCTGTCGGGAAGCTGTCCTTCAAGGTGCGGGGTGCCTACTTCGTTATCGTGACCATCAGCTTTGCGGAAGTGGTCCGGCTGGTCGCGCTGAACTGGGTCGAGTTGACCCAAGGCCCGCTCGCCCTGACCTCGATCCCGCCGATGACGCTGGGATTCCCCGGAGTCGGCTATCTCGACTTCTACAGCAAGCAATCCAACTACTATCTCGTGCTTGCCGTCCTCGTGGTGTCCTACATCGTCATCCAGCGTCTGGTTTACTCCCGCGTCGGGCGCGCAATGATTGCGCTCAAGGAGAACGAGTCGCTCGCAGTCTCGGTCGGGATCGACGTGACCCGCTATTTGGTGCTGGCCGCGATCTTTTCGGCCGGCATCGCGGGGGCCGCCGGCAGCCTCTACGCCCATTACCTCAAGATCATCGATCCCGACGTGTTTGCGTTCCTTTACACGGTCACGATGGTGATCATGGTGATCTCGGGCGGCAAGGGCACCCTCGCGGGACCCATCGTCGGCGGCCTCATCTTCGGCTTCATTCCCGTCGCTGCCCGGTCTTTCGCTACGCCTGAGATCCAGTGGATCCTCTATGGCCTGCTGATGATCATCATCGTCTTCGTGTTGCCGAAGGGCATTGTCCCCGCCATCGAGAAGTGGTTCGCAGCGCCTAGCACTCGCGCGGATCCGGAGCCTCTCCAAGCCAAGATGCACGACACGCCATGAGCACCATACCCTCCAACGCTCCGCAGCCAGTTCTGTCCGTTGAACATATCGCCGTGCATTTCGGCGGACTGATTGCGATCACCGATATGAGCTTCGTCGTCAACCAGGGTGAGATTGTCAGCCTGATCGGACCGAACGGTGCCGGCAAGACGACCGCCTTCAACGTCATCACCGGCTTTCTGCGGCCGACCAAGGGCGAGGTGCGCTATAAGAATACCTCGCTCAGCAACCTCAAGCCGCATGAAGTCACCTCGCTCGGCCTGGCGCGGACCTTCCAGCGCACCAGCGTGTTCCAGAGCGTGACCGTGTTCGAGAACGTGATGATCGGCTTGCACCGGCGGAGCCGGTCGACACTGCTGGATACGCTGCTGGCGCTGCCGCGCGAAGGGCGCGCGGAGGCGGAGTTGAGGAATCTTGCGCACGAGCTGCTTGAGATCGTCGGGATCGCGCGCCGTGCCGACGAACTCGCCGGGTCGCTGTCTTACGGCGATCAGCGCTTGCTCGGTGTCGCGCTTGCCCTTGCTACAGACCCTTCGATGCTTTTGCTGGATGAGCCGGTGTCGGGCATGAACGCGACGGAAACCTCCCGGTTCATGGAATTGCTCAACAAGCTGCACGGCCGCGGCATGTCGATCCTGCTGGTGGAACACGATGTGCCCATGGTCATGGGCGTCTCCGATCGCATCGTCGTGCTCAACTACGGCCGCATCATCGCCGAAGGGCCGCCCGCGGCGATCCGCGGCAATCCCGAGGTCATTCGTGCCTATCTCGGTGAAGGAGCCAGCCGGCATGCTGCACATTAATGGTCTTGTTTGCCGTTATGGCAAGGTCGAGGCCCTCAAGGGCGTCACCTTGTCGATCGGGCAGGGGCAGCTGGTCGCTCTCATCGGAGCGAACGGTGCAGGCAAAAGCACGACGTTGCGGGCGATCTCGGGAATCCTGCCTTCGGCTGCCGGACGGATTACGTTCGATGGGCACGACATTACGAAGTGCTCGGCGCGGGAAATCCTGAGCAAGGGAATCGCTCATTGCCCCGAGGGGCGGCGTGTGTTCCCTGATATGACCGTCGACGAAAATCTCGATATGGGCGCCTATCTGCGGACCGACCGTCGGGAGATCGCGGCGGATCGGGAGCGGATCTTCGGGATGTTTCCGCGACTGGCCGAGCGCCGGCATCAGGTTGCCGGGACGCTATCCGGCGGCGAGCAGCAGATGCTGGCGATCGGCCGCGCGATCATGTCCAAGCCCAGGCTGATGATGTTTGACGAGCCGTCGCTCGGCTTGGCGCCCAACATCGTCGAACAGGTGTTCTCGATCATCGATAGCATCAGGAAAGCCGGGACGACGGTCTTGATGGTCGAGCAGAACGCCTATTCGGCCCTCGAGATGTGCGACTACGCCTATCTTCTGGAGACGGGTTCGATCGTTCTGTCCGGCAGCGGCAAGGATCTCATCGACGACGAACATGTGCGATCTGCCTACTTGGGCGGATGACCGTAGGTGAATGACGAGCCTCTCATGGGCGGTGCGGCGCGAGCGAGGGACGAGGTGGGTTCCGACGAGTGCCTGGTGCTTCTCGCGTCGTTCATGAGGGTGCGGGATCGAAAAGCTCGTGCTGAGATCGTCAAGTTTGCGCAACGATGCGCCGACTTCGAGCCCGGCGGAATTGTCTCCTTTGGGCTCGAGACGCCGCGCGATTGATGCGTCGGCGTTGCCAAGCCGGAAAATCCCGCGACGCAGGCGGCCACCCTGGGATCGAGGACGATCCTCTGGGACATGCCGTGCTTGCGTCGCTGATTTGGTGAATGACCTCGTTGGTTCTCAAGAGTGGTGCTGTGAGCGTGAAGATCGCCGTTGCCAAGGAAATCGATGCGTCCGAGCCGCGGGTTGCGGTTTCGCCCGATACCATCAAGAAGTTCAAGGCGCTGGGCGCCGAGGTCGCGGTCGAGCCGGGCGCGGGCGTCAAGTCGGGGCTGCCCGATTCGGAGCTTGTCGCGGCCGGCGCCACCGTCAGCGCCGATGCGCTCAAGGATGCCGACATCATCATCAAGGTGAAGCGGCCCGAAGCCTCGGAGCTCGCGAAGTACAAGCGCGGCGCGCTGGTGATCGCGATCATGGATCCCTATGGCAACGAGGCCGCGCTGAAGGCGATGGCCGATGCCGGCGTGTCGGCGTTTGCGATGGAGCTGATGCCGCGCATCACCCGCGCCCAGGTGATGGACGTGCTGTCCTCGCAGGCCAACCTCGCCGGCTACCGCGCGGTGATCGAGGGCGCCGAAGCGTTTGGCCGGGCCTTCCCGATGATGATGACCGCCGCCGGGACCATTCCGGCTGCCAAAGTGTTCGTGATGGGGGTCGGCGTCGCCGGCCTGCAGGCGATCGCGACCGCGCGCCGGCTTGGGGCCGTCGTCACCGCGACCGACGTGCGGCCCGCCACCAAGGAGCAGGTGGAGAGCTTGGGCGCCAAATTCCTCGCGGTCGAGGACGAGGAGTTCAAGAACGCGCAGACCGCCGGCGGCTACGCCAAGGAGATGTCCAAGGAGTATCAGGCCAAGCAGGCCGCGCTGACCGCCGAGCACATCAAGAAGCAGGACATCGTGATCACCACCGCGCTGATCCCGGGCCGTCCGGCGCCGAAGCTCGTCAGCGGCGAGATGGTGAAGTCGATGAAGCCCGGCTCCGTGCTGGTCGATCTCGCGGTCGAGCGCGGCGGCAATGTCGAGGGCGCGAGGCCCGGCGAGGTGGTCGAGACCGACGGCATCAAGATCGTCGGCTACACCAACGTCGCCGGCCGCGTCGCCGCCTCGGCCTCGAGCCTCTATGCGCGCAACCTGTTCTCGTTCATCGAGACCATGGTCGACAAGGCCAGCAAGGCGCTCGCGGTCAATTGGGACGACGAGCTGGTGAAGGCCACCGCGCTGACCAAGGACGGCGCCGTCATCCATCCCAACTTCCAGCCGAAGTAAGGAGAGAAGCCATGGAGCATCTCGCGCAGGCCGTCGATCCGTTCGTGTTCCGGCTGTCGATCTTCGTTCTTGCCGTGTTCGTCGGCTACTTCGTGGTGTGGTCGGTGACCCCCGCGCTGCACACCCCGCTGATGAGCGTGACCAACGCGATCTCGTCGGTGATCGTGGTCGGCGCGCTGCTCGCGGTCGGCGTCGGCATGGTGTCGAGCGGCTCGGGCTGGGCCCGCGGCTTCGGCTTCGTGGCGCTGATCTTCGCCTGCGTGAACATCTTCGGCGGCTTCCTGGTCACCCAGCGCATGCTGGCGATGTACAAGAAGAAAGCCAAGTGAGCGGCGTGCACCTCGGGGTGACGAAGACAAAGGGGGACCTGAGATGAACGCCAATCTGGCTGCTGTTCTGTATCTCGTGGCGGGGGTGCTGTTCATCCTGTCGCTGCGCGGCCTGTCGAGCCCGGCGTCGTCGCGCCAGGGCAATTTCTTCGGCATGATCGGCATGGCGATCGCGGTCGCCACCACGCTGGCGAGCCATCCGCCGGCCGACGGCGTCGCCTGGCTCTTGGTCATCGTCGCGATCGCGATCGGCGGCAGCATCGGCGCTGTCATCGCGCGCCGGGTGCCGATGACCTCGATGCCGGAGCTCGTCGCCGCGTTCCACTCGCTGGTCGGCATGGCCGCGGTGCTGGTCGCCGCCGGTGCGTTCTACGCGCCCGAAGCCTTCGACATCGGCACGCCCGGCAACATCCATCCGCAGAGCCTGGTCGAGATGTCGCTCGGCGTTGCGATCGGCGCCCTGACCTTCACCGGCTCGGTGATCGCGTTCCTGAAGCTGTCGGCCCGGATGAGCGGCGCGCCGATCATCCTGCCGTTCCGCCACGTCATCAACATCGTCCTCGCCCTGGCGCTGGTGTTCTTCATCGTCGGCCTGGTGATGAGCGGCAGCGCGCTCGACTTCTGGCTGATCGTCATCCTGGCGCTGGCGCTCGGCGTCTTGATGATCATCCCGATCGGCGGCGCCGACATGCCGGTCGTGATCTCGATGCTGAACTCGTACTCCGGCTGGGCCGCGGCCGGCATCGGCTTCACGCTCGGCAACTCGGCGCTGATCATCACCGGCGCGCTGGTCGGCTCGTCGGGTGCGATCCTGTCCTACATCATGTGCCACGCGATGAACCGCTCGTTCATCTCGGTGATCCTCGGCGGCTTCGGCGGCGAGACCGCGGCGGCCGGCGGCGGCTCGGGCGAGCAGAAACCCGCAAAACTCGGCTCGGCGGACGATGCGGCCTTCATCATGAAGAACGCCTCCAAGGTCATCATCGTGCCCGGCTACGGCATGGCGGTGGCGCAGGCCCAGCACGCGCTGCGCGAGATGGGCGATATCCTGAAGAAGGAAGGCGTCGAGGTGAAGTACGCCATTCACCCGGTGGCGGGCCGCATGCCCGGCCACATGAACGTGCTGCTGGCCGAGGCCAACGTGCCCTATGACGAGGTGTTCGAGCTCGAGGACATCAACTCGGAGTTCGCGCAGGCCGACATCGCGTTTGTGATCGGCGCCAACGACGTCACCAACCCTGCCGCCGAAGAGGACAAGACCTCGCCGATCTACGGCATGCCGGTGCTGCAGGTCTGGAAGGCCGGCACCGTGATGTTCATCAAGCGCTCGCTGGCGTCGGGCTATGCCGGCATCGACAACCCGCTGTTCTACCGCGACAACACCATGATGCTGCTCGGCGACGCCAAGAAGGTCACCGAGAACATCGTCAAGGCGATGTAGGCACGCGGCGAATGGCGCTGAACCCGTGCCAGGGCCTTGCGGTTGGCCAAGCCGGAAGCAGACAGCCTATGAAGCGCCGGATCCGACCGGGTCCCGCGGCGACAGCGTGCCGCCCAGGATGAGCTCGAGGGAAGGCCATGCCTCACCGGATGACGAGCAAATCCACATCAGCAAGGCCTGGGGCACCGGCATTCGACGCTCGCCGTGTTGCGGCTGACCCGCAGCCGCCGTCTCACCAAACTTGTTCGTCTGGACCGGGGAGCCGCCGCCATTGAAGTGAATAACGGGCATGCCGACGGAAATCGACGCGGCGATATCAATCCGCAAGGCGTCCTGGTTGCTGTGCATCGTTGTCGTCGTCCTCATCAAGAGCGAGCGAACCGGCGAATAGTCTATCGTCCTAAACATCGTACTAAGTGATGAACGGCGGACAAGTTCAAAGTTTCGACGTCCTGTGCCTAAGATCGCAGCGTCGTCCGACAGCCCAGCGGTATGTCGGAGCGCCTAAAAAAAAGCGGCCCGCTTCGGCAACGAAGCGGACCGCCACGGATTTGCGCAAGGGAAATACCGGCTGACTAGGGCCGCTCGAGCATCCCGCCACCGAACAGCGTCGGGACGTAACGTGGTGCCTCAATCGCAGCCATGAAGCGATGTTTTGTCGCGACCGGATCGAGCGAGATCGGCGGTCGGAGGACTTCGACGTCGGGCTCCGTCGCCAGAACCAGGACTCCGACGCCATCGCGCTTTTCGGCTGAGGCGATGCCGGCGGCAAGTGCGCTCGGCGCATTCAGGTTTTCGGCGTGCTTGATTCCCGAGGCGCGCGCCAGCTGTGCCAGATCGAGCGTCGCGTTGGTCAAGGCTTGGCCGCCCGAAGCTGCGTGAACGCCGTTCTGGATCAGGAGGATGGTGAGATTTGACGGGTTCATCGCGCCAATCGTGACGAGCGCGCCCATATGCATGAGCAGGGCGCCATCGCCCTCAACAGCAATGACGGGACGGTCCGGTTGAGCGAGCGCCAGGCCCAGCGCCAGCGGGAGTGTCAGTCCCATGGCGTCTTCGAAGTAGAAGTTCTCCGGCGCGTGATGCAGCGATGCCCACAAATACGAAGCATTGCCGAGCGACGTCACGACGAGCGCGCGGGACGGCAGACTGCCGGCAAGCGCCCTGTAGTGATCCGCCCGGGTCGGTCGTGCATTGGTCACCACTGGATATCCTCCCGACCCATGAGCAGGGCAAACGGACACGAAGCTTCTTCCGCATAGGTTGCGGCATGTTCGACCTGGGGACCGATCGGGCGGTATCGATCGGTGCAGGCATGGGCGAGGCCGATGCCCCGGAAGACCGGCTCCGTCGCTCGGCCCTTCGGCACATGATAGAAGACCGGATCATCGGGCGTGCCCCGATAGGACACCAGCATTAGAAGCGGAAATTGATAGCGCTGCGCGAGCGACACCATGCCCGCACCCATGCTGAGTACGCCGGCATTCTGCACAAGCAGGGCGGTGCGAACGCCACCGAGCCGGCTTCCACAAGCGATCGCAAGCGCCTCCTCTTCATGGGTTGCGCGCACCAGCGTCATGCCCGGCTGCCGGTCGATGCGAATAAGGATTTCGCCCAGCCAGCTGTCGGGGACAGAGACGACGGTGCCGAAACCAAGACGCTCGAGCGTATTGAGAACGGCAGACGGCCGATGGGCCTCTAAAGCTTCCGTCGATGTCGTCATCGACTGCCTCCGTGATTTCAACCAACGTGGCGCGCAGGCTAATCGCAAAAGGTACTATTGTCGATAAGACAAACCTATTGCAGGTCGACGAGGTGCCTGATAAAAGGTACTATTAAGCAGATGATAAGTTTAATTTCATGACCGAGGATTGCAGCTGGAGCCGGGCGCTGCATTCCCTCGCTGGAGGGAGACTGCAGCTATGCTTCGCCTTTGGTCTGTGTTGATCGCTGTTCTGATTGCTTTGCCGGCTCACGCGCAAGACAAGCTTGTTGTCAGTATCTGGGGCGGCAGTTGGCGCGATCTGGTGGCCGAGACGGTTGCCAGGAAATTCACCGCCGAAACCGGCGTCCCTGTCGAATTCATCACCGGCGGCACCATCGATCGACTGAACAAGGAAAAGCTCGCCAAGGGAAATCCCGAAAGCGACGTGACGTTCACGACGTCGCATGTCGGGTGGCTCTATGCCAATGACGGGTTGTTCGAGACGATCGATACATCGAAGATCCCGAATGCGAAGAACCTCGCGGACGAGGCGCGCATCAGTCCCTACCATCTCGGCGCCTGGGCCTATGTCTACACGATCGGCTACCGCCCCGATCTGATCAAGGACACCAAGTTCGAGAGCTGGAATGATCTCTGGAAGCCGGAGCTGAAGGACAAGCTTGCCGCTCCGGATTTCGATCCCGGTCACATCATTGCGGTCGCTGCCATTCTTGCCGGCGCCGACCCGGCCCATTGGGAAAAAGGCGAGGAGAAGCTCAAGGCGCTCAAGCCGAACTTCAAGGCGTTCTACACCAACGATGCCAACAGCCAGCAACTGCTCGCGAGCGGCGAGACGCCGGTGCAGATCGTGCTTTCGATGAATGCCTACTACATGATCGGGCAGGGCATTCCGATCACGCTCGCGATGCCGAAAGAGGGCGCGGTACTGGGAATCGACACCGTCGCGGTCATGAAGGGGTCGAAGAAGGTCGATCTCGCACACAAGTTCATCAACGCGCTCTACGACTCCGATATCCAGGCCGAGATCTCGAAGCAGAAGAAGGGAAGCCCGGCAGTCCTCAACGCGAAGATCGATCCTGAAATCGCCAAGCTTCCGGGCGTCTTCACGTCGGCGGAGCAATGGAAGCAGCAGATCAACATCGACGCCAAGCTGCGCGCCAGCAAGACGGCGGAATGGCGCAAATGGTTCGCCGAAAACATCATGAACTGATCCGTTGCCAGATCGGTCCCGCATCATGAATCAGCAGCCATTTCTGCGCATTTTCACGGCGCCGGCGACGCTCTGTGCGATCGGGTTCCTCGCGGCGATGGTTGCGGTTCTGCAATACAGCCTCAGGGCCTACGTGCCGGGATCGCTCGACCCCGGCGGGTTCACGCTGGGGAATTTCGCCGACCTTCTGAAACCGCTTTACGCGCGCGTGTTTCTCGATACCGTCGTCGTGTGCGCGATGACCGCGGTCGTGACGCTGATCGTCGGATATCCGCTGGCCTATGCGCTTGTGCGCGTCGAACAGCCGATCCTCCGCTCCATTCTCCTCGTGATTGTCGTGACGCCGCTGTTTCTGGGCGAGGTCGTTCGCACTTATGCGTGGATCATCGTCCTGGGCAACAATGGGTTCATCAATTCCTTGCTGATGTCGCTCGGCCTTGTCGGCAAGCCGCTCCAGCTGATGTTCACGCCATTCGGCGTTGTGGTTGCTCTCGTGCATGTCACGCTGCCGGTCATGGTCATCATGTTGGCCGCCGGATTGTCCCATATCGACCGCGACTATTCCCGAGCGGCTGAAAGCCTGGGAGCCGGTCCTATTCGCGTGTTCCTGACCGTGACATTGCCGCTGTCCTTGCCCGGCGTGGTCGCCGGCACCACGACGGCATTCGCCTGGACGTTCTCGGCATTCGCCACGCCGCAGCTGATCGGTGGCGGCCGCGTCAATATGATCTCCAATCTGGTCTACCAGCCCGGATTTTCGAGCTTCAACTTTCCCTTCGCCGCGACATTGTGCGTGGCCGGGCTGGCTTTGACCGCCCTCGTGCTTGGACTGCTTCAGCTTGCTTCCCGGCCGCTTCAGAAGATCGAGGTGCATTGATGATCCCGCGCTCGACCTATCAGAGAGTGCTCGGCTGGGCCGGATTGTTGACGGTGCTCGTCATCATCGCTTTTCTTGTGCTGCCGGCGGTAGTCGTGACGATCGCCGCGTTCAACGACAAGCCGATCCTGTCGTTTCCACCGCAGACCTGGTCGTGGCGATGGTTCGGTCGAGCCCTCGCCTACGAGGATTTCCGGCAAGGGTTCTTCAACGGCCTGATCGTCACCGCCTGGAGCTCGACGATCGCGCTCTGCGTTGGCGGCATGTTCGCGTTTGTCATCGACCGGTACAAGTTTCCGCTCAAGTCCGCCATCGAGGGAATCCTGATTTCGCCGCTGGTGATTCCGCACTTCACGGTAGGGCTCGGCTTTCTCATCCTCGCGGCGCAAGTCGGCCTGAGCCGCGGTTTTGCGGTCGTCGTGATCTGCCACGTTATCCTGGTGCTGCCGTTCGTGCTGCGCAGCGTGTATGTCTCGCTGAGGAATCTCGATCAGAGTTATGAACACGCTGCTGCGAGCCTCGGCGCCGGACCGCTTCGCGTCCTGACCACCGTCACGCTGCCGCTGCTGCTGCCCGGACTCGTCAGCGGCTGGCTGTTCGCGGCGATCCTCTCGTTCAACGAGTTCACGGCCTCGCTGTTCGTGACTTCGCAGCGTACCCAAACGCTTCCTGTCGCGATGTACAATTACGTGCGCGAGTTCGCTGACCCGTCGATGGCGGCATTGTCGGTCATGTATATCGTCGGTACCGCCGCCTTGATCGCCTTTGCCAATGCGCTCCTGGGCCTCGGCAAGGTCCTCAATATCGAGCAGTCTCACTAGGGAGCACGGATCTTGAAGCCGTTGGCGAATGTTGAAGGGGAACAAACGGCGGTCCATTTCGACGCCGTGGCCAAGCGATTTGACGATGTCGTGGCCCTGAACGCCGTTACGCTTGGCGTTGGCCGTAGCGAGTTCGTGACGCTGCTTGGTCCATCAGGATGCGGCAAGACCACGCTGCTCAAGCTGGCCGCGGGCTTTCTGGGCCCGGACGGCGGTTCGATCTCGATCGAAGGCAAGCGCGTGAATGACATTCCAACCTACCAGCGTGGCATCGGCATGATGTTTCAGAACTACGCGCTGTTTCCGCACATGAGTGTGGCGGAAAACGTCGCCTACGGCCTGAAGACGCGGCGGGTCCCCAGGGTTGAGCGGGACAAGCGCGTCGCCGAAGCGCTCGCGCTGGTCAAGCTGAAGGGCATGCAGAACCGCAAGCCCCGGCAATTATCCGGCGGCCAGCAGCAGCGCGTTGCGCTTGCGCGCGCGCTCGTCATCAATCCGACCGTCTTGCTGCTCGATGAGCCGTTCTCGGCGCTGGACAAGAGCCTGCGGACCTCGATGCAGGTGGAGCTGCGGGAAATTCAGCGCAAGCTGGGTCTGACCACGATCTTCGTGACGCACGATCAAGGCGAGGCCTTGAGCATGTCCGATCGTGTGGCTGTCATGTCCGAAGGCCGTATCAGGCAACTCGGAAGCCCTGTTGACGTCTATCGCAGCCCGGCGGACCCGTTCGTGGCCGGCTTTGTCGGCGACAACAACAGGCTGCGTGGCCAGCTTGTGAGCGTGCAGGCCAAGCAAGCGACCGTCGCGCTTGGCGATGCGCTGGTGAATGTGTCGGGCGAGAGCCTGTCCGGGCTCGAGAAGTCCGCGGCGGTTGACCTGTTCGTCCGCCCCGAGCAGTTCAGTGTTGTGGCGCCCGAGGAGCCGTGCGCCATCAAGGGCAGCGTTGTTGCTCAGATCTACCAGGGTGGCCACGTCGACCTTCAGATCGAGTGCGCCGGGGAACGGCTGCTGGTGCGATCCCCGGGCGAGCAGGCCATTCTGCGCTGGCCAATGGGGGCGCCTGTCGGCATTGCCATTCAGACAGATCGGTGCTCGGCATTTCCGGCAGCCTGATCGCAATCGTCTTTCGCAGCGGTGTGCGGGTGAAGGAATCGAGCCTGCGGTATATTGTGGGGCTTGGTTTGGCGGCACCCATCTTGTTGTTTCCTGCGGCGTCGTTGGCACCGCCGTCACCTGGCATCTGTTCGTGCAGCCGTGGAGAGAATTCTTGAGTGAGCCCCAATCGATCACCGCAGCCGAGGCGATCAGCACGTACATCGAGGCCAAGGACCGAAACCTGCCTCAGCTCATGAAGCGTGCATTCGTGCAGGATTGTGAGCTCCAGATGCTGCTCCTGACCGACGCAATCTCTTTTCCAAGCTCCGCTCATGGATTGGAGAGCGTCACCGACGTTCTCGTACGAAACTTTGGATCGCAGTATGAGAATGTGCGCACCTTCTGCCTCTCGCGCCCTGGGTCCAATCGCCTTCCACAGTTTCAATGCGACTGGCTGGTGGGGATGTCAAACAAGTCCGACGGCGACGTCCGCGTCGGTTGTGGTAAGTACACCTGGGATTTTGATGCCGCCGGAGACGGTCGCGTCAAGCGGCTGCTCATCAAGATTGAGTTCATGTGTGTGCTGCCGGCTAGCTATCAGACGCCCGTCCTGCAAGGGCTTTCGACTATCCCCTATCCCTGGTCGTCATACGGTGAGGCGCGCGCAGGTTTGCCCTCGATCGACGCCTTGATGCCGATTGCGCAATTTCTTCGGCGTCAGGCGCGCAACTGACTTCGGCGGTTGAGCGCTGGACAGCGGTCTATCGAATTGAGGCTTCGATGGCGAAGGCGCGCCCGACGTAGCCCAAGAGACGTCGCTCGCCACCTGCATACAGGCCGTTATGGGCGATGGCGGACGATGGTGTTGGCCACCGTCCGCCTGCGTCGTCACTGCGAGACCAACTCGCAGCCACCCTCGCCGAGCGGGCGGAAGGCTTGCTCGGCGGGAATCGTGGCAACGATGTCGTAGTAGTCCCATCGTCGGCTCGAGGCCGCCGGTGTCTTGACGCGCGCCAGGTACATGTCGTGCACGAACTGGCCGTCGGTGCGGATCGTGCCGCGAGCAAACGAATCGGCAACCGGCAATTCGCGTATCTTGGCTGCGACAGCGAGGCCATCGTCGGAATTTGCGGCCTGCACCGCACGCAAGTAGTGCCGTACGGCCGAATAGACGCCGGCCTGGGTCATGGTCGGCATCCGCCCAACCTTCTCGAAGAACTTGTCGGCCCACACCCGCGACTCGGCATCGCGGTCCCAGTAGTATGCAGTGACGAACTGCAGGTTCTGCGCGGCGGCAAGGCCCATCGCGTCGACGTCGGTAAGGAATACGGTCGGTGCCACCAATGCCTGCCCGCGGGTGATGCCGAACTCGGCCGCCTGCTTCACCGAGTTGGTCATGTCGGCGCCGGCGTTGGCCAGCGCGATCACCTTGCCGCCGCCGTTCTCGACCGCGCGACGCATGTCGGTCGCGAAGGCGTGACCGAACGAATAGTCCACCGTGATCAGGAACCAGCTGTCGAGCTTCTGCGCCGTGAGCGCCCGCGCGAGACCGTAGCCGTTGGTATAGCTCGTGTAGACCCACTGGAACGAGGTTCGGGTACAGGCCTTGCCGGTGAAGTCCGAGGAGGCCGACGCGTTCAGCACGATCTTGTTGCGTTCCTTGGCGAGAGCGGTCACCGCGAAACCCACGCCCGAATTGGAAATGTCGGCAACGGCATCGACTTTCTCCGTGTCGAACCAGCGCCGGACGATGCCAAGTCCGATGTCCGGCTTGTTCTGGTGATCGGCCGAGACGATCTCGACCGGCACGCCGCCGATCGCGTTGCCGAACTCCTCCGCCGCCATCTTCGCCGCGACGACCGAGCCTTCGCCGCCGAGGTCGGCATAGGCGCCGGAGCGGTCGCTGAGGACCCCGATGCGGATCACATTGTCGGACATCGCGGCGTGCGCGACGTGAATGTGCAGCAGCGTCGCGGTCATCGCCGCGCATAGGGCCCTGAGAGTGGTTGTCATGGTCGGGTGCTCCTCCGGAGGTCGTGTTGTTTGCTGTTTGGTTTTGTTGCGTGATACGCAATTCGCTTGTGCATCGGTGCGAAGAACCACTGGAAATTCCTGCGATTTCAACATCGGGCACGATAGAAATTGCTTGTAGAGCAATTTTTATTGACAAGGAAGCAAATTAAGGAGAGGGTCGGAGCAATGAAAACGCAGGACGAGACGCTGGCGAGGCTTGGAGCACGCATTCGCTCGCTGCGGGAAGAGCGTGGCATGAAGCTGAAGGATCTGGCCGACACCACCGGGCTGTCCGACGCCTTCGTGTCGCGCCTCGAGCGCGGGCAGGTGTCGAGCTCCGTTGCCAATCTGATCCAGATCGCGCAGGCGCTCGACATTGGCGTCAGCGAATTGTTCGCTGCGCCGCAGGACCAGTCGCGCAGCCACGTCACGCTGCATCGCCATGGCGACGATGGTGAAGACCAGAGCATCCCGAGCACCGGCTATCGCTGGCGATTGTTCGCGGGCGGCATGCCGAACGATGATCTGGAGGTGTTTCACCTCTCGTTCCCGCGCAAGAACCGGATGGACCTGATGGTGTCGCATCCGGGACAGGAATACTGCTACGTGATCAGCGGACGCATCCGCTTCCACGTCGGCGCCGAGGTGTTCGATCTCGCGCCCGGTGAAGGCATTTTCCTCAATTCCGAGCTGCCGCACCGCGCCGACAACATCAGCGAGGATGAAGCGCGCATCCTGATGGTGGTCGCGAAGTCGCCGCAGAAGGCCGAGCATTTCGACTGGTGGCGCGTGCCGAGCGCCGCCGCCCCGCCTCGATCACCCAAGAGCAAGCCCCAAGGAGACTGATCCATGCAGACCGCAACCGCGACCGGCAGGCACCTGCCGTATGAGGCGAAGCACATCGACGATGTGGAGTGGGAGACCATCCGCTGGCCTGGCGAGACCGGCAAGATGCTGTTCCACCCGCGGCCGGAGCGGCCGACCGAGCCGAACGCGGGCATCCTGCGGTTGGAGCCGGGCGCGCATCATCCGATTCACAATCACGAGTTCGCGCAGGTCTGGTATATCCTGAGCGGCGAATTCAGGATCGACGACAATCTCTACACGGCGGGCACGATGATCTTTCATCCGGACCCGCATTTCGAAGGCAAGTTCGAGACCGCGACCGGCGGCGATATCCTGATCGTGCAGTATCCCGGTCCGACCACCGGCGGGCGGCCGATCTATGCGGGGCGCTTCAACATGGAGCAGCGTCGCGACATCGCCGAAGAACGCACCGATCTCTGATCGATCGGCGCAACGGACGATAGGCCATGGCGCTGATCAGCTATCTCACCACCATTCGCTTCGGCTTCGGCGAGGCGGACGCGCTCGGCGATGAGATCGCGGCGCTCGGCATCCGTCGGCCGATGCTCGTCACCGACCGCGGCATTGTCGCGGCCGGCCTGGCGGAGCGCGTGACCGCTCCGCTCGGCACTGCGCCTGTCGTGTTCGACGCGACGCCGCCGAATCCGACCGAGCGTGCGACGCTGCAGGCGCTCGCGTGCTATCGCGAGGCCGGATGCGACGGCCTCGTCGCGCTCGGCGGCGGCTCGCCGATCGATCTTGCCAAGGCGGTGGCGCTGCTCGCCACCCATGCCGGCCCGCTGGCGCGATATACCGCAATCGATGGCGGTGTCGCGCGGATCACCGCCGCCGTCGCGCCGCTGATCGCGATTCCGACCACTGCCGGCACCGGTAGCGAGGTTGGTCGCGCGGCCCTCATCACGCTCGAGGACGGCCGCAAGGTTGGCCTGATCAGTCCGCATCTCATCCCGGCGCGGGCGATCTGCGATCCGCTGCTGACGCTCGGCCTCCCGCCGGCACTGACGGCCGCGACCGGCATGGACGCATTGTCGCATTGCGTCGAGACCTATCTGTCGCCGCGCTTCAATCCACCGGCGGATGCGATCGCCCTCGATGGCGCGTCGCGCATCGTCAGCGATCTCAAGCAGGCCGTGACGGGGGGCGATGACCGCGACGCCCGCGCCGAAGTGATGATGGGCGCGCTGCAGGGCGGCCTGTGCTTCCAGAAGGGCCTCGGCGCAGTGCACGGCTTGTCGCACGCGCTTGGCAGCCTCGCGTCGCCGAGCCTGCATCACGGCACACTCAATGCGGTGCTGATGCCTGCAGTGATGCGCTACAATGGTCCGGCGATCGCGGCCAAGCTGCCGCGGCTGAGGCTGGCGCTCGGTCTGCCCGAAGATGCCGACATTGCCACGTTCTTCGATGCGCTCAATGCCGAGCTCAATCTGCCGCGCGGCCTGCGCGCCATGGGTGTGCCGGCCTCGGTGCTGGACGACATGGCGGAGAAGGCGGCGAGGGATCATTCCACCGCCACTAATCCGCGTCCTGTCGATGCCGACGGCTACCGCGCCATTTTCCAGGCGGCCTGGGAGTGAGTTGACCGCAGCGAGATGATGCGGCGAGTGCGATGCCGAACGGCTCCATCGACGCAGCGCGCATGGGTCCCGGAGCCAGGGCTTTGATCTAATCAAGGCTTTGATTCGAATGGTGGGCCCGGCAGGACTCGAACCTGCAACCAGACCCTTATGAGCGGCGGGGTAACGATCGGTTTGGTTGATTTGGCTGCGCTTTGGTTGGAGTTTGATCGCGTTCGTTGCGTTTCGGTGAGCTCGCTTCTGAAACTGGTGCGGCCATCGGCTGTCGAAATTGAAGGAGTTGGACATCTTCTGCGATCGGCATTGTGTCGATTTTGACGTTCGGATTTTCAAACCGCTCATCCGGGAAGATCGGGCTAGAAGGTCACGGTGACGACGATGGTGTCGGCGTAGGCTCCCGGAGGGGGCGAGGTTTGCGGTGGAACGCGCCCATAGACTGAAATGTTCTGATTCAACGCTGTTCCTGTGCCAAGCACGCAGGTATTGGCACCGGACGTGCAGGTTGTAGCGGATGTCGTACTTGTCCAGGCGCTGGTCCGGGCCGCGTCCGTATAGAGATTGTAATTTATGAAGCTGGAGCTTGCCTGCATGCGCCGTTGGCTGCCGCTTGCATGTAGTCCGTTGTCGAGGCCGATCGAGTACGGGGTCGTATTGGTGCACTTCACTGAAATCGTTCCAACGCCGTCAATATTCGACGTCAACAGCGAAGCGTTACCGAAGTTGAGTGGCGTGGTCGAAACAATGCAGTTTCCGGCGATTGTCGCCGTCCAGGGCGAGGAGCCCGCATTTGTCGTCGTTCCCGGGTTCGACGAACAATTTGGGCTTGTAAGAAGATAGGCCGCGTAGGCGACGACCGGAGATGTCGTACTCCAGACGTAGGTCCCGGGTATCGTTGCCTGCTGATTGGCGAGAAAGCGCCCATAGACGGTCAGAGTTTGTTGCGCGGGCCCGCCCAAAAGAGGAAGACTGAGATTGATGCTGACGCCACCGGAGCCGTACGCGGTGGTACCATATCCCCAGGATCCCCAGACCTGCGTGCGCGCGGAATCCGAGTAGAGCTCGTGTATTGCTGTATTCGCTCCACTTCCCAGCGATCGAACCGAGCTGCTGCTGTTGGGCGCCCCTTGGTTGAATTGCACACACGCATTGACCGTGCAGCCGAGCGTGCAGCCGCTGCATGTTACGGTAAATGTCGAGGTCGTATCGACGGCGCCACCCGCCAGGATGTCGACAGATCCGTAGTTGCCGGACGCCGAGGTAACGGAGCAGCTTTGGGCGTGGGCCGAAAACGATGCCGCAAATTGCAGGAGCAAGGCGAAGACCAAAGTTCGCTTTGAGCCGATGACCACGATTTCGATCTCACAATGCGCGTTGGTCGGAACAGATGGTCGGGGAGATTGATGTAGGAAGACACTATCTACGTATGAATGACTGCATTATCGGCACGCGACCCCAGGAATCCGGACCTGTTCGCCGGGCCTCGGAGTGAACGCAAACGTGGCGCGGCAGCGTGCGTCGGCAAATTCGATTTCGGCTTCGTTCATTGACGAGAGTCCCCTGATATAGGCCTGTCCGTCGTAGCCTACGACAAACTCTACTCCACCAGTCATATGGCCGACAGCCCCGGCCGGCAGAACGCGATTGTCAGGCCCGACAAAGGTAACCAGCGCAGCCGTCGTCTCTTTGCGGACGTCAAATCTGACGAGCATCCCGGCGCGATCGGCCGGAGCGACGATGTCATGCGTCGTTGCTGCTTCGTCGTCGACCGGAAGGTTCGTCGGGTCGATCGCAATCTTGTTCTTCTGGTAGGACCGGAGCGTCGGGATCAACAGCATGCCGCTGGAATTGGTGACACCGGCCCGGCGATTCTCGCTGAGGACCTCGACATCCGGCACGCCAGTCGTGACCACCGCGAAACTGTCGTCGATCCAGTTCGAAAGGAAAACACCGCCTCCCATGGTGGTGATCGAACCGCGCAATTCCAGTGATCCCACGCTGCCGGATCCCGCCTGGCTTGCGCCTGCCTGGATGGTGCCGTAGCTCGACCTGTAGGAAGCTGTTGCCTCCCGGTACCTCGATGAGCCTTCGGAATCGTGGACGCGCCAGCCGTAGCTGCCGGGCTCCGGCCCAAGCGACTTGACGGCATCAACGCTACCGGTTGTACCGCCCCGTCCGCTCGAGACCCCGGTCGTGATCGAAGCAGAGTCGCCAAAAGGGATGCTCAAACCGGCAAACATGCCGGTATTCCTCTTGGCACGGAAATCGTGGAAGACGGTGGCGAATATCGACGCATTGTAGGGCAACGAACGCGAGTAAGAGGCCGTCACGATATTGGAATGATGGCCTGAGTCATCGCGCAGACCGACAAAGCTTGCACTCAGGCTGGCCCGGGGGTCGAACGGCATCGGAGCGCTGAAAGTGATGCGATCGAGCGCGACCGGCGCACGGGCGCTGCCATAGATGCCGGTCACATAGGCAAACGAGTTCGACAATGAAGCGATACTGCCGGGCAGGTAATTGAACAGACCGTTCAGATTTTGCAGGCCGCCGTTCAACGCCGCGATGTTTTGCAATCTTGCGGTCGCCGAGGCAAGGTCGTCATAGGTGCCGAACGTGTGCTGCGAGCTCGCCGAAATGCTCACGCCGAAGAGCCTCGTCTCATAGGAAGCGTAGCTCTGCAGACCGCGGTTCGTGCCGCTTCCGCTGCCAGCCAAGGCCACGGCGGCGACACCGATCGTCCCGGTCCTGAAGATACCACCGATGCCACCGTTGATGACGCCGGCTCCGCCTTCGACGTGCGCCTCTGCCGTCAAGCCGTCGTAGATACCTCGTCGCAGGGTTGCAGACCCGACCGGCGAGCCGACATAGACGTCACTGCTCGAGCCGTAGGACAGCCGCGGCACTCCGCCCTCCACCGACCAGCTGCTCAGCCCCGGCGCAAGCAGGCTCGAGGTCGCATAAAACGGCGCCGACGTCTGGATTTCGTGACCTGCCGAATCCCGCACCACGAGTTGCGTCGTGCCGGCGCCGGAAATCAGCGGTACGTTGTTTACGCTGAAAGGGCCGGACGCGACGTCCTGAGAAAATGTCTTGATGTTGTTGACATAGACATCGACAGTTGACGGCACTGCCGCGCTACCGCCGATGGTCGCGAGCGGCGCGGTAATGAGATCGGGCCGCAGGGCAAAATCCCGCTGAGCCTGAAGGCCACCGATCCTGATCGGCCGCGACCAGGCCAGTCCACCGTTGATCGTATCCCCAGCAACGTAGCCGATCATCTGGTCCTGGTCGGAGTACTGGAAAGACGAATTCAGCCGTGTCGCCTGCGCAGGCTGCTGCGGACCAGTGCGGACGATCGCCGACTGTTCGGCGGTGCCGTAAGGCGAAAACGCCCGGGCATCCAGCAAAAGCGATGTGTAACCGAGCCCGATCAATCTCGGGGTAGCTGCGTTGCTGGTTGAACTCAACAGGTCATAATTCAGCACCGCGCCGAGATCGGCCCGCGCCTTTGGCCGGTTCCCGCTGGCGCCGCCTGCGTCAAAGAGCTGCGGCTTGCGTCCGGCTTCGTCGACGGCAATGAATATCCGCTGTGTTCTCTCCTCATATCGATACTTTAGGGTCGGGATATCATCCAGTGCGATGATCTCGCCCGGTCGATGCGGCGGGCCCGGTTGCAGGCCGAGGCTTTCGAGTTCCTCTACCGTTCCGCCGATACGACCGTCGTCGAACCGCACGAACGATCCGATTGTTCGGGCGGGCATGGAATTGATCACGACATCGAGTTGCAGATTTGTCTGGGCCTCCCCCGCGCGCGAACGCCCGACACAGAGGACCATGCCGAGGAGTGCTAGGATGGACACAAGCGCGGAGCCTCTTCTACCGCCGAGTCGGCGACTCAATAACCGCATGAGTCTGGCCCTTGTCCGTTTCCGCCGTGACGGAGATGGATCCGCCAGATCCAAAGCCGCGAGGATATTTCGGCGTGGCCCAACTCATGGAGGAATGTCCGAGGACATAGCCGAGGAGACCGTTGCCAAAGGACAAGGTAGCTCCCGAAGAATCCCTAAGCCGCAGGTTTGCGATGCGTAGCCGCTCGTCGCCGGCATTGCTGGTCACGACGGTTAGTTGGCCAGCTTCAGTACGGAGCGCCCAGTTAACTTGTGGCCGACTGAACTCGCGGCTACGAAAAAATGCCGGGATCGACTGTCGTACCAAAAGATTGACGCTGCGACCCTGGCTGCCGCCCGCTCGCGGCAATTGGTCGACGATGACACGATAGCTTTCTTCGCCATTGACCGGCTGTTTCGACACCCGCACAACCCGCACGACGTAGTCTGAATGAGGTGCCATCCTGACGGCCGGAGGTGATGCCACCACATCGGTTGTCGGTTCAAGACTCTCCTTGCCGTCGGACTGCGACCAGCGAAGCACGCGGGTCTGGACCTCGACGTCGGCATCTTCGTCATTGCGCAGCGTCAGGGAAGCCGCCGCCGCCGGCGCATTCAGTTCTAGGAGAACGGGTTCAACGCGAAGCGCGGTGGCATGGGCAACCTCCATGCATGCCAGGCTTGCAGCAAACGCGGCCAGTAGAGTCGAATTTTGATGCATCGCGATGCCCAATCGATTTTCGAAATCGTGCGCCAGGAAGGCGTTTCGTCGATACGCAGATGCAACGGAACAGCGGGCCGCTGCCGCGGCCCCTTCTTCAATAGGTGATGGTCATGACCACCGTGTCCGTGTAGGTGCCGGTGCTCGGTGCGGTGCCGGTAGCGGGAACGGTGCCGTAAATGTTGACCGTCTGCGCCGATCCGTTACCGGTGCCGAGAAAGCAGCCGTTCGTGGTCGTGCAGGTGGTGCTGCTGGTGGCCGTGGTCCAGGGGTTGGTATGAGCTGAATCAGTATAGAGATTGTAGTTGATAAAATTACCGGCATTCGTCATCCGCCGCTGGCTGCCGGACACATTTGCTCCGTTGTCCATGGCGATGGAGTAGGGGCTGCCATTGGTGCAGGTGACCGAGACGGTTGTGCTGCCCGACTGCAAGGTGGTCGCGAGCGTTGTTCCTGCCACGCTCCCGAAATTGAGCGTCGCAGCGTTGATTGTGCAAGACGCCGTGATGGTGATCTGAACGGTCAAATTTGCGGTCGATGTGCCGGCTTGGGCGGACGTTTGATAACCGGATGCCACGGCAACGAAGAGTGCGACCGCTCCCACTCGCGCAGCCTGCCGCATTCGTCGCTTCAGCAAAGGTCCACCGTCGTCGCGGATGCGAATCTCTCGATAAGGATCGAAAGCCCTGCAGGCCGCTTTCCTGGTCGGCGGGCAAACTTCTTCGGTATCGTCCAATGAATTCGTTTTCATCGCCAATCGTGCCGGACATGCAGGCCATCGTCGTGAACAAAAGAATCAAAATTGGGTAAACTTTGAATGAGCAAAAGCTTAACGAGGCCTGATCGAACTATCGACAGCTATGGCCCCATCAAAAACTATAATGGTCAGCAAAGTCGGCCGGCGGCTTCAGGGCCACACCGGCTCTGGCCGCGCCTGGGCTTAGTCTGGCGCCCTCTGTACGGACTACGAAAGAGTGACTCGGCTAAGTGCTTGATATTACGTGGGGCCGCTTTTTAAGAATGACTCGGTTTCCCCTTTAAGAGTGACTCGATTCGCCTGTTTTTCGTTTTAAGAATGATTCGATCTCGTAAGGTATTGAAACGTTACGTGTTTTTAGGTCGTTTTTCGAGCCCCAAGCTACCAACTTTTCGATTGAAAAATCAGCACTAAGGTCAGCGGAAACGCCAGAACGGCGTCATGCCGGCCGGCTAGGTTCCTAACCTAAGCGATCATCATCTGTATAAAGTCCAAGCTCGACTATCTCCTGGTTCAACACCTCTGCCGACAGGCGATAGCCGAGGCTTTCGATTATCTGCGTCGCGACCGCCTTTATCAGGGACGAGCCAGCGTAGTTGGCGGCTTCCTGATTGGCCAAGTGGTCGGCGAACGCTTGTATCTGCCGGAGCCTTGCATACTGCTTCGCCTTTTCTTCGATGAAGGCCTCTTGCTTTGCGAGCCGTTCGAGGCGCCGTTGCTCCCTATGATATTGCTCGATGCGTTGCTGCCGGATCCGCTCACGTTCCTCGGCGGCCAGCCGGTTACGCCGGATCACGACGGCGCCTGCGATCATGCCGACCACGACCTCGCGCAACTGCTTCTCGAGATTGACCGATTTGCGATCATACCACCGACCCAGGACGCGCTCCTTTGACCAGCGAAATTCTGCAGGGTTTGAAAGCGTGAGCGACAGCCTGCCAGCGGGAAAGTGATCCCATTGCGCCCAATGCCGTTTGTCTTCTCTGTAGAGCGTCGGATATCGGAGCCGGTCGCGCTCCCACTCTGCTTTCCTGGCGAGTTCAGCTGTGGTCGGCCGATGGGCCTCCTTGCCCTTCGTTTCACCAAACGACAGCCGCATCTTTTCGCCATCGATGACGAAATCCAGGCCATCCTTGGCATCGACGCCTTTGTGGCCGAGACCGTCGAGGTATTTCGTAAGAGCCTCAATGATGGATAGCACCCGGCCTATGTTGCTTTTACCGATCTGCGCCATAACGACGCCCGGCTCTTCCGGCGTCTTCAGAAATTGCTCATGGTCGGCCTTGACAGCCCTTAACGCACGCTTTGTGGCGATGGTCACCCGGTGCGGACGTACTGGCAGTTCGGCTTGAACAAGTATCTCGGACGCGGACTCACGGGCTTTCGACGCGGCGGCGACGACTTCTTCTGGCAACTGCCGCAAAGCATGAACGTGTACGAAAATTTGGTCGCTGACATTTTCTGAAACCGCAGGCAGGAGCGTCTGTTTGACTTTCTTGCCATGCTGTAGTTTCGCCCAATAGCCCAGAAGGCGGTGTCGGCACTTCATGCTTGACACATATCTTCCGCAAGCCGACATCCGACATCCCGAACTGCTTGGCCAATTTTGACATGGGGTTAGACCAGACCAGGTCGTATAACTCCTTGCGGGTGAATTCCTTACGATCCATTCTAGCGCTCTTTCGTAGCTGTCGTGCGTTTTGAGTGAGTCGGATTCTGGATGCAACGGCCGGTCAGCCGCAGCAGCCACGCCTTTCCTGTCGGCTTTGGACAGGCGATGTTTGCGCTGCTGGAATGGCTCCGCTACCCTTGTCACGATGTGACAGAGGATCGGCCATTGGCTACCGTCGACACGCTTTCACTACCATTTGCGACCTGGCAGGAAGGCCTGCTCGCGCTGGCTGCTGCGTTGCAGGATACCGATCGCGAAAAGATCGTCGCCGCCAGACTCGAAGCCACCGCCGCCCAGATTGGAATCGGCCCGATGGAGGTCTGCGCCTTGGCGCTGCTCGTTCCGTCGCGTGCCAGGTTCGAACGGGTGACTTGGCCCGAACCGCATCCGGATGCAGTTCGCCTTGCCGGAATGATGGACGACAAACTGTCCCAGACGCTGACGAGCATCGTCGATGGTCTCGACCGTCGGCGGCGAAGCCGAGAAGACAAGGTCTTTTCGGCGTTCCCCGTGACCGATCGCCGGCGGCTGCTTAACGACACCATCATCGGCTTTGCGGCGGCCGAGCTCTCAGATGTCTCCCAAAGGCTTGGCGAGGCCGATCCGTTTTCCCGGCTGGCCGGTCGGCTTTCGCTCTGGTTCAAGCCGTCGCACGATTACTCGCGCTATGGCATTGCATCGCCCGAAGACGGCCAAGCGGTGATCGATCTTGTTCGCCGGGCCGTTGCGAAACTGGATCCCGGCGCCGCAGGGAGGCTCGGGCGGCTGATCGAGATCTGGGCCGGCGATGTCGATGTCGACATGAGCGCGGAGGCCATCAAGGAAATCGTGTCTTTGGCGCCGCTCTTCGAGGGATCGAATGCCGATCGTCTCGATGCCGTGCTGGCCGTGGAAATCCTCGGAGCGCTGGCCGACGACCTCGAAAATCTCGATATCGAGACGGGGCAGGCCATTTCGGAGGTCCTTCGAAGATTGCCCAAGGGAATGGACGATGGCCGGCCCGCGACCTCGGATTTGCGGACCTGGCTCAAGGCGCAGTCCGACGGCGAAAGTAGGTTTCGTCTGGTCTACGACCCTTCCCACGTCTACTGGACCAACGTGCATTCCGACAACGCGGACGTGCTGGAGCCGCTGCTTGCCACGACCCTGGAGCAGATGATGCAGGGCGGTCATGCGGTTTATCCGACTGGTCCGCTTCCATTGCACGGCAGCCTGTTCAAGCCTGGAAGCAAGATGATGGAGCGGCTCGCGGAAGAGGCACCCGAGGCCGCGGATCTGTTTAGGCTGCTCGGTGCCGATGGCGACTATAATGACACGGACGGCCCGTACCCGCCGCAGTGCTACTGGGTAGGCGAACACAATCCGGATATGATCACGTTTCCCGAGGCGGTCGCGAACGCAGTCCAGCGGGACGATCACGCGCTCTGCGATATGCTGATCGGCTGCTGGCTGCTTTTCTGCACGCTTTACCTGCGGGTGCCTTTGCCGGACCACGTCGGCCTGGCCCGCTTCATCACTGCCTTGCCCGGGGATCACCGCTCTAGCACGTATGCGGCTCTTGGCGTGCTGAAGCGGGAAGCCATCGAGCATGCCCGTCGCGACGTCGATGCCATCCTTTCCTGGCTCCCGCTAGTGGACACTGCGCCGCCGGAGGATTTTGAGGCTAACTTGCGGGACCAGTTCTCGCCCAGGCTATGGGATGCAGTCGACAGGGAAGAAAAGGAAAGCCTTCTCAAGGCCGAGATATTTTTTGTCAGGCTTCGCCGTCTGCGACAGCTTGAAAGAGAGAAAGAGCCGCTCGATACGATGATCGTCAATTGGTCGCGGGTTGCGGAGCGCTTCCTGCGGCGCGCCTTTGCCGTCCTTGGCGGCTCCGGCGGCGAGGGCAAGCCGCTCGGCCAACTGATCGGCATGACGAAGAAAGCGCTGGCGCGGGGGAACGACTTTTGGAGCACGGAGGAGCAAAACCGGCTGCGTTCTGTCCTCCACGAGCTCGACAATCTGGACGTCTTCAACAAGAAGGGGGGCAAGCATCTCGATGGCATCGACCTCACCTGGCAACATGTCGTGAGCGTATATCCAAGCATCCATTGGACGCTGAGGACGCTGTTGGACGTCGCAAGCCGGCCCGGAGCGAACGTGAAAGCCGAGTAACGCGTTCCGGTTTTGCAGCCGGCTACTCGTAACTTTTGTTGGATCGGCTGATTGGAGAAAAATCCAGGCACGCACGCGTCAAGGAAGCCTGGTCGAGCTCCTTCATCGACTTGAGTTCGCCCAGTAGATCGTTTTGATTGGGCATACCCAGCACTAGGCGGTAATGACCACGTTCCTCATGGGCCTGGTTCCAACGTTCGGAGATCTCGCTGGTTGCCAGATCGAAACGCAAGTGCAGCGGACGTGCGGACCCGTATATCCACCAAGGCTGAAGCCCGCTGCGGTCGGTGGTCGCATCGACCGCGCGCTTTGCGATGTTTTCCCAAGGACTGGCCTTGAGCGAGCCCCGGGCGTCTTCGTTTCCCGAATCTTTGGCAATTGCGCGTCGGATGGCGAGAGAAGCGTACCGATCCACCCGCCCTTCGCGTTGCTCGAGTGCAACCGGGCCCGGGGGTGGATCCCAGTGCAGCAGGGTTTGACACCACGGATGAAAGTCGAGGCCTTCTTGTCCGATTGATGTCGTTACCAGCACGTGGGGCCAGAAGGGCGAATTGAAAGCACGCCGCACCTCGTCAGGGCGGACCCGCTCCTCGTCGGTGTGGTCGGGGCGAGTGAAAGGCGCGGCAACGTGACAGCGCAGTCTCAAGGGCGAGCGGATGGCGGATTTCTCGCCGTAATGAAGCTGGATTGAACTCCTGTTCAGGGAAATGGCGTCTGCAAATTCCTGAATCAGATCCTCTCCGCCGCTAGGAGACGTTTGCGTCATGAACCAGAAGTGCTCGTCCAGGGTCGCCTCAAGGTTTCCATCCAGCACAGCGCGTCTGACGGCGTCCGGGAAGGACTCCTGCGGCCTGCGAAGTGCTCGGCCGATCCAAGGTTCGTCGAAGCGGCTTCGAAGGCCCTTCCAGGAAGCGCTCACGATACCGCTGAAGTTGTCCCGCACGGCTCTTTTCCAATGACGTCGAATGGCTCGGCCTAGAACCACACCGGGACTGCTGACGGCCAGATGAGTGAGCAATTGCAATTCGGCGTCGGTAATCGATTTAAGTGGAGCAGGACGCTCAGGCAGATGCTTCTCCAGGCTCAGCCACGCCGCCTTCGAAGCCTCCCAGGTGCCTGTCTGCGCTTCGATGCCAGCGATGAGAGAGGACGGCGTTCTGCTCTTCTCCTTGCTCGCGACGACCGCCACACCTTTGCTTTTGAGATGACGCTCCAAGGTGCGGCGAGCCCTCGACAAGGCTTCATCGACGCTGCCAACCTTCAGTCGGTCGGAAATCGGATCCGCCTCGATGAGGAATGGACAGGGGTGGAAGAGCTCAAATGAGGAGGCAGCATCAAGTCGAACAAGATGGGAGTCGCTCTCCCGCTTGTAGGAGCGTGCCCGCCCCTTCGTGCGGCCATATGTCGAAGTCTCGACGCTATAGCTGATCAATCCGGCAACCGCTGGGACGACAGCCCTAAATCTGGCAAAGACAAGAAGCTTTCCGTCGATCGACGGAGTTTCTCCACCGTGCGTTCCGTTGCCGCTGCGGGCGGATTCGCGCTCCCAGCCGCCGACCAGGGGCCACCATGCGTGCGACGGAGCAATCCATGGAAGAGCGAGTTTCTCCGGCTTGATGTGACCGATCAGGGCTCGGAGCCGCGGGTGAGGAAACGACTGAGAACGCATCCGCTCGACGTCGTCCGGTTCGATACCCGCTGCGCTTGCCAACTTGCGGGCCCGCGACCACAGAAGATATTTCGGCCCCAGTGATTGCATGGGCAATGGCACGGAGTTCCAGAGTGGCACCAGCATTTCCGTGTCACGTTCCCTCTTCGAGGCGTGTCCATTGGCGGTGCGCTTCTTCTTCCCTTTCTCGACGCATTCATGGAAGGATTTGAATTGCTTGAGGTCATCGACCTTCAATTCGGCTTTCAGCGTGGAGGCGCCGTTTGAGGACGCCGTATCCGTGGATTCGCGGCGCCTCTCGGTCCTTGCCATGACCGGCGTCAGCAGCGACAGCAACTCGTCGTGGTTGCGGTCGATTTCATTCCAATTGAGGGGTGCTGCAGTCAGTAACTCCCTTCTCTCGATCAGCAAGGCGGCGATCTTTTCGATCTCCGAACGGCCAGCGGTACCGTAGAGAAACTTGACGACTTCCCCGAATCCGTCGTTGGAATTCCTGGACTTTGGATTGAGCTCCGCTCTGCTGCGGTAAGGTATCCACGGTGTGGCCGACAACAGGAGCAAAGCGCGGTTGCGCCCGCTTCCGCGGAGTGACTGAAGCAGGCGGCTTGCTTCTTCACAAAAGCCAGCATCTTCGTCATCTCTGTTTTTTTCGGTGGCGATCGATTCTGATTCAGGCGCAATCAGGTCGTCGAAGCGCTGAAACTCATCAAATATTACAAGGTCAGGATTGATCTTTGCTATGGCGACATTGGCAAGCGCCAGACGCATGTGCCGGACCAGTTCGGGGGCGCGGTTCTCCAGTAGCTGCTTGATGCGCGGAGCAAGACGCTGTTTAGCGCTCAAGGAAAGAGATCTACGGAGCGCCTTCTTGAACTCTTCCACGGTCTCCGAGGGCAGGTCATAGCCGTCCGGTTCGATTGCCCTGACCGAGGCGCGGAATCGAGCGACCGACACTCGCAGCGCAAGAGCCTTCCGGAGTCCTTTGATCTCGAAGCCCAGGGCTCGCCTTGTGAGAATGTAACACAAGGCGCGTTCTTTCGTCGTGCCGCCCGCGCCCTTTCCGCGACCGGAGGAGTCCAGAAGAGAGGTCTTCGGAGTGACCGCATAAAGTCGAATGGAGACTTGCGGACCGTTTTTTGATCGTTGAGGGAGCAGCGTGAGGCTCAATCTGTCTTCTTCTACGATCGCCGCCTGCCGGCCAGCTTTGGTGAGAAAGCCGAGCAGGCGGTCCTGGTTCTGGCGCGCGATGGCTAGATTCGAGCAGACGTAGATGACGTTCATTACCCGCGAGGCGCGTTTTGATCCGTGAGAAATTCGACTGCTGAACTCTTTGATAATGCCCTGCGCTACGACCGTCTTTCCAAGCCCCGCTTCGTCGGCGACGAGGAATCGTCGGGAGCCGGATGGGTTTCGCAGTGCATGGCATGCGACCTCTACAGTTTCTTTCTGAAAGGCGGTTGCTTTGATCATTGCGCCGTCGGCTCGTTGAGGGTCTGCTTGATCAGAGCCAGAGAAGCCTTGAAGGAAACTATTGGCGAACCGCCGTCAGCTTGGCCCCCGCATTCGAAGATCTCGATGATTTCGTCGATCTGGTCGAATGCCGATCGATTTTTCAGCCAGGCCCGCAGCATGTCTTCCAAGGTCGGGGCAAGTCCCTTGCGCTTTCGACTGCGCCAGTTGGCAGACGTGTGTGGGTCATCATCGTCCCATGGACCGCCTTCGGCGCCCTCCGAATTTCCAGTCAGGGCCTGATAGATCCAGGCCAGCAACTGGTCGTCGCTCAGGTATTGGCGAAGCAGAAGCTTGTCGCGCTTGTCCTGTTGGAGTCCCTGGATAGGAATTGATTGAAGCCAGGTTACCGATGGAATGCCTTTGCATTCCAGGGCGACGCGGATCAGATGGCTGGCTGCCAGAGGATTATGCGGACGGAAGCGGACACTCCTGGATCCGCGCTGCCACTCGATCATTTGGCTTGGATCGTCAGCGAGGGATCCGACCTTCAGGACAATCCTTTCGTTTGTGGGGTGTGGCATCTCCGGAGATTGAATTTCGACGCTGTCCCAGTCAGGGGAAAGTTTTTGACTTGCGTTCATGAGGAATGCCGCAACTTCGTTTCGCGCAAGTTCGAGGGGGTCGTCCAAATCATCGTTAGTTTTGGCGGGCAAAGCGGCAAATTCCGGAGCCATCAGGACGAACGACTCGACGCCTTCCTTTATGGCGGTGGCGGCCTTTGCCGAGCCTCTCGATTCGATTGACAAGCGCGCGAAGATCTCTGCGTTCTTCTTCCAGGCCCGCCCGGTAAAGTTGGGGCTGCCAAGCCACATGGTTGCGCCTCTGGCATGCTCCGCCCAAAGAAATTTTGCGTGCAGGCCGGAACTGGTCTGGGGATCGATACCGGCTTCATCGATATCAATGGCATCCTGCTCGCCTTCCTCCGCTACTGCCGGGAAATCGCCGACGAAGCTGAAGCCGTTATCCTCGAAATAGTCGGCTTTTCCTTTGGAAGTCCGATTGAGCTCGGTCCCGGTGCTGACCAGGATACGCTCCGCGTCGTCTCCCCACGTCCCGACGCGTTTAGGCGTCATCACATCCAGGAAAGGAGCGACTGCGATCACGCGGCGCACTCCCGGCGGACAGGGTGGGAAGTCACGGTCAGCATCTTGGGGTAGCATCAGGGAGATTTCTTCGACGACCAGTCCTCGCGGTACCTCCCACTGGACGTTTCGCAGCTTTTTGAGGGGGTCCTGCCATCGCTCGGACTGGCCGGCTTCTGCGGCAAGTTTCTTGGCCATGCTCGCGATCGACGGAATTCTCATGCCGTCCATTGCGTCCGAGTCGATTTCATAGCCGTCAAGAGAAAGACCGAGGTCCCACGATGTGTCGCGGGTAAGGTTACGGCTACCGAGCCACAGTCGCCATTTTCCGGACGAAGACTTCCCATCGGAATATCGAACGATCGCGCATTTCGGGTGCCAGGATTGCCCGCCCTTGACGCGTTCGTCGTAGGGCATGTCCTTGATGAACCGATCAAGCAAGGCAACGGCCTTGCCTCCTCTCCGTGGGCAGAATAGCCGCCCGGCCTGCATGGCTATGGCGACGCGCCCCTTCAGTTGAAGAACCGATTTGGCGAATTTAACCCTAGTCGCACGCGATCCGGCGTCCGAAGGATCGTCTTCGAATCCTGCCAGCGAGATCAGAAGGCTGGCCAGGACACCGGCGGAAGCCGAATAAGTCGAAACAAGTGCGATATCTGTCTGGAAGCCCGTATCAGGGCGCAGCCAATCAAGCAGCGACTGCTGTGGAAGATGCTCGCTCACGACCGCATATCCCACACAAGCTGGTGCACCACGCCGATCCTGTAGTGCAGGGGAGCCGCCGGGCTGAACTCATCGGGGTCCCATTCCAGCCGCCGCTGTCGGTCGATCGGGCGAAGCCTCGACTTCGCTAGTTTGCGCGGGGTTTCGGCGTCGGAGTAGTCTTTCCGCAGGTCCATGAACTGTGAGCGGCGGCCGTTCTGAAGCCAGTTCTGGGTTTTGGTGAGGACCCTGATGACCGGTTCCGGAAACGGTTGATCGGGAAAGAGAGATTTCAGGTCCTTGATCACAAGACGGCAGGCTGCCGAGCGGTAATCATCAATTGCTTTAACGAGCAATTCGCAATGATCCCGGTCCCCGGAGTTGTTTCCGTCCTTCTGCCTTAGGGTTTGAACGAGTGCTGCGTAGACCGCCCGCCCGATGCAAGCGAGAGCAGCCGCGTCAGACGCTATTTTGAGAGTCTTTCGTTCCTCGACAGTGCAGACTTCCCGAATCCATGCGGGCCATTCCGTCCCGAGGTCGTAGCCTTTCGATCCGGGTTCGGGAATATCAGCGTCCGAACGGAGCAGCCTGGCAAAAATACTGTCGCGGGCCGGTGATGACGAGCTTGAGATCGCCTCGAAGAGAAAGCGCTTTTCGCGCTTCTCCAGATCGAAGGCCAGTGCGCCGCTGCTGGCGGCGATTTGCTTGCAAGCAGGCGGCAGGCCATCGACGAAGGGATTGGTTAAATCGTCGACAGACACACCATCATCGTCACGGGAGTTGCGCTTTTCCGAGGCAAGGATGTCGGCAAGTGATTTCAGCGCTTCAAGTCGGCTCGGGTATGTCCCATCGGAATGGGGTCGTAGAAAACCCCATTGCTGCAGTGCGTTCCAGTACACGATGGATGGAAGCTGACTGCGAATTTGCCGTGGCGGGGAGCGGCGGCCGATGATGCCTCTTGGACTCCCATGCTCCTTGAGTTGATCCTTGGCGCCGGCTTCCGCTCGCTTCAATCGATCCGAAAGCGATACGGCGCTCCGGTCGCCGGCCACACGCTGCATCAGCCAGGGTACGAAAAACAGATAGCGGAGGCGGGTGTGGAGGACGGAAGTGCCAGGGAAGAAACGGTTGGCGAATGCATGATGGATCGCCATGAATCCGATCTCATCACGTACCTCGCCGTCCTGCTCGCCATCGAGCGCACGCTCGGCCTTCGCGGCCGCCGTCGCGTCGATCTGCACCCAATGAAGGAAATTGCTCATTCCATACTTCGGTGAGGGTGAAAGAGACTAGGGAATGCCAATGGCTTGAAAGCAGAAATCTCGCGGGAAGAATCGTCCCATGGGCGGAATCGCGCCGCAAGCAGGATCATAGTGCAGGTTTCTCATGTCCCCATTATTGTGACGCCAGCAAACTATCTAGGATGCAGACGGAGCAACAGAAAAAACCTTATAATTGGAGCATGTGCAATCTCTACTCGATGACCAGGAACGTCGACGCCATCCGGCGACTGTTCAAGGTCGGGCCGCAGCACGACCGCACCGGCAATCTGGCGTCCATGCCCGGCATCTATCCGGACTATCTGGCACCGATCGTTCGCAACGCCGGCGCCGAGCGCGAACTTGCCATGGCGCGCTGGGGCATGCCGTCTTCGCAGAAGGCGTTGATGGACGCGACGAAGAAGCGCGCCCAGAAGCTCGAGGCCAAGGGCAAGGCGGTCGATTTCAAGGAACTGCTGCGGATGGAGCCCGACGGCGGCACCACCAACATTCGCAATGTATCGAGCGGCCACTGGAAGCGATGGCTGGGGGCAGATAACCGCTGCCTGGTGCCGTTCACGTCTTTTTCGGAATTCGACACGATCGACGGCAAGAAGGTGCCGGTCTGGTTCGCGCTGGATGAGACGAGACCGCTGCTGTGCTTTGCTGGAATCTGGACCAGCGTCCGGAAGATGAAGGAAGGCGAGGTCACCACCGACATCTTCGCTTTTCTGACCTGCGAGCCGAATGCCGAGGTGGGCAGGGTGCATCCGAAGGCGATGCCGGTCATCCTGACGACGCCCGAGGAGCACGAAGTCTGGCTCCGGGCCTCCTGGGACGAGGCGAAGGCGCTGCAGCGGCCACTTCCGGACGGCGCGCTGCGGATCGTGGCGACCGGCGGCAAGGAAGATGTTGCGGGGGATCACAATTGACTTGCCGAAAGTTCGTTCGACTAGGGCTCTTTGTCCTTCGGGAACAGAACCTCTTGGGCGTTTCGGATGATCTCACCTGCTCTCTCTCGAACCACTGCACTCGGCTGCATTTGGTCGGCGTAAGGAGAGTGCGCCACGTAGTTGTGAAAGGAGCACAGCGGATCGACATTGACCAGTTCCGCGAGGTACCCCGACAGCAGATCGGTCAGCGATAAACGGCCGGAAGCAATCGCCCCCTCCAGTAGCTCCAAGTCATTCACTGTCAGGACGATCAGGCGCTGAACTCTCTCGTCGCTGGGAAGGTCGGCGTTCAGTCGCTTCATTTCCTGGTCGAGGAACATTCCCGTTCCGGGACTGTCCATCCGGATGTCGTGGGTGAGCACGATCGGAAAGATTCGTTTTGCCACGCTGAGCTCGGCTGGCATTGTCCTCCAGTTGTCCGCGGACATCGCGGCGGTGATTTTTGCCAGCTGCCAGACGGCATTGCCGCGACTTACGTACTTCTCCCGGAGGTGCTCGACGAACCCCGCGTAAGCGTTTCCGGAAACCAGGTCTTCGTTGAGGAACTTGGCCTTTGTCTCGAACACAAACGCAGAAGTCCCCTCCGCGATCAGCGCGTCGACCTCGAATACGGTAGTCTTCCCGTCCATTTTCTTGAGATTGAAATGAGGGGTGGCGAACATGCGCCGGAGGATTTCATTCGAGTATTCCTCGAATGCATCCCCAAACGCTCCGAAAAGTGCCTTTGCTCTCTCGGGATGGCCCTGCAGCGGGCAGAACAGCGGCTGATCGACAATTTTGCCGTAAAGCAAACAGGGTCCGCGATGACCGATGCATCGTTGGGGAAACGTATGATCGGACGTTGCCACATCGCCCTCTCGAAGTCGGCCTGCGTGCCGGCGGATGCCGTTGCCAATTCCTCAGGCGTCTGCGAGTCCAGCGCCATGTAATGCGGAAAGACGCCGCGGTAGCGCGTAGCAGCGCCGACCGTGTTGATGTTCTGGGTGCGGCCTTCCATCTCGTTGCCCAGGCTGACATACGTCGTCAACCCGCAGATGCACGTGAAATATTGTTCGAACGTCATGCCGGTTGTTTCAGAGAATTCCTCCTTGAAGGATGGGTAGTGTCTCGGCAGGAAGTCGGAGAAAAGTAGCCATCCGCGGCCTATGGAACTGGTGATGTTTGGCGCCGGGTTGGTGTCATCCACCATCTTTCTCAGGTAGCCGATGTGTTCGCCGATATAAGCTTTCGAAGCGGTCGCGCAGGTAGGCGAAGTCGGGACTGTCTAGGCCGCCGGCGTTCTCCTGCATCAGTCTCAGCCAGGTAGACCACATCGCATCATCGGACTGATCTGTCCCCAGCACGGTGGCGATATGCGGATTGTTAAACAGCAGATTGCGGAGGCGAAGTTGCTGTTGCGGCCTGTATGACAACCCGTTCAGCGTCTCCTCGCGTAGGGCCCGCCCGTGGGTATGCTCGGCGTGCAGGACGCAAAGAAACTCGAGCATGGTGAGCCATGGCGTCTGCTCGTCATAGAGCCGGTGACCCCATATCGCCTCGTCGACCCACATACGGGGGCCGGTATTATCGTCCTGGCTTGTCGGCCGCGGGAGTATTTCCATGACCTCAGATCCTCACCACGACGCGGCGCTGACCGGCTCTACCGTCGCTTCCGAGTTCGATGAAGCGAAGCATCAACTCGCCGTCTGTGGGAGCATCATCCTCGTCGATCTCCCGCCGGCGCTCGGTCGCACTTAGGAGCTTTGCCTTGAATGCGAGAAGGTCCTCATGGCACTCGAGCGAGAAGCTACTGGGCAGCGCCCCCTCGGCTACTCGTCCCAGGAACTCGAAGCGCGTCGGCGTCAACGGAAGAATGACGGCGCCGGGATCGTCGCCGCGCGATACGCGCACCCGAAGAGACACCCCATCCTTCGCCGCCGGGATCAGCGAGACTTCCTCCCCCTGTGAGCGGGGTACCGACACCATCTCGTCGAGCAGCGGGCTAGTCTTCGATTGGGAATGACTGCCCGAAGTGGCGAGCACCAGTTCATCCTGGTTCTGGACCAGCATTCCGGTGAAGACCCGATTGAGCCCTCGCATGATCAGGGGCATGACCCCTCGCGGAGCAGCTTCCTTGGCTTTCAGCTTTTTGGTCATGTCAAGATAGGTGCCGCCGTAGCGAAAGACGGTCAGGTCCCAAAGCTCGAAATGACCTTCGTGGTTCTCGGGCAGGGTGAAGAAAAGGCGCTGACGCTGGGACCGTAGCATTGGAAGGAACTCGTCTCGTGCGCCGGCGTCCGCTGCTTCAAGGTAAGCGCGCTGGGCTCCTGTATACGCCGGAGTGCCGCCGTAAATGGGATCCGTCAAAACCAGATTCTGATAGGTTTCATGGAGATCAGGATCATCTGCACCGTACACAAGCAGGTCGTCGACCCTGTTACTCGTTTCCGATCCGATCCCGAAAGAATTGAGCTTCCGGAACAGATCGGTCTTCTCGGCTCGACGGGACGAAAGGTTCTCGCCGAACACGTTACGGTAGATGCTTGCAAGATGTAGGCTCTGCTGAGCAGCGATTTCGGAGACCTCGCCGCATGACATTAAGCCATCCCTCGCTTTGGGGTGGCCCAACAGGATGTTCGTGACGAGCGCGAGTAACTGACGGACTGGAAAGTGAACGCCATTTTGTTCACTCAACTCAACCAGTGCTGTTAACCGCTTTTGGAAGACCGCCCCGTCGGAAGTGTCTTGCAGCCTCCGGCGATTCTCCAGGATGGGGCAGGCGTTATTGCCATCATGAAGGGGACAGGTGGCGCACTCACCCCAACCCGAATGAGACATCATCTTGCCGATGATTAGGCCGATCATCTCAGAGGCGGGAGCTTGGCTCAGGTCTCTAAGGTTTAGCCTGATTGTAGGATCTGGATTTATGCCAGTGACCAGCAGGCTCTCCACGACCTTTGTCATCGACTTCATGGCGTCGGTCTGCGGCGCAGCCTTGAGCTTTTCCAGTAGCTGTCCGTGGTTCGCCGCGATCAGATATACTCTCGATGGATTTGTTTCCGCGACATCCGCGGCCATCCGGTTGAGAAGTTCTGCGCTATCTTCCGCCATTAGCTCGCTGAGATCTTTAACAATAACGATCTCACGGGAGTTCACGTTCAACGTCTGAATCTTGTCGCCACGATTCCAGTCGGTCGCTGAGCCGCCCAAGGCCATCCAGACTTCGCGGCAGTGGTAGGTCTTGCCATCGCCGGCCGTGCCCGTGAGGATTTCCGTCAGCGGGCTCGCGGATTGGAAATTCGCAACAAGGACGTCCAAGAACTGAGCGGGCAACACCAACGGTTCGATTTTAAGGCGCCTCAGCGATCGCTGGATGGTCTCATCGTACATGTTATCGTTGGTTGGAATAGGACCGTAATTCCGCAGAAACTTGATCCAGCGACTCTCGGGCGTTGCTGCCATTTACGTCTTCCCCCCTCAAGACGCATTCCGCTCCGCGCGGTGGTCAATGAGATCATTTTCTGCATCATAAACGTGTAAAAGTCACGATTGCCATCGTAAAGCGGTGCCTAGTGGTAACAGGGCCGGAGCGGAAAATCTGCCCACCTTTTGGATCAATGTTGAAGGACTTCAAGACTGGAAACGGACTGCCCCTCGAAGTGCTCCATTAAATCCCGGAGGGTCCGTCGGTCGCTTACCAGCACGGCCTTTTCATTCAGGGCAACTTCCAGGACCTCTACATCAGCCTTCCATTCAGGATGGCGTTCGCTGCCGAGATGCGCAGCAAGTTCATCGAAGTCTGGGCCGTTCTGCTCCCACTCAACATCTCGGCCGTCGCCTCCAGCCACGCCCTCGGTGATGAACGCCGAACGGCCCAGAAGGAATCTTGAGCAGAGATCGTCCCTCGCTGCGGAGCGCATCGCCCTCAATTGATTGTCCGTCGCCATAAGGTGTCCGCGCAGGCCACTCAACGGCTTCAACCTACCTTCCATCAATGCGGTGAACAGCGCGGTGTCGAAGATGAAAGTCATTTTGCCTCGATTTTTTTCAAAGTACGCCAAAAAAACCGGCTCGAATTTTTCCGAGCTTACAACGCGGCAAAACCAAAACTACAAGAAATTACAGCGAGATTTCAACAAGATACCAAATCGAGTCATTCTTAAAGGTGCGGATCGAGTCACTCTTAAACGGCGATCGAGTCACTCTTTCGTAGGCCGTACACCCTCTGAACTCATTGGTGGGCCCGGCAGGACTCGAACCTGCAACCAGACCGTTATGAGCGGCCGGCTCTAACCATTGAGCTACAGGCCCCGCCGCCTTGCGGGCCGCGGGGTGCGGCCGGCAACGGTGCGGGCTCCGTTTACAGGGTGCGTGGGGTTTCGGCAATGCCGCCGCGAGGCCCCAGCGCCGCCGCACCATCGGCCGCTCAATCCACCGAGACGCCGGCGAACTCCACCACCTTGCGCCATTTCTCGGTCTCGTCTGCCACCAGTTTGCCGAATTCGGCCGGGGTCATCGGCTTCGGGATGCCACCGACCTCGGCGAGCCGCGCCACCAGCTTGGGGTCCTTCAGGGCCTCGCCGACCGCCTTGTTGAGGGTCTCGACGACTTCCGGCGGCGTGCCCTTCGGCGCCGATATGCCGTAGAAGCCGACCGCCTCGAAGCCCGGCACGGTCTCGGCGATCGCCGGCACGTCGGGCACGCCCGGCCAGCGCTGCGGCGAGGTCACGCCGAGCGCGCGCACGCTGCCGCCGCGCGATTGCTCCAGCGCCGACGGCAGGTTGTCGAAGATCAGCTGCACCTTGTTGGAGATGATGTCGGGGAAGGCGATCGCGGATCCCCGATACGGCACGTGCTGCATGTCGCATTTGGTCATCGCCTTGAACAGCTCGGCCGACATGTGCACCGAGGTGCCGTTGCCGGACGAGGCGTAGGCGACCTTGCCCGGGTTGGCCTTGCAGTAGTCGATGAACTCCTGAACCGTCTTCACCGGCATCGCGTTCGAGACCACCAGCATGTTGGTGAGCTGCATGATGCTGGCGACCGGGGTGGTGTCGCGCAGGAAATCGTAGGGCAGCTTCTTGTAGAGCGAGGTCGAGATCGCGTTGTTGGGTGCGACGAACAGCAACGTATAGCCGTCCGCCGGTGAGTTGATCGCAGCGGCGGCTGCGATGTTGCCGCCGGAGCCAGCGCGGTTCTCGACCACGAATTGCTGGCCGAGATGATCCGACAGCCACTGGCTCATGATGCGCGCCACGATGTCGACCGGGCCGCCGGCGGCGAAGCCGATCAGCCAGCGCACCGGACGGTTCGGATAGTCGGATGCGGAGGAGGGGCTAGCGGAGGCAAGGTAACAGATCAAACCAAGCAACGCGGCACGTGCGAACCGGAACATCGTCTCTCCCGTCATTTTCTTGTGACTGTTGCCCTCATGGTTTCACAAAACGCTGGCTTTGCCTACGACCCCGCCCGTGCGACGATAGTCGCGCTTATGCGCAATGCCTGAGGCTCGGGATGAAATTCGCTGTCATGATTTGCGCCGGCGCGCTGCTGCTCGCGGGCGACGCGACGGCGCAAGAGGGGAGCAAGACCATTTCCAAAACCACGATCAGTTTCGCCACGGCGACGCCGGGTGGCGGCTTTCCGCTCTATGGCAATGCCTTCGCCGAGGCGATGAACGCGGCCGATACGACGCTGTCGATCGAGCCGCGCAACACCAAGGGCTCCAACGAGAACATCCCGCTGCTCGAGGCGGGCAGCGTCGATATCGCAACCGTTGCCGGCGAGCCGTCCTACGAGGCCTTCATGGGCATCGGCCGGCCGAAGGCCACCAAGCTGAAAATCCTCACCGCGATGTATTCGAGCCCGGGCATGTTCGTGGTGCGTGCCGACAGTCCCTACAAGACGATCCAGGACCTGGTCGGTCAGCCCGTCGCGTTCGGCGCCAAGGGCTCGGGCCTGCCGATCCTGTCGCGCTACATCCTCGACGGCATCGGGCTGAGGCAGGACGAGGACTTCAAGTCGATCTATCTCGATCGCGCCGGCGATGGCCCTGCGATGGTCGAGGACGGCCGTGCTGCGGCGCTGTGGGGCGCCGGCATCGGCTGGCCCGGTTTCAGCAAGATGGCCGAGAGCGCAAGCGGTGCGCGCTTCATCGCGCCCACCGCGGACGAGATTGCCCGCATCCGTGCCAAGCACACCTTCCTGAAGCCGCTGACGATTCCGGCCGGCAGCTACCCGAAGCAGACCGCGGCGATTTCCTCGGTCGGCTCCTGGAGCTACATCCTGGTGCGCGAGACGTTGCCCGAGGATGTCGCCTACCGGCTGGCGAAGACGCTGCACGGCGTCGAGGCTGATTTCTGCAAGAAGCTCGCGCAGGCTTGCGAGACCACGGCAGCGAACACCGTCGCTGCCGCGCCCGATATCAATCTGATCCACCCCGGCGTGCTGAAGTATTTCAGGGAGATCGGGGTGGCGAGATAGCGCGGCGAATGGTGAGTGGCGAATAGCGAATGACCGCATCTATTCGCTACTCCCTATTCGCCAATTGCCTATCTCATTTCTTCACCAACGAACACGCCGGGTCCGGCGGGCCGAACGCGTCCTCGCCCGAGATCTTGGCCAGGATCTTGTAGTAGTCCCACGGATACTTTGACTCGGCCGGGGTCTTGACCTGCACCAGCCAGAGATCGTGCACCATCAGATTGTCCTCGCGCAGTCTGCCGTTGCGGGCGAAGAAATCCTCGACCGGCTTCTCGCGCATCTTGGCCGCAACCTTGAGCGGATCGTCGGTGCCGCTTTCCTTGATCGCGTTCAGATAGGCGGTCACCGAGGAATAGACGCCGGCCTGCCACATCGTCGGCATCCGGTTCATCTTGGCGAAATAGCGCTTCGACCATTCCCGGGTCTTGTCGTCCATGTCCCAGTAGAACGAGGTGGTCAGCAACAGGCCCTGCGCGGCCGACAGGCCGATCGAGTGGATGTCGGTGATCAGCGCCAGCAGCGCCGCCATCTGCTGCCCGCCGGCGAAGACACCGAACTCGGCCGCGGTCTTGATCTCGTTGGTGTTGTTGGGCGGTCCGCCGGCAATGCCGATGATCTTGGCCTTCGAGGCCTGCGCCTGCAGGATGAAGGACGACAGATCGGGCGTCGCAAACGGCGGCCGCACCGCGCCGAGCACCTTGCCGCCGTTCTTGGTCACGATCGCGGAGGCGTCCTTCTCCAGCGAATGGCCGAACGCATAGTCGTCGGTGATGAAGAACCAGCTGTCGCCGCCGCGCTTCACCACCTCCTGGGCGGTGCCGACCGCGAGCGCGCGGGTGTCGAACACCCACTGCATCGCATAGGGCGAGCAGAACTTGCCATGGAAGTCGGTCGCGCCGGTCGAATGCGTGATGAACAGCTTCTTCTTCTCGTTGGCGATGTTCTGCACCGCGAGCCCGACCGCCGACACCGGCACGTCGACGATCAGATCGACCTGATCGACGTCATACCAGCGCCGCGCGATGGTCGCGCCGATGTCCGGCTTGAGCTGGTGATCGCCGACGATCACCGAGATCGGCTTGCCGAGCACCTTGCCGCCGAAATCGTCGACCGCCATCTGCGCGGCGGTGACCGAGCCCTGTCCGGTCGGCGTCGAGGCCGGGCCGTTCATGTCGGTCAGCACGCCGATCTTGACGATGTCGTCGGATACCTGCGCCGATACGGCCGAGGAGGCCAGCAGCGCGGCTGCGAGCGTCCCGAACATGGCTAGTCTGGAGCCAATGCCGTTCCGATTGAATCGGAACGGCGCTCCAGATTTTTGTTTTGACGCGTTTTCTTCACGCGAACCGGTAACCACTTCGCTCGAAAACGCTCTGGTGGCGATCATTCTGTTTCCCTCCTGAACTGGCGCATTGGCCATTATGGTTGTGCCGGGCCTCCGGGACCCGGTCATATTGGTTTCTTTTGCAACTACTTTGGGGTCCGCGTCAACGCGCCATCGGTCTAATGGCGGTGCCCCGGCACGGCGCAAGCTGGTTTCATTCGGGGCCGATTCAGTCCATAGCGGGCCATGATCACCGCCCAGCGCCTTCCGGCTTCGCTCACCCCGCTCGATGCGGCGCTGGCCGCCGTGCTGCGCGACCTCGCGCCGGTCCAGCCGATCGAGCTGCCGCCGGCCGATGCACTGCGCTGCATTGCGGCCGAGATGCCGGCCCTGCGCGCATACCCGTTGCACGATGTCGCCGTCAGCGACGGCTGGGCGATGCGCGCCAATGATCTGGTTGGCGCGTCGTCCTATGCGCCGCTGCCGCTGGCTGGACCGCCGGTCTGGGTCGCGGCCGGCGCAGCGATGCCCGACGGCACCGACTGCGTGGTCGATGCCGATGCCGTCGACACCTCCGGTCCGCTTCCGCAGGTGCTCGCCGAAGCCATCCCGGGGCAGGGCGTCCGGCGTGCCGGCAGCGACATTGCCGCCGGGCGCGCCGTGATCGCGGCCGGCGAGCCGCTGCTGTCGCGCGGTCTGCTGCTCGCGCGCGCCGCCGGACTGGAGCTGTTGCGCGTACGGCGGCCTCGGCTTCGCATCGTCAACATCTGCAACGGTCAGCTGACCGCGCAACTGGTCGCCGACACCGCGCGCCTCGCGGGCGTTGAGATCGATTATGCCGAGGCGGCGCCCGATGTGGGGGCGATTGCAAACGCGCTCGAGGCAGATGGTTGCGATCTCATCATCACGATCGGCGGCACCGGCGTTGGTCACACCGATGCGGCGGTGAATGCGCTGGCGGCACGTGGAGCGTTGGTCGCGCACGGCATTGCCCTGCAGCCCGGGCGCACCACGGCGGTCGGCCGGATCGGTGCGACGCCGGTCGTCGCCTTGCCGGGCGCGCCGGATCAGGCTTTCGCGGTCTGGTGGACGATTGCGCTTCCACTGCTCGATCGCTTGTCGGGCCGGCGCCCGCGCAAATCGCTCGCCCTGCCGCTGGAACGCAAGATCGCCTCCGGCGTCGGCATTGCCGAGGTCGTGCTGCTGACGCGTCGGCAGGGTTCTCAGCATGGCTCTCAACAGGGTTTTTGGGCGGCGCTCGCGATCGGGGACCTGTCGCTCGATGCCATCGCGCGCGCCGAAGGCCTGCTGATTGTGCCCGGCGCCGCGGAGGGCTTCGCTGCGGGCACCGTCGTCGATGCCTATATGTTGCGGGAGTGAGTTCCCGAGATGACCAATATCTTCACGCCGAAACCCAACCCATCCGTCGAGCAGGACCAGTTCCTGACCGTACTGTCGCGCGAGGAGGCGATCGCGCGCTTCGAGGCGGCGCTGTTCCCGCGCCAATTGCCGTCCGAGACGCGGCTGCTCGCTGATGCGCTCGGGCGTGCGCTGGCGGAGGACGTGGTGGCGCCGATCGACGTGCCACCGTTCGATCGCTCCAATGTCGACGGCTTTGCGGTGCGCTCCGCCGATCTTGCGTCCGCCAGCGAAGCCACGCCGGTGCAACTCGCGCTGAACGACGAGATCATTTCGTGCGGCACCGCGCCGACCCGGCCGGTGCTGCCGGGCACCGCGACCGCGATTGCGACCGGCGGTCCGGTGCCGCGCGGCGCGGATGCGATCGTGATGGTCGAGCACACCCAGCCCGCCGGCCATGATGCGATCGAGGTCCGGCGCGCGGCGTCGCCCGGGCAGTTCGTGTCCTATGCCGGCTCCGACATCGCGCGCGGCGAGGCGCTGTTGCGCGCGGGAACGATGATCGGCTCGCGCGAGATCGGCATGCTCGCGGCCTGCGGCATTGCCGACGTTCAGGTGGTGCGCCGTCCGCGCGTTGCGATTCTCTCGACCGGCGACGAACTGGTGCAGCCGGGTGAGACGCTGCGGCCGGCCGCGATCTACGACACCAATGGTGCGATCGTCACCGCGGCAATTGCGGAGAACGGCGGCGACGCGGCGTTCCTTGGCGCGATCGCGGACAACGAGGCGATGCTCGAGGCCGCGATGCGCGAGGCGCTGGCGGAGAGCGACATGCTGGTGCTGTCGGGCGGCACCTCCAAGGGTGCGGGCGACGTCTCGCACCGGATCATCACAAGGCTCGGCAAGCCCGGCATCATCGCGCATGGCGTGGCGCTGAAGCCGGGCAAGCCGCTGTGCCTTGCGGTCTGCGACGGCAAGCCGGTGGTCATCCTGCCGGGCTTTCCGACCTCGGCGATGTTCACCTTCCATGACATGATCGTGCCGGTGCTGCGGCGGATGGCCGGCCTGCCGCCGCGCTCCGATGCCAGGGTGGCGGCGAAGGTGCCGGTGCGGATCGCCTCCGAGCTCGGGCGTACCGAGTTCGTGATGGTGTCGCTGGTCGAAGGCGCCGACGGCCTGATCGCCTATCCCGGCGGCAAGGGCTCGGGCGCGATCACGTCGTTCGCGCAGGCCGACGGCTTCCTGAAGATCGAGGCGCTGGCCGACCAGTTGCCGGCCGGCAGCGACGCCGAGGTGACGCTGTTCACGCCGCACGTGCGGGTGCCTGATCTCGTGATCGTCGGCAGCCATTGCACCGGGCTCGATCTCGTCAGCGCGCCGCTGGCGCATGCCGGCCTTGTGGTGCGTTCGATCGCAGTGGGCAGTCTCGGCGGACTCGCCGCCGCAAGGCGCGGCGAATGTGATCTCGCCCCGATCCATCTGTTCGACGACAAGACCGAGACGTACAACACGCCGTATCTGGCCGCCGGCCTCGAGCTCGTGCCGGGCTGGCGGCGCATGCAGGGCATCGTGTTCCGCAAGGACGACACGCGCTTTGCCGGCCTGAGCGCAGAAGAGGCGGTGCGCGCCGCGCTCGCCGATCCCGCCTGCATCATGGTCAACCGCAACCAGGGCGCCGGCACGCGTATCCTGATCGACCGCTTGCTGGGCGGCCACCGGCCCGACGGCTACTGGAATCAGCCGCGCTCGCACAATGCGGTTGCGGCCGCGGTGGCGCAGCATCGCGCCGACTGGGGCATGACCATCGCGCCGGTCGCCCGTGCGTCCGGGCTCGGTTTCATTCCGCTTGCCGAAGAGCACTACGACTTCGCGCTGGTGACGGCGCGCAAGCAGCGGCCCGCGGTGCAGGCCTTTCTCGACGCGCTGGCATCGGACCAGGGCCGCGCCGCGTTGACGGCGGCGGGGTTCAGGCCGGCGTAGCGGCGATTGTTGGCGTCTGCATGGTAGATTCAAGAACGCCGCAGAAATCACCGCTGTCGTCCCGGCGAAGGCCGGGACCCATACGCCGCGGCCGGTGTAGTGAACGAGACTCGTTGTTACAACGTCGCGCAACAAGCAGCATTCGTGGTTATGGGTCCTGGCTTTCGCCAGGACGACAGAGAATGTGTGGCATTGCCCATCTCAATCGTCGTCCCTGCGAAAGCAGAGACCCATAACCACAGGGTCGTGTTGTTGAAGAGAGCTGTGGCCCCAGCGCGTGCACCAACTTCCATTTGTGGTTATGGGTCCCGGGTCAAGCCCGGGACGACACTGAATTTGTTGCACGGCCTGTGAGTCAAACATTCGCATTCTCGCGACATGATCTGCCCGAGCTTTGCTCTTCGTTTCCGCCCTCTCTTGAAGAGGGCGCAGGGAAAGCCGGGTGCCGATCGCACCCATGGGCCCCGTGCAAAAGGTAGAAAGCACGGGGGTAGGACCACAGGTGTAACCGGAGCAATCCGGCTTTCCCTGCGCGATGGGTTACGGCTTACTTCGTGCTCTCCCCGGCGAGACTGGGCTTGCTTGTCACCGCCTTCGCAAAACGCTTGCGCATCTTGCGAGAGGACACCTGCCGCTAGGGCGTCAGGACCACACGACTTCGCCGTCCGCGTCACATGCTTTCGTCTCCGGCATGATCGGCGTCCACCGCATCTCACCGCAACACCCGTGACGATGCGCAGCGCCCCTCGATCGGGTGAGACGGGCAATTCATACACTGAGTTTGTTTTCTGATAAAGCGAAATATTTTTGCGCGCGCGGATTGACAGGTTTTTGCTGAGTTGCCCGTCGGGTTGTTTTGCCGCAGGTCTCGGTGCGACCGGATCCGGCTCAGTGCCGCATGGCCGTCTCGACGAACTCCAGCACGGAGCGCGGGACCTCATCGTATTCGACGAAGCGGCGCCGCAGCTCGTCGGCAATATCGGTCGTGACGTCGCGCGACCATCCTTCGCTGGTATTGAAGGCCACGATGCGGACCGGATGGCTGTAATGGTCATCCAGCAAGCGGCGGATCAGCGTTTTCCGGTCGCTCCCTTCTTCATCGGTTTCGCACCAGGCGCGGCCAAGCCGGCCAAAATCGTTCAGCACCAGATAGGTGTCGTGGTCGATTTGGTGCGGCACGATCGAAGGCGAGCGAGGCATGGCTGGTGCTCCGGCGCTGCACATTATCGTGTTCCGGTCGCCCCGTGCATTGGAAACTTCGAGGTATATCCGCTGGATAGTCGGATGGCGCCTGATGTGAGACGAAGGTGCAATGGTTCTTTTGGAGCAAAGCGTGCGGTCGTTGGTTATCTTCCGTCACCGACATGAGCCCTGTCGAAGGCGTCGGTAACTGAGCTACCAATGGGGCTCCCACCCGCTCAGGGAGCGGTGCGATGTTAAGAAGGCTTCGCTTTAGGAACACGACGTTGGAAGAGGTGCTGTCGGTCGAGACGCAGCGCCCGCGAAAGCGGTTCCGGGTGCGTGGCCAGCCCCCGAGAGAGAGCCGACCGGTAAGGCTTGCCAAGCCCGGGCGACCTGTCGGTCAACGGACCGACTGATCCTGCAGGATAACGAGCCCACGCGGGGTGAGCCCCGGGCGGCGGCCCGTGAACTGGTTCGGGGATATCGCGACTGTGGCCTGATCGCGTTCGCGCTGCTGTGGGCGCAGCTGCTCCAGGAGTTTCCGAAGGCGGTCCTCCAGGAGGTTGCCCGATCACTCGCGCAGCTTGCGGTCCAGGAAGCCGACATAGGAATTATCCGGATCCAGTTTGACGGCCAGGCGAAGCGCGGCACGGGCGGCGGACTTGTCGCCCTCGGCCGTGGCTTGGTGCTCATCCAGAATCGCATTGGCCACTGTACGCGCGGTGTCGAGACGGGCCTCGTCGATGGATTTGTCGGCAAGATAAGTCTCCACGGGCTCGCGGAGGCGCTTCAGTTCGTCCACGCTGACCGAACTCAGCGGATACCAGTTGTAATATTCGAGACGCGGCCGATCATCCGTGAGACTCGGCACATCCCTGACAAAGGCCACGAGCTTTTCATCAGCGGCGATGAATGTCGCCAGGAAATCCTCGGGCGAGCGCAGCCCGTTTGCTGTCAGGTCTTCAGCCACCCCCGGTTTGGACATGCGCGTGGCGAGCACGCGAGGATCGATTTTCAGCGGTTCATCGGAGGCGATGGCCACGCCTTCCATTCTGGACGGCAACCACAGGGAGACGTGCTTGAACTGGCCCATCATCGCCTTGAGGATCATCTTCGGAAGAATGCCGCGGTTGAAATCCAGCGGCACCCATTGCGCGAGAACGCCGCCGGGGCGCATCTTCTGCTTTGCGAGCGCATAGAATTCCTCTGTATAGAGGTTGATGACGCCGGCGTCATGGGGCGGCGGGGGCTCGAGGGTGATGACGTCGAATGTCTCGCTTGTCCCCAGCAGGAAATGGCGTCCGTCCGCGACGATCTGATGGACCTTGGGGTTTTGATAGAACTGCTTGTTGATCGGCACGAAGCGGGGCGCAAACTCGAAAACCGTCGAGGCCAGATCGACCGCATCGATGGATTGTAACTCCTGATGGGTGCTGACCGCACCCACGGTGGTGCCGGTCCCGATGCAGATCACGACCGCCGTTTCAACCGGGCCCGGGTGCAGCAGAATGGGATAGTGCCCCATCGCGGCCATGTAGCGTCGGCCCTCGGGACGGTTGTTGGCATAGCTCTTCGAATTCACCACCAATTGCTGATAGGTGCCCGCCGCCTTCTCGCGATACTCGACCACCGCAAATGTTGCTTGTTTGGTTTCGCGCAGCTCGAGGACATTGCCGCCTTCGATCGAGGTCAGGACCCGTTCAAGATAGTGCGGGGTGAAGAGGAGGAGCGCTACGGCGATGATGCTTGCGGCGACTGCCCCTTGCCGCCACAGGCTGCTTTCTTTCAGAAGATCCGATTGCGATACGGTCGTCGCGACAAAGAGCAGGACATTCAGAACAATCAGGGCGGTGAGCGCCCCCTGGCTCCCCAGATAGGGGATCAGAAGAAACCCTGCCGCCAGGGAGCCCACCACGCCGCCGATCGTGTTCAAGGCGTAGAGCGTGCCGATTCGACGGCCCAGCGCGCTCATCTGCATCACCGTCAGTTCGCTGGCCAGCGGAAAGCTGACGCCGATCAGCGTGGTCGGCAGCAATAGGGCGACGGCACAGATCAGGAAGAATGAAACATCACCTCCCAAGAGCTCCTGCGCCGGAACTGGAACCAGGCCCGATACGATGGGAGACAGCACGGCTTCCACGGTGCGCGCCTTGCCGAGTATCCCAACGGTCAGCGTGGCCGCAACCGCGATGAGCAGCTGTGTGACGGCGAAGTATCGCAGCAGTTGATCCTTGCGGGGTGCGAGCAGCCTCGCGCAGATCAGGGCGCCGATCACCAGGCCCAGCAGGTAAACACCGAGCATGCCGGAGAAGGCGTAAACGCTTGAGGTGCTGACATTGGTCAGGAAGCGGAACCAGACGACTTCATAAGCGATGGAGACGAAGCCGGAGCACGCGAAGATCGCGATGAGGATAGACGTGCCGCGATGCCCCGGCCCGGCGGTTTGCGCCGGCGCTTCCGCCGTGACCGGCGACAGCGGGCTTGCGCCGCGCGCAACGAGCAGGGCGAAGCCGCCGACGCAGACATACAGGCCTGCTGCGACCAGGCTCGATCCGGTGATCCCCCAGAGGCCCATCAGGACAAAGCCGACAGCCAGGGTGCCGATCGCGGCGCCCAGGGTGTTGAACCCATAGAGCAGGCCGATGCGATTGGCGAGGTCGGTTTGCGTGCGGGTCAGGAACTTCACGAGGAAGGGCAGGGTCGCGCCCATCAGCATCGTCGGCAGCGACAGGATGGCGAGCGACAGCGCGACCATGAGCGGCAACCGGAATGGGGACTCCAGGTCCAGCATGGGCGACAGCCAGCCCACCCATGTCGACCAGTGCGACAGGAACGCGGTCACCGCCAGGGAAACGACCGCGAGCGCGAGTTCGAGAAAGCCGTAGATTTTCAGGGGGCGGCTGACGGTGTCGGCGATCCGGCCCCCGAAAGCGCTGCCCAGGGAGAGACCGAAGAAGAAGCTCGCCACCGTTACGCTGACGGAGACGGTCGCGCTTCCCAGCACGAATTGCAGTTGCTTGAACCAGAGGACCTGGAGGATCAAGGATGCCGCGCCGGATGCCAGAAAGATCGCCGTGACCAGAACCCTGTTCTTCAGGCTTATGGCGTCTCGAACACCATCACGATTGGGCACTGGACAGGCCTCCCATTGATCGGGAGAACTGGTACGGCAAATGCCGTTAATATTGCCCTTATGGGGCCGCCCGGTCGCGCTCGCGCCGCCGTGGGCGCAGCTGCTCCAGGGGTTTCCGAAGGCGATCCCCTTGGGGGCCTGATCGATCGCCATCCGCCGGCGGGGCTGGCATGACATTGCGCCAAGGCTGATATAAGCAGCACTGGACGTTATATGTCTGCGGAGATTGCGTATGAAAGTGATAGGCCTCGCGGGCTGGAGCGGAGCCGGCAAGACCACGCTGCTGTCGCGGGTGATCCCCTATCTGCTGGGCCGGGCCTTGCGCGTCTCCGTGATCAAGCACGCCCATCACGAATTCGATGTCGACATTCCCGGCAAGGACTCCTGGGTGCACCGGCAGGCGGGCGCGACCGAGGTGCTGGTGTCCTCGACGCGGCGCTGGGCGCTGATGCACGAGCTGCGCGGCGCCAGCGAGCCGCGGCTGCCGGAACTGCTCGCCAAGATGGCGCAGGTCGATCTGGTCGTGGTCGAGGGCTTCAAGCGTGAGCCGGTCAACAAGATCGAGGTGTATCGCGCCGCCAACGGCAAGCCGCTGCTATTCCCCGACGACCCGCGCGTGGTCGGGATCGCCAGCGACGTTGCGGTCGAAACCAGGCTGCCGGTCGCGCATCTCGACGACATCGAGGACGTCGCCGAATTGATGCTGCGCTCCGCTATTCCGGTCGACGATGTGCTCGCTTCGGCCGCGGCTGAAAGCTGACAGGGTGAGAAGGTGCCGCCGTTGACGATGTATGACGGCTTCGCCATGGTCGAACCATGACCACGATAAAGCTCGATCTCACCGGCCTGAAATGCCCGCTGCCCGCGCTGAAGACGCGCAAGGCCCTGAAGAGCGTGACGGCGGGAGATTTCCTCGAAGTGCACTGCACCGATCCGCTTTCGGTGATCGATATCCCGGCGCTCATCCAGGAGACCGGCGACAGGGTCGAGATCACCGAACGAAGCGACGCCCGGATCGTTTTCCTGATCGAGAAGGCCAATGGATCGATAGATAATTCAAATGGTGCAGCGCCGCGTACGCGCTAGATCCGGCTTGATATCTACCTTTTGCCAATCGACACCTATTTTCCATTCTGCGCGAATTGATAATCTCCGCTGGATTGCGGAGATTGAGCTGTGCCCGGATCGGGGCACATCGGCGGACGACGGCCGGCCTGCGTCCAGATCAGGGACGGCACGGCTGGGCATATCCGGTCGTATTGGGGGTTAGCATTTGCGAAATGCGCGTGGTTGGTCCCGGCGCATCGAGGAAATGTGCGGAGCAGCCGCCTGACGGTGGCCGCAAAGGGCTGAGACCGGGCTGAGACGGGATCGAAGACGCAGACGCGCCCGACAACGGCCGCTGGAGGGGAGGAGTCAATGACCACAGTGAGCAGCGCCGCGCGCGTATCCGCGGCAGGCGCAGGTTTCCTCGACAAGGAACACACGATCGCGACCGCCGGCTTCAACCGGTGGCTGGTGCCGCCGGCGGCACTGTGCATCCATCTGTGCATCGGCATGGCCTATGGCTTCTCGGTGTTCTGGCTGCCGCTGTCGCGCGCGATCGGGCTGACCGCGCCGAAGGCGTGCCCCGATATCTCGCTGGTGCAGGAATTGTTCACGACGACTTGCGACTGGAAGGTCGCGAGCTTGGGGTGGATGTACACGTTGTTCTTCGTCGTGCTCGGCGTCTCGGCTGCGGTGTGGGGCGGCTGGCTCGAGAAGGTCGGGCCGCGCAAGGCCGGCTTCGTCGCCGCGCTGTGCTGGTGCGGCGGCCTCGTGCTCGGCGCGATCGGCATCATCACCCATCAGCTGTGGCTGATGTGGCTCGGCTCCGGCGTGATCGGCGGCGTCGGCCTCGGCCTTGGCTACATCTCGCCGGTGTCGACGCTGGTGAAATGGTTCCCGGATCGCCGCGGCATGGCGACCGGCATGGCGATCATGGGTTTTGGCGGCGGTGCGATGATCGGCGCGCCGCTCGCCGACAAGCTGATGAACTACTTCAAGACCCCGACCTCGGTCGGCGCCTGGGAGACCTTCCTCACCATGGGCGCGATCTATTTCGTGTTCATGATGATCGGTGCGTTCCGCTATCGCCTGCCGCCGTCCGGCTGGCAGCCGGACGGCTGGACGCCGCCGGCCAAATCCAACGCGATGATCTCGACCAAGAACGTTCACCTCGACAACGCGCACAAGACGCCGCAATTCTGGCTGATCTGGGGGGTGCTGTGCTTGAACGTGTCGGCGGGCATCGGCGTGATCGGCATGGCCTCGCCGATGCTGCAGGAGATCTTTGCCGGCAAGCTGATCGGGCTGCCCAGTGTCGGATTCAATGCGCTCGACGCATCGCAGAAGGCGCAGATCGCGGCGATCGCCGCCGGCTTTGCCGGCCTGTTGTCGCTGTTCAACATCGGCGGCCGTTTCTTCTGGGCCTCGCTGTCGGACAAGATCGGCCGCAAGAACACCTATTACACGTTCTTCGTGCTCGGCATCGTGCTCTACGCGCTGGCGCCGACCTTCGCCGCGATGGGCTCGAAGCTGTTGTTCGTGCTCGGCCTTGGCATCATCCTGTCGATGTATGGCGGCGGCTTCGCCACCGTGCCGGCCTATCTGGCCGACATGTTCGGCACCCAGTTCGTCGGCGCGATCCATGGCCGTCTGCTGACGGCGTGGTCGACCGCCGGCATCATCGGTCCCGTCGTGGTGAACTACCTTCGCGAATTCCAGCTCGCCGCCGGCGTGCCGCGCGACCAGCTCTACAACACCACGATGTACATCCTGTGCGGCATGCTGATCGCCGGCTTCATCTGCAACTATCTGATCAAGCCGGTCGATCCGAAATGGCACATGAGCGACGCCGAGGTGGCGAAGCTGCAGGCGGCGACGGCGACCGGCGGCAACGGCGCGACCGGATCGTTCGGCATCGGCAAGGGCGGTCTGGACGGCAGGGCGGCGCTGTTCTGGCTGTTCGTCGGCGTTCCGCTGGCCTGGGGCATCTACATGACGCTGCTCAGCGCGGTCAAAATCCTCTGATCGCGACCATCATCGCCGCGGGCCGCCGATTCCCGGCGCCCGCGGCATTCGCTCTATTCCTTGAACAGAAATCGGATTGGGGGGTTTCAATGTTTCGCACCCGGATTTGCCTTGCCGCCGCGCTGCTCGCCCTGGGACTGCATGCCGCGTCAGCCCAGACCGCGGCGCCGACCGCGCCGGCACCGGCCGCCACCACCACCACGGCCAAGCCGTCGAAGATCAAGCTGACGATGGAGAAGCTAAAGGCGATGAAGGAGCAGTGGCGCGCCAACAAGCCCAAGCTCAAGGCTTGCCGCAAAGAGGTGAAGCAGAAGGGACTGACCGGCGACGACCGCTGGTTCTATATCTCGGACTGCATGGCCAAGACCTGAGCCCGCATATGTACGTAACCCGTCATTGCGAGGAGCGATAGCGACGAAGCAATCCATTGCTCCGCGCATGCGGCGAAATGGATTGCTTCGCTGCGCTCGCAATGACGTGGTTGGGCTGTGTCAGCCCATCTTGCACGGAGCAAAGGGGCGTGACAGCGGTCGCTGCACGCCCCTTTTTCTATTGAGACGCAATCACTCCGCCGCGGCGGGTGTCGCCTTGGCGGGCTCCAGCGCGGCCGCAATTGCCTCGTCGACACGTTCGAGCCAGATGAACTCGAGCTTGGCGCGGGCGCCGGCGGGGATGTCGTCGTAGTCGCGCTTGTTGCGCGCCGGCAGCATCACCCGCGTCAGGCCCGCGGCCGCGGCGGCGACCACCTTCTCCTTGATGCCGCCGACCGGTAGCACGAGGCCGCGCAGCGAGATCTCGCCGGTCATCGCGGTGTCGCTGCGCACGGTGCGATCGGTCAGCAGCGAGGTGAGGGCGGTGAACATCGCAACACCTGCGCTCGGGCCGTCCTTTGGCGTCGCGCCGGCGGGAACGTGGACGTGGATGTCGCTCTTCTCGAACACGGCGGGGTCGATGCCGAGCTGGGAGGCGCGGCTCTTCACCAGCGTCAGTGCGGCCTGCACGCTCTCGCGCATCACGTCGCCGAGCTGTCCGGTGATCATCAGTGCGCCGCGGCCCGGGGTGCGCGAGGCCTCGATGAACAGGATATCGCCGCCGACCGGCGTCCAGGCAAGCCCGGTGGCAACGCCGGGGATGCTGGTGCGCATCGCGATCTCGTTCTCGAACCTGGGCTGGCCGAGCAGCGAGACGATGTCTTTCGGTGCGATCGTGACGTGGCTGGTGCTGCCTTCGGCGATCTGCACCGCGACGTTGCGCAGCACCTTGCCGATCTCGCGCTCCAGATTGCGGACGCCGGCCTCGCGGGTGTAGCTCTTGATGATCAGCCGCAGCGCGTCCGGATCGATCTCGACCTGGTCGGCCTTGATCCCGTTGGCCTCGAGCTGGCGGCGCACCAGATAGCGCTTGGCGATCTCGAGCTTTTCGTCCTCGGTGTAGCCGGGGAGGCTGATCAGCTCCATGCGGTCGAGCAGCGGTCCCGGAACGCCGTCGAGCATGTTGGCGGTGGCGATGAAGACGACGCGCGAGAGGTCGAACGGCACGCCGAGGTAATTGTCGCGGAAGGTGCCGTTCTGCTCGGGGTCGAGCACTTCGAGCATCGCGGCCGACGGATCGCCCTGGATGCCGCGGCCCATCTTGTCGATCTCGTCCAGCATCATCACGCAATTGCGCGCGCCGGCCTTCTTGATGGCCTGGATGATGTTGCCGGGCAGCGCGCCGATATAGGTGCGGCGATGGCCGCGGATCTCGGCCTCGTCATGCACGCCGCCAAGGCTGACACGAACGAACGGCCGCGACATCGCGCGTGCGATCGATTGCCCGAGCGAGGTCTTGCCGACGCCGGGCGGCCCCAGGAAGCAGAGGATCGGCGCCTTGCCGCCGGGCGCGAGCTTGCGCACCGCGAGATACTCGATGATGCGGCTCTTGATCTTCTCCAGCCCATAATGGTCCTGGTCGAGGATCTTGCGCGCCTCGGCGATGTCGATCGGCTTCTCCTCCGGAAGGCTCCAGGGCAGGTCGATCAGCCAGTCGAGATAGCTGCGCACCATGCCGGACTCGGCCGCCGCCTCCGGCATCCGCTCGTAGCGGCGCAATTCCTTCTGCGCCTGGCTCTCGGCCTCCGGCGGCATCTTGGCTTCTGCAATCGCCTTGGTCAGCTCGACAACCTCGGCCGCCTTGCCGTCGCCTTCGCCGAGCTGGCGCTGGATGGTCGCCATCTGCTCGCGCAGGATCGCTTCGCGCTGTCGCTCGTCGAATACGGCCTTGGTCTTCTGCCCGATCTCCTGGCTCAGCCTGAGCACCTCGATACGCTCGGCGAGATGCCGCGAGACCTTGTCCATCCGCGCCACGAGGTCGACGGTCTCGAGAATGTCCTGCTTCTCCGCGGGCTTGATGTCCATGTAGGAGGTCGCAAGATCGGCGAGCGTCGCCGGCGACGTCGTGCCCTGCAACGCGGCGATCAATTCGGGCGGCGTCTGCGGCAGCAATTGCGCGGCCTCCAGCGCCTGGCGCTGCAGATTGAGGAAGCGCGCCTCGATCTCGGGCGAGGTCGTGGTCGGCTCGGGGATCTGCAGCACGCGCGCCGCCAGGAACGGCGTGCCGGGCAGATAGTCGAGCACGCGCATGCGCTGCACGCCCTGGCAGACCAGATGGTGGCTGTCGTCGGCGCCGGTGATGTAGCGCACGATGTTGGCGACGGTGCCGACCCGGTACAGCCCGTCGGGGCCGGGATCGTTGGCCTCGGGATCACGCTGCAGCAGGATGCCGATCGGCCGCTGCTCGCGCACCGCCTGCTGGGCGGCGGCAATCGAGGTTGCGCGCGCGATCGTGATCGGAATGATGACGTCCGGAAACAGCACGGTGTTGCGCACCGGGACGATGATCGTTGCGTCGCTCGGGATCGGCGCCGAGCTCGCCGGATTTGAAACGTCTGTTGCAGCCATGTCGAAATCCCTCAGCTCGATTTTCCGAGCCGCAGGCCGACGCAGCCATGCGCGGCAAAGCGGCTGATGGTGTAGCGGCCGGTCGGCAGCGTGATGCGGCGCTCGAAGCGGCCCTGCGGCAGCTCGAGGCGCAGGATGCGGGCGTTGCGGAGTTCAGCGGGCAGGATGCGGCGGCCGGAGATCACCAGCGTGCCGCCGTCGAGCGCGGCCTCGACCTCGTCGGGATCGACCCCCGGCAGCGCGACCAGGATCAGGATTTCCTCCTCGGTCTCGATCACGTCCATCGGCGGTTCCCAGCTCGGCTCGCTGCCCTCCCCGCGCGGGTGCAAATTGAGGAAGCTCTGGTGCAACCGCTCGGCGCGGGCGAGCGCCTCGATCGCATCCGTCAGCATCCAGTTGATCTGATCCTTGGGCCGCATGGGCACTCTCCACGTCGCATTGGGAGGCGACGTTACCGGTCTTGCCGCCGACGGTAAACCGGCTTCGGGCGGCGTCGTTCGAGGGAAAAATTGTCCAAATTGTTGGTGATTTGCACATGGTCGCGCTGCGCCGCTGTGCTTTGCCCAGACCAGACTGGCTCGATGTTCGGATCGCCGCCTACAGCCAGCCGGAACGCCGGAATCGCCAGAACAGCCCGCCGCATACGACCAGCATCAGGCCCATCACGACGAAATAGCTGTACTCCCATTGCAGCTCCGGTATGTACTTGAAATTCATACCGTAGATGCCGGCGACGGCGGTCGGCACCGCAACGATCGCAAGCCATGAGGCGAGCTTCTTGGAGATCGCCGTTTCCTGCGCCTGACCGACAAGCAGGCTTGCTTCAAATGCAAAGGCAAGCACCTCGCGCAGCGAGTCGATCCGTTCCTGGATCGTGCGGACATGGTCCGTGACGTCGCGGAACAGCGGGCGCATCGTGACGCGCACCATCGGCAGATCGTCGCGCTCCAGCCTGCGGCAGACCTCCACCAACGGTCCGATCGCATTGCGCAGCCGGAGCAGGTCCCGCCGCAGAAGATAGAGCCGCTCGATCTGCGCCCGCGTCATTGCGCTCGCCAGCACCTCCGCCTCCATCGCCTCGACCTCGTCCTGGATCGTCTCGAGCACCGGCGAGTAGTTGTCGACGATGAAATCGAGAATGGCATAGAGGATGTAGTCCTCGCCGCGGGCAAGCGCGCGCGGGCAACTCTCGCAGCGCTCCCTGACCGGCGTGTAGGACGTCGAGGCGCCGTGTCGGACCGAGACGATGTATCCCTCGCCGACGAACAGATGCGTCTCGCCGAACGCGATGCTTTCGCCGTCGAGCTGCGCGGTGCGGGCCACGATGAACAGCGCATCGCCGTATTGCTCGATCTTCGGCCGCTGATGCGCGTGATCCGCATCTTCGATGGCGAGGTCATGCAGCTGGAATTGCCGCTGCAAGCTACTGAGTATTGCCATATCGGGTTCGTGCAGGCCGATCCACACGACGTGATCCGGCTTGTTGCGCCAGTCCGCCGCTTCATCGATCGCGATATTGGCAACGCGCCGTCCCTCGACGTAGACGCCTGCCGCGATGACGCCATCGGAGGGGACGGGTCCGGCGGTTGCGACAGTTGGCGATACGAGGTTCATGGCCTCCACCCTCGACGCGGTTATCGGATCCGCTTGACGGCAATTCGTGATCAAAAAGGCTAGCACCGAATGGGCGCTGGTCAACACGCGCGGGTCCGTCCTGTTCCGACGGTCCGGGGGCGCCCCGTCACAGCAGGCGGCGCGGCCGGTCCTTTATACGGCGCCTATGCCGCACCGCGGCGGGTCCTCTCGAATTCCTACGGCCGTCCCAGCATGTTTGGCCTGACGCGGTGCGCTCGCGCGCCGCCAACAGGAAGGTGGGACATGACCTTGCTCCATTACCACGATGCCCGGCCGCATGGTTCGGCCGGTGCTGCGCCCTTGGCGCTGCGGCGGACCATCCGGCGGATTGGCCTTGCTTTCAGAACCATCCACCGCGCCATCGCCGCCGCCAAGATCCATCGGCTGCGCAACGAGCTGCTGCTGCATCGCGGCCATGAAGACTGGGCGCGCAGCCATCTCCATATCGGCATGCTCGGCGGCGATGCCGAGAAATATCCCCGGGCGCCGGTCGTGCTCGGCGAGAAGTGGGATTACTGAGATGCGAGCAGCTTCATTCATCGCTGCCCTGCTGCGCCGCGTCGCGGAAGGGATGCTGAAATTCCTCGCCTGGATCGGCGAGGAGCCGATCAGCGGCTACCGGCCCGAGGCGCATTACATGCGCGGCCCGGGTCCGGCGTGGCGGGCCAAGCATCACGGGCACTAGCAAACCGGATTACGTCGTTCCACCTCGCGGCGTCAGGTAATCGAGCAGGTTCATCGGGAGCGGGAAGACCACGGTCGATGAGCGTTCGCCGGCGATATCATGCAGCGCCGCGAAATAGCGGAGCTGCATCGCCTGCGGCTCCTGGGCGAGGATCCGGCCGGCCTCGACCAGCTTCTCGGCAGCCTGCTGCTCGCCCATCGCATTGATCACCTTGGCGCGCCGCAGCCGTTCCGCCTCGGCCTGCTTGGCGATCGCCCGCACCATGGTTTCGTTGAGATCGATATCCTTGATCTCGACCGCGGTGACCTTGATGCCCCAGACGTCGGTCTGCTTGTCGAGGGTCTCCTGGATATCGGCGTTCAACTTGTCGCGTTCCGCCAGCATCTCGTCGAGCTCGTGCTTGCCGAGCACCGAGCGCAGCGTGGTCTGGGCAAGCTGGCTGGTCGCAGCCATGTAGTCGCCGACCTTGATGATGGCGCGCTCGGGATCGACGATGCGGAAGTAGAGCACGGCGTTGACCTTGACCGAGACGTTATCGCGGGAAATCACGTCCTGCGGCGGCACCACCTGCACCATCACCCTGAGGTCGACCTTCACGATCTGCTGCACCACCGGAATCAGGATGATGAGCCCCGGGCCCTTCACCCCGGTGAAGCGGCCGAGCGTGAAGATGACGCCGCGCTCGTATTCGCGCAGGACGCGCACGGCCTGGGTCAGGAAGATGATGACAAGCAGGACGACCGCCGCATAGGTGAAATAATCAAGCATCATGCTGTACCTCCTTCGCCGGCGGAAGCCGGCGCACGCCGCACCACCAGCGTCAAATCGACGATATTGGCCACCTCGACCGTCTCTCCAGCCTTGAACGCCTCAGTGCCGCGCGCCTGCCAGCGTTCGCCGTTGGTGAAGACATGACCTGATGTCTCGGACCAGTCGAGCACCTCGGCCGGTAGCCCGCGCATGGCTTGCGCACCTGTCCGGAACGGACCGTTGCGCGCGCGGCGCAGCGCCCCGAGCACGACGAGAATGAGGCCTGCGAACATCGCCGCGACGATGCCGATGAGCGGCCATGACAGGTGGTATCCGGGCGCCTCGATCCGAAACAGCATGGCGGCTCCCAGCACAAAGGCGACGATGCCTCCGAGGCCGATCACGACGGTCGGGTTGAAGGCTTCGATCGCGAGCAGCGCCATCCCGACCAGCATCAAGGCGAAGCCGGCATAGTTGATCGGCAGCATGTTCAGCGCGTAGAGCCCGAGGAGCAGGCAGATCGTGCCGACAACTCCGGGCGCCACGGCGCCGGGGGACATGAATTCGAAGATCAGGCCGTAGATGCCGACCATCAGGAGAACGAATGCGATGTTGGGGTCGGTGATCACAGCAAGCACGCGCGAGATCCAGTTGGGATCGATGGCTTCGATCACGGCATCCTTCGTCGCCAGCCGTTGTGTCTTGCCGCCGGCAAGCTCCACCGTCCGGCCGTCGACCTGCCTGAGCAGGTCGGCCGGATCATGCGCGGTGAACTCGATGACATGGGCCTGCAGCGCGGCGTTGGCGGAGAGGGTGGCGGCATCGCGGACCGCCTTCTCGGCCCAGTCGGCATTGCGGCCGCGCAGTTCGGCGAGGCTGCGGATGAAGGCAACGGCATCGTTCGTCACCTTCGCCGTCATGGTATCCTTGGTCGTGGACGGGTTGCCGCCGTCCTTCTGGTCCTTGCCGTCCTTGTCCGGGGTGCTGCCCGGCAGACCCGGCATCGGGCCGCCGATCTGCACCGGCGTCGCGGCGCCGATATTGGTGCCGGGCGCCATGGCTGCGAGATGGGTCGCATAGAGAATATAGGTCCCGGCGCTCGCGGCATGGGCGCCGGAGGGCGCAACATAGCCGACGACAGGAACGGGCGAGGCCAGCACGTCGGTGATGATCTCGCGCATGCTGGCGCTGAGACCGCCCGGCGTATTCAGGCGCAGAATGACGATCTCGGCGTGCCGCTCTGCCGCCTTCGCCAGGCCGTCCTTGACGTAGCTGGCCGATGCCGGCCCGATCGCTCCGTCGATTGAAATGGTCAGGGCAAGACGGTTGTTGTCCGCGGCCGTACCGGGACCAATGGAAACAACCAGAGCGACCACGGCGATCGCCACAACGAGAGCCGCCTTGAAGGTCTGCACGGCAAGCACTCCCTTGCGGTGGATATGGGGCGCCGTTCCGGAACCTCAATATGGCGCGGTGTCACGGACGCGGTGGGCTGATTCCATTGTGCGTTGCGATGGCCTGCGTGGTGGCACGCTCAGTGCGCGACGGCCAGATATTCGTCGGCGATTTCGGTCATCGCCTGTGCGATCTCGGCCTTCGCCGGTCCGTTGAGCTGAACGATCGGCAGCCGCGTCGCGGGCTGCATGAACCCCAACAGTGCCAGTGCGAATTTCAGGGCGGCGGGATGCTCGCGCTCCAGCAGCGTAGCGAGCGGCACCAGCCGCTGATGCAGCTCGCGCGCCTGATACAACCGGCCCTCACGCAGATGCCGGGCCACCGCCACGCACAAATCGGGCGCGACGTTCGAGACCGACGAGATGCAGCCATCGCCGCCGGCGGCCATATAGGCGAGCGACATGGTGTCGTCGCCGGTCAGCATCCGGAATGTCGCCGGCAGGCGTGGACGCAGGCGCCTGAGGCGGGCGACATCGCTGCTGCCATCTCGCAGTCCGATGATACGAGGCGATGCTGCGAGCTCAACCAGCGTCTCATCCGCGAGGCCTTTCACGGTCCGCGCGGGAATGTCGTGCAGGATCACGGGCAGTGTCGTGGCGGCGGCGACGGCGCGGAAATGCGCCGCCATGCCCCGCGGCATCGGCTTGTTGTAATAGGGCACGACCGACATGATGGCGTCGGCGCCGGCCGCTTCCGCTGCGCGCGTGAACGTGACGGCACGATCCGTCGCGTTCGATCCGGCGCCTGCGATGATGCGGACCCGCTTGCGCGCGGCACGGGCCGCGATGTGAACCAGCTGCGCGCGCTCTGCAGGCTCCAGCGTCGAGCTTTCACCCGCGGTCTCGCCGACCACCAGCGCCGAAGCGCCGGCCGCGATCTGACGCTCGCACAGCCGGCCGAACGCCTCGGTGTCGATCTCGTCCCGGTGGTTGAAGGGGGTTGGAAGGTCGGGGATGAAGCCCGACAGCCATGCCGCCGAATCCGCCTTCGCAACCGTCTTCGCAATGACTTTCGCAGTCATGGGGGCGGCTCAGGCCACGCGGCTGGCGGGGAGGGGCACGGTCTCGCCGCGCATATCGAGCTCGAGCTCACGCGACAGTTCGACGATCATTTCGGGGTGCTGGCCGTTCTCGAACAGCGCATATTTGACAGCCTGGGCGCGGTTGACGAACAGGCCGCCATAGAGGCCGTTCTGCTGCTGGGCGACCCACTGGCCGCGGTGGTTGCGGCCGATGAAGACAATGGTGGACACAGCGCTACACGAGGGAGGTTCGACGAGTTTCACGATTGTAGTCCTTCAGGTGGAAGTCACGCGTTCAATGTCTGTGTTGCCGGATATGAAATCGAGCGCGAGCGATGGATGACTTCATAGGAGCGGCATAGGATTTGAGGGGTGGGCTTAGATGTGCTGGACGATGCCGGTCCCCAGTGCGCACAGCGCGACATAGGCGGTCATCTCGTCCCAGTGATTGAGATTTGCCGCGAACGGCATCTCGCGCTTGACCAATCCGGCCAGCGCACAGATCAGTGCCGACATCCAGAGCAGCGTGACGAGGCCCCTGCCGAAGCCTGCGCCGGCGAACACGGCAAAGCCGATCATGATGGCAAGCCGGAAACCGAACCGGACCATCACCTGGACCGACTGCAGCTGCCGCGGCAGTTGTTTTGCGTTCACGATGGCGCCGCCATCAGCCGATATTGTCGACGAACAAAGGCTCGTAGAGTGAGCTGATACCGCGACGGACGGTGGGCACGCTGGTGCGGTTCTCGGGGGCCACGATCCGCTGCGCCTCGACGAAGGCGCTGAGGATCGCAAGCGCGAGATCCGCATGGTGGGCCTCGATCGATTGGTCGAGCCAGTCGGGCAGCTCGCGTTCGCGCGACAATGCGCAGTACCACTCGCCCTCGTCATAGACCAGGCGGCGGATCTGCCACTGCGGCAGTTCGAGATCGAGCAGCGCGATCGCGGCGTCGGTCCATGCGCCGGACCGGATCAGGTGCTCGATACGGGAGGTCTTGCCGCTCTGCCCGGCCGAGGGAAAGCGCCGGCAGGTCTGGCTGACGATGTCGGCCATGAATTCGGCGGTGACAGTATAGGCATCGCGCAACCGTTCGCCGAGGTCGGTGGAGGTGGGTTGGGATAGCACGGACATGGCGTCATCTCGTCTTGCGCGCGGCTCAAGGCATTGGCCGCAGGCCCAAAATGGCCTGATGGCCATTTGAAAACGAGATGAGGTGAGGGGCGGAGATATAGGGATTCCATAAAGATCATGCGTCGTCCCGGCGAAGGCCGGGACCCATAGCCACCGAATTTGGTTGTGAGATCACGCTGGGTCCCCAGCCATCGCAAAACTTCGCCCTGTGGTTATGGGTCCCGGCTTTCGCCGGGACGACGGCGGAGAGTGTTGGCGGCACTGAGGCCTTTATAGGATTCCTATAACGTCCTTATGCGTCACATCTCGAAAACCTATGCCCCGGATGGCACCTCACGGTCATCCGGCGCGGAGCGCTTATACGGTCGTCCCGCGCCCCTCGGATGCATAGGAGTCTCTCATGATGGACATTCTCATGGCGGCGCTCGCGATCGGCTTCTTCGCGGCCGGCATCGGCTACGCCTACGCCTGCGAACGGCTTTAAGGGAGGCGGCGATGATCTTCGATTACTCGCTCGCCGGCCTCGTCTCGCTCGGCCTGCTGTTCTACCTCACCTACGCACTGCTGCGGCCCGAACGCTTCTAGGCGGCCCGCGATGTCAGCGCTTTGCACAATTCTGTTGGCCGACGCGGTGCTGACCGGGCTGTTGCTCGGCGTGTTCGCGTCGCTGCTGCGCTTCGCACCCATTCGAAAGGTTTGACGCAATGACCGTCATCGGTTGGATTCAAATTATTCTGTTCTGCGCGATCGTGGTCGCGCTGGTCAAACCGCTCGGCTGGTACATGACCCGCGTGTTCAATGGCGAGCGCACCTTCCTCTCACCCGTGCTGCGCCCCGTCGAGCGCGGCATCTACTGGGTCGGCGGCGTCGACGAGCGGCGCGAGCAGCACTGGCTGACCTATACGGTCGCCATGCTGCTGTTCCATGTCGGCGGCTTCGCTCTCATCTACGGCCTGATGCGGCTGCAGGCGGTGCTGCCGTTCAACCCGGCCGGCCAGACCGTGGTTGCGGAGGATCTCTCCTTCAACACCGCGATCTCCTTCATCACCAACACCAACTGGCAGAACTACGGCGGCGAGAGCACGCTGTCCTATCTGGTCCAGATGCTGGGCCTCACCCACCAGAACTTCCTGTCGGCGGCGACCGGCATCGCGCTGGCGATGGCGCTGATCCGCGGCTTCACCCGTTCGTCGATGCGCACGGTCGGCAATTTCTGGGTCGACGTCACGCGCTGCACGCTCTACGTCCTGCTGCCGATCTGCATCGTCTATGCGCTGTTCCTGGTCTGGCAGGGCATGCCGCAGACCCTCGGCGCCTATGTCGACGCCACCACGCTGGAGGGCGGCAAGCAGACCATCGCGCTCGGGCCGGTCGCCTCGCAGGTTGCGATCAAGATGCTCGGCACCAATGGCGGCGGCTTCTTCAATGCCAACGCCGCGCATCCGTTCGAGAATCCGACCGCGTTGTCGAACCTGGTGCAGATGATCTCGATCTTCGCGCTCGGCGCTGCGATGACCAACGTGTTCGGCCGCATGGTCGGCAACGAGCGCCAGGGCTGGGCGATCTTCGCCGTGATGGGCATCCTGTTCGTCGCCGGCGTCACCGTCACCTATTGGGCGGAAGCCAACGGCACCTCCGCGCTGCAGGCGCTGGGTCTCTCCGGTGGCAACATGGAGGGCAAGGAGGTCCGCTTCGGCATCGTCGCGTCCTCGCTGTTCGCCGTCGTCACCACCGCCGCCTCCTGCGGCGCGGTCAACGCCATGCATGACAGCTTCACCGCGCTCGGCGGCATGATCCCGCTGATCAACATGCAGCTCGGCGAAGTCATCATCGGCGGCGTCGGCGCCGGCTTCTACGGCATGCTGCTGTTCGTCGTGCTGGCGATCTTCGTCGCCGGCCTGATGGTCGGCCGCACGCCGGAATATGTCGGCAAGAAGATCGAGGCGCGCGAGGTCAAGATGGCGATGCTCGCGATCCTGGTGCTGCCGCTGATGTATCTCGGCTGGACCGCGGTCGGCGTCGTGCTGCCGTCGGCGGTGGCCTCGATGGCCAATGCCGGCCCGCACGGCTTCACCGAGGTGCTCTATGCCTTTACCTCGGCGACCGGCAACAACGGCTCGGCGTTCGCGGGCCTCACCGGCAACACCCTGTTCTACAACCTCACGCTCGCCTCGGCGATGTTCGTCGGCCGATTCTTCATGATCGTGCCGGCAATGGCGATCGCGGGATCGCTGGTCGAGAAGAAGTCGATCCCGGCCTCGGCGGGCACCTTCCCGACCACGGGCGGGCTGTTCGTCGGCCTCGTCATCGGCGTGATCCTGATCATCGGCGGTCTGACCTTCTTCCCGGCGCTCGCGCTCGGGCCGATCGTCGAGCACCTCGCCATGAACGCCAACACCCTGTTCTGATTGAATACGTCCGGAGTGACATCCATGGAAACCATGAAACTGCAGAAACAGGTGACGGCGTCGACCATGCTCGACCCGAAAATCCTGGTGCCGGCGATCTGGTCGGCCTTCGTCAAGCTCGATCCACGGCTGATGATGAAGAACCCCGTGATGTTCGTGGTGGAGGTGGTGGCTGCATTGACCACAATCATCTTCGTACGCGACCTCGTCACCGGCGGCGCCAACCTCGGCTTCACCTTCCAGATCATCCTCTGGCTCTGGTTCACGGTGCTGTTCGCCAACTTCGCCGAAGCCGTCGCCGAAGGTCGCGGCAAGGCGCAGGCGGAATCGCTGAAGAAGACCCGCACCGAGAGCCAGGCCAAGCTGCTGACCGGCACCGACCGGACCTATCGCATGGTGCCCGGTACCTCGCTGAAGGTCGGCGACATCGTGCTGGTCGAGGCCGGCGACAACATTCCGTCCGACGGCGAGGTGATCGAAGGTGTCGCTTCAGTCAACGAAGCCGCCATCACCGGTGAATCCGCGCCGGTCATTCGCGAGTCTGGCGGCGACCGTTCGGCGGTCACCGGCGGCACCCAGGTGCTGTCGGACTGGATCCGCGTCCGCATCACCGCGGCGCAGGGCTCGACCTTCATCGACCGCATGATCAGACTGGTGGAGGGCGCCGAGCGGCAGAAGACGCCGAACGAGATCGCGCTCAACATCCTGCTCGCGGGCCTCACCATCATTTTCGTGTTCGCGACGGTGACGATCCCGAGCTATGCGGCCTATGCCGGCGGCTCGATCTCGGTCGTGGTGCTGGTGGCGCTGTTCGTCACGCTGATCCCGACCACGATCGGCGCGCTGTTGTCGGCCATCGGCATCGCCGGCATGGACCGCCTGGTGCGCTTCAACGTGCTGGCGATGTCCGGCCGCGCGGTGGAAGCCGCCGGCGACGTCGACACGCTGCTGCTGGACAAGACCGGCACCATCACGCTCGGCAACCGCCAGGCCACGGCGTTCCGTCCGATCCGTGGCGTCTCCGAGCAGGACCTCGCCGACGCGGCCCAGCTCGCTTCGCTCGCCGACGAAACGCCGGAAGGCCGCTCGATCGTGGTGCTCGCCAAGGAGAAATACGGCATCCGCGGCCGTGACATGCACGAGCTTGCCGCGACCTTCGTGCCGTTCACCGCGCAGACCCGCATGAGCGGCATCGATGCCGGCACCTCGTCGGTCCGCAAGGGTGCGGTCGACGCCATTCTCGCCTATGTCGACGGCGGCTCGCCCCGCACGGTCGCCTCGGGCAACACCGTCCGTGCGGTCGCGGCGACCATGGGCGCCGAGGCGCGCGAGATCCAGTCGATTGCCGATGAGATCGCCAAGGCCGGCGGCACGCCGCTGGCGGTCGCCAAGGACGGCAAGCTGCTCGGCGTCGTGCATCTGAAGGACATCGTCAAGGGCGGCATCCGCGAGCGCTTTGCCGAGCTGCGCCGCATGGGCATCCGCACCGTGATGATCACCGGCGACAATCCGATGACCGCGGCCGCGATCGCGGCCGAGGCCGGCGTCGACGACTTCCTGGCGCAGGCAACCCCCGAGGACAAGCTCAAGCTGATCCGCGACGAGCAGTCCAAGGGCAAGCTGGTCGCGATGTGCGGCGACGGCACCAACGACGCGCCGGCGCTCGCGCAGGCCGATGTCGGCGTCGCCATGAACACCGGCACCCAGGCGGCCCGCGAGGCCGGCAACATGGTCGACCTCGACTCCAACCCGACCAAGCTGATCGAGGTGGTCGAGATCGGCAAGCAGCTCCTGATGACCCGCGGTGCGCTGACCACGTTCTCGATCGCCAACGACGTCGCAAAATACTTTGCGATCATCCCGGCGATGTTCCTCGCGTTCTATCCGCAACTTCAGGTGCTTAACGTCATGCACCTGGCGAGCCCGCAGAGTGCGATCCTGTCGGCGATCATCTTCAACGCGCTGATCATCATCGCGCTGATTCCCCTGGCGCTGAAGGGCGTCAAGTATCGCGCGGTCGGTGCCGGCGCGCTGCTCAGCCGCAACCTGATGATCTACGGCTTAGGCGGCATCATCATTCCGTTCATCGGCATCAAGGCGATCGACCTTATCGTCGCCGCCCTGGGCCTTGCGTAACCACAACCGTCATTGCGAGCGCAGCGAAGCAATCCATCTGTCCGCGAAGAAAGTGTGGATTGCTTCGTCGCTTCGCTCCTCGCAATGACGACCTAGGATTCGGAGACCTACCATGTTGAAAGAAATCCGTCCCGCCATCCTCGTGCTGGTCCTGCTGACCGCGATCACGGGCCTTGCCTATCCGCTCGCCATGACGGCGATCGCCGGCGTCATCTTTCCGAAGCAGGCGCAAGGCAGCCTGATCGAGAAGGACGGCAAGGTGATCGGCTCCGCCCTGATCGGGCAGGAGTTCAAGGAGGATAAATACTTCCACGGCCGGCCGTCGGCGACCGTCGCGCCCGATCCGAACGATTCGACGAAGACCGTGCCGGCGCCCTACAACGCGGCCAATTCCGGTGGCTCCAACCTCGGCCCGACCAGCAAGGCGCTGAACGACCGGGTCAAGGAGGATGTCGAGAAGCTGAAGGCGGAGAATCCGACCGCCAGCGTGCCGGTCGATCTCGTCACCACCTCGGCCAGCGGCCTCGATCCCGACATCTCGCCGGACGCCGCGCTGTTCCAGGTGCCGCGGGTGGCGAAGGCGCGCAGCATGTCGGAGGACGCGGTGCGCGAGCTGGTGACGCAGAACACGCAGGGCCGTTTCGCCGGCATTGTCGGTGAGCCCCGCGTTAACGTTCTTGCGCTCAACCTGGCGCTCGACGCGGCAAAGGCAAAATAGGGGAGTAGGCCCGCTCTCGCAGGATGACTATATTGCGGTATGGCCAATCAGCGTGACCCCCATAAACGACCCTCGCCGGATGCGCTGCTGGAGGCGGCGCGCCGGGAGACCGATCGATCGGGGCGGCTGAAGATCTTCATCGGCGCAGCTCCCGGCGTCGGCAAGACCTACGAGATGTTGCAGAGCGCCCACGCCCGCCTCAAGGCGGGCGTCGACGTCGTGGTCGGCGTCGTCGAAACCCACGGGCGGGTGGAGACCGAGGCGCTGCTCAGGGGTCTCGAGGTGATACCGCGGAAGCGGCTGGCCTATCGCGACCAGACGCTCGAGGAGATGGACCTCGACGCCCTGATCGCGCGGCGGCCGCAGCTCGCACTGGTCGACGAGCTCGCCCACACCAATGCGCCGGGCAGCCGGCATCCCAAGCGCTATCTCGATGTCGAGGAGCTGCTGTCGCACGGCATCGACGTCTACACCGCGATCAACATCCAGCACATCGAGAGCCTCAACGACGTCGTCGCGCAGATCACCCATGTGCGGGTGCGCGAGACCGTGCCCGACTCGGTGGTCGATCGCGCCGATGCGATCGAGCTGATCGACCTCACGCCCGACGACCTGATCCAGCGGCTCAAGGAGGGCAAGGTCTATGTGCCCAAGCAGGCCGAACGCGCGCTGGAGCACTATTTCTCGCCTGGCAATCTGACCGCGCTGCGCGAGCTGGCGCTGCGCCGTACCGCCGAGCGGGTCGACGAGCAGCTGCTCACCCACATGCAGGCCAATGCCATCCAGGGGCCCTGGGCGGCGGGCGAGCGCATCCTGGTTTGCCTCAGCGAGGACCCGCGCGCGGCCGGCCTCGTACGCTACACCAAGCGCCTGGCCGACCGGCTGCATGCGCAATGGACCGCCGTCAGTATCGAGACGCGGCGCAGCCTGCAACTGAGCGACGAGCAGCGCGACCGGCTTGCCGACACCATGCGGCTTGCTGAGTCGCTCGGCGGCGAGGCGCTGACCCTGCCCGGCGTCGGCCGCCGCATCGCCGACGACGTCATCAATTTCGCCCAGGCCAACAACGTCACCCAGATCATCATCGGCAAGTCGAGCCGCTCGCGCTGGTTCGAGCTGACCCACGGCTCGGTGGTGCACGATCTGGTGCGCCGCGCCGGCAATATCAGCGTCAACGTGATCGCCGGCGACGAACTGCCGGTCGGCAAGGCGGCGGTGCAGACCGCGCAGCGCCAGGAGCCGTTCAACCCGCGGCCCTATCTAATGGCGCTGCTGCTGACGGCCATCGGGCTCGGCGCGGCCAAGCTGATCCAGCCGTTCTTCGGCATCGAGAATGTCGACCTCGTCTTCATCACCGCGGTGGTCGGTGCGGCGGCGCGCTACGGCCTGTGGCCGTCGCTGCTGGCCAGCGTCGCCGCCTCGCTATGCTACAATTTCTTCTTCCTGCCGCCGGTCTACACCTTCACCATCACCGACCCGACCAACGTCGCGGCGTTCTTCTTCTTCATGCTGATCGCGCTCTTGGTCTCCAACGTCGCGGCGCGGGTGCGCGTCCAGGCCGACACCGCGATCGGCCGCGTCCGCACCACCGAGTCGCTCTATGCCTTCAGTCGCAAGCTCGCCGGCACTGCGACGCTGGACGACGTGCTGTGGGCGACCGCCTACCAGATCGCGCTGATGCTCAAGGTGCGCGTGGTGCTGTTGCTGCCGGAGGGCGGCATGCTGACCGTCAAGAGCGGCTATCCGCCGGAAGACCAGCTCGATCAGGCCGATCTCGCCGCCGCCAACTGGGCGTGGGGCAACGATCGCCCGGCCGGCCGCGGCTCGGACACGCTGCCGGGCGGCAAACGATTGTTCCTGCCGATGCGCACCGGCCGCGGCCCGATCGGCGTGATCGGCATCGACGACGACCGCACCGGGCCGCTGTTGACACCAGACCAGCGCCGACTGCTCGACGCGCTGGTCGACCAGGGGGCGCTCGCGATCGAGCGCGTGCTGCTGGTCGAGGACATGGATCGCGTCAAGCGCACGGTCGAGTCCGACCGGCTGCGCGGCGCGCTCCTGACCTCGATCTCGCACGATCTCAAGACGCCGCTGGCCTCGGTGCTCGGCTCGGCCTCGGCGCTGCGCGATCTCGGCGCCAGCCTGAGCGATGCCCAGAAGCATGATCTGCTTGCGACCGTGATCGACGAGTCGGAGCGGCTCAATCGCTTCATCGCCAATCTGCTCGACATGACCAAGCTGGAATCCGGCGCGATCGTGCCCAACACGGCGCGGCACGATGTCGGCGAGATCGTCGGCAGCGCGCTGCGCCGTGCCGCCAAGATCCTGGTGCATCACCGGGTGTCGCTCGAGCTCGCCGCCGACTTGCCGATGCTGGAGCTCGACGCCGTGCTGTTCGAGCAGGTGCTGTTCAACCTGCTCGACAACGCCGCCAAATACGCTCCCTCGGACACCACGATCTCGATCCGCGGCGCGCGCGACCGCGACACCATCGCGCTGCAGATCCTCGATGAAGGCAACGGCATTCCGGCCGCCGAGCTTGATAGCGTGTTCGACAAGTTCTATCGCGCCGAGAAGGGCGACCATGTCCGCCCCGGCACCGGCCTCGGCCTTGCGATCTCGCGCGGTTTCGTCGAGGCGATGCGCGGCACGATCGCGGCGGCCAACCGCTCCGACCGGAGCGGCGCCGTCATCACCATCCGCCTGCCGATCCCGGCCGACACCAACGCGCTGGACACTGCTGCATGAACGCGACGCCGATCAAAGTCCTGGTCATCGACGACGAGCCGCCGATCCGCAAGCTCTTACGGATGGGACTGAGCACGCAGGGCTACGACATCCTCGAGGCCTCCAACGGCAGAATCGCGCTGGAGATGCTGGGCGAGGGGCCGGCACTGATCATCCTCGATCTCGGATTGCCCGACATCCAGGGCCACGACTTGCTGCGCATGATCCGCGGCCGCAACGAGAGCGTGCCGATCGTGGTGCTGTCGAGCCGCGGCGACGAGGCCGGCAAGGTGCAGGCGCTCGATCTCGGCGCCGACGATTACCTGACCAAGCCGTTTGGCATGGACGAATTGCTGGCGCGGCTGCGCGCGGCGCTGCGCCACCAGCTGCAGGTGCAGGGCGAGCGGCCGGTGTTCCGCTCCGGTGATCTCTCGGTCGACCTGGTGCGCCGGATCGTCAAGGTCGGCGACAGAGAGATCAAGCTGTCACCGAAGGAATACGATCTCTTGCGGGTGCTGGTGCAGCACGCCGGCAAGGTGCTGACGCATCGCTTCCTCTTGAAGGAATTGTGGGACGAATTGACCGACGCGCAATATCTGCGCGTCTATGTGCGCCAGCTCCGCCAAAAGATCGAGGCCGACCCCGAGCGTCCGCAATTCGTGCTGACCGAGACCGGCATCGGCTATCGGCTGCGCGCTGCGGATTAGGCGTTGTCATGCCCCGCTTCAAGCGGGGCATCCAGTACACCGCGGCCTCTCTGCTCAATCGCTACGGTCTCTGGGATACTGGGTCGCCCGGTCGAGTGTGCGGACCGGGGACATGGGTAACACCGTTCGGAGACATGGGTAACGGGTTCATTTTGAATCGGTCCGTAGGTCGATGGATGCGATCTGGTTGGCTCCGAAGTAGACACCGAAGGTTCCGTCCGTGGCGAGTGGCCTGATGGCCAGGAGTTCGCCTCGGAAGGCTTCGGGAACGCGCCAGCGCCGCTTGCCGAAGCGGAGATTGGCCTTGAGCTGGCTGGCCCTCCGCACGATTGCCCCTTCCTCGTATTCGGGCTCAGGCAACTTGTTCGGCAACGAACGAAGGCTTGGCCGATACCGTTTCGCGGGCACATCGTAGTCCAGTGATTGGTGCGGTCGCTCGGTGTTGTAGACGTGCCGCCAGCGGTCGAATGCCTTTTGCAGATCGCGCGTGGTTCTGAACGTTGTCATGGACAGGACTTCGGTCTTCAGCGTGCGATGGAAGCGCTCGTTCTTGCCCTTGGTCTGAGGATGATAGGGACGGGCATAGATGACGTCGACGCCAAGCTTGAGCAGCCAGACCCGGAGTTTGGTCCATCGGACCTCGGAGCAGGTGCCCCAGGGCACGCCGTTGTCGACCAGGAACGCATTTGGCAAGCCGTAGCGGCGAAAGGTCTGCTCGAGATGCTGCTGGACCGTCTCACTCTGCTCGTTGGTGCAGGCCTGCAAGCACAGGGCGTAACGGGAATGATCATCGACCATGGTGAGCGGATGGCACATCTGCCGGTCGCCCAAGGGGAAGCGACCCTTGAAGTCCATCTGCCAGACGTCGTTGGGAGCCGGATGCTCGAAGCGGATGTATTGCGCCGGCTGGGCAGGCGGTGGAACGCGCTCATGCCGAGCCAGAATCGCGTGGATCGTCGAGGCCGAGGGGAGGCTTTTCTTCCGGTCCTGAAGGCGATGGCGGATCTTGCGAGCCCCCCATGCGGGATGCGCATCTCGAACCTCCAAGACGGCCGTTTCGATCGCCGTCGAACTTCGCGCCGGAGAGGCATGCGGTCGCCGGGGCCGATCCCGGGCCCAATCCTTCTCCGTAGCCTCTGCGGCGGTCGCCCTTGCCAGCCACTTGTAAGCCGTCTTCGGACTGATCTGGAAACGACGGCACAGCTCCCGCCGGTTCACATCCGGCTGCTGGAACAATCGAACGAACTCTTTCCTCTGGTCCATGAGTGACACCTCGCGCCACGGCATGTCGGCCTCCCAAGCCATTCCATGCCGTCGATGTGTTACCCATGTCTCCGAACGGTGTTACCCATGTCCCCGGTCCGCACATCGAGCCGGGCGACGACACCGTCGGAACTTTCGTCTCCATCGAGGCTTGGTTTCCCTTATTGGGAGAGAAGCCATGGCAAGAAAATACTCGCGGAAGGCATCAAGCGATGTCGAGCGTGTGATGAAGAAGCGCAAGGCCGGCACGCTGCGCAGCGGCCGCTCCAAGAAAAAGGTGAAGAGCCGCAAGCAGGCGATCGCGATCGGTCTGTCAGAGGCCCGCGCCAAGGGGCGGAAGGTACCGAAGAAGAAGACTGCGAAGAAGCGCAAGACAGCCAAGAAGCGAAAGAGCTCAAAGAAGAAGTAGGGCTAAACTGCCTCCGTTCGTCATGGCCGGGCTTGACCCGGCCATCCACGTCTTTCTGGCCAAGTAGATGGATGCCCGGGTCGAGCCCGGGCATGACCAGCGCATCGATTCAACCCGCCTTGCGCGACCGCGCGCTCGACCGGTGCGCCTTCTTTGCGGTACGGCGGTGCGAGGCCGGGCGCCGTGCGGCGGGGCCCGACCGCCGTGCGCCACCTTTTCGGTCCTTCAGGCTCTGCGTCAGCGCATCCATCAGGTTTACTACGTTGCTCGGCTTCTCCTCGCGCACGGCCGCCTTGATCGGCTTGCCGGCGGCCTTGCGGCGGACCAGCGCCTTCAGCGCGGTCTCATATTCGTCCTTGAATTTCGACGGATCAAAATGCGCTGCCTTGCTGTTGAGGATGTGGCCGGCGAGCTCGACCATGTCCTTGGTCACCTTCGGGCTCTTGATGTCGTCGAAATAGTCGCCGGCATCGCGCACCTCGTAAGGATAGCGCAGGGTGGTGCCGAGCATGCCCTTGTCGAGCGGTTCGATCGCGATCACGTGCTCGCGGTTGGTCAGCACGATCCGTGCCAGCGCGACGCGGTCCTGGTCCCTCATGGCGTCGCGGATCACCGCGAACGCGTCGACGCCGGCCTTGCCGTCCGGCCTGATGTAATAGGGCTGGTCGAGATAGCGCTTGTCGATCTCGTCCTCGGGCACAAAACTGTCGATGTCGATGGTGTGGTTGCCTTCGATCTGGACCGCCTCGAGCTCGTCCTTCTCGATCTCGACATATTTGCCCTTGGTGACCTCGTAGCCGCGGCCCTTCTGGTCGCCCTCGACGACGTCGCCGGTCTCGGTATCGACCATCTGCTGCTTCAGCCGGTTGCCGGTCTCCCGGTTGATCATGTGGAAGCGGGTCTTCTCGACCGTGGTCGAGGCCGGGTAAAGCGCCACGGGGCACGACACCAGCGAGAGTTTAAGTGTGCCTTTCCAGTAGGCGCGGGGGGCGGCCATGATCGTCTCCAAACAGCTTGAGTTTGGAACTTGAACGGATACCGTAGGTTTTGGTTCCTGATGGCCGCACGGTTGCGGCGGCCGTGGTTTGCGCCGAGGCCTGGACGTGTCGCTGAGAAATCTCACCACCTATCGCAAGAAGCGCGACTTCGAGAAGACCAATGAGCCGTCGGGCGACGTCAAGGTGGCGCCCGGCAAACAGCGGCGCTTTGTGATCCAGAAGCATGATGCGACGCGGCTGCATTATGATTTCAGGCTGGAGTTCGACGGCGTCTTTAAGTCCTGGGCGGTGACGCGTGGACCCTCGCTCGATCCGCATGACAAGCGGCTCGCGGTCGAGGTCGAGGATCATCCGCTCGACTATGGCGACTTCGAAGGCACCATTCCGGAAGACCAGTATGGCGGCGGCACGGTGCAGCTCTGGGATCGCGGCACCTGGGAATCCGACGATCCCGAGCGCGGCTTCAAGAAGGGCGACCTGAAATTCACCCTGCACGGCGACAAGCTGCACGGCAGCTGGGTGCTGGTGCGGATGAAGAACGACCGCCTTGGCGGCAAGCGCACCAACTGGCTGTTGATCAAGCACCGCGACGAATACGCCGTGGATACCAATGGCGAAGCGGTGCTCGACGAGGACCGCTCGGTCGCCTCCGGCCGCTCGATGGCAGAGATCGCGGCTGGCAAGGGCCGGGCGCCGAAGCCGTTCATGCTGGCGAAGGGCAACGGCAAGGCCAAAGCGGATGCGGTCTGGCAGTCCAATCACGGCATGGCCGCGGATGCGCGCGCCAGGACCAAGGCGCCGGCGCCCCAAGAAAAATTGAAAGCGCAATTGAAGGCGAGGCCGAAGGCGCAACCGAAGCAAGTGGCGGAGATGCCGGACTTCGTTTCACCGCAGCTCTGCGCCGCGGTCGAGAACCCGCCCAATGGCGCCGGCTGGTGCCACGAGATCAAGTTCGACGGCTATCGCGTGCAGCTTCGCGTCGAGGACGGCGAGGCCTTGGTGAAGACCCGCAAGGGGCTCGACTGGACCGACAAGTTCGGCGCGATCGTAAAGGAGGCCGGCAAGTTGCCGGATGCCCTGATCGACGGCGAGATCGTCGCGCCCGACGAGAACGGCATTCCGCATTTCTCGACGCTGCAGGCCGCGCTGTCCGACGGCAAGACGGATCGCTTGATCTTCTACGCGTTCGACCTGCTGTTCGCCGGCAACGAGGATCTGCGCCCGCTGCCGCTCACCGAGCGCAAGGCGCGGCTGCAGGCGCTGTTCGCCGCGCGCAAAGGCAAGTTGATCCGCTATGTCGAGCATTTCGAGGAGCGTGGCGACGCCGTGCTGGATTCCGCGCGCAAGCTCGGGCTGGAAGGCATCGTCTCCAAGCGGCTCGACGGTGCCTATCGCTCCGGCCGCTCCGACGACTGGACCAAGGCGAAAATCCGCGCCGGCCATGAGGTGGTGATCGGCGGCTGGAAGACCACCAACGGCAAATTCCGCTCGCTGATGGCGGGCGTCTATCGCGGCGACCATCTGGAGTTTGTCGGCATCGTCGGCACCGGCTTCGGCCAGGACACGGTCCGGCGCATCATGCCGGCGCTGAAGGCGGCGGCATCCGACACCAGCCCGTTCGGCGGCAAGGATGCGCCGAAGAAGACCCGCGATGTGCACTGGCTGAAGCCGGAGCTCGTCGCCGAGATCGAGTTCGCCGGCTGGACCGACGCCGGCAATATCCGCCAGGCGGCGTTCAAGGGCCTGCGCCAGGACAAGCCGGCGCATGAGGTCGAGGCCGAGCGGCCGGTCGTAACCAGAGTGGTGAAGCCGATGGCGAAAGCAAAATCCGGCGAGGTCATGGGCGTCGCCATCTCGCACCCGGACAAGGCCTTGTGGCCCGATGCCGGCGACGGCGCGCCGGTGACCAAGCTCGACCTCGCCAGCTATTTCGAGGCGGTCGGCGCATGGATGATCGGCTACCTCAAGGGCCGGCCATGCTCGATCGTGCGCGCGCCTGACGGCATCAAGGGCGAGACCTTCTTCCAGCGCCACGCGATGGCCGGCACGTCGAAGCTCCTCAAGCTCGCCAAGGTCTCCGGCGACCGCAAACCCTATCTGCAGATCGACCAGGTCGAAGGCCTCGCGGCGGTCGCGCAACTCGGCGGCCTCGAGCTGCATCCCTGGAATTGCGCGCCCGATGCCTATGACACACCGGGCCGCCTGGTGTTCGATCTCGATCCCGCGCCCGACGTCGCATTCTCCGACGTGGTCGACGCCGCCAAGGACATGCGCCAGCGGCTCACCGCGGTCGGTCTCGAGAGCTTCTGCAAGACCACCGGCGGCAAGGGCCTTCACGTCGTGGCGCCGCTGCTCACGGGCGCCAGGGACAAGGTGACCTGGAAGGAAGCCAAGGCGTTCGCGCAAGGCATCTGCCAGTGGATGGCGCAGGATGACCCCGAGCGCTATCTAATCAACATGTCGAAGGCCAAGCGCACCGGAAAGATCTTCCTCGATTATCTGCGCAACGACCGGCTCTCGACCGCGGTTGCGGTGCTGTCGCCGCGGGCGCGTCCGGGCGCGACGGTGTCGATGCCGCTGACCTGGGCTCAGGTGCGCGGCGACCTCGATCCGAAGAAATATACGGTGCGGTCGGTGCCGGCGCTGCTCGCCAAGAGCAAGGCGTGGGACGGCTATAAGGATGCGGCCTCGTCGATCAAGGCGGCGATGAAGAAGCTCGCGGCCGAGTAGCAAACGTTTAGGCAAGCTTGTGCCGCTGGCTTAGTCGTCATACCCCGCGAAAGCGGGGTATCCAGTGCGCCGCGGCTCATCGGTTCAATCGCCACCGTCTCTGGAATACTGGATCACCCGCTTTCGCGGGTGATGACAGTTGTTGATGCGGATCGTGCGCAACATCCGCGCAGGCTACAGGCGTCCGAGCAGAAGCAGGATCAGCAGAATCACGATCACGAGGCCGAGACCGCCGCCGCCATAATAGCCTGTGCCGTAGAACGGTCCGCCGCCGATGCCGCTGAAGCCGCCAAGCAGCGCGATGACCAGAATAATCAGAATGATCGTTCCAAGTGACATTGAGTCTCTCCTCAGCCCGTGGGCCCATTAATCTCTGCCCTTCGGGAAAGGAAACACGTGGGAACTACGAAGGTTCCGGATTCGGCGGTGCTATAAACCTGTGTGGTCCTTCCGTTTGCGCTGGAACACAATTACATCAGGGGAATCCATGGAGGAGTGCACCGCGATGTCGGCTCCGCTGATCGTCTCGATTCCCCACAGCCTCGGCCGCGACGAGGCCATGCGACGGCTGAAGACGGGCCTGTCGCGCGCAGCGGCGAACGTGCCTGTGATGAGCGTCGACGAAGAGCGCTGGGAGAATAACCGCATGAGCTTCCGCGTCCGCGCGCTGGGACAGGTCGCGGCCGGACATCTCGATGTCGAGGATACCCATGTCCGCCTGGAGGTGACGCTGCCGTGGCTGCTGCAACGCTTTGCCGAGGTCGCGCAGGCGGCCATTCAGAAGAGCGGGCAGTTGCTGCTGACCAAGCGCTGACGCGCGGCGCTAGCCGTGCGCGCGCGGACGCCTTGAAGCTTGCTTGGGACCAGCTACGGCTCTCGCCTTCAGCACCGCGACCGGCAGCCTCGCGAACAGCGCCGAGAGCTGAATCCTGCTGTCGCCGCCCGGGAGCGCGTATCCAGTCAGGTCGATCTCGCCCTCAAATGCTTCGGGGCGTGGCCAGCTGCGCCCGCCCTGTGTGAACGGGGCAAATGATTTCGCCGCCGCGACGATGACCGCCTCGCGACCGTGGCGCCGCGCGAAGGCGATGACATGATCGCGATGCGGGCCGCGGACCGCGAGCGGCTGGTAGTCGCCGCTGCTGAATACCTCGGGCAGCTCGTTGCGCAGCCGCAGCAGTTGCCGCGTCCAGGCGAACTTCAGGCGGCCGTCGCGCCAGTCCTGCGCCAGCGCGTCCCAGTCCGGCGTCTCCAGCGCCGCGAGCATGCCCGCGCGTGCGGTAAAATCGACCGGACGGCGGTTGTCCGGATCGACAAGCGAAAGATCCCAGCTTTCGGTGCCCTGGTAGAAATCCGGCACCCCCGGCATCGTCGCCTTCAGCGTGATCTGGCTCAGCGAGTTCAGCGCGCCGATCAGCGCGGTGCGCTCTGCCAGTGTCTCCAGCGCATCGAGGAATTCAGGCGAGGCCTTGCGATCGAGGATCCGCGCGATGAAGGTCTTCACACCCGCCTCGTAGGCTTCGTGCGGATTGAGCCAGCTGGTCTCCTGCTTGCCCTCGCGCGCGGCCTTCAGGGCATAGGCCTGGATGCGCCCGACCAGCGATGCGTCGTCCGGGTCCCAGGCGCCGAGCAGGGCCTGATACAGCATGTATTCGAACGTTGCCGACGGGGCGCGCATCTCGCCGTCGAGCACCAGATGCGGCGCGTTGAGCACCTTCCAGCGCGCTACCGCGCTGGTCCATTCGCCGGGGATCTCCGCAAGCGCCATGATCCGGGCGCGGGCATCCTCGCCGCGCTTGGTGTCGTGGGTCGCGGTCGCCGTCATGCCGTGCGGCCATTCGCGGGCGCGGGCCTGCATCATGGCGTGGAAGGTCTCGGGCGTAATCGCGCTCGCCGCCGGATCGCCGCCGACCTCGTTGAGCGCGAGCAGGCGGTGGTAGCGATAGAAGGTGGTGTCCTCCAGCGATTTCGCCATCATCGGCCCGGTGAATTGCTGCACCTTCAGCGCGAAGCGCCGGATTCGTGGCGCACCGTGCGGCGGCCGGCCGGGCTTCAGGAGGTCCATGGTCAGGGCATCGCGCAGGAAGTCGAAGATGCCTTCGTCGGCGGCGAACCAGTCGGCGCGGGCGCGCTCGATGGTCGCGCTGATCAGCGCGCGGTCATGCGCGGTCGGGCCGGAGACGGTAAGATAGGTGCGATAGACCGGGAAGTGCAGCACATAGAGCTCGAGCGCCTGCCGCAGGCTGTCGGCGGAGAAGTCGCGGGTCGAATAGTGTCCGCTGGCAATGCGCGCGAGCAGCCGCGCCAGCACGGTGAATTCGCTGGTCAGCAAGGTCTCGAGCACGCGGCGCTTGGCCGCGCGCAACACCGGCGTCACATTCGGTGACTGGTTGCTGACCTGGCGCCAGATCTCGTTGAGTGGATCGAGGCCACCGCCATCGACCAGCGCCTGGCTGATCGTGTTCATCCATTCATAGCCGGTGGTGCCATGGACGCCGCTGAATTTCGTTAGCCTTTCGTCCTCGCCGAGGATCTTCTCGACCACCATGTAGATCGGCTTGGCCTTGGCGCCCTGCGCGGAGCGGATCAGGCGGTGCAGGCGCTGGAAGTATTGGGCGGGGTCGCGCAGGCCGTCGATATGGTCGAGTCGCAGGCCTTGCAGCCGGTCTTCCGCAATCAGCCGCTTCACGAGACTGTGGCTCGCCTCGAAGGTGGCGGCGTCCTCGACCCTGAGGCCGGCCAGGGTGTTGATGTCGAAGAAGCGGCGATAGTTGATGTCGCTGGAGGCGAGCCGCCAGTGGCCGAGCTTGTAGTGCTGACGCTCCAGAAGGTGATGCAGCGCCAGTGTCTGGGCCGGCCGGTCCTCACTGGTGCGATAGGCATCGAGCCCGCGCGCGATGATTTCGGCACTGCCCTCGATCGCCTTGATCGCCGCCTTCAGGGCCGGCGCTTCCTTGCGGTTGGGGTGACGCAGCCCGCGATACCTGGCGGCGAGCTCGAGCATCGCGCGCCCGGCCGGACTATCTTCGGCGCCGGCCTCGCGGACGGTGGTCCGCAGCACCTCACCATAGCGCTCCGGCGCGATCGGCAGGCGGTGCTCGAAATACCAGGCGGAGAAACTGCCTTCGCTCGCGTCGTAGCGCAGCTCGATCTCGCCGCGCTCCAGCGCCTGGCCATAGGATGTGCCGAGGATCGGCAGCAGCACGCCGCCGCGCGCGCGATAGGGCAGGAGGTCCCAGTCGATGTCGAAGGAGATCGCGTGGGGCGATACCGGTCCCCATTCCAGCACGTCGAGCCACCACGGATTATCGGCAAAGTGCACGCCGACATGGTTCGGCACGAAATCCAGGATCAGGCCGAGGTCATGGCGCTTCAGCGCATCGCTGAGCCGCGCAAAGCCTTCTTCGCCGCCAAGTTCCGGATTGAATTTGGTGTGGTCGACGACGTCATAGCCATGGGTCGATCCCTTGCGCGCCTTCATGAAGGGCGAGGCATAGACATGGCTGATGCCGAGCGCCTTCAGATACGGCGCCACCGCGGCGGCGGCATCGAAGTCGAAATCGGCAGTGAGTTGCAGTCGGTAGGTTGCGATCGGGATCGCCGGAGGCATTGTGCTATCCGATGTGCCAGCGCACCGCCCAGCCAGGGAGGTCGCTCGACAACGCGGCGCCCCAGATCGCAGTTCCCTTCGGTTCCGCTACGCCGGTGATATCCCGATCCGACAAATTGGCCGTGAGCCACAACGTGCGGCCGTCACCCATCCGCCAATGCGCGGTCAAGAGATCGCCCGTGACGCGGTCGCCGCCGAAGCGTGCCCCGATGAGCCGCGGCGTGATCTCGCGCCGGCGCAGGGCGAGCAGGTCGCGCACCAGCGTCAGTCGCGCGCGGGCGGGATCGTGGCCAAGCGTCGCCCAGTCGAGCACGGCCGATCGCACCGTCGCCTCGGCAAGTGGGTCGGGTATGTCGTCGCCATATTTGGCGTAGGCCCAGGCGAATTCCTTGCGCCGGCCGGCGCGGACGGCGTTGGCGAGGTCGCCCTTGAAGTCGCAGAAGAACGGGAAGGGCGTCGTTGCGCCCCATTCCTCGCCCATGAACAGCATCGGCGTGGTCGGCGCGATCAATGTGATCGCCAGCGCCGCCTCGATCGCCTCCGGCTTTGCGATGCTCTCGAGCCGATCGCCCAGCGGCCGGTTGCCGATCTGGTCGTGGTTCTGCAGAAAGTTGATGAAGCAGGTCGGCGACAGCGCACCGCTCGGCTCGCCGCGGACCTTGCCGCCCCAGAACTCGGAGACTTCGCCCTGATAGATGTAGCCGGACGACAGCGCGCGCGCGAGGTCCTGCTTCGGCGCGCGGTAGTCGCCGTAGTAGCCTTGGGTTTCTCCGGTCAGCAGCACATGCCAGGCGTGATGATAATCGTCGTTCCACTGGCCGCGGAATTTGCCGTGCGGCGGGTCCTCGGCGGCATCGAGCAGGCTTGCGATGTTGTCGCCGTTCTCGAGCACGAGGTTGATGTGCCGGCCGGTTTCCGTGGCGAGTTGGCCTGCGGCCTTGCTGAAGTCATGCAGGATGGAGATTTCGCCGGCTTCGACGATGGTGTTGACCGCGTCGAAGCGCAGCCCGTCGAACCGATAGTCGCGCAGCCAACTCACCACGCTGCCGATCGCAAACGTGCGCACCTCGGGCACGCGATAATCGATCGCGCTGCCCCATGGCGTATGTGCGTCGCTGAAGAAGGTGGGCGCATAGCGGCCGAGGTAATTCCCCTCGGGGCCGAAATGGTTGTAGACCACGTCGAGCATCACCATCAGCCCGCGCAGATGCGCTTCGTCGATCAGGGTCTTGAGGTCCTCGGGACGGCCGTAGGCGCTGTCGGGCGCATTCCAGAGCACGCCGTCATAGCCCCAGTTGCGCTCGCCTGCGAAATCCGCCAGCGGCATCAGTTCGAGCGCGGTGATGCCGGTTGCCACCAGATGATCGAGCTTGTCGATCATGGCGCGGTAGGTCCCCTCCGGCGTGAAGGTGCCGACATGAGCCTCGAGAATGACGGCCTCATGCCAGGGACGGCCGCGCCACCCGGTCGCGCGCCATTTGAAGGCCGAGTGATCGATCACCTCGCTCGGGCCGAACACGTCGTCCGGCTGGAACGCGGAGGCCGGGTCGGGCACGTCGACGTCGTCATCGATGCGGAATTTGTAACGCGTGCCGGCGCGCGCGCCTGCGATCTCGGCGACGTACCAGCCGGCGACATCGCGCGTGAGCGCGTGCGGCTTGTCGAGCAGGAGGTCGACGCGCTTGGCTGCCGGCGCCCAGAGCCGGAAGTGCGCGCCATCAGCGGTCAGTTCGGGCCCGAAGTGCCGCGCACTGCTCATGCGGAGCCTGCGAATGCCAGCACCGAACGAGGCGGTGCCGTGGTGTCGGCGCCGGCTGCAAATAGCTCGGCCGTTTGTTCTGCCTTGGTCGTGTTCAAGATCTGCTGCCAGCTCCTGTATTCCGCCATCCGCGGCATCCTGAACACGATCTCCTGCGGCGCGGCATTGAGCACGATAAAGATCGGCGCCTGGCCTTGTTCCATCGGCCCCAGCACGTAGGCGAGGAACCGGCTTTCCGGGAATTTCCAGTCGGACTCCTTCATTTCCTCCGCTGATGGCGTCAGCCAGATCACACCATAGCTGCCGTCGGCGCGGCGGCCGTCGAGCCAGCTCTGGCAGCGGATCTGGCCGAAGCGCTGGCGGAGCGCGGTGAGGTGACCGATGAAGGCGATGGCGTCGTCGTCCGTGCCGAGATTCTCCCAGCCGATCCAGCCGGTCTCATTGTCCTGGCAATAGGCGTTGTTGTTGCCGGCTTGGGTGTTGGCGACCTCGTCGCCGGCAAGGATCAGCGGCGTGCCCTGTGCGAGCAGCAGGCAGGCCAGCGCGTTCTTCCTGAGCTGGCGGCGCAGCGCGATGATGGCAGGATCATCGGTCGGGCCTTCATGGCCGCAATTGTTGCTGTGGTTGTCGTTGGAGCCGTCGCGATTGTCCTCGCCATTGGCCTCGTTGTGCTTCTCGTTGTAGCTGAAGAGATCGGCGAGCGTGAAGCCGTCATGCACCGTGATGTGGTTGACGCTGGCGCGGGTCGCGCGGTTGTCGTGGTGAAACAGGTCCGAGGACGCGGTCATACGGCCGGATATGTCGCCGATCAGGCTGCCTTCGCCGCTCCAGTAGCGCCGCATCGCGCTGCGATAGCGGTCGTTCCACTCCGACCATTGCGACGGAAACGCGCCGACCTGGTAGCCGCCGAGACCGAGATCCCAGGGCTCGGCGATCATCTTCACGGTCGCCAGCACCGGGTCCTGGCGGATCGCCGTGAGGAAGGGATGGTTGCGATCGAACCCGTTGGGTCCGCGCGCCAGGGTCGTGGCGAGGTCGAAGCGGAAGCCGTCGACATGGCAGACTTCGACCCAGTAGCGCAGCGAGTCCATCACCATCTGCAGCACGCGCGGATGGGTGAGGTTGACCGAGCTGCCGCAGCCGGTGAAGTCGTCATAGAAGCGCGGATTCTCGCGATTCAGCCAGTAGTAGGAGGCATTGTCGATGCCGCGGAAGCTCAGCGTCGGGCCCATATGGTTGCCCTCGGCGGTGTGGTTGTAGACGACGTCGAGCAGCACCTCGATGCCGGCATCGTGCAGCCGCGCCACCGTGGTGCGGAACGAGTCCAGCGCATTGTCCTGGGCGTAGCGCACCTCCGGCGCGAAGAAGGCGATGGTGTTGTAGCCCCAGTAATTCGACAGCTTCTTCTCGACCAGGACACGGTCGTCGATCAGGCCGTGGATCGGCAACAGCTCGATGGTGGTGACGCCGAGCCGCTTGAGGTGGTCGATCATCGCCGGCGACGACAGGCCGCCATAGGTGCCGCGCAGGTTCGGCGGCACGTCCTCGCGCTTCTGGGTCAGGCCCTTGACGTGGGCCTCGTAGATGATGGTGTCTTGCCAGGGAATGTGCGGCCGGATCTCGCGGCGGCCCCAGTTGAAGGTCTCGTCGACCACCACGGCCTTCGGCATGCCGCGGGCATTGTCGCGCCGGTCGAAGGAGAGATCCTCGCGCGCGCTGCCGGTGCGATAGGCGAAATGCGCATCGCTCCACACCAGCCGGCCGGCAAGTCGCTTGGCGTAGGGATCGAGCAGCAGCTTGTTGGCATTGAAGCGGTGGCCGCGCTCCGGTGCGTAGGGCCCGTAGACGCGATAGCCGTAAAGCTGGCCCGGCGAGACGTCGTTGAGGTAGCAGTGCCAGACATCCTCGGTGCGCTCCGGCATCTCGATCCGCTCGAGCTCGCGGCGGCCCTGGCCGTCGAACAGGCACAGCTCCACCTTCTCCGCATTCGCCGAGAACAGCGCAAAATTGGTGCCTCTGCCGTCCCAGCTTGCACCGAGCCGTGCGGACGTACCCCCGGTCAGTCGCATGGATCAGCTTTCCGGTACGAGAAAGATCGCTGCCAGCGGCGGAATGGTCAGGCTCAGCTCGGGCATGGCGCCCTCCGAGGCACGGACCTCGCCGATATTGCCGACATTGGTGCCGCCGTAATGGGAGGAATCCGAGTTGAACACCTCGTGCCACTTGCCCGCAAACGGCACCCGGACGCGATAGTTGCGGTAGACGTTGGGCGAGAAGTTCAGGACCACGAGGCAGCGGGCGCGCGCATCATTGCCCTTGCGGATCCAGCCGAACACATTGTTGCTGGCGTCGTCGGTGATGACCCATTCGAAGCCGGCCTGGTCGCAGTCGAGCTCGTGCAGCGCCGGCAGCGCGCGATAGAGCCGGTTGAGGTCGCGGACCAGGTTCTGGATGCCGCTATGCCTCGGCTGTTGCAGCAAATGCCAATCGATCGAGTGGTCGTGATTCCATTCGCGCTCCTGGCCGAACTCGCAGCCCATGAACATCAGCTTCTTGCCGGGATGCCCGAACATGAAGCTGTAATAGGCGCGCAGATTGGCGAAGCGCTGCCAGTCGTCGCCGGGCATGCGGCCGAGGATCGAGCGCTTGCCGTGCACGACCTCGTCGTGGGACAGCGGCAGGATGAAGTTCTCCGAGAAGGCGTAGTGCAGGCCGAACAGGATGTCGCCGTGATGGAATTTGCGGTGGATGGGATCCTTGCTGATATACTTCAGCGTGTCGTGCATCCAGCCCATGTTCCACTTGTAGCCGAAGCCGAGCCCGCCATATTCGACCGGCCGCGACACCTGCGGCCACGCGGTGGATTCCTCCGCCGCCGTCATCGCCTGTGGGAAGTGTGCGTAGAGTTCGGTGTTGAAGCGGCGCAGGAAATCGATCGCCTCGATGTTCTCCCGGCCGCCATATTTGTTCGGAATCCAGCCGCCGGCGGGACGGCTGTAGTCGAGATAGAGCATCGAGGCGACGGCATCGACGCGCAGCCCGTCGATGCCGTAGCGATCGAGCCAGAACAGCGCGTTCGACACCAGGAAGTTGGTGACCTCGGTGCGCCCGTAATTGTAGATCAGCGTGCCCCAATCGAGGTGACGGCCCTGCAACGGATTGGCGTGCTCGTAGAGTGCGGTGCCGTCGAAATTGCCGAGACCGTGCGGATCGTCGGGAAAATGCCCGGGAACCCAGTCGAGCAGCACGGCGAGGCCGGCGCCGTGGCAGGCGTCGATCAGCGCGGCGAAATCATCGGGCGAGCCGAAACGGCTGGTCGGGGCGAACATCCCGGTCGGCTGATAGCCCCAGGAGCCGTCGAACGGATGCTCGGTGATGGGCAGGAATTCGATATGGGTAAAGCCCATATCGCTGGCATAGGCGGGAAGCTGCTCCGCCATCTCGCGATAGGTCAGCCACTCATTGCGGCCCTTGCGCCGCCACGATCCGAGATGAACCTCGTAGATCGACATCGGCGAGCTCAGGGCGTTGACGCGATCGGGCGCCGGGCGCGGATGCGGGATCTTGCGCTCGTCGATCACGATCGAGGCGGTCTTCGGACGCACCTCGGCGGCGAACGCCAGCGGATCGGACTTCAGCGGCAAATGCTGGCCGTTGCGCCCGATGATCTCGAACTTGTAGTGATCGCCGACGCGCGCGCGTGGGATGAACAGCTCCCAATAGCCCGGGCCGCGCACCCGCATCGGATGCCGCCGTCCGTCCCAGAAATTGAAGTCGCCGACGACGCTGACCCGCCGCGCATTGGGCGCCAGCACCACGAAGCCGATGCCGTCGACGCCGTCGAGCGTCATCGGATGGGCGCCGAGCGTGTCGTAGACGCGCAGATGCGTCCCCTCGCCGAGCAGATAGAGGTCGAAATCGCTCAGGATCGGCGGAAAGCGGTAGGCATCCTCCAGTTCGACGACGTTGTCGCCGAAGCGGGCGCGGAGCTGGTAGCGCGTCGAGCCGTTCGGCAAGGGACCCGCGAACAGGCCGGCGTCATGGATTTTGGCCAGCGGCGCCGCCTCGCCATGCTCGCCGATCGCCTCGACATTGGAGGCATCAGGCAGGAAGGCGCGCACGACATTGCGATCCCCCTCGGCGTGAAGTCCGAGGTAGTGGAAGGGATCTGAATGGCGGCCCTCGATGATGGCATAGGCCTCGGCGGGCAATTTATTCATGCAACCTCATGCGGCTGTTGGGCCAGGAGTCTCAACAGGCCAGTCAGTGGGACGCGGAGCCAATCCGGCCGATTGGCCAGCTCATACTCGATCTCGTAGAAGGCTTTCTCAAGCAGGAAAAAGTTGAGCAGGCGATCGGCCGCCCTGGCGTCGGCGGGCCACAGCCGCTGGCCGGCCGTGGTCTCGCGATAGGCCGCGAGCAGGGCATCCGCGGCCTGGTCGCGCCATTCGGCCAAAGCGAGGCTCAGCCTGCCGCTCTCGTCGGGGGCGACCTTGAGGGCCCGTTCCAGCGCGACGGTCGCCGCATAATCGATCGAGCGGATCAGGCCGGCGACGTCGCGCGCCGGCGGCGCTCTGCGCCGCCGCTCTGCGATGGTGCGGCCCGGTCCGCCGTCGAAATCGATGATGAAGACGTCGTCCTTGACGACCAGCAACTGGCCGAGATGCAAATCGCCATGATGGCGGATGCTGAACCCGTCGGTCTCGCGCGGCAGCAGCGCCTTCAGCCGCTCCGGCAGCATGTCGTGCTGGGCTTGCAACTGATCGGCCAGCAGCCGGTCGGCCTCTTTCAGGGAGCCGCGCCGCTGCTTCAGCGTGTCGAACACGCGTTCGGCGCGGGCCATGATCTCGTCGCTCCAGCGCTGCAGGTCTTCGGGCCTGGTCGGTTCGGGCGCGAAATCCGGCAGGTCGCGGTTGCTGGCGAGCGCGATGTGCAGCTCGGCGAGGCGCTTTCCGCTGTGCGACAGGTGGCGCAGATAAGTCGCATGATCACCGTTCTCATCGGGATTTTCGCTCGCCGCCAACAGGCGCTGCCGCTCGACGAGGCGATCGAGGTGGGCAGCGGCCACGGTCCAGAGGTCGCCCTGGTTGACCACCATGGCGTGCAGCACCGCGATCGCGCTGCGATTGTCACCCTCCACCAGTTCCGATGTGCCGAGCAATGCGGGTGTGTTGGGGAAATTGACTACTTCGGTGAGGAAGCGGCCCATCTCGATCTCCGGATTGATGCCGACCTCGAGCTTCCGGTAGATCTTGGTGACATACTCATTGTCGACCAGCGCGGTCGAATGCGGCTGATCGTTCTCGAAGACACGGATCCGCTCCGGCTGACGCACCGGGCGGTCGGAGAAGCGGCTGGTCGGCCGGAATTCGAGCTTCAGGCCCTGCTCGCCCTCGTCGACGGTGAGATTCTCCCTGAGATTGCGCAGGAACAGGCCGGTGAAGATCTGGTCGGTTGAGACATCGAGCAGCGTGCCCTCGCGCGCGCCCTGACGGATCGCGGCAAAGGCGCGCGGGTTGTAGCGCTCGCGGTCGAAGCGCACCCATTCGATCTGCATCGGCAGCACGTAGCGGCTGGTGGCGCCGCGCTCCGTGGTTTCGAAGAAGATCAGCCAGGGCCGGTTATCGCCGATGTCGCAGAACGGGACCGCGGACACCAGCGTCGGCTGGATCGCCTTCGGGGAATGCTCCGGGTACCAGCGCGAGCGGGCGAGATGGCCGGGCAGCACGTCATGCTCGAACACGCCGCGCTCCCGCGCCAGCGACGTCCAGGTCGAACCGAGCGGCACGACCAGTGTCTCGAACTCCGGCACCGCCCGCGGCTTCACCGGCTCGGACTTGTCGCGCTCCTGCAGCTGGAACCAGTAGAAGCCGTAAGGCGCCAGCGTGATCATGTAGGGCAGCTCGCCGATCGCCGGGAAGCGCGTGCGTCCGAGCATCTCGAGCGGAATGCGGTCCTTGAAGGCGGAAAGATCGAGCTCAGTCGCCTGCGCCGAGCGCGACAGATTCGCGACGCACAGGATCGCCTCGCCCTGATACTGCCGGACATAGGCGAGCACCGAGCGGTTCTCCGGGCGGATGAAGGTCATGGTGCCGCGCCCGAAGGCGAGCGTCGACTTGCGCACCGCGATCAGCCGTTTGGTCGCCGACAGCAGCGACGAGAGGCTGCGCGACTGCGCCTCGACATTGACGGCCTCATAGCCGTAGACCGGATCCATGATCATCGGCGCGTAGAGCCGCGCCGGGTCGGCGCGCGAGAAGCCGCCGTTGCGGTCCGGCGACCACTGCATCGGCGTCCGCACGCCGTTGCGGTCGCCGAGATAGATGTTGTCGCCCATGCCGATCTCGTCGCCGTAATAGATGATCGGCGTGCCCGGGAACGACAGCAAGAGCGAGTTCATCAGCTCGATCTTGCGCCGGTCATTGTCCATCAGCGGCGCAAGGCGGCGGCGGATGCCGACATTGATGCGGGCGCGCGGATCGTTGGCGTAGGTCGACCACAGATAGTCGCGCTCGACGTCGGTGACCATCTCCAGGGTCAGCTCGTCGTGATTGCGCAGGAACAGCGCCCACTGGGCGGCTGCCGGAATGTCGGGCGTCTGCCTGAGGATGTCGGTGATCGGAAAGCGGTCTTCCTGGGCGATCGCCATGTAGATGCGCGGCATCAGCGGGAAGTGATAGGCCATGTGGCATTCGTCGCCATGGCCGAAATATTCCTGCACGTCCTCCGGCCATTGATTGGCCTCGGCCAGCAGGATCTTGCCCTTGGCATAGGCGTCGAGCTCCTGGCGCAGCCGCTTGATGATGGCATGCGTCTCCGGCAGGTTCTCGTTGTTGGTGCCGTCGCGCTCGCAAAGATAGGGAATGGCGTCGAGCCGGAAGCCGTCGACGCCGGTGTCGAGCCAGCGCTTCATCACCTGCACGATGGCACGCACCACGCGGGGATTGTCGAAGTTCAAGTCCGGCTGGTGCGAGAAGAAGCGGTGCCAGTAGAACTGGCCGGCTTCCGGATCCCAGGTCCAGTTCGACTTTTCCGTGTCGGTGAAGATGATCCGCGTATCGAGGTATTTCTGGTCGGTGTCGCTCCAGACATACCAGCTGCGCGCGCTCGAATTCGGCGGGCTGCGGCGCGCGCGCTTGAACCAGGCGTGCTGGTCCGAGGTGTGATTGATGACGAGTTCGGTGATGACGCGCAAGCCGCGCTTCTTGGCCTCCTGGATGAAGCGCTTGAAGTCCTTCATCGTACCGAAGTCGGGATTGATGTCGCCATAGTCGCCGATGTCGTAGCCGTCGTCGCGGCCGGGCGAGGGATAGAACGGCAACAGCCACAGCGCGGTGACGCCGAGCTCCTGCAGATAGCCGAGTTTATCCGTCAGGCCTGCGAAGTCGCCGATGCCATCATTGTTGCTGTCGGCGAACGCCTTGACGTGCAGCTGGTAGATGATGGCGTCCTTGTACCACAGCTGGTCCGCGGTCTCGGTCGCGACCTTCTCCTGGCTATTGACGGAGGAGAATACGTTCATGACGGCTCCTTCAGGCGACACAGCGCAACAGCAACGCGGGATCGCGCGCAGGATCCAGACGCAGGCGGATGCCTTCCCATTCGAGCGCATGACGCTCGCCGGTGACGAGGTCTTCCACGGCCGTGACGGGGCGCCGGGCATCGCCAAGGCCGACCGTGACGTCGCCGAGCGGAAGCCAGACGTCGCGGGGCTCGGACGATAACGCAATCGCGGCCGCGATCACATTGCCCTGATCGGCCGCCGCCTTGACGAAGCCGATCACGCCGCCGTCATCGACATTGACAAAGCGCAGATTGGCGAATTGTTGCAGGGCTGGATTGCCGCGCCTGATTTGGTTGAGGGCCGCGACATAGGGCTTGATGTTCCCGGCCTGATCCCAGTCGCGAACCCTGACTTCGTATTTCTCGGAGTTGAGATACTCCTCGCGGCCGGGCACCGGCGTGTGCTCGAGCAATTCGAAGCCGCTGGTGATGCCGTAGTTGCTTGAAAGCGTCGCGGCCAGCGCGAGACGCGACTTGAACATCCAGGATTCGCCGCTTTGCAGGTGGAAGGGCAGGATGTCAGGTGTGTTGACGAATAAATTCGGCCGAAAGAAGTCGCGATCGGGATAGGATATCAACTCGCCGAGATACTGTTCGAGCTCGGAACGCTGCGTGCGCCAGGTGAAGTAAGTGTAGGACTGCGTGAAGCCGAGCTTGGCGAGACCCTTCATCAGTTTCGGCCGCGCGAACGCCTCCGAAAGGAACAGCACGTCCGGATCGCTGTCCTGCACCTCGCGGATCAGCCATTCCCAGAATGCCAGCGGCTTGGTGTGCGGATTGTCGACCCGGAAGATATTCACGCCCTGTTCGACCCAGAACAGCACGACATCGCGCAGCGCGCGCCATAGCGCGGCTGCGTCCTTGGATCCGAAATCCGGATTGACGACATCGTCCCAGCGCTGCGGCGGATGTTCGGCCGTGCGCATCGATCCGTCCGGACGCCGCTTGAACCACTCCGGATGCACCGTCAGCCAGGGATGATCGGGCGAGCATTGCACGGCGAAATCGAGCGCCACCTCGAGGCCATGGGCCTGGCATGCCGCCACGAAAGCGCGGAAGTCGTCGAGCGTGCCGAGCTCCGGATGCACGGCATCGTGGCCACCCTCGGCCGCACCGATCGCATAAGGGCTGCCGGGATCGCCTGGCTGCGCGATGGCGGCATTGTTGCGGCCCTTGCGATGGGTCCGCCCGATCGGGTGGATCGGCGCCAGCAGCACGACGTCGAAGCCCATCGCCGCGATATCGGGCAGCCGCGCGATGCATTCGTTGAAGGTCGCGTGCACGCCGGGTGTCTTGCCCTGGCTGCGCGGAAACATCTGGTACCAGGCGCCGCTGCGCGCCTGCGGCCGGTCCGCGGTGAGGGGATAGAGCTGCGATCGCACCAGGTCGCGGCGAAACTGGCTGGCGGCCATCGCCTCACGCAATTCGGGTGCGAGCAGCGCGCCGGGCTCGCCGGTTTGCAGGAAGATTTCGCACTGCCTGATGATGATTGCGGCCGCGGCCGGGCCACCGGCCTGCGCCCGGGTCAGCATGCCCGCGCCTTCGACCGCATCCAGCGTGTGGTCGCCGCCGTCGCGCTGCTTCTGCTCGAAGCGATGCCGCCAGCTGGCGAATTCGTCGGTCCAGGCCTCGATCGCGAAGCTGTAGCGGCCGGGCCGGTCGGGCACGAAGGCGCCGCCCCAGCGGTCGTCGCTGTGCGGCGTCATCGGCGCGTGTTGCCATTCGCCGTCGCCCTCATGCCGCCACACCAATGCCGCTGCGATCACATCATGTCCGTCACGATAGATGTCGGCCCACACCTCGACAGCTTCGCCCGCGATGCGCTTGACCGCAAAGCGGCCGCCATCAACCGACGGATAGACATCGGTAATATGAAAAGTGCTGTGGGCACTCTCGACAGGCCGGGCGGTTTTGTTCACGGTGATGCCGCCATTGAATAGGCAAATGAAGTCCCGGCGCCGGGAAGGAGGCACGCCAGACCCATATAGAAAGCCGCTCGCCGGGCAATGGTTCCCGGTGGGAACGCCGGATAGGGTAGAGCGTTGAACATCAACTATCCCTTTCCCGTATCTGTACAATTTAGCAACGATCCCAATACCGTTGCGAGCAAGCAGCGTGCCGAATGGACCTTTACGCCAAAGCCCAGACCCTGGGAATCCAGACCGAGTATATCGATGGTAGCGGTCACCGCCGTGTGACAACCCCCGAGGCGCTGACGGCGATCCTCGCGGCGCTGCCGCCCCAGACGCCGCGTCGGATGATCGCCGATCCCGTGGTCGTCAGAGGCGGCCATGGCGGACAGACGCAGCTCTCCGAGACGGCCCGGCTTCCGGTGCAATGGAAGCTCACCAACGGCACTGCGGTGCTCGCGCAAGGCGAGGCACATGAGCGGAGTGTGATGTGGCCGTCGGGCCTGCCCGAGGGCGTGCACCGGTTGCAGCTCAAGGACGCATCGGGCAGCGAGGAGCTGCCGCTTCTGGTGGCGCCGGACGGCGCATTCGGCGGCGCGTTCGACCGCTGCTGGGTGATCGCGGTCCAGCTCTATGGCGTGCGGTCGGCGCGCAACTGGGGCATCGGCGACTTCACCGATCTGCAGGGTCTGCTCGAATTCGCCCATCGGCTCGGCGCCGACGGCATCGGGCTCAATCCGCTGCATGCGCTGTTCGACGATCGGCCTGGCGATTGCAGCCCATACTCGCCGAACAGCCGGCTGTTCCTTAACGCGCTCTATGTGGACGTCGCGAAGATTCCCGAATTCCGCGCCGATGCCGAAACGCAAGCTGCGCTGGCGCAGCTCCGCAGCCGTGACATGGTCGATTATGTCGGTGTCGCGGCGCTGAAATGGCCCGCGCTGCGCGCGGCCTTCGCGGCCTTCAAGGCCAATCCCGGCCTCGGCCGCTGGCAGGATTTCGAGGCCTATCGCAAGGAGCAGGGCGTGCTGCTGTCGCGCTTCGCCTGCTTCGAGGTGATGCGGCACAAATTCAACACGCCGTGGTGGGAATGGCCGGACGAATGGCGGCAGCCCAACGATACGGCGTGCGCGAAATTGCGCCGGGCGCGCGACACCGCCACTGAGGTCGAATTCGTGGAATTCGTGCAATGGACCGCGGACCGGCAGCTCGGCGCCTGCCAGGCGCTCGCACACAAGCTCGGCATGCGGGTCGGGCTCTATCTCGACGTCGCCGTCGGCGTGCAGTCGGATGGCTTCGACGCGTGGAATGAGCAGACCGCGATCTCGCGTCATCTCGGCGTCGGCGCGCCGCCGGACCCGCTCAACACCGCGGGTCAGGACTGGGGGCTTGCCGGCTTCAACGCCGCGGGCCTCGAGCAGCGTTCGTTCGAGCCGTTCAGGCAGATGCTGCGCGCCTCGATGCACCATGCCGGCGCGATCAGGCTCGACCACGCCTTCGGGCTGAAGCGGCTCTATCTGGTGCCGCGCGGCTTCGGCCCGGCCAATGGCGCCTATGTGCTGATGCCGTTCGAGGCGCTGCTGGCGGCGACCGCGCAGGAGAGCGTTGCGAGCCGCTGCGTCGTGATCGGCGAGGACCTCGGCACCGTGCCTCCGGGCTTTCGCGAGCAGATGAACGGCTGGGGCATCTGGTCGTATCTCGTGATGATGTTCGAGACCGACGACCAGGGCGTGTTCCGCAACGCCGACTACTATCTGCCGAATGCGCTGGTGACGTTCAACACCCACGATCTCTCGACCTATGCCGGCTGGCGCTCGTTCAGCGACCTCAAGACCAAGCGCGCGCTCGGGATCGATCCCGGTGAGACCGACCAGGGGCGCTGGGATGCGCTCGGCCATCTCGACGACGTGCTGCACCGGCACGATATCCACCACAATGATTTCTATTCGGTGGTGAACTTCATGGCACGGACGCGGTCGCGGATGATGGCGGTCTCGATGGAGGATTTGCTTGGCATTGTCGAGCAGCCGAACATCCCCGGCACCGTCTACGAGCATCCGAACTGGAAACGGCGGCTGCCGGTCTCGATCGAGCATCTCGCGTCGGCGATCGACATCGACGCGCTCAAGCGTGCAACCCGCGAGCGGTCGCACGCCTGACAACGCGGAGCACGGCGGTGGCCTCTCGAATCGAAGACTATGGGCTGATCGGCGATTGCGAAACCGCAGCGCTGGTCGGTCGCGACGGCTCGATCGACTGGCTGTGCTGGCCGGCGTTCGATTCCGACGCCTGCTTCGCGGCGCTGCTCGGCACGTCGCGGAATGGCCGCTGGCTGCTGGCGCCCGCTGGCGAGATCAAGCGGATCTCCCGCCGCTATTGGGACGATACGCTAATCCTGGAGACTCGGTTCGAGACCGAGGACGGCGTGGTCGCGCTGATCGACTTCATGCCGCCGCGCGGCAATGCCTCCGACGTGGTCCGCCTGGTTCGCGGCATCAGCGGCCGCGTCAAGATGCACATGGAGCTGGTGATCCGCTTCGGCTTCGGCGTCGATGTTCCCTGGGTGAAGAAGAACCCGGACGGCGAGGGGCTGCTGGCGATCAGCGGACAGGACATGACCCTGCTGCGCACGCCAGTGAAGACATCGGGCAAGGACCTGACCACGATCGCCGATTTCGAGATCGGCGAGGGCGACACCGTGCCCTTTGTCCTGACCTACGGAGCGTCGTATCAGCCGGTGCCGGAGCCGATCGATCCCGAGGCCGCGCTGAAGGATACCGAGGACTATTGGAAGGAATGGTGCAGCCGTTCGACCTATGACGGCAGCTATCAGCGCAGCCTCGTGATGCGCTCGCTGATCACGCTGAAGGCACTGACCTTCAGGCCGACCGGCGGCATCGTCGCGGCCCCGACCACGTCGTTGCCGGAAAAGCTCGGCGGCGCGCGCAACTGGGATTACCGGTTCTGCTGGCTGCGCGACGCCACCTTCACGCTGCTGGCACTGATGAATTCGGGCTACACCGAGGAAGCGGCCGCCTGGCACAACTGGCTGCTGCGGGCCGCGGCCGGTGCTCCTGCCGACATGCAGATCATGTACGGCATCCTGGGGCAGCGGCGCCTCCTGGAATGGGAAGCCGGCTGGCTGCCCGGCTATGAGGGGGCGCAACCGGTCCGCGTCGGCAATGCCGCACATGCGCAGCTGCAACTCGACGTCTACGGCGAGTTGATCGACGCCTTCCACCAGTCCCGCATGGCCAAGCTGAAGCTCGATGATGAGAGCTGGTCGCTCGAATGCACCGTCGTCAGTCATCTCGCCGATGTCTGGGACCAGCCGGATCACGGCATCTGGGAGCGCCGCGGCACGCCCAGACACTACGTGTTCTCCAAGGTGATGTGCTGGGTCGCCTTCGACCGCGCCATCAAGAGCGCGGAGCGGTTCGGCTTCAAGGGGCCACTGGTCAAATGGCGGGTGCTGCGCGAGGCCATCCATCGCGACGTCTGCCGGCAGGGCTTCGATCCCGATCTCAACAGCTTCGTCGAGAGCTACGGGTCAAAGCTGCTCGACGCCAGCCTGCTGCTGCTGCCGTCGGTAGGCTTCCTGCCGCCGTCCGATCCGCGCATTCGCGGCACGATCGCTGCGGTCGAGCGGCACATGATCCGCGACGGATTCGTGCTGCGGCACGATCCGCGCGAGGTGTCTGACGAAATCCAGCCGATCGAGGGCGCGTTCCTGGCCTGCAGCCTCTGGCTCGCCGACGCCCATGTGCTGGCGGGAGATCTCGACAAGGCGCAAACCATGTTCGACCGCGTCGTCGCGGTCGCCAACGATCTCGGGCTGCTGGCGGAGGAGTTCGACTCGGGCGCCGGCCGGCAGACCGGCAACTTTCCGCAGGCACTGACTCATATCGCGCTGATCAACACGGCGCACAATCTCAGCGCCGCCAAGGCCGACGCCGAGAAGCCGGCGGTGCAGCGGTCGACCTGATCGTAGCCTTTGCTTTGCGCGCGATCTTTCTAGAAAGCCGCCTTAGCGGCCCATCGTCAGCACCGTTTCCATCGCGCGCGCGAAACCGTCGTGCTCGTTGGTTTCGGTGACATGCGTGGCGCGCGCCTTTACGTCATCGCTGGCATTGCCCATCGCGAACGAGACGCCGCTTTTCGCGAACATCGGCAGATCGTTCTGCATGTCGCCGATCGTGGCGACATTTTCGAGCGATATGCCGAGGCGTCTCGCGATGTCCTCGACGAAGGTGCCCTTGTCGTGGCCGGGCGGGGTGACGTCGAGATAGTAGGTCTGCGAGCGGACCGCGGTCGCATCATTGCCGACCATCTGCTGCATCTCCACCTCGCAGCGCTGCAGCAGAGGCGCATCCGAGCTCGCGCCGACGATCTTGCAGGCCTGGTCGAGATAGGGCGTGAAATCGCCGACGACGGTCGGATCATGCTTGATCGCGCGCTTTTCGTGCGCGTTGTACTCGCCGTCGGGATTGCGGGTCAGCCAGCGGTCGTTGGTGAACAGCCAGATATCGATGCCGCGCTCGCGGAGCAGGTCGATGCTGCGTTTGGCGACGGCGGCCGGGATCAAATGCTGCTCGATCGGCTTCAGTTGCGGATCGACGATCGAAGAGCCGTTGAAGGCGCCGATCGGCAGCGTGATCGCGAGCGGCGCGACCAGGAAACCCATCCCGATCGTCGGCCGGCTGGAGACGATGGTGAAGCCGATGCCGGCCTCGTGCAGTCTGCGCGCCGCGGTCAGGGCGCCGTCGGTCAGGGTCTTGTCCTTGGTGAGCAGCGTGCCGTCGACATCGGATACGACAAGGGCGATGCGGGTCATGGGCGGTCCAACTTCAGTTGACTGACGATGTCTTCGACGATGGTGTCGACCGAACGGTCGATCGCAACCGTGATCGGGCGTTCGTCGGGCGTCGGCGGCTCCAGCGTCTTGAACTGGCTGGCGAGGAGGCCCGGCGGCATGAAATGGTCCTTGCGCGCGGCCAGCCGTGTCGCGATCAGCTCCTCTGTGCCGTCGAGGAAGACGATGCGGATGTCGTCGCGGCCATGCACCAGGACGTCGCGATAGGCGCGCTTCAGCGCGGAGCAGGCGATGACGGCCCGTTCGCGGACGCCGCAGGTGCGGTCGATCTCATTGGCGATGGCGCGCAGCCAGGGCCAGCGATCCTCGTCGGTGAGCGGCTGGCCGGAATGCATCTTCGCGACATTGCTCGGCGGATGAAAGCTGTCGCCGTCCTCGAAGCGCCAGCCGATCCTGATCGCCAAGCGGTCGGCGATGGTGCTCTTGCCCGAGCCGGAGACGCCCATCACGACCAGTGCGCAGGGGTTTTGCCCGTCACCCAAGAAGGTCACCCAAGAAAATCATTTACGCAAGTCCCCCGGCAGCGCGGCCTGATCGATCAGCCAGACGGTTTCGCCCAGCGATCGCGCGCGGTTTGCCGGCAGGTTCTCGCCTGCGAACAGGCGCGTCAAGATCGCGCGCTTGTTTTCGCCCGCGACCTCGAACAGCATCTCGCGGCAGGAGGCGAGGGCAGGCAGGGTCAAGGAGACCCGCGGCACGAACGGCTCGACATTGGCCTTGGGCACCCCGACCACCCAGCGCTGGGTTTCCTCGACCGCGGGGAAGCCGGGAAACAGCGAGGCGGTGTGGCCATCGGGCCCGATGCCCATCAGCACGAGGTCGAACAGCGGCCGCTTCGGATCGAGCTGTTCGGCGCCGTAGAAGGCCATCAGCTCGTTCTCGTACAGCGCCGCACTGACGTCGGGATCCCTGAGATCGGCGGTGTCGGTTGCGATCGGATGGACATTCGCGGCCGGGGCGCAGCGGTCGAGGAAGGCCTGGCGCGCCATGCTCATATTGTGCAGTGGGTCCTTGCGCGGCACCAGGCGCTCATCGCCGATGAACCAGTCGATGCGATCCCACGGAATCCGCCGGCGATAGTCCGGTGTCGCCAGCAGCTGGTAGAGCGCCTTGGGGCTGGAGCCGCCGGTGAGGCACACTGCGATCCGGCCGCTGTTCTGGTCGATCCTGGCGATCATCCGTTCGGCGGCGGTCTTCGCCAGTGCGGCCGGATCGGCGACCGTGATGATCTTGCGCTCGCCGCTCGTGGTCATGGTCAGCCGAGCTTCCGCCAGCTGCGGCCGTCGCGCGTCAATAGCGCGTTGGCGGCCTCCGGACCTTCGCTACCGGCCTTGTAGGGTTGCAGACCGCGCCCGCCGGCAGTCTTCCAGGCGTCGAGGAAGGGCTGCACCGCCTGCCATCCGGCCTCGACGCTGTCGGCGCGTTGGAACAGCAGATTGTCGCCGATCATGCAGTCGTAGATCAGCGTCTCGTAGCCGGTCGATGGTTCGGCCTTGAAGTAGTCCTTGTAGCGGAACTTCATCTCGACGCCGTCGATGTTGATGGCCGGGCCAGGCACCTTGGTGTTGAACTGCAGCTCGATGCCTTCGGTCGGCTCGGTCGAGATGACCAGGTAGTTCTGCGACAGGCGGTCGACCGCGGTGTCGCGGAACATCGCGAACGGCGCCTGCTTGAACTTGATCGCGATCTCGGTGCGTTTGCTGGTCAGCGCCTTGCCGGTGCGCAGGTAGAATGGCACGCCGGCCCAGCGCCAATTGTCGATCGTCAGCTTCAGCGCGGCATAGGTCTCGGTCGAGCTGTCCGGCCTGACGTCCGGTGTCTTGAGATAGTCCTCGATCTCGGTGTCGCCGACCCGGCCGCCGCGATACTGGCCGCGCACCGAGTTGGACAGCGCCTCCTGCTCGCTCTGGATCTGGATCGCGCTCAGCACCTCGGCCTTCTCCGAGCGCACCGCATGGGCGTCGAAGCGCGCCGGCGGCTCCATCGTCACCAGCGACAGCAGCTGGAATAGATGGTTCGGCACCATGTCGCGCAGCGCGCCGGTGGCGTCGTAGAAACTGCCGCGATGGCCGACGCCGAGCTTCTCGTCGACGGTGATCTGGACGTGGTCGATATGGTTGCGATTCCAGATCGGTTCGAACATGCCGTTGGCAAAGCGCAGCACCAGGATGTTCTGGACGGTTTCCTTGCCGAGGTAATGGTCGATCCGGTAGATCTGATGCTCATCCATCAGCTTCAGCAGCGCGGCATTCAGCGCCCTGGCCGACGCCAGATCGGTGCCGAACGGCTTTTCGATGATCAGCCGCCGCCAGGCGCCGTTCTCCTCCAGCATGCCGGTGCGTTCGAGTTGCTCGCTGATCGGCAGGAAGGCGTTCGGGGGGGTCGCGAGATAGAACAGCCGGTTGCCGCCGGTGCCGCGCGCCGTCTCGAGCTTGTCGAGCCGTTCGTTCATGGCATCGAACGAAGCGGGATCTCTCGGATCGGCCTCGATCGAGGTGACGCATTCGAACAGCCGCTTCGCGATCGCCTCGTCCACTGGACGGGTCGCGAACTTGCGCAGCCCCTGCAGCAGGCTGTCGGTCAGCTGCTCGCTCGACATGCCCTTGCGGACGATGCCGACGACGCAGAACTTTTCCGGCAGGAGATTGCCGGCGGCGAGATTGTAGAGCGCCGGGACGACCAGCCGGTGTGTCAGGTCACCGGTGGCGCCGAAGATGATGAAGGAGCAAGGATCGGGTTTCTTCTGCACGTGACCTTCCGCGGTTCGTTTTAAGCCTTCTTCGGCGGCTCCTTGTGGCCGCCAAACCCTGCGCGCATCGCCGAGAGGATCTTCTCGGCGAAGGTGTGATCCTTGCGCGAACGGAAGCGGGTGTAGAGCGCCGCCGTCAGCACCTCGGCCGGCACCGCCTCGTCGACCGCGGCATTGACGGTCCAGCGGCCTTCGCCGGAATCCTCGACGAAGCCGGAATAATTGTCGAGCGTGTGGTTCTGCGCCAGCGCCGAGGCGGTGAGGTCGAGCAGCCAGGATGGGATCACGCTGCCGCGCCGCCAGACTTCGGCGATGTCGGCGATGTCGAGATCGAAGCGATGGTCGGGCGGCAGCGCCTCGATGTTGGCGTTCTTCAGGATGTCGAAGCCTTCGGCATAGGCCTGCATCAGGCCGTATTCGATGCCGTTGTGGATCATCTTGACGAAATGCCCCGCGCCGATCGGACCGGCGTGGATGTAGCCCTGTTCGATGCGCGGATCGCGACCGTCGCGGCCGGAGGTGCGCGGGATGTCGCCGATGCCGGGCGCCAGCGTCTTGAAGATCGGGTCGAGCCGGTCGACGACGGGTTTGTCGCCGCCGATCATCATGCAGTAGCCGCGCTCGATGCCCCAGATGCCGCCGCTGGTGCCGACATCGACATAATGCAGCCCACGCTCCCTGAGCGCCTTGCCGCGGCGGACGTCGTCCTGCCAGAAGGTGTTGCCGCCGTCGATGATGACGTCGCCGGGTTGCATCAGCTTCGACAGCGCCTCGATGGTGGCTTCGGTGATCTTGCCGGCCGGCAGCATCACCCAGGCGGTGCGTGGCGCTTCCAGCTTGAGGACGAAATCCTCCAGCGACGAGGAGCCGGTGGCATTGTCGGCGACCAGCGCCGCGACCGCCTTCGGATCCTTGTCGTAGACCACGGTGGTGTGACCCTGGGTCATCAGGCGGCGGACGATGTTGCCGCCCATCCGCCCGAGGCCGATCATGCCGAGTTGCATTGCTCGCCTCCGTCAGTTCAGTGCGGCCGAGATCGCGGCATCGAGTGCCGCAAGCCCGGAGGTGAGGTCGCCCTTGAGATGCACGCGCAGTGCCCGCCTGCCGCGCTCGGTGAGCACGTCGAAATCGCCGCGCGCCTGCGCCGCCTTGATCACGCCGAAGCTCGCCTTCTGGCCGGGCACGGCCAGGTCCTTGCTGTCGTCGGTCGTGACCTGCAGGAACACGCCGCTGTCGGGCCCGCCCTTGTAGGCCTGTCCGGTCGAATGGAGGAAGCGCGGGCCGAATTCGGCGCAGGTCGCAAGGTGTTTCGCATCGCGCACCTTCAGCCGCATCGCCTGCATGGCGTCGATGGTGTCGCCATCGCGCTCGATATAGGCGAGCAGGGCGACATAGTCGCTGCGGCCGGAGCGCGAGAGGTGGGCCTTGATCCAGGAATCGAGGTCGCCATTGGCGCCGGCCTTGCGGAGCTCCTCGGCGTTCTGCGCGTCGGTGTAGAGCTCGACGCCATCCGCCGACACCACCGGCCGCTCGGCCGGCAGCGATCCGGTCTTCTCGAACGCCGCCGTCAGCTCGCGCGTCTTGATCTTGGCAGCCTCGACGTCGGGCTGGTTGAACGGGTTGATGCCGAGGATGGAGCCTGCCACCGCGGTCGCGATCTCGAAGCGGAAGAACTCCTGGCCGATATGGTCGATCGACTTCATCACGATCCGGACCACGGGATGGCCGGCGGCCTCGAGCGCGGCGAGCTTGGCCTCATGCGCGGCGTCGTGCTCGCCCTCGGTGCGCAGGTCGAGGAAGAAGCGGTCGTTGCCGTAGACCGCGGCGTCGCCGATGGTCTCGCCCTCGATCGGGATCAGGCCCTTGCCGTCCTTGCCGGTCGATTCCGCGATCAGCTGCTCGGCCCAGGCGCCGAAATCGGCGACCTCGGGCGAGGCGAAGATCGTCACCTTGTCGCGGCCTTCGAGCCCGGCGATGCCCATCGCCAGCCCGAGCTGGACGCCCGGGTTTTCCTGCGGCGGCACGTCGGCGCCGCACGAGCGCACCATGGCTAGCGTATGGCCGAGCAGGCTGCGGACGTCGATGCCCGCGGCCGCCGCCGGCACCAGGCCGAACGGCGACAGCACGGAATAGCGGCCGCCGATTGCAGGGTCGCCGTAGAAGATGCGGGCAAAGCCCTGCTTGATCGCGACCTTCTGCAGCGACGAACCGGGATCGGTCACCGCGATGAAACGATGGCCGGCCTTGTCCTTGCCGATCGCCTTGGCCACCCGGTCGAAGAAATAGTCCTTCATCACGTTCGGCTCGGTGGTGCCGCCGGATTTGGAGGAGACGATGAACAGCGTCTTTGCGATGTCGACATACTCCTCCATCGCGCGCACCTGGGCCGGATCAGTGGAATCGAGCACGTGCAGCCGCGGGAAGCCGGACTTGTGCGGGAAGGTCTGGGCCAGCACCTCCGGCCCGAGGCTCGATCCGCCCATGCCGAGCACGACGGCGTCGGTGAAGTTCTGGCCCTTCACGCGCTTGGCGAAATCCTCATAGTCGGCGACGTCGGCGGTTGCAGCGCTGGTCAGCCAGCCCAGCCATTTGTCCTCGTCATCGCCGGTCCAGACCGACTTGTCCTTGTGCCAGAGCCTTCGGATCTTGGCCGATACGCGCCATTCCTCGGTGCTTTTCTCGACCGCCTTCTCGATACCGGCGCCGAGCGCCAGCTTCTGATGGTCGATGCCGCCGCCGAGCGAGGTCGCGCGCTTGTGGGCGACCGCGCCGTACAGCTTGTCGGCCGCGTCGGCGAACAGCTTGACGCCGTCCTTGACCAGCTCCTCGGTGATCGCATCGAGCGAGATGCCGGACTTCTCCAGCTCGTCCAGCACGTGGCGGGCGTCCTCGACATTCTCCTCGAGGCTGTCGCGGACCTTGCCGTGGTCGCGGAAGGCATCGAGGGTTGCCGGCGGCACGGTGTTGACGGTGTCGGGGCCGATCAGCTCCTCGACATAGAGCACGTCGCTGTAGTCCTTGTTCTTGGTGCCGGTCGAAGCCCACAGCAGCCGCTGCGGCTTGGCGCCCTTGGCCGTGAGCTTGTCCCAGCGCGGGCCGGAGAACAGGCGCTTGTAGTCCTGGTAGGCGAGCTTTGCATTGGCGATCGCGACCTTGCCCTTCAAGGCCGCGAGCCGCTCCTTCTCGGACGGGTCGTTGGCGCGTGCGATCTTCTCGTCGAGCTGCTTGTCGACGGCAGAGTCGATGCGGCTGACGAAGAAGCTGGCGACGCTTGCCACATGGGAGGGATCGCCGCCCTTGGCGACGTACTTCTCCAGGCCCTTGAGATAGGCTTCCGCGACCTGGCGATAGACCTTCTGCGAGAACAGCAGCGTGATGTTGATGCTGATGCCTTCGCCGATCAGGTACTCGACCGCCGGCAGGCCCTCCGGCGTCGCCGGCACCTTGACCATCAGGTTCTTGCGGTGGACGTCCTTCCAGAGCCGCTCGGCCTCCGCGATCGTGCCCTTGGTGTCCATCGCCAGATAGGGCGACACTTCGAGGCTGACGAAGCCGTCGCCGCCATGGCTCTGGTCGTAGACCGGGCGCAGCACGTCGGCGGCGTGCTGGATGTCCTCGACCGCGAGGTGTTCGAACAGGTCGGCGACCGAGCGGTCGCCCTTCTTGAGGGCCTTGCCGATCGCCCCGTCATACTCGTCCGAGCTGCCGATCGCCTTCTCGAAGATCGAGGGGTTGGACGTCACGCCTTTGACGCCGTCGGTCTCGATCAGCCGCTTCAGGTCGCCCTTGGCGACGAAGCCGCGGGCAAGGAAGTCCAGCCAGACGGCCTGGCGGTGATTTTCGAGTGCTTTGACGGGGTTCATGGGTGCCTGTTCTCGTTCGATCGAGGGTCGATTTTTGGGTTCCCGGGCAGCTTTCGGGGGCGGAGGCGGATTGTCAACATGACTGGGGGCCCGGGCGGAATATCAGCATTCCCAAGGGATAACGCCATTCACAACAGTTCGATCCCCTCGGACGCCGGTGCGAGCAGACCCTGATCTCGGCACATTTTTATGACGCGTTGCGGGCGCGCGGCCGCGCGTCAGGGCCGCAGGTAGAGGTAGCCCTGGGATTGCAGCTCGGCGAGGCGGACCACACCGCCGCGCTCGGCGGCGACGAAGCCCGGGAGCAGGTCGGCGAGGGTGATGTTCTGCGATTTCATGGTGTTGCCGCAGGCGACGAGTTCAATTCCGTCCGTCGTGAGCTGCCGGACATGCCTCGTCAGGTCGGGGTTGGCCGCCGCCGAACGAAACGCCTTCAGCGCCTGGCCGTGCACCACGAGTGCGATCGTCACATTGCCGGGGCCGACGCCGTCGAGATGGTTCTGGATGTTGCCGATCACGAAATTGACCTTGCCGAGGTCGTCGAGGTGATAGACCACCTTCAGCTTTCCCGGTGGTGGGGTCTCAGTGGCGGCGTTCGCCCGTGGCGCTGTAAAGGCAGCGCCGATCGCCGAGAGGGTGCCCCACAGGATGCTGCGTCGGTGCATGGCGTCCCTCGCGCAATGATTGTCGACCGGCGCAAAGCCTATCACTTGTGCCGGAGTGCAGCGAGTTCCTTGCGGTCGGTCACAAGTTCGGCGCATTCGCCCAAGTCCGCGCGATCGACGCGAAAGATCTTGTCGTCGGCGCCGGCGAGCAGCGCTTCGCCGGCGTCGTCGTCGGGCTTGTTGCGATTCCACACCACGATGCGGCCAAGGCATTCGAAGCGTATCTCGTGTCCGGATTCGGTCGCGACCGCATGGTTGCAGTAGCCGCTGGAGTCGAAATTGCCGGGGCGGTGGCGGTAAGCGACGCCGAGCCGGAACGAGTAGTTGGTGGTCTTGTCCTCCGGCGCATCCTCGGCGGCGACGAGCAGCTTGATCGCGCTGACCTTCTGCTTCGGATGCTGCGTCAGATGATTTGCATCGTATCGCCGCACGAAGCAGGCATGGGCTTTCGCGCCGGGCGGGCCCGCGAACATCCTGTTGTCGAAGGCGGCCGCCCTGGCTTTGTCGACGCCTTCCTGCGCCTCGACGGTTAACGCCGCGCCGGCGCAGGCTGCGGCGGCAAGTGCGACAACAAGGAGTGCCTGCTTCATGACCGCCTCGGGAATAGCCCGCGCCTCCAAGGTGTCATCTTTACAGCGCGGCAATGGTGCCGCGTGGAACTGCGCGGGCTCGTTGCCTTAGTCGCGGCGACAAGGAGGCACGTTCAACCTCGTCTGACAGTTTGTTCATGCGAGTCTGTGACGTACACATCTTGACGCCAAGGCAGGACAGCCACACCTTTTCAGGGAGCCCAACGTTCATCGCCGGACGGGGAAGTTGCCCCGCTCGGATGTCCGCTTCGAAGGCCTGGGCCCCGGTAAACCACGGATGTGGCGAGGGGGTTACAGACACCAAAAACAAGGGGATATTGATGAACCATTAAGCTTCCTGCCTGTTGATAAGGCAGAGGCTGCACGCGCCGTGCATTGCCGAAATGAGTCGGTCGAGTGTCCAATGGACCCAGCGTGCCGACGCTGATTCGATCCTAGGACGCTCTGGTTGCGACTCGTGTCAGTCGTGCGGCGATACATATCGTGGAGAGAGGGATCATGTACAACGATTCTTTGTTCAACGCCTTCGCAAGGTCGTTTGAAGCGCGAAGCCAGACCGACATGTCGATGGCCGAGTATTTGGAGTCGTGTCGAAGTGATCCGATGCGATACGCCAATGCGGCCGAGCGGTTATTAGCGGCAATCGGTGAGCCCCAGATGATCGACACGGCCAAGGACCCACGCCTTGGCCGTATCTTTTTGAACCGTACGATCAGATCGTATCCGGCCTTCGCCGGCTTCTTCGGCATGGAGGACACGATCGAACGCCTGGTCGGCTTCTTCCGCCACGCCGCACAGGGCCTCGAAGAGCGCAAGCAAATCCTCTATCTGCTCGGACCGGTCGGTGGCGGCAAGTCGTCGCTCGCTGAGCGCATCAAGGCGCTGATGGAAATTCATCCGATTTACGTGCTGAAGGCGGGTGACGAGCTGTCGCCGGTGTTCGAGAGCCCGCTCGGGTTGTTCGACCCCGAGCAGCTCGGGCCGATGATCGAGGAGAAGTACGGCATTCCGCGCCGCCGGCTGAGCGGGTTGATGTCGCCCTGGGCCTACAAGCGGCTCGAGGCCTTCGGCGGCGACATCTCGCAATTCCGCGTCGCGCGCATCCAGCCCTCCCGGCTGCGCCAGATCGCGGTCGCCAAGACCGAGCCCGGTGACGAGAACAACCAGGACATCTCCTCGCTGGTCGGCAAGGTCGACATCCGCAAGCTCGAGACCTACGCCCAGAACGACCCGGACGCCTACAGCTATTCCGGCGGCCTCAACCGCGCCAACCAGGGCGTGCTCGAGTTCGTCGAGATGTTCAAGGCGCCGATCAAGATGCTGCACCCGCTGCTGACGGCGACCCAGGAGGGCAACTACATCGGCACCGAGAACATCGGTGCGATCCCGTTCACCGGCATCATCCTCGCCCACTCGAACGAAGCCGAGTGGCAGAGCTTCAAGACCAACAAGAACAACGAGGCCTTCATCGACCGCATCTGCGTCATCAAGGTCCCGTACTGCCTGCGGGTCACCGAGGAGCAGAAGATCTACGAGAAGCTGATCCAGACCTCCGAGCTTGCCGCCGCGCCGTGCGCGCCGGCCACGCTGGAAACGCTGGCCCGCTTCTCGGTGATGTCGCGGCTGCGCAAGCACGAGAACTCGACGCTGTTCGGCAAGATGCGGGTCTATGACGGCGAGAGCCTGAAGGAATCCGATCCGAAGGCGCGCAGCGTGCAGGAATACAAGGACGCTGCCGGCGTCGACGAGGGCATGGACGGCGTCTCCACCCGCTTTGCCTTCAAGGTGCTGGCCTCGACCTTCAATCACGACACCACCGAGGTCGGCGCCGATGCGGTGCATCTGATGTATGTGCTGGAGATGGCGATCCGCCGCGAGCAGCTGCCTGACGAGGTCGAGAAGCGCTATCTCGAATTCATCAAGGCCGACCTCGCACCGCGCTATGCCGAGTTCATCGGCAACGAGATCCAGAAGGCCTATCTGGAATCCTACTCCGACTACGGCCAGAACCTGTTCGACCGCTATGTCGACTATGCCGACGCCTGGATCGAGGATCAGGACTTCAAGGATCCCGACACCGGCCAGCTGATGAACCGTGAGCTTTTGAATCAAGAGCTGACCAAGATCGAGAAGCCGGCCGGCATCGCCAACCCGAAGGATTTCCGCAACGAGGTCGTCAAGTTCTCGCTGCGCTCGCGGGCGCACAACAACGGCAAGAACCCGAGCTGGACCTCCTACGAAAAGGTTCGCGACGTGATCGAAAAGCGGATATTCTCGCAGGTCGAGGATCTGCTTCCGGTCATCTCGTTCGGCTCCAAGAAGGACGGCGAGACCGAGAAGAAGCACGGCGAGTTCGTCGAGCGGATGGTGGAGCGCGGTTACACCGAGCGCCAGGTCCGCCGGCTCGTCGAGTGGTACATGCGGGTGAAGCAGGCCGGCTAGTGCACGATCCGGAGAGCCGGCAGCGGCTTTCCGTCTCGTTCCGTCCCGTCCAATAAAAATGCGATGCGACTGTCATGATCGCATCCGGCGTGAGGCAGATGCAACGTGGTCATGCATATCGTCGATCGGCGGCTGAACCCGGGTAGCAAGAGCCTGGAGAACCGTCAGCGCTTCCTGCGGCGCGCCAAGGCGCTGGTGCAGGGTGCCGTCAAGAAGTCGTCGCAGGACCGGGACATCAAGGATGTCCTGGAGGGCGGCGAGGTGACCATCCCGCTGGACGGCATGGATGAGCCGCGGTTCCGGCGCGAGGGCGGCACGCGTGACATGGTGCTGCCCGGCAACAAGAAGTTCGTCGAGGGCGACTGGCTGCAGCGCCCGAACCAGAGCGGCGCCAAGGGCTCGGGCGCGGGTGAGGGCGACAGCGAGGACGCCTTCCGCTTCGTGCTCAGCCGCGAGGAGTTCGTCGACCTCTTCCTTGACGACCTCGAATTGCCTGATCTCGCCAAGCGCAAGCTCGCGGAAACCGAGAGCGAGGGCATCCGGCGCGCAGGCTATGCGACCTCCGGCTCGCCCGCCAACATCTCGATCAGCCGCACGGTGAGCCGGGCGCTGGCGCGACGCGTGGCGCTGCGCCGGCCGCGCAAGGACGAGGTCGAGGCGCTCGAGGCCGAGCTTGCGGAATGCGACGACGAGACGCGGCGTCGCGAACTGCTGGCGCTGCTCGAAGCGCTGAAGGCCAAGGTCAAGCGGATCCCGTTCATCGATCCGATCGACATCCGCTATCGCCGCTTCGAGACGGTGCCGAAGCCGGTGGCGCAGGCCGTGATGTTCTGCCTGATGGACGTCTCGGGCTCGATGTCCGAGCACATGAAGGATCTGGCGAAGCGGTTCTACATGCTGCTCTACGTCTTCCTGAAGCGGCGCTACAAGCATGTCGAGATCGTGTTCATCCGGCACACCGACCGCGCCGAGGAGGTGGACGAGGATACGTTCTTCCATGGACCGGCGTCCGGCGGCACGCTGGTGTCGAGCGCGCTGGTTGCGATGCACGACATCGTTCGAACCCGCTTCCGTCCCGCCGACTGGAACATCTACGCCGCGCAGGCCTCGGACGGCGACAACATGACCTCCGACAGCGGGGTGACCGGGCATCTCCTGACCGACAAGATCCTGCCGGTCTGCCAGTTCTTCGCCTATCTCGAGGTCGGTGAGGCCGCCAACTACACCTTCGACATGCCGGACTCCTCGCTCTGGACGCTCTATGAGCGGCTGCGCAACGAGGGCCAGCCACTGTCGATGCGCAAGGTGAGCGAGCGCGGCGAGATCTTCCCGGTGTTCCAGGACCTGTTCAAGCGCCGCACCAGTCAGGAAAGGGTATAGTTTAATGGGGTCTTCCGGCGAACTGCTGTTCGATGGTGCCGACTGGGATTTCCCGACGCTGCAGCGAATTCACGACGCCTGCGAGGAGGTCGCGCGCAAGGAACTCGGGCTCGACGTGTATCCCAACCAGATCGAGGTGATCACCGCCGAGCAGATGCTCGACGCCTATTCGTCGGTCGGGATGCCGCTGTTCTACAAGCACTGGTCGTTCGGCAAGCAGTTCGCCTTCCAGGAAGCGTCCTATCGCAAGGGTCTGATGGGCCTCGCCTATGAGATCGTGATCAATTCCTCGCCGTGCATCTCCTACTTGATGGAGGAGAATACGGCGACGATGCAGACGCTGGTGATCGCGCACGCGGCGTTCGGGCACAATCACTTCTTCAAGAACAACTATCTGTTCAAGCAGTGGACTGACGCCGAAGGCATCCTCGATTATCTCGAATTCGCCAAGGGCTACATCGCGGTCTGCGAGGATCGTCATGGCCGCGAGACGGTGGAGCGGACGCTCGATGCCGCCCATGCGCTGATGTCGCATGGCGTCGACCGCTATCCCGGAAAGAAGACGCTCGACCTGCGTGCCGAGGAGAAGCGCGCCGGCGAGCGCCGGCAGCACGAGGAAGCCGTGTTCAACGATCTGTGGCGGACGGTGCCGAACACCAAGGCCAAGAGCAAGGCTACACTCAGCGCCGAGCGACGCCACGCCCTGCTCGGTCTGCCGCAGGAGAACATCCTCTACTTCCTCGAGAAGACCGCGCCGCGCCTGCAAGGCTGGCAGCGCGAGCTCATTCGCATCGTGCGTCACATCGCGCAGTACTTCTACCCGCAGGGCCAGACCAAGGTGATGAACGAGGGCACCGCGACCTACGTCCATTACCGCATCATGAACCGGCTGCATCAGCAGGGCCGGATCACCGACGGCAATTTCCTCGAATTCCTGCAGTCGCACACCAATGTGGTGTTTCAGCCCGAGTTCGACGATCGCCGCTATTCCGGCTTCAATCCATACGCGCTCGGCTTTGCCATGATGCAGGACATCGAGCGGATCGTGAAGAATCCGGAGGACGAGGACCGCGCCTGGTTCCCCGACATCGCCGGCAAGGGCGACGTCGAGGGCGTGCTGCGCGAGATCTGGAGCAACTACCGCGACGAGAGCTTCATCAACCAGTTCCTCAGCCCGGCGCTGATCCGGCGCTTCCGCATGTTCCATCTGCACGACGACCCCGCCGAAAGCCAGGGCATCAAGGTCGATGCGATCCATGACGAGCGCGGCTACCGGCGGGTGCGCCGCGAGCTGGCGCGGCAATACGATGTCGGCTTCGTCGACGCCAATATCGAGGTCGTGGATGTCGATCTCGACGGCGATCGTCGCCTGATGCTGCGTCACACCACCGTGAAGGGCGCGCAGCTCAACGAGACCGACACGCGGCGCGTGCTGCAGCATCTCGCCGACCTGTGGACCTACGACGTGGCACTCACCGAACTCGACGGCGCCGACAAGGTGCTGAAGGAGTACGTCGTCAGCCCGCGCGCGGCTGCGGTCGCTGCCTGAGGCGTGCGCTCACGCAGCGATCAGCGCGCGGTGACCGCCGCGCGGAACGCGAGTCTTGCTTGGTGAACCCTCGTGTCCACCGAAGGCTCGCATCATGAACGTCCCGGCAACATTCCGATATTGAACGCGCACCATGTTCCACGCGCGAACGTGATTGCCGGCATGCGGAAACCTCATTGCAGTCTTCTTGGCGATTGCCTGCGCGGGCGCGATTGATAATGTGCGCCGCGTCAAGAAAACCAAGAAAAGGATACGCTCTTGTCAACTCGCTCCCGCCTGGCGGGCTTTCTCGCCTTCACCGCGCTCACAGCCTCGTCGATCTCGCCGTCCGTTGCAGCCGATTCCGCGATCAGAATAGGAAACACCGCGCCCTATAGCGGCCCGGCGTCTGCCTACGGCACGATCGCACGCGCCGAAGCTGCGTATTTCCAGATGCTCAACGATCAGGGCGGCATCAACGGCCGCAAGATCGATTTCGAGAGTCTCGACGACGCTTATTCGCCGTCGAAGACGGTCGAGCAGACCCGCAAGCTGGTCGAGCAGGACGAGGTGCTCGCGATCTTCAGCGCGGTCGGCACCGCGCCCAACATCTCGGTGCAGAAATATCTGAACATCAAGCACGTGCCTCAGCTGTTCGTGTCCTCAGGCGCGACACGCTGGAACGATCCGAAGCAGTTCCCGTGGACGGTCGGTTTCAATCCAACCTACGAGCTCGAAGGCCGGCTCTATGCAAAGTACATCCTGAAGACCAAGCCGGACGCGAAGATCGCGGTTATCACGCCGAACGAAGACGCCGGCAAGGACTATCTCAGGGGCTTCAAGGACGGGCTTGGCGAGCATGTCGGCCAGATCGTTGCGGAGACCACCTACCTCACGACCGATCCGACCATCGATTCCCAGATGGTGACGATGCGCGAGTCCGGTGCTGACGTGTTCTTCGCCGAAGCGACGCCGAAATTCGCCGCGCAAGCGCTGCGCAAGGCGGCGAGCATGGGCTGGAAGCCGCTCACCATCCTGCCGACCGTCTCCAACTCGGTCTCCGCAGTGCTCGAGCCGGCCGGGCTCGAGAACGTCATCGGTGTCGTGACCGGGCTCTATCTGAAGGACCCGACCGATCCGCGCTGGGCCGACGATCCGGCGCAGCAGGAGTTCTCGGCCTGGATGAAGAAATATCAGCCGAATGCGAGCCCGGGCGACCTCTTCAACGTGCAGGGCTACACCGTCGCGCAGGTCATGACGGCGGTGCTGAAGAACTGCAACGGCGACTATAGCCGCGACAACATCATCAAGCAGGCGACCAATCTGAAGCCGCTCGAACTGCCGATGCTGCTGCCGGGCATCAAGGTGCAGACCGAGCCCGACAATGTGACGCCGGTCCGCCAGATCCAGATGGCGCGGTTCGACGGCAAGTCGTGGGCGCTGTTCGGCGACGTCTTGAACGACAAGTAGCCGTCACCAACTCCGCTGTCGTCCCTGCCTAGTGCGCAATTGCGCACTAGGCAGGGACGATACCGAGTTTGTCGCACATCCTTGCCACGTCATCGTGACGGTGAGAATGTGTGCTCAGCGCAGGCTGGCGTTGATCTTGTCCAGCACGGCTGAGCCGGGGCACAGCGCCTGTTCGTCCAGCGTGTTGAGCGGCGTCTCGACGGTGTCGAGATGGGTGTGCAGATCATCGGCATCCGGATCGACGTAAAGGAGCCCGGTGACGATCTGGCCCTTGGCCGCATGCTTCTGCAGGAAGGTCTGTGCTCCGAGTCGATCGTGCGGATCGTAGTCGGCGTCGAGCTTGCGCAGCGCGAGCCGCGAGCCGTCATGCTGCTCGACCACCTGCACGGTGCCGGGCGCGTAGTCGACGCTGATCGGTTCGCGGCCGACCAGCACGTCGAGGCGGTTCACCGCGTCGTTGTGCTCACGGACATAGTCGAAGCTCTTGGTCGAGCCGGCGTGGTTGTTGAAGGCGATGCAGGGGCTGATCACGTCGATGAAGGACGCGCCCTTGTGGCGGATCGCAGCGGCAATCAAGGGAACCAATTGCGTCTTGTCGCCGGAGAAGCTGCGCGCCACGAAGGTGGCCCCTAACTGCAGCGCGATCGCGACCAGGTCGATCGCATTGTCGGTGTTGATGACGCCCTTCTTGGACTTCGAGCCGCGGTCGGCGGTGGCCGAGAACTGGCCCTTGGTCAGGCCGTACACGCCGTTGTTCTCGACGATATAGGTCATGTTGACGGCGCGCCGGATCGAATGCGCGAACTGGCCGAAGCCGATCGAGGCCGAATCGCCGTCGCCGGAGACGCCGAGATAGATCAGGTCGCGGTTGGCGAGGTTGGCGCCGGTCAGCACCGACGGCATGCGGCCGTGCACCGAGTTGAAGCCGTGCGAATTGCCGAGGAAATAGTCCGGCGTCTTCGACGAGCAGCCGATGCCGGAAATCTTCGCCACCCGGTGCGGCTCGATCGAGAGCTCGTAGCAGGCTTCGATGATCGAGGCGGTGATCGAATCGTGGCCGCAGCCGGCGCACAGGGTCGAGATCTTCCCCTCGTAGTCGCGATGGGTATAGCCCAGCTCGTTCTTCTTCAGGCCGGGATGATGAAACTTCGGCTTTGCAATGTAGGTCATGACGACACCTGCGCTCCCCGCCACGTCATGGCCGGGCTTGTCCCGGCCATCCACGTCTTGGCCAGGAGAAAGAAAGTCGTGGATGCCCGGGACAAGCCCGGGCATGACGCCGGAGAGATCAGATGATCGATCATGTCACGGCCTTGCGGAGAGGGGTCACCTTGAGATGATCCTGGTGGTCGCCGATCGAGTTGGCGATGAAGCGAGCGGTGATCGGCGTGCCGTCATAGTGCAGGATCGGCACCAGCCGCACCGGGTCGATGCCGTTCTCGTTGACGATCAGCTGACGGAGCTGCGCGTCGCGGTTCTGCTCGACCACGTAGACGAAGTCGTGATCGGCGATGAAACTCGCGACGCTGGAGTGGAACGGGAAGGCGCGGATGCGCATGCGGTCGAGCTGATGGCCGCGCGCCTCCAGGATTCCGATCGCCTCGTCCATCGCGGGCGAGGTCGAGCCGAAATAGAGCACGCCATACTTGGTCGGCTTCGCCGCATTGGCCTGCAGCGGCCGCGGCACCATGTCCTGCGCGGTCTCGAACTTGCGCACCAGGCGCTGCATGTTATCGGCGTAGACGGCGCCTTCCTCGGAATAGCGCGCGTAGCGGTCACGCGAGGTGCCGCGGGTGAAGTAGGAGCCCTTGGTCGGATGCGTACCGGGATAGGTGCGATACGGGATTCCGTCGCCGTCGACGTCGAGATAGCGGCCGAAGTCGCGGCCTTCCTCGAGCATCTCCGCCGTCATCACCTTGCCGCGGTCGTATTGCTTGGCATCGTCCCACTTCAGCGGGCGGCACAGCCGGTGGTTCATGCCGATGTCGAGATCGAGCATCAGGAAGATCGTGGTCTGCAGCCGCTCGGCGAGATCAAAGGCGGCGGCGGCGAACTCGAACGCCTCCGCCGGATCTTCCGGGAACAGCAGCACGTGCTTGGTGTCGCCGTGCGAGGCATAGGCGCAGGCGATCACGTCGCATTGCTGGGTGCGGGTCGGCATGCCGGTCGAGGGACCGGCGCGCTGGATGTTCATGATCACGGCCGGGATCTCGGCGAAGTAGGACAGGCCGATGAACTCGGTCATCAGCGAGATGCCCGGACCCGAGGTCGCGGTGAAGGCCCGCGCGCCGTTCCAGGACGCGCCGATCACGATGCCGATCGAGGCCAATTCGTCCTCGCCCTGCACGATGGCGTATTTCGCCTTGCCGGTCTCCGGATCGTGACGATACTTCTTGCAGTGGCTGGTGAAGGCTTCCGCCACCGACGATGACGGCGTGATCGGATACCAGGCGCACACGGTGGCGCCGCCATAGACGGCGCCGAGCGCGGCGGCGCTGTTGCCTTCCACGAAGATGCGGTCGCCGACCTTGTCGGACTTCTTCACCCGGAGCCCGATCGGGCATTTCAGGTTCTGCAGCGCCCAGTCGCGGCCGAGATGCAGCGCGTGGACGTTGGAGGAGAGCAGCTTCTCCTTGCCCTTGTACTGCTCGCCGATCAGCTGCTCGACCAGCTTGGGGTCGAGATCGAGCAGCGCGCAGAGTGCGCCGAGATAGATGATGTTCTTGAACAGCTGGCGCTGCCGCGGGTCGGTATAAGTCGAATTGGTGATCGCGGTCAGCGGCACGCCGATAACCGTGATGTCCTCGCGGAATTTCGACGTCGGCATCGGCTTGGTCGAATCGTAGAACAGGTAGCCGCCGGGTTCGATCGAGGCGACGTCCTTGTCCCAGGTCTGCGGGTTCATCGCCACCATCATGTCGACGCCGCCGCGGGCGCCGAGATGGCCGTCCTCGGTGACGCGCACTTCGTACCAGGTCGGCAGGCCCTGGATGTTGGACGGGAAGATGTTGCGCGGCGACACCGGCACGCCGTGGCGAAGGATCGAGCGCGCGAACAGTTCGTTGGCGGAGGCCGAGCCCGAACCGTTGACGTTGGCGAAGCGGACGACGAAGTCGTTTACGCTGCTGATCGGGCTTTGGACTGACATGTTGATCCCGCTTGAACCATATCGATGAGGTACTTCTGCATGTCCCAGGCGCCGGTCGGGCAGCGCTCGGCACACAGTCCGCAATGCAGGCAGACGTCTTCGTCTTTCACCATGACGCGGCCGGTCTTCAGGTCGCCGGAGACGTAGAGCGCCTGGTCGTGATGCGGCGAGGGGGCTTTCAGCCGCTGCCGCACGTCATCCTCCTCACCGTTCTCGGTGAAGGTGATGCAGTCCATCGGACAGATATCGACGCAGGCGTCGCATTCGATGCAGAGCGGCGCGGAGAAAACCGTCTGCACGTCGCAATTCAGGCAGCGCTGCGCTTCGCCGAGCGCGAGCTTGAGGTCGTAACCGAGCTCGACTTCGGCGCGGATGTCCTTCAGCGCGATCACCTTGTCGCGATGCGGCACCTTGAAGCGCTTGTCGGCGGAGATGTCGTTGTCGTAGCTCCACTCGTGGATGCCCATCTTCTGCGAGGAGATCTGCACCTCGGGCAGCGGGCGCTCGGTGATGTCCTCGCCTGATAGCATCCGGTGGATCGACAGCGCGGCATCATGGCCGTGCGCCACCGCCCAGATGATGTTCTTCGGCCCGAACGCCGCGTCGCCGCCGAAGAACACCTTCGGATTGGTCGAGACGAACGTCTTTGGGTCGACCTTCGGCATGTGCCACTTGTCGAATTCGATGCCGCAATCGGCTTCGATCCAGGGGAACGCATTCTCCTGGCCGACCGCAACCAGCACATCGTCGCAGGACACGGTCTCGTCCGGCTCGCCCGAGGGCACCAGATTACGCCGGCCCTTGGCGTCGTATTCGGCCTTCACCTTCTGGAAGGTAACGCCAATCAGCTTGCCGGCCACATGCTTGAATGCCACCGGCACCATGAAGTTGAGGATCGGGATGTCCTCGTGCAGCGCGTCTTCCTTCTCCCACGGCGAGGCCTTCATTTCCTCGAAGCCGGAGCGGACGATCACCTTGACGCTCTCGCCGCCGAGGCGGCGCGCGGTGCGGCAGCAATCCATCGCGGTGTTGCCGCCGCCGAGCACGATGACGCGGCGGCCGATCTTTTCGACATGGCCGAACGACACGTTGGCCAGCCACTCGATGCCGATATGGATGTTGGCAGCGGCCTCCTTGCGGCCGGGAATGTCGAGCTCGCGGCCGCGCGGCGCGCCGGAGCCGACGAAGATCGCGTCGTAATTCTCGGAGAGCAGCTGCTTCAGGCTGTCGACGCGCTGGCCGCCCTTGAACTCGACGCCGAGGTTGAGGATGTAATCGGTCTCCTCGTCGATCACGTTGTCGGGCAGGCGGAATTTTGGAATCTGGCTGCGCATCATGCCGCCGGCCTTGGGATCGCCGTCGAACACGGTGCAGTGATAACCGAGCGGGACGAGATCGCGCGCCACGGTCAGTGAGGCGGGGCCGCCGCCGACCAGCGCGATGCGCTTGCCGTTCTTTGGCCCCGGCTTCGGCAGCCGGTGCTTGATGTCGTCCTTGAAGTCGGCGGCGACGCGCTTCAGGCGGCAGATCGCGACCGGAGTGTCCTCGACCCGCCCGCGGCGGCACGCCGGCTCGCATGGACGGTCACAGGTACGTCCGAGAATCCCGGGGAACACATTGGACTGCCAATTGATCATGTAGGCGTCGCTGTAACGCCCCTCAGCAATCAACCGGATGTACTCGGGAACGGGGGTGTGTGCGGGACAAGCCCATTGGCAATCGACTACTTTATGAAAGTAATCCGGCGCCGAGATATCAGTCGGTTTCATTCCTACCTTTGACCCGCGCGAAAAATGCCTGCCCGCGCGGCCTTATCGTTGACGACGAACGCTCACGTGGCGTTGTTCTGGTTTTTGAATTGGATCATAGGCTTATCTTATTAGAGCCGTTCCAGAGAACGCAAAGGCTAAATTGTCCGATCATCAGCTTTCGCGCGGCTGATGCGCGTGTAGCGTTAATCTCGTTTGCGTTATGTGGCGGTGCAGCATGGTCTGCACCGCATACCGTTCGTGTTTGAGCATGATCTCCACGCAAGCGGTGCGCGTTTGCGTCAACCGCGCGGAAGATCGCTCTTCTCGACATCCCACAACAGCCGGTAGACGCCGCTGGTGACCACCAGCGGCTTCAAGGCTGCGTTGCCGGTGATGCCTGCCGCGGCTGCGGGGACCGCGCCGACATCGGTGGCGTCGATCAGCACGAACCAGTCGCCGGCACCGGGATCGGCTTTCGCGGCGTCCGGCGTCAGCGGCTTCGACAGCACGGGGTCGTTCTCGAGCAGATGCATCGAAATGATGCCGTCGCGCGCGGCTGGATCGAGTTGCTCCCGCAATGCAGCGCGGAGTCTGTCCGCCCCCTCGGCCGGCGGGCGCAGGCGGATGATGCCGAGGGCTGCGCCTCGGCCGACGCCGCGGCTGATCGTGATGCGCGCAACACCACGGATCATGTTCTGGAAGCGCGCGATGTTGGCCTTCGACCAGTCGGTCTGGTTGGCGAGTGCCTTGCGGTAGGCGGGGCTTTCGAGCACCTCGAAGGTCGCGGTCGAGTAGAGGCTGAGATATTTCGGCTTGCCGTCATGGGCGACGTAGCGGCGGGCCTCCAGGAATCCGTCGATCGCGACCCGTTCTTCGAGATGCTCGCGATCGTACCAGCGGTTGAATTCAGCTTCGTGTAAGCTGTCGATATCCATCGAGGTCAGCAGCATGCCTTGTCCGGCGATTGGCATCGAGTGCTCCTTTTTTGCCTGTTTTATCTGCGTAATATCGCCTGATAGCGTGCGCCCGGGAAGCCGATTCCGGGGTGCCCGCGACCGTGCAGACCAAGGATTGCCACAATTGCCGCAATCCTGTTCAGCGCGCATTCACGGAAGTAGCCTTTCCATCCGTAACGCCAACTCTCGAGAAGAAAAGGGACGACCACTATGACGCGCATTCTGTGGGCATTGATCGTCGGTCTGGTGTCGCTCTCGTCGCTTCCCGTCCATGCGCAGGATCAGGAGAAACGTCTCGCGCTCGTGGTCGGCAATGGCGCCTATCAGGCCGGTGCGTTGCAGACCGCAGCAAACGATGCCGGCCTGATCGCGCAGACATTGCAGGCCGCCGGCTTCGACGTGGTCGGAGCGCGCGATCTCGATAGCGAGACGCTGCGCAAGTCGTTCCGCGATTTCATCCAGAAGGTACAGGACGCGGGGCCCAATGCCGTGGCCTTCGTCTACCTTGCCGGCTACGGCGTGCAGCTGACCGGCGAGAACTACTTCGTGCCGGTCGACGCCAAGATTGCCCGCGACACCGACATCCCGGTCGAGGCGATCCGCATCTCCGATTACAGCCATCAACTCTCGGCATTGCCGATCAAGGCCGGCGTGATAGTGCTCGATGCGGCGCGCAGCAATCCCTTCGCCAAGGACGGCCAGCCGCTGGCCGGCGGCCTTGCGCTGGTCGACCCCGATCCGAAGCTCTTGATCGCCTTCAATTCGGCGCCCGGCACCGTCGCCCCTGACGGTGCGCCGCCTTACGGGCCCTACGCGCAAGCGCTGGCGGAAATGATTCGCGCCGGCGGCCTGACCTTGCCCGAGGTGTTCGACCGCGTTCGCCTGCGCGTCAACGAGATGACCAAGGGTGCCGAGATCCCGTGGAATGCCCAGAAGGTCGACGCGCCGTTCATGTTCTTCGAGCGCAAGCCGGACGCACCGCCGCAGCAGGTCGATGCCGGACTGCGCACCAGGCCGATCCGCGATTTCCCGGCGCACGACGCCTATGCCGCCGCGCTGGAGCGCGACACGCTGCAAGGCTACGAGGATTATCTGCAGGCCTATCCGACCGATCCGCTGGCCAGGCGCGTGCGCGCGATCGTGGCGGCGCGGCGCGAGGCCATCACCTGGCGGCGCACCTACAATGCCGACACGCCCGATGCGTATTGGTCGTATCTGCGGCGTTATCCGCGCGGGCCGCATGCCTATGACGCCCGGCGCCGGCTCGCTTATCTGTCGGCCGCGCTGGAGCCGCCGCCGCAGTTCACGGCGCTCGACTATGACGTGCCGCCGCCGCCGCCCGACGAGGTCGTCTATGTCGACCGCCCGGTGCTCTACTATAGCGATCCGGTGTTCGACTTCGCGCCGCCCCCGCCGCCGCCGGTATTCTTCCTGCCGCCGCCGCCGCCCGACTTCGTCGTGCTGCCGCCCCCGCCGCCGCCGATCGGCCTGTTCGTGCTGCCGACGCCGTTCTTCGTAGCGATGCCGGCCTATGTCGCCGCACCGGCCTACGTCGTGCCGCCGCAGAACAACATCGTGTTCAACAACATTCACAACACGACGGTCATCAACACGGTGATCAACAATCCCAACCCGACGCCGGCGCAGCTCCATGCGGCCGGGGTGACGGCGGCAATGGGCGGCGCACCGGTCACGGCGGCGCCGCAACTGCCGGCCGCGGCGGTGCAGCGCGCCAATCTGGCACAGCCGGGCGGTCCGCAAGGCGTGACCCCGGCACAAGGTGCGGCCATGGGAGCGCCGGGCGCTGCGCCGAACGCAGCCGCCGCGCCGAACGCGATGGGTGCGCCGGGCGCACCGGGTGCGCCGGGTGCGCATACTTTGCCGGGCGCGAAGAATGGACCGCCGCTGCCGCAGTCGGCGACCGCGCCGCCCAACGCCACGCAGCAGCATGGCGCCGTGCAGCCGGGCACCGTGCAACCTGGCGCCGCGCAGCCTGGTGCCGCGCAGACTGGTGCAAAGCCGAACGCGGTGACGCCAGGCAAGCCGGCGACAGCCATGGCGCCTGCCAACGCACAACCGGCTCCACCGACCAAGCCCGGCGTTGCCCCCGCGACCAATGCGCCGGCCTCGCCCGCGACAGCCGGCAAGCCCGGGAGGCAGCAACCGCTGTCGCATGCCGCGACCGCGCCGACCGCGAACGTGAAGCCCGCGACGGCGCCATCGCCGGCGAACCGCACGCCGCCGGTACGGCAGACGCCGGCGGCGCGTTCGGCACCTGCGCATGCCGCGGTGTCGCCGGCACCGGTCTCCCGGCCTGCGCCGGCGCGTGTCGCTGCTCCGCCCCGCGCGGCTCCCCCGCCACCCCGCGCCGCAGCCGTTGCGCCGCATCCGGCGCCGGCTCCGCGCGCCGCGCCGCCGCCACCACCACGGCCGGCTGTGCAGGCGCAACGCGCAGCGCCGCCGCCGCCGCGGCCGGCACCGCCGCCAAGGCCCGCCGCAGCGCCGGCATGCCCTCCCGGCAAATGCAAACACTGAGAGCATGACACCATGAGCCGGGCAGGTCAGCCTTCATGAGCATCACGGCCACACTCGGATCGCGGACAGCCGCGAAACTGATGATCGGTACTATCGCGGGGCTGGTGGCGTTCCACCAGCCGGCGCGGGCGGCCGAACTCGCAGCGCAGGACATCGCGCTGCTCGACCGCCTGACCTGGGGCGTCAGCGCCTCGAGCGCGGCGCATCTGCGCGAGATCGGCACCGAACGCTGGCTGCAGGAGCAACTGCATCCGGCCAACACCGCATTGCCGGCCGCCGTCCAAAAGCAGATCGAGGCGATGCCGGACGTGCATCGCTTCCCGTTCGATATTGCGGCCTCGTTCGACCAGCAGGGCAAATCCGCCAACCAGGTCGCCGATCCGGAGCAGCGCAAGGCGGCACAACAGGTCTATCAGCAGGCCATGAACGACCGCGCCAGGCAGGCCGCGGCCCGCACCATCCTGCACGCGCTCTACGCGCCGGATCAATTGCGTGAACGCATGACCTGGTTCTGGTTCAACCACTTCAATGTCCACCAGTACAAGGCCAACATCCGCGTGCTGGTCGGCGACTACGAGGATCGCGCGATCCGCGCCAATGCGCTCGGCAAGTTCCGCAACCTGCTGTCGGCGACGCTGCATCATCCCGTGATGCTGCGCTATCTCGACAATGCCGATAACGCGGCCGGCCACCTCAACGAGAACTACGCACGCGAGATCATGGAGCTGCACACCATGGGCGTCGGCGCCGGCTATACCCAGGCCGATGTCGAGGCGCTGGCGCGGATCCTCACCGGCGTCGGCATCGACTTCAAGTCGGAGGACCCGAAGCTGAAGCCCGAGCAGCAATCCCAGCTGGTCCGCGAGGGCGCCTTCGAGTTCAATCCGGCGCGCCACGATTTCGGCGACAAGACCTTCCTCGGCCATCAGATCAAGGGCCGCGGTCTTGCCGAGGTCGATGAGGCCCTCGACATCCTGTGCCGTCATCCCGCGACCGCCACGCACGTCGCAAAGCAGCTCGCGACCTATTTTGTATCGGACAATCCGCCGGCCGCGCTGGTGCAGCAGATGGCGCAGACCTTCCAGAAGACCGACGGCGATATCGCCGCCGTGATGTCGACGCTGGTTCATGCGCCGGAGTTTGCCGCGAGCCTGAAGGGCGGCGCCAAGTTCAAGGACCCGATGCTCTATGTGATGTCGTCGGTGCGGCTCGCCTACGACAGCAAGGTCGTCCTCAACACGCTGCCGATCCAGGGCTGGCTCAACCGCCTGTCCGAGGGCCTGTTCAATCACGAGACGCCCGACGGCTATTCGATGCTGTCGGCGGCCTGGAACGGTCCCGGGCAGATGATGCTGCGTTTCGAGATCGCGCGCGCGATCGGCTCGGGATCGGCCGGCCTGTTCAAGCCGAACGAGCCCAACGCCGTCGACCAGCCGGCGTTCCCGCTGGTGATGAACGGGCTCTACTTCAGCAACATCAGGCAGACGCTGAGCCCGACCACGCTCGCCGCGCTCGACCAGGCCGTCTCGCCGCAGGACTGGAATACGCTGTTTCTGTCGTCACCCGAGTTCATGCACTGAAAGGGAGGTTCGGCAATGAACCGCCGCGAACTGATCAAGGCCTTCGCCGCTTCCGCTTCGCTCACCCTTGCCGGCCGGGTCTGGGCCGCGCCCGCGACCGACGCGCGCCTGCTCGTGGTGTTCCTGCGCGGCGCCTACGACGCCGCCAATGTGGTGGTGCCCGTCGGCAGCGAATTCTACTACGCTTCGCGCCCGACGCTTGCGGTCGCCCGGCCCGATGCCGGCAATCCGAATGCGGCGCTGGCGCTCGACGCTGGATGGGGATTGCATCCGGCGCTGCGCGACTCGATCTATCCGCTGTGGGCCAAGCGCGAGATCGCGTTCGTCCCGTTTGCCGGCACCAGCGACGATCTCTCGCGCAGCCATTTCGAGACCCAGGACACGATCGAGCTCGGGCAGGCGGTCGGCGGCAGCCGCGACTACCGATCCGGCTTCATGAGTCGGCTCGCGACCGAGCTGACGCGGGTGAAGCCGATCTCCTTCACCGACCAATTGCCGCTGATCTTCCGTGGCCAGAACCAGATCCCGAACATCGGCATCGCCAGCGTCAGCAAGCCGGGTGTCGACGACCGCCAGGCGCGGCTGATCAGGGAGATGTATGCGAAGGGCGATCTTGCCAATTCGGTTTCGGAAGGCTTTCGGGTCCGCGACGACGTCTACAAATCGGTCTCCGAGGAGATGATGGCGGCCAACCGCGGCGCCGTGTCGCCGCGCGGCTTCGAGCTGTCGGCGCGGCGGATCGGCCGCCTGATGCGCGAGCAGTTCAACCTCGGCTTCGTCGACGTCGGCGGCTGGGACACCCACGTCAACCAGGGCGCGGCGACCGGCTATCTCGCCGACCGTCTCGGCGAACTGGGCAGGGGCCTCGCCGGCTTCTCGGAAGAGATCGGCCCGGCGATGTGGCGCGACACCGTCGTGGTCGTGATCTCCGAGTTCGGCCGCACCTTCCGCGAGAACGGCGACCGCGGCACCGATCACGGCCATGGCAGCGTCTACTGGGTGATGGGCGGCGGCATCAATGGCGGCCGCATGGCCGGCGAGCAGGTCCAGGTCGCACAGGCGACGCTGTTCCAGAACCGCGATTTTCCGGTTCTGACCGACTACAAGGCGTTCTTCGCCGGCCTGATCCAGCATGTCTACGGCCTGCAGCAGGCCAGCCTCGAGCGCATCTTCACCGGCATCAAGCCGAAGGACCTGAATTTGGTTTGAAGAGCACTGCCAAAATATCGAAAACAACCCCATGCAAAGTAGCGGTCGGTTGCCGGTGTGTTCAGCATGGCAACTTGACGGGTTGCGGCAGTACTCGGTCGAGATAGCGCAAAGTCGCCTGTCGCGCGCATAGAGGCCGCCCGGCGCGTCATGCCCGGACGAATTCCGACATCTGACGGCTCTCCCGGCAGGGCCGTCATTGAGCCTGTGAACGACACGGCGATGTGAACGGCCCCACGCCCGCTGCCGAAACAAGCGACTTGACTTAGGAGTATATGCACCTATCTTAGCCTATGTAAGAGCATATGCTCTCAAATGGACAAAGGAGCGTCGTCATGAGCGAAGCAACTATTCTGGTCAGCGGTGCGACTGGGCGGACCGGGGGTGCGGCCGTCGACGAATTGCTCAAAATGGGCAAGAAGGTGCGCGCCTACGTGCGCTCGGATGGCGAGCGTGCGGCAGCGCTGAGGCAGCGCGGCGTTGATATCTCCGTCGGCGATTTCACGGACATCGACGCTATTCGCGCGGCCATGGAGGGCATCCAGTCCGCCTATTTCCTCCATCCGATCGCACCGGGAATCATCAGCGCGGCCGCCTATTTTGCCCAGGCAGCGAGAGAGGCCGGCGTCAGCGCGATCGTCAACATGTCGCAGATTTCGGCGCGCCGGGAATCGGCGAGCCACGCGGCGCAGGATCATTGGGTTTCAGAACGAGTGTTCGACTGGTCAGGCGTTGCGACAACGCATCTTCGCCCGACGTTTTTTGCCGATTGGCTGGTTTACCCGCATTTCGGAAAAGAAATCTGGGCGAAAAAGAAGATCGAATTTCCGTTTGAGAACGGCCGCCACGCGCCGATCGCCAGCGACGATCAGGGGCGCGTCATTGCCCACCTCCTAGCCAAGCCGCAAGGCCATGAGGGCAAGATCTATCCGCTGCACGGACCTGTGGAGATGAACCACACCGAAATCGCCGCCGAGATGAGCGAAGTGCTCGCCGCCAGGATCGACTACGCGCCGACCTCGATCGAGGTGTTCAAGGACAAGATGGAGAAGCTCTACAAGTTCCCTCCGTTCCTGGTACAGCACTTGGTCGAAGTCGCCAAGAATTATCGCGACGGCATTTTCTCGGGCACCAACGATGCCGTCGAGAAGATCACGGGAACACCACCGCTCTCGATCCAGCAGTTTATCGCGCAGAACCGCGCCGTGTTCGCCTGAACATGACCAAAGCCAGCATGAGTTTGAGAAATGTCCCATCCCCAAACCGAGCGCCATCCGTTTCTGGACGATCTGACTGCTGACGCGCAGCTGCTCAGCTCCGTCCTGCGCGGTCCCGTCACGGGACGCGACGCCATCCGACGCGTCGTCGATGCCGTCGGCACCTTCTCCGTGTCGCAAACACCGACCTTCGTGCAGGATGTCGGCTCGCGGCTTGTTCTCGAATACGAAGCCACGCTTACCAGCGGAGAGAAGCTGAGCGCAGCCGTGATCGTCGAGCACAATCCCGACGGATCGGTACCGCGCGTCAGTGTGCGGATGAGTCCGCTTGGCGCAGTGCTGTCCCTTGCCGCCGGCCTGCGCGAGCGGCTGTCGAAGCAACTGCCGGAAACTCTCGTTATCTAAACCAAAGAGGCTAGCAGCGCGAACAGCCTTTGACGAAATTGGAAAGGTAGACTGTCATGGATATCAAGAACGCAACCGTCTTCATCACTGGAGCCAATCGCGGCCTGGGCCTAGCCTTTGCACGTGAGGCACGTCGCCGCGGTGCCGCGAAAGTCTATGCGGGCATGCGCAAGACAGACGGCTTCAACGAGCCCGGCATCATCCCGGTCAAGATCGACGTCACCGATCCGACCTCAATCTCGGCTGCCGCCAAGTTGGCGGCCGATACGACGGTACTGATCAACAACGCCGGAGTTGCTGCTCTGATCGACGGGCCGCTGTCGACCGACGTCGTGGCGCAATCCGCCCGCATGTTCGATACCAACTATTATGGCGTCGTGCGCGTCACGCAGGCCTTCGAACCGATCCTGTCGACGAAGCCGAACGCCGCCATCGTCAACGTGCTCTCAGACATCGTGTGGCTGCCGCGGCCGATCTTGACGCCCTATGCCGCGTCAAAGGCGGCGGCCTGGAGCTACACCAACCAGCTTCGCTTTCATCTGCGCGAACGCGGCGTTCAGGTTCTCGGCCTGCATGTCGGGTTCGTGGACACCGACCTGACCAACGGCATTGACGTGCCGAAGGCGAGCCCCGAGGACGTGGTGCGCCAGACCTACGACGCCCTCGCCGCCGGCAAGAGCGAGGTGATGGCCGACAAAGGAACGGCGGTGCTGAAGAGCACGCTTGCGGCCGAGGAGCCCGGCTACATCACCCCGCCGCAAGGGTTTTGAGAGCATCGGCTGCGCCCGCGCCGCGCCTGTATTCGCGGCGCGGGCCGCGATGGAAACGAGAACAACAAGGAGTGTTGCCGTGAACAAGCCTCTGGGAGTCGATCAATGCAACTGCGCCGCCATGAGGAAGGCCAACCGGCAGATCTCGCGCTTCTATGACGCTCACCTCGAACCGTTTGGCCTGCGCATCACGCAGTTCCTCACCCTGGCGGCGCTGAACGAACTCGGCAGCGCCGCCGTCAACGCGCTCGCCGAGCAGCTCGACATCGAACGGACCGCCATGGGCAAGATGGTCGGCTTCCTGGAACGTGACGGCCTCGTTCGGATCCGGTCCTCGCCCACCGATGGACGAAGCCGCCTCATCGAGCTGACTGATGCCGGCCGCCGTCTTCACGACAAGGCCGCTCCGCTTTGGCAGCGTGCCCAGCGGGAGTTCGAGCAGCTGAACGGGGCGAAAAATGTCGCCGTGCTGCGAAAGGCCCTGCGCGACATGGTCGTCGGTAGCATCAAGCCGAGCTCATCGGAGGATTGAGCGCCGCCATTCGATCGAGAGCGCGCGGCTGCGATGCGTCGCCGGCACGAGGAAGGCCATACCGATTATTCGGCGGGCATCTTCACATCTTTAATCCTGATTGGACAGACGAAGCGGCAAACGACCTTGTACGACAAATCCAAAAGACCCCGGACGGACAGGTTGAACTCCTGTCGTCTTCACAGTCCGATTAGCCCGCCTTGCGGGCGCTCCAGTTTATGAGTACGCGCCCTGATCATTGTTTTGCCGCGAGATCCGCGATCGCCTTCATCACCGCGTTGCGGATGCCGGGATCGTAGAGGATGTGGCCGGCGCCATCGATGATGCGGACCTCGCTGCCCGGCCAGCGCGCGGCGAGCGCGTGCGAGGTCGCGGGCGGGCACAGCAGATCGTAGCGGCCCTGCACCAGGATGCCGGGAATGCCGGCGAGCTTGCCGGCCTCATCAATCAGCTGGTTGGGCCGCATGAAGCAATTGTTGGCGAAGTAATGGGCCTCCATGAACGGCGTCGAGGGCAGGGCGCCTGCTGTCTTCGTCAGGTCGAGCCGCGTCTGCTTCGGCGTGTGCTCCGACAGCGTGCGTTCGGTGTCGTGCCAGGCGCGTGCGGCCGGCGCATGCACGGCCATATCAGGATCGAGGATGCGGCGGTAATAGGCCGCAAGCGGCGCCGCACGCTCGTTCTCGGGCAGGAAGTTGAGGAAGTCCTCGGAGAGGCCGGGATAGAAGCGCGGCAAAGCGCGCTGGAAAACGTCTTCCAGCTCTTCGCTGGTGCCGAGAAACGTCGCGCGCAGTGCGAGCCCGCTGACCCGCTCGGGATGCGCCTGCGCATAGGCCAGCGCCAGCGTCGCGCCCCAGGAGCCGCCGACCACCATCCAGCGCGCGAAGCCGAAGCGTTCGCGGATCTTCTCCATGTCGGCGATCAAATGCTGCGTCGTGTTGTGGTCGCGGCTGCCCTTCGGCCGGCTGCGGCCGCAGCCGCGCTGGTCGAACAGCACGGCGTGAAAGCGCTCGGGATCGAACAGCCGGCGATGATCCGGCTGGCAGCCGCTGCCCGGGCCACCATGCAGATAGACCGCGGGGATGCCGCCTTCGCGTCCGACGCTCTCGACATGGAGGTCGTGGCCGTCGCCCACATCGAGCCATTCCGACGTCAGCGGAGCAAACGGATCGGCGCGCCTGGCAGCCTTGCCGGCATCGGCATCAGGCGCCATGAGGTTTGTCCTGGGGTTCGTCCGTCTCCAGCGTGCCGCCGGCGAAGTTGCGGTAGAGGAAGCGGTTCTGCGTGCCGGCGGATTCCCGCTCGGCCTGCTTGAAAATCTCCTCATGCCGCGGCGACAGCGCGCAGGCCGGGTCGGTGTTGCCGGCATCGCCGGTCAGCGCAAACGCCTGGCAGCGACAGCCGCCGTAGTCGATCTCGCGGAACTCGCAGCTCTTGCAGGGCTCCGGCATCCAGCCCGTGCCGCGATAGCGGTTGAAGGCCTCCGAGTTCTGCCAGATCCAGGCGATCGAATGGTTCGAGCGCACCGACTCGAATTCGAGCCCCGTGATGCTCTCGGCGGCATGGCACGGCAGCACCTTGCCGGCCGGCGAGATGTTGAAGAACTGGCGGCCCCAGCCGCCCATGCATTTCTTCGGCCGCAGCGCGTAGTAGTCCGGCACCACGTAGTCGATCGCGAGCGTGCCCTTCAGGCGCACTTGCGCTTCCTCGACGATCCGGCTGGTCTCCTCGATCTGCGCGATCGTCGGCATCAGCGCGGCGCGGTTCTTCAGCGCCCAGCCGTAATACTGCACGTTGGCGACTTCGAGCCGGTCGGCGTCGAGGTCGACCGCCATCTGGATGATGTCGGAGAGCTGATGCAGGTTCTGCCGGTGCATCACCGCATTCACCGTGAGCGGCATGTCAAGCTCGCGCGTCCATTTCGCGACTTCGAGCTTCTTGCGGTGCGCGTCCTTGAGGCCCGCAACGCGATCGGCAACCATGGGTTCATTGCCCTGGAAGCTGATCTGCACATGGCTGAGGCCGGCATCGGCCAGCGCCGACAGCTTGTCCCTGGTCAGCAGCACCGCCGAGGTGATCAGGTTGGAATACAGCCCGACATCGGTCGCGTGCCGCACCAGCTCGACGATGTCCTTGCGCGCGGTCGGCTCGCCGCCGGAGAAATGGATCTGCAGCACACCGAGCTCGGCAAGCTCGCTCAGCACCTTCTTCCATTCCTCGGTGGTGAGCTCGGTCGAGCCACGGTCGAGCTCGACCGGATTCGAGCAATACGGGCATTGCAACGGACAGCGGTGGGTGATCTCGAGCAGCACCGCGAGCGGGATGCCGTAGGTCTCGGCCGCCGAGCGCGTTTGCTCGAGCACCGCGAGCCCGTCGGTCGGGCCTGCTGTCGTTGTCTTGTTACCGGCGAGCGTATCACTCATGCTGTGCTCTCGCGCGCTTCGGTGAGAAAGCCCTTGTCGGCCAGATCCTGCAACATCGCGATCACGTCGGTCGCGATCGCCTCGCGCGGCGCGGCGTATTTTTCCGCGAGCTGGTCCACCATCTGGGCGACACTGCGCACGCCGTCGCAGAGCTGCAGCACCTCGACCGCGATTTCATCGGGCGCCAGCACGCGCTCCGGCGCCAGGATCACCCAGACCTGCCGCGTCTCGTCGAATTTCAGCTTGGTATGGCGCGGCAGTTTCGGCCGGCTGGTCTCGCTGACGCTGATGTTGCGGCTGGCCATGTTACGTCTCTTTATTTGAGCATGATCTTTCGGAAAACCGGTTCCCACTTTTCCGGATCATGCTCTAGCTCGTCTTCGGCACGAAGGCGCCGGGCGGAATATGGCCCTCGACATAGGCGTGATAAAGCGCGTCGAGCTGCACCCACAGCACGTTGGTCTTGAAGATCAGCGCATTGCAGACCGCCTCGCGCTCGGCGGGCGTCCTGGCATGCTGCTTGACGTAGTCGAGCGCGAAGCCGGCGTCGCGCGGCGCCTGGGTCAGGCGGCGGCTGAAATAACTCATGATGTCGGGATTGACGAAGTCGTAATGCTTCAGCATCCCCGAGATGCGCTCCTCGTGCAGGTTCGGCGCGAACAATTCGGTGAGCGAGGAGGCGATCGCCTCCAGCGGCGTGCGGTCGCGGCAGAAATGCACATAGGCTTCCACGGCAAAGCGCGTCGCCGGCAGGATGCCTTCGGTGGACTCGACATAGGCGGTGTCGAGGCCGAGGCCTTCGGTCAGCTTCAGCCAGCGCTCGATGCCGCCTTCATTGCCGAGATCGCCGTCATGGTCCTCGATGCGGTGTCGCCACTCGACCCGCGTCATGCGGTCGCGGAAGCGTGTCATCACCATCGCGTCCTTCAGCGGGATCGTGCTCTGGTAGTAGTAACGGTTCAGTGCCCAGGCCTGGACCTGGCCCTTGTTGAGCTTGCCGCCGTGCAGCAGACGGTGGAACGGGTGCAGGCTGTGATAGCGCGTTGCGCCGATCGTGCGCAGCACAGATTCCATCGCCTCGGCGCTATCGAGCGTGATGCCCTTGCCGATCGAGAGCGCGGTCATTCCAGAGCTAGGCACGACATTCACAGCACGATCTCCGTTCCGTCGGCGGGAATCTGCCAACCCGCCTGTTCGGCCGTCTTGCGTTCGGCCGAGGTCCCAAGCAGCGCCGGGTTGGAGTTGTTGATATGCAAAAACACTTTTCGTCCGATGTCGAGCCCGGCGAGGCTCGCGATCGCACCCTGATCGCCCGACATCGCGATATGTCCCATGCCCTGGCCGGTCTTGTTGCCAAGGCCCGCCGCGATCAGCTCGTCGTCGCGCCACACCGTGCCGTCGAAGAACACCAGCGGCGCGCCCTTGAGCCGTGACTTCAGGTCGTCGGTCACCCGGGCGCAGGCGGCCAGGAAGTAGAAGTATTTGCCGCTGCGCTTGTCCGCAATACGCAGGCCCAGCGTATCGCCGACGCCGTCGGCACCCGCCGGATGCGCCTTGCCCTCGAGATACCAGGCGCCCTTGCCGGGAACCTCGAACGGCAGCACCTCGAGCCCGGACGGCGATCCGTCGGGCAGGGCCGGCTCGAAGGCCTGGTCGACCGCGATCGGCCGGCGGGCGACGTTCTTTTCGCTCAGCACGTTGAAGATGCTGTTCGCGCGCAGGATCGCCAGCACCCGCTCATGGGCGTAGATCGCGAACGGCGAGCCTTCGCGCATCGACAACAGCCCGGCGACGGCATCAATCTCGCTATTGGTGAGGATGACGCCCGCGATCGGGCTGTGGCGCAGGGCGCCGTGCTTCGGATGTAGCTGCGGCGTCGCGATCAGCTGCTGACGCAGATCCGGGGAAGCGTTGACCAGGAACCAGTGCGCGCCATCGCCGCTGACGGCAATCGAGGCCTGCGTGCTCTGCAATTCGGGATGGTCGCTTCGCGCCGTCCTGCAGACGGCACAGCCGCAGTTCCACTGCGGAACGCCGCCACCCGCCGCGGCACCCAGGACGACGACACGAAGCATGATCCGTCCCCTGGAGACGTTAACTCGGACCCATCAACTCGGCCCAACAACCTGGACCCAGAAACGTTACGAGGTGGACCCCGGCTTGGAACACACCCCCATGCTCGGGAGCGCGTTACGCCCGGATGTCCACCTGCGCTAAAACGCTAAACGTGTATAGGGCGCTGCCGCTTACTTGCGGGTGGCGCACATATACATGTTGATTTCCATGCCGACCGACACTTCGACGATCTTCGGTGCTTTCCAGGCCATTAGGCTCTCCTTGTTGCAACCGGACGAACTTTCCGCCCTGGAGGTTAAACTACTGCGGTTCGAAAAGTTCGCCACTTAAATTTTTCGCAAGCGGCCCTGCGGAAGCGCATGCTGCACTGCGGGAAGCAAATCCGACCCGCTCACAAATTTGTGCGCGCATTTCCCGTCAAAACCCGGTGGGATCAGACCTTTTTCCTGTTGTTCGCCACACGGTGAATGGTGATCTTGGACTATGAGACAGGGGCCATTCGATCCTCCGAAGGTCCTGATGACGATTCTGTGCTTCCCCGTGACGGGAAGCGACTAACCGAGCCGAGTTCTGCCGATGCCACGCTATTTCTTCAACACCCGTATCGGCGACGAGCTGATCTCCGATCCCGATGGTGAAATCCTGCGGGATCCGGATCGTGCATGGGAGATGGCGCGGGCGATGATTCGCGAACTGCTCAAGACCGAGGGTGCCGACGGCGCGCTGCTCAGCGCGGTGATCGAGGTGACCGACGACGAGGGCGAGATCGTGCTGGAGTTTCCGTTCACGGAGGCCATTCTCGATCGCCCTGATCATTCGATGACAAGGCACTGAGAGACACCGACACCGAGGCACACCGACACGATCGCGTGGCCACAACCATGCGTTGGCCGATGTCAGCATGTTTCCGATTGCAATTGTCCGGACAAATTCGCAAGACTATGAACGGAAAGCCGAATAGCGCCGGTCGACGTTAATGGCGCAGTCAACAACGGCTTCCACCCAGGGGAGACCATCATGAAAAAACACTCGTTCGCACCGCGCAGCCTGCTGCTCGCGGGGGCCATGCTGGGGGCGTTCACGCTCTCCGCTGCGGCGCAACAGCCGGCGGCCGCGCCCGCCGCAGATGCCGCGCCGGCCGCCCAGCCGCTGCCGCCGGGCTCGCCCATGATCGGGCGTCCGGACAATGAAGCCGCCGCCAAGCTCGCGCCGGTGGCGCCGCCGCCGCTGCCGTCCGCGCCCGACAAGCTGCCGCTCGCCAAGCTCAAGGTGCCGGCCGGCTTCAATGTCGAGGTCTATGCCGCCGGCATGGCCAATGCGCGTTCGTTGGCGCTCGGCGACAAGGGCACCGTGTTCGTCGGCAGCCGGCTTGTTGACAAGGTCTATGCGATCGTCAACAAGGACGGCAAACGCTCGGTCAAGGTGATCGCCTCCGGCCTCTACCGTCCGAACGGCGTCGCCTTCAAGGATGGCACGCTCTACATCGCCGAGCTCTCGAAGGTCTCCAAGATCGACAAGATCGAGGACAATCTGGACAACCCGCCGAAGCCGACCGTCATCTACGACAAGCTGCCGAAGGACGAGGCGCATGGCTGGAAGTTCATCGCCGTCGGTCCCGACAACAAGCTCTATGTCCCGGTCGGCCAGCCCGGCAACAACGTGCTGCACGACGCCGACCATGGCCAGATCCGCCGCATGAATCTCGACGGCTCCGGCGCCGAGGTCTACGCGCTCGGCGTGCGCAACTCGGTCGGCTTCGACTGGAATCCCGAGACCAAGCAGATGTACTTCACCGACAACGGCCGCGACTGGCTGTCGGAGACCGTGCCGGAAGACGAGCTCAACCGCGTCACCAAGGCGGGCGAGGATTTCGGCGCGCCTTACTGCTACCAGGGCAACATCATCGACCAGGAGCTCGGCTGGGGCAAGAACTGCAAGGACTACACCGCGCCGGTCGGCCTGATGGGTCCGCATACCGCCTCGCTCGGCATGCGCTTCTACACCGGAAGCCAGTTCCCGAAGGCCTACAAGAACGCGATCTTCGTCGCGCGTCACGGCTCCTGGAACAAGTCGCAGAAGCAGGGCGGTGACGTCGTCGTCGTCAAGCTGAACAAGGACGGCACCGTGAAGTCGGTCGAGCCGTTCATGACCGGCTTCCTCGAGGACAACAAGTATGTCGGCCGTCCGGTCGACGTGATGCTGCTGAAGGACGGCTCGCTGCTCGTCTCCGACGACTGGAACGGCGCGGTCTATCGCATCAGCTACGGCAAGCCGAAGGTCGCCAACCAGTAAGCTGATGTAGCTCAGTCACCGTCATTGCGAGCGAAGCGAAGCAATCCAGTCTGCCCCTTGCGGCGATATGGATTGCTTCGTCCCTTCGCTCCTCGCAATGACGCTACATGCCAGGAGAGGCCAATGCACAAAACAATCATCGCAGTCCTGGCGCTGGCCGCTCTCAGCTTCTCCGCAAACGCCGAGACCATCCAGGAGCGCACCGTCGCGTGCTTTGCCTGCCATGGCGAGCATGGCACGTCGGAAACCGAGAACACGCCTTCGCTCGGCGGCCAGCAGGCGCCCTATGCGCTGATCCAGCTCTTCATGTTCCGCGAGAAGCTCAGGATATTCGACCCGATGAACGAGATGGCGAAGTCGATGACCGACGACGATCTGCGCATCTTCTCGGATTTCATCGCCACCTTGCCGAAGCCTGTGCCGCCCGCTGATGCCGGCGATCCGGCGCGGATGGCGCGCGGGCAGGCGCTGGCGCAGCAGAACCGCTGCAACAGCTGCCACAACACCGATTTTTCGGGCAAGGACAATGTCCCCCGGATCGCCAACCAGCGCGAGGACTACCTCGCCAAGACGCTGGCCGAATACAAGGACAACAGCCGCCACGGCTACGACGCCACCATGGCGGACGTGATGCAGACGGTCACCAAGGAGCAGATCGGCGACCTTGCCTATTACATCGCGCATGTCCGCTGAAACATCAGGCGGCGGGCCGCTGGCCTTGGCTTGCGTGCGGCGCTAAAACGCCTGCGTCATACGGAGTGTCTCATGCAGGATATTTGGCGTCTGTCGGCGGCTGAACTCGCCTCCCTCATCAAATCCAAGAAGGTGTCAGCGAAAGAAGCGGCCGAGGCCGGGCTCGCCCGGCTCGACGCGGTCAACCCCAAGATCAACGCGGTGGTCGATCACCGGCCGGACGACGTGCTGGCGCAGGCCGCCAAGATCGATGCGGCAATTGCGCGCGGTGAGGCGGTCGGGCCGCTTGCCGGCGTGCCTGTTACCATCAAGGTCAATGTCGACCAGGAGGGCTACGCCACCACCAACGGGCTGAAGGCGCAGCGCGACCTGATCGCCAAGGTCGATAATCCCGTGGTCGCCAATCTGCGCAAGGCTGGCGCGGTGCTGCTCGGGCGCACCAATTGTCCGGCGGTCTCCTATCGCTGGTTCACCACCAATCTCATTCACGGCGACACCAAGAACCCGCGCGATCCCGGCATCACGCCGGGCGGCTCGTCGGGCGGCGCGGGCTCCGCGGTCGCCGCCGGCATCGGCCACATTGCGCATGGCACCGATATCGCGGGCTCGGTCCGCTATCCGGCCTATGCCTGCGGCGTGCACGGCCTGCGGCCGAGCATGGGCCGCATCCCCGCCTTCAATGCGGCAGTGCCGGAACGTCCGATCGGCCCGCAGATCAGCGCGGTGTCGGGCCCGCTGGCGCGCACCGTCAACGATCTGCGCATCTCGCTCGCCGCGATGTCGGCGCCGGACTATCGCGATCCCTGGTACGCGCCGGTGCCGCTCGATGGACCGCCGCGCGAGAAGCGCGTTGCGATGTGCCTCAATCCCGATGGCCTCAACCCGGTGCCGGAAGTGGTCGCCGCGGTGGCGGACGCCGGCAAGCGCTTGCGCGACGCCGGCTGGATTGTCGAGGAGATCGCCGACACACCGTCGTTGCGCGAGGCAGCCGAGATCCAGACCCGGCTCTGGCTCGGCGACGGTTACGAGGCGCAGCTCGCGTTCGCAGAACGCGAGGGCGATCCCGGCGCGCTGGCCTGCCTGCGCGGCGTCCGCTCAAAAGTGCATCCGTTCGACCTGTCGCAGGCGCTGACCCGCCGCGCGACCTTGACCCGCGAATGGTTTGCCTTCCTCGACAAATATCCGGTGCTGCTGATGCCGGTCTCCGGCGAGCTGCCGTTCCCCGATCATCTCGACCGCAAGGACGAGGCGTCGTTCGCGCGGGTGTGGCACGCGCAGCTGCCGCAGATTGCGATCCCCTTCATGGGGCTTCCCGGGCTCGTCGTCTCCACCGGCCTCGTCGGGCGGATTCCGGTTGGTGTGCAACTGGTCGCTGGCCGCTACCGCGAGGATCTCTGTCTTGCCGCGGGTGAAGCGGTGGAAGCCGGCGGCGCGCCGTCGTCGCCAATCGATCCGGTGATTTAAAATGGCAACCGTCTACGATTTCACCGCCACGTCGCTCACAGGCGACGAGGTGCCGCTGCAGCGGTTCGAGGGGCAGGTGCTGCTGATCGTGAACACGGCGAGCGCCTGCGGGTTCACGCCGCAATACAAGGGCCTGCAGGAGCTGCACGCCGGCCTGTCAGCACGCGGCTTTGCCGTGCTCGGCTTTCCCTGCAACCAGTTCGGCGCGCAGGAGCCGGGCGATGCCAAACAGATCGCCGCGTTCTGCGAGACCAACTACGCCGTGACGTTTCCGATGTTCGCCAAGATCGACGTCAATGGCTCAGCTGCGCATCCATTGTACGAGCATCTGAAACGTGAGAAGTCGGGCCTGCTCGGGCCGGCGATCAAATGGAACTTCACCAAGTTCCTGGTCGATCGCTCCGGCAAGGTCGTGGCGCGCCATGCGCCGACCGCCCGGCCCGAAGGATTGAAGAAGGAAATCGAGGCGCTGCTATGAGCGACGACACCAACGACCAATTTCCCGACCGCCTCTCGGTCGATCCGAACAGCCCTTACTACAACGCGGAGATTCTTTCGCGTGATGTCGGCATCCGGTTCAAGGGTACCGAGAAGACCAATGTCGAGGAGTACTGCATCAGCGAAGGCTGGGTGCGGGTCACCGCCGGCAATGCCAAGGACCGCTACGGCAATCCGCTGACCATCAAGGTGCACGGGCCGGTCGAGCCGTATTTCCGGGATAAGAAGTAGAGCTTGTCATTGCGGGGCACGCGAAGCGTGAACCCGGAATCTCGAGATTCCCCGATGCGCAATTGCGCATCTGAGGTTCGATGCTTTGCATCGCCCCGGAATGACGTGCCTAACAAACTGCGAAAGCGATTCCCATGTCCGTCCGCATCGTCGACGTCCGCGAGGTGACAAAACCGATCTCCTCGCCGATCCGCAACGCCTATATCGACTTCACCAAGATGACCACGAGCCTGGTCGCCGTGGTCACCGATGTGGTGCGCGACGGCAGGCAGGTGGTCGGCTACGGCTTCAATTCCAACGGCCGTTACGGGCAGGGCGGGCTGATCCGCGAGCGCTTTGCGCCGCGGCTGCTCGAGGCCGATCCGAAATCGCTGCTCGATAGCTCCGGCGACAACCTTGATCCGGACAAGGTCTGGTCGACGCTGATGTCGAACGAGAAGCCGGGCGGCCATGGCGAGCGTTCGGTCGCGGTCGGCACCATCGACATGGCGGTGTGGGACGCGGTGGCGAAGATCGCCGGCAAGCCGCTGTTCCGGCTGCTTGCCGAGCGTCACGGGCTATCAGCCAATCCGCGCGTGTTCGTCTATGCTGCCGGCGGCTATTACTATCCGGGCAAGGACCTCGGCGCGTTGCGCAAGGAGATGCGCGGCTATCTCGACCGCGGCTACAACGTCGTGAAGATGAAGATCGGCGGCGCGCCGCTCGCTGAGGATCGCGAGCGCATCGAGGCGGTGCTGAAGGAAATCGGCCGCGACGCGCAGCTCGCGGTCGACGCCAACGGCCGCTTCGATCTGGAGACCGCGATCGCCTATGCCAAGATGCTGCGGGAGTATCCGCTGTTCTGGTACGAGGAGGCCGGCGATCCACTCGATTATGCTTTGCAGGCCGCGCTCGCCGAGTTCTATCCGGGCCCGATGGCGACCGGCGAGAACCTGTTCAGCCACCAGGATGCGCGGAACCTGATCCGCTACGGCGGCATGCGGCCGGACCGCGACTGGCTGCAATTCGACTGCGCGCTGTCCTACGGGCTCTGCGAGTATCAGCGGACGCTCGCGGTGCTGAAGACCTACGGCTGGTCGCCGAGCCGCTGCATCCCGCATGGTGGCCACCAGATGTCGCTCAACATCGCGGCCGGCCTCGGCCTTGGCGGCAATGAAAGCTATCCCGACCTGTTCCAGCCCTATGGCGGGTTCCCGGACGGCGTGCGCGTCGAGGGCGGCCACATCGTCATGCCCGACCTTCCCGGCATCGGCTTCGAGGGCAAGTCCGACCTCTATGCGGAAATGAAGGCGCTGGCGGCGTAGCCGGTGCCCATCCGGCCAGGCTGGTCGGCGCGAGTCCGCTTGCAAACAAAAATGAGCGTCGCTCAATAAAATATTGAACGTTGCTCACGTTCCGGTATACTCATGCTGGAGAGACGCCCCTTTCCGGGTCACTGGGGGGAGGCGCGGAATCGTGAGGACAGCCGCATGCCATATTCAGCGAAAAATCTCCGGGACGCCGCCGATGCCGGGGTGATCAGCGCCGCTGATCTGGACCGGTTACTCGCCTTCCTGGCGAGCCATGACGGGCAGGGCGCGGCTGATGACGCAAGCCCGGCGGCCAGGTTCGATGCCGCCCATGTGCTCTGGTACGCCGGCGCGCTGATCGTGATCGGCGCCATGGGCCTGTTCTCGACCCTGGCGTTCACCCAGATGGGCGGCCGGGCGCTGACGGCCTGCGCGATCGCCTACGCCACCGCTTTCGCGGTGGCTGGTCACCACCTCTGGTACGGCAGGGATCTGCGGGTTCCCGGCGGCCTGCTGATTGCGATCGCGGTCTCGATGGCGCCGCTTGCGGTCTACGGCATCCAGGACGAGCTCGGCTGGTGGGGCAAGTTCGGCAAGCCCGGAACCGTGCAGGATTTCTACGTCTGGGTGAAGGGCAGCTGGATCTTCATGGAGGTCGCAACCGTTGCCGCCGGAATCGTCGCGCTGCGCTACTTCCGCTTCGCCTTCATCGTCGCGATCATCGCGTTCGCGCTGTGGTTCATGTCGATGGATCTGGCGCCATGGTTCAGCGGCACGAATTATGCCGACTTCGAGACGCGGCGCCGCGTGTCGGTGTGGTTCGGATTGGCCGTCCTCGCGGTGGCCTGGATCGTCGACTATCGCAGCCGCAATGGTGACTTTGCGTTCTGGCTGCATCTGTTCGGCCTGATGGCGTTCTGGGGCGGCATTACCGCGTCCGAAGGGTCAACCGAACTCTCGAAGGCGGTTTATTGCCTGCTCAACGTCGGTCTCGTCGCGGTTGCCGTGATCCTGATGCGGCGCGCCTATGCGGTGTTCGGCGCGTTCGGCATCTGCATTTATCTCGGACATCTCGCCGACGTCGTCTTCAAGGACTCGCTGTGGTTTCCGTTCTCGCTGTCGCTGATCGGAATTGCCGTGATCGCCGCAGGCCTGCTCTACCATCGCAACGAGCGTGCGATCGCCGCCTGGCTCGAGGCGCATCTGCCGGCGGGGCTGCGTCCGCGGTCCGCAACCGCGTGACGGCGTCCTCACCGCTTCGCCGATGGCGAAGTTCCAAGACGCCGTCATTGCGAGGAGCCAACGGGTCGCGCGAACGCGCGCCCGATGACAGGCTCCGCGACGAAGCAATCCATCCATCGCGTACGTCGATGGGTGGATTGCTTCGCTTCGCTCGCAATGACGGATAACTACGACAGCCGCATGTCGAGCAGCCGCCGGCCTTCGCCCTTCAAGAGCTTCTTCACCGCGCTCGAGGCGATCACCTCGCCATTGTTGGCGTAGGCCTCGTGGTTCTTCTCGATGTCGTCGAGGCGGTAGAGGTAGTTGACCATGACGCCGGCGGATTCGCGCAGGCCCTTGGGCGAGAGGTCGCCGAGCCAGTTGATCCGCTCCAGCCGTGCGCCGTTGCCGAGATGGAAGCGCGCGACCGAATCGATCTGCCGTCCCTTCGGCGTCCGTGCCTTCAGGAAGTAATAGGCGGCGAGCGGCTCCAGCACGGCGCGCAACTGCGTGGCGAGCTCGGCGTTCTCGAACCAGTCGGGCTTGCCGAGGCTTTCCAGCAGCTGACGGTCCTCATCGGTGAGCGGCACGTCATCGGCCTGCTTCACCCATTGCATGAAGCCCGGCACCGGCGACAGCGTCACGAAATTGTCGAGCCTGGGCAATTCGCGGCGCAATTCCTCGACCACCTGCTTGATCAGGAAGCTGCCGAAGGAGATGCCGCCCAAACCGCGCTGGGTGTTCGAGATCGAATAGAACACCGCGGTGCGGGCGCGCTCGACCGGCACCGGCTCGCGCTCTTCCGCAAGCAGCGGCGCGATCGCGCCCGGAATGGCTTCGGTCAGCGCGACCTCGACGAAGATCAACGGCTCGTCGGCCAGCGCCGGGTGGAAGAAGGCGTAGCAGCGGCGATCAATGGGATCGATGCGGCGGCGCAGATCGTCCCAGTCGCGGATCTCGTGCACGGCCTCATAGCGGATGATCTTCTCCAGAATATTGGCCGGCGACGACCAGTCTATCCTGCGCAGCACGAGGAATCCCCTGTTGAACCAGGACGAGAGCAGATGCACCACGTCGCGGTCGAGCGCTGCGAGGTCCTTGTTGCCCTTCATCAATGAAAGCAGATCCGAGCGGATCGACACCAGCTCGCCGGTGCCGCCCGGCGCGCGGTTGAGCCGGCGAATCAATTCCTGGCGGCGCGGCTCGGAGGCGAAATGCAGGTCGCTGGCGTCGCCGCCATTGGCCTTGTCATCCGCCTTGGCGCGCCAGCTCTCGATCGCCTGCGCCAGTCTGGCGTGATCGGGGCCGAAATCGCGGGCCAGCGTCTGGAAGAACGACAGGCGGCCGGCGGCATCGAGGTGGTGGTAGCGGTCGAGCACTTCGCGCGCCATCGCGGTGCCGGAGGCCTCGCCCCGGCCGGACAGCAGCGCCTCGCACAATTCCAGAAGTTCGGACGCATCCTGCTTGTCGTCGGCCGGGCTGGCGCGGCCGAGCAGGACGCGGCCGCGTTCGGAAATCGTCGAGAGCAGGTCGGAGAAGAAGGCGTTGGCCATGTGCGGGTCGTATCCAGCGGGTCGTATTCAGTGAAGCCAGACCTTACACGGGATTTAAGGTCGGGAGGACTGCAATCAAGCGCTAGGATCGTACGGAAATATGTCGCAACGCGACAACGGTATAATTCGTCATCGCTACGGGTGGTGACAAACCCCGTTCACGTTTTCTCGGCGAACGCGGTCGGTGTCTTGCCGGTGACCTGACGGAACGCATGGGAAAATGCCGGCACGCTGGCATAGCCGAGGTCGGAGGCGACCTGCTTGACCGAAATATTCGCGCTGGTCGACAGGCGTTCGATCGCGGCGGCGATGCGGGCGCGCTGGCACCAGCTCTTGAAGGACAGTTGCGTCTCCGCCGAGAACAATCGCGACAGCGTCCGCGCCGAGGTGCCGACCGTGCGCGCCAGCGCATCGATCTCATGGTCCTTGGTCGGATCGGCCAGCACGATGTCGGCGGCGCGGCGGCAGCGCGGCTCCTGCGGCAGCGGGATGAAGGTTGCGGAATCCTCGGCCTGGTGCAGTTCCAGCATCACGAGCCTGATCAGGAGGTCGGTGCGCTCGCGTCCGCATGCGGCGTCGAACAGCGCAAGGATCGCCTGGTGCACCAGCGGCGACACCCGCACCACGAATTCATGGCCGAGGCTGTCGCTGCGCGCTTCGCGGGCGAGCCAGGCCCGGTCGAAATACAGCGTGCGCATCTCGATATCGGCGAGCACGTCGATCGCGTGCGGGAGCAGAGCAGGGACCCACACCGCGCGGTCCGGCGGCACCAGCCAGCGGCCCTTCGGCGTCGTCACCTGCATGGTGCCGCTGGCGGCATAGACCAGTTGCGCCTCGCGGTGCATGTGCGGGTCGAGGCGGACGCCCTTTTGGTAGCTGCGCGCGACCATGTGCACCCCGTCGCCGGTGACGCGCCGGTCCTTGTGGAGGGCTCTTATTGGCGGCTCAGCGATAGTCATTGGCGACATCCCGTCAGAACAAGGACCTATAACCTATTTTCGAGCAATTGAAGAATCGCGTGAGAGACGTGCCAGTGAAAGATCTGCCCATGAGCAGCCCCACCAACAGTCCAAGCCGGGTGATCAGCTTCGTCAACGCCGGCCATTTCATCGATCACTACGCGATGCTGATTTTCGCGGCCGCCGTCATCATCATGGGCCCGGCGCTCGGCATGGCCTATTCGGAACTGCTGCCCTATGCGACGCCGGGCTTCATCGCCTTCGGTGCCGGTTCGCTGATCACGGGCTGGCTCGGCGATCGCTGGAGCCGGCGCCACATGATGGTGATCTTCTTCGTCGGCATCGGCCTGTCGATGATCTCGGTCGGCTTCGTGCAGACGCCGCTGCAGCTCGGCGCCGCGCTGCTTGCGATCGGCATCTTCGCCTCGATCTACCATCCGGTCGGTACCGCGATGATCGTGTCCTATGCCGAGAAGCTCGGCGCCCAGATGGGGATCAACGGCGTCTGGGGCAATCTCGGCGTCGCCTCCTCGGCGCTGGTCACCGGCGTGATCGGCCAGTATCTCGGCTGGCGCTGGGCCTTCATCGTGCCCGGCACGGTCACCGTACTGGTCGGCATCGCCTTCGCGATGACGGTGGTGCATGAGGACCGCAAGGGCTCCCGGCAGGCCGCAGCCCAGGTGCGGGTCGCCAAGGAGGACATGTGGCGCGTGGTGCTGTCGCTGCTGATCGTGGTGATCGCGATCTCGACCACCTTCAACGCGGTCACGGTGGCGCTGCCGAAGCTGTTCGCCGAGCGGCTCGCCGATCTGACCAGAAGCCCGGCGCTGCTCGGCGTGATCGCGGCCGGGGTCTATGTGTTCGGCGCGATGACGCAGTACACGATCGGCAAGCTGCTCGATAGGCATTCGCTGAAGACGGTGGCGCTGCCGCTGTCGTTCATGCTGGCGCCGTTCCTCTATCTGGCGGCGAGCCTGTCCAACCTGCCGCTGATCGTGGTCTCGATCGGGATCGTGATGGGGGCGTTCGGCCAGGTCACGGTGAACGATGCCATGGTCGGCAAGTACACGACCGAGGAATGGCGCTCGCGCGCCTATGCGGTGCGCTACTTCGTCGGCTTCACCGCCGCGGGCGCCTCCGTCGGCCTGGTGGCCTGGCTGTACGACCAGGGCGGCTTCTCGATGATGCTGCGCGCTTTCGCGGCACTGTGCCTGCTGGCGATTGCGGCTGCGATCATTCTGCCGCGCGAGATCCGGACGCCCGCCACGCAGGCGGGGTGACGTCCTGACGGTTTGCCGCGCCATTTCGGCTTGAAATAGGCCACCGCGCCCATCCGCCCCCAGCGGATGGCGCTTTTTCGCGCATCGCACAATTGTATCCATAAACTTTGTCCAGACCCGGCGGTGTGGTACGCTCCACACGGGCCTTCGGGCCCAAGGCGCCGGTTGCGCCGATCACTGCCATTTGTGGTTCGTGGAGCAGCCGAGGCCATGGGCGAAATTCGCGACTTCAAATCCGGCAAGCCGGGCAAGCCACCGCCCGGCGACGCGATGCCGCGCCGCCTTGCCGCGATCGTCGCGGGCGATATCGCCGGCTACAGCCGCCTGATGCAGCTCGACGAAGAGGGCACCCACAACCGCGTCAAGCGGATCGAGCGCGATCTGGTCGAGCCCACCATTGCCGAGCACCACGGCAAGCTGGTCAAGACCACCGGCGACGGCTTCATCGCGATGTTCGACAGTCCGGTCGAGGCCGTCCGTTGCAGCATCGTGATTCAGCAAAACATGATCGGCCGCAACGCGGCGATCGCGCGAGATCGCTGGATCGAGTACCGGATCGGCGTCAATCTCGGCGACGTCATCATCGAGGCTGACGATATTTTTGGCGACGGCGTCAATGTGGCCTCGCGCCTTGAAGGGATTGCAGCGCCCGGTGAAGTCTTCATCTCCGGCGGCATCTACGAGCAGATCAAGCACAAGATGGTCTGCGGATACGAATCGCTCGGCGACAAGAAGGTCAAGAACATCACTGATCCGGTCCGGGTCTATCGCGTGCTGCCGGACGCCGCCGCATACCAAAGAACGCGCCGGCGCCGTGAGTCCATCCTGCTCACGCTGCTCGGACTGGCGATCGCAATCATCGCCGGGGGTGCGCTCTGGTACATGCTCGCGCAGCCGCGCGGCAAGTTGACCGACGTGGCGCGGGCGCCTTCCGCGCCGACGGCATCGCCTTCCGCGCCGACGGCATCGCCTGCCGTTCAGCCGCCGGCAGCAACCGCGTCTCCCGCTCAGCCTCCAGGCCAGGCTTCAAGTCCGATCCCAGGTGCCGCGCCGGCACAGCAAGCGACACCGCAAGCCGCACCCTCGCCGAGTCCTGCGGTGACCGTGCCGGAGCCCGAAATGGTCTCGCTGCAAGGCGGCAGCTTCTCGATGGGAAGCAATGACGACCCTTCAGAGCGTCCGATCCGAAAGGTGACGGTCAAGCCGTTCGCGATGGGCAAATATCCGGTCACCGTGCGGGAATGGAATGCCTGCGCGGCGGCCAAGGCGTGTGGCTTCACAGCCAGTGGCAAAGACGACGTTCCCGTCACCAACGTGAGCTGGAGCGACGCGAAACAGTATGTGGCGTGGCTCGCCGAGGGGACGAAGAAGGCTTACCGGCTTCCGAGCGAGGCCGAATGGGAATATGCGGCGCGGGGCGGGACGCAATCGAGATACTGGTGGGGCGACCAGATGCAATCGGGCAACGCCGGTTGCAAGGATTGCGGCGGCGACGCTGCCGCCGAACAGCCGGTCAGGGTCGGCAGCCTCAAGCCGAATCCGTTCGGTCTTTACGACATGGGCGGCAGTGTCGATCAGTGGGTCGAGGATTGCTGGCACAGGAACTACCAGGGCGCTCCGGCCGACGGTGCGGTGTGGTCCGGCGGCGACTGCGGGTCCCATGTCATTCGTTCCGGCTCCTGGAAGAATGACGCACGCTATGTTCGTCCAGCCAATCGCGACAATTACGACACCAACGTTCGCTACCCGACCCACGGTTTCCGGGTCGCACTGTCTCCCTGAGAGATCGTCTGCAATCGCCGGATTTGGAGGGGTTATGAAAAGTGCAGGCTTGATCGTGCTCGCTGCGGCACTGACATTGCTCGCCAGTCCGGCCACCGCGCAAAACAAACCGGCGGGGAAAGACACCAAGCTGTATTTCATCTGGCCGCACGACGGAACCAGGCTCAAAAGCCCGTTCTGGTGCCGCTTCGGGCTGCGCAACATGGGCGTCACCCATGCCGGCGACGAATATCCGAACAGTGGCCATCACCATCTTCTGATCGATGTGGATGAGCCGTTGAATCCGAACGAGCCGATCCCGTCGGACAAGTCTCACCAGCACTTCGGTGCGGGCCAGACCGAGACCCAGCTCGATCTAGCGCCCGGCAAGCATACCTTGCAGCTGGTGCTGGGCGACGCCAAGCACTATCCATTCAACCCGCCGGTCGTCTCCGAAAAAATCACCATCCGGGTCAAATAGGCCGATACGGATAGCTCCCTTGCGCGACCGCCGCTTGCGCAAGGCGGCCTCGTGCGGTTTGTTGCGCGCCGCCGAGCGCTGGACCCGGCGTGGAGGGCGTCCGATGCTGTCGCGACTGCTGCGTTTGGCTGGCCTCGTTCTGGGAGTGATTGTCATGGCCACATCCGCCAATGCCGACGCCTTGAAGGACCAGATCGCGCCGACCGGAAAGCTCCGGGTCGCGATTGCGATCAGCTCGGCGGGCGGCGCGTTCTGGTCGACCCGGACCGAGAACGGCTATGCCGGCGTTCCCGTCGATCTCGGCAAGGAGATGGCGGTGCAGCTCGGCGTTCCCGTCGAGTATGTCGTGCATCAGAATTCCGGCCAGATCACTGATGCGGCGTCGAGCAACAGCTGGGACATCACGTTCCTGCCCAAGGATCCCGAGCGTGAGACCAGGATGACGTTCGGGCCGATCTACGAGGTTGCCGACGCCACCTATATCGTCAAGCCGGGTTCGGCGATCGCAAATTTTGCGGCGCTGGACCAGGACGGCGTCAAGGTCGCTGCCGTCAACGCCACCACCACGATGCGCGGCGCGATCGCGCATCTCAAGCACGCCAAGGTCACGGGCTATCAGACCTATGACGAGATATTCAATCTGCTGAAGAGCGGCGAGATCGACGCGTTCGCGTTGTCGCGCGATCAGCTCAATGCGATGACCAAAAAGATTCCGGGCACCCGCGTGCTGGACGAGACCTTCAAGCAGACCGTCACCGCGGTTGCGGTGCCGCTCAACCATCCGCTGGCCGCGGCGTTCGCCACCAGGTTCATGACCGATGCGATCGCCAACGGCACGCTGCGCAAGGCCTATGACAATAACGGGCTGAAGGGCTCCCCGGTCCGCACCGAGGTGAAGTAGCGGCGCGTACCGACTCTATCCCCGTCACCCTGACTTCTCCCCGTCACCCTGAGGAGCGCGTAGCGCGTCTCGAAGGATGCACGGCCCGGCTGGTGGCCGTCGATCCTTCGAGGCTCGCTCCGCTCGCACCTCAGGATGACGGGGATGGAGAGGCGCACATCCTCTGGGTGACATCTGTGCACGCTGCACAATTCGGCGCCATCGCGCCGGTCTGCCGTTCCGCGGATCATCTAACTCATTGTACCAACAGTAATTTTTGGGTCGCGGCCATGGCCCCCGGTTGGCACATCCATTGCTTTTAGTAGCACCAGTCAATGACGACTGCCGTCCTCCGGATTGCCGAAGCCAATGCAGGCCGAGGTGAGGGGATCAAGGCGCCCCGCCGGGGCGCCGCGAGCAATCGTTGCACCCCCCAAACTCACTCCCCGGACGGACGAGCAATTCAATCAACCCGCGTCGCTTCCGGCAGGCAGCCGGCGCGGCCGAATTGCGCAAGGGGACTTTACGAAATGGCTTATCTCGCACCGTCCGAATTCGTCACCAAGATGGTGGACGCCGGCGAATCCAAGATCTTCATGTCGACACGCGACACCGTGATCCGCGCCTACATGGCCGGCGCCATCCTCGCGCTCGCAGCCTGGTTTGCCGTGACGATCAACGTCAACACGGGTCAGCCGCTCGTCGGCGCATTGCTGTTTCCGGTCGGCTTCGTGATGCTCTATCTGCTGGGCTTCGACCTGCTGACGGGCGTGTTCGTTCTCTCGCCGCTCGCGCTGCTCGACAAGCGCCCCGGCGTCACGCTCGGCGGCGTGCTGCGCAACTGGGGCCTCGTCTTCGTCGGCAATTTTGCCGGCGCGCTCACGGTGGCGTTCATGATGGCGTTCGTGACGACGTTCGGCTTCACGCAGGAGCCCGACAAGGTCGGCATGACCATCGGAAACGTCGGCGAGGCACGAACGCTGGGTTATGCAGCGCATGGCGCGGCGGGCATGGCCACTCTCTTCATCCGCGGCATGCTCTGCAACTGGATGGTTTCCACCGGCGTCGTCGGCGCCATGATCTCCACGACCGTGCCCGGTAAGGTCATCGCGATGTGGATGCCGATCCTGGTGTTCTTCTACATGGTGTTCGAGCATTCGGTCGTGAACATGTTCCTGTTCCCGTCGGGACTGATGCTCCATGCCAAGTTCTCGATCATGGACTACCTGATCTGGAACGAAATCCCGACCGTGCTGGGCAACCTCGCCGGTGGTCTCGCCTTCACCGGGCTCACGCTCTACACGACGCATGTGAAGACGGCGCCAAAGCGCCAGCGCCTCGCGGCTTGATCCTGGCCGGCTTATGGGGCTCTCCTGTCACGGAGGGCCCCATTCGCATTGGGACGGTCGATGCTGCGCGCGCTGACAATATCGGTCGGGCAATTCTCTGATCAGGGCCGCAAGGACACCAATCAGGATTTCCACGGCGTGCTGATCCCCGACGAGCCGCTGCTCGGCTTGAAGGGCATCGCCGTGGTGCTTGCCGACGGCATCTCCTCGAGCAGCGTCAGCCGCATCGCCGCGGAGTCCGCGGTCAAGAGCTTCCTGACTGATTATTATTGCACCTCGGAATCCTGGTCGGTGAAGACCTCGGCGCAGCGGGTGCTGGAGGCGACCAATTCCTGGCTCCACGCCCAGACCAGGCGCAGCCAGAACCCCTACGACAAGGACAAGGGTTACGTCTGCACACTCAGCGCCCTGGTCATCCGATCGACCACGGCGCATCTGTTCCATGTCGGTGACTCCAGGATCTACCGCGTCGCGGGCAACAGCCTCGAGCAACTGACCAACGACCACCGCGTCGTGCTGTCGTCGCAGCAGAGCTATCTCGGCCGCGCGCTCGGCGTGAACCCGCAGCTCGAGATCGACTACCAGAATCTCCGGCTGGAGCGGGGCGACACCTTCCTGCTGGTGACCGACGGTATCTACGAGCACGTTCCCGCGCGGCAGCTGGCGAAGACGATCAGGGAGGGCGCGGCCGATCTCGATGCTGCCGCGAAATCGATCGTCGAGCAGGCTTATGAGAACGGCAGCCCGGACAATCTCACCGCGCAGATCATCCGGATCGACGAATTGCCGGACGGCGACGCCAGCGAGGTATTCGGCCAGCCGACCGAGCTGCCGCTGCCGCCGCTGCTCGATGCAAGGATGCTGTTCGACGGCTACCGCATCGTCCGCGAGCTGCATGCTTCGCACCGAAGCCACATCTATCTCGCGGTCGACGAGGAGAGCGGCACAACGGTCACGATCAAGATCCCCTCGATCGACCTGCGCGACGATGGCGCCTATCTGAAACGCTTCATGCTGGAGGAGTGGGTCGCCCGGCGGATCGATAGCCCGCACGTGCTGAAGCCGTTTCTGCCGCAGCGCAAGCGCAACTTCCTCTATGTTGCGATGGAGTACATCGACGGCCAGACCCTGACGCAGTGGATGATCGACAATCCGGTTCCCGCACTGGAGACGGTGCGCGACATCACCGAGCAAATCGCAAAAGGGCTGCGCGCGTTCCACCGCAAGGAGATGCTGCATCAGGACGTCAGGCCCGACAACATCATGATCGACAGGACCGGAACGGTGAAGATCATCGATTTCGGCTCGACGCGGATCTCGGGAGTTGCCGATGCGGCGCCGGCTGATGTCGAGGACATTCTGGGCACCCAGCAATACACCGCGCCGGAGTATTTCCTGGGCGAGGGCGGCACCGCGCGTTCCGACCTGTTCTCGCTCGGCGTCGTGACCTATCAGATGCTGACGGGCCGCTTGCCCTACGGCGCGCAGATCGCGCGCGCCCGCTCGCGGTCTGACTTCAACCGGCTGGTCTATCGTCCGGCCGCGCATGGCGGCCGCGAGATTCCGGCCTGGGTCGACGGCGCGCTGGAACGCGCCTTGCACGCCAATCCGCTCAAACGCTACGACACCTTCTCGGAGTTCCTGTTCGACTTGCGCAATCCCAACGCAAGATATCTGACGACGTCATCGACGCCGCTGATCGAGCGCAACCCGGTGCTGTTCTGGAAGTCGACCACGCTGGCGCTGGCGCTTGTCGTGGTGGTGCTGCTCGCCTACGGCGCGCATCATTTGCGGTAGGGATTCAACTTCGCCACCAACCCCGTCATCCTGAGGCGCTCGCGGAGCGAGCCTCGAAGGATGAATCGGCCCCGCTGGTGGCCGTGCATCCTTCGAGGCTCGCCCAGCGGCGCAAGTGCGCCGCAAGGCTCGCACCTCAGGATGACGGGGAGGGCGCGGGATGACGGGGATAGGCCAGCACCTGCGGTTCAACGCCTCGCTAATGCGTCGCGCCAGCGGCAATCGGGTCCAGCCCGCTCTTGACCAGCGCGTCGCGCGCATCCGGTGAGGCGAGGAAGCTGATCAGCGCCTTGCCTTCGTCGGGCTCCTTCGAAGCGGTCGCGATGCCGGCGGAGAACACCGTGATCTTCTGCAACGGCTCCGGCAAGGGACCTATGATGTCGATGCCGGCGACCGGCTTCAGCTCGGAGATCTGCTGCAAGCCGATCTCGGCCTCGCCCTTGGCGACGATCTCGCCGACCGGGGTTGCCGGGATCATCCGCGCCTTGTCCTTCATCTGATCGGCGATGCCGAGTTTCTGGAACATCTCGGTCGAGACATAGACGCCGCTGGCGCTGTCGGAATAGGCGACCGATTTCGCCGCCAGCAGTGCCTGCTTGACTGAATCGGCCGAGCTGATGTCCGGCCTCGGTGCGCCTGCCTTGACCGCAATGCCGATCGGCGACTTCACGAGGTCGACGCGGCTGTCGGCCACCACCTTGCCCTGCTTGACCAGGTCCCCCAGCGCATAGCCGACCATGATCAGCACGTCGGCCGGCTCGCCGCGCTCCAGCCGCACCGGAATGGCGTTGGTCGTGGTGCCCATCGACGGCCCGAAGGCGGTCACCACCTTGTGCCCGGTCTTGCGCTCGAACTCCGGCACCAGCGCCTTGTAGGCCGCGGTCAGCCCGCCCGAGATCATGACGTGGACTTCGGCGGCGGATGCAGCTGACGTGAGGGCGAGGGCGCCGATGACGGCGAGCGTGAGGGTGCGGAAGGTGGCGCGCATGGAGTTTCTCCCTGGACGATTCTTGGGAAACAGGTCGTCGTGGCGGGGGAGATTACTGCTGGAGGGGATGCGTGACTAGCCGCCGCTCGTCATTGCGAGCGAAGCGAAGCAATCCATCGTGCCGCTTGTGCGGAGGCATGGATTGCTTCGTCGCGTTGCTCCTCGCAATGACGGGGAGAGTGTCGTCGCGCCGTCACGAATTCACATGCACGAAATCGCGCAGCAGCGGGTAGATCTCGTTGTTCCAGCGCTTGCCGGAGAACACGCCGTAGTGGCCGACGCCGGCCTGCATGTGGTGCACCTTGCGATAGGTGCGCACGCCGGTGCAGAGGTCCTGGGCGGCAAGCGTCTGCCCGATCGAGCAGATGTCGTCCTTCTCGCCTTCCACCGTCATCAGACCCATGCGCCGGATCGCCGCCGGGTTCACCGGGCGGCCGCGATGCATCAGCATGCCCTGCGGCAGCAGATGTTCCTGGAACACGTCGCGCACCGTCTCGATATAGAATTCCGCCGGCAGATCCATCACCGCGAAATACTCGTCGTAGAAGGTCTTGATCACCTCGGCCTTGGCGGTCTCGCCTTTGGCGAGATGGTCGGCGAGATCGATGTGCTGCTTGATGTGGCGCTCGAGGTTCATCGAGACGAACGCCGTCAGCTGCACGAAGCCGGGATAGACCTGACGCAGCGCGCCCTTGCACTGCATCGGCACGTAGTTGATCAGATTGTCCTCGAACCATTTGATCGGCTTGCTCTTGGCGAATTCGTTCACCTTGGTCGGCAGGATCCTTGTGTCGATCGGTCCGGCCATCAGGGTCAGCGATGCCGGCCGCGCCGGATGATTGTCTTCGGACATCACCGCGGCAGCCGCCAGCGCCGACACCGAAGGCTGGCAGATCGCCACCATATGCGCGCGCGGGCCGAGCTGGCCGAGGAAGTCGATCAGATGGTCGGTGTAGTCCTCGAGCCCGAAGCGGCCCTCCTGGCGCGGGATGTCGCGCGGATTGTGCCAATCGGTGATGTAGACGTCGTGGTCCTGCAGCAACGTCTTCACGGTGCCGCGCAGCAGCGTGGCAAAATGGCCGGACATCGGCGCCACCAGCAAGAGCCGCGGCTGCTCCGGGCCGTCCACCTTCCGGAAATGCAGCAGCGAGCCGAACGGCGTCGCGTAGGCGACCTCCTCGGTCACCTGGTATTCCCGGTTGCCGGCGGACACGCTGCCGATGGCGTAGTCGGGACGGGCGTAGGTCAGGGTGGAGCGCGAGATCAGCTCCAGCGCCGCCGCGAGCCGGCCGTACACCCGGTCGGCGGCGCCCTGCGGCACCAGATTGAGGTATTTCAGCGCCGCTGCAGCCCCGGTCCGCCATGGCGCCGTGAGGTCCATGTGGTTCTGATAGGCTTGGTACATCATTGACATCATACGCATCCGCCCCTGGCCCGGCTGGATATGCAATATCGACGCCAGAGAGGGGGCGGGCTGCCCGGCAAATTGGCACGTGGCTTGCTGCAAAAATGAACGGCTTCGGGGCGCGGCGGTTGGACCGGCGCGCGGTCACCGGGGGGCTAAGGACGCGTTCAGGCGTGAGGATCCGATATGGCGAAAGCGACACTCACCATCAGCAGCAAGAACTATTCGTCCTGGTCGCTGCGCGGCTGGCTGCTGGTGAAATTCGCCGGGCTGGAATTCGAGGAGGTGGTCACTGCGCCCGATGACGCCTCGGCGCGCGCCGAACTGCTGCTGCTGTCGTCATCGATCCTGGTGCCCTGCCTGCGCCACGAGGGCGCGACCGTCTGGGATACGCTGGCGATCGGCGAGTATCTCAACGAGGTCATGCCGCATGCCGGGCTGCTGCCGGATGACCGGGTCCAGCGCGCGCATTGCCGCTCGATCTCGGGCGAAATCCATTCCGGCTTCACCACGCTGCGGTCGTCCCTGCCGGTCAATCTCAAGGGGCATTTTCCCGGCTTCAAGATCTGGTCGCGCGCGCAGGCCGACATCGACCGTGTCTGCACCATCTGGCGCGATTGCCTCGGCCTATCAGGCGGACCTTTCCTGTTCGGCGAACGCCGCACCATGGCGGACGCGATGTATGCCCCCGTCGTGACCCGCTTCATGACCTATGACGTCAAGCTCGACCCCGTTCTCGCGGCGTATGCCGGCACCATCATGGCGATGCCCGAGATGCAGGAATGGATCGAGGCGGCGAAGGCCGAGCCGGCCGACGTCGAGGAGCTCGAGGTCGAATATTAGGCAGCGCGCGCCGGGCCTGCCGGCGCCGGCGGCTCAAGCTCCGGGCAGGCCTTGCTCAATGGACGTGCCGTCGGCATCGGGCATCGGCGCCGCGCGGCGATCGGGCGCAGCCCGCACCGAACGCAAATTCAGGCTTTGCTCCAAGTGCTTCCGCTGCGACGGCGGTGCGTGGCGAGACGGATCGCCGCAGCACAACCGGGCTGGCAAGGATTTCGCATAGCAACAAGCGAGCTGTGACCGCGACGATGCGACGCTGCCGAAAATTTGGACGCTGAGCCGGCGCCGCGATCTCGCGAACACGAGAACCGTGGAGGCTTGAAATGAACCAGCACGCCGCCGTCAGCAAATTCTCCCACGTCAAACCCGGTGACACCGAGTTCAAGGGCGGAGGTCTGCGCGACTTCTTCCTGTATCGCGATCTCGGCATCGCCGATGCCACCGGCGGGCAGGTGATCTGCCATCTGGTCAAGGCCAATCCCGACCTGCCGCCGGAAGAGGGCACCGGCTGGCACAAGCATCTGTGCGATTTTCAGATCGTCATCATGACCAAGGGCTGGGCGCGCTTCATGTACGAGGACAAGGAGACGCTGGTCGAGGCCGGCGACGTGATCCATCAGCGGCCCGGCATCACCCACTATCTGTTCGATTACTCGAAGGACATGGAATACCTCGAGATCGTCAGCCCCGCCGATTTCAAGACCGTGGATGTGCCGCCGGCAACCGAGACGGTGCCGCCGGTGACGCCGTGGAAATGATCGCGAGGAGGGACCGCAAATGTCGTCCGCGGAGGAATTAACCTTTGTCGTCGGCCGCTGGCTGCGGCCGATCGTCATGCTTCTGTATGTGGTGCGCCGCCTCGGGCTGATGACCACATCTAGCCGTGAACAACGGAGTACGTCGCTCGATCAGTGATTCGGACGCGGTTCGTTCCATCCGCGTTCCAAATCTTAAAACGCCTCGCGTGCGCGTCGCGTTTTGAAACAGCGCGCGTCAATGCGCCGCTCAGGCCATGCCCGCCTGCTTCACGCGCGGCATGCGCCAGGCGATGACGTTGACCTCCAGCGCGCCGCCGGTTGTGTCATTACGCCACTGGCCGTCGATGAATCGGCAGGCGAACGGCAGCTGATACGTCCCGCTGTGATCCTCACAAAGCACTTCCACGCGTTGTTCCGGCGAAGGTTCGCCATTGCCGTCGAATTGCGCCAGCCGTTTTTCGCGCGTAGCCATACGATCTGTCTCCACTGCCCAAGGTCGAGCCAAAAGGGGTCGAACCAAACTAGTTCCGAAGGCCCCCGTCCCCACGAGTAGTCCCGGTAATGGGTCAAGCACACCGCTCGAATGCGGTTTCAGTGTGGTATGTCTGCCTGGCTTTCTGCGTCGCGAGCACAAAACTGTGAATGACGCATGTGATTGGGGATGCCGATGATCGCGCGCTTCGTTCTTGCCTTGCTCGTGCCGCTTGCACTCGGCTTCGTCGGAACCGCGCATGCGCAGGACGTTCCCGGCATTGAGATATGCACCGTCGAGAAAACGATGGAGCGGCGGACCAGCTGCCTGCAGAGCAATGTCGATTTCCTGCAGAAGACGATCGGCAAGCTCACATCGGATCACCAGCAGAAGCTCGACGCCGCCAACCGGCAGGTCGAAAGCCTGAAGAGCACAATTGCGGGCTTGCAGAAGCTCGTCACTGATTTGCAGGCGGCGCAGGTCAAGCTGACCGAAGACCTGAAGAAGAAAGCCGACGCGCCGCCGGCGAAGGATGCGCCGCCTGTGGCGAAGGACGGGACGAAGTAGCAAATCGTCATTGCGAGGAGCGAAGCGACGAAGCAATCCATCTCCTCGTGTGTGGATCGATGGATTGCTTCGCTTCGCTCGCAATGACGGGAAGCGCGCCGCGCCCTCACGCCACCCGATACGTCTCCATCACATCGCGATCCGGCTCGTAGCCGAGCCCGGGGCCCTGCGGCACGGCGACATGGCCGCTGGCGTCGACGTCGATGCGGTCGCCCCACAAGCAGGCGGGGCGCTTCATGAAGAACACTTCGATCAGGCCTTCGTCGCGGATCGCCATCAGATGCAGCGTGGCGAGGAAGCCCGGTCCGAAATAGGGCGAATGCGGAATCACCTGGACGCCGAACTCGTCGGCGAGCACGGCCACGCGCAAAAATTCGGTGACGCCGCCGACCTTGATCACCGACGGCTGCGCGTGGCTGACCGCGCCCGCGGTCATCATCTGGCGGAACTGATGCACGGTGCAGGCATTCTCGCCGGCGGCGATATCGAGCCGGCCTTCTCTCCGCACCTCCGCCAGCGTCGCAAAATCCTCCGGCGGCCAGACCGGCTCCTCCAGGAACATCGGCGCCGCCTGCTTGCAGTCGCGGGCGAACTGGACCGCCGCCGGTCCATCCAGTGGGCAATTCATGTCGACCATCAGCGGTACGCCGGGGCCGATCGCTTCGCGCGCCGCAGCAACCGCAGGGACAGTGGTTTCGTGCAACTTGATCGCGGCGTAACCGAGCTTGATCGCCTTCTTGCATTCGGCGGCGATGTGCGTCGGATTGCCGATCCGCATCAGGCTCGCATAGGCCGGAATCGTGCTGCGCTTGGCACCGCCGATCAATTGATGCAGCGGCACGCCCTTCACCTTGCCGGCGAGATCCCACAGCGCGATGTCGAGCGCCGAGATCGCAAACATCGTGATGCCGTAGCGGCCGAACAGATGCAAATTGCGCTGGATCTGCTCCATCGCGGCCGGAATGCTGGCCGCGTCGGGCACCTCGAGGCCGCGGGCCTGCGGCGCGATCATCTCGGCCACCGCCATGCAACTCGTCTTTGGGCAGACATAGGCGAAAGCATCGCCCCAGCCGGTCAGGCCGGCATCGGTCGAAACCTCGACCAGCACCATGTCGAGCGCCGAGATCGCGGACGCGCCCTGGCGGAAGCTCGCAGGGCCAGCGTCATAGGGAATGCGGATATGGTGGGCGCGGACGTCGGTGATTTTCATTGTTGTTGTCCTTCCGATCGCAGGATGTCGCTGGATGTCCCTGGAGCTCGTGAGGGCCGGACGCGGCAGCCTGAACGGTGTTGCTTCGGCTCGCCTCGGTTCCAGCCATCGCAGCTCTTGCTTGTGGCAAGTCTTGTTTGTGGCAAGTGTTGCTCGTGACAAGTCTTGCTCGTGAATCGTGTCGAAGACGTGGATGCCCGGCGTGGCGCCGGGCATCACGAACTCCGAAACTGTGGAGAAGGCTGCTACGAACTCTTCTCGCCGCTCATGACGGGGCCGAACCGCTCCCAGCTCTCGCCCTTGAAGCGCATCATCTGCAACTGCTCGATCGGTGCATAGTCGTCCGGTCCGGTCTTGATCTTGGTGCCGGGCAGATAGATGCCGATCTCGAAGTTGAGGCTCGCCGCCTGCTTCATCAGGTTCTCGCGGGTGAGGTTGTCGCCGCATTGCCGCAGCACCTGCTCGAGCCCCTTGGCGACGCCGTAGCCGAACACGGTCGAGGCGTCGTTCTGGTCGCCCTCGGGATACCACTTGGTCATGAAAGCGCGCCACTCGTTCATGGCCGGATCGTTCTTCCACTCGTGATCCGCGGGATCCTTCAGATACTGGGTCGACAGGATGTCCTGGCTCGCCTCATAGCCGGCCGGCTTCATCACGCCGCCGATCGAGACGGAGACGTTGGTCAGGAACTGGACCGGATGCCAATCGAGCTCGGCGGCCTTCTTGATCGCCTGCGCCGCGAATTTCGGCGTCGCGATGTTGACGAAGATGTCGGGGTTGGCGCCCTTGATCTGCACGATCTGCGAATCCACCGTCGGCGACGTGGTCTCGTAGGAGGATTCGACGACGATCAGTTTCTTGGCCGCATCGCCGAGCCCGTCATGCAGGCCGATCAGATAATCCTTGCCGAAATCGTCGTTCTGGTAGAGCACGCCGATGGTCTTGCCGGGATATTTCTGCAGGATGTATTTGGCATAGATGCGCGCCTCGACCTGGTAGCTCGGCTGCCAGCCCATGGTCCACGGAAAATTCTTCGGATCGTTCCACTTGGCGGCGCCGGTGGAGACGAACAGCTGCGGCACCTTCTTGGCGTTCATGTATTTCTGGATCGCGGTGTTGCCCGGCGTGCCCAGCGGATTGAAGATCAGGAGCACCTCGTCGCTCTCGACCAGCTTGCGGGCCTGCTCGACCATCTTCGGCGGGCTGTAACCGTCGTCGTAGGAGACGAAGTTGACTTTGCGGCCATTGATGCCGCCCTCGCTGTTGACCTTGTTGAAATAGGCCGCTTCCGTTTTGCCGATCGTGGCGTAGGCGGATGCCGGGCCCGAATAGGGCATGATGTTGCCGACCTTGATCTCGGCGTCGGTCGCACCCGGATCGTATTTCTTCTGGGCGTTGGCTGAGCTGGCGACGGCGATCGTCAAAAGCCCCGCAAGCGCCGCAGACTTGACGCAGTTGACATAGCTCAGGCGGTGGTGGTGCATCATTGTCCTCCCTGACATGCTGGCCGCGGCTCGTGCAGTCTTGATTTTCGGGCAGCTTGGTGAGCCGTCGGATCGATGCAACTGCGAGTATGCACGATTGCAGCGGTGTTGCCAGCGACGGCTTTGCGGTTAAATTTCGCAGAGCGGAACCACGGTTTCGCCGCCGCGCAGCAAGGACTGTCAAATGCCGCGCGCGGCAGCCGCGCATGATGCCCGAGCTTTGCAGGAAGGCCGTCGTCCATGAATCCAGCCCAGAAGGCGCTCTGGTACATCGAAAGCCACCTGCGCACGTCGCTGACGCTCGATGATATCGCTGTTGTCGCCGGGGTCTCGCGCTTCCATCTGGTGCGGGCGTTCGCGGAGGCGACCGGGTTTTCGGTGATGCGCTATGTGCGGGCGCGGCGGTTGAGCGAGGCCGCGCGCGAGCTCGCGGCCGGTGCACCCGACATTCTCACGCTCGCGCTGGATGCGGATTACGGCTCCCACGAGGCATTCACCCGCGCGTTTCGCGACCATTTCGGCGTTACGCCGGAGACGGTGCGCGCGACGACGTGCCTGACCAAGCTCAAGCTTCAGGAGCCGATCACCATGATCTCGACCGCTCTCGATCACATCGATCCGCCGCGTATCGCGACCGGCAAGGCCTTTCTCGTTGCCGGCGTCGGCGAGCGCTACAACCACGCCAATGACAGCACGGCCGGCATTCCGAACCAGTGGCATGGCTTCCACCAGCAATGCGCGCACATTCCCCGCCAGGTCGGTGACGTTGCCTATGGTGTCTGCTGCAACGGCGACGATGCCGGCAATTTCGACTACATCGCAGGCGTCGAGGTCGCCGATTTCTCCGACTTGCCGCGCGAGTTCGCGCGCGTCCGGATCCCGGCGCAGAAATACGTGGTGTTCACCCACGCCGACCACATCTCGACCATTCGCCGCACCGTCAACACGATCTGGAATCGCTGGCTGCCGCAATCCGGCATGAAGGTCGCGGATGCGCCGAACTTCGAGCGCTACGACGAGAAGTTCGACAAGAACAGCGGCAACGGCGGGCTCGAGATCTGGGTGCCGGTGGAGGAGTAGCGGCCGGTGTGGTGGTTGCGCGGGAGGCGAGACGTGCGGGAGACCTTTCAGATGAACGTCGACAGATACGAAACACCGGTTGCCATGAGCGATCCGGGGCGTCACGCCGCTCTGTTCGAGGGCTTGCCGCGGGGCGCCGGCGCGCTTGCGGCGACCGTGCAGGGTCTGCTGATCCATCAGCACATCGCCCCGGCCTATGGAGTTGCGCTCGGCGGCGACCGGCAAGCGCAAGCGCAGGTCCGCGCCGTCGAGACGATGCTGGATGAAATCGTAACGCGCGACGCGCGGCCGCTTGCGGTGGCGCGTGCGGTCAACGAGCGGCAGGTCGGCGTTTGCAGGCACTTCACGCTGCTTCATGTGGCGATGTTGCGCACGCAGGGCATTCCGGCGCGTGCCCGTTGCGGGTTCGGCGCCTATTTCGAAGCAGGAAAATACCTCGACCATTGGGTGACCGAGTACTGGAACGAAGAACGGAAATGCTGGGTATTGTTCGATTCCCAGATCGACGATCGCCAGCGTGAGCTGTTCGGGATCAGGTTCGATGCGGCGGATGTGCCGCGAGACCAGTTCCTGGTCGCCGGCGATGCCTGGTCGCTCTGCCGCGGTGGCAGCCGTGGTCCCTGCGCCTTCGGCATCCTCGACATGCACGGACTTTGGTTCATTGCGGGCAATCTTGTCCGTGACATCTGCGCGCTGAACAATCGCGAGATGTTGCCGTGGGACGTTTGGGGCGCCATGCGCATGCAGGACAGCGAACTCGATCTCGCCTTCTTCGACCGGCTGGCAATCGTCAGTCGTGAGCCCGATGCTCACGTCGATGAGCTCAAGGCGCTTGATCGCGATGAGCGGGTGCGTATTCCCGGAGCGGTGTTCAACGCCGTGCTCGACTGCGTGCAGGAGTTGTAGCTGAAGGTCGCGGAGGCGCTGGGCTTCGAGCCGGGCAAATCATGTCGCGAGAATGCGAAGCTGCGTCCTCATCCTCAGCTGTCATCGCCCGGCTCGACCGGGCGATCCAGTACGCCGCGGCCCCTCGGCTCAAGCATTGGCGTCTCTGGAATATTGGATCACCCGCATGCGCGGGTGATGACACCGAGCATGCTGTTTGACAGGTTGAATCGAGAACCATCCTCAGCGTCGTCCTGGCGAAAGCCAGGACCCATTACACCAAATGGCAATTGTTGCGCGACGCTGGGGCTACGATCTTCTTCACAATCAAATTCGGTGGCTATGGGTCCTGGCCTTCGCCAGGACGACGACGTTTGCGGCGGGCAGCGCGCCACACACGCGATGTCGTCCCGGGCAAGCGAAGCGCGACCCGGGACCCATAACCACGAATGCCAATTAGTTTGCAAAGCTGGGGCCACGGCGCGCTTCAACAACGCAGCCCAGTGGTTATGGGTCCCTGCTTTCGCAGGGACGACGGTTGTGGGTGAGGCGCTACTCAATGCGATCTTGCGAGGCAGAACGCCACGACCTGTTCCAGCGCCGTCTTCATCGGCGAGGGCGGGAACAGCGCTAGCGCGTCGACCGCCATCGCGCCGTAGTGCTGGGCGCGGCTGATGGTATCTTCCAGCGCGCGGTGCTTGGTCATCAGCCCGATCGCGTGATCGAGATCGGCCGCTCCGATCTCGCCGCGCTCCAGTGCGCGGATCCAGAACTGGCGCTCGGTGTCGTTGCCGCGGCGGAAGGCGAGCACCACCGGGAGCGTGATCTTGCCCTCGCGGAAATCGTCGCCGACATTCTTGCCGAGTTTTGCGGATTTGCCGCCATAGTCGAGCACGTCGTCGACGAGCTGGAACGCGATGCCGAGATTCATGCCGACCGAGCGGCAGGCGGTCTGCTCAGCCTTCGGGCGGTTGGCGATCACGGGACCGACCTCGCAGGCCGCGGCGAACAGCTCCGCGGTCTTGCCGCGGATCACGGCGAGATACTCGTCCTCGGTGGTCGCGGTGTTCTTGGCGGCGGCGAGCTGCATCACCTCGCCCTCGGCGATGGTGGCGGCGGCCGCGGAGAGAATGTCGAGCGCGCGCAGCGAGCCGACCTCGACCATCATCCGGAACGCCTGGCCGAGCAGGAAGTCGCCGACCAGCACGCTGGCCTCGTTGCCCCACAGCATCCGCGCGGACAATTTGCCGCGGCGCAGCTCGCTCTCGTCGACCACGTCGTCGTGCAGCAGGGTGGCGGTGTGCATGAACTCGACCGCGGCGGCGAGCTTGATATGGCCGTCGCCTGTGTAGTCGGCGAGCTGGGCCATCGCCAGGGTCAGCATCGGGCGCAACCGCTTGCCGCCGGAGGAGATCAAATGATTGGCGACCTCGGGGATCATGGTGACCTCGGAGCCGGTCCGCGAGAGGATGGTCGCGTTGACGCGCTCCATGTCAGCGGCGACAAGTCCCACCAGCTCGTCGATCGAAGCATTGGACGGGCTTTCGAAGGGTACAATAACCGCCACGCTGGTCTCCAATTTTGCCGAATTCGCACTATCCTCAGCTATAACAATAGAAACTGCGCGGTGCAGCGGCAAGGCCACGAAGTTGTTGACATGTGACGCTTTGGCCGCACAGCCGGGCGGAGAGGAGAGTGGATTTTGCGGGAATTGGTACGGACCAATGACGTGGTGCTGGTCTCCGCCGTCGGCGCGCTGCTCGACAGCGCTAACATCCATCATCTGGTGCTGGACCAGAACATGAGCATCATCGAGGGCTCGCTCGGCGTGCTGCCGCGGCGGATCCTGGTGCACGAGGACGACAACCACGAGGCCCGCCAGCTCCTGACCGATGCCGGCCTGGGCCACGAATTGCGGGCCGATGAGTAGAGCGTTTTCAAGCGAAGTGGGCCCCGGTTCGCGTGAAGAAAACGCGTCAAAAAACGAGTCTCCGGCCGCCGAGATCACCGAAGACGGATTCCTCGGCGGGCAATTGCGGCTGCGGCAGTTCCGCAGCGGCCATCGCGCCGGCCACGACGCGATCCTGCTGGCCGCGGCAACGCCGGCGCGATCAGGCGATCGCGTCGTCGATCTCGGCTCCGGCGTCGGCGCCGCTGGGCTCGCGGTGGCGCGGCGGGTGAGGGGGATCGACCTGGTTCTGCTCGAAATCGACCCTGCATTGGCCGAGCTTGCCCGGAATAACGCCAGCGCCAACGCGATCACGGCCGAGGTGATCGTGCTCGATGTCGAGGCCGGCGCCTCCGCCTTCGATGATTTGGGACTCACGTCCGACAGCGCCGACGTCGTGCTGATGAACCCGCCGTTCAACGATCCCTCAAGGCACCGCGCCTCGCCGGACGGTGTGCGGCAGCGCGCCCATGTCGCGACCGCGACCACGCTCGCCAGCTGGGTTCACGTGGCGCGGCGGATCCTCAGGTCGAACGGGCAGCTTGCGCTGATCTGGCGGGCCGACGGGATTGCCGAGGTGCTGGCTGCGCTCGACCGCGGCTTTGGCAGCCTCGAGATCCTGCCGGTTCATGGCGAGGTGACCTCGCCGGCGATCCGAATCCTGGTGCGGGCCACCAAGGGCGGCCGGGCGCCGACGCGGCTGCATGCCGCGCTGTTGCTCAATGAAGAGTCAGGTGTGCCCAATAAATGGGTGCAGGAGATCTTGGCTGGGAAAGGGGAATTGCCGCTGGCGCGGCGCTAACGGGCAGGGATGCTGCCCGCGTCGTACTGGCACTAAATCACTGCGGGGCCGTTTCCGACTGGCGTTCAGGCCTGGATGTGAAGTGGATCGCGGTCAGAAGTGTACCGATCAGCAAAATCAGCAGGTAGATCTTCATGGCTCCCTCTCCGCCCGCGCGTTGCAACCCCAATGACAAAATGCAAAACGCGTTCCACGAAATCCAATGACACTGGCGTGATAAAAAGTGGTTAATTCGAGGTAACGGCATGAGTGAACAAATTAGTGATCGCCAAGGGCATTCTGGAGGACGTTCGGGATGGCTCGATCGCGCGCAGGGAATGCTCCCGGCGCGATTCAGGCGCGGCATGGCTGTCGTGCCGGTGGTGCGGCTGTCGGGCGTGATCGGCGCGGTGACGCCGCTGCGGCCCGGCATGACGCTCGCCGGCGTCGCCAAGATGCTGGAGCGCGCCTTTGGCACTCGGAATGCCAAGGCGGTGGCGCTGGTGATCAATTCGCCGGGCGGCTCGCCGGTGCAGTCGCGGCAGATCTATCTGCGCATCCGGCAACTGGCCGCCGAGAAGAAGCTGCCGGTGCTGGTGTTCGTCGAGGACGTCGCGGCCTCCGGCGGCTACATGATCGCCTGCGCCGGCGACGAGATCTATTGCGATCCGTCCTCGATCCTGGGTTCGATCGGCGTGGTCGGCGGCAGCTTCGGCCTCGAGGGATTGATCAAGAAGATCGGGGTCGAGCGGCGGCTCTATACGGCCGGCAGCCACAAGGCGATGCTCGATCCGTTCCTTCCTGAAAACCCCGACGACGTCGCCCGGCTGAAGTCGATCCAGCGCGAGATCCATGCGATCTTCATCGCGCTGGTGAAGCAGAGCCGCGGCAGCCGCCTGAAGGGGCCTGACGACGAGTTGTTCACCGGCGAATACTGGGCCGGCGAGACCGCGATCGGGCTCGGGCTTGCCGATGGCATCGGCGACCTGCGCGCGACGCTGCGGGCCCGCTATGGCGAGAAGGTGCTGACGCCGGTGATCGCGCCCGCAAGCGGCATGCTGTCCGGCCTGCTCGGCCGGCGGGCGCCCGGAGCGGGCTCGATGGCGGCGCTGGATGGGCTGGCAAGCTTGCCGGACGACCTGATCTCGGCGGTCGAAACCAGGGCGATTTGGGCCAGATTCGGGCTCTGAACACGGGGATTTGAGCGCGCCATTTTGCCCCAAAAGCGCGATTGCGGCGCAGGCCGCCTTGCGCGAGAATACCTTCCATTGGGGGCCTGACTGACGTGAACGACAAGGATCGACCGATGCCGCCGCTGATTGCATTCGCAGGCGTCCTGGGTGGCCTGGCCGTGGTCCGCTGGGCATACAAGACGGCCGTTCGGATCAACCAGGAACTGGAAGAGGCGCGATTGTCCCGCGTGGCCGAGACCACGCGTGCGAGCGAAATCAAGACCCTGCGCCGCGACCCCGTGACCGGGGCCTATCGTCCGGGCTAGGGCTTGGATCTCCCTCGCCCCGCGCTTGCGGGGAGAGGGCTGGGGTGAGGGGCTGTTTCCCCGAACTCGAACGACGAGAGTGTGCGGAGAGTCCCCCTCACCCGAAATCCGCGCGTTGCGCGGATTTCGACCTCTCCCCGCAAGCGCGGCGAGGTGGCAGAAACATCCCCCATCGCCTTGATTCCATTGGCCGCCGCCGATACGGTCCCGCGCGCTTCAAACCCCCTCGCGAGACCTGTACTGACGATGGACGCCCTGCCTGACCACATGCGCCCGGAACGTTCGTTCCAGGGCTTCATCCTGGCTCTCCAGCGATTCTGGGCCGAGCAGGGTTGCGTCATCCTGCAGCCCTACGACATGGAAATGGGCGCCGGCACCTTCCATCCCGCGACCACGCTGCGCGCGCTGGGGCCAAAGCCCTGGAACGCAGCCTATGTGCAGCCCTCGCGGCGGCCGAAGGACGGCCGCTACGGCGAAAATCCCAACCGGATGCAGCACTACTACCAGTTCCAGGTGATCATGAAGCCGTCGCCGCCGAACCTTCAGGACCTGTACCTGAAGTCGCTGGCCGCGATCGGCATCGACGCCGCCGTCCATGACATCCGCTTTGTCGAGGACGACTGGGAGAGCCCGACGCTCGGCGCCTGGGGCTTGGGCTGGGAATGCTGGTGCGACGGCATGGAAGTCAGCCAGTTCACCTACTTCCAGCAGGTCGCCGGCGTCGAATGCGCGCCGGTCGCGGGCGAGCTCACCTACGGGCTCGAGCGGCTCGCGATGTATGTGCAGGGCGTCGACCGGGTCTACGACCTCAACTTCAACGGCCGCGAGGGCGCCGAGAAGGTCACCTATGGCGACGTCTTCCTGCAGGCCGAGCAGGAATATTCGCGGCACAATTTCGAATATGCCGACACCGCGATGCTGTTCGAGCAGTTCAGGATGGCCGAGGACGCCTGCCGCAAATACCTCGCCGCCGGCTGGCGCGAGAACAGCAACATCAAGGAACATCTGATGGCCTTGCCGGCCTACGACCAGTGCATCAAGGCGAGCCACGTGTTCAATTTGCTCGACGCCCGCGGCGTCATCTCGGTGACGGAGCGGCAGAGCTATATCGGGCGGGTGCGCGATCTGGCCAAGGCCTGCGGCGAGGCATGGATCCACACTGAAACGGGCAGGGCGGTCTGATGCCCGATCTCCTCCTCGAACTGTTCTCCGAAGAAATCCCCGCGCGCATGCAGGCCAAGGCGGCGGACGATCTGCGCCGCATGGTGACCGACAAGCTCGTCGCCGAAGGCCTCGTCTATGAAGGCGCCAAGGCGTTCGCGACCCCGCGCCGCCTGGCGCTGACCGTGCACGGCATTCCCGCGCGCCAGCCCGATTTGAAGACCGAACGTCGCGGCCCGAAGATGGGCGCCCCGGATGCGGCGGTGCAGGGCTTTCTGAAAGCGACTGGTCTCAAGTCGCTGGATGAAGCGAAGATCCAAAAAGATGCGAAGGGCGATTTTTACATCGCGCTGATCGAAAAGCCCGGTCGGGCTGCGATCGACGTGATCGCGGAAATGATCCCGGTGATCATCCGCACCTTCCCCTGGCCGAAATCGATGCGCTGGGGCGCGCGCTCGGCCAAGTCAGGCTCGCTGACCTGGGTGCGCCCGCTGCACGCCATCACCGCGACCTTCGGTCTGGAGACCGAGGAGCCCGATATCGTCAAGTTCTCGGTCGACGGCATCGAGGCCGGGCAGACCACCTATGGCCACCGCTTCATGGCGCCGGGTGCGATCAGCGTGCGCCGCTTCGAGGACTACGAGGCCAAGCTGAAGGCCGCCAAGGTGATCCTCGATCCGCAGGCACGCAAGGACATCATCCTCGAGGACGCCAAGGAACTGGCTTTCGCGCAGGGCCTCGAACTGGTCGAGGACCAGGTGCTGCTCGACGAGGTCTCCGGCCTCGTCGAATGGCCGGTCGTGATGATGGGATCGTTCGAGAAGGAATTCTTGTCGATCCCGGATGAAGTGATCCGCGCCACCATCCGCAACAACCAGAAGTGCTTTGTGGTCAAGGACCCCAAGACGGGGAAGCTGACCAACAAATTCGTGCTGACCGCCAACATCGAGGCGCCCGACGGCGGCAAGACCATCGTCGCCGGCAATGAGCGCGTGATCCGCCCGCGGCTGAGTGACGCAAAGTTCTTCTACGAGACCGATCTCAAGACCAGGCTGGAAGACCGGCTGCCGAAGTTCGAGCAGATCGTGTTCCATGAGAAGCTCGGCACCCAGGCTGAACGGATCAAGCGGATCGAACGGCTCGCCGCCGAGATCGCGCCGCTGGTCGGCGCCGATGTCGAGAAGACGAAACGCGCCGCGCGACTGGCGAAGGCGGATTTGTTGACGGAGGTCGTCGGCGAATTCCCCGAACTGCAGGGCCTGATGGGCAAGTACTACGCGCTGGCGCAGGGCGAGGATGCGGCAGTTGCGGCTGCAAGCGAAGAGCACTGGAAGCCCCAGGGACCGACCGATCGCGTGCCGGCTGATCCAGTGAGTATCGCGGTCGCACTGGCGGACAAGCTTGACACGCTGGTGGGTTTTTGGGTCATCGACGAGAAGCCGACTGGGTCGAAGGATCCTTATGCGCTGCGCCGTGCTGCATTGGGCGCGATCAGGATTCTGCTGGAGCACAATATCCGTGCTCCGTTGACGTCGGATCTGGAAGCGTCGCTTGCGCTACACTTCATGCGGGGCGACGGGCGCCCAGTCGCGGACATTCTGAAAGAGGTAGAAGGAAGGGTCGTTGCCATCGTCAATGACTTGCTCGCCTTCTTCGCCGATCGTCTGAAGGTCCAGCTCCGTGACCAGGGCGCGCGTCACGATCTCGTCGACGCCGTGTTCTCGCTCGGCGGCCAGGACGATCTCTTGCTCGTCGTGCGCCGCGTCGAGGCGCTCGGCAAATTCCTCGACAGCGACGACGGCAAGAACCTGCTCGCGGGAACCAAGCGCGCCAGCAACATCCTCGCCATCGAGGAGAAGAAGGACAAGCGTACGTTTGATGGTGCGCCCGATGCTGCGCTCTACAAGCTCGACGAAGAGAAGACGCTGGCTGCGGCGATCGATCAGGTGAAGGCCGAGGCCTCCGCCGCCGTCGCCAAGGAGGACTTCGCCGGTGCGATGAGCGCGATGGCGAAGCTGCGTCCGGCGGTCGATGCGTTCTTCGACAAGGTCAAGGTCAACGACGATGACCCCAAGGTGCGCGAAAACCGCCTGAAGCTGCTCAACGAGATCCGCGCCGCGACGCGCGCGGTGGCGGATTTCTCCAAAATCGAGGGCTGATCGATGGACCGCGCAACGCTCGCCGCTTACGACAAGGATGCGGCGGCGTTTGCGCAGGACTGGCACGACCAGCCGGCGCCGGTTGATCTGCAAGAGATCGTCGGGCAATTCTTCATCAAGGGCGGTGTAACAGCCGATATCGGCTGCGGCAGCGGCCGCGAGGTGGCGTGGCTCAATGCCAATGGCTTCCCGGCCGAGGGCTTTGATGCTTCCGAGGGCCTGCTCACGGAAGCCCGTGCCCGCTATTCGGCGCTGCGCTTTGTGCGCGCCGAATTGCCCGAGCTATCCGGCATCGCCGCCGACAGCTTCGACAATGTGCTGTGCGAGACCGTGATCATGCATCTCGATCACGCGCTGATCGTGCCGTCGGTGCGCCGCATGTTCGAACTCGTGAAGCCCGGCGGCATCTTCTATCTGAGCTGGCGCGTCACCGCCGGCGACGATGCGCGCGATGCGCATGGCCGGCTCTATGCAGCGTTCGATACCGCGCTGGTGCGGGCTGAACTTGCGGCAGCCGAATTGCTGCTTGATGCGGAAGTCGTCAGCGCCTCGTCCGGCAAGGTCATTCACCGTATTGTGGCGCGGAAGCGCGCCTAATCGGGTCCTCAGAAATATTTCGAAACAATTTGCAATTTATTAACCACGCCCTGCGAGGGTCCTGGCGAGTCAACGATTTCTTAAGAGATCGCCCCTCGCGCCAATGCAGGGACCTCCCTGATGACCTCGATCGGCACCACGCCCAATCCCTACGCCCAATATGGCTCGGCCTATGCGCGGGCCGCCGCGACGCCCTCGCTGGCGGCGACATTGTCGGGCGACGGCACCGCCGGCGACCTGTCGGCGCCCGCGACATCTGGCGCTGCAACCAACCTCACGCTGTCGGACGCCGCCCGCGCGCAGCTCGCCAAGGCGCCGCCGCCGGATTTTGCGACCGTCACCAATGATGCGCGCGTCACGCTCGACCGGCTCTACACGGTGGCGGGGGTGAAGAAGCCGATCGTCGACGGCAAGACCACGATCGATCTCTCGACACTTGATCGCCGCTCGCTGTTTGCGATCTCGACCAACAATGGCGGCAAGTTCACGCCGGACGAGCAGGCGGTCGCCGCCACCGAACTGAAGCAGCGCTTCGACAAGGCCTTGGCGCCGTCGCTTGCGACCACCCGCCTGACCGGCGACTACAGCGTCAGCTACAAGTCGGCGCTCGACTATCTCGACGGTGCCAGCGATGAGGAAAAGGCAACCGCCACCTGGGCCAACCAGCGCGCCGCGGTGCTGAAGGGCTATCAGGCGACGCAACAGGATCCGAACAAGGCGCCGGCGGGAATTTCGGGCGACCCGATCGCGGCGGCGCTGGCGGGGACCACGTCGCCCACGACGGGCAAGCCACGTGACTTCGGCAGCGTGGCGAGCGATGCGCGCGCCTTCCTAGATCGGCAGAAGAGCGAGGCGGCGAAGAGCGGCAAGGAACTGGTGTACGATTCCCGCCGCAAGACCGGGCAGCTCGCCGACCTGTCCTCGCTCGACAATCGCTCGCTGTCGGCGATCTCGCTGAACCAGGACAAGAAGTTTTCGGGCGAGGAGATCTTCGCGGCCAAGCAGGAACTCAACACGCGGACCCGCCTTGCCGTGCTCGACGCGCTGAAGCAGAGCCAGTCCGCCGGCGATCCCCGTCAGTTCAGCCTCGGCATCCTCAAGCAATATTCCTCGATGAGCGCGGAGGAACGCCAGGCGGCCAACTGGACGCAGGATTTCCAGGACGCCGCGATCAAGAGCTACAAGTCGACCTCGACGCTGCTCTCGATCCTGAAATCGTAGATCGGGACGACATCAGAATTGATCACGTGACAACAGAAGAGCCCCGCCCGGAGGGGAGGCCGGGCGGGGCTTTCTGGTCCGGTCGAACTGCGCGCACATCCGCTTGCGCGGCGCCCGGACTGTTCGTTCAGGCGATCGTGCTGAGTTGAGCTATTCGACGACCTGAACGATCCGCCGCGAACGCGGCTCGACCAGAACGGTCTCGCCATTCACGACGGTGTAGCGATAGGGCGTCGCGCCGAACCGTTGCGGCACGTCGTAATAGGTTACGCCGGCATCCGGCAGCACGGTGCCGACCACGACGCGATCCGGAACGGCGTAGTTCGGCACGCGCTCGCGCACGATGTATTCGCGGAATGCCGGGCGCTGCTCGACCGCAATGCCTTCGTCATCCTCGACTGCAACCGGCGGGCCACCGCGGACAACGCCGACGGTCTGGGCCTGTGCGGCAACAGCCGGCACCGTGATCGCAGCAGCAACCGCTGCAACGGCAAGTATTCTGTTTCGCATGGCTCGCTCCATTCTTTTGACGCGCGCGCCGACCTTCGCCGATGCGCACGGCGAGCCAATGCATCTGGTGTGGTGATGTTCCGGAAAAACCGCTGCCACATACGCGGCATTTTGGAGCAATTTTCGTGAGTTGCGGGAACTCTCAGGCCGTGACGGACGTCTTGATGTGGAAACCCCCGCAGCGGATAAACTGCCGCTCGATTCGCTCCTCCAAAAACCGCCGGAGAAACACTTCAATGGTCATCACCGCTGGGCATTTGCCGCACATTGTCGCTCTGATTGCAGGCATCCTGATCCTGATCATGCCGCGGCTGCTCAACTACATCGTCGCGATCTACCTGATCTTCGTCGGGCTGGTCGGGATGGGCCTGCTGCGCTGGCTGCACCTGTAGCGGGAAAGCGGGGTTTCGCGGCTTGCGCGGAACCCCCCAAAATGGTGTAAGGCGCGCATCTTCGACCCCTCTTTTCGGATTGTTGTCTGACATGGCCAAAGCCGTCGCGAAGTCCAAGAAAACTGCCGAGAAAACCGCAGCGAAATCAAAGTCTTCGGCACCGGCCCGGAAGGCCGCGCCGGCGCGCAAGGCGCTGAAGAAGAGCGCCCCGAAGCCGGCGCCGAAGCCCGCCGCCAAATCGACTGCGAAGCCGGCTGCAAAGCCCGCCAGCAAGGCGCCCGCGAAGGCTGTCACCGCTGCGAAAAAGGCGGCTCCGCCAGCGATCAAGGCCGGCAAGTGGGTCTATACGTTCGGCGACGGCAAGGCCGAGGGCCAGGCGACCTTGCGCAATCTGCTCGGCGGCAAGGGCGCCAACCTCGCGGAAATGGCCAATCTCGGCCTTCCGGTGCCTCCCGGCTTCACCCTCCCGACCTCGGTCTGCACCTATTTCTACGATCACGACAAGACCTATCCGAAGGAGTTGAAAGCACAGGTCGAGAAGGCGCTCGACTATGTCGGCAAGCTGACCGGCAAGACCTTCGGTGACGCCAAGAACCCGCTGCTGGTCTCGGTCCGCTCGGGCGCACGCGCCTCGATGCCGGGCATGATGGACACCGTGCTCAATCTCGGCCTCAACGACCGCACGGTCGAAGCGCTTGCCGAGCTCTCTGGCGACCGCCGCTTCGCCTATGACAGCTATCGCCGCTTCATCACGATGTATTCGGACGTGGTGCTCGGCTTCGAGCATCATCATTTCGAGGACATCCTCGACACCTTCAAGGACGGCCAGGGCTACACGCTCGACACCGACCTCACCGGCGACGACTGGGTCGAGCTGGTCGGCAAGTACAAGGAGGCGGTCGCCAAGGAGACCGGCCACGACTTCCCGCAGGATCCGCACGACCAGCTGTGGGGCGCGATTGGTGCCGTGTTCTCATCCTGGATGAACGCGCGCGCGGTGACCTACCGCAAGCTGCACGACATCCCGGAATCCTGGGGTACCGCGGTCAACGTGCAGGCGATGGTGTTCGGCAATATGGGCGAGACGTCGGCGACCGGCGTCGCCTTCACCCGCAACCCCTCGACCGGCGAGAGCAAGCTGTACGGCGAGTTCCTGATCAACGCGCAGGGCGAGGACGTCGTCGCCGGCATCCGCACCCCGCAGGACATCACCGAAGAGGCGCGCCAGGAATCCGGCTCCGACAAGCTGTCGATGGAAGCCGCGATGCCGCACGCGTTCAAGGAGCTGACGCGGATCTACACGCTGCTCGAGAAGCACTACCGCGACATGCAGGACATGGAGTTCACGGTCGAGCAGGGCAAACTGTGGATGCTGCAGACCCGCGGCGGCAAGCGCACCGCGAAGGCGGCGCTGCGCATCGCGGTCGAACTCGCCAATGAAGGCCTGATCTCGCGCAAGGACGCGGTGACGCGGATCGATCCGGCCTCGCTGGACCAGCTGCTGCACCCGACCATCGATCCCGCCGCCAAGCGCGACGTGATCGCGACCGGCCTGCCGGCGTCGCCTGGCGCTGCCTCGGGCGAGATCGTGTTCTCGTCGGACGAAGCGGCCAAGCTGCAGGCCGACGGCCGTAAGGTGATTTTGGTCCGCATCGAGACCAGTCCGGAAGACATCCACGGCATGCACGCCGCGGAAGGCATCCTGACCACCCGCGGCGGCATGACGTCGCATGCTGCGGTGGTCGCGCGCGGCATGGGCAAGCCCTGCGTCTCCGGCTGCGGCACCATTCGTGTCGACTACGGCCGCGGCACCATGAGCATCGGCTCGCGCACCTTCAAAACCGGCGACGTCATCACCATCGACGGCTCGGTCGGGCAGGTGCTGGCCGGCCGCATGCCGATGATCGAGCCGGAACTGTCCGGCGAGTTCGGCACGCTGATGGGCTGGGCCGACGAGGTCCGCAAGCTCGGCGTCCGCGTCAACGGCGACACGCCCGACGATGCGCGCACCGCGGTGAAGTTCGGCGCCGAAGGCATCGGCCTCTGCCGCACCGAGCACATGTTCTTCGAGGAGACCCGCATCCGCACCGTGCGCGAGATGATCCTCTCCGAGGACGAGCAGTCGCGCCGCGCCGCGCTGTCGAAGCTGCTGCCGATGCAGCGCGCCGACTTCGTCGAGCTGTTCGAGATCATGAAGGGCCTGCCCGTCACGATCCGCTTGCTCGATCCGCCGCTGCACGAGTTCCTGCCGCACACCCAGGCCGAGATCGAGGAAGTGGCGCGCGCCATGAACACCGATCCGCGCAAGCTCGCCGACCGCGCCCGCGAACTGTCCGAGTTCAACCCGATGCTCGGCTTCCGCGGCTGCCGTCTCGCGATCGCCTATCCCGAGATCGCCGAGATGCAGGCCCGCGCGATCTTCGAGGCGGCGGTCGAAGCCGGCAAGCGCACCGGCAAGCCTGTTGGACTCGAGGTGATGGTGCCGTTGATCGCGACCAAGGCCGAGTTCGATCTGGTCAAGGCGCGGATCGACGCGATGGCCAACGCGGTGATGAAGGAAACCGGCGTCAAGCTGACCTACCAGGTCGGCACCATGATCGAGCTGCCGCGCGCCTGCCTGATGGCGGGCCAGGTGGCGGAGACCGCGGAGTTCTTCTCCTTCGGCACCAACGACCTGACGCAGACCACCTACGGCATCAGCCGCGACGACGCCGCGAGCTTCCTTGGCACCTATGTCGCCAAGGGCATTCTCGAGATCGATCCGTTCATCTCGGTCGATCGCGACGGCGTCGGCGAGCTGGTCAGGATCGGCGTGACGCGGGGCCGCAAGACACGGCCGAACCTCAAGGTCGGCATCTGCGGCGAGCATGGCGGCGATCCCGCCTCGGTCGCGTTCTGCCACGAGGTCGGACTCGATTACGTCTCGTGCTCGCCCTATCGCGTGCCGATCGCGCGTCTCGCCGCAGCGCAGGCCGCGCTCGGCAAGGAGATCGCCAGCCAGGCGTGAGCGATCAAACAGTCCAGAGAGTGCAATGGCCGGGACCAAGTCCCGGCCAATTTTGTTTGTTGAGGCACTTGGTAAGCACCGTCATTGCAAGGAGCGATAGCGACGAAGCAATCCATCGACCCGCATGTGCGGTGAGATGGATTGCTTCGCTTCGCTCGCAATGACGGTGCGTTGCCGATCACCGCCTGCAACACTTTGTTCACCATCTTCGTTGACCGGATGTTTACGACTTTCATGCGCCGCGCATTTACCAAGACGCGTGATGCGACGCGCGTCGCACGTGCGATCGCTTGAGTGTAGCGCGCGTGCAACGCTGGTTAACTCCGCGGCAACCTAAACAAGTTAGCAACGAGAAAGGTCGAATTGCGCGGATGTACCGCGTTCGATTGCACTCAGTAAGCGTTGCGTGAGCGTACGATGTTTGTGTCGCGTAACCAGCCGAAGGGCGCACGTCTTGCGCTCTTCGGTCTCGGTCTTGGCATCTTCGCACTGATGCCGACCGAGCTCGGATATCAGGATATTGCGTCGCTTCTGGCCCGGCAGCCCGGCGTTGCCGAGCGCTGGCAGAAGCGCGTCTTCGCCTCCGCGGTCGGTTCCATCCAGGTCGCGACCTACAGTTTCGGCCGTCCGATCGGAACATCGGCGCCACAGGATCCGCAAATCCTGCTCGCACGGCTGGACAGTCCGAGCGCCGACATCACCGGCACGGTGACACGCAATCCGATCACAGCAACGCCGCCGCGCTACCAGGCATCCGATTTTCCCAAGGTCGATCGCACCCTGAAGGGCGATCGTCTCGTCGTCGGGCGGCCTGACCAGGTCGATCCTGCACAGCCCGCCAACACGGCTCCGGCGAACGAGGATCCCGCGACATCGAATTCGTCGGTCAAGGGCATGAAGACTGCGACTGCGCCGGTCGACAACGCGCCGCTCGATCCCGAATTGCAGGAGGCGCTGCGTGCGCCGCCACTGCCGCAATATGTGAAGCCGTCGCCGCAGCAATACGACGTGTCGATGTCGCTCGAGGCCAGTCCGCTCGACGATCTGAAGCCTGTGCCCGCGAAGCCTGCTGCTGCGCCGCCTGTCGATGCAACGCATGCGCGCGATCCGTTTGCATTCAAGACCGCCAGCCTGTTCTTCGGCTCGTCGCTCGGCACGCCCGAGAATCTCGAGCGCTGGCAGCCCGGCGAGGCGCCGGTGGTCGTTGTGCCGGCAGCGCAGCCCGATCCCGACCTGAAGGTGATGGCGTCACTGCCGGTCGATGCCGACGGCCCGGTCAAGGCCGGCGAGATGGGCGAGAGCATCGCGCCGAAAGGCGAGGTCAACGCCGACGACCAGCACACCAAGACGCCGGCGGAACGGCTCGGCCTGTTCGACGAGAAATCGCGCGCCAAGTCGGAGAAGTGCCTTGCCGAGGCGGTCTATTTCGAAGCGCGCGGCGAAGCGGTGCGGGGCCAGATCGCGGTCGCCCAGGTGGTGCTGAACCGCGCCTTCTCCGGCAAATATCCGGAGACGGTGTGCGGCGTGGTCTACCAGAACAAGAACCGCCACTATGCCTGCCAGTTCACCTTCGCCTGCGACAACATCCCGGACGTCGTCCGCGAGCCCGACATGTGGGACCGCGCCAAGAAGATATCGAAGGCGATCCTCGACGGCAAATTGTGGCTGCCGGAAGTCGATCGCTCGACCCACTACCACGCCTATTGGGTGCGGCCGTCCTGGGTCAGTGAAATGAAGAAGACGTACAAGTTCGGCGTCCACACCTTCTATCGGCCGCGCGCCTGGGGCGATGGCAGCGATGCGCCGAGCTGGGGCAACCCGGCCGAGACCGCCAAGATATCGGCGCAACTCGCCGAAGCCGCCCAGAGCTCGGCCGAGCAGGCCAGCGCCAAGCGGTAGCGCCTCCAGCCTTCCACTCCAGGGTCGCCATGCCCCGGAATGACGCTCGTCATCCTCTCGGATTCTGCAGAGCTGCCTTGCGAGCGAATATTTTTCTCCGCCGCCTCTTGGGGTTTTCATGCAGATGCATTAACTCCCGGTAATGTTCGCGGGGCGGTTCCCCCGCAGCAGTTGCGGGGGAAGACAACATGGCGGTTACCACCGGGGATCTTCGACCGACGTCCGGCACCTGGCGCACGCCGCTCGTCATCATCGTCTGCGGCTGCGCGATCGCGCTGCTGAGTTTCGGCCCGCGCTCCAGCCTCGGCTTTTTCGTGCAGCCGATGGGCCGTGAATTCGCCTGGGGCCGCGACGTGTTCGGCCTTGCCATCGCGCTGCAGAACCTGTTGTGGGGTCTCGGCCAGCCGATCGCAGGCGCGATTGCCGATCGCTTCGGCCTGCTGCGCGTCATGGTCGTCGGCGCCTTGCTGTACGCCGCCGGCCTGCTGCTGATGCGTTACTCGACCACCTCATTGTCGCTCGACATCAGCGCCGGCGTGCTGATCGGCTTCGGCCTGTCGGGCTCGTCGTTCAATCTGGTGCTGGCGGCGTTCAGCAAGCTGTTGCCGCCGGAGAAGCGCGGCATCGCGCTCGGCGCCGGCACCGCCGCCGGTTCGTTCGGCCAGTTCCTGTTCGCGCCGTTCGGCGTTGCGATGATCGACAATTTCGGCTGGCAGACCGCGCTCGTCGTGTTCAGCGCGCTGATGCTGTTGATCGTGCCGCTCTCGCTCGCGCTTGTGACGCCGCCCGCCGAGGCCGGCAAGGTGCCGGCCGCCGACCAGCAGTCGTTCAAGACCGCGCTCGCCGAAGCCTTCGGCCATCGCTCCTATGTGCTGCTGGTGCTCGGTTTCTTCACCTGCGGCTTCCAGCTCGCCTTCATCACCATCCATCTGCCGGCCTATCTGGCCGACCGCGGCATTCCGGCGACCACCGGCGGCTGGGTGGTTGCGGCGATCGGCCTGTTCAACATCGTGGGCTCGCTCAGCGTCGGCTGGCTGCAGAACTTCTTTCCGAAGCGCTATTTGCTCTCGGTGATCTACTTCTCGCGCGCGCTGGCGACCGTCGCCTTCATTTCGTTCCCCGTGACGCCGTTCTCGGCCATTGCCTTCGGCGCGGTCTCGGGGCTGCTGTGGCTGTCGAGCGTGCCGCCGACCTCGGCGCTGGTCGCGCTGATGTTCGGCACCCGCTGGTTCTCCACCCTCTACGGCTTCGCCTTCGTCAGCCATCAGGTGGGCGGCTTCCTCGGGGTCTGGCTCGGCGGCGTCGTGTTCGAGCAGTATGGTTCCTACACGCCGATCTGGTGGCTGTCGGTGCTGTTCGGCGTGCTGTCGGCGCTGATCAACCTGCCGATCGTCGAGGCGCCCGTCGCACGCCCGGTTGCGCAGCCCGCCTGATGGGTTAAACACTCCCCGAAACCAGAATTACGGGGAGTGCTCATCGTGGCAACGTTCAAGGCAATCAGGATCGACAAGGCGGACAAGGGTACCACCGCCGCACTGACCCAATTCGACGACGCGGAATTGATGGACGGCGACGTCACCGTCCGCGTCGAATGGTCGACGCTGAACTACAAGGACGGCCTGGCGCTGACCGGCAAGGCGCCGGTGGTGCGCCGTTTCCCAATGATCGCCGGCATCGATTTCGCGGGCACGGTCGAGCAATCCAGCCATCCCGACTGGAAGGCGGGCGACAAGGTCGTCTGCAACGGCTGGGGCATGGGCGAGACCCATCTCGGCGCCTATGCGGAAAAGGCCCGCGTCAAGGGCGACTGGCTGGTGCGGTTGCCGGACGGGATTTCGGCCCGTGACGCGATGGCGGTCGGCACCGCCGGCTATACCGCGATGCTCTCGGTGCTGGCGCTCGAGAAGCACGGTCTCACGCCGAAGAGCGGCCCGGTGGTGGTGACGGGTGCCGCCGGCGGCGTCGGCTCGGTCGCGATCGCCGTGCTCTCGAAGCTCGGCTATCACGTCATCGCCTCGACCGGGCGGATGTCGGAGGCCGACTATCTCAAAGGTCTCGGTGCCACAGAGGTGATCGACCGCGCCGAACTGTCGGGTGCCCCCAAGGCGCTTGCGAAGGAGCGCTGGGCCGGCGGCGTCGACAGCGTCGGGTCGACCACGCTCGCCAATCTGCTTTCGATGACCAGGTATGGCGGTGCCATCGCAGCCTGCGGCCTGGCGGCCGGCATGGACCTTCCGTCGTCGGTCGCGCCCTTCATTTTGCGGGGTGTGTGCCTTCTCGGCATCGATTCCGTGATGTGCCCGATCGAGCTCCGCAGGACCGCCTGGCGCCGTCTTGCCAGCGATCTGGATAAGGCAAAACTGGCTGATATCACTCATGAAATCGCCTTGGACGAAGTCATGGGGTATGGCGCGAAAATCCTCGATGGCCAGGTCCGCGGCCGCATCGTGGTAAAAATAGTCTGAGGACGTTCAGACTTTACCAACCAAGCTGCTCCAATGTTGCCACGGTTGGTATGGTAAGCAGCGGGTAAAGAGACTTGCAGCATGATCCCGGGGGGCCGGGTGTCCTCGCGCAGACGTCGAGAAGCGTCGGTGCGGGGATCATGCTCAACAAGGAGCGGGTGCCCGCGCTCGTAAGTGGAGTAGCTCATGCTTGCGCGTTTGGTGTTGGGGGCCGTCACGGCCGGAGCGATGGTCGTGCCGGCATTCGCAGGCAGCATGAACGCCGATGAGGCCCGCAAATTCGTCGCGGGCAAGGTGTTCGCCTTCACCTGTTTCGACGGCACAAGGGGTGCCGGCCGCATCCTCGACGACCTGGGCGCGACAGGCTCGATCCAGTTCTCCGGCTCCGGACCGATCCGCCACGTGCGCCTGCCCGGCAATACGCTGCAAATCCGTGGTCAGAGCGTTTGCGCCTCGCTGAAGGGCATTCCGTTCGAACCGTGCTTCAATCTCGACAAGCAGGACGATCGCACCTTCCGCGGCTCGGTCTCCGGCATGGGCTTCGCCTATTGCGATTTCCGTCACCAGGGCGGCCAGCAGATGCTGATGGCACGCGCGGTGGCGCGTCCGCGTTCGCTGCACCCGCGCACCCGATCCGCGGATGCCTCGCCGACCGAGGTGTCGCGCGTTGAGACGCCGCAGGTCGAAAGGACCAAGCTCGAGCCGGTCAAGGCCGAGCCCGCCAAGGTCGAGAGCGCGCCGGAACTGCGTCGCTCCACTGACTAACGTTTCATCTGCGCGCTAGCGGGAATAGCTGCCGAGCCGTAGTCATACGGATGGCGGTCGCCACGCGTTGATAGCTACTCAATACCTTAGCGTTCGCCGACAGGCGGGATGACGAGGACACCGATTTGAGTAGTCATATGGCGCAGTATTTTTTCCGTATCAGTGATGGCGATTACGCTGGTGCGTCCGACCACGCGACGGAGTTTGAGAGCCGTGACGTGGCCTGGGCCGAGATGACCAAGGTCTGCGGCAATTTCCTTGGCAGCATTTCGCGCAACATGAAGCAAGACAGCGAATGGCACATGGAGCTGCTCGACGAGAGCCGCAAGCCCGTGTTCAGGATTCGGCTGGTTGCCGAATCCGTCGACTGAGGCTTTTCGCCGTTCAGGACAACAAGCTTCAAGCCCCAGCCTGCGGGACCGGCGGAGCGGCCCGCCTGCGGAACAGGATCCGCTGATACAGCCAGCCGATCGCGACCAGCACAATGCCAAGGCACATGAACGACAGCGCCCGGTAGACACCCGTGAGCGTCGACATGTCGACCAGGAACGCCTTCAGGATCGTCAGCCCGATCACCGCAGCGGAGGCAAGCCGCGCCCGCTGCGAGTTGACGACGATGCCGATGCCGAGCAGCACGACGCCGAACATCAGCCAGGCGATCGAATAGGTGTATTGCTCCGCACCCGTGGTCTCGCCGCGCGTCAGCACCGGTCCGTGATAGAGCCTGCGGATTTCGAACGTGACGTAAGCGAGCGCAAGCACCAGCGCGCCGGCGGCGATCGTGTTGGCGTAGCTTGCGGGACGATGCCCCGCCACCGCATAGGACAACAGTAGCGCCAGCACGGCCGGCAATGCGTAGCCGAGCAGCAGCAGATTGATGAAGCTGCCGCCGACGTCCTGCCACCACAGCATCGGGTTGTCCAGTCCCAGCAGCCCGAACAGGCTGGCAAGCCCGGCGAACGCGGTCAGCAGCACCGCGCCGACATTGTGGACGATGCTGCCGCTGCGCAGCCGCAGCCGCTCCAGCCCGATCGCCATCGCAAGCGTCACGCCGACCTGCAACGCGACTTCGGTCAGTCCGGCGCTGTCGCGATAGACGTCGCCGCTATTGACCGCGTGTCGGATCTCCATGAAGGCGAGCAGCACCGTGAACAGGATCGCAGCGGATTCGACCATGCGCAGCGGGACGTCGTCGCCGTTGCGGCGCAGGAAATGACTTCCCGCCCAGAACGACAGCGCGGGAACGCCATAGCCCCACAGCAGCCAGTTGAAGATCGGCGTGGTGCCGACGGCGTCGCCCGCGATCCGCGGCTCATAGCCGATCCGCAGCACAACGATGCCGGCCAGGATCGCGGCGAGCCAGCGCAGGAACGGGATCGGCCGCTGCACCGAAAGCCATGCCGTGCCCATCGACACCAGCGCCAGCGCGATGGTGAGCCAGCCCTTGTCGAGTGCGAAGGTCAGCGCCAGCGCCAGCGAGGCGAGGGCGCCGGTCGCCGACAATGCGATCGAGGGCGACAGCTCCGGCCGCTCGCCGCGCCGGCTCAGCGCTTCGGTCGCGGCGGCGTAGGCGGCTGCGAGCGGCACGGCGAGGATCGCAAACGGGATCGAGCGATCGAGATGCGCGATACGTGCATAGAGTGCGACCAGCAGCGCGACCGGCGTGAACACGGCTGCCGCGGCCCAGGTCACCGTGATCTTCGTGGTGGCAAAACGCAGTTGTGCGAAGAAGCCGGCGATGCCAAAGGCGGCCGCGAACAGCGCGGCGGTGACGAGATGCAGCGAGACCGAGCCGTCGGTCGCGGACGGGCCGATGCCCGGGATCGCGCCGCCCGGCAGCACCAGCATGTCGACGTTGCGGCGCACGGCCCACTCGCCGAACACGATGAAGACGAAGACCGACGCGGCGGCGATCGCGCCGGCAGCGGCGGGCGCGCGCCAGGCCACGAAAAGACTGCCTGCCGTCAGCAGCGCAAAGCCGATCATCGCGCTGTCGGCGTGGGCGCTGTTGAGCACGATCAGCATCGCGCCAAACAGATAGGCCGCGAGCGAGCCGGATGAAATCGGCTCGATCTCCTCGCCGTCGCCGTCGGGGCCGAACATGAAGCCGCAGACCACGAGCAGCGCCGCCAGCACGAAGCCCGCGATGACGTGGAAGACGTGCGGCGCGATCATCTCCGGCCCGCATTGCAGGCACGGGAAGGTCCATAGCAGCGCGAAGGCGATCGTCGTGACGGCGAGCCAGCGCCACAGCCGGATGCGCGCGAGGCCGAACGCGGCCGCCGTGACGACGGCGAGATAAATGTAGAGCGACCAGAAGTCCGGCTTGTCGGACGAAACCAGGATCGGCGTGACGAAGGCGCCGACGATGCCGAGCCCGGCCAGCGCAGGTCCGTGCAGCAGCGCGGCCGCGAGCGTGCCGAGCGCGACCATGCCAAGCAGGATGAAGGCGGTTGCCGGCGCCAGGAAATCATACAGCGCATAGGCGGCGTAGACGGTGGCGAACGCCACCGCGGTGCCGGCGGCGGTGAGGATCGCCGGAATGTTGGCGATCGGCAGTGCCGCGATGCTGGAGATGCTTTCCTTGCGCCGCGTCCACTCGCCGGCGCCGAGCAGCGCCAGCGCAAACAGTCCGCCGAGCAGCGTGCGCACGCCGGGGCCGAGCAGCCCGGCCTCGATCGAATAGCGCACCATGAAGAAGCCGCCGAGCGCAAGCGTCAGGCCGCCGATCCACACCACCCAGCGCGTGCCGAGCGTCTCCTCGAAGCCGGGCGCCGGGGGCGGCGGGGCGGGTGGTTCTGGCAGCGGCGGTGGCGCGGCGCCTGCCGCGGCTGTCTCTGCATGCGCATCCGGCTCGCTCGCGGCCGCTTCGGGCAGCGGCGGCGGCGCGATGGGAGGCGCCGCCGGTAGCGTCTGTTCGAACGCCTCGAGCGGCGCCAGCGGTGGCGGCACGGCCGTCCGCGCGGCGGACACGCCCGCGGCCTCGACCGCATCCAGCCGGCGCTGCAGCACCGCAATCTGGCTCAGCGCCTTGCGCGCGAAAATGATCGCGACAATGGCGATGACGAGCGTGAGGAAATCGAACGGCGAATCGAACATCGGGCCTCCGGCAGGACGCGCCGGACCATCGGCCAGCGGGCCGCCCGTCGCAACCTAGTAGTGCAGTTGAGCGGACTGGAAGTTCAAGCGCTCGGGCGTGGCAGGCCGCGTTAGTCCAGATCGATGTGGAAGGGCCGGCCCTCGACGCTCATGCTGCCGGGGCCCATCGCATCGAGCGCGCGCAGCATCCGGCCCTCGCGCCCCAGCGCCTTGTCGGCGAGGCTGACGATCAGCCGGTTGGGCGCCGCGATCGGCGAGGCCTCGCGGATCTGCCGGGCAATGGACATTTCGTCGCGGTGCGGATTGAGCGCGCAGACGGTGGCGAATGCGCTCGCGGTCGAACGGCTGATGCCGGCGTAGCAATGCACCACCATCGGCGCGCGGCGATCCCAGCCGCGCACGAAGGTCAGCACGCGCTCGATATGAGTCTCGTTGGGGGCAACGAACCCGTCCATCTGTTCGACGATGTCGTCCATCGACACCTTCAGATGGTTAGCCGGAAGCACGGAGGGCGGCCGCTGCACCTGGTCGACATTGGCCATCACGGTCAGCACATGGCTGGCGCCGGTGGCACGAACCGTGTCGGAGAGCGCGGCAAGCGAGCAAACGTGAAGCATGATGGTCCTTGGTTATCGGTGCGCCCGATTATAACGGCTGGTTGCGGGTCGGCAAAGGCACGTGGCGTCGCGCGCGCGATTCGTATTGCAGCGCAACCGATGACGCGCTTAGTATCCGAATTGGTGCGTCGGTGAGCTGGCCTTTTCTGCGCTTATAGTTGGGGCGGCGATCTTGGCCGAACATGGGCGGGTGCGATGAGTCAGAGAGAACCAAGGCGTTGCGAATTCTGTCTGCAAACAGTGCAGAGCTACGCGACTCTCGAAAGCGGCGAGCAAGTTACGTGTATGGAATGCCCCGGCTGGGCGGTTTTTGTTCGCGCTAGCCAAGATTCCGAATATCGGCGGCAGATGGTTCACCTTCTCGTCGCCCTGCCAGAGCCGAAGCCTTGGTCTGGTTGCGAAACGTCAAACTAGAAAACCAGCCGTATCACGCATCGCGAAGCTACTGCACGTGCAATGCATTGAAGCGTTCGAGGAACTGCTTTTCAGCCCTCGCGGCGGTCCATGGCGTCAGATAGTCGCGCTCGGTGGCTTCCGGCAATTCCGGATCGCGGCCGAACAGCCGCCTGGCCTCGGCTTGCGAAAATCCCGCCAGATGCGTCGCCTCGAGATAGGCGGCGCCGCGGTCGGCGGCCTTGATCTGCTGGGTGATCTCGTCCGCCAGTACCGGGGGAAGGCCGAAGCGGATATGGATCGCCGACAGCAGCCGCTTCTCCACCACCTTGTATTCACCGGCCAGCACCGCCTTGAACGGCGAGATCATGTCGCCGATGACATACTCGGGTGCGTCATGCAGCAGGGCGGCGAGACGATGGCTGATATCGACGCGCGGCGTCTGCTGGCGCATCACGGCCTCGACCAGCAGCGTGTGCTGGGCCACCGAGAAGATGTGCGCACCAGAGGTCTGCCCATTCCAGCGCGCGACCCGCGCCAGTCCATGCGCGATGTCGACGATCTCGATATCGAGCGGCGACGGGTCGAGCAGATCCAGCCGGCGTCCGGACAACATCCGCTGCCAGGCGCGGGTGGTCTCGGTCGATCGACGCGCAGTCATTTCTTCTTGAGCCGCGGTGTGCGGAGCTTGCCGCTGCAGGCCTCGTGGCAGAAGCAGGTCACGAGATGATCGTTGACCATGCCGGTCGCCTGCATGAAGGCATAGACGATGGTGGGGCCGACGAATTTGAAGCCGCGCGCGCCGAGCTCCTTGGAGACCTTGATCGAGACCGGCGTCGAGGCCGGCACGCTCGCGGTGGTCTTGAACTGATTGACCTTCGGCTTGCCGTCGACGAAGTCCCAAAGGAATTTCGCGAAGCCGGGGCCCTTCTCCATGATCTCCAGATAGCCCTTCGCGCTCGCGATCGTGCCCTCGATCTTGGCGCGGTTGCGGACGATGCCGGCGTCGTTCATCAGCGCATGCACCTTCTTGTCGGTGTAGCGCACGATCTTTTCGGGCTGGAAATCGTCGAAGGCTTTGCGGAAGTTGTCGCGCTTGCGCAGGATCGTGATCCAGGACAGTCCGGCCTGGAAGCCGTCGAGGATCAGCTTTTCATAGAGCGCGCGGTCGTCATATTCCGGCACGCCCCATTCATTGTCGTGATAGGCGACGTAGAACGCGTCCTCGCCCGGCCAGGGGCAGCGCGTCTTGCCGTCGGGATGCAGTTGTGCGGTACGGCTCATGCAACGGTCTGTTTGGGTGTGATGCGGACAGCGTCCGGTTCGGCGAGGTGAAGCTGAAGTCCGCCTGCGGTCAGCGGCAGGCCGGCGTCGATCGCGTCGGCGACGCGGTCGATGCGCACCAGCGCGAGGCCTTTGTCGCCGGCGGTCGAGCCAATGGTGCCGACCTGCTTGTCGCCAGCCTGGATCGTCGCGCCAGTCTCGGGGGAGGGGCCGTCGAGAATGATCTTCACTGTGCGGGTGCGCGCCGTGCCGCGATGCTGCATGCGCGACACCACCTCCTGGCCGACATAGCAGCCCTTGTCGAAATCGACGCCGTTGAGGCGGTCCATGTTGGTCTCGTGCGGGAAGGCGTCGCCGTACATGAAGTCGAGCCCGCCGCGCGGCACGCCGGTCGCGATGCGATGTGCCTCATAGACGCTGCTGTCGACGAGATCGGCGCCGATCAACTCGGAGAGCTTCTGCTTCAGATCTTCCGGGATCAGGATACGCCAGCCGAGCGCCGGGTTGCGCGGATCGGCGAAAGCGAGATCGGGGATCGCCGCCGGCTCGCCATCCCAGGCTGCCAGCACGCCGAGGCTGTCGGAGAGGTTCTCGACCACGACCTTGGCGCGCAGCTTGTAGAAGCCGAGCTTGTCGGCAAGCCCCTTGGCGAGCGCGCGCGGCGCGTCGATCAGGAAGCCGCCGCCATGGCCTGTGGGTATCTCGGTGATCAGGAAGTCGACGATGATCTTGCCCTGCGGCGTCAGCAACGCGCCGAACCGGGCCTGTCCCGGGGCCAACTGCTCGACATCGGTCGTGATGAGGCCGTTGAGGAAGTTGCGGGCGTCCTCGCCAGAGACTTTGATCACGCCCCGATCTGGAAGAAACGCTGCTTTCATTCGCAAAATTGGCTCTTTTTCCAAGTTCCTTGGGAAACGCGCGGCGCGCGGATATCCCCAGCCAAGCTAAGGCGCTACAGTGCACCGAACAAGGCCCGCGCGACACCCGAAAGCGGGCGCCGAGGACCGATGAATCAGCATTTCGACACCATTCTAAAATCCGGCACCGTGGTCAATCAGGACGGCGAGGGCGTGCGCGATATCGGCGTCACGAATGGCCGCATCGCCGCGATCGGCTCGCTCGCCCAGGCCGCGGCCGGCGAGGTGATCGACTGCAAGGGGCTGCACATCCTGCCCGGCGTGATGGACACCCAGGTGCATTTCCGCGAGCCCGGACTGACGCAGAAGGAAGACCTCGAGACCGGCTCGCGCAGCGCCGTGATGGGCGGGGTCACCGCCGTGTTCGAGATGCCGAACACCAACCCGCTGACGGTGACCGAAGAGGCGTTCACCGACAAGATCAAGCGCGGCCACCATCGCATGCATTGCGATTTCGCGTTCTTCATCGGCGGCACCCGCGAGAACGTGCAGGACCTGCCGGAGCTCGAGCGCGCCCCGGGCTGCGCCGGCGTCAAGGTGTTCATCGGCTCCTCCACCGGTGCGCTCTTGGTCGAGGACGACGAGAGCCTGCGGCGGATCTTCCAGGTGATCCGGCGCCGCGCCGCATTCCACGCCGAGGACGAGTATCGCCTGAACGACCGCAAGCCGCTGCGGATCGAGGGCGATCCGCGCTCGCATCCGGTGTGGCGCGACGAGACCGCGGCGCTGATGGCGACCGAGCGCCTGGTCAATCTCGCGCGTGAGACCGGCAAGCGCATCCATGTGCTTCACATCTCGACCAAGGAAGAGATTCTGTATCTGCGCGACCACAAGGATGTTGCGTCCTGCGAGGCGACGCCGCACCACCTCACCATGGCGGCGCCGGAGTGCTACGAGCGGCTCGGCACGCTGGCGCAGATGAACCCGCCGGTGCGATCGGCCGATCACCGCGCCGGCATCTGGTACGGCATCGAGCAGGGCATCATCGACGTGCTCGGCTCCGACCACGCGCCGCATACGCTGGAGGAGAAGGCCAAGACCTATCCGGCCTCGCCGTCGGGCATGACCGGCGTGCAGACGCTGGTGCCCTTGATGCTCGATCACGTCAACGCGGGTCGGCTGTCGCTACAGCGGTTCGTCGATCTCACCAGCGCCGGGCCGGCGCGGCTGTTCAACATGGCCTGCAAGGGCCGCATCGCGGCGGGCTATGATGCCGACTTCACCGTGGTCGATCTCAAGCGCAGCGAGACCATCACCAACAAATGGATTGCCTCGCGCGCAGCCTGGACGCCCTATGACGGCGTGCGGGTGCAGGGCTGGCCGGTCGGCACCTTCGTGCGCGGCAAGCGGGTGATGTGGCAGGGAGAGGTCACGACGCCGTCGACGGGCGAGCCGGTCCGGTTCCTCGAGACGCTGAAGGCCTAGCGCATCAAATGCGCTAGATTCTTGTTTGACGCGTTTTCTTGACGCGAACCGGTGCCCACTTCGCTCGAAAGCGCTTTGCGGGATTACTGCCGGGCCAATGCCAGCGAGAATTCGCCGTTGCGCACGCGCGCGGCGAGGCCCTCGGCGAACTTCGCCACCGCGTCCTCGCCATAGGTGCCGACGAGCTCAGCGAGCGCCGCGAACAGGCTCGCCTGCGCCAGGCAGTCGCCATCGACGCCGTCGTGACGCGCTTCCGCCCAGGCCTCGTTCAGGTAGCCCAGCGCCGCCTGCTTCTGCTCGTGATCGGGACGGGGGTCTTGGTGATGGAGAAAGGACGCTGGATGGCGCATGAAACTCTGCAAAATGAATGCGCGCGGTCCGAGGAGCGAACCACTGCGACGCGCGAGATTTATCACGCATGCGGGTACCGCCTAGCCCACATCTTTCGAAAAGGTTAACGCCCGTCACGGCATTTAAAGGGGAATTCCGGATAGCGCCGCCGCGATCAGCCAAATGAGCTGTGGATATGGTCCAGCACGGCGCGCGGCGAGGCGCACAGATGGCTGGCGCCGGCCTCGATCAGTTCCTCCGGCGTGCCGTAGCCATAGGTGACGCCGATCGCGCGGATGCCGTTGCGATTCGCTCCGACAACGTCGTGACTGCGGTCGCCGATCATCAGGGCCTTGCCCGGGTCGGCCCCGGTCTGCGCCAGTGCATAGGCCAGCAGGTCGACCTTGTTGACCCGGGTTCCGTCGAGCTCGGAGCCGAACACGTGGTCGAAATACCGGCTGAGGCCGAAATGCGCGACGATCCGCGTCGCGAACGCATGCGGCTTCGAGGTCGCAACGTAGATGCGCCCCGGCGCCTGCCGCAGCTCCGCCAGCACATCAGCGATATCGGGATAGACGCTGTTCTCGAACAGCCCGACATCGCCGAACCGCTCGCGATAGAGCTCGACGGCGCGGTCGGCGAGCTCCTCGCCGCCAAGCAGCATCGCAAAGCTCGCCCGCAGCGGCGGCCCGATGCACCAGGTCAGTTCGTCCTGCGTGGGAACCGGGCGGCCGAGCTTGCCCAGCGCATACTGGATCGAGCCGGTGATGCCGGGCTTCGGGTCGGTCAGGGTGCCGTCGAGGTCGAAGAAGATCGCGCGGTCAGTTGGCATAGCGGGCCGTCAGGTCGCGCGAGATCTTCGAGCCTTCCTCGATGTAGCGGCGGATCGCCACGGAGGCCGCGGGGGTGCAGGTCCGGTAGGTCTGCTGGAAGCCGTTGTAGCCGCGGTTGAAGCCCGCGACCATGCGGGCGCGGCGGTCGCCGGAGGGGGTTTCGGCGTCGATCAGCGCCTGCATCTCGTTGCGCCATTTGGCGCCCTCGTTGGAGCCGCAGATGCCGCGCAGGTAGTGCAGGGCGCCGAGGATCTCGGCGAGCCGCTGCAGGTCGCCGTCGAACGGCGCAGCCGCGTCCTGCGCGCGGGCGGGCGTCGCGAGGCATGCCGACATCAGGATCACAACGGCGAGAAAGGCTCTGATCATCAGGGGTTCCGGGATCGCCGTGGTATGCCCCCTCAATGCGCCCGAGGCAAGGCGGCAAGGCTTCAATACCGTCCCCGAACAGGCCTCAAACCAGCCGCCGGGCGGCCGCAATGACCTCATGGAGACCGCCGGTGACCTTGAGGTTGCCGATCTCCTCCGGCGCCAGCCATTTGAAATCGTCGTGCTCGTCGTTCAGCACGGGGTCGCGGGAGGCCCAGCGCGCCGCGAACGTCATGATCACATAGTGCCCGGTGCCGGGCCCGGTCGGCAGCACCTCGCGCCAGCCGGCCAGCCCCAGGATCTCGACCCTGAGGCCAGTCTCCTCGTCGATCTCCCGGTGCAGGGCGGTGTGCAGCGTTTCGCCGAACTCGACCCGACCGCCGGGCAGCGAATAGAAGCCCTTGCCGGGCGAGCGGGCGCGGCGCACCAGCAGCACCTTGCCGTCGCGGAAAATCACGCCGGAGACGGCGAGCTGCGGGCGGATCGGAGGTTCGGGAGAGCTCAAGACGACAACCAGTTTTGACAACCATCATGCCCGATAAATCAGGCGCCCGCCATGATGCTCTCGACATCGGCCTCGGCGGCGCCGTTGATGACACCGGCGGTCTGCATCACCAGCGGCTTGACCCAGACGATGGCCTGCTCGGCGAGCGCGACCCGGCTCCTATCCTGATGCAATTGCCGCATAGCGGCGCCGACCTCGGTCAGGATACTGGTCATGCTGGCGGTGAGCTGGTCGAATTCGGCCCGGATTCGGGCGTCCGCGGTCTCATAGGCCTCGATCGCGAGGTCGCGCGCCTTGAAGTTGGACGCGGTGAAATGCTCGGCATAGGACAGTGGCTGCCATTCCAGGAAATCGCTGGCGCATTCCGGCAAGTCCGGCACCATCTCGAGCAGCATGATGGCTTCGTTGAAGTGATTGAGGTAGTCGGTCGCAAGCCCGGTGCGGGGATTGATGTTGGCGGCGCGCAACAGCGCCGCCCGCGCCTCGTCGGGGTACGTCGGTCGCGGGGAAGAGCCCGCTATGGCGGCCGTTGAGGTCATTGGTCGCAGTCTTTAACGGTCCAAGTTAAGGCGGAATAAACGGATACCACCCTGGACAGGATATGTGCGGACGCTTTGTCATTACCTCACCGCCGGCGGCCTTGCGAGAGATGTTCGGCTACATCGAGCAGCCGAATTTTCCGCCGCGGTATAATGTTGCGCCGACCCAGCCGATCCCGGTCGTGCTGCTGCAAAATGGCGGCCGGCATTTTCAATTGATGCGCTGGGGCCTGATCCCGTCCTGGGTCAAGGATCCCCGCACGTTCTCGCTGCTCATCAACGCCCGCTCCGAGACGGTGCGGGAGAAGCCGGCTTTCAAAAACGCGATCAAGCGGCGCCGCGCACTGATCCCGGCCGACGGCTATTACGAATGGCAGGACGCCGGTGGCCGCAAGCGGCCGTTCTTCATCCATCGCCGCGACGGCCATCCGCTCGCTTTCGCCGCGCTGGCCGAGACCTGGATGGGGCCGAACGGCGAGGAGCAGGACACGGTCGCGATCGTCACTGCGCCTGCGAGCCCCGACCTCGCGCAACTGCATCACCGCGTGCCCGTCACGATCAAGCCCGAGCAATTCGCGCGCTGGCTCGATTGCCTGCCTAACGATGTCGACGACGTGATGCCGATGCTGAAAGGTCCCGATGTCGGCGAGTTCGCCTGGCACCAGGTGACGATGCGCGTGAATGCCGTCGCCAACGATGACGCGCAATTGCTGCTGCCGATGACCGCGGAAGAGATCGCCGCCGAAGACGCGCCGGCCCTGAAGAAGGCGGCAGTGCGAAAGGCGCCGGTGCGCGAGGACGACGGGCAGGGGTCGTTGTTCTAGGGGCTGACTGAACACGCGCGGTGCAGCGTGGATTTGTGCCCAGCTCTCTCCACATCGTCGTCCTGGCGAAAGCCAGGACCCATAACCACCGAATTTAATTGTGAACGGGAACGCGGCCCCAGCCTCGCGCAGCAATCGAGATTTGGGGTAATGGGTCCCGGCCTTCGCCGGGACGACACTGAATGTGTTGCGCGGCCCAGATTCAATCAGCTTGTCTTGTCGCAGGCGGGCGCTCTCTCTATTCGTCCTCTACTCGTCATTCCCCGGTTCGCAATTGCGCATCGGGGAATGACGAAAAGAGCCATCACCCCTTCACGGACGCCACGCCCTCGATCTCGATCAGCATCTTCGGATTGGGCAGCGCCACCACGACGCAGGTAGTGCGCGCGGGGTAGGGTGCAGGGCCGAACGCGCCGGCATACAGAACGTTCATCGTCGCAACGTCGCTGGCGCGGGTCAGCAGCACGTTGACCTTGACCAGATCGCGCATCGTCGCGCCGGCCTCGGTCAGCACGCGCCGGAAATTGGTGACGACATTGGCGAACTGCGCCTCGAAGCCGTCGGGCAGCTCGCGGTTGGCGTCGAAGCCGGGAATGCCTGAGATGAACAGGAGGTCGCCGACGCGGGCGCCGAACGAGAGCGGCGGCGCCGTGACGCCGGGCGGAGGAGGGAAGTGCTTGATCTCAGTCATGGGGTCACCCGTCTGCGCGAGATGGAAGGGAAGTGGTTTCGACGGCGCTCGGCGCCAGCGTACGCTGCCGCCAGAGATTCTTGCCGAAGAGATCCTGGCCGATCATGCCTGCCAGCATCGCGACGACGAACACCACGATCGGCAGCGAAAGACCGGCAAGGTTGACCAGCGCGGGCCCCGGGCAGATGCCGGCGAGGCCCCAGCCGATGCCGAACAGGATTGCGCCACCAACGAGCGGCGCGTCGATGTCGTTGCGGTCGGGCCAGAGGAAGCGCGCCGAGAAGGCAGGCGCGGTGCGCCGCCGCGCGATCGCAAAGCCGGATGCCGCGACCGCAACCGCACCCGCCATCACGAAGGCAAGCGTCGCATCCCACGCGCCGAACAGATCGAGGAAGCCGAGCACTTTCTGCGGATCGGTCATGCCCGAGATCAGAAGGCCCGCGCCGAAGATCAGGCCACAGAGGAAGCTTGCGAGAAGGCGCATCGCTAACCCCCGATCCCGTGCCTGACGATGGCAACGGTGACGATCGCCGCCGTCATGAAGATGAACGTGGCGGCAATCGAGCGCCCGGACAGCCGCGCGAAGCCGCAGACGCCGTGGCCCGAGGTGCAGCCATTGCCCATCCTTGTGCCGAACCCGACCAGAACGCCCGCGATCGCGATCACCACAAGGCTCCCATTCATCGCAGGCCGCGGCAGCGGCGCGCCGAATAGCGCCGCAATCAAGGGCGCCGCGATCAGCCCCGCGATGAACGCGATGCGCCAGGCGCGGTCGGCAGTGCGGTCGGCGGTATCGGGCTGGAGCAGGCCGCCGACGATGCCGGTGACGCCGGCGATCCGCCCGGTCAGCAGCATCAGCAGCGCCGCGGCCAGGCCGATCAGCGCGCCGCCGAGAAGGCCGGAAAGTGGGGTGAAATCGTGCATCGGTGCGGGTCCCTGTTGCGCAAACTCCTCAGCGATGGCGCAAAGCGGTGGCAGCGCATGCGCCAATGGTCGCGCGACTACATGGGCGATGATAGACTCCGCAATAACAGGAACAAGCGCAATCCCGCGTGTTTTGCCGGCATTTCGACGTGCCGCCGCCCGATTGGATTGCCAGCGATTCGCTTCACTTCGTCCGGAGAACCCCCCATGAGATTGTCATCCGCCGCCCGCGCCGTGCTGTTTGCGCTGGCGCTGCTCACCGGATCGTCCGCTGCACTGGCCGACGAGGGCGCGGTGACGCTCGTCATCTTCAAGGGCGGCTGGTTCTTCGGCGGCTCCGCCGGCAAAGGCGTCCTGACCTTCCACGGCCAGACCTACGGGCTCACCGCCGGCGGGCTGGACTACGGCCTCGTGTTCGGCGGCTCCCAGACCACGTTGCAGGGGCGGGTGCGCAACATCCGCCGCGCCCAGGATATCGCCGGCGTCTATGCCGCGGCGGGCATGGGCGTTGCGCTCGGCGCCGGCGTGCGCGGCATCCTCTTGACCAACCAGAACGGCGCGGTGCTCGAACTGAGCGGCAAGCAGATCGGGCTGATGGCCAATGTCGACCTCAGCGGGCTTGCGATCACGTTGAAGGAGTGAGGGGCGCGGTGCGTAGGGTGGGTTAGCCGAAGGCGTAACCCACCGACTTATATCCGCGATTGAAGATGGCGGGTTACGCTGCGCTAACCCGCCCTACGATTCTGCGATCCTCTCGGCGAGCTCGCGCCACGGCTGCAACGTCCAGTGCCCGGACGCCGCACCCGATGGCGACGGCAATACGAACACATCAGGAAAGCCGCTCGTGGCCGGCTGCCGCCCGAGCGCAAGCGCGCTGGTCGGCTTGCCGTAAAACAGGCTCGCCGCCTTCTTGCTGGTGAAAGCGATGCTCTTCGGCCGAACCATCTCGATCTTCGTCCTGAAGTCCGCGACATCGAACGAGCCCCGCGCGATCTCGTGATCCATCCCGGCGCCGGTCTTGGAGAGATCGGTGAAGCCGATGCCGAGTTCGAGCAATGCGGTGAACTCGTCCGGCCGATAAAGCCGTGGCGTGATGCCGGCCTCATGCAGCGCGCGCCAGAACCGGTTGCCGGGATGCGCGTAGTAATGCCCGACCGCGGCCGAGCGCGTGCTGGCCGCGGTGCCGACGAACACCAGCCGCAGGTTGGCGCGGAGCTGGTCGGGGAGGCGGTGGGGATTGTTATCGGGCATCGCGGAAGGAGGGAGCAGAGCAGCGGGGCGATCCTGCCTACATGAAATCGTCTTTCGGCAGGCCAAGCTTCTCGACCAGTCTGTTCAGGACAGGCAGCTGTCCCTTGGTAACCTTCCTGAACGCCTCCTTCAATGTAAACCAGCCCGCGCGGTCCGCCTCGGGGAATTCCGCGAGGCGGCCGGATCGTGGCGGCCACTCCATCGCGAACGTGTTGCTCTTGAACGCTGCGAGGTCGAACTCGCCCTCGAACGCCCATGCGCTGACATGCTTGCCGCTCGGTTGCTTGAACACGCCGAGCTCGATGAAGGTGCCGACTGGCCGCTGTCCCGTCTCCTCCTCGAATTCGCGTTTCGCGGCGCTCAGGGGAATTTCGCCCTCTTCATAGAGACCCTTCGGGATCGACCATGCCCCATCATCCTTCTTCGTCCAGAACGGGCCGCCCGGATGCACCAGCAGCACTTCCGCGCTGCCGCGTCTGCGGCGAAACATCAGCAAACCGGCGCTGCGCTGGGGCATGATCAATTCCGAAGATGTACGGCTGCGCGCTAGCGCACCGGCTCCTTCACCTCGTTTTCCGCCGCCACCGCTTGCGCCGGCCCCGTCGATCGCACCATCAGGAACGCTCCCGAGTACGCCGTGCCGCGGATGCTCCAGCGCCCGTCGATCTCGGTCGCATCGGCATTGACGGCGCCTTCATAGTGCACCGTGTCATAGCCGTAGCCTCGCGGCTCGTAGCGCTTGACGAACGACACCGCGCTGCCGGAGCGGTGACCTGCCAGCGAGGCGTTGTGGGTGCTGAGTGGGCAGCCCGCCGCCATGCACGGCTCGGTCACGCTGCCGCCGAGCGCGCCGCCGGCGTCGATCAGCGTCGCCAGGAAGGTGACCATGCCGCCTGGCTGAACATAGCTGCCGTCCCAGACGCCGGTGAGATTGTCGGTCATGGTAGCCTTAGCTGCGTAGCCCGCATGAGCGTAGCGATATGCGGGGCGCTCGCAAATCCGGATGTCGCTTCGCTCATCCGGGCTACGATGTGGCGTTCGCAGCGCCTCAACGCAAGTCGCGCCCGCTCGCGCGCAGTTGCCTGCACCAGCAAAAGGGTCTGTAATCCCATCCAACAGATCAAGAAGAATTTTGGGAGCGGACATGACGGGAGAGGCGAAAACCCATTACGAGGTGATCGTGGTCGGCGCCGGCGTCGCCGGCATCTACCAGATCAAGCGGCTCGCCGATCTCGGCATCGACGCTACAGTGCTCGAAGCCGCGCCCGATCTCGGCGGCACCTGGTACTGGAACCGCTATCCGGGCTGCCGCTTCGATTCCGAAAGCTATACCTACGGCTTCTCGTTCTCGCGCGAGCTGCTCGACGAGTGGCACTGGAAGGAGCGCTTCTCCGGCCAGCCCGAGAATCTGCGCTACCTCAATTACGTCGCCGACAAGTTCGACCTGCGCCGGCACATGCAGTTTGGCTGCAAGGTCGAGGCGATGCGGTTCGATGAGGCGCGCGACCTCTGGCAGCTCAAGCTCAGCGACGGCCGCCGGCTCTCCTGCCGCTTCGTCGTGCTGGGCATCGGCCTGCTCTCGGCGCCGACCATGCCGCGCGTGCCTGGAATCGAGGACTTCAAGGGGCGTTCCTTTCACACCTACTATTGGCCGCACGAGCCGGTCGATCTCGCGGGCAAGAAGGTCGCCGTGATCGGCACCGGCGCGACCGGCATTCAGGTGATCGGCGAGATTGCGGGCAAGGTCGGCGAGCTCACGGTGTTCCAGCGCCGGCCGAACTGGAGCGCGCCGCTCAACAACAGCGCGATCTCGGAAGCGGAAATGGCCGACATCCGCGCGCGCTACGACGAGATCTTCGCCGCCTGCGCGCTGACGCCGGGCAGCTTCGTGCACGGTCCCGACAAGCGCGGCTTCTACGAGGTGAGCCGCGAGGAGCGGCTTAAGCTATGGGACAGACTCTACGACGAGCCCGGCTTCGGCATCTGGCTCGCGAACTTCCGCGAGATTTTCATGGATGAGGCCGCCAATGCCGAACTGTCCGAATATATCGCGGGTCGCATCCGCCGCCGTGTGAACGATCCCAAGGTCGCCGAAAAGCTGATCCCGCGGGACCACGGCTTTGGCGTGCAGCGCCTGCCGCTGGAGACCCGGTATTTCGAGGCCTACAATCGCGACAACGTGCATCTCGTTGATCTCAGCGAGACGCCGCTGGTGCGCGTCACCGAGACAGGCCTGCGCACCACGGCGCGCGACTACGACTTTGACATCATCGTCTACGCCACCGGCTTCGACGCCATCACCGGCGCCTATGATCTGATCGACATATCAGGCGTCGGTGGCGCGAAGCTCGCCGACAAATGGAAGCAGGCGCCGTCGACCTTCCTCGGCATGCTCGTGCACGGCTTCCCGAACCTGTTGATGCCCACGGGCCCGCAAAGCGCCTCCGCGTCCACCAACTTCCCGCGCGGCATCGAGAACGGCGTCAACTGGTGCACCAACCTGCTGCAATACATGTGGGACCGCGGCCTGACCCGCGCCGACGCCACCTTGGAAGCGCAAGAGCGCTGGACCGCGCACGTCGCGAAAATGTACGAGATCATGCTGATGCGCAAAGCCAAGTCATGGTTCACCGGCTACAACTCCAACGTCGCCGGCCACGAGGAAGGCACCGTGCGGTACTTCGTCTACAACGGCGGGACGCCGAAGTTCTTGGGGATCATCAATGGCGTGGCGGCGGAGGGGTATCGGGAGATTGAGTTTGGGGCGAGGGCGCACGGCGGCGCGCAGATGGCAACTGTTGGCGCGTCGGCGCCGTAGGGTGGGTTAGCGCAGCGTAACCCACCATCTTCTCGCCGCCCAGTCGGTGGGTTACGCCTTCGGCTAACCCACCCTACATAAAACATTGTCCTGAACGGACAACACGATCCACATCGAAGGTGACCAAATGATCGACCACGTCTACATCTCCGTCACCAACATCGAGAAGTCGCTGGCTTTCTACTCTGAAGCCCTGAAGCCGCTCGGCTGGAAGGTCTTCGGCAACTACGACTCAGCTTCGGGCCCCAAGGGCGTCCCCGATCTTTACGGCATCGTTGACGATATGTACGGCAGCGGAAAGGCGGTCGGATCGAGCATCTGGCTTCGGCAACGCAACCCCGGCGAGACCGGGCTGTATCTCGGGATTGTCTGCGACACCAATGAGCTCGTTGACGCCGCCTACGCCGCTGCAATCAAGGCTGGTGGCACCGACGAGGGTAAACCGGCGGATCGCACCTACTTCGCCCCCGGTTACTACGCCGCCAACGTCGCCGACTTCGACGGCAACCGTCTTGAGTTCGTGCACAAAGCGTGGAGTCCCAAGCGTGCCGGATAGTAAGTCGTGGCCCGCATACGCACGGAGCGTCGTAGGGGTCGGTTAGTTGCTAGCCCGGATGAGCGCAGCGACATGCGGGAACAGTGCAACCCCGGATGTCGCTTCGCTCATCCGTGCAACGCTTGCCGGCGAGAAGCTCACCGTCCTCATGAAGTCATCCAAACCGCAATAAACATATACGATACGATCACGAGGTACCAAGCAACAAATATGAAGGCTAAGATATATGCACGACGGCGGTACGAGAGACCCAACTCTGTAAATTCGCTACGCGGGATTAAGGGGAGCGACCCCTTGGCCATGCTCCCAAACTTTGGCCAATTGGAATCCGGCTTAAGGTTATCGGCTGCTTGTAAGCTATAATATAGGCCGGTGAATGCAATGATGAGTGCCGGAATCCCTAGAAGCGGAATACCGACTATTGTCAGTGCTTTCGTCGTCAAGTGCATTTGTTATGCCATTTGCGCGACCTCGCACAGCCCTGTCTTTTAGACCAGTGCGAGGGATGGTTGAATTCTGCTTTCGGCCCTTAGCTGATACTCAACTTATTCCCAGTCAATGTCGGCGTTGAAAGGACATTGCCACCTTGCACGCGCGTGATGATGATCACACGCCTCCAGAGCTGGATAAAGTCGAGTTGAAGCGCTCTCGCGGCAGACTGGTCGCGCCTCTCATGCTCGCGAGGTCGAGACAAGCGAAGCCTGCTCTTAGGCCGTTTCGTATCGAAGATGCGATACGGATGCGGGCTCTCTCCACGACATGGTTCGTGAAGAGGGCTCCCAGCCCAGCCATTCCCCGCAAGCGGGAGAGGGGCACCACCTTCGTGGTGGCTTTTCAATCTAATTTCATCATCCTCTAGAAGGAAGAAAGCCGGGCTCTCGCCCGGCTTCTCAATTTGATGGATACCCGGACAGGCCCCGGGCATGACGAGCGGAAGGATCACAGCACCCGATTACTCTCCTTCACCTTCTCCGCATCGAGATACAAGTTCTCGCCCATCTCCTTGAACTTGGCGCTCATCGTCGCCATGCCGTCCTCGATGGTGCCTGAGATCGATGCCCCGACGCCGGTCGGGTCGTTGAGCGTCGCGGCGTAGTCGCGGACGTCCTGGGTGATCTTCATCGAGCAGAATTTCGGGCCGCACATCGAGCAGAAATGCGCGACTTTGTGGGCTTCCTTTGGCAGGGTCTCGTCATGGAAGTTCTTCGCGGTCTCGGGGTCGAGGCCGAGGTTGAACTGGTCCTGCCAGCGGAAGTCGAAGCGGGCGCGGCTCAATGCGTCGTCGCGGAGCTGCGCGGCGGGGTGGCCCTTGGCGAGATCGGAGGCGTGGGCCGCGATCTTGTAGGTGATGACGCCGACCTTGACGTCGTTGCGGTCGGGCAGGCCGAGATGCTCCTTCGGCGTGACGTAGCACAGCATCGCGCAGCCGAACCAGCCGATCATTGCCGCACCAATGCCCGAGGTGATGTGGTCATAGCCCGGCGCGATGTCGGTGGTCAGCGGGCCCAACGTATAGAAGGGCGCCTCGCCGCACTCCTTGAGCTGCTTGTCCATGTTGATCTTGATCTTGTGCATCGGCACGTGGCCGGGGCCCTCGATCATGACCTGGCAGCCCTTGTCCCACGCGATTTTTGTCAGTTCGCCGAGCGTTTCCAGCTCTGCGAATTGGGCTCGATCGTTCGCATCCGCAATCGAACCGGGGCGCAACCCGTCGCCGAGCGAGAATGAGACATCGTATTTCCGCATCAGATCGCAAATCTCATCGAAATGCGTGTACAGAAAACTCTCCTTGTGATGCGCGAGGCACCACTTCGCCATGATCGAGCCGCCGCGCGACACGATGCCGGTGACGCGGTTGGCGGTGAGGTGGATGTAGGGCAGCCGCACGCCGGCGTGGATCGTGAAATAGTCGACGCCCTGTTCGCACTGCTCGATCAGGGTGTCCTTGTAGAGCTCCCAGGTCAGCTTGACGGGATCGCCTTCGCACTTCTCCAGCGCCTGATAAATGGGAACGGTGCCGATCGGCACCGGCGAGTTGCGCAGGATCCATTCGCGGGTGGTGTGGATGTTGCGCCCCGTCGAGAGGTCCATCACGGTGTCGGCGCCCCAGCGGATCGCCCACACCATCTTGTCGACCTCTTCCTCGACCGACGAGGTCACCGCCGAGTTGCCGATATTGGCGTTGATTTTTGTGAGGAAGTTGCGGCCGATGATCATCGGCTCGAGTTCGGCATGGTTGATGTTCGACGGAATGATGGCGCGGCCGCGCGCGATCTCGCTGCGGACGAATTCCGGCGTGATGAAGGCCGGCACCGCGGCGCCGAAGCTCTCGCCGTCGGCGAGGGCTGCCTCGGCGCGCTCGAGCTGCTGCTTGCGGCCGAGGTTCTCGCGCTCGGCGACGTAGATCATCTCCTTGGTGATGATGCCGGCGCGGGCGAATTCGAGCTGCGTGATCTTGTGGCCGTCCAGGCCGCGCAACGGCTTGTGATGCGCGGTGAACGCCTTGGCGGCGTGGGATGCGCCGACATTGCCGTTGTCCTCCGGCTTGATGGTGCGTCCCTCATATTCCTCGACGCCGCCGCGCTGCTTGACCCAGGCGAGGCGATTGCGCGGCAGGCCGCTGTTGACGTCGATCGTGACGGCGGGATCGGTGTAGGGGCCCGAGGTGTCATAGACCGGCAGGTTCGGCTCGCCGGCGCCCTCGGACAGGATGATCTCGCGCAAGGGAACGCGGATGTCGGGTGCGGCCTCCGGGGTCGCAAAGATCTTGCGCGATGAGGGCAGCGAGCCTGTGGTGACGGCGGGGAGCGTGGTGTCGGGGTTGGAGCGGATGTTCATGAGATCCTCCGGTTTAATTCGTGTGCGTGAATGTCGTTGTTCTCGTCACCCTGAGGTGCTCGCGAAGCGAGCCTCGAAGGGTCGACGAGCCGAGCCGTCGCCCTTCGAGGGCCGCTGAAGAAGCGGCCACCTCAGGGTGACGGTATGGACAGCGTGTGCTGGGCAGCATCATGCAGCCTCCGCACGGATGCCGAGCCATTGCCGCACCCGCGCGTCGGGGTCGGCGTTCTGGGTGACGTCACTGACGACGGCGATCGAATCGGCACCGGCGGCGAAGATCTCGGCGGCGTGCTCGAACTTGATGCCGCCGATCGCGACCAGCGGAATGGCGCCGATGCGCTTCTTCCACTCGGTGATCTTCGGAATGCCCTGCGGCGCGAACCGCATCGACTTCAGCGTGGTGAAGAAGATCGGGCCGAGCGCGACATAGTCGGGTTTCGCTGCGAGCGCGGCGTCGAGTTCGGCATCGTCATGGGTGGAGACGCCGAGTGTCAGCCTGGCTTTGCGAATCTCGGCGAGATCAGCGTCAGCGAGGTCTTCCTGGCCGAGATGCAGATGCTCGGCGCCGGCGACGATCGCCGCGCGCCAGTAATCGTTGACGACGAGCTTTGTGCCCGTGCCCTTGGTCACCGCCAGCGCGTCGGTGACGATCTGCAGCGCCTCGGCATCGTCGAGGTCCTTGGCGCGGAGCTGGATGGTGCCGACGCCGAGCTTGGTCAGTCGCTCGACCCATTTGATGCTGTCGACGACGGGATAGAACGGATCAGGATACGCGTGGCGATCAGGATACGGCATGCCAGAACGGGGTCCCAACGACAGGGGTGGAGGGGGAGGCGAAGTCGCGGGCTTCCATCAGCCCGGCTTCATAGGCGGTGCGGCCGGCCTCGACGCCGAGGCGGAAGGCATTGGCCATCGCAACGGGATCGGCGGCCTTCGCCACCGCGGTGTTAAGCAGCACGGCGTCGTAGCCGAGCTCGAGCGCTTCGGCCGCATGCGAGGGCGCGCCGAGGCCGGCGTCGACCACCAGCGTGATGTCGGGCAGGCGGTCGCGCAAAAGCCTCAAGGCGTCGCGGTTGGTGATGCCCTTGGCGCTGCCGATCGGCGCGGCCCACGGCATCACCACCTTGCAGCCGGCCTCGACCAGCCGCGACGCCACCGAGAAATCCTCGGTGCAATAGGGGAACACTTCAAAACCGTCCTTGATCAGGATCGTGGCGGCCTCCACCAGGCCGACCACGTCGGGCTGCAGCGTGTCGTTGTCGGCGATCACCTCGAGCTTGATCCAGGGCGTGCCGAACAATTCGCGCGCCAGCTTCGCGGTGGTCACCGCCTCGCGCACGCTGCGGCAGCCCGCGGTGTTCGGCAGCACGGTGACGCCGAGCTCACGGATCAGCGCCCAGAACGCATCGCCGGTCTTGCCGCCCGCGGCTTCTCGGCGGAGCGATACGGTAACGATGCTGGCGCCCGAGGCGCGGATCGCGCCCTGCATGATCGCCGGCGAGGCATACAGCGCCGTGCCGATCAGCAGGCGGGACGGGAAGGATTTGCCGTAGAAGGTGACCATGATCCGTGGTGTCTCCTCAAATCAATCTGTCGTCCCGGCGAAGGCCGGGACCCATAACCACGACCGGCAATTGCCGCAGGGAACGTCTCCCCGCGTGCTTCACGGAAGGGCCGCGGAGTATGGGTCCCGGCTTTCGCCGGGACGACGAGGGGAGAAGGCTTGCATGAAATGCCATCACATCACCCTCCCTGCCGCGGCGTGATGATCTCGATCTCGTCGCCGGCCTTGAGCGCGGTCTCGGCCCAGCGGCTCTTCGGCACCACGTCGTAATTCACTGCGATCGCGAAATGCGTGCCCTCGTAATCGAGCTCGGCCAAAAGCGCGTCGACGCTGGAAGCCGCGATCTCCCGCTGCTCGCCGTTCACGATCACGCGCATTGCATCACCTCATTGTCGATTTCGCCGCGTGCGAGATAGGCGAGCGTCAGCTCGGCCAGCGCCGGCGCCAGCAGGAAGCCGTGGCGGTAGAGTCCGTTCACCGTGATGCGTTCCTGCTCGATGCTGATTTTGGGTAGATTGTCCGGGAAGGCCGGGCGCAGGCCGGCGCCGAATTCGACGATGCGCGCCTCGCCGAACGCCGGATGCACCACATAGGCGGCCCCTAACAGTTCCAGCGCCGAGCGCACGCTGACGCCGTTGTCCTCGGCTTCGATCGAGGTCGCGCCCAGCATGAAGCGGCCGTCGCCGCGCGGGATCACGTAAAGCGGCCAGCGCGGATGGATCAGCCGCACCGGGCGCAACAATTCGACCTCCGCGGTCTCAATGACGATCATCTCGCCCTTGACGCCGCGCAGGCTCGGCTCGCGGTCGCGCGCGGCAAGCCCGCGGCAGTCGATCACCAGGCCGTCGAGATCATCTGCCTCGGCGTCGCTGCCGAACTTGATGGCGCCGCCGGCCTTGGCGATCGCGGCATGCAGCCGCGGCAGCACGCGGCGCGGCTCGACATGGCCCTCGTTGGGATAGAACAGACCGTCACGAAAGCGGCCCTCGAGCGACGGTTCGAGTTCGCGGACGCCCTCGGCGTCGAGCCGGCGATAACCTGACGTGAGGCGGGCAAAGCGCTCGAAATCGGCGCGGTCGCGCGGATGCGCCACCACCAGCGAACCGTTGAACGCCGTTTCCGGGAGATGCTGCCGCCATAGGTCGAGCGAACGAATGCCGAGCCGCGAGATCACAGGCTCGGAGGCTTCCGCCTCGCACCAGGGCGCCAGCATTCCGCCGGCCCAGTGGCTTGTGGATTGCGTCATCGCAGCGTCACTGCGCTCATGCAGGGTGACCGCACGTCCGGCCTCTGCGAGCAACAACGCATGCCAGGCGCCGGTTATGCCTGCGCCGATGATGGAGACGGGGGAATCCCCCCGCGGTCTTGACGTCTGGTACATCCCTGTCCCTTCGCCGGCATGACCCGGATCAGGTTCAAAGGGTCACCGCGGTCCCGAACTGATCGCCGTGACGGCGAAGTCCAAGCTTGCGGTATCTCAGCTCCTCCTTCGGAGCACCCCTCGGAACGCCCCCAATGTAGGCGGATGGGCGGATGTGTCAACTTGTATGCCAGGAGCGGCGCCGCGGCGTGCGCAAAGCGCTCGTGCCCCGGTCGCAACGCTGCGCGTTGCATCGTGTCCGGAACACGCAAGCACCTATTTAGGAGCCTGTTCCGGCTTCGGCTCGGCGATATCGGCCGACATTTGGTCCTGCATCTGGCCTTGCCTGGCGAGTTCCTTCGGTGGCGCACCCGCGCCGCCATGCAGCGCCTCCTTGAGGTGACCACCGCGCTGCCGCTTTGCGACGTAGTAATACCCGCCCGCGAAATAACGCACGGCTCGGTCGTGATCGCCATTGGCGGCGCGATAGGCGCCGGCGAGGTATTTGACGCCGTATTTGAGGTTGGTGCCGGGGTCACGCAGACCCTCGGCGGTACCGGTGTAGCCGAGGCCGCGCGCGGTGCCGAGCTTGATCTGCATCAGCCCGATGGTGCCGCCGCGCCCGATCAGCTGCGGATGGTACTTGCTCTCGCGGACGATGACGCGATGCACCAGCTCTTCCGGCACCAGGTTGGCCTGGGCCTCGGCCGCCACCATCGCCTCATATTGCGCGCGCGATTGTGCCTGCGCACTGGCGCAAGACGCCAGCACCGCGATGACGGCAGCAAGGCAGCTAAGGCTCTGAAGGGTCTTCATCTCGGGTCGCCCGGGGGTGATCAAACGCGCGTCGGTTCTGCGGTCTCATTGGTACGGCGAGCGGGCAGGAATGTGGCAAAACCTTCGCATCAGCGAAACGTTCCGCGTCCGTGATCGTCTGGGTGCGGCTGAAGCGGACGATGCGCTTGCGGAGACAGATGCTTCAAATTGTTTGCTTCAAACGTCGCAGCCGAAAATTGTTTTTGCGTCCGATTCTTGCGGCCGCCTTTTGCCGCACACTATCCACAGCGGATTGTCGTGCAAACGACTCGATGAAGGTCTACACTGATCGGCGACAGCGCGCGTGTCAGCACGTCTGTCCGTTCAAAAGCACGCAAGAAACAACATTCGGGAGATGCGCCATGGTCCGGCAGGACACCGGCTACATGCCTCGCGAAAATCCCTGCGCGCAATGCGGCAAGCCGATTGCCCGCCCCGATTGGGTGGAGCACAGCGAGGGGCGCACGTCGTTCCTGTGGAATTGCCGCGTCTGCAATTACCGCTTCGAGGCCATCGCGATCTACGACACCGCGCAGCTCACGCCGCTCGCCGCCTGACGCTTTGGTTATCGGTCAGCTTCGTCGCCGATCAGCCCCGGCTGATCAGGCTGCGGATTTCCGCGGCTGCAACTGTTGCTGCCGCGCCGGCAGTTCGATCCGGACCACGAGCCCGTGCGGCTTGCGATCGTGCAGCGACAGCGTGCCGCCATGCGCGAGCACGATGGCGTTGGCGATCGACAGGCCAAGGCCAAAGCCTTCAGCCTCGTCCATGTTGCGCGCCTGGTCGCCGCGCACGAACGGCTCCAGCACGCTTGCCTTGTGCGCGTCCGAAATGCCGGGGCCGTCATCCTCGATGTCGATGACGAGGCGATCCGGCTTGACGTCGAGGCGAACAGCGACTTCGCCGCCGAAGCGCACGGCATTGTCCACCAGATTGGTGATGCTGCGATGCAGGTCGGCTGGCCGCGCGGTCGCCATCGCGTGCTGCGGACCCTCGTAGCGGACCTTATGTCCCATGTCGGCGAACTGGTCGGTGACGAGGTGCAGCGTGCTCGCGATGTCGACCAGCGTCATCTCCTCGAGCTTGCGGTCGTTGCGCAGGAACGACAGCACCGATTCCAGCATCGAGCGCATCTGGTCGAGATCGCGCAGCATGCGGTGGCGATGGGTCTCGTCCTCGATGAATTCGGCGCGCAGCCGCATCCGCGTGATCGGCGTGCGCAGGTCGTGGCTGATCGCGGCCAGCATCTTGGTGCGGTCATCGATCAATGCCGTGATCCGCTCGCGCATCCGGTTCAGCGCCTTGGCCAGCGAGCGGATCTCCTCGGGGCCGCGTTCGGGCAGCGGCGCGGCAGCGCCGTTCAGGCTGAAGGTCTCCGCGGCCTTGACGAAGGACGACAGCGGCGCCGTCAGCGCCCATGCCGCCCACAGGCCGAGCAGGGTGACGCTGATGACGGCGAACAGCACCGTCATCATCCACGGCCCGCCCCAGAACGGCCGCATGTGCTGGTCCGGCATCAGGTTCGCGGCGAACATGGTGCCGTCAGGCAGGCGGATCGCGACGCGGCGGATCTCGCCGTCATGCGGCGTGCTGCCCGCCTCGCGCGGCAGAGAGAAGACGTGATAGCCGGCGCCGAGCCGGCGCAGCGCGTGCAGGCTCGGCGGGTCGGTCTCGGTGAGGGCGCTGGTATCGGACGTGAAGTCAGCGATCGCAAGCTGCGGGAAGGCTCTGATGACGTCGGCCTGGAGCCGCGGCCGCTCCGATGCCGGCGCGTGCCCGAGCAGTTGCGCGGCGGCGGCGAGCTGGGTGTGCCAGCGGTCGGACGGCTCCGGCCGGTCCGGGCGATGGATCAGGAAGGTGGCGGTGATGATCAGGTGCAGCGTGACGATCGAGACGACGACCAGCGCCGCCATCTGGGCGCCGATCCCCCGCAGACTCAGCACACGCAGCAGCTTCATGGTCAGTTGCTCGTGGCGGCAACCGCCTCCACCCTGGGAGTGAACACATAGCCGCCGGACCGCACCGTCTTGATCATGGTGGCTTCCTGCGGATCGGGTTCGATCTTGCGTCTGATACGGCTGACCAGCACGTCGATTGAACGCTCGAACGAGCCGGCGCTGCGGCCCTGCGTCAGGTCGAGCAGGCTGTCGCGCGACAGCACGCGGCCGGGCCGTTCGCAGAATGTGCGCAGCAGGTCGAACTCGGCGCTGGTCATGGCGACGCGCGCCCCTTCGGGGTTGCGCAGCTCGCGCAGGCGGATGTCGATGCGCCAGCCGAGGAAGGTCAGCGTGGTCGCCCCCTCGATCGCGCTGGCGTTGCGCGCGGCGGCCTGCCGGCGCAGCACCGCGTTGATGCGCGCGAGCAACTCGCGCGGGTTGAACGGCTTGGCCAGGTAATCATCGGCGCCCATCTCGAGGCCGAGGATGCGGTCGACGTCCTCGCCGCGTGCGGTCAGCATGATGATCGGCGTCTGCGACTCCGCGCGCACCTTGCGGCACAGGCTAAGGCCGTCCTCGCCCGGCAGCATGACGTCGAGCACCAGGAGATCCACGCGGTGGTCGGTCATGGCCTTGGCCATCTCGCGGCCGTCGGAGGCGGTCGTGACATGACAGGAATTGGTACGGAGATATTTTGCGATGAGCGACCGCGTCTCGCGGTCGTCCTCGACGACAAGGATATTGGGCGCAGCCTGGGTCATACCGACTCTTTTGTCCGTGATTCGGGGGAAGCGGCTCAGGAATTTTGTTTCAGTGTATTTCTGAAATCTTGCCCGGCAGAACGAGTTTACAGATCGGTGCTGTCGAGAAAAGTTATCGTTCTGTCATCAAGCCTAATGCTTTGAAATACGGATAGAACTTTCCAAGGCTGCGCCGCGGCCCCGAGCTGCCTTGGCGGCCCGAAAAAGGGAAGGGCGGCTGTCATAACCAGGGCCGGAACCCGTTCCCCCGGCGACGCGTTATTTCTCTTTCAGGCCAGGAGGGTGAGATGGCTGTCGAGGTCAGTGCAAGGCCGCATCAGCTCATTGCAAGCGATCGCGTCGAGGGCACGGCGGTGCGCCGGGCCAATGGCGACATGATCGGCCATATCGAGCGGCTGATGATCGACAAGATCTCGGGCAAGGTGTCGTACGCGGTGCTGAGCTTCGGTGGTTTCCTCGGTATCGGAACCAATCTGCTTCCGCTGCCGTGGGGCCGGCTGCACTACAATACGAAGTTCGAGGCTTATGAGCTCGACATCGAGGACGACGAATTGAAGCGCGCGCCGTCGTTCCGTGCCGACAAGGATTTCGATTGGGGCGACCGCTCGCAGGAAGTCGAGCTGCATCGCTTCTACGGCGTACCGCCCTATTGGGGCGGCTTCTGAGCGCGGCAAGTCACGCGCAATCAGCTTCCGTGGCGCGAGGCGCGCTGCGACATGCGCGTGCGGATGATTTTGGGCAAGCGCGGTTCGCCGGGACGACTTAGTGAGCCAAACATCGTCACATCAGGGACTGCGCGTCCGGCGCAGTCGTGAGGCTCAACCGCAGCCTACTTGAGAGATCACGATCGCTTTCGTCAAGCACCGCAGCGTTCCATGTGTCGGAAAGTGCGCAACCCTCGGGCTTGCCGCATCGCTTCCATGGCGTTCCCGGCATGGCGTTCCCAAGCATTGGGGCGGCTTTTGAGCGCAGGCTCGTTAGGAACGGTCGCGGACATCACGGGTTTTCCCAGCATCGATTTTGCGAACTGAGGAGAGCGCAACTATGTTGGTCAAATCCATCATCGCCGGCGTGGCCGGCTCCGCCCTGCTTGCAACCGTCGCGATTGCACAGACCCCCACCGACAAGGGCGACAAGATGTCTCCTGCGGCATCGACGACAACGACCACGTCATCGACCTCGTATCAAGGCAACTGGCGCGCGTCCAAGGTCGTCGGCCTCAGCGTGTACAACGACAAGAACGAGAGCGTCGGCTCGATCAACGATCTCCTGATGGACAAGGGCGGCGCCATCAAGGCTGTCGTGATCGGCGTCGGCGGCTTCCTTGGCGTCGGCGAGCATCTGGTCGCCGTGCCGCTCGACAAGGTGAAATTCGCAAGCGAGCCGGTCGCCTACACCGGCGCCTCGAACACCGGCAGCACGACCAAGTCGACGACCACCACCGGCGCGGCGCCCGCAGCGGCGGCGTCGAAGCCGAATCCCTGGTATCCGGATCACGCGGTGTTCAGCGCGACCAAGGACGAGCTGAAGGCGATGCCCGAGTTCAAGTACGCGACCGAGTAACGCGGATCGCCCTGTGTGAAAGACGAATGCGCCCGGCGATACCGGGCGCATTTGTCGTTAGGCGCATGAAATCCGCGTCTGTTGCCAGCGTCACCAGCCGAGTTCGCGCAGATAGGCCGCGCGGGCGGCGACGCCGGTGTGCGTGAAGTCCGTGAAGACCCCATCCACGCCGAGACGGAAGAACTTCAGATATTCCAGGCCAGGGTCGCCGCGATAGTCGGCAGCCAGATATTTCTTCTCGTTGCGGAACGTGAAGACATGCACGAACAGGCCGAGCTTGTGCGCGTCGGCAATGACGCTGGTGGCGTCCTGCGTCGAGGCATCCGCCGTCGATCCCTTGTAGGGCGTGCCGTCGGCGTTGGTGTCCTTCCACGGTGAGATCTTGTAGGGGACGATATAGGCCTTCCACGGACCGATGCCGTCGGCATAGGTCTTGATCTCCGCGAGGCCCGCAGGCGTCAGCATCGCATCGAAGGTGCGGCCGTCACCCGCGACCGTCCAGTCGTACGGACGGGAATTGGCGATGTTGTTGAGCAGCACCTTGCCGGTCTTGAAGTCGACGCCGTTGCCGTCGATCAGCTGGACCTGCCGCGTTTCGAGTCCGTGGCTGTGCATATATTTCAGGCTGCCGGGCTCAAAGCTCTGAACGATGATCGGCGCGTCCTTCGTGTTGAGGCCGTTATCCCTGATGATCTTGATCAGGGCATCCTCGAGCGGGTGGCTGCCGGGCGCGCCGCAGCCATTGGCGATCGCCTGGGCATTGTTCCAGGTCGGATTCTTGGTTTCCGGATAGACCGCGATCGAACGTCCCGTCGTCTTGCTCTTGGCTTTGGCGATGTCGATGATGTCCTGGAAACTGATGATCGGAAACTTGCCGTTGAACAGTTTTGGCCGTTCGTTGGCGGCATCATAGGTGGTGCCGGCGATCCAGGTCTTCAGCTCGTCCATGGTGAAATCGGTGATCGACCAATCATTGGTGTGGTCGTCGCCATCGACGATGAGCGCCTTCAGCACCGATTTGGGATCGGCCGGATCGATGAGGTCGGTGGGATATTCGGCCGGCCCGCTGGTCGGCGTTTGCGCCCATTTCACCTTGACGGGAACGCCCGGCGCGGTGCGCTTGCGCTTCGCGACTTCCGCATTGGTCTTCGCCGCTTCGGCAACGTTGGTGTTGTCGCCGAGCCACGGATTGTGGCGCGCCACCAGCACGCAATCCTTGGTCAGATGCAGGTCCTCTTCGAGCGCGTCGGTGCCGAGGTCGGCGGCCAGCTCGTACGAGGCCTCGGTCTCCTCGGGCACCAGGCCCGGCACGCCGCGATGCCCGATCACGAGCGGCTGCTTGCCGTCGACGGTCAGGAACGGCTTGGCGCCGGCCGGCGCCGGGCGGGTTTGCGCTGACGCCATCGACGGCAGCAGGACCGCCAAAGCCGCCGCGCCGAGCAGCATCGCGCCAACATGCATCTTCCGTCGCGAACGAATCTGCCTCACGGCCAAGTCTCCATCTTTTGCGCGGCATCGGGGCGATGCCATGAGGGCCGAGCCCAACAGGACCGACGCTGTTGTCTTCTTGTCGCAATCTTCTGACAGTCCGATGACTATTCGGCGAGGCCGGCAGACACAAGCTTCCGCGTCGGGCCGGAGGGCGACAGCACGCACCTCATTGCGGCTCGCGACCGGGCGCGGCGCGTTGTCAACGCTCGATCCGGACGCTCATGCCGGGTTCGAGACCTTCCGCGGCGCCTGCGGGGTCGAGACGCAGGCGCAGCGTGTTGCGGTCGTGATCGCCGATCACACGCTCGGCCTGCCAGGTGGCAAACACCCCGAGCGGCCGCAACTCGGTGATGGCAGCCTTGGCGGCGGCGCCGGAACCGTTCGGTATCACGCTCACGGTCTTGCCCATCGCAAGACCGTCGAGATGGTCCTCGCGCACGTTGAACGACAGCCATTGCTTGCCGGCCGCCGCGATCATCAGGATCGGCTGACCCGCACGAACGTTCTCGCCCACTTCCGCCGCGATCACGCTGACCACGCCGTCGACCGGCGCGCGCAGCACCATCTTGTCGAGACGGCGCTCGAGCACCGCGACGGCAGCCGCGGCCGCCTGCACCTGTGCGTCGGCGATGGCGCGCTCCTCTTTGGTCGGCCCCGCCATGGCGGCATCGTAATTCGCCTGGGCCGCCGCCACGCCGGCGCGCGCGGCGGCAACGTCGTTCTCGGCCTGGTCGAGCGCCTGCTGGGTTTCAAAGCTCTGGCTCGCCAGCGTGGTGATCCGCTTGAGCTGGGTCTCCACATAGTCGAGCCGTGAATTGGCCTTGGAGATCGCGGCTTTCAGCGAGTCGATCTGCTCGCGGCGTACGCCGGCATAGACGTTGTTGCGGTTCGCCACCGCGGCGGCATGCGCGGCCCGCGCCTGGTCGGCCTGCGCGCTCAACTCGACCGCGGAGAGTTTGGCGAGGACGTCGCCCGCGTGCACCTTGGCGCCTTTCTCGACTGCGATCGACACCAGCTGGCCGTTCACTTCCGGCTCGATCCTGACCTCGGTCGAGCGGACCACGCCGACGATTGCAGGGGCCGGCGTTGCGCGGCTCTCGGCGTAGATCAGCGCGCCCGCGACGAGCCCAAGCGGGATCGCGACAATGGCGATGCGCCTAGCGTTGGGCATCTTGCTGTCCTCTCTTGAACACCAGCGCGGAGATCACGGCGAGCACGAAATAGCCCAGTGCCAGGCACCACAGCCTCAGCCAGTCATGCGAGACCTCCCAGATGCTGGCGCCGAGCTGGTTGATGCGCACGAGGCCGTCGATCGCCGAGTCGGCCGGAAACAGCCGGCCGAGTGCCGTGGCCGCAGGGGGGATGGCCTCGCGCGGCCATGCGAAGCCGGCGGTGAAGAACTGCGGCAGGCTGGTCGCCAGCAGCAAAATGGTGGCGTTCTCCGGCCGCGTGAACCAGGCGCCGATCGCCTGTCCCATGAAGCTCGTCGCCAGCAGGAAGACGGTCGCGAGCGCGAAGATCTGCGGCAGATGCCCGAGCGTCGAGAAACCATAGATCCGCGGCAGCACGATCAGATAGAGCGCGAGCGCCGGCAGGTAGATGGTCAGATGGGCCACGCCGCGCCCGAACACGCCCGCGACCAAGTTGCGAGAGTTCGCAACAGTGCTGCGGGAATTCGCCAGCGCCGTGCCGGTCAGCATCGCCGCGCCGATCAGCAGCGTCTGTTGCAGAATCAGCATGAACGCCGCCGGGACGATGTAGCTCGCATAGCCGCCGACCGGGTTGAAGATCGGTTGCAGCAGGACGTTGGCCGGGCTGAGGCTTGCGAGCTTCGCCTTGACCAGACTTCCGTCGGCGCGGGCGCCCCGCGACACCAGTTCGGATGTCAGCGTGCCGATCGCGGTGGCGACCGCGCCTGCGGTCGAGCGGAAGATGAACAGATAGGTGGCGTCGGCATAGACCGGGATGTGCGCGGTGAGGCCCTTGAGCACGTCGCGTTCGGTGCCGGGCGGGATCTGCACCGCGGCAAATGCATAGCCGCGGTCGATCGCGGTGCTTGCCTCCGCAAGGGTGCGGGCGCGAACCGTCACGCTCAATGTGCCACTGGCATCGAGCGTCTCGACGATCTGGCGCGAGAGATCGCTGAGATCATTGTCGACGACCGCAATCGGCAGCTTGCGCAGGATCTGGTTCAGATAGGGTTGCGGATAATAGATGCCGTAGACCAGCGGCGCGAGGAACAGCAGGCTGAAGGCGCTGCGCGTTCCGAGCACGCGCCGCCACTCCGCCGTGAAGGCGCCGTCGACGCCTGATGGCGCCGGCTCGCTGACCGGCGGTTCGGCCGGCCGCGCCGCCGCAAACCAGCCCCTGCGCGTCAGGCTCGCCATGCGCAGCAAGGCGAGCGCGGCAAACAGCAGCGTAAGGCCTGCGAGCGCGGCGAAGGGGATCGCCGATTCCGATGCCGGCAATCCACGCGCCGCCTGTCCCATCAGCACTGCCATGTACCAGCGCAGCGGCAGGATCGCGCTCCAGACCTGCGCAAACGTATTCATGCCGATGGTGGGAAAGCCGACACCGGCATAGCCGAAGGCGGGGGAGGCGATCAGGCCGGCAAGGCCGAGCCCGGTCGCGAGGTCGCCGACCAAAAGCTGCAGCAGCGCGCCGAGCGACAGGTAGGCGATGATCAGAAGCAGGCCCGCGGCAATCATCAGCAGCACGTCGCCCTTGAAGGGAATCTGCAGCACGCCTTCGAGGATCAGCGGCTGGGCCAGCATGATCAGGATGAAGATCACGAACAGCGGCGCCAGCTTGCCGGCGAGCGCGGCGATCGGATCGCCGCCGGCGCTTTCGAGCCACTCGCGCGCGTTGCGGCGGTGGAATTCGGAGCCGACCGAATAGCCCGCGGCGAGCGTGATCACCACATGGATGATCGTCGGCAGCAGCGCGCGCAGCAGGAACTGCGCGTAGTTCTTCTGCGGATTGACCAGCGCGATGGTCTCCGCCGACAGCGTTCCCATCGATGCCGGGGCGGGGGCGGCGCGGTTGGCGGGAGCTGCCGCGCTCGCCGCGGCGGACAGCACATCGTTCAGGCCCGACGACGCGATGCCGGCCGCTGTCAGGAATTGCTGGTTGTAGAAGCCGACCACCTGCGGACGGCGATCGGCCTTCAGGTCGCGTTCGAAGTTCGGCGGGATGAAGATCGCCGAGATCGCCTTGCCGGACCGGATGTCCTGCACGGCTGACGACGGCGAGCCGGAATCGTCGACGATCCGCAGACTCGGCGACGCCGCGACCTGCTGCGTCAGCGCGCGCGAAGTATCCGACTTGTCGGTGTCGACGATGGTGACGCCAAGGCCCCGGATCACCGGTTGGCTGAACACGGCCGTGAGCACCACGAAGGCGAACAGCGGCACGCCGAAGATCAGCAGCAATGCCACGCGGTCGCGCACCAGCCACTGGCATTCGCGCTGTGCGACCCGCCAGAATCCGGGCTTTGAGGCCAGCCTCATTGCCGCGACCGCCAGTCGAGATAGGCGCTCATTCCGGGCCGCAGATCGGGCACCGGCTGGACCGGATAGGCGCGGATCGAGAATGTCCGCAAGTCGAAATCGCCGGTGGCGCGGGTCGCCCGCCAGCTCGCATATTCGCCCTTGGTGGCGATCAGCTTGACCTCGACCGTGACATGACGGTCGTCGAGCGCCGGAATCCGGACGTCGAACTTATCGCCGACCTTCAGGCCCTTCACCAGATCCTCGCGCAGATCGAAATGGATCCACAGGTCGCCGAGATTGATCAGCGTCACCAGCGGCACGCCCGGCGAGACGAACTCGCCCGGCTCGACGTTGCGCTGATAGACCTGCGCGGCGACCGGCGCGTAGACCGCGAGCTGATCGATGACCGACTGGACGCTCTGAATGTCGGCTTCGGCCTTCTCGACATTGGCTTTCGCGATCGCGCGTTCTTCCTTGGTGTAGCCGTTGACCGCCTGCTCATAGGCCGATTTCGCCTGATCGAGCCCGCGCTCGGCTTCGTGCAGCGCATCGGTGGTCTGATCGAGGCGCGCCTGCGGCGCGTTGCCTTGCTCGGTCAGTGTCTTGGCGCGATCGAAGGTCTTCTGCGCCAGCACCTGCGCGGCCTCCGCGCGCTCCATTTCCGCCTTCCGCGCGGCGATGGTTTCCACCCGCGTTCCAACCATGACGTTGGCGAGTTGCGCGTCCGCGACCGCCTTGGCGGCGCGCATCTGATCTTGCTTTGCCAGCGTTTCCGGATTGTCGATCTTCACCAGCACGGCGCCCGCCGCCACGTTCTGACCGCGCTCGACCAGGATGTCCTTGACCCGTCCGTCGACGCGCGCGGCGATATCCAGCCGCGTTGCATCGACCTCGCCCTGCACGAGCAGCGGCTCGGGCCGCAGCAGATAATAGATCGACAGCGCAACGATGATTGCTGCAACGACGCCGACAATGATCGCCGGCATGCGCGTTGCCGCGTGCGCATTGTCCTGGCGCGGTGCTTGTGGTGGCTCCGACGTGCTTCGGCTCTCACTACCAGAAGGTGACACGTCCATAGCTGACCCCACATTGGCTCACGACCAGGATAGTCATTCACTATGGCGTGGATGTTAAATCCTGCCAACCTCGGCAGCCTGTCCGATCCGGCTTGAATTTGACCGAAGCAACCGCGTCCGGTGCTGCGCAAGCCATCTCGCTTCGATGTGCGCCGCATCGACGCGCGGTTGCATGCACAATTCCAGCGGCGGGCGCTTTGAGCGCGTAGCCCGCGTGCTCGCTGCATGTGACGAACCATCCTGCAGTGAACCCAGGTTCCGCCCAGGTTCGCGCCTGCGAGCACCAGCGTGCCCGCTGACTTTCGCGCCGCTGCCGCGTGGCCCGAGCAGGCCGCCATTGCGGGCCGCGCATGGCATCGCCGGTCACACGGATATTTGAAGCCCCGCGCCCGAATAAATCGCATCCGATTAAATCGGGACACTTGAAGACCGGTCGCGCCATGCCTTTATCAGGCGCGAGCGAATTAATCGTATGCGATGTAAATCGCGGGAGCGTTGCCATGACTACCAGGGTTTCCCACGTCGCCAGGACGTTCAGCACGACGACGTTCAGAACCATCGCGCTGGCGGCAGCGCTGTCGGCCATCACGGCTACGGCGGCCTCGGCCCAGGCCGCGATCTCCGAGCCGGCAGCCTACCAGGCGCTGTATCCGTATCGCGACGTGCTCAACAACGGCGCGCCGACGCCGGCGGCCAGGCTGGTGTTGCTGCCGCCCGCGGTGCTGCAGGCGCTGCAAGCGCAGGAGAGCGGCATCGGCGTCGTTCACGTGCCGCGCCGCAGTACGCATCGTGCCCGGCGCTGAGGCCCCACACGGGGATGTGCGTCGATCGACCCACATCCTCAAACCGGATCAGACCAGCTCTCGCGACCGTGATTGAATGATAACAATCATTCTATTGATCGCCGGTGCGGCTCGACTACGTCGAAATGCAGTAGCTTTCCCTTATGACGGAGACGTTCCATGACCAAGCAGATCGACGACCTCTCAAGGTACTATCGCTATGAGCTCGTGCACGGCGACCATGCCGATTTCATCGCCTATCAACGCAATCAGGGCGACGGCGTCTGGCAGACGTATTCGACCTGGATGATCCCACGCCCGAATGGCGAATAGCGCCGGCTGACGCGGGCGATTACCGGGACCTGCCGCGGAAAGAGACGCGGAAAGAAAAATGCGCCCGGTGCCGGCCGGGCGCATTTCTTGTTGGCTGTCATCAGGCGCACATCCGGGGGACCCGGCCCGCGGCAGCGTGCTCGTCAGTTCGACTTCACCAGCGGGCAGCCGCCCTTGTCGAGCGGACGGAAGGCTTCGTCGCCGGGCACGGTGGCGATCAGCTTGTAGAGATCCCACTCGCCCTTGGATTCCTCGGGCTTCTTGGTCTCGAACAGGTACATGTCGTGCACCATGCGGCCGTCGATCCGGATATGGCCGTTCTTGGCGAAGAAGTCGTTGACCGGCGTCTTGCGCATCTGCTCCATCACCTTCGGCGCCTCGTCGGTGCCGATCGCCTCGATCGCCTTCAGGTAATGCATCGTCGCCGAGTAGAGGCCGGCCTGGATCATGGTCGGCATGTGGCCGACCTTCTCGTTGAAGCGCTTCGAGAAGGCGCGGGTCTCGTCGTTCATGTCCCAGTAGAAGGCGTCGGTGACGATCAGGCCCTGTGTCGCCTTCAGGCCCAGCGCATGGGTGTCGGTGATTTCCATCAGCAGCGCGATCAGCTTCTGGCCGCCCTGGGTCAGGCCGAACTCGGCGGCCTGCTTCAGCGCGGTGGTGGTGTCGCCGCCGGCATTCGCCAGCGCCACGACCTTGGCCTTGGAAGCCTGCGCCTGCAGCAGGAAGGACGAGAAGTCCGACGAGTTGAGCGGATGGCGCACGTCACCCAAGACCTTGCCGCCGGTCTCCTTGACGACGTTGGCGGCGTCGCGCTCCAGCGCCATGCCGAAGGCGTAGTCGGCGGTGACGAAGAACCAGGTGTCCTCGCCGCGCTTGACCATCGCCTTGCCGGCGACGTTCGACAGCGCGTAGGTGTCGTAGGTCCAGTGCACGGTGTTGGGTGAGCAGGCAGTGCCGGTGATATCGGAGGAGCCGCCGCCGGAATTGATGTGGATCTTGTTCTTCTCGCGCGTCAGCGCCGAGATCGGCAGCGCGACCGACGAGGTCGGCACGTCGAGGACCGCATCGACCTTGTCGTTGTCGTACCAGTTGCGCGCGATGCTGACGCCGACGTCGGGCTTGTTCTGATGATCGGCCACGACGACCTGGATCGGCTTGCCCTTCACCTTGCCGCCGTAGTCTGCGACCGCCATCTCGACCGCGGCGACCGAGCCCTTGCCGGTGGCGTCCGCATAGAGGCTCGACATGTCGGTGAGCACGCCGAGCTTGACGACGTCGTCGGAGATCTGGGCGTTCGCCGCGGTGCCGGAGACCGCCAGCGCGAGGCCGGCCGCTGCTGCGGCCAAGAGCGATTTCATCGTGTTTCTCTCCCTGATCTTTTCCTTGGGGGTTGCTTCCACGAGGCACCTTCTATCCGGTGCGGCAACCTGTCGCAAAGACGACTTTTTGGGCATGCGTGAGTCGCGGCCCGCGGTGGCGTGCCGGCTCCTTTACCTCGCCCCGCTTGCGGGGAGAGGTCGGATTGCGGAGCAATCCGGGTGAGGGGGTACAGGTCTCACTGCATTCGCGACCCGTGGAAAAAGCCCCTCACCCCAGCCCTGTCCCCGCGAAGGGCGGGGAGAGGGGCAAGACTACAGCGCCGGCAGCGCGGTGACGGCGGCCTTGATGTTGCCGTCGGTCTCCACGATCACCCGGAGCGTCTTCGAATCGAACGCGATGCCGGCGAGGCGGATGCTGTTGACGTCGGCGTCGACGCGGATGCCTTCCTCGTTCTTCTGCAGGTCGGCGATGGCGGCGGTGATCTTCCGCTGCGCGTTGGTCGCGAATGGCTTGAGGTCGACGACCAGCCGGTCGGCGAGCGCCTGCTGCAGATGCGGGATGGCCGCGCGCGCGGCGGCGCCGAGCAGGCCGAACGCGGCCTCGGACTCGACCGCCAGCTCGACGTCGGTGAGCCGCAGCGTCTGCGCCGCCTGGTCGAGCCGCGGCCGGCCCCAGATGTGCACGGTCGCCTCGGCGCCGAAGCCGAAGAAGCTCTTCTTCTCCTTGGCGTGCACCAGAAGCGAGATCAAAAGCCGGTCGCCGGAGGCGGCGATGCTCGCACTCTTGACGGTCACGTCGACCGGGCCGGAGCCGTCCTCGGGGAAGGTCTTGCCCTTCAACTGCGCCTCGACGAGCTGCGTCAGCGTGGTGAAGGACATGTCGACCGGCAGGCCGACCGAGACCTGGCTCGGCATCGGCGGGACGATCGAGAGCTTGTCGGGGAACGGGCAGTTCGGCGTGGTCTGCGTCTCCGTGATCCGCGTCTCGGCCTCGATCCCCATGGTCAGGATCAGCGAGGACGCATCGACCTTCGGCTGCGCGGCGATCGCGCGGGTCGGCCGCAGCTCGAGCCACATCGGCGGCATCGACGCGGTGCCGCCGGTGCCCTGCAGCGGGATCGAGCGGCAGGCCTTGACCCATTGCGTGCGGGCGGCGTTCTGGAACACCGGGTTGTTCTGCAACCGCGCCTCGACCACGGAAATCTGGTCGGCGACCGCCTTGTCGATGACCGGCTTGACCTGGGCCGGCACGCTGATGCGGACGCCGGCGGCCGACAGGCTGGTGTCGCCGAGATTGACTTGCGCCTGCAGGTTCGGCTCGATCCGCCAGGACGCGCCGAGCTTCGGCCGCGCGGTCAGCGTGACGCTGCCCTTGATGTCGGCATTGGCGTTGATGTTCTTGATGTTCACGGCGCCGATCTGCTTGGCGACGTTGCCGCCGAGCAGGCTGCCGAGCGCGTCGCTGACCGCGCCGGTCGCCTTCGCCGACAGCGAGCCGGTGACCTTGAGCGTGCCGTTGATCGGGGTCGTCAGCGTCAGCACGTCCTGCGCGCCGGTGGCCGCGATCGGCCCGCGCGAGGCGGTCCAGCCGATGTCGGCATTTTGCAGGATTTGCTGGACCGGATTGTCGGCCTTGCCGCCGAAGGTCTTCGGTGCGCCGTGTTCGGCGGCATCGCGGATCGCCGACAGCGCGACCGAGACCTGCGCCACGACCGTCGAGGAGCGCGGCGCCGGCGGCAGCGGCGGCAGCTGCACCAGCGGTGGCGTCTGCACCGTGACGCTCGGCGCGAGCCAGTCCATGGCCTTGAGGCTGATCGCGAACGAGACCAGCACCACCGTCAGCCCGAGCGCGATCGTTCTTGGATGCATCGGTAGACGCATCATTCCCCCGGATGAAATCAACTTGACGGGTTGTACAGGCCCGCCGACGAGGGCGCCAGTGTGGCGGGATCAAGCTGCTTCGGGGGCGGAGGCGGGCCGGTCGCCCGAGATCACCTGTAAGTTAACGATCTGGACGTTAACGATTATGAACGCGACGACGGCACCGGCATCGTGCCGGAGCCGTCGTCAATGTCTGCTCGCCAATGTCTGAATGTGTCGGGCCTAGCGGACGGCCGAACCGAGGTCGGCACGGCGGTCGGTCATCGGCAGCACGATCACCTTGGTGCCGACGTTGACCCGCGAATAGAGGTCGGTGACGTCCCCATTGGTGAGGCGCAGGCAGCCGGAGGAGACGTGGGTGCCGATCGTCTCCGGCGCGTTGGTGCCGTGGATGCGGTACACGGTGCCGCCGAGATACATGGCGCGGGCGCCGAGCGGGTTGCCGGGGCCGCCGGCCATGTGGCGCGGCAAATAGGGTTGGCGGGCGATCATTTCCGGCGGCGGGGTCCAATCCGGCCACTCCGCCTTCTTGGTGATGGTCTGGGTACCCGACCAGGTGAAGCCGTCGCGGCCGACGCCGATGCCGTAGCGCATGGCCTGGCCGTTCCCGAGCACGAGATAGAGATAGGTGTGCGGGGTATCGATGATGACGGTGCCGGGCGCCTCGCGGGTCGGATAGGCGACGACCTGGCGGCGCAGGCGGGCGGGCAATTCGACGGAACGGTCTTCCTCCTGCGCCTGCGGCATCGACTGCACCGGCGGCTGCACCGCCTCGGTCGGCGGCGTCAGGATGAAGGGGAACATCGGCAGCGGAGCGGCCGCGGCGGAGCCCGAGAAAGCGACGGTGCCAATCGCCAGCGCACCGAAGGCGGCGGCAGCGAGACGTGCGTTCAGCTTGATGGAATTGAACATTGTCGACCCCTGTTGTTTGCGCCCTGCGCGCCAGTTCCGGCGCGTCGTTGGGTCAAACCAGTACAGGTGAGGCGTTTCAGGACGTTTGCACGAAATCGCCAAAATGGTTTCGTGCGGTTAGGGATTTGTTTCGTCGGTGTTTCGTCGCACGGTTAAGGGCACGTTGCCGGGCGCTGTCCCGTCCCGAGACATCGTTCCTGGCACGGCGCTTGCTGTCCGAAGGCGTGGTTTGGAATGGAGTGGAATTCATGCCAGCGCCTTCGATCGGAAGCATGCTGGATCAGCAGAAAGGCTTTGGTCCCGGGTTCGATTTTCTCCGCGTTGCGCTCGCGATCTCGGTCGTCGCCGGGCATACGTCCTATCTTGCCACCGGGCGCGGCGACTCCGATTTGACGGGGATCTTCTGGTTTCCGCAATTTGCCATCCTCGTGATGTTTTTCGCATTGAGCGGATTCCTGATCGCCGCAAGCGGGCTGCGGCTCAGCCTGAAGGAATTCCTGATCAATCGCGGCATGCGGATCGTTCCGGCGCTCGCGGTCGAGATCGTGCTGTCGGCGTTGATCCTCGGACCGATCTTCACCACGCTGCCGCTCTGGGACTATTTCACCAGCGCCGGCACCTACAAATATTTCACGAATGTCGTCGGCCTCGTGAACTACACCCTGCCGGGCGTATTCAGCAGCAATCCCGCGCCGGAGGTCAACAGTTCGCTGTGGACCGTGCCGTTCGAATATGGCTGCTACGCGGTGATGGCGGTCATCATGACCTTGGGGCTGCTGCGCAGGCCGGCGCTGATCGTGCTCGGCGCTGTCGTCCTGGCCGGTATCGGCTTTGCCGTGCAGATCACCGGGCATGCCGCAACGCCGTCGCAGCTGCCTCCCGGCGTCGCCGGCTCGCTGTATGACAAGATCTTCAGCACGGCGCTGTTCCTCGGGCGCGGCGCGAAACTGCCGGTTGCCTGCCTGCTCGGGATCGCGATCTACCTTTACCGCGACCGCATTCCCTATGACGGGCGCATTCTCGCCGTCTGCTGCGCGCTCTGCCTCGGAGCAGCACTGCTCGGACCGGCCGCCTGGATCACCCAGCCCGTCCTCAATGCCGTCATTGCTCCGGCGCTGGTTTACATCACCGTGTTCCTCGGTGTTTCGAAGCTGCCGCGGCTGCCGCTGTTTTCAAGGGGCGACTATTCCTACGGGATCTATCTGTACGGTTTCCCGATGCAGCAGGTGGTGAAGGTGTGGCTGCCGAACGCGTCGTTGATTGTCCAGTTCGCCGTCGCGCTGGTGCTGATCACGGCGTTCGCGGCGTCCTCCTGGCACTGGATCGAGAAGCCGGTCCTGAAGCTGCGCCGCCATTTCTCGTTCGTGGCGCGCAAGCGGCTCGAGCCGGAGGATATGGTCGAGATGCTCGAGGGGATCGGGCCGCTAGCCATCAGCGTCAGCGGCAGCAGGCGATCTTCCTGACGAGCAGCAACAACGTCGCCTGCGCTCAGAGCCGAACGTATCCGGCCAGTCCGTCCCACAGCAGCTTGGCCGCGGTGATGACGAGAATGGCGTAGCAGGCGCGGTACAGCGCGCGCTGGTCGAGGCGTTCGTGCAGCCGCCAACCGGCCCAGACGCCGACCGGCACGGCCGGCACGCAAAGCGCCATCAGCATCCACAGGCTGCGCGACGGCGTGGCGAGCACGAGCCACGGGCCGGCCTTCAGCAAATTGCCGACCGTGAAGAACAGGCTGGTGGTGCCGGCGTAAAGCGCCTTCGACATGCCGAGCGGCAGCAGATAGATCGCAAGCGGCGGCCCGCCTGAATGCGCGACCATCGTGGTGACGCCGGAGGAGAGCCCGGCGAACGTCGCCTTGATCGTCGAGCGCGGACGCGGCTTGATCTCGCCGCCGCCGATGAACCACAGTGCGGCGAACACCAGCGTCACCAGGCCCATCACGATCTCGACGGCATGCCGGTCGAGATCGCGCAGCGCGAAATAGCCGAGAACGATGCCGACCACGAGCGCCGGCAGCAGCATCGCGAGGTCGACGCGCGACCAGGTGCTCGGGCGCCAGAAACGCAGCGCCGTAAGGTCCATGACGATGAACAATGGCGCGAGCAGCGCGCCGGCCGCAATCGGGTCCATCGCGAGCGAGAGCAGCGGGATGCCGATAATGGCAAAGCCGCCGCCGAACGCGCCTTTCATGAAGGCGATCAGGAACACGCCGGCCAGCGCGACCGCGAGCACGAACGGCGCGGGCAGGTCTGCGATGAGGGATGCGATCATAGTGTGGCGCAGCATGGGGGCGTACGCATGCACGCGCAATCCAAACATTGCTCTCGGTGCACATTGCTCTCGGTGCAATCGGCGTACGCGCCTAGCCGGCGCGCATCCTCGGCACGCCCGACCTGTCGCCGTTGATCACCGCGCGGCGATCGGAGACGGCGTGATGGAATTGCTCGAGCGTCAGTCCGATCGCCGAGAGATCGCCGTCCTCGATCGCGCCGTCGTCGTAGCAATCGAGCGCCTCCCGCAGCAGCGCGTCCGCATCGCTCTGCATTGCCGCGAGCTCCTCCGGCGTCTCGGCGCCGCGCACCCGCGAGATCAGCGTCAGCAGACCGTCGCGATGGGTGATGTAACGCTCCCGCTCGTCGCGCTTCACGTAGTGGCGCAACCAGGCTCCCGCCGTGCCGAGGCCGGAGACCAGCAGGATGCCGCCCCAGATGTAGTCGGAGTATTTTTCGAGGAAGGTGCGTTCGGTGCCGTCGATATAGGCCGCCGCGCCCTGATGCGCCGGCAGCGCGGCATCCTTGTCGGTGTCCGGCTTCTCGATCTTGGCCGCCGCCGGCACGTCGCGCGCGACCTGGAGCCGCTGCGTGAACAACTGCCGATCGAGTGCGCCGACGGTTGCCTCGTGCAGCGCATGTTGCGCGATGATGAGGTGATTGACGCCGACGGTCTCGATCTTGTCCTCGGGCCGGGCCGGCGAAGAGGAGAAGATGCTGCCGGCGATTTCCTCGGACTCATAGAGCGGATGCTTCTGCGCGATCGCTTCCGAGACATCGACGGGGAGGAATTTCGGTTCGCCGCGCGCCGCCGCCGTCGCCGCGATCGCATCCGCCGTGATCTTGCTGTCGAGCGGCCCGACGGTCATGTAGGCGTCGAGCGAGGGATCGCGCGCGAGATCGGCGACCTTGTTGACGGCGAACTGGCTGATCGTGACCTTGTCGGGGTTGATGCCGGACTCGGTCAGGATCACGCGCAGCAGCGTGACGTTGGCCTGGGTGCTGCCGACGACACCGACCTTGTGGCCGGGGAGATCGTCGATGCTCTTGATCTTCGCAGACCGCGGCTTGCCTTTCCCGCCCGACGGTGCCCACAGCACAACGACATTCTTGCGCAGGACCGCAACCGCCTCGGCGCTCGCCGGCAGACTGAGATCGCCGCGCACGACCGCGAGGTCGACCTTGTTCGCGGTGAACAGCGCGATGCTTTCGGCGGCCCCCTGTGTCGTGACCGGCTTCAGCCGCACCGAATTGCCGTCACGCGCAAAGGCCTGCGCGAAGCCCTGGATGAGCTTGACGTCGTCACTGCCGGTCGGGCCGACCGCGATCTTCAGCGTCACCGGACGCAGCCCGTAGAACAGCAGGCCTGCGGCGACGGCAAACACGAAGATGCCGGCCGCCAGGATCAGGAGCGACGAGTTTCGCCGTTTGAGCCTGCGGCGCGTGGTGCCGGGATGTTCACTCTGCTGCTCTGACATCTGGCTGTCATGTTACACGAAAAACCGGCAGTTCGCCGTGAAAAACAACCTAACATTTCGATGACGTCATACGTTTGAAACATCCATGTCAGAACGTCGTGCGAGCAGAATCAAGATTAACGATTTGGGTCTCCTGCGATGCGCATACTCGTTGCGACCGATGCCTGGCATCCGCAAGTCAACGGCGTGGTCCGGACGCTGACGTCGCTTGCGCGCAGCGCAGCGACCCTCGGCGCCGAGATCGAATTCCTCACCCCCGACGGCTTCCGTTCCGTCGGCGTGCCGACCTATCCGGGCCTGCGCATGGCGCTGCCGAACCGCCGCGAGATCGCGCGTCGGATCGAGGAGGCCGCGCCCGAGGCGATCCACATCGCGACCGAAGGACCGATCGGCTGGGCGGTGCGCGGCTATTGCCAGCGCAACAAGCTCGCCTTCACCACATCCTATACAACGCGCTTCCCCGAATATGTTTCAGTGCGCACCGGAATTCCCGACAGCGTCGGCTATGCCGTCCTGCGCCACTTCCACGCGGCCGGATCGATGACGATGGTCGCGACCGACTCGCTGCGATCAGAGCTTGCCGAGCGCGGCTTCCGCAAGCTCGGCTTCTGGACCCGCGGCGTCGATACCAAGATCTTCAATCCCGACCAGCCGGCGCTGCTCGACCTGCCGCGGCCGATCTTCATGACCATGGGCCGCGTCGCGGTGGAGAAGAATCTCGACGCCTTCCTGTCGCTGGATCTGCCGGGCTCCAAGGTCGTGGTCGGCGATGGCCCGCAACGGGCGGCCTTGGAACAGAAATATCCCGACGCGATTTTCCTCGGCGAGAAGAAGGGCCAGGATCTGACCTCCCACCTCGCCGCCGCCGACGTCTTCGTGTTCCCGAGCCTGACCGACACCTTCGGCGTCGTGCAGCTCGAGGCGCTGGCCTGCGGCACGCCGGTCGCGGCGTTCCCGGTCACCGGCCCGAAGGACGTCATCGCGGATCATCCGATCGGCGCGATCGACAACGATCTGCGCAGCGCCTGCCTGCGCGCGCTGAACATGTCGCGCGCCGACTGCCGCAATTTTGCGTTGGAGCGTTCCTGGGAAAACAGTGCGCGTCAGTTCATCGGCAATCTGGCCACGTTGCAGCCGAGCCGCGCGCCGCGGCCCGCCCGCCGCGTTGCCGGCCGCAGTGCGGTTCCGAATTAACAGCTCAAACGAATGAAAGACGAGAGACTTAATCTATGGCTGAAATCATCAAGCTGGGCGCCGACCGTTCCATGGACTTCGACCGCGAAACGGTCGAGCAGGCCTATGATCGCTGGGCGCCGATCTATGACCTCGTGTTCGGCGGCGTGTTCAGCAAGGGCCGGCAGGCTGCGATCCAGGCCACCAACAAGATCGGTGGCCGCGTGCTCGAGGTCGGCGTCGGCACCGGCATCTCGCTGCCGCTCTATAGCCAGAATGTGCGCATCTTCGGCACCGACATCTCCGAGGCGATGCTCGAGAAGGCCAAGAAGCGGGTGGCCGAGCAGGGCCTGAAGAATGTCGAGGGCCTCGCGGTGATGGACGCCGAGAAGCTCGAATTCCCCGACGATTCGTTCGACGTGGTGATGGCGCAGTACGTGCTGTCCGCGGTGCCGAACCCGGAGGCCGCGCTCGACGAGTTCGCCCGCGTGGTGCGTCCGGGCGGCGAGCTGATCATCCTGACCCGCGTCAGCGCCGATGCCGGCGTCCGCCGCTTCATCGAGCAGAAGCTGCAGCCGGTGGTGCGCCCGCTCGGGTTCCGGACCGCCGAATTCGCCTGGTCGCGCTACACCAAATGGCTGGCTGGCGCGCGCGGCATGGAGCTCGCGGAACGCCGCCTGATCCCGCCGCTTGGCCACTTCTCGCTGGTCCGCTTCCGCAAGGCGGACGTCGCCAAAGCCGCCTGAGGCGGTTGGCCAGGCGGCTCAGCCCGCCGATCCTCCGGGTGAGGTGGTGCACAGCGCGCCCCTAGCCAGGAGGCTACGATCTCCTTCGCCTCATCCCCGCAAACCGCGCCGGGATGAGGCGAGACCCTTCTCCGGTTGCGTCAAGGCGTCGCTCCGCATTGTCATATGTCATTATGATGATGTCACACGCGATACATCGAATCCCTGTAAATCCTGTCCCGAAAGATGTTGGGGGAACCAATGATCAAGAATTTTCTGCAAGAGCTGCGTACCCAGCGCTGGGATGACCATCGCTTCTACCATCACAGCCGGATCAACCAGAGCCTGCACTTCGTCAGCGCGCTGAGCTTCCTGTTCGCCTATGTGATGCTGTTCTTCGATCCGGTCGTGTCGGCACTGGTCGGCTGGCTGGTCTCGATGACCTCGCGCCAGGCCGGTCACTTCTTCTTCGAGCCGAAGGGGTATGACCACGTCAACCAGGCGACCCACGAGCACAAGGAAGACATCAAGGTCGGCTACAACCTGCAGCGCAAGGTCGTGCTGATGGCGATCTGGGCGCTGTCGCCGATGGTGCTGTACTTCGATCCGACGCTGTTCGGCCTGTTCAAGCCCTGGGTCACGATGAGCGACTTCACCCGTCAGGTCGCCAAGGTCTGGCTCGTGGTCGGCATCGGCGGTCTCCTGTTCCGCACCATCCATTTGTTCTTCATCCGCGACATCGAGACCGGCCTCGTCTGGATGACCAAGATCGTCACCGACCCCTTCCATGACCTGAAGCTCTATCACAAGGCGCCGCTGTTCCTGATGAAGGGCGAGCTGATCGATCCGGGTCTCGAGAAGCACGTCAAGCACGCCTGATCGTTGCTCCAATATCTTTCCGATATGCGTCATGCCCGGGCTTGTCCCGGGCATCTACGTCTTGAGACGTCGCAACAACAAGGTCTCGTCTTGAAGCTTCTCGTCTGTGCACTCTCTTCACCTCGCCCCGCGTGCGGGCAGAGGTCGGATTGCATCGCCAGATGCAATCCGGGTGAGGGGGGCTCACCGCGAGTCCGTCTGTTACCGATTTTGTGGATGCGGCCCCTCACCCCAACCCTCTCCCCGCATCCGCCTTCGCCCGAAGGCGGGCTTCGGCGGACAAGAGCGCGGGGCGAGGGAGCGAGAGGGGGGTACCGGCGCTTAACGCCCGAACCTCACGGCGACCATCTCTTTCAGTATCTGCCGCTTGATGTTCTTGTTGGTGAGGCCTTCCTTGTGCCACCACCAGGCGTCGCGCTTCATCTTCTCGGCTGCCGCAGCGAAGCGGTCGGCGACCTCGGCGAAATCGGCGTCGGTGTAGTTCAGGCTGAAGATCAGCCGGCCGGTGCCGACCCAGCTCAGCGCCAGTCCCTCGGCCCGCAGATAGTATTGCAGCATCCAGTTGTAGCGGGACGGCTCGGTGTAATAGACCGTCCAGATCGACGAGATGTTGCCGACCCGAACCGGCAGGCCTTGTGCTTCGAGGCGGTCGTTGAGCGATTTGGCGCGGCCGTTCCAGGTCTCGTCGAGCCCGTTGTAGATCGAGCGGAAATTCGGGCTGGCGAGCCGGCTCAAAAACTCGTCCATCGCCGTCATCACGTAAGGATGCGAGTTGAAGGTGCCGCGGGCGAAGCAGATGTCGGCCGGCCGGTCGTCGCGGAAACGCCGCATCAGGTCCTTGCGGCCGCACACCACGCCGACCGGAAGCCCGCCGGCAAGGCTCTTGCCGTAGGTCGCCATGTCGGCCTTGACGCCGAAATATTCCTGGGCGCCGCCGGCGGCGAGGCGGAAGCCGACGAACACCTCGTCGAAGATCAGCACGATGCCGCGCTCGGTGCAGACCTCGCGCAGCTTCTTCAGCCATTCGGTGTAAGCGGTGCGGTCGTACCCCGAGGAGCGCGACGAATCGACCAGCGCGGAATCGCCGGGCGCGTTGCCGTTCGGATGCAGCGCCTGCAGCGGATTGACCAGCACGCAGGCGATGTCCTTGCGGGTGCGCAGGACATGCAGGGTCTTCTCCGACATGTCGGCGAGCGTGAAGGTCTCGTGCGGCGAGACCGGATTGCCGACGCCGGGCTGCACCTCGCCCCACCAGCCGTGATAGGCGCCGGCGAATCGGACCAGATGGGTCCGCTTGGTGTGGTAGCGCGCGAGCCGCACCGCCTGCATCACGGCCTCGGTGCCGGACATGTGGAACGAGACCTCGTCGAGGCCGGATATCTCGCAGAGGCGCTTGACGTTGTCGGCAATGATCGGGTGGTAGGGGCCGAGCACGGGGCCGAGCGCGTGCGCCCGCTTCTCACCCTCGGCGATGCACTCCTTGTAGAAGTCGTTGCCGAAGATGTTGACGCCGTAGGAGCCGGTCAGGTCGTAGGACACATTGCCGTCGAGGTCGGTGACGGTGACGCCGCTCGAGGCCTCGACGAAGGCCGAGGTGCCAAGATGCTCGCGCACCAGGCGGCTGTACTGGAACGGCACGCGGTAGGTTTCGGTGAACTGCAGGTCGGAGATCCGCTCCGTCACCTCGGCGGTCAGCGCGCGGCCCTTGGGATAGCGATCCGCGTAGAGGCCGGCGAGGCGGAAGAAGCCGTCCTGGCGCTGCATCGCGACGTCCTTCGGCGCGCCGTCGGAGCGGAAGAAGTCGTCGATGTCGAATTCGTAGTGCGGCACCATGCGCGCCACCATCTTGGACATCTTGGAATGTCCGGTCAGCGAGCGGTGCTTGGCCCGCGACAGCGCGAGGCGGGCCTGAATTTTGGGGAAAGCTGCGGCGGCGCCGGCAAGCGCGGCGGCGGACAGCGAGAGAATCGGAAGGGATGTTTCCATGACAGAAGCGCTAGCCTCGGCACCTAACAAATTCATGACAGTCAAGGGCCTGATCTCGGCATTCACCCAGCAGGAAGACCTCAATTTCCTGCTAACCAACCGGATTCCGCGGGCGGCGATCACCCGCTTCATGGGCTGGTTCTCCAAGGTCGAGAACCCCCTGGTGCGCGACGCCTCGATCGCCTGCTGGAAGCTGTTCTCCGACCTCGATCTGTCCGAGGCGAAGAAGACCGAGTTCAAGAGTTTGCACGATTGCTTTACCCGAGAGCTCAAGCCCGGCCTGCGCCCGGCGGTGGCCGATCCCGCCATCATCGTGAGCCCGTCGGATGCGATCATCGGCGCGCATGGGCGGATCGAGGATGGGCAGTTGTTCCAGGTCAAGGGCGCGCCCTATTCGCTGCTCGATCTGGTCGGCGATCCCGCGCTGGTGGAGCAGCACAGCAACGGCCGCTTCGTCACGCTGCGGCTGACGTCGAGCATGTATCACCGGTTCCACGCGCCGTACGATCTTGCGATCGACAAGGTCACGTTCATTCATGGCGACGTCTGGAACGTCAATCCGATCGCGCTGAAGCGGATCGAGCGGCTGTTCTGCAAGAACGAGCGCGCGGTGCTGCGCGCGAAGCTTCCAACCGGCGAGGCGCTGACGCTGGTTCCGGTCGCCGCCATCCTGGTGGCGAGCCTGCGCCTGCATTTCCTCGACGTCACGCTGAACGCGCAGTCGCGGGGCCCGGTGGATTTCCCCTGTAACGCGCATGTCAAGAAGGGCGACGAACTCGGCTGGTTCGAGCACGGCTCGACCATCATTGTGCTCGCGCCCGGCAGTTTCGAATTCTGCGACAATGTCGCGGAGGGAACGCGGATCAAATGCGGCGAACCGCTGTTGAAAAAGCCTACGAACTGATCTCGCTGTTTCCTGCGCGCCATTCTTTGAGCATGATCTGCCCGGAAAACCGGTTTCCACTTTTCAGGAACATGCTTTAGAGTAGCCGGGATCGTCGCGCGACGATCCTAAATCGCAAACCTGATGGACACGAGATGGCGCGGACGCCTGTTCTGGCGGCGGGAGGCATTGTGCTGCGGCGGGACGCGCCGCAGCGCTTTGCCGTTGTGCGCCTGCGCAAGCGCAATGAGTGGGTGCTGCCCAAGGGCAAGCTTGACGATGGTGAGACGCCGCGCGACGCCGCCGAGCGCGAGGTGCTAGAGGAAACCGGCCACGACGTCGAGGTGCACGAATTCCTCGGCATGCTGGTCTATGATTCAGGCGGCCGTTCCAAGGTGGTGCATTACTGGCGCATGGATGCCGGCGGCAAGCCGGTGCGCGCGTTGATGAGCGACATCAGGGAAGTCGACTGGCTGCCGCTCGATGAAGCGCTCGATCGCCTGTCGCGCGGCTATGAACGTGCATTCCTGGAGAATGTCGGCCCGATCGCGTTGCAGGCCGCGGCGAACGCCATGCGCGAGCGGCGCGCGCGGTTGCGGGTTGCGGCCGCGGAACGACGGCGCGCGCGGCTTGCAGAAGAGCCGGTCGTTGAGGTGCCTGAGGTCGCAAATGCGCCCGTTGCCGCCGAGGCGCCCGTGGTCGCTGAGGCGACCGGGGTCACCGAAGTGACCGGGGATGCCGGGACGCCGATCGTCGTGGACGCGCCGGCACCTGTTGAGCTGCCGGTCATAGCTGACCCGTTCGATATCGCGGAGACGCCGGTGGCGGAAGCCGAACCGGATCAGCCGGCCATCGCGCCGGAGCAAGTCGCTGTGGATGCCGGCCAAGCGGTCGAGACAGCGGCTGTTGTGGAGTCGGCGGCATCCGAACAGCCGCCGCCATCCGCGCGCGGGATCGAACCCGTTGCCACGGCCGTTCGGCCGGTCCCGCGCAAGAATCTGATCGAGCGCGTGCGCGACTGGCTGCGTCGCGCGGCCTGATCACCCGCACATCTGACGTCGTGCGGTTGGTTGCCAGGCGTCAATGTCGTGCTGCAAGGCAACGCAGTCGGCAACGCGCTTGGGCGACCCCAACTCATTTGCCAGAAGCTGTGCCGCGTGAACTTCCGCCGTGGCGCCGCGAACGTCCCCGCGCTCCAGCTGGAGCCTGGAAATCTGCAGCCTCAGCCGCACGATTTGGACCCGTCCCTCGATGCTGGACCACAGCTGGCGGGCGAGATGGAGATGTCGCATGGCTGCTTCATGGTCCTGCCGGGAAAGCGCGAGGATCGCCTGCGCTTCGTTGGTGAGCGCGCGGATCGAGGGCATCGGCCAGCGATCCGGACTTCCCGAAAGTTCGCAGATCAATGCCTTGGCCTGGCCGCTCCGATGCGTGTGTGCTGCAACCAGTGCCAGATGTGCGAGCAGGATTCCCCGTCGCTGCAGGGTCCACCAGGTCTTGCCGATCAAGCTCCGTTCGAGGCTCGCATGGGCAGCCTCAGCTTCGCCTCTTGCGAGCAGCAACATCGCGCGGCCAGGCTCCGGGCACCAACCCATCGTGTAAGCCCTGTCGTAGGCTTCAAGCGCTGCGTCGTCATTGCCGATTGCAGCCAGGATATCGCCCAGCACCCGGTTGGCATCGCCCATCGACCATGGCGCATCGCTGGTCAGGCGCGCGAGCGCGTCCTGAATCCGAGCCAGTGCCTCGTCGAGCGAGCCTCTGATGCCGAGCACCTCGGAGCGATGCAGCTGGCATGAACCTGTCAGTTCCATGCCGCTGCTCGAACAGAAATTCTGGTAGCTCCGCGTCCACTGGTCGGCCCGCGCCCAATCTCCGAACATCCGGGCTGCCCAGAGAATGTTGCAGTAGAGGCTGCCGCCCATGACCGGATCCAGATTGTTGCTGGACAGTGCGACCGCGGCGGCATGGTCCTGATCGGCCAGTCCGCCATGCGTGTCGCCGAGGCACAGGCGATAGAAGCCGCGATAGGCCAGGCTCAGAGCTTCGATGTTGAGCGCATCCTTGTATCTGACGGCGGTGTAGGCCGCGTCGGCCAGCGCGAGCGCCTGTTCCGGCTCGCCATCGAAGGCGGCCAGTTTGGACTTCATCCATAACAGCAGGGCGGTCGTCGGAGGATCGTCGAGCCTCGAGGCCCAATCTTCCGCGCGCGCGAGCCAGCCCTTTCCGATCGCGGCCTGGCCGCTCTCGAAATGCAGGCCCGAGAGGGCGATCGCATCGACCGCTGCTCCGGCAGCGTCGCCGGCCTCGCTGCGCGCGGCGACCGCGCGGACCAGAATGGGAATGGCTGCCGCTGTCCTGCCGAGGCATTGCAGGGCAAGAGCCCAATCGTGGAAATCTTCGGCGCTGAGCTGGCCGTCTCCGTCGGCGCTCTGAAAGAGCGTTGCCGCCTGCAGCCATAAATGTCCGACCGCCGCACGTCGGGCGAGGCCGATTGCTCCGATTGCACCGCGTGTTCCGTCTTGATTGCGATCGGCACGTTCCGGCGGCCTGATCTCGGAATCAACGAAGAACCGATATCCTTTGCCCGGCAGATTCCGGATCGCTCCCTCCATGCCACCCCTGCGTAGCGCGGCGCGCAACGAACTCACCGCCCGCTGCAGCGAGTTGTCGGTGACCGTGACGTCTGGCCAGACGGCCTCGAGTAGCTCGTCTTTTGAGATGACCCGGTCGCGGTGGTGGACAAGGTAGACCAGCAGATCGAACACACGCGGCTGCAAAGCGACTTCCTGCCGCGCGCACAGCAGCACGCGTCCAGCTTCATCAAGCTCGAACAGTCCAAATGAGAATGCCATGTGTATGAGTTCGGGCTCGGCGGAAAAGGTTCAGGCAAAGATCAGGCAATGATCAGTCCGCGGTAAGGACAGTTGGCGTTGACTGCGCCTATAGCTGAGCATGGCCGCGATCACCGCAGCCTGTCGTTCAACCGTCGCAACTGAGGAGATTTCGATGGAACTCTACGTCATTCGCCGTCCGAGCGCCTGGGCAAACATGGGTGAGCTGGAACTCGCCGGCGCAACGTCCGCCAGGATCGGCGACGAGCAGATGCCGGACCGCGTCCGCTGGATCCGCAGCTACGTGGTGCATGAGGCAGATGGTCGCATTGGCACTTTCTGCATCTACGAGGCGCGTGACGGTGACTCGATCCGGGATCATGCGCGCTGCGTCGGCATGCCGGGTGAGGAATTCTACAAGGTCGCGACCACAGTGGTGGTGCGTGGTGATCCCGTCCAACCGCCCATTGCAGCCGAATGACGCCTGCGAGGCGTCGCATGGCGCGTCCCGGCCAAACCATTATCCGGAGCGCCATCACACTTCGATCAAGGAAACGATTATGCCGATTTCATTCACGGAGTCCTTCTACAATCCGGTGCGAAGGCATTTTTCCATTCTGCTTTTGTGCATCCGCCGGATCGTCAATCAGTCGGTCGCGGGGATGCTTGCACGTCGCGAGCGGCAGGCAAATTGTCTGACGTCGCGCGATCTCGGCGGCGGGCGGTCGAAAGGCGCCGGCAACCGCGGCTCTCGGCCGATCATTCGAAGCGCGCTGCTCGGGCTGATGATCGCGGGTCTGTCGTCACCCGTGTTCACGCGAGCAGAGGAGCCTGCCGTTCGGGAGCATGGTGCAGCTCAGGCGCAGCGGGCGGTTTGGTCTCAGCGCGGTGGGCACGGCTGCAGGCATCGTTCGGATTGGAGCATTGTTGCCGCGTCCACCATCCCGGTCCTTCTCGACCGTCGCAGCTAGCTCGCAGCACATTGAAGTCATTGCACGACGCCCTTTGGCGCAACTCGCGGACATCAGGCGAAGCCAGCGGCTTCGCCGCCGGCCGCACAACACATTTTCAAAGGAGATTCACATGAACGTTCAGACCGAAATGCCTGCCGTCGATCTCGCCGCCGTCAAGGCGCGCCAGCAAGCCACCTGGAGCTCGGGCGACTACGCGATCGTCGGCACCACGCTTCAAATCGTCGGCGAAACGCTCTGCGAGGCTGTCGACCTGCGCAGCAATCAAATGGTGCTCGACGTCGCCGCCGGCAACGGCAATGCGACGCTGGCCGCGGCGCGGCGCTTTGCCGACGTGGTCTCGACCGATTACGTCGGAGCGTTGCTCGAGCGCGGCCGTGAGCGGGCGGCCGCGGAGCGGCTGCCGGTCACGTTCCAGGAAGCGGACGCGGAGAGGTTGCCGTTCGCCGATGCGAGCTTCGATGTCGTGCTGTCGACCTTCGGCGTCATGTTCACCGCCGACCAGCAGCAGGCGGCGAATGAACTGCGCCGTGTCTGCCGCATCGGCGGCAAGATCGGCCTTGCGAGCTGGACGCCGGAAGGATTCATCGGCCAGGTCTTCAAGACCATCGGCAAATATGTGCCGCCGGCGCCGGGCGTCAAATCTCCCGCGCTATGGGGCACCGAGGCGCATCTCGCCGCCCTGTTCGGCCCGCAGGCCACGGTTGACGCCAAACGCAGGCACTTCAATTTCCGTTACAGGTCGCGCGAGCATTTTCTCGAGATATTCCGAACCTACTACGGTCCGGTGCTGAAAGCCTTCGGGTCGATCGATGCCGTCAAGCAGCAACTGCTCGCCGCCGACCTGTTCGGCCTGATGGACCGGTTTAATGTCGCCAGGGATGGAACGCTGGTCATCCCCAGCGAATATCTGGAGGCCGTGATTACCAGGCGGGGCTGACCTGCCGTTCGCAATTCGTCGATTGGAGTGTGGTGCCGGCGTTCTCGCCGGCGCCACGCTCGCGCGTTGGATCGCAGAAGCTCGTCAGCGAAGCTCAGGTGAGCATGCGTTGCTGCGATCGGTCAATTGTGACGCTTGTCCTTGGGCGGCGGCTTCGCGGCGCGCGGCGGTGGTGCGCGCCGTTGCTGGAAGGCGGGGCGTGCCTGCACCGCGGGCCGTTGCATGCCGGGGCGGATGCTAGGCGCGGCCTGCTGAATGCCGGGCCGCGCCTGGCCAGGGGCCTGCGGCGCAGGCTGGGCCGCGCCCTGTCGCGGCACGCCCGGCTGAGCTGGCTGTCCCGGCTGGCGCACGCCGCCCGGCACCTGCGTGCGTCCGGATTGCAGGCCGCCTTGACGTGCAGGCGATTGTTGTCCGCCGGGTGGTGTCGCGCCGCCCTGACGCGCGGGTTCTTGGTGCGCGGGCTGTTGTCCCGCAGGCCGCTGTCCGGCTGGCGTCTGGACACCGGGCGTGTGCGGCAGCGTCGGGCCGCCGGGCTGGCCGGGCAGCGCGTGTTGTGCGCCGCCTTGCTGCTGCGTGCCGGGCTGCTGCTGCTGCGAGCCCTGCCGGCCAGGCGTGCCCGGTTGCTGCGGCTGGCCCGGACGGTTCGGCTGGCCGGGCTGCTGCAACTGGCCCGGACGGTTTTGCTGACCCGGCTGCTGCGGCGCATTGCGGTTCTGGCCCGGCAGGCCATTCTGGCGCTGCGGGGTCGGCTGCACCGGCTGGCCGCGATTCGGATAGGGCGCGGCCGGATTGGCCCTGCGGAAGTCGGGATTGGCGCGGCGGAAGTCACGCTGCTCGGTCACGACCTGACGGCCCAACGTCTGCGCGGAATGCACCGCGCGCACGAAGCCCTGGTCGCGCGTCATCTGTTGCGGCGAGATCGTCAGCGGCACCGCGGCGAAGCGCGCGCCGCCGGTGCCTGGACGAATCGCAAACCCGCTCGCCCCGCGGGTCAGCACGCCGAGCGAAGCGCCGCCGCGGTCGTTGACCTCGATGCGGCCGACATGTCCGTCGGCGTCGGGATAGAGCTTGATGCCGACATTGTTGCTGGTCGCGGTCGCGCCTTCGGGCACTTCGACAAGGCCGGTGGTGCCGCGGATGCCGAGCGTTGCGGTCGGCGTCGAGATCTTCATGTCGCCGGTCTTGGCGACGGCGGCGGCGACGAACGCCGCCGTTCCCTTGGCGACGTTGAACAGCGCGCTGTTCTGCTGGCCGCCGTCCTCGTAGACATAATTGTCGATCGTGATCCTGGCGTTGGCCCGCAGGTTGAACGTGGTGCCGTCGTTGAAGGTGATGCCGAGCGAGGAGGTCGCCGACGTGGCGACGTCGTCATTGGCAAAGATGTCGTCGCGGATCTGCAATGGCGTCGTGGTGTTGTTGCGCGTGACGGTGGCGGTGCCGGTCAATGTCGCGACGTTGCCGATCGGCTCGGGCGCGGTGGCCGGAGCGGGGGCAGGCGTGGCAGGCGCGGGCGTTGACGGTGTCGCACTCGGCGCCGGGGCGGGTGAGGGTGCCTGTGCAGGCTGCGCTTGCGCGATTTGCGTCAGGTCCGGCGCGGCATTGGCCGTTGCATGCCAACCGATCGTGACGCCGGCACCAAGCAGAAGCGCATAGAGGAAGGCGCGGTGCATCACCATCGATTCCCGGAAGGCATTGGGGATCGGCAATTGAGCCGCGTCAGGCTGAATGCCGAATGAACGGTCCTGCCTTGTTGTCATGGCGGCCCCGAACGATCAAGCACCGCACTCCCGGAAGGAAGCGCGGCGCTTGGTCGTTGTTGGGGTTTTGGTTAGCCGCGCTTGTGAGGAGTGATGTTGAGTGGCTTCGCCGGCTTGGCCGCGGGAGCATAGCTTGCAGGCTGCGCGGCGGTTGCGGGCGGCACGTAGTGAAACACCGCCTTGCAGCCATCGCTGAGCAGCGCGCGCTGCCGAACCATGCAGGCGGTGACGCGATCGACATCGGGGATTTCCGAGCTGCACAGCCGCATGGCGTCGCCGGTGCACATCTGCTGCTGCTCGTCGGTGTAGGCATAGGACGCCGACGTCAACAGTCCGAGCGTGAACGCGGTTGCCGCCAGCAGTTTGCCGTGACGAAGCGTCGAAGCGGTGAAAGCCATGATGTCCCCCTTGTGGTGAGCGCGCCGTTGCAGCGCGTCGTCGAGGTCATCACTAGGGAGGCTTGGTTTCGGCAGTTCTTCGTGCGCATGGCAAAATGGTTTCGTCGCACGCCGGTTTGTTTCGTTAACCACACGCCGACGGGTAACGTCAGCGCCTATGGTGTCGCCGCCGCCGGAGCCCCCTCGAGCGCGAGCACGGCCTCGCGCTGGGCTTCGGGCATGGCGCGGATGCGGCGCTTGGCGATGAGGCGGATCGCGGCAAAGCCGCCGAGGAACACCGCGATCTTGCTCACGATGCCGAAGATCGGCATCACCACAGCCCATGTCGTGATCTCGCAGGTCAGCGCGACGAAGGCATTCACGGCGGCGGAGGTAAACATCAGGGCTGCCCAGGCGTAGCCGACCATCACGGCGACATCGGGCACGACGGTCTGCGCGATCTCGGGCAGATAGCGGTTGAGCCAGCCTCGCTTCAGCATCACGACGCCGACGATTGCGTAGATCACGCTCGGCTTGAACAGCACGAAGCGCGGGTCATTCGTAAGCAATGTCGCAGTGCCGGCGGTGACCACCAGGAACAGGCTCAGCCATTCCATGGTGTCGATCCGCCTCCGGCGCACGATCTGGATGCCGATCTGCGTGACGCCGAACGCGATGCCGATACCGACCGAGAGCGCGGTGTTGTGCGTCAGCAGGAACAGAACCAGAAAGACTAGGGTCGATGCCAGGTCGAGGGCCAGCAGCTTTGCCGCGGTAAAAAAGTGCTTCATCGGCCGTCGAACTCCGCTTGCCAGATCACGTTGCCAGGTCAAGTTGTCATGTCACGCCTTGGCGCGATCCGCGCCCGTGTCGGCACAGCTAGGCAGATTGTCGGGCCGCAAGCCTATCGATTTCTGAAATCGAGGAGTGAATTCTCACTCCGATCGAGCGATTTCCGCAGTGTTCGTGGTTTGCGCGGCCGTCGCCCGGCGCCGAAACTCGGTCGGCGTCAGCCCAGTGTCCGCCTTGAAGGCGCGGTTGAACGGCGCCAGCGACTGGAACCCGGCATCGAGCGCAATCGTCAGCACCGGCACCTCGGCCTGGCCGACATCGGCGAGCGCCGCCTTGGCTTCGTCGAGCCGGTAGCGGTTGAGGAAGGCGTTGAAGTTGCGGTGGCCAAGTCCGTCATTGATCAGCATCCGCAGCCGGTATTCCGGCATGCCGAGCTTGACTGCCAGCACGCCGATGGTCAGCCCCTCCTGCCGATAGGTCCGCTCGGTCGCCATCAGGTGCTTGAGGTGATTGAGCGCGGCCTGGCTGGAAGGCGGCGGACCGGCATTGGTGAGCGATCGCGCGACCGGTGTGGCCTGGCCATTTCCGCCGCGGGCGCCGGCAACCGCCGGCTGGCTCTCGGGCGGATCGAACAGCATCATCCAGATCGCGATCAGCGCGAATGCGCCAAGCGCGAGCACGGCGCTGAGGCTGATCGAGCGGGTCGGAATCGCGGCGAGCCCGGCCGCCGCGGCGAACATCATCTGAAGGCCGATGCCGATCAGCAGCGCGATCAGGATCCGGCCGCGTGCCGTGGTCACGGCGGTGCGCCATCCCTTCGGAATTTGCGCGATCCCGAGCACGGCGAAAGCGATCGTCGCCAGCGCCAGGGCGCGGCCGCACGGCCCGGCGAGATCGGGCCAGATCGTCCAGCAATTATGGCTCACAACACCAAGGCCGGCGAGCAGCGTCCACACCGCCGCGTGCCAGGGCCGCAGGGCAAACCGCTCGTCGAACATCGCGCGCGCCCACAGCCAGAAGATCACCGGCGAGCCCATCGCGAAGGCGATGAACGGAGAGCTCCAGCCGAATGACGATGCGGGAAAGAACGGCGCAGTGGTGATCGCGTAGGCCGCGCCGGCCACGCCCATCGCGGCACCGAGATGCGCAGCGCGATGCACCGCCGCGTAGCGCAGCAGCAGCACCGCGCAAACCACCAGGAACAATGCGACCACCGCGCCCCGGAGACCGAATTCAAGAGCCGTCATCGCCATCGCAAGCCGCCCGCAGGTTCGATTCAACCTCGACACGGCGGCACTTATAGCGCGTCCGGCGATCGACATGAAGCGACCGCCGCACTGGCAGAAAACCTGATGTCCGCTCGCCGTTTGCGCGGCAGCGGACATCAGAACGATCCGGAGATGTCAGGCCCTAGCTGACCCGCTTCCAGGTCTGGCCGCCGCAGAACATGCCGCCGAAGGCGCAGCCCTGCACGCGCATCGCATTCGGGCCTTTCATCGCGATCGTCGAGTCGTAGTTGCGCCCGGAATCGGGATCGTGGATGCGGCCGCTCCACTTGCTGCCGTCGGGCTTCATGTTGATCAGGATGCGCTCGTTGCTCTTCATCGAATAGCCGCAGAGATTGGTGCCGCAGGCTTCGACACGGACGTTGCCCTTGTTTTCCTCGGTGGCCCAGACGCCGATCGGTCCGGTTGGCGCCGCCGCTGGTGCAGCCGCAGTCGGAGCGGCTTGCGGCTGCGGCGCGGGCTGTGCGGCGACCGGGGCCGGCGCAACGGGCGCGGCGTCAACCGGCGCGGGGGCCGTGGTCGCAACCGTCGCCGGTGGCGCAGGGGGCGGCGGAGGCGGCGGGACCGCGGCAGCGGCTGGCGCGGCCGGCTGCGGCGCGGCGGCCTGAACCGGCGCAGGTGAAGGTGCAGGTGCGGGCGCGGCCGGCGGCGCGGGTGACGGCGAGCTCGTCGAGGCGACATCGTCATCGTCGTCGGACTTCGAGCCGAGGTTCTTGCTGATGCCGCCGATCGTGCCGCTATAGCCCGGCGCCGAGATGCGGATGCAGGACAGCGCGCTGCAATTGCGCGGCGCCTCGACATGGATGCGCTGGCCGTCGATCTGGAAGGTGATGCCGGTGCCGCCGGCATGCGCCGATGTGGTGGCCATCAGCAGCGCGGCGATCGCAACGAGCTTCTTCATCTTAAGTCTCCATGGCGTTGAGCGGGGCTGGATCGATTGGTCTGGACGCTACCCGCCGCCGGCTCCCGTTTCCGTGATGTGCGTCACGTTGCGGGCTGAGCCGAATGGCTCGCCACGGTGACGGAGATCACTGCGCCGCGAGCACGGCGGCCTTAAGCGTCATCGGATGTTCTGGAGGCTTCGATGAAGCGCTTCTGCCTGCTCGTCGCACTGATGCTGTTCACGCCCTTCGTCCATGCCGGTGAGGGCATCACGTTCTCGATTGGCGGCCATCGCGTCCATCTCGATTCGACGCGCTGCCGCTCGCTGTCCTGCGTCTCGGTCTCTGGCGGCCCCAGGCGCGACGACGGCGGTGACAACGGCCGCACGCTCAAGCCGGTGTCCGCGCCGGCGACGACGGCAGCGATCCCTGCTGCGCCGGCCGCAAGCGCGCTGCCCGCGCCCGTGCCGGCAGCGCCTCCTGCGCCGCCACCGATCATCGTGTACAAGCCCGCCCCAGCCGCGCCCGCTGCCGCTCCGCCACCGTCGGCACCGTCGCCGCCGCGCGTGATGACGCCCCCGCCACCGCCGAACGTCGCAGCTCCGCCTCCACCTCCGCCGCCGGCCGCGGCGGCCGCAGCGCCTGCGCGTCCGGCGCCGTCGGTGATACGTGTCTCGCGCGAGGCCGACGAACCGGACGACGGTCCGATCGGCGACTGGCAGACCGAAGCCAACAATCTGGTGCGCATCCGGCTCTGCGGCATGGCGCTGTGCGGTTATGCGCTCGACAGGACCACGCGCGATCTCGGTGAAGCGGTGCTGATCAACATGAAGCCGAAGACGGACGCGCGCTGGAACGGCGGCGTCTACAGCCAGGACAGCGGCAACATCCGTTACGGCACGATCGAGTTGAAGGGCGCTGACAGGCTGCGGGTCTCGTCCTGCGCGCTCGGCCGCGTCTATTGCACCGGTGCCGACTGGGTCCGCGTCTCGCACGCACGGCAGCGCGTGATCACGCAGGGCCAGTTCCGGGGCGAGCCGCGCTCCTGAACGCGCAGCTGTCCAATTTGTAACCGGATGCCCTCGAACCGTTTGCCGCCTCGTGCGCGACCGATAGAGGTCAGCACTGTCCTCGCAAGCGATGGAGGCAAACATGAAACGCCTGAGCCTGGTCGCGCTGCTGCTCTTCGGCAGCGTCGCCGCCGCCCGTGCCGACAACGACATCTACACCAACATGTCAAAACAGAAGCGCGGCGACGACGCGCTGCATGCCGACGCCGCGGTGTGCGATGCGCAGTTTGGCGCGCCGCAGAACGGCACGCCGACGTGCGGCAATACAAGAGCTGCATGCGCGCCCGCGGCTGGCGCTTCAGCCACACCATTCGCACGCTGCGCCGGCACGACGACGGCTATCCAGATCCCGACAATCCCGGCCTCGTCTGCCACGATTTTACGATCGGCGGCATCACCGGATCGAGCTGTTCGAATTTTTGAGATGATGGCGAGGCGCTTCCTGGTCCGTCACCCTGAGGAGCGCGAAGCGCGTCTCGAAGGGTCGACGGCCCCGCTGGTGGCCGTGCATCCTTCGAGGCTCGCTCCGCTCGCACCTCCAGCGGCAAAGGCGAAGCCTTTGCGCGGGGATGACGGGCTGAGAGAAAAACAAAGCGCCCGGCGGGGGCGGCCGCCCGGGCGCTGAACTCATGGCCTGGTCGAATGCTTTAGAACACGCCGAGAATGATGGCGCCGACGAAGGCGAACGCGATGTACGCGGCCACAATGCTCAGCTTGCTCAGCAGAGGACTCGCGAAATCCATTGGGAAGCTCCCTTGGCTCACAACGCTGCCCGCATTAACACGAAAGCTAGCAAGAGGTTCCTGGCCGAAAAAGTCAGCCTTGCTGCCAAGCTCGATGTTCCCATGCGATGCCGCATTGCGATGCGTGGCTCAAACAGGCGGCGAATCAAGACGTTGAAGCGCACGCAAATAAATTCCGCGGCGTTGCGGGTTGCGGTCAGGCTGCCGGTCCCGGATACCGTCTGTCGGGCCTCAGAAAGGTTGTTGTGCTTTGAAACACAATCGAAAGGTGAATGACGATGCCGCAGGATGTCCAACCTCGATGCCTTCTCGACCACAACAATGCGGTGGCGTCGCTCCGCTGCGACGTATGCGGAGCATTCGCCACAGTTGATGACACAACGAGATCGATGCGGTCGCGCGAATTGCCCTGCCGGGTTCCGCCGCATGGTTAAAGGCACCTGAAATCAAGCAGTCGAAATGCGTTGAAGAGTCTTTAATCAAATTCGCAGAACCTCCGCGCCATGACGCGTGGAGTTCGTTTGTATCTCGTCGGCTCCCTTGTCCTTGTGTCGCTTGCTGGTTGCGGCCGCGGTCTGTTCCAGACTGCCGAGCGCGAACCGTGGCGGGCCGAGGCCGAGGCCGCATGCCTGAAATCCGGCGCAGTCAAGGAAGGCCCGGACCTCGTCCGCATCGATCCGATCTCCGGCCCAGGCGTCTGCGGCGCCGAGTTTCCGCTCAAGGTCGCCGCGCTCGGCGAAACCAGTTCGGCTTACGGATTTGCCGACGACAGCCTGCGTCCACCGGCGTCCGTCGGCAACCAGCCGCGTTGGCCGATCAATCGTCAGCCGGGCCCGCCGCCCGCGCAGGCGCCGTACTCCGAACAGGCCGTCGGGCAGCCGAACTATGGCGGCCAGCCTAACGGACCGGTGTCGCTGTCGGCGCCCGGCGTCCCGCCGCAGCAGGGCGAGATCGACCTGCCGCCGGACGGCTCGCCCGATGCCAGCGGCGAGCGACCTTATTATCCTGGCCTGCGCAGTAATCCGCAGCGCGAGGGCGCGACCGCGCCCTATTCACCTGCGCCGTATTCGCAGCAACCGCCAGGCGCGCCACTGCCGCCACGGCTCGGTCCGTCGAACGGCAATCCGGTGATGACGGTCGGCCCGGTCGCAGTGAAGCCTGCCGCAACGCTGGCGTGCCCGATCGTCTCGGTGCTGGAGCGCTGGCTCGCCGATTCCGTGCAGCCGGCGGCGCAGCGCTGGTTCGGCGCGCGCGTCGTCGAGATCAAGCAGATCTCGGCCTATTCCTGCCGCGGCATGAACGGCAATTCGCACGCGCATATTTCCGAGCACGCCTTCGGCAATGCGCTCGATATCGCGGCCTTCACGCTCTCTGATGGCCGGCGCATCTCGGTGAAGGATGGCTGGAAGGGCCTGCCGGAGGAGCAGGGCTTTCTGCGCGATGTCCAGGCCGCTGCCTGCCAGCAATTCACCACGGTGCTGGCGCCGGGTTCCAACGTCTATCACTACGACCACATCCATGTGGATCTGATGCGCCGGGCCAGCCGGCGCCTGATCTGCCAGCCCGCTGCCGTCTCCGGCGAAGAGGTCGCGGCGCGCGCCGGCGGCCGTAGCCCCTATGCAGCGCGCGAACCTTATGTCACAGGATCGCTTGGCGGCAGAAGGCCGGCTCCGCGGGGTAAGGCGGGGGTCAACGAAGAAGACGAATTCGCCGACGAATAGGACGCGTCTGATACCCGTATTATTACTGGGGGTGCCGTGCAAACGGTAGCCACTATTTGCTGCATATGCTCGCTGAGCCGGGCGCACCCGGTTGATTTCTGGGGGATAGCTTTGCAAGACGTGCCGATCATTCTCGTCATCGAAGACGATCGTGATCTTCAGATGATGGTAGAGGACGCCCTGAGAGACGGCGGCTATGAGCCGGCGATCGCAGGCTCGGGTGAGGAAGCCCTGACGCTGCTGAAGGCGTTCCGAACCAAATACAGTGCGCTGGTCACCGACATCCGCCTGCTTGGCCGGCTCGACGGCTGGCGGGTGGCGCGCGGCGCCCGCGAGATCGATCCGTCATTCCCTGTGCTCTACATCACCGGCGGCGGCGGCGACGAGTGGCCGACCCGGGGCGTGCCGGACAGCGTGCTCCTCAACAAGCCGTTCTCGCCCGACGAACTGGTCGCGGCCCTGACGAAGCTGCTCAAGAACGGCGCGCCGGCCTGACGGCGGTCTTGAGCGGCCTGCCGCGCATGGTGGGCTGTTCGGGGCAGGCGCTTATTCCGCCTTTATAAGATCTCGTCGCGGTTCGTCTCGTATTCATACGTCCTCGCGCTCATCTTCGCTGCAACAGCCGGAGAACGAAGATGACGACCTATCGCGCCTATATCGTCGGACCGCACAGCCGATCCATCGGCGTGGTCAACATGGAGTGCAGCGATGACGATCAGGCCGTCACATCGGCCAGCCGTCTTGTCGACCGCCATGATGTCGAACTGTGGCAGATGGACCGGCCGGTGGCCAGGTTCGACGCCTGTTCGAAGCAGGTGTTCCGGAAGTAGTGCGACACCGCGCAGCAGACCAGCGCGCAGACTCACAAGCGGGCGGCCAGTCTCGATCCGCCGAAGCAGTCGTTTAACTGAGCGTCTCAGCCGCGAGCACGCGAGCTGTCTCCGGAAACGACGATCGCCCGGACCACGAGTGCGATGCGTTGGTTGCGCGCGCCGGGCCTAACTCGGCCCGAACGTTCGAGTGCAGCGAGCCCATGAAGGGCTGCCCAAAAAGTCTCGGTCACATCAGCTACCTCGACGCAAAACGGCGCGACGACCGCCGCGAGTGCTTCGAAACCGGCCCGCAGTTCAGGTCTGGTGCCAGCTTCGGCGAACCGCAAATCCGTTGGCAGGACAAACATGGCGTCGTAAAGCGCGGGACGATCCAGCGCAAAAGCGAGATAGGCCAGGGCGACATTCTTGAGGGCGTTTCGTCCTGTCGATCCGCTCGCTGCTTCGCGAAGTGCGACCGTGAGTTCCTTGAAGCCCTCGACTGCAACTGCCGCAACAATCGCATCTCTGTTCTTGAAATGTGAGTAGAGCACGGGCTGGCTATATTCGATCTCGTCGGCGAGGCGGCGGATTGTAACGCCATCCCATCCTTCGCGCTCTGCGATCACCCGCGCTGCCGCGACAATGCGATGCTCGCGCGCAGCCCGGTCCCTGCCTTTCCGTTCAGCGGTACCCAATCCTCGATCTCCCGCACCTGGAAGGCCCAAATATATCAATATCATACCGATGCTTGACATTCTAGTAATGCTATTTATCTAGCATCGCTAGATATTGTTCTTAAGCTAGATGAGGACGTGTGATGCATTGGCTTGCGCTCGGAACGGGATTGCTCCTGGCCCTGGGAATTATCGCGATCGGCACCCTCTATGTCGCGAGCCCGACAACCGCGACACGCAGTTTCGGCCTGCCGCTTCCTGAAAATGGCACCAACATCGCTTGGTGGCTTCGCCTCAAGGGGGTGCGCGACATTGTGGCGGGACTGGCCGTATTGGCGTTCATGGTGTTCGGCGCGCCGCGCGAGGTCGGCATCATCCTGCTGGTTGAAGCCATCATCCCCATCGGGGACATGCTGCTGATTCTCGCAGCGAAAGGCTCCACCAAAAGCGCCTTCGGCATTCACGGTCTCACGGCGGTGATCATGGTCCTTGCGGCTGTGCCGCTGATCATTGGAGTGCCCTGAGATGATGCATGCTCTTTCGATCTGGCTGCTCGCTGCCGGCTTCTTTGGCGCAGGCCTCTTCAATGCGATCAGCACGTCAGCGACCCAAGGCGATTTCGCTCGGTGGGGCTACCCGCGCTGGTGGGGCATTTTGACCGGTGGACTGGAGATGATAAGCGCTGTTCTGATCGCAATTCCCGTCAGTCGGGTTGTCGGCCTGGTGCTTGGGGCGGCCATCATTGCGGCCGCGGTTTCCACCGTTCTGCGCCACCGTGATTTTTCGCACCTGGCGCCACTTGGCGTCTTTGTCACCTTGATCGCTCTTGCCGCGACCTCGTCCTGACCGCCGCCCGGGTGTCGCCCGGCGCGATCCCTGATGATAGACCTTGCGTCAGCTTCGTCATCAAGGGATATCAGGTCATGGCTTCGGAAAAGGTCGCACTCGTCACCGCAGGCGGCAGCGGCATGGGAGCGGCGGCGGCGCGGCGGCTTGCCGCAGATGGATTTCGCGTTGCGATCCTGTCGTCGTCGGGCAAGGGCGAGGCGCTGGCCGGCGAGCTCGGCGGGATCGGCTTCACAGGCTCGAATCGTTCTAACGACGATCTGAAGCGCGCCGTCGACGGCGTGATGGCGCGCTGGGGCCGCATCGATGCGCTGGTCAACAGCGCCGGCCACGGCCCGCGTGCAGGCGTGCTGGAATTGACCGACGAGCAGTGGCACACCGGTCTCGACGTCTATCTGATGAACGTGATCCGCCCGACACGTCTCGTCGCACCTCACATGCAGGCGCAGAAGTCGGGCGCGATCGTCAACATTTCCACCGCCTGGGCTTTCGAGCCGAGCGCGATGTTTCCGACCTCTGCGGTGTTCCGCGCCGGGCTCGCCGCGTTCACAAAACTGTTCACCGACAGCTACGCGGCCGATAACGTCCGCATGAACAACGTGCTGCCCGGCTGGATCGACAGCCTGCCGGCAACCGACGCGCGCCGCGACAGCGTGCCGATGAAGCGCTACGGCAAGGCGGAGGAGATCGCCGCGACGATCGCGTTCCTCGTCTCCGACGGCGCGGGCTACATCACCGGCCAGAACATCCGCGTCGATGGCGGCTTGATGCGGTCCGTGTAAGGCAGGACTGCGAATCCGTCATCCTGAGAGTCTGACTCATAATGCCGTCAATCGCTATGAGCGGCGGCAAGTCTGCGGGTCAGGAGCCTGATGTGGGCGAGGAGTAACCATGCGACTTCGGTGGCTGTGGCGGCCTCGAAGTCCTTGGCGAGACGTCGACATCTGCCGAACCAAGCGAATGTCCGTTCAACAACCCATCGTCGCGGCAGCAGCTGGAAGCCTTTGACGCCTTGAGGCCGCTCGACGATCTCGATGGTCCATGGACCGCAGTCCGAGAGGGCGTCGAGAAGCTGCTTCCCACGATAGATCCGATCGGCAAAAACGTGTCCCAGCCGAGGGAATTGCGTCCGTACCATCTTCAGCAACGGTACCGCACCATGGCAGTCCTGGACGTTGGCCGGATGCACATGAACTCCGAGGAGCAGGCCATTGGTGTCGGTCACAATGTGCCGCTTGCGGCCGTAGATGCGCTTCCCCGCGTCGTAGCCACGAGGCCCGCCGGCCTGCGTGGTCGGCGCACTTTGGCTGTCGATCACGGCAGCTGTCGGCTTTGAAGCACGTCCCAGCTTTTTTCGCGCCCGCTGAACAAGAACGCTGGCGATCTTCTGCCATCGACCCGTATCTCGCCACGCGTAAAAATAACCCTGCACCGTCGAATAGGGTGGGAACTCCTGCGGCAGTGCCCGCCACTGGCATCCTGTCGATAGAATGTAGAGAACCGCCTCCACAACACTACGAAGATCGGTTCGGCGCGGTCGGCCACGCCGGTGTGCTCGCGGCAGAAGGCGCCTGATCAGCCTCCATTCCGCATCTGTCATATCGCTTGCATAACGCAGGTCGTCCCGCCGATATTGCTTTCGAGTGATTTCAGTCCAGGGCATCGTGATCTCCTTCGAATCTTTGCAAATCCGATGGAATCACACCTCGCTGGGATCACTCACCCCCATTTATCAGTCAGGCTCTGAGGAGCGCGCTCTTGCGCGCGTCTCGAAGGATGCACGGCCACAATCGGGCCGTCGACCCTTCGAGGGCCGCTGAAGAAGCGGCCACCTCAGGGTGACGGGTCTAGATTCGAGCGCTCGACTTTGACACGGCCTTGCCGCAACGTGCCAGCTCAGCACTTGCGTCTACGCGCTGCGCGCCGCACCCCAGGCCGCGCACGCCACAATTGCGGCGACCTCAGATTGCGTTTGTCGTGATGACAAACTGAAAGCGCAGGGCTAGCCTTCCGTCAAATCAAAACATACGGGAGGAATGGCATGCCAGACGCAGCAGTTGCAGCACGCGCTTCGGACTCCACGCACAGCGGAACCACGCAGCAGGTTGACGTCGCAGTCGTCGGCGCCGGTTTCGCCGGTCTCTATCTGTTGCATCGGTTGCGTAAGGCGGGCTTCTCGGCGGTTGCGCTCGAAGAGGGCGGCGATGTCGGCGGCACCTGGTACTGGAACCGGTATCCCGGCGCGCGCTGCGACATCCAGACCATCGATTACAGCTACACGTTCGATCCAGAACTCGATCAGGCGTGGACCTGGTCGGAGAAATACGCGACCCAGCCGGAAATCCTGCGCTATCTCGGCTTCGTCGCCGACCGGTACGATCTGCGCCGCGACATCAGGTTCGGCACCAAGGTCACGCAGGCGACCTGGGACGACGCGACTTCGCGCTGGCAGATTGCGACCAACAACGGCGCCAACGTCTCGTGCCGCTACTACATCATGGCGACCGGCTGCCTGTCGTCGCCGAAGCCGCCGGAGATCGACGGCGTCAAGGATTTTAAAGGCGAGATCTATTTCACCGGCCGCTGGCCGCACCAGGGCGTCGACCTGAAGGGCAAGCGCGTTGCCGTGATCGGCACCGGATCGTCGGGCATTCAGTCGATCCCGTTGATCGCCGAACAGGCCGCGCAACTCACCGTATTCCAGCGCACGCCGAATTTCGCACTGCCGGCCGGCAACGGTCCGGCGCCGGAAGATCGCAAGACCTTCTTCGAGACCGACCGTGCGGCCTATCGCGACCAGGCGCGCTGGTCGATGGCCGGGGTGCCGTATCCGCAGCAGACCGTGGTGAGCTGGCAATTGAGCGACGCCGAACGCCGCGAGCGGTTCGAGAAGGCGTGGGCGGCGGGCGACCTCGTCCACATCCTGACCCAGCTCTGGGCCGACCAGGCGGTCGATGTCGACGGCAACCGGCTGGTCGGCGATCTGATCCGCGAGAAGATCGGTGCCGTGGTCAAGGATCCGGAGACGGCCGCGGCGCTCACCCCGCACGATCATCCGTTCGGCGCCAAGCGTCCCTGCCTCGATACCAATTACTACGCGACCTACAACCGTCCGAACGTGACGCTGGTCAATCTGCGGCAGGAGCCGATCAAGGCGATCACCGCCGGCGGCATCTCGACCGACAAGCGCAGCTTCGATGTCGACGTCATCGTGTTCGCCACCGGTTTCGACGCGATGACCGGCGCGATCATGGCGGTGCATCCGATCTCCGGCCGCGGCGGCAAGTCGCTGTCGGATGTCTGGGCGCACGGACCGCAGACCTATCTCGGCGTCACCGTCGCTGGCTTCCCCAATCTGTTCATGATCACCGGTCCCGGCAGCCCGTCGGTGCTGTCGAACATGGCGGTATCGATCGAGCAGCATGTCGACTGGGTGGTCGACCGCATCGCCGCGTTGCGCGACGCCGGCTTCACGACGATGGAAGCCACCGAGACCGCGCAGGCCGGCTGGGAACGCCATATGGCCGATTGTGCGACCCTGACGCTGCACCGGCTCGCCAACACCTGGTACACGGGCGCCAACGTGCCCGGCAAGCCGCAGGGCGTGATGCCCTATACCGGCGGCGTCGGTCCGTATCGCAGCATCTGCAACGAGGTGGTCGGGCGCGGCATGCTCGGCTTCAAGCTCTCGGGTCCCGGTGTTGCCGAGCAGTGCAATGACGGCGAGGTGGTGCGTTTGCAGCCGGATGTGCGGCTGGTGCTCAATATGCTCGGTGAGATGAACCTGCCGCCGATCGAGACGATGGGCGCGCAGGGCGCACGCGACTTCCTCAACGAGTTCAACAAGGGCCGTCCTGCCGGCCGTCCGGTCGGCGAGGTCGGCACCGGCGTGCTGCAGGGCGCCGATGGTCCGCTGCCGTACAAGCTGTATCGTCCGGCGACGCCGGGGCCGCACCCGATCGTGGTGTATTTCCACGGCGGCGGCTGGGTGCTCGGCGACGAGCTGTCGGATGATCCGTTCTGCCGCGATCTGTGCCGGCGCACCGGCATGATCATCGTCAGCGTCGGCTATCGCCACGCGCCCGAGCATCGCTTCCCGGCTGCGGCCGAGGACGGCTATGCGGCGACGCGCTGGATCGCAGCCCACACCGCCGAGCTCGGCGGCAGGGCAGGGCCGGTGCTGGTCGCAGGCTGGAGCGCCGGCGGCAACATCGCGGCCGTGACCTGCCAGCTCGCGCGCGATCGCGGCGGGCCCGAGATCGCAGGCCAGCTCTTGATCTGCCCGGTCACCGACTCCTCGTTCGACCGGCAGTCCTATGTCGACAACGCGGCCGGCTACTTCCTGACCCGCGGGCTGATGTTCTGGTTCTGGGACCTGTACTGCTCGCCGGCCGACCGCACCGATCCGCGCGTCGCGCCGTTGCGCGGCAAGCTCGAAGGCCTGCCGCCGGCGTTCATCGCGACTGCGGAGTTCGATCCGCTGCGCGACGAGGGGAATGCCTATGGCGACGCGCTCGCGAAAGCCGGCGTCAAGGTCGAGCAGCTCAAGGCGCAGGGCCACTTCCACTCGTCGTTCGTGATGGTCGACGTCATCATCACCGGCGTCGCCGGCCGCGTGAAAATGGCGAAGGCGCTAAGGCGTTTCGCCGGACTGCCCGAGGAGCTGGAGCAGGACAACGTCGCCACCCCGCGGGTCAACGCGGCGGCGAACTAGGGGGCGCAAACCCCCGCGGCTTGCCCGCGGGGATTTCGCACGACTTCGGAGCTCCGGTTCAATCAGAACCGGAAGCTCTAGAGGAAGGCGAGATGCTCCACCTTGTGCACGACGTCGTCGAGCGTCTGCTTGGTGGCCGCGGTATCGCCGCCGGCCATGAACACCTGCCAGAACTGCCGATCGACATTGTGCAGATGCAGGATGGACACGCGAACGCCGTTCTTGTTGCCGGCAACCTCTGACTGGGTATTGACGACATCGGTGAAGCCGTTCTGCTTCAGCGTGTTGGCGACGACGCCCTTGAGCTCGCCGACATTGGCGAGCGCCTCGCTGAGGCCCATGCTGCGGAAGTTGAAGAACAGGAACGCCATGCGACACCTCCTTCTGTCGCGGACGAGCGCAGCGCGTGCGGAAGTGCACTGAACTGGCTCTCTCGCTCAACCAGAGGTGTATTTCATTATTGAATAAACGCGTTATGAGCCGCTTCACAGGAATCGGGTCCGCGATCGTGCGGCATTTGAACGCAGAGGTTTCTCTAACCGAGCTCGAACGTCGTGACGCCGAACACGCGATCGATCCGCAATGGCGAGATCGCGCCAGTGTACATCCGCGCGGTCTCGAACACCGGCGACAGCCCGAGGCCTTGCGCCAGCGCCACGGCGTCGCGGTTGACCGCGGGAACGTCGAGGAAGATGTCGCCGCTGCCTGCACTCGCGAGCAACGCCGAAAGAATGGTCTCGGCGCCGGCGCGGTCGTCGGCGACGAGCGGACCGATCTTGCGGCCGGTACGGCACGGACGGATCACCCCCCAGCCGGCCAGCCTGCCGTCGCGCATCAGCGCGCGTCCGACATGGCCCGGCGCATTGATCCAGGCGCGCAGGAAGGCCGGACGCGGCGCGGGAAACACCGTGGCGTCGTCGGCCTCGACCAGCGCCATAGGCACCTCGGTCAGCGCGACGATGCCGGCGTTCGGCGCTGGTGGTGCGGTGACCGTGCCGCCGTAGCGCACATTGGCGTAAGCGAGCGCGAAGCCGGACTTTTGGTAGTTCGCCTGCTGCGCCACCACGCCATCGAGCCCGATCACGCGCGGATGCGCATGCGCGATGGCCGCATTCCAGATCTTCAGACCGTGGCCGCGGCCCCGCAGATCCGGGCGCACGATGTAGAAGCCGAGGAAGGAGAAACCTGCGCCGTAATTGACGCAGGAGATCACCGCGGCAGGCTGGCCGTCGAGCTCGCCGATGAAAAATCCCGACGGATCCTCGGCGGCAAAGCAGGGCGCATCGGCGAGACCGGGATTCCATCCTTCCGCCGCGGCCCAATCCACCGCGAGCGCGATCTCGTCCGGCCGCATATGTCGGATGATGAGGTCGTTCATCGACGATGATCCCGTGTGATTGGAGTCACGGACCGTGCCTCCTTGTCTGCGAAGATCACACTACCCTCACAGAATGTGACTGCCCACAGACAGTGCTTGAGCACGCACAAAATTTTCGACGAATTCGTCTAACAATTTATGGTTTTATTACAATCAGAAACACGTTTGACTTGTAGTTGCCACAAGCCTAACAATCGCGCCCGCCGCGGACGTCGGGCGCGGTGCAGGTGAATTCCAGATCCGGCGACCTTTGCGTCGCAAATTTCGAAATCGGAATCACCCTCAGCAGAAAGGATTGCATCTCGCGTCAGCAAGACAACTGAACGGAATTGGGGACGTTTTTCATTTCACCCAAAACGGAGTTTTCCCATGACTCAAGTTGTTAATTTGTCCGGTAATCCAGATATCGATGGCATTCTCTGGGGATGGGAGTGGGGTTCGGGCGGCGCGCAGAATCTGACGTTTTCGTTCCCCACTGGCACCGCTGAATACGGCTACCAGGAGATCGACAATTTCAGCGCGTTCACGGCGGCACAGCAGACGGCAGTACGTACCGCGCTCACCAACATCGCAAGCTTCACCAATCTCACCTTCACCGAGACGACGAGCGCCGGCGCGACGCTGCGCTACGCCAATGCTGATAAGATCGACTACACCGACGACAGCAGTGTCGCCTTGCACACCGGACTGCACGTCCCCGGCAACGCGCCCGGCACTGCGGAGGCCAATCCGCCTGAACTGGGCTACAACGGCAGCGCGCCGTTCTCCGCGATGGGCGCGCAAGGCGACGCATGGTTCGTCACCGGCGGCTACACCAATCCGGTGCTCGGCAGCTTCCAGGATGCCGCCGGAATCATGCACGAGACCGGCCATAATCTCGGATTGAAGCACGGCCACGTCACGCAGGACGGGCACGGCGTGACGTTCCCCGCGCTGCCGGCCGATCACAATTCCTACGAATACTCGGTGATGACCTACAGCCAGTTTCCTGGCGACAACGCCACCAATGGCGACAACGCGCCCGATCATCCGACCACCTACATGCAGGACGACATCGCCGCGCTGCAGTACATGTACGGCGCGAACTATGGTGCCACGGCGCACAACGGCAACACCACCTACACCTGGAGCCCGACCACCGGCGAGGAGTTCATCGATGGCGTCGGGCAGGGCGCGCCGCAAAGCAATTTCGTGCTGATGACGCTGTGGGATGGCGGTGGCACCGATACCTACGACTTCTCCAACTACACGACCAGCCTCTCGATCGATCTCAATCCCGGCGCCTGGACCATTCTGGACACCAGCGCGGCGCACGCGCAGCGCGCCGATCTCGGCAATAACGGCGCGGGTGGCGCCGAGTATTTCGCGCGCGGCAACATCGCCAACGCGTTGATCGATCCGAGCCACCCGACCGAGACCGCGTCGCTGATCGAGGACGCCAATGGCGGGTCGGGCAACGACACGATCGTCGGCAATGCCGCCGACAACGTGCTTCGCGGCAATGGCGGCAACGACACGATCGATGGCGGAGGCGGCACCAACACGGTCGTCTACAGCGGCACCCGGCTGCAATATATCGCGACACTGCTTGGCAGCGGCGCAATCCAGATCGCCGACCAGCGCGGCGGGTCACCTGACGGGACCGACACCGTCACCAACATTCAGAACTTCCAGTTCGCCGACGGCACGTTCAACGAGACCGAAGTGCTGAACCGTCCGCCGGTGCTGTCGCCCGATCCGGGATCGCCGCATCCGCTGACCGAATTGGCCAACACCACCAATTCCGCCTCGCTGCAGGAACTTCTCGGCACGCTGACGTTGACCGATGCGAATGCCGGCGACACGCACACCGCGAGTGAGTCGTTTGATACCGCGACCTGGTCCGGCGGCGTCACGATTCCGCTCGCCACGCAGGCGGCGCTCGCAACGGCGCTGACCGACACGATTGGCGTCGACGGTACCAGCGGGACGCTCAACTGGCAGTTCGACCTGGCGGACAAGAATCTGGACTTCCTGGCGGCTGGTGAGACGCTGACTGTGGTCTACGACGTCACGGTGGCGGACCACCACACCGGCTCGAGCGTCAGTGACGCTTCGACCCAACAGATCACGGTCGTCTTCACCGGCACCAATGATCCCGTGTCGGTAGTGCCGGCACTGTCCAACTTGACGGGGACGATCAGCGAATTGCCCGGCGTCACAGGAAGTTCGACGCCGGATGCGACCGCCGGCACGATCGCCTTCACCGATCCCGACCTCAACGACCGGCCGACTGCGACGATCAATACCGCCGGCGAGACGGTGACCTGGCAGGACTCGACGCACGACTACACGTCGGAACTCACGCCGACGCAGATCGCCTCGCTCGAGGCAGCCTTTACGATCATGCCCGAGGCCGGCAACACCAACGCAGGCAAGATCGACTGGAGCTACAGCATCGTCGACAAGGATCTCGATTTCCTGTCGGTCGGCGAGAGCCTCACCGTCACGGTGCCCGTCATCATCGACGATGCGCATGGCGGGGCCGTCACCCAGGATGTCGTCCTCACCATCAACGGCGCCAATGACGCGCCGATCGCGGTCGCGGACAGCAACGGCACGGCCAAGAAGTCGACGCTGTCGGTTGACGCGTCGCACGGTGTGCTGTCCAACGACACCGATCCTGACATCCACGATCAGGGTCACTCGGTGGTCAGCGCCGTCGACGGGGCGGCCGGCAATGTCGGGCACACCATCGCCGGCACCTACGGCTCGCTGACGCTGAATGCCGACGGCAGCTATGTCTACGTCGCCAACAAGGGGGGCTTGCCGTCGCAGATCGTCGCGCAGGACACCTTCGCCTACACGATTGCCGATCCGCATGGCGCAACGGCGTCGTCGACGCTGAGCATCGTCGTGTTCAATCCCGGCGTCAACTACCAGGCCGGAAGCCATACCACACTGAACGGCGGCAACGGCCAGGACGTGCTCGACGGCTCGGCGGGGCACGACATCCTGATCGGCGGCAATGGCCCGGACGTGCTGATCGGCGGCGATGGTGACACGTTGACCGGCAACAACGGGCCGGACACGTTCCTGTTCCGCCCGCATTTCGGCACCAACGTGATCACCGATTTCGTTGCGCACAATGACGCCGTGCAACTCGACAAGTCGATCTTCGCCAGCGTGAACGACATGCTATCCAATCACACGGCCGATACCGCCGCCGGCGCTGTCATAACGGACGCGTTCGGCGATACGATCACCTTTGCCGGGATCAAGGCGGCGGAGCTGCAAGCGCACGCAGGCGATTTCCATCTGGTCTGAGCCGGAGGAGGGCGTCCTGCGGCTTGATTCATAAAACCACCCGCCGCAATCTGCTTGCGGCGGGTGGGTGATCGGGACATTCGAAATGACGTGGCGTTTGCCGATATTTGCCATCTCCGCAATCACCCTTGGTGTGATCGACATGACCGCGACGACGCAGATGAACGCGACAAGTGCACTTGCCGCTTCGCCGATCTCGGGCGCCGCGCCGCTTGAGGTGACCTTCACCGGCATGGGGCCGGGGATGCCGGAGGGGGTGGTCGTGCTCGATTTCGGCGACGGCCGGACCGATGACACGATCTCACCGATCCGCGGCTTTCGGCGGACGCACGTCTATCGCGCGGCTGGATCGTATACGGCCGTGCTCAAGAGCGGCGCGTACGGCGGTCAACGCCCGGCCGTGCTGGGCGAAATCGGGCGGGTAACCATCATTGTGGATTGAGTCGAATCTCTCTCTCTCTCTCTCTCTCTCTCCCGTGACGCTACGGCGCGCGCAGCGCGTCTCGAAGGGTAAGCGCCGCGCCGGTGCGGCGCCATGCTCAAGCGATCCGAAGGACGAGGCTGACCAGTTCGGGCTGGCGGTGCGTGCCGGTTTTGGCGAAGGCCGACTTCAACTGGTTGCGTGCGGTGTCGCGAACGATCCCGAGCCGTTCGGCAGCGTCGGCGATCGAGAGGCCGCCCGCGAGCAGCGCCACCAGCCGCGCTTCTGCCGGCGTGAGGCCGAATGCCTGCGCGATCATGCCGGGCTCGGGCATCGCGCGTGGCGTCAAATTGACGAAGACCAGCATCGCCCGCGCGCCGAGGAAGACGTTGCGTGCCGCACCGTCGATCGGCAACGCGCGCAACACCACCGGTCCCTTGTGCGTACGGCGGATCAGGATCGGCTCGATCGGCAGCGCCGCGCGCTCGGGTGCGGCGCGGATCAGATCGATGACTTGATCAAGCCGCGCCTGTGCTGCTTTGTCGCGCACGATCAGCCGGCGATCCCTGATCCTGATGTCCGCATCGAAGCCGGCATCGGCGGCTTCGTTGCGATCGATCACGAGGCCTGTGCGATCGAGTGCGACGGCCGGCTGCCGCACCCGGTCGAGAATGCCGGTCATGGAGGCGAGCGCGATGCGGCCGACCGCAGTCGACAGCGTCGCTGTCTCCGTCAGGCGCGGCCCCAGCTGAGCCAGAAGCCGCGTCTCGCGTGTCTCGAAATGTCCTTCCTCCCCGGTGCGTTGCAACGTCAGCACCCACGGCGCGCTGTCGGCCCAGAAGCCGATGCCGGCGAACCATTTGAAGCCGAACGGATACAGCACCTCATTGTACATCGGATCCGACCGGATCTGCTCGGGCGTCAGCAAGTCCTGATCGGTGATCACTTCGCCGGCCATTGCTCGCGGAACGCCTGGAGCGCGCGAATCCTGCTCATGCCAGTTGTGTGCGAAGTAGTGCTGCACCATCTCTTCGGTCGACGCGGTGCGCGGCACGTCCGGGGTCCGCACGTCGCTTTGCAGCAGCACGGCGCCGGTTGCGCCCACCGCCTCGCAGATCGACGTCATGATGCCGGTCCACGCCGCCGGGTCGACCACGGCGTCCCCCAGCCGTGCCATCACGCTGGACATTTGATCTGGGTCGATATGCCGGTTCATCCAGGGAATTGTCGCGCGAGGTGGCGTCGCGCGACAAGCGCCAAGTTGCGGTCCTGCCAAAGGAAATAGTCGTATTGGATCGTCACTCGCCTGTCCTGCGACGGCGGGGGATCAATTCGCCTGCTTCGGCCGGTATGCCGCGAAGAACACGCGCGTCGCGCTGTCGACGACGGTTGCGATCCGCTCCGGCGAGGGTGACGGATTGGCCTGGAAGATGAACGCCTGGAACAGCGTTGCCTGGCACATCTGCATGAATTGCCAGGCCGCGAGCTGATAGTCGTCGATCACGAGCTCGCCGAGCGCGGCGCGCGCCTCAAGATAGGCGGCGAAGCGGTCGACGGTGTGGGCGATCACATGGGTGTAGAACCGGCTGCCGAGCTCGGGCATCCGCTCGGCGATCGCCATCACGGTGCGGATCGCGGAGCCGCCACCGGGCCGGCACAGCACCGCGACATAGGCACGGCCGAATTCGGGGAGGGTGGTGTCGACGTCGCGTGCCGGATCGAAGTTGAAGGCGACCTTGCCCTGCTCGCGCTTCTCCTCCTCGACGATCGCCGCGAACAGCCCGGCCTTGTCGGGGAAATACACGTATAGGGTGCCCTTGGAGACCCCCGCGGCGCGGGCGATCTCGCCCATGCTGGCGCCGTCGAAGCCGAGCTCCAGGAATACCTTGCGGGCGCCGTCCAGGATCTGGCGGCGCTTCGAGGACTCCTCATCGCCGACGACGAGGTGGAGGGGGTTTGGGGGCGCTGCAACCATTGATTTAGCTTCTCACCAAAGAACCCAACCCAGAATCAGTCCGGGAAGAATCGAAGCCTTATAATCCGCTGGGCGGGAATGTAGATTGACCGAACCGTTCGGTCAATGGTATTGGTGGGAGTGACGATGCGCCGCACGGCCGTTCTTCCGCCATTGCGCGCGTCAAGAATTTTGGTGGGGAGCCTCGGTTATGGCCGCAGCACGGGATCAGGCTGCACGCATTGTTCGTTCCGGGCCCGAGATGGCCGCGGACGCGGTGGCGCGCGACGCATCCGCCGATCTCGGCGAGCAGGCCAGAACTGACGAAGCCAAAAGGGCCGACGAAGCCAAGAGTCCCGGCGAAAAGGGTCCCGGTGACAAGCGTCCCGCCGAGGCGCCGCCCGCTTCTGCGCCCGAACAGCCGGCGGCGTCGCCCGCTGCCGCGGCGCCGAAATCCGGCAAGCGCAGATTCGTGATGATGGGCGTGCTCGGGCTGCTCGCGCTCGCCGGCGCGAGCTATGCCGCCTATTACCTGATGGTTGGGCGCTTCTACATCTCGACCGACGACGCCTATGTCCGCGCCAACAACACCATGCTCGGCGCGCGCGTCGCGGGCCATATCGCGGCGATCCTGCCCGGCGACAACGCGCTGGTGCGTGCAGGCGATGTGATCTTCCGGATCGATGACGGTGACTATCGCATCGCGGTCGACGCCGCGCGCACGCGGATCGCGACCCAGCAGGCGACGATCGAGCGCATCGGTCGCCAGGTCGCGGCGGCCGAAAGCTCGGTCGAGCAGGCGCAGGCGCAGCTCGTCTCCGCCGAAGCCGGCCTGAAGCGCGCCGATCTCGATTTCGATCGCCAGCAGGCGCTGAGCACCAAGGGCTTTGCCTCGCGCGCCACCTTCGAAGTCTCTGAAGCCGGCCGTGATCAGGGCGCGGCCGCCGTGCGGTCGGCGCAGGCTGCCTACGCCGCCGCAAAGAGCAACGTCGATGTCACCAAGGCGCAGCAGGCCGAGGCCCGCGCCCAGCTCGCCGAGTTGCAGACCCAGCTCGCCAAGGCCGAGCGCGATCTCGATTTCACCCAGGTGCGCGCGCCGGTGGACGGCACCTTCTCCAACCGTCTCGTCAACACCGGCGATTACATCAATGTCGGCCAGCGGCTTGGCAATGTGGTGCCGCTCGACGGCGTCTTCATCGACGCCAACTACAAAGAGACCCAGCTCAAGCGCATCCGCACCGGGCAGCGGGTAACGATCAAGGTCGACGCCTACGGCTTCCGCAAGTTCACCGGCATCGTCGACAGCATCTCGCCGGCCGCGGGCTCGGTGTTCACGCTGCTGCCGCCCGACAACGCCACCGGCAACTTCACCAAGATCGTGCAGCGCCTGCCGGTCCGCATCCGGGTGCCGAACAGCGTCGCCAAGCAGGGCATGCTGCGCGCCGGGATGTCGGTCTACACCACCGTCGACACGCGAGAGGGCGCGGCCGATGCCGATGCCGATACCGACCTCGACGCGCCGATGATGATCCATCCGCAGTGATGCTTGAAGCTTCGGACCGCGGGTTCGAAGCGCGGAGCCTGATGAGCCCATGGCCGACGCGACCACTGCCTCTCCCTCGATGATGACCGGCGCCTCGGAGACCGAGCGGCTCCAGCCCAAGCGGGTGGTCGCCTTCATCATCATGGTGTTCGGCATGTTCATGTCGATCCTGGACATCCAGATCGTCTCGGCCTCGCTCACCGAGATCCAGGCCGGCCTGTCGGCGTCTTCGACCGAAGTCTCGTGGGTGCAGACCGCCTATCTGATCGCCGAGGTGATCGCGATCCCCTTGTCGGGATTCCTGTCGCGCGCGCTCGGCACCCGGCTGTTGTTTGCGATCTCGGCGTTCGGCTTCACGGTTTCGAGCCTGCTGTGCGGCTTTGCCTCCTCGATCGAGCAGATGATCCTGTGGCGCGCGCTGCAGGGCTTCCTCGGCGCCGGCATGATCCCGACGGTGTTCGCCTCGGCCTACACCATCTTCCCGCGCTCCAAGTTCTACATCGTGGCGCCGATCATCGGGCTGGTCGCGACGCTGGCGCCGACCGTCGGGCCGACCGTCGGCGGCTACATCACCGATCTGATGTCGTGGCACTGGCTGTTCTTCATCAACATCGTGCCCGGTGTCATCATCACCATCGGCGTGCTGGCGCTGGTCGATTTCGACCAGCCGAACTTCGCGCTGCTCGAGCGCTTCGACTGGTGGGGCCTGATCTTCATGGGCGGCTTCCTCGGCTCGCTCGAATATGTGCTCGAGGAAGGCCCGCAATATGAATGGCTGCAGGACACTTCGGTCGCGATCTGCGCCGCGATCGGCTTCGTTTCGGCGGTCGCCTTCTTCTGGCGGGTGCTGACCGCGGAGGAGCCGATCGTCGATCTCTATGCCTTCTCCAACCGCAATTTCGCGGTCGGCTGCGTGCTGCAGTTCTGCATCGGCATCGGGCTGTACGGCCTGACCTACGTCTATCCGCGCTATCTCGCTGAGATCCGCGGCTACAGCGCGCTGATGATCGGCGAGACCATGTTCATCTCCGGCATGACGATGTTCTTCATGGCGCCGGTGGTCGGCCGGCTGATGCAGAAGGTCGATCTGCGCTACATCATCGCCTTCGGCCTCGTCACCTTCGCGCTCGGCTCCTGGCAGATGACCTGGATTACGCGCGAGTACGATTTCTACGAGCTCTTGGTGCCGCAGATCCTGCGCGGCATCGGCATGATGTGCGCGATGGTGCCGACCAACAACATCGCGCTCGCCACGCTGCCGCAAGACCGCGTCAAGAACGCCTCCGGCCTGTTCAACCTGATGCGCAATCTCGGCGGCGCGGTCGGGCTCGCTCTGATCAACGAAGCGCTCAACGACCGCACGGATCTGCACATCTCGCGGCTGCAGGACCGGGTGACCTGGGGCAACGCGACCGCGGTCGAGACCCTCAACAATTTCACCCAGCGCCTGCAGGGCATGGGCGATTCCGCCACCATGGCGATGAAGCAGCTCTCGCAGCTCGTGCACCGCCAGGCCCAGGTGATGAGCTATGGCGACGCCTTCTTCATGCTGTCGCTGTTCTATGTCGGCCTCAGCCTGCTGGTGCTGTTCGTCAACAAGCCGCCGTCGATGACCGCGGGCGGCGGCGACGCGCATTGAACGCATCGGCTTCGCGCGCGATGTGCGCCCGGTCGCGTGCAGAGCGTTGCATCATCGACACATTGCCGCACTCACGCGCTTGTCATCTTGCCAATCGCGCGTGATGCATTTATAAGCAGCCCATTCCTTACTCGAACCCGGGAGATGCGCATGAAGTCGTTTATTTCGCAGATCGCGCGCCCACGTTCGATGGTGCTTGACGCGGCTTCGCGTTAGCTCCCGACGCTGATCGGGCCTGATCCCCGATCACCCAAACTTCCCAACACGTTATCTACAATTTCCAGCGACATCAGCGGCCGGATTCCGTCCGCATGTCGCCTCAGATGGAGCCGGCTTGCGCTGCAGAAGCGTGGCCGGAATGTGCCATGACCTCTCTGACGACCAAGCGACCGGCCGCGATCCGGATCGTCCTGCCATTCGTGTTCCACCACTGGCTGGAGCAGCCGCTGCGCGCCTTCGCCGTGACGGCGGGCTTCCTCGGTGCGACCGCGGCCGACCTGTTCATGCCGGTTTTTTCTGGCCATCTGGTTGATGCGCTGACCGCGGGTGCCACCGATGCCGCCGCGCGCCATGGGGCGATGCTGGCATTCGGTGCCATCGTCGGCCTCGGCGCGCTGTCGCTGATGCTGCGGCTGGTCGGTATCCAGACCATCGTGCCGTTCACGCTGAAGACGATGTCCGATGTCGGGCAGCAGGCCTTCATGCGCGTGCAGCGCTTCTCGACCGACTGGCACGCCAATTCGTTCGCGGGCTCCACCGTGCGCAAGATCACGCGCGGCATGTGGGCGCTCGACCTGCTGAACGACACCATCCTGATGGCGCTGTTGCCGTCGCTGGTCGTGCTGCTCGGCTCGATGATCCTGCTCGGGCTGCACTGGCCATCGCTCGGCGCGGTGATTGCCGTGGGTTCGGTGATCTATGTCGCGATGACCATGGTGTTCCAGGTGCGCTACGTCGCGCCGGCCGCGCGCGTCTCCAATGCGTGGGACACCAAGGTCGGCGGCACGCTGGCCGACGCCTTGACCTGCAACGCGGTGGTGAAGTCGTTCGGCGCCGAGACGCGCGAGGACATGCGGCTGGACGGCGTCATCAGCCGCTGGCGCCGGCGGGTGCGGCGGACCTGGTTGCGCTACAACCACACCTCGACGGCGCAGCTGCTGGTGCTGTTGTGCTTCCGCGCCTCGGTGATCGGCGGCGCGATCCTGCTGTGGGCGGCCGGCCACGCCACGCCGGGCGACGTCACCTATGTGCTGACCAGCTACTACATCATCCACGCCTATCTGCGGGATGTCGGCATGCACATCAACAACCTGCAGCGTTCGGTGAACGACATGGAGGAGCTGGTGCAGATCCATGGCGAGCCGCTCGGCATCGCCGACGCGGATGATGCCAGGACGATCGACATCCAGGGCGGCCGCATCGTGTTCGACGACGTCACGTTCCACTATGGCGGCCATCGCTTGCCGCTCTATGACGGGCTGTCGGTCGACATCGATGCCGGCGAGCGCGTTGGCCTGGTCGGGCGCTCCGGCTCTGGCAAGACGACCTTCGTCAAGCTGGTGCAGCGGCTCTACGACGTCTCCGGCGGCAAAATCCTGATCGACGGTCAGGATATCGCCAAGGCGACGCAGCAATCGCTGCGCAGCCAGATCGCGATCGTGCAGCAGGAGCCGATCCTGTTTCACCGCACGCTGGCGGAGAACATCGCCTATGGCCGGCCGGGCGCCAGCATGGAGGCGATCGAGCAGGCGGCGCGGCTTGCCAATGCGCACGAGTTCATCATGCGGCTGCCGAAGGATTACGGCACGCTGGTGGGCGAGCGTGGCGTCAAGCTGTCGGGCGGCGAGCGGCAGCGCGTGGCGCTGGCGCGCGCCTTCCTGGCGGATGCGCCCATTCTGATCCTGGACGAGGCGACCTCGAGCCTCGATTCGGAGTCCGAGGCGCTGATCCAGCAGGCGATGGAGCGGCTGATGAAGGGCCGCACCTCGATCGTGATCGCGCACCGGCTGTCGACCGTGCGCAGCATGGATCGCATCCTGGTGTTCGATCGCGGCGAGATCGTCGAGCAGGGCACGCATGAGGTGCTTGCGGCACGGCAGGGCGGCATCTACCGCGGCCTGTTCGAGCGGCAGGCGACCGAGTTCGGCCAGGCGGCGGCGGAGTAGGGCAGTGGCGCGTGGCTGGCGGGCGATGTTCCGCTAGCCACGCGCCGCGGAGGTTGTGTCGTGCGGGTCACGACCTGCATGAAATGACGGGGCCGCCGACTGAGGCGGCCCCATGCGCGTGTCTATCAAGCAACGCCCAGCGAAGTGGCTGGCTATTGCTCGACTTCGACGACATACCGTCGGAACGTCTTTTGAGACTTCTCGCGCTCGGCGGCAAGATCGGACCAGTCCTTCGACTTGTAGAATGCCACGGCGTCGTCCACGCTGTCCCACTCAACAATGGCGACGTTCTTGGGAGGCGTGCCTTCGATTCCCTGGACCCGTCCGTTCACCGTGCGCAAGGCACGACCATGATGACTGGCAATCGCCTTTCGAGCAGCTTCGAGGTAGGTGGGCGAGACTTTCGCTCCAGCAACCGGTTCGATCTCGGCGACACTGTAAGCCTTCAGCTTGGCTTGGGCGTGCAGCCCCTCAACTGCGATACCGCCAATTGCGACACCGGCGAATAACGCCATTACCAACGTGTTTTGACTTCCTCCAGCAAAAAATGATTGGCAAAAGGAATCGAACAGTTCACGTCGAAATGACGGGCCTTCTGTGGCCCACCATCCACTCAAGCCTCTCAATGAACGCGATGCAGGTCAATGTCGGATCCAAGGCGCTTCGAAAATTGTTTCTCAGTCACAAAGTTTCTCTACTTGCCAATTCAGAAACAACCTTGCGGCCGCCCGCGCAGCCGCACCTTTCAAGAAGGTCGCCGCCGCGCGGTTCGATCATCTTCAGTCCTTGCGAGCACGGGCCATTTTCTGCTGCGCGATCCGCGCGCTACCGCGGCGCCAGCCCGTTCCACACCAGCGCCACGCCGGACAGGAACAGCAGCACCAGCACGACGTCGGAAAAATTGCGGTCGCTGAGCGCGTGGTAGAGGCGCGAGCCGAGCCAGGCGCCGAGCAGCGTTCCTGGAAACGCACAGGCCGTCAACCAGATCAGTTCGGGCTTCACCAGGCCGCTCGCGATCTGGACCAGGAGCGCGGCCGCCAGGATCGTGAAGTTGAAGATCTGAAACACGCCGCGGCGCTGCTGCTTGCCCCAGCCGCGCACGCTCGCCCACAGGATCGGGAGCGGGCCGGACAGTCCGGCGAGGCCGCCGAGGATGCCGCCGGCAAATCCGATCGCGCCGTCGGCCCATTTGCCGCCGAAGGCGATCGACATCGGCTTGCGCTGCAGGAACAGCAGGGTCGGGAACACCAGCAGGAAGACGCCGATCGTCAGCTTGAAGACCTCGGGGTCGGCGCGGGCGATCAGCAAAATGCCGATCGGCACGCCGGCGAGGCCCGCGATGACGAACGGCCAGACCAGGCGGAAGTCGATGGTCTTCCAGATCGACGGCAGCGTCGACACCTGCGCGATGACCGAGCAGACCAGCACCAGCGGCACTGCAAGCGTCGGCGGCAGCACATAGAGCCAGATGCCGAGCGCCATCAGCGCGGTGCCGAAGCCGGCAAGACCGGAGACGAAACCGCCGGCAAGCGCGCCGAAGAACAGGACCGCGTAGCTTGCCGGGTTCAGTTGCTTTCTCCTTCGTCGTCATTCCGGGGCGATGCGAAGCATCGAACCCGGAATCTCGAGATTCCGGGTTCGATGCTGACGCATCGCCCCGGAATGACGGTCGTATTTTGCGGCGACGTTTACACGACGCGGGCGGCGGGTACACTTCAAAATCGCGGCTCATCAACGATAATCGGAATGGAAGCATCCCCATGACTGCGAGTTCGTCCACTGCGCATTCGTCCAAAACCTTTCTGGTCTGTCACGGCGCCTGGTCGGCCGGATGGGCGTGGAAGAAAATGCATCCCCTGATGCAGGCCGCCGGGCACCGGCTCGTCACACCGAGCTACACCGGGCTCGGCGAGCGCGCGCACCTTGCGCATCAAGGGCTCGACCTGGAGGCGCATATCCAGGACATGCTCAGCGTCATTTCGTACGAGGATCTGCGCGACATCGTGCTGGTCGGTCACTCCTATGGCGGCATGGTTGCGACCGGCGTCGCCGACCGGGTGCGTGAGCGCATCGCGCAGATGATCTATATCGATGCCTTCGTGCCGCGCGACGGCCAGTCCCTTTTCGACCTCAACGAGCCGGCCATCGAGACCATGCGCGAGCTCGCGAGCGACGGCGACGGCTGGCGCATCCCGCCGATGCCGACGCCGCCGGATACGTCTCCCGCAGACGTCGAATGGCTCACCGCGCGCCGCGTCGAGATGCCGATCAAATGCTTCGAGCAGAAGCTGAAGCTGCAACACGGCGAAACGAATTTGCCGCGCAGCTACATCTACGCCACCCGCACCACCCAAGCCGATACGTTCGGCCAATTCGCCAGGCGCATCAAGAATGAACCCGGCTGGCGCTATTTCGAGATCGACGCCAGCCACTCGCCGAACGTCACCGCGCCGGAGGCGTTGATGGCGCTGCTGCAGGAGATCGTTTCCTGACGCGCCGTCATTCCGGGGCGATGCGAAGCATCGTCCCGGAATCGACCGGGTGCGCTTGTTCGCCCGCGGTCATGCGCCACGCGTATCGCGCACCGCCTGAGCGACTTTCGTCGCCTGCGACACGCGTCCGATTTTCGCGCCTGCAATGATCTTTCTTCGGAGTTCGCTCGGCTTCGACGCCATGCCTTCGCCTGCGGTCGCTCCGGCCGGGGGACGGGTCGTGAAGTTCGCGGCTCGGTGCAGCGCGAGGGCCTTTCGAGCTGCTTCGACATGCGCGGTCCGGGTCGCCAAATTGTGCTGACGCCTGAGCTCCGTGTTCACCCGCTTCAATGCCGCTGCGAACACTTGCTTCCGCTCTGAAGCATGCTTGGCGGTTCCCGGAAAGCTTGTCCCGCGAGCCTCAGCTTTTCCGCGGCTCTCTCGCTGCTTTTGCCGGCCGACCGTTCGCTCCTTGTCGCGCATCTTGCGCAGGCGGGGGCGCATGGCTTCAAGCTCGGATACCTCGACGCCATAGATGGCGGGATGATGCGTCAGGCGGATTGCCTCATATTCTTCGTGGCTAAGAATGCTGCGCTCGAACTTGCAGGCGACCGACACTACCATTCCTCCTCTTGATTTCTTGAATCGCGGGCAGAAGGACACGTCCAGCTTCAGCAGATCATAGCTCCGGTGCCGCCAAGGACCCAAATTCGGCTAGCACTTCGGTCACGACGATCGCCCGCTTTGCCGTAGTGTGCGGGCACGGAACTCCTACTTTTCTGCTTTGTCGTCCTTGAGACGAATCCCCTCGGTCCGCAGAGCCGCAAAGAGAGCCGCGATGTCCTCGGGCTCCATGTTGTTGGGGCACATCCCGTTGAGTTGCTCGGTTGTGATCGTGCCGGTGCTCCTGGCGATGTCTCTTGCCTTCGCCATGATCTTCTGAAGGTCCATCTGCGATCCTCCGCGAGGCACACATCCTACCCCCGCCAACCCATTATGTCGCCTTTTAAGAAACGTGCCTACGCCGCGAAGCGAACCAATCGCGTTGGTGCCGCCAACGATGAGGCAACATCCTTGGTGAAGTCCGCTATCGGAACCGGACGGTGACCGCAACTTTGTCTCGCACGTTCCGCCAAACCGCGACATAATCAGAGCCCCACGTGCTGGTGAACATGGCCTCATGAACCGCAGCCCCGTGCTCGTTGATCTGGCGCTCCAAGGTGGAGGCTCGCATGGCGCGTTCACATGGGGTGTCCTGGATCGGCTCCTCGAAGAATCATGGTTTCAGATCGCGGGCATATCCGGGACATCGGCCGGAGCGATGAATGCTGCCGTGCTGGCGGATGGCTGGACCGCGGGTGGCGCTGCGGGCGCACGTGAAGCGCTTGAAAAATACTGGCGAAGCGTCTCACGCGCCGCCGCATTCAGTCCGCTGCAACGGTCGCCGCTCGACCGTCTGATGGGACGCTGGTCGCTCGACAGCTCTCCGGCCTATCTCTTCACGGATTTGATGTCGCGGATGCTTTCACCCTACGACCTCAATCCCCTCGGCTTCAATCCGCTGCGCGACATACTGAACGATACTATCGATTTCGAGCGTCTTGCACGCGCGCCGATCAAGCTCTTCATAACCGCCACACGGGTTCGTACGGGGCGGGGGCGGATTTTTCGCAACGCGGAGATTACCGCGGATGTCCTGCTCGCGTCGGCCTGCTTGCCAACGATGTTTCGTGCGATCGAGATCGATGGCGAGCCCTATTGGGACGGCGGCTATGCGGGCAATCCCACGGTCACGCCGCTGGTCCGCGAGACCGATGCACACGATACGGTCGTGGTCCAGATCAACCCGACCGAGCGGCCGGAGCAGCCGCGCACGGCCGCTGACATTCTCGACCGGCTCAACGAGATCTCGTTCAATTCTCCGCTGGCAAAGGAGCTGCGGATGATCGCGCTGCTTCGTCAGGTCGCCGACCCCGGCACCGGAGAGGGCGCCCGCTGGGCCCAGATGAAAACGCATCGGATCAAGAGCGACATGCTTGCGACGTTCGGTTCATCATCCAAGCTCAATGCCGAATGGGCGTTCGTGACCAAGCTGCACGAGGAGGGGCGGCGTGCCGCCGGCGAATTCCTCGACGCGCATGGCGCCGATATCGGTGAGCGCTCGACCGCCGATCTGGATATTCTGCTGGCGGAGTGCTGAGCCGATGGGTCTCCTCGGCATTCTCGTCGGGCTTGGACTGCTGGTCGGTCTTGCGTTCCGCGGTTGGAGCGTCCTGCTGCTCGCGCCGCTCTGCGCGTCGGTGGCCGCAGCCTTCGGTGGCGAGCCGTTGCTTGCCAACTGGACGCAGACCTTCATGGCCAGCGCGTCGGAGTTTCTCGCGCAGTTCTTTCCTATTTTTCTGCTTGGCGCCGTGTTCGGGAAACTCATGGATGACAGCGGCGCGGTCGCTGCGGTCGCGGGCTTCATCTCCCGATGTCTGGGCGAACGCCGTGTCATCCTCGCGGTCGTGCTCGCCGGTGCACTGGTCACCTACGGCGGCGTCAGCCTCTTCGTCGCGTTCTTCGTCATCGTTCCGATGGCGCAGTCGCTGTTTCGCACGGCAGGGATTCCGCGTCGTTTGGTGCCGGCGGCGGTTATTCTCGGGACTTCGACCTTTACCATGTCGGCGCTGCCGGGCACGCCGTCGATACAGAATGCGATACCGATGCCTTTCTTCGGCACGACTCCGTTTGCCGCACCGGGCCTTGGCGTTGTCGCGTCGATGATCATGCTTGGTGTCGGGCTGTGGTGGCTTCTTCGCGCAGAGCAAGCGGCGCGTCGCGCAAATGAGGGCTATGGCGACGAGCCGCCGGTTTCGGCGGATGCAGCCGACGATGAGTTGTTGCGCGAGCGGGCGACGACGGCGCGAGAATTTGACCCGGCGGAGATCCGCCATGGACATCACAGCGACGCCGCCGTCCCGGTCTTCAACGCCATCCTTCCCCTGATCGTCGTTGTCGCAGTCAATCTGCTGATGTCGCTCGTCGTCCTGCCCCGGCTTGATTTCTCATTCCTGGCCGAACAGCGATGGGGAAATACATCGCTGGCTGCCGTGGCCGGTGTCTGGTCGGTTGTCGTGGCGTTGGCGGCAGCGATCGTGACGGTCATACTCTGCAACTGGACGCGACTGCCTGCACTGCGACGAACCATGGATGCCGGTGCGAATGCGTCGGTCCTGCCGGCGCTGAGTGTCGCAAGCCTTGTCGGATTCGGCGCCGTTATCGCCTCGCTTCCGGCTTTCGGCGTGGTGCGGGAGTGGGTGTTGCGAATTGAGGGCGGCCCATTGGTGTCGCTCGCGGTCGCGACGAACATCCTTGCCGCGCTGACGGGGTCGGCTTCTGGCGGCCTGACGATTGCGCTCGATGCGCTGGGCAAGACCTATATGGGTCTTGCCGCGGAGGCGGGTATTGAACCCGGCCTCCTGCATCGCGTCGCGGTGATCGGTTCGGGGACACTGGACATTCTGCCTCACAACGGCGCGGTCGTTAGCCTGCTTGCGATCTGCGGGCTCAGGCATCGCGACAGCTATCTCGACATCGTCATGGTCGGCATTGCGAGTTCCGTCATTGCTCTCGCCGCGGTGATTGCAATCGGCACCGCGTTCGGGTCGTTCTGACGCAAGACGATGGGTCGGCTCGACCGGCCGCGGGCGCGCGTAGCTGGAATGAAGTTTACTGAAAATGGCGAAGGGCCCGGCGTGTTGCGCCGAGCCCCTCATACTCCAAAATATCAGCCGGCCTGTAAGCCGGGTTCTGTAGGGCACCATTCTCGCGAATGGTACGCGACGGCCATTCCTCTGGGACAAGGTTTGCACCTTGCCTCGAGCAACCTACCCGGACAGCGGGCCTGACATCGCCCTGCGGTGTTATCGCGCGTGCGCGAACTAACCGCGTTGCCGTCCCTATTCGGTTTTGCTCCCGGTGTGGTTTGCCATGCCGTCTCCGTTGCCGGAAACGCGGTGCGCTCTTACCGCACCTTTTCACCCTTGCTACCTCCGAGGAGGGAGCGGTTTGTTCTCTGTGGCACTTTCCCTGGGGTCGCCCCCGCCGGACGTTATCCGGCACCGCATGTCGATGGAGCCCGGACTTTCCTCCCCCGCGGCCTTTCGGCACCAGCGGGAGCGGCCGTCCGGCCGACTGACCCCCACGGCATGGGCGTTTCCGCCCGATCCGTCAAGCGGATAACGGCGGCCAAGGCGGCCAAAATAATTTATCCTGAAGATGTCGTTTGACCTGCCGCCCGTTCGACTGGGTGTCGGCGATCCAGCCGATCAAGAGGAGAGATGAGATGCAATACCTGTTGCTGATCTACCGGAGCGACGCGGAATATGGCCGTATGAATGCCGACGACCGCAAGGCCGTGACGGCGGAGTACGGTGCCTACACCCAGTCCATCATCCAGAGCGGGCACTTCAAGGCGGGCGACGGGCTGCAGCCGGTGTCGACGGCCACTACCGTGCGGGTTCGTGACGGCAAGACGCTGACGACCGATGGGCCGTTCGCGGAAACCCGTGAACAGCTCGGCGGCTACTATCTGGTCGAGGCCAAGGATCTCGACACCGCGCTCGGCCTTGCGGCGCGGATTCCCGGCGCCAAGACCGGCTCGATCGAGGTCAGGCCGGTGATGATCTATGACAACCCGCGATGACGCCGTTATCGCAACATGAATGCAGCGGCCGCGTCACCTGGCGCGGCCGCTGAACGACGATTGATGGCTATGACCCCGAGCCAGATCGAGAAAATCTTCCGCGACGAGGCGGGCCGGGCGCTCGCAACGTTGATCCGTCTCGTCGGCGATTTCGATCTGGCCGAGGATTCCCTGCAGGATGCCTTCGCGGTGGCGCTGCAGCGCTGGCCGATCGGCGAATTCCCCGCCAATCCGCGCGCCTGGCTGGTCAATGTCGGCCGCAACAAGGCGATCGACCGCGTCCGCCGCGCGGTTTCGTTCCGCGGCAAGCAGCAGCAATTGACGCATCACTTGTTGCTGGATGCGGAGGCGTCGCCGGAGCCGGCCGATGCGACGCTCGACGACGACATGCTGAGGCTGATCTTCACCTGCTGCCATCCGTCCTTTGCCGCCGAGGTGCAGGTTGCGCTGACCTTGCGCACGGTGTGCGGCCTGACCACGGCGCAGGTCGCGCGCGCCTTCCTGGTGAGCGAGGACGCGATGGCGCAGCGGCTGTTGCGCGCCAAGCAGAAGATCAAGCTCGCCGGCATTCCCTATGAGGTGCCGGAGCGCGAGGCCCTGGAGCCGCGCCTTGAGGGCGTGCTTGCCGTGATATATCTCGTCTTCACCGAGGGCTATGCCGCGACTGCCGGCGAGGATCTGATGCGGCCCGACCTCGCGCGCGAGGCGATCCGGCTGGCGCGGCTGCTCGATCGGTTGATTCCGGCGCGCGGCGAGATCAAGGGCCTGCTTGCGCTGATGCTGCTGCACGACGCGCGCCGCGCCGGCCGTCAGACCGCAGGCGGCGACATCGTTCTGCTCGAGGAGCAGAACCGTTCGCTGTGGGATTTTCAGCAGATCGCCGAAGGCGTGAGATTGGTCGAGGAGGCGCTGCAGATGCCGGGCCGGCCGCAATCCTACGCGGTGCAGGCTGCGATCGCCGCGCTGCATGCGCGGGCTCCCAGCTATGAGGATACCGACTGGCTGCAGATCGCCGGTCTCTATGAGGTGCTGCTTCGCATCAGCCCGTCACCGGTGATCGAACTCAATCATGCCGCTGCGGTGTCGATGGTCGACGGCCCGGCGCGCGCGCTCGATCTGATCGACGCGCTGGACGCGCGCGGCAGCCTGAAGGGATACGACCAGCTGCCTGCGGTGCGCGCCGATCTGCTGCGCCGCCTCGGCCGCAAGGACGAGGCGCGGCAGGCCTATCTTGCCGCCACCGCGGCGACGCAGCTCGAGCCGCTGCGACGGCTCTACGCACGCCGGATCGCCGAGATGGGCTGACATCGCCTCATCTCGTGTGTGGTCCGTGAAGGCGCGCCGTTCACGTCAACGGTCGTCAGCGCGCCGCGCGGCGTTGAACGCTTAGTACCCTGTCTTGGCCTTGGCGCCGGTCGATTGCCCGGTCGTCGTTCCACTTGACATGCCGGTCGTGGTGCCGGGCGCCATCATCTTCTTCTGCGCATGATGGACCTTGTGGGTCTTGTGATGGGTCGACATGGACTTGTCCTGGGTCGACATCGCACCTGCGGCTACTGGAGCTGCGATGAGGCCGATGGCGACAGCTCCGCTGATGAGTGCTTTGAACATGGACGAATCTCCACTCAGACCGCCCCAAATAAGAAGACGGGACACGGAAAAAAGTTCCAGTTTGCGCGCGAGGATTTGGCCGGAAGCGTCATTGCGAGCGAAGGCGGAAGCAATCCATCGCGCCGCACGCCGAAACGTGGATTGCTTGCGCCTTCGCCGAGGCTTCGGCGGACAAGTCGTCGCGGTGCCTGTCATCGGGCGCGCACTTCGCGCGACCCGTTGGCGCCTCGCAATGACGATGGAAAGACCGAGCCTACCTCGCCGCATCGGGTGGCAGGCTCTCGAGCAGCGCGTGCAGCGTCGCCATGGTGGAGCGGTCGGCGATCCCGTCGACGCGCTCGGGGCGGAAGTGACGCTGGAAGGCGGTGACGACCTCCATGGTCGGGCCGTCGAACTTGCCGTTGGTCGGGATGTTGTAGCCGTAACGCCGGAACGCGGCCTGCATGTTGGAGACGCTGTCGCTGATCGCACCGAGCTGCAGCGCGTCGCCGCGCACGATCGGCGCCGGCTGCACCCAATGCCCGACGCCGGAATTGGCCAGCGAGTGCCAGGGGAATTTCTCGCCAGGATCCTTCTTGCGCCCCGGCGCGACGTCGGAATGGCCGAGCACGCGATGCGCGACCACCTTGCGCCGAAGCATGATGCCGCGGCACAGCGCGATGACGGCTGCGATCTGCCGCAGCGGGAAGTCGGGATAGCCCCAATCGTGGCCGCGATTGATGATCTCGACGCCGATCGAGCAGGAATTGATGTCGTCCTCGCCGGCCCAGGCGGAGACGCCGGCGTGCCAGGCGCGCTTGCTCTCCGGCACGCATTGCACGATGCGGCCGTCCTCCAGCACGATGTAATGCGCCGAGACCTCGGTGCCGGCGGTGCAGAGCTGGGTGATCGCGCCCTCGACGTCGGGCATGCCGGTGTAGTGCAGCACGATCATGTCGGGCTGCCGGTTGTTGGCGCGGTCGCCGAAATTCACCGACGGGATCACGTCGGAGGCGATCGAGGAATCCGGCGTGAACGTCTCCACGTCGGCCACGCCCTTCGGAACAGGAAGGACGCGCTGACGCTTCGAATCAGCGTTGCCGGACGAGGACGAACCAGAAGCCATACGAATCACTCAAAACCCGAACCAGGAGAAAGCATTTTGACATATGGATAAACAAATAGGCGTTTACTATTCCTTTACCGTGAGGGCCGCCGCAATCGGCCTGCCGGTTCCAGGGTCCGCTCCATGAGCCGCGCAATGATGCCGGAGCGAGGGCCGAGAATATCACTCGAATGCGGATCAAAGTCGTGGGATTCCGCTAACCGATCATCAACGTTTTCTTAACGTTAAGTGCCGTTACTGAGAGGTGAAGTGCCGAACCGGGTTTCGGGGGACGGCCAAGGTCCGTTGTTGCGCGAAATCCCATGGAAACCCTCCCAATTCCGGTCGGATATCAGGATTTGCGGCCGAGGACGGGAGTTGGCGCTGGGATCACGCAGCGGCCTTTTTGCCGGAACAGCCAGCGCGAGGATTCGAGACGCAATGAGTCGGCGCGCAGCCAGCTTGCATGCCAGCAACGCGGCCCTCTCCGGGGGCGGCGCATGAGCGAACGTGCTCCCCGTCACATTTCCGTGCTGGGCCGCGAGGCGGTCGCCTATCTCGATCTGCGCGCCGGCGGCATCTATGTCGACGCGACCTTCGGGGCCGGCGGCTACAGCCGCATGATTCTCGATGTCGCCGATACGCGCGTCATCGGCATCGACCGTGACCGCACCGCGATTACAGGCGGCTTCGATCTGGTCGACGGCGCGGGCGGCCGCCTGACGCTGGTCGAGGACCGCTTCTCTGATCTCGCCCAGGTCTGCGCATCGCAGGGGGTGGATCAGGTCGACGGCGTCGTGATGGATGTCGGCGTCTCCTCGATGCAACTCGACCAGGCTGAGCGGGGCTTCTCGTTCCGCTTGGGCGGTCCTCTCGACATGCGGATGGCACAAAGCGGCCCGACCGCGGCCGATGTGGTCGCAATCGCCTCCGAGAAGCAACTTGCCGACATCATCTATATCTTCGGCGAGGAGCGCCATGCGCGCGGTGTCGCCCGCGCCATCGTTGCCGCGCGCAAGGACGCGCCGATCACAACGACCCAGGCGCTCGCCGACATCGTCGGGAAAGTCGTGCGCGCCAAGCCGAACGAGATTCATCCGGCGACGCGGACCTTTCAGGCGCTGCGTATCTTCGTCAATGAAGAGCTCGATGAGCTCTACCTGGCGCTCGCTGCGGCCGAGCGGGTGCTGAAGCCGGGCGGGCGGCTTGCCGTGGTCTCGTTCCATTCGCTGGAAGACCGCATCGTCAAGAATTTCCTGACCGAGCGCGGCAAGGTTTCCGGCGGCTCGCGGCATCGGCCCGAAGTGGCGCAATCCGCGCCGAGCTTTCATATCCTGACCAAGCGGCCGGTGACGCCCGGCGAGGCGGAGATATCGGCCAATCCGCGCGCCCGATCGGCCAAGCTGCGCGCGGCCGAGCGCACTGCGGCGCCGGCGCATGCGGACGACGACCTGCCGTCATGGCCGCGTCTATCAGACCTGAAGCGGGGAGGCTGACGATGCGCCTCCTCCATCTCCTCGTCATCGGCATGCTGATCTTCGCGGCATCCTATGTCTACCGCATCAAGATGGAATCGACCGCGCGCGTCGAACGCGTGCTGCAGCTCAATGCCGAGATCCGCGAACAGCGCAACGCGATCGCCGCCTTGCGCGCGCAGTGGGCCAAGCTCGACGCGCCGCTGCGACTGCAGGGGCTTGCCGAACGGCATCTGCCGCTGAAACCGGTCAACGCCAACCAGTACGATTCCCTGAAGAACCTGCCGGAGCGGCCGCCGAGCTTCACGCGGCCGGGTTCGCGCGATCCGATCGGCGCGATGATCGACACCATCGAGGCCGCCGCCGCGCCCGACAGCACGACCGGATCGATCGACAAGCCGGCGACCGACCAGCCGGCCGCCGACCAGCCTGCGCCCGCAGAAGATTCCGAGCAGGGCGGGGGAGATCAGCAATGACGGGACCTGCCATGACCGATCCGGCACCCGCCAGCAAGCCGGCCGCAAAATCCGCTGAACCCTGGCGCACGCGGCTGATCCGCACGCTGCTGTACGGCAGCAATGTCGACCGCGCCGCGAAGGCGCGCGCGCGCGTCGGTCTTGCGATCCTCGCCTTTGCCGCGGTCTATTGCGTGCTGGCCGGACGGCTGGTGCTGTTCGCCGTCGGCGCCGACAGCCATGGCGCGCGGCGCACCGCCTCGCAGGACGCGATCGCAACTGCGCGGCCCGACATCACCGACCGCAACGGCGAAATTCTCGCCACCGACGTCAAGGCGCCGAGCCTGTTCGCCGAGCCGCGCCGCCTCATCGACAAGGACGAGGCGATCGAGCTTCTGACCGCGGCCTTGCCCGATCTCGACACCAGCGAGGTGCGCGACCGCCTGTCGTCGCGCAAGGGCTTCGTTTGGCTGAAGCGCGAGATCACGCCGAAGCAGCAGCTCGACATCCACCGCCTCGGCCTTCCCGGCGTCGGCTTCCTGCGCGAGAACAAGCGCGTCTATCCGACCGGCAACGAGGTCGCCCACCTGATCGGCCTCGTCAATATCGACAACCAGGGTATCGCCGGCATGGAGAAGTGGCTGGACAACAACGGTCTGGCGGATCTGCATCGCGCGGGCTTCGCCACCGACCGGCTGCAGAAGCCGGTTGAATTGTCGGTCGACCTGCGCGTCGAGCACGCGCTGCGCGACGAACTGATCAAGGCGAAGGAGAAGTTCAAGGCCAAGGCCGCCTCCGGCCTCGTCTCCAACGTGCGCACCGGCGAGATCGTGGCGATGGTGTCGCTGCCGGATTTCGATCCGAACAATCCGAAGGAGGCGCACGACCCCGATCGCATCAACCGCCTGACCACCGGCGTCTACGAGATGGGCTCGACCTTCAAGGCGTTCACGCTGGCGATGGCGCTGGATAGCGGCCGGTTCGATCTCAACTCGATGTGGGATGCGCGCGGCCCGCTTCATTACGGCAAGTTCGCGATTCATGACGATCACAACATGGGCCGCATGATCAACATGAAGGAGGTGTTCTACTATTCCTCCAACATCGGCGCCGGACGCATTGCGCTAGCGATGGGCGTGGACGCGCACAAGGCCTTCCTGCGCAAGATGGGCCAGCTCGAGCGGCTGCGCACCGAATTGCCGGAGAGCGCCTCGCCGATCGTGCCGAAGAAGTGGGGCGAACTGAACACCGTCACGATCTCGTTCGGTCACGGCATCGCGGTGGCGCCGCTGCAGGCGGTGATGGGCATCGACGCGCTGGTCAATGGCGGCTATCTGATTCCGCCGACCTTCCTGAAACGCACCGAGCAGGAGGCGATGGCGCTGGCCAAGCGCGTCATCAAGCCCGAGACCTCGGACAAGATGCGCTATCTGATGCGGCTCAACGCCGAGATCGGCACCGCGAAGAAGGCCGACGTCAAGGGCTACTATATCGGCGGCAAGACCGGCACTGCGGAGAAGGTGATCAACGGCCGCTACGCCAAGAAGCGCGTGCTGAACGCCTTCACCGCGATCCTGCCTGCCGACAATCCGAAATACCAGCTGCTGATCATGCTCGACGAGCCGCAGCCCCTGAAGGAGACCTATGGTTTCATCACCTCGGGCTGGAATGCGGTGCCGACCGGCGGCAATGTGATCGCCCGAATTGCGCCGCTTTTAGGCGTTGAACCGCGCTTCGATCTGCCGCCGTCCGACCGCCTTATTCTTGCGGCATCCAGAACAACCCAGTAAGGCGTATAATCACGCGGCGCCAGAACGGCGCCGGCCAGACTGGAAGATCATGAGACTTCGCGACCTCTTCAGCGCCGATGCCACGATCGATCCAAGTGCCGACGCGATCGTTGTCGGAGGGCTTGCGGTCGACAGCCGTGCGGTGAAGCCGGGCGACCTGTTCTTCGCGCTGACCGGTAGCAGGACCGATGGCGCGCGCTTCGTCGATGCGGCGATTGCTGCGGGCGCGGTCGCGGTCGCCAGCGACCATCTGCCGCAAGGTCACGGACGCGTTCCGTTTGTCATCACGCCCAATCCGCGCCGCGCGCTGGCGCTCGCCGCCGCGAAATTCTATCCGCGTCAGCCCGCGACGATCGCGGCGGTGACCGGCACCAGCGGCAAGACCTCGGTCGCGGCGTTCACGCGCCAGATCTGGCAGCGGCTCGGTCACTCCTCCGCGAGCATCGGCACCATCGGTCTGGTCTCGGACAAGCGCACCGTCTACGGCTCGCTGACCACGCCCGATCCGATCGCGCTGCATCGCCAGCTCGACGAGATCGCGCGCGATGGCGTCACGCATCTCGCCTTCGAGGCCTCCTCGCACGGCCTCGACCAGTATCGGCTCGACGGCGTGCGCATTGCAGCCGGCGGCTTCACCAATCTGTCGCGCGACCACATGGATTATCATCCCGATGTCGCGCATTACCTGAACGCAAAGCTCCGGCTGTTCCGCGATCTCGTCGCCGACGGTGGCACTGCGGTGATCTCCGCCGATCACGACTGCTCGCGAGGGGTGATCGATGCGGCGCGGACGCGCGGCCTGGGCATCATCACGGTCGGCCGCAACGCTGACACGGGCGAGGGCATCAGGCTCACCGATGCCGCGATCGAAGGCTTTGCCCAGCAGCTCGCGATCGAGCACCGCGGCCGCAAGCACGCGATCCGGCTGCCGCTGGTCGGCGAATTCCAGATCGAGAATGCGCTGGTCGCGGCGGGCCTTGCGATCGGCACCGGCAGCGCCGCCGATGACGTGTTCGGCACGCTCGAACATCTCGAAGGCGCCAAGGGTCGGCTCGAATTCGTCGGCGAGCGTAATGGCGCGCCGATCTTCGTCGACTACGCCCACAAGCCCGATGCGCTCGCCAAGGCGCTGCAGGCGCTGCGGCCCTATGCGAAGCGCAGGCTGGTCGTGATCTTCGGCGCCGGCGGCGACCGCGACGCCGGCAAGCGTCCGATCATGGGCGCGATCGCCGCCGAGAATGCCGATCAGATCATTGTCACCGACGACAATCCACGCAGCGAGAAGCCCGAGGCGATCCGCGCCGCGATCATGGCGACCGCGAAGGGCGCGCGCGAGATCGGCGACCGCGCCGCCGCGATCCGCGCCGGGATCGCCGGCCTCGAGCCGGGCGACGCACTGGTCGTGGCCGGCAAGGGCCATGAGGTCGGGCAGATCGTCGGCAACACGACGCTGCCGTTCAGTGATCATGAAGCGGTCGCGAGTGCATTGGCCGAGGAGGGCGCATGAGCACGATGTTGTGGACCTCGGATGCGATGGCGACGGCGATGCGCGCTGCCACGCAAGGCACGCTGCCAGACGGGGTGACCGGTCTTTCGATCGACAGCCGCACCATCGCGCCGGGTGACGCGTATTTCGCGATCAAGGGCGACGTCCATGACGGCCATGCCTTCGTCGAGACCGCGCTAAAGGCCGGCGCCGGGCTCGCCGTGGTCGAGACCGCGCAGCGCGACAAATTTCCCGCCGACGCACCGCTGCTGGTGGTCGACGATGTGCTCGCCGGCCTCGTCGAGCTCGCGCATGCCTCGCGGGCGCGGCTCAAGGCGCAGATCATCGCGGTGACCGGTTCGGTCGGCAAGACCTCGACCAAGGAGGCGCTGCGCCGCGTGCTGTCGGCGCAGGGCGAGACCCATGCCTCGGTCGCATCGTTCAACAACCACTGGGGCGTGCCGCTGTCGCTGGCGCGCTGCCCGGCGAGCGCGCGTTTTGCGGTGTTCGAGATCGGCATGAACCATGCCGGCGAGATCACGCCGCTGGTCAAGATGGTGAGGCCGCATGTCGCCGTCATCACCACGATCGAGCCGGTGCATCTGGAGTTCTTCGCCGGCATCGAGGCGATCGCCGACGCCAAGGCGGAGATCTTCGCAGGGCTGGAGCCCAAAGGCGCGGTGGTGCTCAACCGCGACAACGGGCAATTCGCGCGGCTGCAGAAGCAGGCCAAGAAGGCCGGCATCTCGCGCATCGTCTCGTTCGGCGCCGACAAGCGCGCCGAGGCGCGGCTGATCGACCTCTCGCTGCACGCGACCTGCTCGGCGGTGCATGCCGATATTCTGGACCATGACATCACCTACAAGATCGGCATGCCCGGCCGCCACATGGCGATGAACTCGCTCGCGGTGCTCGCGGGCGCCTCGCTGCTCGGTGCCGATATCGCGCGCGCGGCGCTGTCGCTGTCGCAGCTCGAGGCGCCGACCGGCCGCGGTCTTCGCCGCACGCTCGAGGTCGGCCATGGCGAGGCGACGCTGATCGACGAGAGCTACAACGCCAACCCGGCCTCGATGGGCGCCGCGCTCAATGTGCTCGGACAGGCCCCGACCGGGCCGCATGGCCGCCGCATCGCCGTGCTCGGCGACATGCTCGAGCTCGGGCCGACCGGGCCCGAATTGCACCGCGGCCTCAACGAAGCCGTGACCGCCAACCGCATCGACCTCGTATATTGTTGTGGTCCGCTGATGCGGAATCTGTGGGATGCCCTTTCCACCGGCAAGCGGGGAGGCTATGCCGAGAGTTCGGCGGCGCTCGAAGCGCAGGCGGTCGCCGCGGTCCGTGCCGGTGATGTGATCATGGTGAAGGGCTCGCTGGGATCGAAGATGAAGCTCATTGTCAGCGCGCTGGAAAAACGCTTCCCCGACAAGGCCGCGCACGAAGAAGCGGTATAGGACTTTTTGAATGTTCTACTGGTTGATCGAACTGTCCAACACCGTTCCGGGGTTTGGGGCATTCCGCAGCGCTCTGAACGTGTTCCGCTACATCACCTTCCGTACCGGCGGCGCGATGGTGACCGGCGCGCTGTTCGTGTTCCTGTTCGGGCCCTGGATCATCGATCACTTAAGGCTGCGGCAGGGCAAGGGCCAGCCGATCCGCACCGATGGTCCGCAGTCGCATTTGATCTCCAAGAAGGGCACGCCCACCATGGGCGGGCTGATGATCCTGTCCGGGCTCGTGGTGTCGACGCTGCTCTGGGCCAATCCGCTCAATCCCTATGTCTGGATCGTGCTGGCGGTGACGCTCGGCTTCGGCTTCGTCGGTTTCTATGACGATTATCTGAAGGTCACAAAGCAGTCGCACAGCGGCTTCGCCGGCAAGCTGCGGCTGCTGATCGAGGCGGCGATCGGGCTTGCCGCCACCTACGCGCTCGTTCGTCTTGGGCGCGACGTGTCCTCGACGTCGCTCGTGATTCCGTTCTTCAAGGACCTCGTGATCAATTTCGGCTGGTTCTTCGTGATCTTCGGCGCCTTCGTGATGGTCGGCGCCGGTAATGCGGTGAATCTCACCGACGGCCTTGACGGCCTTGCCATCGTGCCGGTCATGATCGCGGCTGCGAGCTTCGGCATGATCTCGTATCTGACCGGCAACGCGGTGTTCTCGGATTACCTGCAGATCAATTACGTCGCCGGCACCGGCGAACTGGCGGTGCTATGCGGCGCGGTGTTGGGCGCGGGCCTCGGCTTCCTCTGGTTCAACGCGCCGCCGGCCTCGATCTTCATGGGTGACACCGGCTCGCTCGCGCTCGGCGGCATGTTGGGCGCCACCGCGGTCGCGGTGAAGCACGAGATCGTGCTCGCGGTGATCGGCGGCCTGTTCGTGCTGGAGGCGGTTTCGGTCATCGTGCAGGTCACCTCGTTCAAGCTTACGGGAAAACGCGTGTTCCGGATGGCGCCGCTGCACCATCATTTCGAGCAGAAGGGCTGGACCGAGCCGCAGATCGTGATCCGGTTCTGGATCATCTCGGTGATGCTGGCGCTCGCCGGCCTCTCGACGTTGAAGTTGCGCTGATGATGTCGAATCACAACCACCGTCGTTCCGGGGCTCGCGTAGCGAGAACCCGGAACCTCGAGATTCCGGGTTCGTGCTTCGCACGCCCCGGAATGACAGGGAGACAATCATGATCCCCGTCACCTCCTTCTCGGGCAAGACGGTCGCGGTGTTCGGGCTCGGCGGCTCCGGGCTTGCGAGCTGCCACGCGCTGAAGGCCGGTGGCGCGGAGGTGATCGCGGCCGACGACAGTGCCGATAACGTCGCCAAGGCGGCGCAGGCCGGTTTTACCACCGCTGATCTGCGCACCGTCTCGTGGGCGAATTTTGCCGCGCTGATCCTGACCCCCGGCGCGCCGCTGACCCATCCGGCGCCGCACTGGAGCGTGCTGAAGGCGCGCGAGGCCGGCGTCGAGGTGATCGGCGACGTCGAACTGTTCTGCCGCGAGCGGCGCCGCCACGCGCCGAACGCGCCGTTCGTCGCCATCACCGGCACCAACGGCAAGTCGACCACGACCGCGCTGATCGCGCATCTGATGAAGGTGGCAGGTTACGACACCCAGATGGGCGGCAATATCGGCACCGCGATCCTGTCGCTGGAGCCGCCGTGGATGGGCCGCGTCCATGTCATCGAGATGTCGTCCTACCAGATCGACCTCGCGCCGTCGCTCGATCCCTCGGTCGGCATCCTGATCAACATCAGCGAGGACCACATCGATCGCCACGGCACGCTGGCGCATTACGCTGCGGTCAAGGAGCGGCTGGTTGCCGGGGTGCAGGAGGGCGGCACCGCGATCGTCGGCGTCGACGACGGCTGGTGCCGCGACATCGCCGACCGGCTCGATCGCGCCGGCAAGCGCGTGGTGCGCATCTCCGTGAAGAACCCGCTGCCCGACGGTCTTTATGTGGAGCACGAGACCATCGTGCGCGCCTCCGGCGCGGCGCGCAGCGAGGTCGCGCGGTTAGGGGGCATCGGTTCGCTGCGCGGCCTGCACAATGCGCAGAACGCAGCCTGCGCCTCGGCCTGTGCGCTGGCGATGGGGATTGCGACCGATGTGTTGCAGAACGCCCTGCGCAGCTTCCCGGGCTTGGCGCATCGCATGGAGCAGGTCGGCCGCCGCGGCAATGTGCTGTTCGTCAACGACTCCAAGGGCACCAACGCGGATGCCGCCGCGCACGCACTGTCGTCGTTCGCCGACATCTACTGGATCGCCGGCGGCAAGCCGAAGGCCGGTGGCATCACGGGCCTGACCGGCTATTTCCCGCGCATCCGCAAGGCCTATCTGATCGGCGAGGCGGCGGCCGAATTCTCCGGCACGCTCGGTGACCGAGTCGCGCATGAGATGTCCGGCACGCTCGACGTCGCGATCGCCAGCGCCGCGCGCGATGCCGAGGCGTCGGGGCTAGCAGAGGCCGTCGTGCTGCTGTCGCCGGCGTGTGCGTCGTTCGACCAGTACCGCAATTTCGAAATCCGCGGCACCGCCTTCCGCGACATCGTCCAGGCGATGCCGGGCGTGAAGCCGGTGGTGTAGGCACAATCTCGCCGTCATTCCCCGGTGCGCAATTGCGAACCTGAGGGCGCATCGCTGCGCGATGCCCAGGAAGAAAGAGGGCGGAACGAGACCTCAAGCTTGGGCGCTTCATGTCGCGAGAATACGAACTTGTGCCTCACGTACGACACAACACACTCGGTGTCGTCCTGGCGAAGGCCAGGACCCAGTACCCCGAATCTCAATTGTTGCGCCACGCTGGGGCCGCGATCACGTTCACAATCAAAAGCGGTGTTTATGGGTCCTGGCTTTCGCCAGGACGACGGTTGTGTGTGAGGCTCTGCATGCCCGGATGACGACACCGAACGTGTCGCGAGCCCCCAAACACCTCCCTCAAAAGTTACCCAACCCGTTAACCCCTTGGAAACCATCCTGCGCCACGAATGAACGTTATCTCTGCCATCTGGGGACGCCCATGCTCGCCCGTGACCAACGCACCCCGTTCTCGGATTGGTGGTGGACCGTCGACAAGCTGCTGCTTGTGGCGATCGCCGCGTTGATGCTGGCCGGCGTCATCCTGTCGCTGGCGGCGAGCCCGCCGGTTGCGACCCGGATCGGGCTCGATCCGTTCCACTTCTTCAATCGCCACGTCATGTTCCTGGTGCCGTCGCTGATCGTGCTGATCGGGGTGTCGTTCATGACTCCGCGGCAGATCCGGCGCACCGCGCTGGTCGTGTTCGCGGTGTCGATCGTGCTGATCGTGCTGACGCTGCTGATCGGGCCCGAGGTCAAGGGCTCACGGCGCTGGATCACGCTGCTCGGCGTCAACATCCAGGCCTCCGAAGCCGCAAAACCCGCCTTCGTCATCGTCGCGGCCTGGCTGTTTGCGGAATCGACCAAGCGGCCGGAGATGCCGGCGACCTCGATGGCGCTGGTCCTCCTGATGACGCTGGTCACGCTGCTGGTGATGGAGCCCGACTTCGGCCAGACCATGCTGATCCTCACGGTGTGGGGCGCGCTGTTCTTCATCGCGGGCATGCGGATGATCTGGGTGTTCGGGCTCGCCGGTGCGGCCGGCGCCGGCCTGTTCGGCGCCTATCTCCTGGTGCCGCACGTTGCGGGCCGCATCAAGCGCTTCATGAATCCGGCCTCCGGCGACACCTTCCAGGTCGACACCGCGATGGAAGCGTTCTGGAACGGCGGCTGGTTCGGGCTCGGGCCGGGCGAGGGCATCGCCAAACGCAGCCTGCCGGACAGCCACACCGACTTCGTATTCGCGGTCGCGGCGGAAGAATTCGGCATCATCCTCTGCCTGATGCTGGTCGCGCTGTTCGGCTTCATCGTGATCCGAACGCTGACCCGCGCCTATGCCACCGAGGACATGTTCTCGCGCTTCGCCGCGTCGGGGCTTGCGATCCTGTTCGGCGTGCAGGCGACCATCAACATGGCGGTTAATCTGCAACTGATCCCGGCCAAGGGCATGACGCTGCCGTTCATCTCCTATGGCGGCTCCTCGTTCGTCTCGCTCGCCTATGGCGTCGGCATGATGCTGGCGCTGACGCGGCAGCGGCCGCGTACCGAGATCGAATCAATGGAAGGCGCCAGCGCCCGGCGCGCCTACGCATGAGGCTTCCCATCGTCATTGCGGGGAGCGCCATGGATTGCTTCCGCCTTCGCCAAGGCTTCGGCGGACAAGTCGCTTCGCTCGCAATGACGGTATAAATTGTTGCCATGGCTGAGTCCCCCCTGATTCTGCTGGCGGCCGGTGGCACCGGCGGCCATCTGTTCCCGGCCGAAGCACTCGCCGTGGAACTGATCAGGCGCGGCCTGCGGGTACGGCTGGCGACCGACGGCCGCGCGCTGCGCTACTCCGGCCTGTTCGGCAGGGAGAGCATCGAGCTCGTGCCGAGCGCGACCGTGCGCAGCCGCAATCCGATCTCGCTGGCGCGGACGGTGCTGATGCTCGGCTACGGCACGCTGGTCGCCGCCAATGTGGTGCGCCGGCTGAAGCCGTCGGCCGTCGTCGGCTTCGGCGGTTACCCGACCTTGCCACCGCTGATCGCGGCGCGGATGCTCGGCGTTCCCGGCATCATCCATGATGCCAACGCGGTGCTCGGCCGCGCCAACCGTTTCCTCTCCGGCCGCGTCAATGCGATCGCGACCTCGCTGCCCGGCGTGCTCGACCGCGATCCCGCGCTCGCCGGCAAGGCCACCACCGTCGGCACGCCGATGCGGCCGGCGATCCTCGCCGCCGCCGCGGTGAAATACACCCCGCCCGAGGTGAACGGGCCGCTGCGCCTGCTGGTCGTCGGCGGCAGCCAGGGCGCGCGGGTGATGAGCGACATCGTGCCGCCGGCGATCGAGAAGCTCGCGCCCGCGCTGTGGAGCCGGCTGATCATCACCCAGCAGGTGCGCGAAGAGGACATGGCGCGGGTGCGCGCGGTCTATGACCGGCTCAAGATCGATGCCGAGCTCGCGCCGTTCTTCGCTGACCTGCCGGCACGGCTGGCCTCGAGCCAGCTCGTGATCTCGCGTTCCGGTGCCGGTACCGTCGCCGAGCTCGCCGCGATCGGCCGGCCCTCGATCCTGGTGCCGCTGCCGGGCGCGATCGATCAAGACCAGTTCGCCAATGCCGGCGTGCTGTCGCAGGCGAACGGCGCGCTGCGCATCACGCAGGGCGACTTCACGCCGGAACGGCTCGCCGCCGAGATCTCGGCCTTCGCCGCCGAGCCCGAGCGACTGACTGTGATGGCGGACGCTGCGCGCAGTGTCGGCCGGCTCGATGCCGCCGAGCGGCTGGCCGATCTGGTCGCGAAAGTGGCCGGGATTTGATGCGCCAATCCGGCAGGACGTCGGGGGAGACTAGATCATGACGGGTCTTTTGATCCACTCCGTCTCGGAATTCTCGGACCTGATCCTCGAAGCGCTGCGCCTTTCGGATGCGCAAGACATCGTCGAGATCGGTGCGGAGTATGGCGGCATGTCGGCGCTGCTCGCCAATCACTGCCGGGCCCGCGGCGGCCAGTTCACCAGCGTCGATCCGGCGCCGAAGCGCGAATTCCTCGATTGGGTGAGCGCCAATCCGGATGTGCGTCACGTCGCGAAGACCAGCCTCGATGCGTTCGGCGAACTTGATGCCGCCGACGCCTGGATCGTCGACGGCGACCACAATTGGTACACCGTGTATCACGAGCTCCGGCAGATCGAGGCGATCAGCCGCCGTGCCGGCAAGCCCGTACTGGTCTTCCTCCACGATGTCGGCTGGCCCTGCGGGCGCCGCGACATGTATTACGCGCCAAGCCAGATTCCCGCCGAGTTTCGTCACCCGCACAGTTTCAACGCCGGTGCCACGCTGGATCGCCCGCTGCTGGTCGAGGGGCGTGGATTTCGCGGCGCCGGCTTCGCCGCATTCGCGAACGCCGCCGGCGGTGCGCGCAATGGCGTGATGACCGCGATCGATGACTTCCTGGCTGAAGAGCTGGCGCAGGGCAGGGAGTTCGGCTTCGCCGAGATCCCCGCCGTGTTCGGCCTCGGCGTGCTGTTCGACATGAACGCTGCCTGGAGTGCACAGCTCGCCGAGCTCGTGCTGCCCTATCACCAGAACAAGCTGCTGCGCGCGCTCGAGACCAACCGCCTGCGCAATTATCTTCGCGTCATCGAGATGCAGGATGAGTTCGCCGCGCGCGCCGTGCGGCCGGGAGCGGCGTAGCCGCCGGGGCCGAGATGGAGATGTCTGTGACGTCAGATCACCAGCACCGGCCGGTAGCTGACAACAGCGACATTTCCGCGGCTGCGGGGTGGAAAAAGCCCTTGTCACGCATGGGAAAAGCGGGGCATCCAGTACTCAGTGCGACCATTGTGAGGCGCGCACGGACGATGATATCAGGAACCGGATCATGAGACTGCCGCGCGAGATCGGACCCATTCACTTCGTCGGGATCGGCGGCATCGGCATGAGCGGCATCGCCGAGGTGCTGATCAATCTCGGCTATACCGTGCAGGGCTCCGACGCGTCGGACAATTACAACCTCGACCGGCTGCGCAAGAAGGGCGCCAAGATATCGGTCGGCCACACCGCCGAGAATGTCGATGGCGCCGATGTCGTCGTGGTCTCGACTGCGATCAAGCGCGACAATCCCGAGCTGATGGCGGCGCGCGCGCGGCGCATTCCCGTGGTGCGGCGCGCCGAGATGCTGGCGGAATTGATGCGGCTGAAGAGCTGCGTCGCGATCGCCGGCACCCATGGCAAGACCACCACGACCACGATGGTGGCGACCTTGCTCGACGCCGGCGGGCTCGATCCGACCGTGATCAATGGCGGCATCATCAATGCCTATGGCTCCAATGCGCGGCTCGGGGCAGGCGACTGGATGGTGGTCGAGGCCGACGAGAGCGACGGCACGTTCCTGAAGCTGCCGTCCGATGTCGTCATCGTCACCAATATCGATCCCGAGCATCTCGATCACTTCAAGACCTTCGAGGCGATCCAGGACGCGTTCCGCAATTTCGTCGAGAACGTTCCGTTCTATGGCTTTGCCGTGATGTGCACCGATCATCCGGTGGTGCAAGCCCTCGTCGGCAAGATCGAGGACCGCCGCATCGTCACCTACGGCCAGAATCCGCAGGCCGATGCGCAGCTCCTGGATCTGACGCCGATGGGCGGCGGCTCGAAATTCAAGGTCGCGATCCGCGATCGCAAGTCAGGCGCGACGCACGAGATCGCTGACATCATGCTGCCGATGCCGGGGCCCCACAACGCGTCGAACGCGACGGCGGCGATCGCGGTCGCGCATCAGCTCGGCGTGTCCGATGACGTGATCCGCCAGGCCATGGCGGGCTTCGGTGGCGTCAAGCGGCGTTTCACCAAGACCGGCGAGACGAACGGCATCACCGTGATCGACGACTACGGTCATCATCCGGTCGAGATCGCGGCCGTGCTGAAGGCGGCGCGGGAATCCACCAACGGCAAGATCGTCGCCGTGGTGCAGCCGCATCGCTACACCCGCCTGCAATCCTTGTTCGAGGAATTCTGCACCTGCTTCAACGATGCCGATGCGGTCGTGGTCGCGGAGGTCTATCCGGCCGGCGAAGCACCGATCGCAGGCATCGACCGCGACCATTTCGCCGCCGGCCTGCGCGCCCACGGCCATCGCAACGTTGTCCCGCTGCCGAACGCCGGCGACCTCGCGAAGATTGTTCACGGTATTGCCAAGTCCGGCGACCTGGTCGTCTGCCTCGGCGCCGGCAACATCACGCAATGGGCCTACGCACTGCCCGACGAATTGAAGGCGCTGGGGTGATGGAGGCCTCGTATCTCACCACGTCATGGCCGGGCTTGTCCCGGCCATCCACGTCTTCACCGCACTATCGTGTCGTACAGGTCGTCCCAGTTCGGATTCGCTGCGATGATTGTGCGAACCTTCCAAGCGCGTGGCCAATGCTTGATGGTGTGTTCACGTTGGATAGCGGTGCGGATGTCGTCGAATTGCTCGAAGTAAACCAGCCGCTTCAAGCCGTAGCGCTTGGTGAATCCATCGACGAATCCAGAACGATGCTCGAATATCCGGCGGACGAGATCGCTCGTTACGCCGACATAGAGCACGCCGTTCGGTCGGTTGGTCAGAAAATAGACGTATCCCCCTGCCATGTGGAGATACTGCAAGACGTGGATGGCCGGGACAAGCCCGGCCATGACGGACGGAGAGGTCACGCATGACCTTCCCCGACATCACGCCCGACCTGAAAACCGCGATGCCGGAGCTGCGCGGGCGGCTGCTGGCTAACCAGTCGCTGGCGGAGCTGACCTGGTTTCGTGTCGGCGGTCCGGCGCAGGTGCTGTTCACGCCAGCGGATGAGGATGATCTGGCTTATTTCCTGAAGCGGCTGCCGCAGGAGTTGCCGGTCTATGTCGTCGGCGTCGGCTCCAATCTGATCGTGCGCGACGGCGGCATGCCCGGTGTCGTGATCCGACTGGCGCCGCGCACCTTTGGCGAAACCAGTGCAGCCGGCGATGTCGTCACCGCCGGCGCCGCGGCGCTCGACAAGCGCGTCGCCGAGACGGCGGCTGCTGCAAACATCGGCGGCATGGAATTCTTCTTCGGTATTCCCGGCACGGTCGGCGGCGCGCTGCGCATGAATGCCGGCGCCAATGGCGGCGAGACCAAGAATGTGCTGATCGAGGCCACCGGCGTTGGCCGCGACGGTACGAAGCATACGTTCGGCAATGCCGACATGAAGTTCGTCTATCGCAACTCTGGCGTCGATCCGTCCATCGTGTTCACCTCGGCGCGCTTCCGCGGCAGGATCACCGATACTGAGGCGATCCGCACCCGCATGAACGAGGTGCAGGCCCATCGCGAGACCGCGCAGCCGATCCGCGAGAAGACCGGCGGCTCGACCTTCAAGAATCCGCCCGGCAACAGCGCCTGGAAGCTGATCGACGCCGCCGGTTGCCGCGGCCTCAAGGTCGGCGGCGCACAGGTGTCGGAGATGCACTGCAATTTCCTGATCAACACCGGCAACGCCACCGGGCATGACATCGAGACCCTCGGCGAGACGGTGCGCGAGCGGGTCAAGCAGACCAGCGGAATTGAGCTGCACTGGGAAATCAAGCGGATCGGGAAAAGCTGATGCAGGTGACCATTCTGTTCGGCGGCACCAACAAGGAGCGGCTGGTCTCGGTGGCGAGCGCGCAGGCGCTGCACCGCGCGCTGCCCGACGCGGAGCTCTGGTTCTGGGACGTCGACGACACCGTGCACGCGGTGACGTCCGAACAGCTGCTCGGCCACACGCGGCCCTTCGAGGTCGACTTCAAGCCCGATGGTCGCGGCATCGCGCTCGACCGGGCACTCGACAAAGCCAGTGCCGAGCAGCGCGTGCTGGTGCTCGGCCTGCACGGTGGCCGCGCCGAGAACGGCGAATTGCAGGCAATGTGCGAGATGCGCGGCGTCGCGTTCACCGGCTCCGGCTCGGCGTCGTCGCATTTGGCGTTCGATAAGCCATCGGCGAAGCGCTTCGCCGCGATCGCAGGCCTCAACGCGCCACAGGGCATATCGGTCGCACAGCTCGATGAGGCGTTCGCCCAGCACGGCAGGCTGATCGCAAAGCCCGCCAAGGACGGATCGAGCTACGGGCTGATCTTCGTCAACGCACAGCAGGACCTTGTCGCGGTCCGCAATGCCGCCAAGCACGAAGACTATCTGATCGAGCCGTTCGTGTCGGGCGTCGAGGCGACCTGCGGCGTGCTCGAGCAATCCGACGGCACGGTGTTCGCGCTGCCGCCGATCGAGATCGTGCCGGCGGAGGGGGGCTTCGACTACACAGCCAAATACCTTCTGAAGTCGACCCAGGAGATCTGCCCCGGCCGTTTCGCGCCCGAGGTCAGCGCCGCGATCATGGACCATGCGCTGCGGGCGCACCGCGCATTGTCCTGCACCGGCTATTCGCGCAGCGATTTCATCGTGTCGGCCAATGGCCCGGTCTACCTCGAGACCAACACGCTGCCCGGCCTCACCGCGGCATCACTTTACCCTAAGGCCTTGAAAGCACAGGGCATCGCCTTTGCCGACTTCCTGCGTGACCAGATCGAGCTCGGCCGCCGCCGCGCCAGGAGTTAAGGCCAACCGGGCGGGAACCCGCCCGACTCGGCCGGATGGAACCCGGACGCTGTTGCTAAAATGCTAACGGGTTCGCGGCAAAGTATTCAGAGCGTTGATCAAAATACACTCCAGGCTGAACTCCTTTACCATTTGTTTACCAGGAAGCCCGAAGGTTAACGCTGGCGGCGCATGTAGCGCTTGGCTGCCGGGGCGTGAGCTGTCGCGGATTACCGCTTCGAGGATCGCAACCAGGGAACAGGGGGCCTCTCTAATCCCACCGGTCTAGCCGAGACGTGATTTGTGCCGGGACCCCGCAGGGTTTGCGGGCGCAACATGTGACGAGCTCGTGCAATGGATCGTGCAGGACGCCTCACCCGATCGCTGCGATCGCTGGGGCCTCAAGCTGACCTGAAAGCAGCCGCTATTGGAGCGGCAATGCTGCTGCGCGAGTATGTCGGCGCCCATCTCGCGCGTCGCCGCCGGCGTCCCGCCAGGCCGCCGCAGATGATCGATCGCGAGCCGCCGAACCGCTACATCCTGATGGTCGAACGCTATCTGCCGCGCCGCATCGGCTTGGTCGCGACGCTCGCGATCCTGTTCGGCAGCCTGGGCTTCGGCATCGTCCGGGGCGGCCATCTCGAGGAGTTCACCACGGCGCTGAGCGACACCCGCAATGCGCTGGCCAATTCCGCGGGCTTCCGCATCACCACCGTCGGCATCAACGGCCGCAAGCAGCTGAGCCAGGATGAGGTGCTTGCGATCGGCGGCGTCAACGGCCGCTCCTCGCTGCTATTCCTCGACGCCGACACCGTGCGCGCCAAGCTGAAGGCCAATCCCTGGATCGCCGACGCCACGATCCTCAAGCTCTATCCGGGCCGGCTGCAGATCGACATCGTCGAGCGCACCGCCTTCGCGCTGTGGCAGCAGAACGGCCGCCTGTCGGTGATCGCCTCCGACGGCGCGGTGCTCGAGCCTTACGTCTCGCGCCGCTTCCTCAATCTGCCGCTGGTGGTGGGCAAGGGCGCGGACACCCGCGCCCAGGACTTCCTGGCGCTGCTCGACCGTTATCCGCAGGTGCGCTCGGTGACCAAGGCCGCGATCTTCGTCGGCGAGCGGCGCTGGAACCTGCGCCTCAAGGACGGCCTCGACATCCGCTTGCCGGAGAACGACGTCGGCAACGCGCTGGCCGCGCTCTCCAAGCTCGACAAGGACGAGAAGCTGTTCTCGCGCGACATCGTCGCCGTCGACGTGCGCCTGCCCGATCGGCTGATCGTGCAATTGTCCGAGGAAGCCGGCAAGGCGCGCGACGAGCTGTTCAAGGACAAGAAGTCCAAGAAGAAGGCCGGTGATTCCGCATGACCGGCCTCGATCGCAATTTGACCCCGAAGACCCGTCCGATGCAGAAGCGCACCGCGATGGTGGCTTCGCTCGACGTCGGCTCCAGCAAGATCGCCTGCATGATCGCGCGGCTCAGGCCGTCGCCGCCGAACGAGGCGCTGTGCGGCCGCACCCACGCGGTCGAATTGATCGGCTACAGCCAGATCCAGTCGCGCGGCGTCAAGGCCGGCTCCGTCGTCGATCTCGCCGAATGCGAGAAGGCGGTGCGCCATGCCGTGGCGCTGGCCGAGCGCATGGCCAAGGTCCGTGTCGAATCCGTCCTGCTGTCGGTTTCCGGCGGCAGGCTGCATGGCCAACTGGTTGAAGCCGCGGCCGATATCCACGGCGGCTCGGTGACCGCGGACGATATCAGCCGCGTCACTTCGGCCGGCATGCGCCACGCCGCCGGCGCCGGTCGCACCGTGTTGCACGCGCTGCCGGTCGGCTACGCGCTCGACGGCGTCAAGGGCATCCGCGATCCCAGGGGCATGGTGGCGCGCCAGTTCGGCGTCGACATGAACGTGGTGACGTCCGACGCGACGGTCGCCAAGAACCTGATGCTGGTGGTCGAGCGCTGCCATCTCAACGTCGAAGCCATGGCGTCGAGCCCCTATGTCGCGGGCCTGTCGGTCCTGACCGATGACGAGGCCGATCTCGGCGCTGCCGTCGTCGAGATGGGCGCGGGCTCGACGACGATCGCGACCTATTCCGGCGGCCGCCTCGTGCACGCATCCGGATTTGCGCTCGGCGGGCAACACATCACGATGGATCTTGCGCGCGGCATCGGCGCGTGCATTGCGGATGCCGAGCGAATCAAGACTTTATACGGCACGGTGCTGACCGGCGGTTCGGACTCGCGCGAGCTGATGTCCGTTCCCACTGCAGGCGATGATCGGGAGACTCCGCAAATCGTGTCCCGCGCCACGATCGCCAACATTGTCCGGCATCGCGCCGAGGAGATTTTCGAAATGGTCCGTGACCGGCTCGCGGATTCTCCCTTTGCGGCAGAGCCGAGGGCGCGCGTCGTGCTGAGCGGCGGCGCGTCGCAGCTCACCGGCACCGTCGAGCTCGCCACCCGTATCCTGAACCGTCAGGTCCGCATCGGCCGCCCGCTCGGCTTCGGCCGGTTGCCGAACGAGGCGAAGGGCGCCTCGTTCTCGGTGCCGACGGGCCTCCTGGTCTATCCGCAATACGCACATCTTGAACATGTCGAACCGCGGCGTACGCGGCAGCTCAGGACAGGGACAGACGGTTACTTCGGAAAGGTCGGACGATGGCTTCGCGAGGGCTTCTGATGACCACACCCCGGCTCATTGCATTTTCACCAGCTCCTGCGGCCAGCGGCCGGGACGAACCAACGCGCGCATAATCGAGAGAGGCAACCATGGCACTCAATCTGACACCCCCTGACATCAGCGAGCTGAAACCGCGGATCACCGTCTTCGGCGTCGGCGGCGCGGGTGGTAATGCCGTCAACAACATGATCACCGCCGGGTTGCAGGGCGTCGACTTCGTCGTCGCCAACACCGACGCGCAGGCGCTGACCATGTCGAAGGCGCAGCGCATCATCCAGATGGGCACCCAGGTCACCCAGGGCCTCGGCGCCGGTTCGCAGCCCGATGTCGGCGCTGCGGCCGCGCAGGAGGTGATGGACGAACTACGCGATCACCTGACCGGCGCCAACATGGTGTTCGTCACCGCCGGCATGGGCGGCGGCACCGGCACCGGGGCTGCGCCCGTGATCGCCAAGGCTGCCCGCGAGATGGGAATCCTCACCGTCGGCGTGGTTACGAAGCCGTTCCACTTCGAGGGTCAGCGCCGCATGCGCACCGCCGAGCACGGTATCTCCGAGCTCCACAAGGTGGTCGACACGCTGCTGATCATCCCGAACCAGAACCTGTTCCGGGTCGCCAACGAGAAGACCACCTTCGCCGACGCGTTCGCGATGGCCGACCAGGTGCTGTACTCGGGCGTCGCCTGCATCACCGACCTGATGGTCAAGGAAGGCCTGATCAACCTCGACTTCGCCGACGTCCGCGCCGTGATGCGGGAAATGGGCAAGGCGATGATGGGCACCGGCGAGGCCACCGGCGAGAAGCGCGCGCTGACCGCCGCCGAAGCTGCGATCGCCAACCCACTGATCGACGATAGCTCGATGAAGGGCGCCCGCGGCCTGCTGATCTCGATCACGGGCGGTAAGGACCTCACGTTGTTCGAGGTCGACGAAGCCGCAACCCGCATCCGCGAAGAAGTCGATGCCGACGCCAACATCATCGTCGGCGCCACCTTCGACGAATCGCTCGACGGCGTCATTCGCGTCTCGGTGGTCGCAACCGGTATCGAGCAGGCCGCGATCGCTTCCCGTGCCCAGGCTCCCGCACAGCAGCCGGGCGGCTCGCCCGAGAGCCGGCTGGCCGATCTGACCGCTCGCCTGCGTGCCGACAATCAGCGCATGGCCGAGCGCGCCCAGAAGCTGGAACCGCCGACCGGCGTGACGGTTGCTCCGATTGCAGCTGCCGCCGCAGCCCAGCAGCGTCCGGCCGTCGAGCGCGCCGCGCTCGCGGCAATCGCTGCCGCGGTTGCCCCGGACAGCGCACCGGCTCAGGCGCCGATGCAGCCGGGGTCGTACGGTGACGTCACCGTGCGCCCGATCGCCCAGAAGCCGACGTTGTTCCCGGACCACGAGGCGGCCCGCGCCGAGCAGCACGAGCCGATGCCGCCCGAGACCTTCATCCCGCAGGCGGCGGAGCGGTCGCCGGTCCGTGCCCCGCGGATGCCGAAGTTCGAGGATCTGCCGATGCCGGCGCAGGCCGAGATCCGCCAGGCCAGCGGTGACGGCGAGGCGGAGCACCCGCAGAAGACCCGGCTGTCGCTGCTGCAGCGGCTGGCCAATGTCGGCCTCGGCCGCCGCGACGAAGAGACCGAGCCGCCGATCGCGGCCCGTGCCTCGGGTCCTGCGATGCCGACGATGCCACCGCTGCCCGACCGCAAGCCGGCCCGCAGCGTCGCCCAGCAGATCTCGGCGAACGAATCGCCGGTATCGGAATATGCGAAGCGCCCGGCACCGCAGGGATTGGACGCCCATGGCCGCCAGGCGCCTGTTGCCCCGGCGCCACAAGGTGACGACCATCTTGATATCCCGGCCTTCCTGCGCCGGCAGGCAAACTGAAGTTTGTTACAACCTTGGCGACGAAGAAGGCCTCGGCGGGGAACCGCCGGGGCCTTCTCCTCTTGGCGGGCAGGCAGTTGCATCGGGTAAACAAGCAACTGATTTTAAATGATTAATTATCATTTCGGTGGTCAGATGGCCACTCGCCGAGGGCCGTTTTCGCTGCCGCAATTGGGTTAACCTTGGGCGCGAATGCGGCGGAGATGGGGTAACAATCCGTAAAGAAGCGTGAGTTGGCGCGCTTTAGGGCTGTGACTATGGTCTGCCGGGACTTGGGGAGCTCATGCGAGTCGGCCTTGGGGAAGTTTGGCCACTTGAAGTGAGCGAAGTCGGGTAGTGGGCATTATCGAATGAAGTTCAGCCGTCAGACAACGCTTCGGTCGCAAGCCACCGTGACTGGCGTAGGCGTTCATTCCGGTCTTCCTGTCAGTCTCACGCTGGGACCTGCACCCGTTGATGCGGGTTTTATTTTTGTCCGCACCGGTCTCGACGGTGCCGACCGCGAAGTTACCGCCACCGCCGACGCTGTGATCGCAACCGAATTCGCGACGGTGCTGGGTGACCGCGAAGGGCCGCTGGTTTCGACCGCGGAGCATGTTCTCGCCGCGCTGCGCGGCATGGGCGTCGACAACGCCACGATCGAAGTCGACGCTGCAGAAGTTCCGATCATGGACGGCAGCGCTGCGGCGTTTGTCGCGGCCATCGATCAGGCCGGCATTGTGACCCAGCCCGGCGTCCGCCGCTTCATTCAGGTGCTGAAGCCGGTGCAGGTCAAGATCGGCGATGCGATGGGCGAGCTGCGTCCGTTCGCCGGCGGGTTCCGCGCCGAAGTCGAAATCAATTTCGCCAACAAGGTGATCGGTCACCAGACCTACTCCTTCGATCTGTCGCCGGAAGGCTTCCGCCGCGAAGTCGCGCGGGCCCGTACGTTCGGCTGCATGAATGACGTGGCGCGGCTGTGGGGCGCCGGCTTCGCGCTCGGCGCCTCCTTCGACAACACCGTGGTGTTTGACGAGGCCCGCCTGCTCAACGCCGAGGGCCTGCGCTACGCCGACGAGTGCGCCCGCCACAAGGTGCTCGACGTGATCGGCGATCTGGCGCTGGCCGGCCTGCCGCTGCTCGGCAGCTACCGTTCGGTCCGCGGCGGGCACAAGCTCAACAACGCAGTGCTGAAGGCGCTGCTCGCCGACCGCAGCGCCTGGCGCGTGGTCGAATCGGAGACCGCCCGGCGGCCGGTCCGCGGCCATGTCGAAGCCGGTGCAAGCACGGTGGGCGGCCTGGTCGCCCCGGCCTACGGTCCGGACGTGTCCTGATCGCCCAAGTCCTGATCGCCTGGCCGGTCAGCCCAATTTCCGTAATAACCACAGCAGGCTGTGAGCGTCGCCGGGTCGCCTTATTCCCGGCGGATTGGCTCCCTATTCGGTTGGTCGACGGTCATTTTTCGGTTAAACAGGCCCGCGGTTGCCTTGATCCGGCGCCAACGGCACGAGAGATATTGCATCCGTGATCGCGGTTCATGGGTGGAGTGGGGTCGCCGTTAACCGCCTCAAAGGCGTCAGGTTTTACAATCCATGTCGGCAATGCGTATGGCGCTCGAACAACGCAATTCTTCTGACGTCTCCGGCCTGACCAAGGCCGCGCGCACGCTGCGTTTCGCGGCGGGCCTGATCGTGCTCGCACTGCCGCTGAGCGGCTGCGGCACCGGCGCGCTGTGGGACAAGTTCATGGCCAAGGACGACACGTTCGTCGATGAGCCCGCGGACAAGCTCTACAATGAGGGCTTGTACATGATGAACGAGAAGAAGGACCTGAAGGCCGCTTCGAAGAAGTTCGAGGAAGTCGACCGTCAGCATCCCTATTCGGACTGGGCGCGCAAGTCGCTCCTGATGTCGGCCTATTCGTACTATCAGGCGGGCGACTACGATAGCTGCATCGGCTCCGCCACCCGCTACGTGACGCTGCATCCCGGCAGCCCGGACGCGTCCTACGCGCAATACCTGATCGCGGCATCGCATTTCGACCAGATACCGGACATCTCGCGCGACCAGAGCCGCACCGAGAAGGCGATCGCGGCGCTCGAAGAAGTGGTGCGCAAATATCCGACCTCGGAATACGCCACCCAGGCCAAGGCCAAGATCCAGGCTGCGCGCGACCAGCTCGCCGGCAAGGAAATGGCGGTCGGGCGCTATTACATCGAGAAGCGCGACTTCACCGCCGCGATCAACCGCTTCAAGACCGTGGTCACCCAGTACCAGACCACCCGCCACGTCGAAGAGGCGCTCTACCGGCTGACCGAGGCCTATATGGCGATCGGCATCGCCGGCGAGGCGCAGACCGCCGCCGCGGTGCTCGGCCACAATTTTCCGGACAGCCGCTGGTACAAGGACGCATATAATCTAGTAAAGTCCGGCGGTCTCGAGCCGAGCGAGAATCAGGGATCCTGGATCAGCAGGACCTTCAAGAAGATAGGTCTCGGCTAGGAATTGTCCTCGCATGCTGGCCCGTCTATCGATCCGTGACATCGTCCTGATCGAACGGCTTGATATCGAATTTTCCCGTGGCCTGGCGGTGCTGACTGGCGAAACCGGCGCCGGCAAATCCATCCTGCTTGATGCCTTTGCGCTGGCGCTCGGCGGCCGCGGCGATGCCGGACTGGTGCGCCATGGCGCCGAGCAGGGCCAGGTCACCGCCACCTTCGATGTCCCGAAGGGGCACCCGGCCGCCAGGATTCTTGCCGAGAACGGCCTCGACGACACCGGTGAAATGATCCTGCGCCGCGTGCAACTGGCCGACGGCCGCACCCGCGCCTTCATCAACGACCAGGCGATCAGCGTGCAGACCCTGAGGGCGGTCGGCGCTGTTCTGGTCGAAATCCATGGCCAGCACGACGAGCGCGCTTTGGTCGACGCCTCCACCCACCGCCAGCTGCTCGACGCCTTCGCCGGCCACGAGAAGGACGTCGCCGCGCTGGAGGCGCTGTGGGAAATCAGGCGGACCGCCAACGCCGACCTCGACGGGCATCGCGCTGGCATGGAGCGCGCCGCGCGCGAGGCCGATTATCTGCGCCATGCCTCCCAGGAGCTGAAGACGCTGGCGCCGAAGGAGGGCGAGGAGACCGAGCTCGCCAACCGCCGCACCACCATGATGCAGGGCGAAAAGGTCGCGACCGATCTGCGTGAGGCGCAGGAGGCGATCGGCGGCTCGCATTCGCCGGTGTCGGCGCTGTCGGCCGCAGTGCGGCGGCTGGAGCGGCGTGCCGCCAATGCGCCCAGCCTGATCGAGCCGGCGGTCAAGGCGATCGATATCGCGATCAACGCGCTGGAAGAGGCCGACCAGCATCTCCACGCGGCACTGGCGGCGACCGATTTCGATCCGGCCGAGCTCGAGCGCATCGAGGAACGGCTGTTCGCGTTGCGTGCCGCCTCGCGCAAATATTCGACGCCGGTCGATCTGCTGGCCGCGCTGGCTGCGCAATACGCTGGTGACGTCGCGCTGATCGATGCCGGCGCCGATCAGTTGAAGAAGCTGGAAGCGGCGGCCGCCGAGGCCGACAAGCGCTATGCTGCTGCGGCGGCAAAGCTGTCGGCGGCGCGCACCAAGGCGGCCGAGAAGCTCAACAAGGCCGTCAATGCCGAGCTCGCGCCGCTCAAGCTCGAGCGTGCGAAATTCATGACCCAGGTCGAGGCCAATGCCGCCGCGCCGGGGCCGCAGGGCATCGACCGCGTCGAGTTCTGGGTCCAGACCAATCCGGGCACCAAGCCGGGGCCCATGATGAAGGTCGCCTCCGGCGGCGAGCTGTCGCGCTTCCTGCTGGCGCTGAAGGTCGTGCTGGCCGATCGCGGCTCGGCGCCGACTTTGGTGTTCGACGAAATCGACACAGGTGTCGGCGGCGCGGTGGCGGATGCGATCGGCTCGCGGCTGGCACGCCTCGCCGGCAAGGTGCAGGTGATGGCGGTGACGCATGCGCCGCAGGTCGCAGCCCGCGCCAGCCAGCATCTGTTGATCTCCAAGGATGCGCTCGACAAGGGCAAGCGGGTCGCCACCCGCGTCAACGCGCTCGCCGCCGATCACCGCCGCGAGGAGATCGCACGCATGCTGGCCGGCGCCGAGATCACCGCGGAGGCGAGGGCCGCGGCGGAACGGCTGCTCAGGGCGGCGAGCTAGTCTGCCCATGGCTGCCAAGGCGACGAAAGCGCTGGTCGACGTCGACAAGCTCACCAAGGCCCAGGCCAAGGTCGAGCACATGCGGCTTTCACTCGAGATCGAGGGGCACAACGAGCGCTACTATCAGAAGGACGCGCCGACCGTATCGGACGCGGCCTACGACGCTTTGCGGCGGCGCCTGGAGGCAATCGAGGCCAGGTTTCCCGATCTCGTCAGCAAGGACTCGCCGACGCAGACGGTCGGCGCCGCGCCGGCCCGTGGCTTTGCCAAGGTGCAGCATGTCGTTCCGATGCTGTCGCTCGGCAACGCATTCAGCGACGAGGACGTCACCGAATTCGTCGAACGCATCAGGCGCTTTCTCAAGCTGGATGCCGACCATATTCCGGCGCTGGTCGCCGAGCCGAAGATCGACGGCCTGTCGCTCTCGCTGCGCTACGAAAATGGCGAACTGGTCCGGGCCGCGACCCGTGGCGACGGCTTCACCGGCGAGGATGTCACCGCCAACGTCCGGACCATCAAGGACATCCCGCACACCCTGAAGGGACGCAACGTTCCGGCAGCCTGCGAAATGCGCGGCGAAGTCTATATGCTCAAGAAGGACTTCCTTGAGCTGAACAAGAAGCAGGCCGCGGCCGACGACACGGTGTTTGCCAATCCGCGCAATTCGGCGGCGGGTTCGCTGCGTCAGAAGGACGTGTCGATCACCGCGTCACGACCGCTGAAATTCTTCGCCTACACATGGGGCGAGATGAGCGAGCCGCCCGCCGACACCCAGCACGGCATGCTGGAGTGGATGGGCAGAGCAGGCTTTGTGGTCAATCCGCTGATCACGCTCTGCAAGAGCATCGACGACGTCTTGAAATTCTACAACAAGATCGGCGAGGAGCGGGCTTCGCTCGGCTACGACATTGACGGCGTGGTCTACAAGGTCGACCGGCTCGACTGGCAGGAGCGGCTCGGCTTCGTGTCGCGCAGCCCGCGCTGGGCCATCGCACACAAATTCGCAGCCGAACAGGCAACGACAATTCTCAAGGGCATCGATATCCAGGTGGGGCGCACCGGAGCGATGACGCCGGTCGCGCGGCTCGAGCCGGTGACGGTCGGTGGCGTCGTGGTTTCGAACGCGACCCTGCACAACGAAGACTACATCAAGGGCATCGGCAACGACGGCAATCCGATTCGGGATGGCGTGGATCTGCGCATCGACGACACCGTCGTGGTGCAGCGCGCTGGCGACGTCATCCCCCAGGTCGTCAATGTCGTTCTGGACAAGCGGCCGAAGAGTGCAAAGCCCTACAAGTTTCCGGACACTTGCCCGGTGTGCGGCAGTCACGCGATTCGCGAGGAGGGCGAGGCGGTGCGCCGCTGCACCGGTGCGCTGATCTGTCCGGCGCAGGCGGTCGAGCGGCTGAAGCATTTCGTGTCGCGCCTTGCCTTCGATATCGACGGTCTCGGCGAGAAGCAGATCCAGGAGTTTTACGAGGACGGACTGGTGATGTCGCCGGTCGACATCTTCACGCTTCGCGAGCGGGACCAACGTTCGACCAGAAAATTGATGGAGCGCGAAGGCTACGGCGAAACCTCGGTGCGCAACCTGTTCGACGCGATCGACGCCCGCCGCAACATCGACCTGCACCGTTTGATCTTTGCGCTCGGCATTCGCCATGTCGGCGAAGGCAATGCCAAGCTGCTGGCGCGGCACTACCACACGATCGAGAATTTCCGTGAGGCGATGCTGGCCGCCGCCAAAGGCAGCACGGACGAAGAGAACACCACCGAGGCCTACCAGGACCTCAACGATATCGATGGCATCGGCGAGATCGTCGCAGATGCGGTGGTCGAGTTCTTTGCCGAGCCGCGCAACGTCAAGGCGCTCGGTGAATTGCTGCAGCAGATCGAGGTGAAGCCCGCCGAGCAGCCGCGCAAGAGCTCGCCGGTCTCGGACAAGACCGTGGTGTTCACCGGATCGCTGACCAAGTTCACCCGCGACGAAGCCAAGGCGATGGCCGAGCGTCTCGGCGCCAAGGTCGCGGGCTCGGTTTCAAAGAAGACGGATTACGTCGTCGCCGGCGAAGAGGCCGGCTCAAAGCTGACCAAGGCGCGCGAGCTCGGCGTTGCGGTGCTGACCGAAGACGACTGGCTGAAGCTGATTGAGGAGTGAGGTGCGCGCAGCGTCGTCGCCGCATTCTCCGCTGTCGTCCTCCGCGAAAGCGGGGGACCCAGTATTCTAGAGGCCGCAGTGATTCACCCGACAGGCCGCGGCGTACTGGATCCCCCGCTTTCGCGGGGGATGACGAGGCGAGAGCGCGGTACGAGCGCACGCCTCACATCATCCCCTGCTCATCCTCCTCGGCCTGCGCGATCAGCTCTTCGCTGACCACCACGTTCCGCCGCGGCACCACGAAGATCATGGTGCAGGCGCAGGCGAGCGAGATCGCGAAGAGCGCCGATGTCAGCGGCAGTGTGGTGGTGGAGTGGCCGCCGAGATAGGCGCCGAACTGCGAGATCAGCGAGCCGATGCCTTGCTGCAGGAAGCCCATGGCGCCGGAGGCGGTGCCGGCGGCCTCGGGGCGGATGCTGATGGCGCCGGCGGCGGAATTGGCCATCACGAAGGCATTGGCGACCATCACGATCATCTGGGTGCCGAACAGCCAGAGCGGCGCCTGGTTCAGCCCGGCGAAACTCCAGATCAGGTTCAAGAGACTGCCGCCGACCTGCAGCGCGAGGCCGAACCAGATCAGCTTCTCCAGCGAGTGGCGCGGCGCGAAGCGGACGCACAGCAGATTGCCGATGAAGTAGCCGAACCCGGTCATCGCGAACCACGCGCCGTATTCGGCGCTGCTGCGGCCCATCTGGGTGACCACGATATAGGGGCCGCCGCCGGCGAAGGCGAAGATGATCTGCGAGGCCAGCACCTGGCACAAGAGATAGCCGACGAAGGCGCGGCTTCGCATCAGTTTGCCGAGGTCGCCGCGAAAGCTGGAGCTGTCGGCGCGGTCGCGGCGGGTTTCAGGCAATGCGAGCGCGATGAAGATCGTGGTGATCAGCGACGCCGCGGTAATGAGATAGAGGATCGCGCGCCAGCCGAATGTGGTCTCCAGCAGACCGCCGGTGAGCGGGCTCACCATCTGCGCGATCATCAGCGCGGCGACGACGAGGCTGATCATGGCGCCGACACGCTCGCGCGGATAGAGATCGCGGATGATGGCGCGGCTGATCACCATGCCGCTGGCGCCGCCGAGCGCCTGGAAGAAGCGCGCCGCGATCAGTTGCGGCAGGGTCTCGGCGAAGTCAGAGCCGATGCCGGCCACCACCATCAGGCCGAGGCCTGCGAGCAGCACCGGGCGACGGCCGAACTTGTCGGACAGCGGTCCCATGATCAGCTGCGAGAGCGCGATGCCGACCATGTAGAGCGACACGGTCATCTGCGCGATCCCGATGTCGCGGCTGAACGTGGTCGCCAGCACCGGCAGCGCCGGAACCAGCATGTAGAGCGAGATCGGCGCGACGCCCGTCATCACGACGAGCATCAGCAACATGACCTTCGATGTCGCGATGTTATTTGTGGCCGCGCCGGGCGGCTTGCCCATCACGCCGTGCATTCAGGTCCGATCCAGCATTGTGGAACGACTGTAGCGTGCCCGTCCGCGCGGAATACGGGTGTTTCGGCATACGCCCATGCATTTCGGGCGGCGAAGCGAGGTAGTTTCGCCTCGCGCAACAAGCACCGCTGTCGTCAGCCACAAATTCCACAGTCGTCCTCCGCGAAAGCGGGGGACCCAGTATTCCAGAGGCAGGTGTGTTTGAACCGATGGGCCGCGGCGTACTGGATCCCCCGCTTTCGCGGGGGATGACACCGAGTACCGGGATGACACCGAATGTGTGGATGCTTGAACGCGCCGCTACGTCAGCGCCGCCGTCGCCTCGTCGAGCCACAGCTTGGTGGCGTTGTCGTCGAGATGTGGGCGCACCACGCGCGCGACGCGGGCGTGGTAGTCGTTGAGCCAGCTCAATTCGGCTTCGCTCAGCATGCTGACCTCGATCAGGCGGCGATCGATCGGCGCCAGCGTCAGGGTCTCGAATGCGTTGACCGGCTTCTCGGCGCCGGCAATGTCGGTGCCGATCACCAGCTCGAGGTTCTCGATCCGGATCCCATAGGCGTCGGTCTTGTAGTAGCCGGGCTCGTTGGACAGGATCATGCCGCGCTTCAGCGGCGTGGTGCCGAGCTTGGAGATCCGCGCCGGCCCTTCATGGACGCTGAGATAGCTGCCGACGCCGTGGCCGGTGCCGTGCTCGAAATCGATCCCGGCCTGCCAGAGATGTTGCCGCGCGAAGCTGTCGAGCTGTGCGCCGGTGGTGCCGTCGGGGAAGATCGCGCGGGCGATCGCGATATGGCCGCGCAGCACGCGGGTGAAGCGGTCGCGCATCTCGTCGGTCGGCTGGCCGATCGCGATGGTGCGGGTGACGTCGGTGGTGCCGTCCTCATATTGCGCGCCGGAATCGATCAGCAGCAGATCGCCGGGCGCGATGCGGCGGTTGCTCTTGCGCGTCACGCGATAATGCACGATGGCGCCGTTCGGTCCGGCGCCGGCGATGGTCGGGAACGAGACGTCCTTCAGCGCGCCGGTCTGGCGGCGGAAGGTTTCCAGCGCCTCGACGGTGTCGATCTCGGTGAGGTGGCCGGAGGGCGCCTCGCGGTCGACCCAGGCGAGGAAGCGCGCGAGCGCCACCGCGTCGCGCTGGTGCGCCGTGCGGGTGCCGTCGATCTCGGTGAGGTTCTTGACCGCCTTCAGCAGGCTGACCGGATCGTTGCCGCGCACCGGCTTGCCGCCGGCGCCGGAGATCAGGCGGCTCAACGCGTCGGCCGCGGTCGCGCTGTCGAGCGCGATCGAGGCGCCGCGCTTGGCGAGCTCGGTCAGTTTTGGCGTCAGCGCCGCCGGCTCTTCGACATCGGCGGATTGTTCGAGATGGTCGCGGGTCGCGTTGGACAGCTTGCGGTGATCGATGAACACCAGCGGCCGGCCTTCCTTCGGCACCAGCGCATAGGACAGCGGCAGCGGCGTATGCGAGACGTCGGCGCCGCGGATGTTGAAGGTCCAGGCCACCGCGTGGCTGTCGGAGAGCACCAGCGCATCGACCCCGAGCTTGTTGATCTCGAGCCGGATGCGCTTCAGCTTCTCGGCCTCGATCTCGCCGGAAAACTGCGCGCCGTGGATCGCGACCGGGCCGAGCGGCGGTGCTGGCCGCTCGTGCCAGACCGTATCGACCGGGTTGCCGTCGACGGCGACCAGTTCGGCGCCGGCCTTGGCGCAGGCCGCCGCCAGCCGTTCGGCTGCCGCAGAAGTGTGCAGCCAGGGGTCAAATCCTAGGCGGTCGCCGGCTGCCAGGTGCCGGGTCAGCCAGTGCTCCGGCGGCGGCTCGACCAGCGGCTCGACCTGCCAGGCCTTGCGATCGACCTGCTTGCCGGCCTGCAGCGTGTAGCGCCCGTCGACGAACAGGGCGGCTTCCTTGCTCAGCACGATCGCGAGCCCGGCCGATCCGGTGAAGCCGGTCAGCCAGGCCAGCCGCTCCTCGGACGCCGCAACATACTCATTCTGCTGCTGATCGGCGCGCGGAACCACGAACCCGATCAGCTTGCGCCGCGCCAATTCCTCGCGCAGCGCGCTTAAGCGCGCGGTCAGCGCCACGCCGCCTTCGGGCTCTTCGAACGTCTGGAAATGGGCTTCGAACATCGCCTTTGCACTCTCTTCGGATGCAGCATGAGCTTCGCGCCGACGCGCTGAGGCATGACCACATTTTTGGCATAACTTATGCTTGAATCATGGCATAGTGGAAGTGACCGGACGATGTCCACCATCGCCGATCGAGCGTACGGGGGGCGTCCAGGAGTGTCTCAACTCAACGGTGAGGAGATGCACGATGCCTGCATTCACGTTTGAGAAGATCTCGCCACCGGTTCGCCGCGGGCCGATCGCGCCGGTTGAGCAGAAGCAACGTGGCGTCATCGTGCAGATGCTCGACCGTTTGGTCGAGGCGCGTGCCAGGCGTGCAGCCGGTCAGGACAAGGCCGACACGGCCGGCCGCGATTCCGCAGCACCTGAATAGCCAGCCCGCAGATCGCGTTTACGGTGCGAGGTCGGACGCCTTCGCCACGGTTACATTGACGACCCTGGTGCCCTCGAGTTCACGCACGATCCGCTCATCGGGGCCGACGACACCCAGATCGAATTCGCGCTCCGGCGTCAGCAGCGTCACGCGCTGACCGGCGATCACGACGACGGTCATGTCGAGCGGCTCGCCGGATATCGCCCATTCCCTCAGCTCGTTGCGAAACGGCTCCCTGCGCCAGGCATCCGGAAAGCCCGGATCGCATCTGACCTCGAGCCCGTCGTCCGACGTGGTCAGGACGAGCTTCGATCGGGAGGGCTTCCAGTGCTCCTCCAGCAGCTCGTTGACCAGCCAGACGCAGCTGAACGCGCGGCACTCTGCCGGCCGGCTTGGATAGATCCGGCAGCCGCGCCCTGGCTTGCAATGGGCACACCATGCGTTGGCCGGCTTCGCCAGCTGCTCGATCGCCATCACCTTGCAGCAGAGCGTGCAGTCGCCGCACTGTCTGCCGGTCGCGGCCATTTCACCTGACCGAGCGCAGCAGCAGGCTGCTCCAGCCCTCGATCTTCAGATGCCGCAGCGGCACCAGCCCGCGGGCGCGATAAGCAGCAACGACCGCCGGCGCCTGATGCGTCAGCAGGCCCGAGAGGATGACCTGCGCCGACGATGCGAGGTGCCGGGCCATCGGCCCCGCCAGCTGGCGCAGCGGATTGGCGAGGATGTTGGCGAGCACCAGATCGAACGGCCCGTCCTCGGCAAACCGCGGCGATGCAAAGCCGGTGGCACGGATCACATCGACCAGATGTCCTGCCCCGTTCAGCCGGGCATTCTCGGCGGCGACCTTGACCGACGGCGGGTCGATGTCGCTCGCCAGCACCTTGCGATGCTGCGCCTTGGCGGCGGCAATTCCCAGCACGCCGGTCCCGGCGCCGAGATCGAGCACCCGGCGGGGCTGATAGGCCTTCAGCACGTGATCGAGCAGCAGCAGGCAGCCGCGCGTGGTGCCGTGATGGCCGGTGCCGAAGGCGAGCGCCGCCTCGATCTCGATCCCGAGCTTGTTCGGCGGTATCCTGTGCCGGTCATGTTGGCCATGGACGATGAACCGGCCGGCCGCGACCGGGACCAGATCTTCCAGGCTGGCCTTGACCCAGTCCTTTGCCTCGACGGTGTCAAATACCAAAGTCGATGCGACATCGGGCCGCACAGTCTGTCCGACCAGCTCGCGCAACAAGGTTTGGTCCGGCGGCTCGGCAAAATGGACGGTGACATCCCATCGGCCATCCGGCCGCTCGAAGGCCGCAAATGCCGCCTGATCCTCGAAATACATCTCGGAGAGCGCGTCGACCACGCGCTTTGCGGTCGGTTCGTCTGGAAGGGTGATGCTGGCGCGGTGTGTGGACGGGGTCATCGGAGGCCGGTAGCGCGGTTTTTGTTAAAGTTTCAAGCCGTATTCAATCGAATATCGCGAGAATTGATAGGTTCCCGATTCAGACAACCTTAGATACCGCCGTACTACTACGGAGGTGGAACTAGGGAACACCCTTCGTTCCAAGGCATCACAACCCAGGGCAGGGCTGCAATGAGAACTCTTTTCGTTAGGTTTTTACAGAATGAATCCGGCGCGACCGCCATCGAATACGGACTGATTGCGACCGGCATCGCCATCGCCATCATCGCTGCGGTGAATGGCGTCGGCACGAACTTGAGCGGGACGTTCAGCACGGTCGCGAGCTCGCTCAAGTAATTTCGCAGACGGCGTTCTCGAGCAAGCACCGGGCAACGAGGCCCGGTGTTTTCTTTTTGACAGGTTGTCCACAGAGCCTCACGCAGCCTGTCCACAAGACATCAAGCGCATTGTCCCCGGGGTCGTCGGCTTCCGTTCCACCGGCAGTCGACCGGGATACTCACCGATTGTCCCGCCAAGGCACACCACCTCTGGCTACGGTCGACCCACAGCTTCTCAACAGACCTGTCCACAACTTGGCCCGGCGCCGACCGCGGCCCGCGATGCGCCCTCTGCTCTATGCGAACAGCGCGCGATGGTCGGCGAGGACGGCCCGCGCGGCGTTGTGGCCGGGGGCGCCGGTGACCCCGCCGCCGGGATGGGCGCCGGAACCGCAATGGTAGAGACCGCGCAGCGGTCCGCGGTAATCGGCATGGCCGAGCATGGGACGCGCCGAGAACAGCTGGTTCAGTGTCAGCGCGCCGTGGAAGATGTCGCCGCCGAGCAGGCCGAACTGCCGCTCGAGGTCGAGCGGCGACAGGATCTGGCGGCCGACCACACTGCCCGCGAAACCGGGGGCATACGTGTCGACGGTTGCGATCATCAGGTCGGCGACTTCCTCGCGATGGTCGTCCCATGATTTACCGTCGGGCAATTGCGGCGCGACGTGCTGGCAGAACAGGCTCGCGACATGCTGACCCGGCGGGCTCAAACTGTCGTCGAGCGTCGAGGGGATCAGCACCTCGACGACCGGCGCGCGGCTCCAGCCAAATTCACGCGCGTCGCGCCAGGCGCGATCCATGTAGCCGAGACCAGGCGCGATGATGATGCCCGCAGTGAGGTGATCGCCCGGGCCGGGCAACGCCGTGAACGAGGGCAGGGTATCAAGCGCCACATTCATCCTGAATGTGCCGGAGCCGTTCTGCCATCGACCGATGCGCGTGCGGAATTCGCTTGCCAGTGCGCCTTCCGGCACCAGGCGCGTGTAGAGCAGCTTCGGGTTGACGTTGGAGACGACATATTTGGCGCTGATCGTCTCGCCATTGTCGAGCATGACGCCGGTGGCGCGATCCTTCTCGACGATCACCTCGCGGACAGGCGCATCGGTTTCGATCTCGACACCATGGCCGCGCGCGGCACGCGCCATCGCCTGGGTGATCGCGCCCATGCCGCCGATCGCGTGGCCCCAGACGCCCTTCTTGCCGTTCACCTCGCCAAACGCATGGTGCAGCATCACATAGGCCGAGCCGGCCGCGTAGGGGCTGGCATAATTGCCGACGATGGCGTCGAAGCCGAACAGCGCCTTGACGAGGTCGTTCTCGAAACGCTCGTCGAGCATCTCGCCGGCCGAGCGTGTGAACAGGTCGAGCAGATTGCGCTGCTGCTCGAGCGACAGCCGGCGCAGGATGTTGGCGGTGCCAAGCGCGTTGAAGGCTTCACTCATGGCGCCGAGGCCGAAGCCTTCGACCAGGTTCGGCGGCGCGCGCAGCACGAATTGGCGCAGCACATCGGCGATCGCTTCGAGTTCCCCCGAGAACACGCCGATCGTTGCCGCATCCCGCTGGCTCAGTCTCTCGACCGACTGCTGGGTGCGGCCTTCGCCGGTCAGCAGGTAACTGCCGTCGGGTGCGGGGAGGAAGTTCTGCGCGCGGCGTTCGACGATCTTGAGGCCTTGCTCGGCAAGTTTCAGGTCGGAGATGATTTGCGGGTTGAGCAGGCTCACCGTGTAGGCGGCGACCGAATTGCGGAAGCCCGAACAAAACTCTTCGGTGACGGCGGCGCCGCCGACCACCTTGCGGCGCTCGACGACCCTGACCTTGAGCCCGGCCATCGCGAGATAGGCCGCGCAGGTGAGGCCGTTGTGCCCCGCACCGATGATGACGACGTCGACTTCATGATTGGACATGGTGCTTCTATAGGCCGGATGATCTCATCCGGCCACCGTCCGCGATGCCCTCGCATCCGGCGGGTCACAAAACCGTACCGATCCGGATACGATAGTTCGACCGCGATTGTCGGGGGCCGTGAACCCCCAGCGGGGCAGGCAGGGCGCCTCGTTCGTTCAGTCTTGCCAAACCGTGGAGTGCAAATGCCGTTTGTTTTTGATCAAACTCAAATCGAGTGGCCCGACGACGATTCCGATCTGCCGCCGCCGCGTGCCGACCAGTTCGTCTATCTGCCGGCGCCGGAATATGGCGGGCAGCACGACCCCGTGCATTTTTCTCTGGACGTCCCGCCCGAACCGCCGCCGGACAAGGTGCCGGTTTCGCGACCAAGCCTGTGGGACCGCCTGCGTGGCCGCAGGACTCCGGCTGCGCCAAGTCCGCAGGCGACGGCAGCCTGGCATACCGCACGCGCCACGCAGGCCGTCTTTGTCCGGCAGCGTTTGCTCGCCGCGGTCGTTCCGGTGCTCACCGATCTCGGCGTGCGGCAGCTCTACTGTCGCTATGACGGGGGCAATGACGAGGGATTCACCTGGCTTGAGAGTGCCACGCTTCAGGACGGCACGCGCATCGACACCGCTGCACTGGTCGATCAACTCGTCGCGCGCAAGCTGCTCGACCGGCTGGTCGCGCGCGGGGTGACGCGCCGGTACGACGGCAGGAGCGAGCACAACCAGATCGACTCCTTTGTTCACGACTGGCTGTGCACGGAGTTTGCGACCATGCTGCTCGGCAGCGGCTATGGCACCGGCGAGCATGTCCTGTACGGCGCGTTCACGGTCGATCTCGACGCCGGCACCGTGACCGACGACCCCGCCGCCGATCCGGTGACCCGCAACGCAGAGATCACGAGGTAGCCCGCGATGGCGCATCCCTATCATCATGCCGTGCGTTCGGCGCGCCTGTTCGGCGGTGTTCCCGAGGACTACCTGCCGATCCACGACTGGTTCGACGAGAGCAAGGCGCATCTCGCCGACGTGCGGCACCGCGCGCTGCGTCATCACAGCGAAGGCATCTTCCTCTGCGAGAAGATCTTCGGTGCGACGCTGACCAACAGCGCCGGCAAGCAGGTGCCGGTGCGGACGGTCGGCGAGCAGCACGTCAAGGACGATCTCGGCTGGATCCCGTCGGTCAAGGATTGGCTGCAACATCTGGAAATGCAGCCCTGGATGGGACGAACGCCGTTCCGGCCGCAGATGGACGAAGCTGCGCCGCTTACCGGCGCGGTAGGTTCGACCGATGATGTCCTGACCGGCTGAGCCGCTCAAGCGATTGGCATCGGTGGCCGTGTTGCCCGCTGCGTGGCGCTATGATTCAATGCAATGCATCTGCCCGGTGTTGATCTGCCGGATCGTGACCGGGAGTATTCATGTCGTCTGAGCCGTCCGCCTCGCGAAACCGGCTGGTGCTGGTTGTCTACACCGCCGCGATCTTCGTCAGCGCGCTGTTGCTTTTCTCGGTGCAGCCGCTGTTCACCAAGATGGTGCTGCCGCGGCTCGGCGGCTCGCCGGCGGTGTGGTCGGTGGCGATGGTGTTCTTCCAGTCGCTGCTGCTCGGCGGTTACGCTTACGCACATCTGCTGATGAAGCTGAACAGCCGCGTGGTGCCCATCGTGGTGCATCTCGTGCTCCTCGTCATCGCGCTGCTGACATTGCCGCTGACGATCAAAAGCGGCTGGGGCGAGCCGCCGACCTCGGGCTACGCGGTCTGGCTGCTCGGCCTGTTCGCGGTGTCGATCGGCCTGCCGTTCTTCGCGCTCGCCGCCAACAATCCGCTGCTGCAGGCCTGGTTCGTGCGCACCGGCCATCCCAACGGCCCCGACCCGTATTTTCTCTATGCGTCCTCGAACATCGGCAGCTTCCTGGCGCTGCTGTCCTATCCGGTGCTGCTCGAGCCGATGTTCACCTTGCGCACCCAGAACCTGATCTGGACCGGCGGCTATGGGCTGCTGATCGTTCTGATCGCAAGCTGCGGCGTGCTGCTGTTGCGCTCGCCGGCCTATGCCGCCGCGCTCGACGGGCAGGTTGACGACGCGAAAGCACCGGCGCCGTCCTGGTCGCGGCGGGCGCGCTGGATCTTCCTGGCAGCCGTGCCGTCCGGCCTGCTGATCGCAGTGACCGCGCATATCTCGACCGACGTCGCGGCCGCTCCCTTGCTTTGGGTGCTGCCGCTGTCGCTGTATCTGTTGACCTGGGTGCTGGTGTTCCAGTCGCGGCCGCTGCTGCCGCACAAATGGATGCTGCTGGCGCAGCCGCTGGCGATCGCCGGCGTCGTGATCCTGCTCGCGGTCGGCGGCGAGCAGAACCTGCTCCTCACGCTCGGCGGCCATCAGCTCTGCTTCTTCATCATCGCGATGGCCTGTCATGGCGAGCTCGCGCGCACCCGCCCGGCGGCGAAATATCTTACCGGCTTCTATGTCGCGCTGTCGTTCGGCGGCATGGTCGGCGGCCTGTTCGCGGGGCTGATCGCGCCGTTCACCTTCTCATGGATCGCCGAATATCCGATCCTGCTGGCGCTCGCGGCGCTGTGCCGTCCGCCCGGCGGCGCGGAGCGGCTGCCGCGCTGGAGCGCCTGGTACTGGCCGTTCCTTGCGGTGCTGGCGGTGGCGCTGATCGCGCCGAGCTATTCGGCCGGCGACATCTTCAACTGGTTTGACGACCACCGGGTGTGGGTGATCGGCGCGGTCGGCGTGCTCTCGGCGCTGCTCGCGCTCGCACTGAATGCCAATCGCTGGAAGATATTCGCCACCGTCGTGGTCGCGCTGGTGGTGCTGCGCGCCTATCCATCCGACGACGGCCGCGTCGAAACCGTGCGCAGCTTCTTCGGCGTGCACAAGATCGTGGTGACGCCGAACGGGCAGTATCACGTGCTGATGCACGGCACCACGATCCATGGCGCCGAGAAGTTCAAGAACGACGACGGCACGCCGGTCAGCGGAAAGCCGGAGCCGATCAGCTACTATCACAAGGACGGCGGCATCGGGCAGGCCATCACCGCAATGCGCGAGCGCAAGGGTGCGCCGCTGAAAGTGGCTGTCATCGGGCTCGGCTCGGGGACGCTGACTTGTGCATCGGCCCCCGGCGAGGACTGGCGATTCTTCGAGATCGACCAGTCGATGGTCGATACCGCGCGCGACCCGAAATACTTCACCTACATCCAGAGCTGCGAGCCGAACCTGAAGCCTGTGATCGGCGACGCGCGGCTGACCTTCGCCAAGGAGCCGGACGGCGTCTACGATCTCATCATCGTCGACGCCTATTCGTCGGACGCGATCCCGATCCATCTCGCGACCGAGGAGGCGATGGCGATCTACAAGGAGAAGCTGGCGCCGCGGGGCGCGGTCGTGATGCACGTCTCCAACCGGCATCTCGAACTTGCCAGCGTCGTGGTCGGCATCGCCGATGCCAACGACATGAAAAGCTGGGTCTATAGCGAGGATTCCGGGCGCGACAACGAATACATCTTCTCGACCTCGGTCGTGGTCTCCGCGCGCGAGGACGCCGATGTCGGCAAGCTCGCGTCGTCCGACGTCTGGACCGAGACCGATGCCAACGAGAAGCAGTGGGTCTGGACCGACGATTATTCGAACGTGCTGGGCGCGGTCTACCGGCGCCTGCGCGACGGCGAGCAGTAGGCTCTAGCGGTCTTGCTCTAGAGCATTTCGGTTCTGATTGAATCAGAACCGAAGCTCTAGATTTTTGTTTGACGGGTTTTCTTCACGCGAACCGGTGGCCACTTCGCTCGAAAACGTTCTAGCGCTCCGCTACCAGCAGCTTCGCGATCCCTGAGCTGACGATCGCGGTGAACAGTTCGGGGTCGTTGAAAGCCCGCGCAGAGAGCATCGCGCCATGAACCGATGCCATCAGCGTTTGGGCCTCATCTTCCGGCCGCTTGTCCAGCCGGAACAGGCGCTGCTCTGCGCCAGCCTGCAGCACCGACGTAAGCCATCGCGCAAGATGATGGAAATGGGCGCGGACGCGCGATGCGACCTCGTCCGGCAACATCGGCATCTCGCCGGCAAGCATCGCGCAGACGCAGAACGGCAGCGTGGCATCTCGAATGCACGCCTGCCAGAAGCTCACATAGGACTGCAGTTGGTCGGCCGGGCTGGCGGACTGCTCCAGCAGGGACTTCAGCCCCAGCTCGGTCTGCTGCCGGTAGCGATCGACCAGCGCCGAAACCAGCTCGGCCTTGGTCGGGAAGTGATGGTGGATGCTCGCCTTCCTGATGCCGATCGCATCCGAGATGTCGGCATAGCTGAACCCGTTATAGCCGCCCGCCACGATGAGAGACTGCGCGACGTCGAGAATCCGCTCTGAAGTCGAAATCATTGGGTTCATGCCGGCGCCTACCTTCCGATAGGTAAGTTGTCAAGGCGGGTGGCGCACCTGTTCGACACAAGAAGGTGTCCCTGTGCCCGATTGACCTGGGACGTTTACATACCTACTAGTAGGTAGGTAAACATGGGAGTCAATCAATGCAAAGCCGACTTTCGGCCCAATCCAGCTGGCTGCAATCCTACTATTTCGGGCGCGCTCTCTTCTCGATCGCCTGGGTCGCCGCCGCCGTTCTTTTCAGTGGACAAGCGGGCCCTGCCGCATTCCTGCTTGTGATCTACCCGGCATGGGACGCCATCGCCAATCTGGCGGACGGGCGCGTCAACGGCGGGCTGAAGGCCAACCCGTCCCAGGCATTGAATGTCGTGGTCAGTGCCATCACGACGCTCGCCGTGATCGTGGCGATCGGCCGCAACACCTATGCGGTTCTGGCGGTGTTCGGGGTTTGGGCGATCCTTGCGGGTATGCTGCAATTGTCCACCGGCGTCAGGCGCTGGCGTCATGTTGGGGCGCAATGGGCGATGATCCTCAGTGGTGCGCAGTCGGTACTGGCCGGCGGCTACATGATCAGCCGATCGATCGGCACCGTCGCGCCGACGATTCTGGACGTTGCTCCCTATGCGGGATTCGGCGCGTTCTATTTCCTGCTTTCGGCGATCTGGCTCGTTGCCAGGGCCCACCGCAGCGCGCGTGCGTAAGCACTGCCCGGCGGCATCGGAGAGCGCCAGTCGACGTCACCGCGATGGCTATTTCTTCTCCGGTGCTGTCGTCGCGGAGGCGGGTGTCGAAGCCGCAAGCAGTGGCATCGTCGGCGCGCTCTCGCCGCCGTCCTCGTCGAGGAATTGCTCCACGCCGGCCTGGATCGACGATTTCGCGCTGTCAGGGCCGCGGTCGCTGAGGTCGTTGTGCTGGAATTCGGTTCTGACCACCTTGATGCCGAGTCTCGCGCAGGTCTCGTCGTCAGGCACGACGCCCGGATCGGCCTTGAACACCGGATCCCTGGAGCGGAACGACAGGATCTTGATCTTGCTGTCGGTGATGAATGGGACGCGCAGATTGTCCAGCGTCACGACCTTCTTGACCAGGTCGGGATGCTGCCTGGCGAAGAACATCGAGATGTCGCCGCCGTTGGAGTGGCCGATCAGCGTCAGCGCGCGATAGTTAGCGTTCGGATAGAGCTTCTTCAGCTCGTCGATCGCATACATGATGTTGAAGACGCCGCGATTATATTGCATGCGGCGGCCGACATATTCCTCGCCGACCTTGGTCACCATCGGCGCATCGCTGTCGAGATCGTGCTGGATGCTGACCACGAGATAGCCGCGTGACGCGAACACATTGGTGAGGAACGAGTACTCGGTGTTCCTGACGGTGTTGCCGTGGCTCAGGATCGCGACCGGCAGCTCGATCATCTCAGCCATCGCCTGCATTTGCCGGTCGCGCCGCACGGCGACCTCGACCGTGACGTCGCGATCGTCGCGCAGAACGTCGTGGAACGTCAGCGTCGTGTGACGGATGGCCCATCTGTCCGTCGTGAAATAGCCGGCCATCGCCACGATGCACAGGCAAAGGACAATGATGCCCCGTTTCATGTCGACCTCTGATATTGCCTACGCGACCCGCGCTTCTCGCCCTGGTTTCATGGGGCATTCCGCGTGAATCGGCCTCCAGGGGCCGGGCGGGCGCTCTTGCCGCCGAATATCGGGCTAATTTTACAATCAGATGACGGCGCGACGACGGGCCACGGCGCACGACGACGCGGGCCTTTTGCGACGGTCACAAGCGGGTGAGGGGAGCGTGAACTGACGGCGCGGCGGCTGCGGCGCCGTCAGTGGATCAGGAGAAACTGCGTCTCAGTCCTGATAGTTGTTGCCGTAGAAGCTGCGCTGCTGCTGGTAGTACGGCCGCGGCTGATAGGTGCCTTGCGGCGCCACCGCGTAGCCCTGATTGCCGTAGTATTGCTGCTGGCCATAGGCCTGCGCGTCGTAGACGCGACGGCTTGAAGGCGGCGCCGGGTAGCGCTGCGCAGTCGAGCTGCCGTCGGCCGGATAGATGTAGCCGTCATCGGCGCGGGCCTGCGCCGGATATTCGCGCGGCTGCGGTGTCAGGACGACCGGGTCGCCGGCGGCGGCGGTACCATACTGCTCGTCCTGCTGCGGCGCGCGGCGGGCGACCGCGGTGCCGTTGCGCCCGCGCGGATTGCGCGCCAGCGCGACCTGCGCCGAGCCGGTCAGCGTCACGGTGGTGTTGAGCACGCCTTCCTTCTGGACCAGGGCGTAGAGCGTCGATGCGTTGTCGCGCGACAGCCGCACGCAGCCATGCGAGGCCGGTGTGCCGAGGCGGTTGACCGAGTCGGTGCCGTGGATCGCGTGTCCGATCTTGGTGAAGAAGATCGAGTGCGGCATCGGCGCGTCGTCGAATTCCTTGGAGTAGTGATCCTCTTCCATGCGGAAGGCGCGGAAAGTGCCGTTCGGCGTTTCGCGCGAGGGGATGCCGCTCGAGACCGGCCAGTGATAGCGCGCGACGCCGTCGACCGCGACGGTCATCTGCTGGTTGTCCTTGTCAATGGTGATATCGACCTTGGCCTGCGCGGCGCCGGCCGTGAACAGCATCACGGAAGTGAACGCAATAAGGAACGAACGCATTTTATCTTTGGCCTCCAGGCCTGATTACAAAGCCGTGGCTCTCCGTCCCCGGCAAACAATATGCCCGGAATCGAAATTTGGTTCCAGTGGCGGACCTGGTGCATCGTTAATCCCGCACGCGGCGCAAACAAGGCCGAAGCCGGGCTGGCCTGTCGCTGCGGACTGACATTTTCGCGAGCAAGGCCGCGACAACGGCCCCAGTTGGTCACCGCTACGCAACCATTTGGCCGCATGGGCGTTTCACAATCCCGCCCCGGCGGCGCATTCGTGCCGCGCATCAAGGAATCAAGATGAACAACACCAAGGTTAAGACCGCGGCCGTCGTCCCAGCCGGCCTCTCCGCGCGGCTCCTGCTTGCGGCCGCAGCTCTCGCTTTGGCCCTGATGACTGTCCCCCAAGCCGGCCATGCCCAGGGCATCGTCCGCGGGGCGCATGAAGGTGCCTATGAGGGCAACCGGGCCGCCGGTCCGATAGGCGGCGTGGTCGGCGGAGCCGTCGGTGCTGGCGTCGGCGGCGCCATGGGCGCGGTCAAGGGCGTGTTCGGTATCCCGGATCGCGGCTACCGCCGTGGCCACCGCTGCCGCGGCTACTACCGCCACGGCCATTTCCATTGCTACTGATTGGGAGGTGCGTAGCCCGGATGGAGCGCAGCGAAATCCGGGTTCTGCAGGCTTGGCGATAAAGGTCCCGGATTTCGCTGCGCTTCATCCGGGCTACAGACGTCAGTTCTTCAGCCGGTAGCCGGTCCTGAAGATCCAGGCGACGATCACCATGCAGGCGATCAGGAAGCCCGCAGTCATACCGAGGCTGAGCCCGACGCTGACATCGGCGATCTCGTAGAAGCTCCAGCGGAAGCCGGAGATCAGATAGACCACCGGATTGAACAGCGTGAGGGTGCGCCAGGCCGACGGCAGCATGTTCACCGAGTAGAAGCTGCCGCCGAGGAAGGTGAGCGGCGTCACCACCAGCATCGGGATCATCTGCAGCTTCTCGAAGCCGTCGGCCCAGATGCCGATGATGAAGCCGAACAGGCTGAAGGTGACGGCCGTCAGCACCAGGAAGGTCAGCATCCAGACCGGATGCTGGATGTGCAGAGGTACGAAAAGTCCGGCGGTGGCCAGGATGATCAGGCCGAGGATGATCGACTTGGTGGCGGCCGCGCCGACATAGCCGATGACTATCTCGAGATAGGAGATCGGCGCCGACAGGATCTCGTAGATCGTGCCGGCGAATTTCGGGAAGTAGATGCCGAACGAGGCGTTCGAGATGCTCTGGGTCAGCACCGACAGCATCACGAGCCCCGGCACGATGAAGGTGCCGTAGCTGACGCCCTCGACCTCCGTGATGCGCGAGCCGATCGCGGCGCCGAACACCACGAAATACAGCGAGGTCGAGACCACCGGCGAGACGATGCTCTGCAGGAGCGTGCGCCAGGTGCGCGCCATTTCGAACAGATAGATCGCCCGGATTGCGCGGTAGTTCATGGCGCCCTCACGAGGCTGACGAAAATGTCTTCGAGGGAGCTCTGCCTGGTATCGAGATCGGAGATCCGGACGCCGGCATTGCGCAGATCGTTGAGCAGGCTGGTGATGCCGGTGCGATCGCCCTTGGTGTCGTAGTCGTAGGTCACCGCGTGGCCGTCGTCGGAGAGCTCGAGGCTGTAGGCGGCGAGCGCCGGCGGAACGGCGTCGAGCTTGCTCTGCAACTGCAGCGTCAGCTGCTTCTTGCCGAGCTTCTGCATCAACGTCGCCTTGTCCTCGATCAGGATGATCTCGCCCTTGTTGATGACGCCGATGCGGTCGGCCATCTCCTCGGCTTCTTCGATGTAGTGCGTGGTCAGGATGATGGTGACGCCGGCCGCCTGCAGCGTGCGGACCACTTCCCACATCCCCTTGCGCAACTCGACGTCGACGCCGGCGGTGGGCTCGTCGAGGAACAGGATCTGCGGCTCGTGCGACAGCGCCTTGGCGATCATCACACGGCGCTTCATGCCGCCGGACAGCGTGATGATCTTGCTGTCCTTCTTGTCCCACAGTGACAGGTCCTTCAGCACCTTCTCGATATGATCAGGGTTCTTCGGCTTGCCGAACAGGCCGCGGCTGAAGCTGACCGTCGCCCAGACCGTCTCGAAGGCATCGGTGTGCAGTTCCTGCGGAACCAGCCCGATCATCGACCGCGCCGCGCGATAGTCGGCGATGATGTCGTGTCCGCCGATCGAAACACGGCCCTCGCTAGGATTGGCGATGCCGCAGATGATGCTGATCAGCGTGGTCTTGCCGGCGCCGTTCGGTCCGAGCAGCGCGAAGATCTCGCCCTTGACGATATCGAGATTGATGCCCTTCAGCGCCTTGAAACCGGAGCCATAGGTCTTTGAAAGATTGGATACGGAGATTATCGGCGACATGGAGGATCGGAAGCGTGAGGGAAGGGCGCGCGCGGATTGGAGCCCGGGCGGGGGCGTGATGCGGGTTCAGCCCAGATAGGAACGCACGGTCCGTTCTGCAATCGGTCGGCGAGGGAGAAATTTATTCTGCGGCATTCACCGCTCCCGCTTGCGGGCAGGGCCATCGCATACGGCGCTTGCGGCTTCTGCAACTGACGTGTCCACGTATCGTGGCCTATCGAACGAGGCTGATGGCCTGCCGCCTTAGGGGCGCACGGCCAAAATATCGAAAACAACCCCATGCAAAGGAGCCGGCGGCTGGCGGCGGACATTGCAATTTGACCAGTCGGGCAAATCAGCGGTACTCTTCTAGTATTCCGAAGTCGTGGAGGCGCCCTTCGCTCCGGGGCCATCGCATATGGGCGGGAGGGGACGCAGTTCCGACGCCCGCTATTCAATCCAATCAGTGCCGCTTCGCCGGTTTCGCCGGCTTCTTGGCGGCCGCCGCCGGGGCGGGGTGCGCGGGCGGCGCGGTATCGGCGACCTTGCCGACCAGCATGATCTGCACCTGGTTGTTGACCGGCGCGTTGGGGCGGGCGGGGTCGAGCAATTGCTCTTCGCCGAGTCCGACCGACTGCAGGCGCTTCGCCGTGATCTTGAAGGTGTTGACCAGGATGTCGCGGATCGCGTCGGCGCGCCGCTGGCTCAGCAGCACGTTGTTCTCGCGCCGTCCGGTCGATTCGATGTGACCGACGATCAGGAACGTATACGGCAACAGCGAAGCGTGCGTCAGCGCATCGGCAATGCGCCCGACGGACTGGTAGGAGTCGGGCAGCACGATCGGCGTGTCGACATCGAACTGGATGTCGGCATTGAATGTCGGCAGGTTGGTCAGGTCGGGGGCGATCGGCGGCCGCTTTTGCGGCGGAGGCTCGTTCTTCGATCGCGACCGCGATCGTTCGAGCACTTGCTGGCGCAATGCGGGGACGTCGATCGTTGCGTCCGTCTCGTAGTGATTGAGCTTGGCGATGACGTCGTCGCGCGTGATGGCGGTCTGCGCCTGTGCAGGGGCGAGCGACATCGCCAGCAAGACCAGCGTGCCGAGCACGGCCAAAAGGTCAAGTTCGCGCAAGCCTCGCGTCTTCAGGCGCATCATTGATACCCCGCGTCATTGATCGCCTGGGCGCAATTGCGGCTGAGGCCCTTGGCGCCGACGAGGCAGGGCACCGATTTGCTGGTCTCCTTGGTCGAGCCGCCGCAGACCTTGACGATCTCGCGGGTGCATACGTTGGCAACGGTCACGCGCGCCGCGATCCGCTTCTGGATCGCATCGAGGGTGGAGAAATAGCTCTCCTTGCACTGCGGCGAGATCACGTCGCGGTTGCGCGACAGGCACTCCTTGAGGCGGGTGGAGTCGAGATTGACGCCGCGGCAATTGGCGGTGATGTCTGCGCCGCAGGCCTTGGCGAGCTGCGCTGCGGAATCGCCAAAGCTGATCGTCTCCGCGACCGCCAGCGACGGCGCAGTGAGCGCAATGACAAAAAGGAAAAACCCACCCCGGACCATGCGGCCATCTCAACCCGTGAAATCAGCGATGGTCAAGGGCTACGAACAGAGAAGGCCGCCAAGGAAGGTCGGAAAGGAAGGCCGCTATCTCACGCCCGTTCCACAAAGCTGTCGACGACCTTCTTCTCGCCGGCCTTTTCGAAGGCGATGGTCAGCTTGTTGCCGTCGACTTTCACCACATGGCCGTAGCCGAATTTCTGGTGAAACACCCGGTCATCCAGTGAAAATTCCGACACCGCGCCGGTGGATTTGGCCACCAGCTCGCCCTCGATCACCATGGGGCCGCGCTTGGTGCGGCTGAAGCTGTCGGACGAAAAGGAGGACTGCCGCTCCTCGAAGCCGCCTCCGCCGCTGCGCCCCCCGCCGCCGCGATTGCGGTTGGCCTGGGCACGCTGCCAGCCCGGGGTCGAATAGCTCGAGCCGAATGATTCGAGGTTGTCGAAGCGCGAGGCGCCATAGCCGCCGCTGCCACCCCAGCCCGATCCGCCCTTGGATTCGGTGATCTCGACATTGTGCGCCGGCAGCTCGTCGAGGAAGCGCGACGGGATCGTGGTCGACCAGGTGCCATGGATGCGGCGGTTGGTCGCGAAATAGATTTTGGCGCGGCGGCGGGCGCGGGTCAGCCCGACATGGGCGAGGCGGCGCTCCTCCTCGAGCCCGGCGCGGCCCTGTTCGTCCAGCGTGCGCTGGCTCGGGAACAGGCCTTCCTCCCAGCCCGGCAGGAACACGTTGTCGAATTCGAGGCCCTTGGCCGAATGCAGCGTCATCAGCGACACGGCTTCGTCGCCGGCCTCGCCGTCGCGGTCCATCACCAGCGAGATATGTTCGAGAAACCCTTGCAGGTTCTCGAATTCCTCCATCGAACGCACCAGCTCCTTGAGGTTGTCGAGCCGGCCCGCGGCGTCCGCCGAGCGGTCCTTCTGCCACATCTCGGTATAGCCGCTCTCGTCGAGCACGATCTCGGCGAGCTCGGTATGCGAGGTGACCTCGCGCTGGGCGCGCCAGCGGTCGAACTGCATGACGAGATCGCGCAACGAGCCGCGCGCCTTCGGCTTCAGCTCGTCGGTCTCGACCACGGCACGCGCCGCCTCGAACAGCGGGATGCGGCGCTTGCGGGCATGGTCGTGCAGCAGCTGTACGGTGGCATCGCCGAGCCCCCGTTTGGGCACGTTGACGATGCGCTCGAAGGCGAGGTCGTCGGCAGGCGAGTTGATGGTGCGCAGATAGGCCAGCGCATCGCGGATTTCGGCGCGCTCGTAGAATCTGGGGCCGCCGATCACGCGGTAGGGCAGGCCGAGCGTAACGAAGCGGTCTTCGAACTCGCGCATTTGGAACGAGGCACGGACCAGGATGGCGACGTTGTTGAGGTTTTCGCCTGCGCGCTGCAGCTCTTCGAGCTCCTCGCCGATCGCGCGCGCTTCCTCTTCCGAATCCCAGGAGCCGGTGACGGTGACCTTCTCGCCGTCGACATCCTCGGTGCGCAGCGTCTTGCCGAGCCGGCCCTCATTGTGCGCGATCAGATGCGATGCCGCAGCCAGGATGTGGCCGGTGGAGCGGTAATTGCGTTCGAGGCGGATCACCTTGGCGCCGGGGAAATCGTGGTCGAAGCGCAGGATGTTGTCGACCTCGGCGCCGCGCCAGCCATAGATCGACTGGTCGTCGTCGCCGACACAGCAGATGTTTTTGAGCGGACCATTCTCCGTCATTCCGGGATCCGCCGCAGGCGCAGACCCGGAATCTCGAGATGAGTCCTCTTCTCCTCGAGATTCTCCGGTGCGCAATTGCGCACCAGAGTTCGCATCTTCGATGCGCCCCGGAACGACGGGAGAATTGACGGCACCCGGAATGACATCAGCGAGCGATCGCCCCGGCCGCGACGGCGCCTGCGACAGCAGCCGCAGCCAAAGATACTGCGCTACGTTGGTGTCTTGGTACTCGTCGACCAGGATGAACTTGAAGCGGTTCTGGTACTGCCGCAGCACGTCAGGATTTTCGCGAAACAGCCTGATATTTTCGAGCAGGAGATCGCCGAAATCGGCCGCGTTGAGGATCTTCAGCCGCTCCTGGTAGGTCGCGTAGATCTTGCCGCCCTTGCCGTTGCCGAACGAGGCGGCTTCGCCCGCCGGCACCTGTGACGGCGACAGCCCGCGGTTCTTCCAGCTGTCGATCAGGCCGGCGAGCATCCGCGCCGGCCAGCGCTTGTCGTCGATGTTCTCGGCCTGCAACAGTTGCTTCAGCAGCCGCACCTGGTCGTCGACGTCGAGCACCGTGAAGTTGGATTTGAGCTGCACCAGCTCGGCATGGATGCGCAGGATACGGCCGCCGATCGAGTGGAAGGTGCCGAGCCACGGCATGCCCTCGACCGCCTGGCCCAGCATCTGGCCGAGCCGCAGCTTCATCTCGCGCGCCGCCTTGTTGGTGAAGGTCACCGACAGGATTTCCTGCGGCCGCGCGCGGCCCTGGCTCAGGATGTGCGCGATGCGCGTGGTCAGCACGCGGGTCTTGCCGGTGCCGGCGCCGGCGAGCACCAGTACGGGGCCGTCGAGCGTCTCGACCGCCTCACGCTGCTCCGGATTGAGGCCGTTGAGATATTGCGGAGCGCCGGCCGCAGCCCGCGCACGCGCGGCGATGCCGCCAGCCACCGGCTGGTGCTCGGGAACGCCGTGATGGGGCAGTTTGCTCGGCTCGGTCATTGGCGAATCGTCTCGGCCCCACGATGGCACCGTGGGACGGTGAAGGGGAGCCTTCTTAACAGGGATTGAAGGCCATATAGGGCCTGATCGGCCGTTTTGACAGGTTTTATCGCCGCCGCCTGGAACGGTTTTGGCAGCAGTGCACAACCGGCCCGGTTCCTGAAATCGGCGAAAATTTCCCGGTTTCGCGATCAGGAACCAGCGTTTCCCCGCAGGATTGTTTCAACAAATGCGGCGCCGGCTAAACGCCCGCGCCAGGAATCGAACAAGGAAACGAAGCGAGAGGTTTGATCATGTTGAGCTGGGTCGTCACATTCCTGGTCGTCGCCCTGATCGCGGGCATTTTGGGCTTCGGCGGCATCGCCGGCGCCTCGATCGAAATCGCCAAGGCGATCTTCTTCATCGCCATCATCCTGTTCCTGGTGTCGGCGGTGGTCGGATTGGCGCGCGGCCGCACGAGGGTATAGCGAAGGGCTCGTTATTTCTTCGAGGGCATCGCCACGTTGCGGCCGATGCCCTCGGGACGCGACACACCCGCATAGCTATCCACGATCTTCTGAATGCGAGTGCGGATGTCAGGTGGAAACGGCGCCACCTTGCGCGCCTCCATGTCGATATGCAGCGTGAGGTTTTCCGAAGTCGCGGAAAGCCAGCCTTCGGTGGCGTGGCGCAGCTCCTCGAACGTGTGCAGCCGCTTCTCGTCGGCGCCGAGCAGGAAGACTTGGACCTGCACGGGATCGCCGAGATGGATTTCCCGCAAGTAGCGGACGTGGCACTCGGCGGTGAAGGTCGAGCACTGCCGCTCCTTCATGTAGGCCGGCCCGATGCCGAGCTGCAGCCACATCTCGTCGATGGCACGGTCGAACATCACATTGTAGTAGGCCATGTTGAGGTGGCCGTTATAATCGATCCATTGCGGCTCGATCTGCATCACGGAAGATTTGAACGGGGCGGCCGGTAGTGGCATCTCGCTCGTGGCAGTCGCTGAAGTCATCATCCATCCCCGGTCCGTTGGCGTTCGAGCATGAACTTTTCTGTGACTCCCGCGTCCACTTTTTCAAGTCAGGCTCTCTTGACCCCTTATACAAGCTTTGCCACGGTCGGCTAAAGCCGGGAGGAAATTCGACGTGGCGACAACGATTTCGAGCAATCTGACGCGACCTGAGCCGGAGGCCCTGAAGCGCGCGATCGACGCGCTGGCGGCGCGGTTCGGCAACCGGCTCGTGACGTCTTTAGCCGTGCGCGAGCAGCACGCCCATACCACCACCTGGCTGCCGACCCAGCCGCCCGACGCAGTGGTGATGGCGCAGGAAACCGCCGACATCCAGGACGTGGTGCGGATCTGCGCCGCCAATGGCGTGCCCGTCATCGCGTTCGGTACCGGAACTTCGCTGGAAGGCCAGGTCAACGCGCCCGCCGGCGGCGTCTGCATCGACCTGCGCGACATGAACAAGGTGCTCGCGGTGCATGCCGAGGACCTCGACTGTGTGATCCAGCCCGGTGTGACCCGCAAGGCGCTGAACGAGCATCTGCGCGACCAGGGCCTGTTCTTCCCGATCGATCCCGGCGCCGATGCCTCGCTCGGCGGCATGACCTCGACCCGCGCCTCCGGCACCAACGCGGTGCGCTACGGCACCATGCGCGAGAACGTGCTGGCGCTGAAGGTGGTGCGCGGCGACGGCGAGATCATCACGACCGGCACGCGCGCCAAGAAGTCGTCGGCCGGTTACGACCTGACGCATCTGTTCATCGGCGCCGAAGGCACGCTCGGCATCATCTCCGAACTGACCATCCGCCTCCGCGGCATCCCCGACACGATCGCGGCCGCCGCCTGTTCGTTCGAGACGGTGCGCGGCGCGTGCCAGGCCACCATCCTCGCGATCCAGACCGGCATCCCGGTCGCTCGGATCGAGCTGCTCAATGCCGCGCAGGTGAAGGCCTGCAACAATTATTCGAAGCTGTCGCTGCCGGAGACGCCGCTGCTGCTCTTGGAATTCCACGGCAGCGAGGTCGAGGTCGCCGAGCAGTCGAAGAATTTCCGCGACATCGCCGCCGAGTGCGGCGGTGGTGAGTTCACCTGGACCACCAAGCCGGAGGACCGCACCAAGCTGTGGCAGGCCCGGCACGATGCCTATTGGTCGGTCAAGGCGATCCGTCCCGGCGACAGCATCGGCGTGGTCGCAACCGACGTCTGCGTGCCGATCTCGCGGCTTGCCGACTGCGTCACCGAGACCGAGGACGATCTGAAGCGGCTCAATTTGCTGTCGCCGATCGTCGGCCATGTCGGCGACGGCAATTTCCACTGCTCGCTGGTCTGCGACATCAACAACAGCGACGAGATGGCGCGCGGCGAGGAGTTCATGCATCGGCTGGTCGAACGGGCGCAGGCGATGGGCGGCACCTGCACCGGCGAGCACGGCATCGGCCAGGGCAAGCAGAAATATCTGAAGGCAGAGCTCGGCCCGGAGGCGCTCGACGCGATGCGGGCGCTGAAGCAGGCGCTCGATCCGCAGAATATCTTCAATCCCGGCAAGATCGTTCCTGCGGCTTAACCGATCGGATATTCCGGCCACAGGGCGTTGCAATGTCGTGGTTCAGCAAGGCCAAGCGGAAGGATATCTGGGACGATCCCGTGGTGCAGCCGCTCGGCGACATCGAGGCTGCGCAGCGGATTCGTGCGATCTGCCGCGATGCGTCCGGCTGCGCCGAGGCGATCGGCTCGCCCGGCAAGCGCTCGCCGGAGAAGCAGCAGATCGAGCGCGATCGCTACGAGCGTGCCGCCAAGGTCGCGATGCAGACCGCGATGAAGATCTCCGACGAGCTGGTGCGGGATTCCGCGGTGCGCGAGATCGTCGGCCTCTGCATGAAGGCCAACAACATCAAGACCGGGCGGGCGCTGTTCCGCGCCATCCACGCCGGCTCGATCAAGGCCGAGGTGCTGAAGGAGCATCCGACGCTCGAGGGCGAGCAGGCTTGAGTTGAAGGCGAGTCCCAGTAGCCCGGATGGAGCGAAGCGCAATCCGGGAGAGTTCATCAACGCGCGAAAGAATCCCGGATTGCGCTTCGCTTCATCCGGGCTACGCAGCTCCCGATCTCACCAATTTTTAGCTCTGCGCGCCCAGCGTGCGGACCGCTTCATCGACGCTGTGGAAGACGTGGTCCCTCGGCAGGACGGTGTAGAGATCGAAGCGCTCGAACGCCTCCTGGGCGCGGGAGGATTCGAGCCGCGCCACGGCCACGGTCAGGCCGTCATCGCGGCACTCGCGAAACAGGTCGCGCAGCGCTTGTGCCGCCGTGAAGTCGATCTCGATCATGCCGCTGGCCTCGATCACCAGCAACCGCGGCTTGGGCGTCGCGCGGCCGATGGTCTTGAGCACGCCGCTGTGAAAACCTTCCGCGTTGAGGAACGACAAAGGCGCCTGCAGGCCGACCACGGCAGTGCCGGGCCTGCGCTCGCCGGTGACGTGCGGGCCGGTCGGCCACCAGATCGTGGTGCCGGGCACGTGGACGAGCTCCACCAGCTGGCCCTGCGTCGTGGTCCAGATGCCGTGCAGCAGCGACAGCGCGATGCCGACCGCGACGCCTTGCTCGATCGGCAGCACGATGATCGCGGCGGCCGTCGCCACCACCAGCAGGAATTCGTAGAACGACTGGCGGAAGATCGTGACGATCTGATTTACGCGGATGATGCGCAGCGCGACAAACAGCAGCACGCCGCCGAGCGCCGCGTCGGGCACGTGCTGCAGCAGCGTCGCGCCGAACGCCAACAGCGCGAGCACGATGGCCGCGGCAAACATCCCGGCGAGCTGCGTGCGTCCGCCGGTCTCCGAGACGATGCCGGTGCGCGGCGGGCTGGCGTTGACGGGGAAGGCGCCGAACAGGCCGGCGAGCAGGCTGCCGGCACCGGCGCCGAGGAAGTCGCGGTCGACGTCGGCCGGCTTGTCCGGATCTGATAGAAACGAACGCGTCGTCGCCGCGGTCTGCACCATGACGACAATGGCGATCAGGATCGCCAGCGACAACAATTTGATCCATCGCTCCGGCGCGATGTCCGGAAACGATGGTGTCGGCAGCGACCCGGGCACGGTGCCGACCACCTTGACGCCCTTGCTTTCGAGATGGCCGGCGACAACCGCGATGGTGGCCACGACAAGGCCGATCAGCGCGCCCGGAATCCGCGCGCTGATCTTCTCCGATCCGGCAACCAGCGCCAGCACGCCAAGGCCGATCGCCAGCGTGTAGAAGTTGGTCTGGCCGATCTTCTCGGCGAGGACCCCGAGCTTGTAGAGCGTCGGCCCGTCCGGCGTGGTCAGGCCGAGCACGCCGGGCAGCTGCGAGACCAGGATGTGGACGGAAATGCCGGCGAGGAAGCCGACCGTCACCGGCGTCGACAGCAGATTGGCGATCCAGCCGAGCTTGAACAGGCCGCCCGCGATCATGATCGCGCCGACCATCAGCGCCAGTGCCATCGCCAGCGACTGATAGTCGGGTGTCCCAGCGGTCGCCATCAGCGCCAGGCCGGCCGCGAAGATCGGCGTGATCGTGGAATCGGCGCCGCAGGACAGGAAGCGGTTGGCGCCGAACATCGCAAAGCCGAGCGAGCCGGCCATGAAGGCGAAGAAGCCGATCTGCGGCGAGAACCCGCCGAGCCGCGCGGTCGCCATTTGCTCGGGGATCGCGATCGCGGCGAGCGTCAGCCCGGCGATCAGATCGCCCGGCAAGTCGCCCGGCCGGAACGCGCTGAGTGAACGGAAGATCGGCCAGTTGGCGCGTGTCTGATGAACGTCGGCCATCGGTCTCCCGTGAGGATTGCGGCGATTCGCCGATAGTCCGACATCGCGCCGGCAAAATCCAGCGCAGTTGGGCCGTGTGCAGCCGCGAAGCGGGTTGCTACAGCATGATCCGGAAAAGTGCGAAGCGGTTTTCCGAACAGATCATGCTCAAGAAAGCGCGCTTCAGCGCGCGCGTGCTTCGGTGATCGCCTTGCGGATATCGGCCAGCGGTGCGCGGTCGTCGAATTCGACGCTGTCGCCCTGCAGCCTGACGCCGAGGTCGCGCCACAGCGCGGCGAGATCGGGCGTCACCGCCTTCGATCCCCATTCGCCGTGCAGCCGCGTCAGCACGTCGACGCCGACCACCCTGTCGGCGGTCGAGAGCACCCGCGCGATCGGCCAGTCCTTCTCGTGATTGCCGCCAGCGGCGAGCACGCCGCGCATCGCATCCTGCAGGCCGAATTTGTTGCCGGTGCGCTTGCGGATCTCGACATCGGCGAACAGGCAGAACATCGCGCCGCCCCAGTATTTCCGGCCCCAGGTGTCGGTATGGTCGAGGCCCTCGTCGCCGGCCTGCGGCAGGCCCTTGGGCATGTCGCGCAGCATCGCCAGCCAGATCTCGCGCGCCGTGAGATCGCCGGCCTGCACCCGCGCGACCGGCTCGACATAGACCGCAAGCCCTTCCGACAGCCAGGCATAGCGGTCGTCGAGATCGGGCAGGGCGGTGTGCACCATCTCGTGCACGATCACCCAGTCGCGCTTGAGATCGCCGGTGCCCGCGTCGCGGCCGATCGGCAGCCGGATCGCAGCGCCGCGATAGCCCCATGTGGTGCCGCCGCGAACGCGCGAACCGTCGACCGGCACGATCAAGAGCCGCAACGAGCTGACGGGAAACCGGCCGTAATAGATCGAGACCGCGCGGGCGGACGCCTTGATCCAGTCGAATATCCTGTCCTTCGGCAGCGCCATCTCGCCGGGTGCGAACCCAACATGGATGGTGGCGCCGGCGACGTCGAGATCGGTCTTGGGCAGCCGGTCGAAGGCGTCGTAAGGCATGCCCTCGCCGCGCATGAACTCGGACTGCGCCTTGACGTGACACGATGCGATGCCGATGAGGATTGCCGCGACCAGCATCGCGGCGGCGATTACGCGATATGTCGGGATGCTCTTCATCGCGTCATGCCGCGGGCCCTCTATTTGCGGATGGAAGCCGCCATTAGAAGTCCCGCCGTGATCCAGCCATGCAGATAGCCGGCGCCGCGCGCTGCCGCATTGTCGGGATCGTCGTAGGTCGCGAGCATCTCGCAGAGCACGCCGAACGGAACGCCATCGGAGGCTTCGTCCCACATCATCGCTTCCTCCGTCGGCAGCTCGCGGAACATCGACGTGGTGTCCTGACGCCAGATCAGGAGACGCGCGGGTTCGGCGAGCGTCTCCGCCTCGGACGGCGTCTCGTCGTTCTTCAGTGCCATCCAGACCGCTGCGGCATTGGTCGACAGGTCGAGCCTCGCAGCGCTCGGATGCGGCTGGAACACCAGGTCGTTCCATTGCTCGGGCGCGAAACCGGCCATCGCCTCCAGCGCCAGCACGGCGCCTTCAGCGGCGTCGAAGGCGTCGTTCAATGCCTTCTCCAGCGCGGCGAGGTCGGCGAGCACCGGATGGTTGCTGTACGGTGGGGTGGCCTTCAGGAAGTCCGGCAATCCCTGCGAGAACCAGCGCAGGTTCGGGTGCTCGGACGGCCGTGCCTTGACGTAGGCATGGCCCATCTCGTCGAACATCTCGTCGCCGAGATAGCGATGCAGCAGCTCGTGGTCGTTGCGCATCGCCTCGACCAGCCGCGAGCCGTAGGCATGGCGATAAACGCCGAACAGCGTGGCGCGCGTCTCCTTGGGGCTGTCGAGGATTTCGGTCAGGATGCCGTCGTCGCCGCTGAGGATGGCGTGCTGAAACTCGCTCTGCTGGCGCGCGAAGTCGCTCATGCCGCCGGCGTGCCCACGGGCAGCACCTGCTCGGCGATCTCGCGGGTGCGGTCGACCTCGTGCAGCAATTCGTCGAGCGGCGGGATGTTGTCGTCGCGCTCGATCATGGTCGAGACGCGTCCGAACCGCTTCAAGGCCGCAACATAGAGGTCCCAGACATCCTCGCACACCGGATGGTCGTGTGTGTCGATGATGTGGGTGCCCATATGGCTGTGGCCCGCCATGTGGAATTGCACCACGCGATCGGCGGGAATGCCGTTGAGGAAGGCCATCGGATCGTAGCCGTGGTTGAAGGCGCTGACATAGACATTGTTGATGTCGAACAGCAGCCAGCAGCCGGAGCGGCGCGACAGCTCGGAGAGGAATTCCCACTCCGTCATCTCGGAATTGTTGAACTGCACATAGGTCGAGACATTCTCGAGCACGATGGCGCGGCCGAGGAAATCCTGCACCAGCTGCACCCGGCTCACGACGTGATCGAGCGCCTCCTGCGTATAGGGGATCGGCAGCAGATCGTGCAGGTTCTTGCCGTGCACGCCTGTCCAGCACAGATGGTCGGACACCCATTTCGGCTGCACGCGCGTTGCGAGGTCCTTCAGGCCTTGCAGATAGTCGAAGTTCGGCGGCGCGGTGGAGGCGATCGACAGCGAGACGCCGTGCATCACCACGGGATAGCGCGTGCAGATCCGGTCGAGAATGCGCAGCGGCTGGCCGCCCGGCAGCATGTAGTTCTCGCTGATCACCTCGAACCAGTCGATCGGCGGATTGCCGTTCAATATCTCGTCGTAGTGCTGGGCACGCAGGCCGAGGCCGAAGCCGAGGAAGGGCGGCTTGGCCGACTGCAGCGGGCGCTCTGCGAGCACCGACTTGTCCGGTGATCGGCTCGCAACGTTCATGGCGGCTCCGCGCTTCCGGCGCCAGGATCGTGGCGCCCAACTTAAAAGAACTATCATGGAAACGAGGCCCGGCCTACACCGGGCCCCGCTTGGTCCGATCCGTTCACCCGGCCTTGAACTTGCCCTTCGCCGCGGTGCAGTCGGCCTTCGTCATCTCCGCAAAGCCCTGGCCCTTGCAGGCATTCTGACCCTTGCAGGCGTGGTTGCCGCCCTTGCAGGCGCTCTGGCCCTTGCAGGCATTGGCGCCAACGCATTTGCCTTCGCTCGCAGCGTAGGACTGCGTCGACACCACGGCTCCGGCCAGGAAAAGCGTCGCTGCAGCGGCGGCGAGGGTGGCACCGGACTTGGTTGTAAGCTTCATGGGCGTCTCCTTGTGCAAGATGGTTGAAGGTGCGCCGCCCGCAAGCCGTGTGAGTTGGCCGAAGGCTGCACCCAAAGTTAGCTACGGATGTGGTCTGCTTTGGTTACCAATGCCGGGATCATTTATCCGCGCCTTGGCGTGAGAAGGCCCGGCGCGGTCGCCGGGCCTTCCTGGGGCGATGCGATCAGCCCTTGACGAACTTGCCGCCCGTCGCGTTGCACTGCTTTTCCGAGCTCAGCGAGAAGCCGGTGCCCTTGCAGGCGTTCAGGCCCTTGCAGGAATTCGCGCCGCCCTTGCAGGCGCTCTGGCCCTTGCAGGCATTGCCGGCCATGCACTTGCCCATGGCGGCATTCGCGGGCGTCGAGGTGGTCGAAACCACGGAGCCGGCGAGGAACAGGGTGGCCGCAGCGACGGCGAGCGTTGCGCCGGACTTCGAACTCAACTTCATGACGATCTCCTCGGTGATTGTTTGAAAGCAAAGAACATGGCCCGTGAGCATCCTTCGATCGTTCGATCCCGGACCGCACAACGGGTGGATATTCGGAGAGCAATCAGATCGCAGGGTTCCCGCGATTTGAGTGCTCGTCCAAGATCAGCTACGGGGTATCAGGCGATTTGGTTACAGCGTTTCAAAAGAAAATCTTGTTTGGGCCGGGTCTGACGCCTGCTCCATGTCAAACACCGTCGGCCAAAGAGTATTTCATTGCGCCGGGCCGATCGGTTTGCTGCATCGCACTGTGCGCATTTTAATCAGTTTTGCGCGGCGCGTGCCGGCTTCAGCTTCGCCATCTGCGCCACGTTCGCCTGCAATTCCTCGGCACTGAACGCCGGGAACGAGCAGATGCGGTTGCTGCACGCAAAGGCCGCGGGCTCGCCGAGGTCCGGATAGTCGACGTCCGGGTTGGGCAGCTTGCCCTCGCGCGGGTCGAGCCATTCGAGCCGCTTGTAGCGGGCGGGCAGCGCGCGGGCGATCGTATGCAGGCGTTGCGCGCGGCCGTCGTCCTTGTGTCCGACGATGGTGACATGCGTCGGCTCCGTGGCCAGCCCCTCATCGGCGAGCAGCACGCCGGGCATCGGCCGCGGCGTCTCGTCCGAAGCCGCGCCGAGATAGCGCATCGCATGCGCCGCCTGTTCGCGGGTGCCGTCGCTGCCGACATAGCGATTGAGCATGTTCATGAAGCGCGCGACCTGGATCTGGTCGTCGATCAGCTTGGCGGGCTTGGCGAAGACGCCGGCTTGGCCTTCCGACGTTTTCGAGGTGAAGAAGCCGCCGGCGTCGTCGCGGAACGTCGCGGCGAAGTCGCCGGCTTTCACCGCGGATGTCAGCCAGTCGCGATTGCCGGTCGCAGCGTACAGATCGAGCAGCGCCTGTCCCATCGCGATGGAGTCGCCGAGGAACGGGCCGCCGCGATCCTTGTCGCCATGGCGGAAGCCGCCGTCCGGCAGCGCGCGATTGGCGAGCACCCATTTGGCTGCGCGCTCGGCGATCGCAAGCGCCTTGGGATCGGCGCTCGCGTCGTAATAGGCGACGAGGCCCGAGATCGCCCAGCCGTTCTCGCGCGCATAGAGGTTCTTGTCGATGCGCGGCAGGCCGAGCTTGCGGCGCGCGGCATCATCAAGCGCATAATAGACGTGGCCGTCGACGTCATGATTGAGATCGGCGTCCTGGCTGACATAGAAGGCGCCGTCGGGGCTCAGCAGGACATCCGTCAGGTAACGCGCGACGTCGTGCGCGGCCGCGAGATATTTCGGATCCTTCCACTGCGCATAGGCCTGGCTGTACTGCCGCAGATATTGCGACTGGAACGAGATGATCTTCTCGAAATGCGGATGGCTCCAGGAGCCGGCCTCCGAATACTGGAACACGCCGCCCCACACCGGATCGATCAGCGCGACCGCGGCATCGAGCGTCTGCCTTGCGCGCTTTGTTGCCGTCGCGTCGCCGGCTTCGGCCCGGCTGATCGCAAGGTCGAGGCTGTCGGCGTCGATATATTTCTGGTTCTCGCCCCAGCCGCCGAGCTTGTCGTCGTAGGATTCGTCGAACGTCCTGGTCAGCTCAGCGCGTTGCGCCTTGCCGAGAAAGGCCGAGGTGGCGGGCTTGATCTCGAACGCCTCGCCGACCGACGGTCCCGGCGAGGGATCGTCGATAATGGCCTTGAGCAGCGCCTGCATCCGCTCGGGCTCGATATAGCCCCTGATCTTGGCGATCTCGCTGCCGTCGGGCGCGAACACGATGGTCGCGGGCCAGCCCCAATCGCCGTAGCGGCTCGACAGATCCGGATTGGCGTCCTGGTCGACGCGGACCGGGAGATATTTCGCTGCAAGCAGCTCCTGCACCTTGGGGTCGGCGTAGGTCGTCTTCTCCATCACGTGGCACCAGTGGCACCACACCGCTTCGAGATCGAGGATGACGAAGCGCTGCTCGGTCGTGGCGCGCGCGAACAGATCGTGGCTCCAGCCGGTCCATGCCGGGGCGTCCGCCGCGAGTGAGGGCGACGCGCTCAACGCCATGAGAATTGCGATGCTGCGGACAAGTCTCATGGCGCGCTCCCGGAGGCGAGGGTTGTCTGAGCTACGGGGCCGCCGGCATCGGGGCTCGCGATGTCACGGCATTGTGAGCCGGCCTTCCGGGCTAATCTCAGGTCGGCGCCTTCCGGCCCTCGACCGCGTTGACCAGCAGGCGGTCCAGCGAGGCGGCGCCGGGACCTGCGATCGCCAGCCACATGAAGGCGGCGAAGTAGGTCGCTTCCTCGAACCCGAGCAGGGTCTCCAGCGAGTCGACGTCGCCCCATTTCGCCGACTTGATCGCGACGATCATCACCACCGCGAGCATCGCGGCGGGGATGCGGGTGAACAGGCCGAGGATCAGCATCGCGCCGCCGAAGCATTCGACGCCGGACACGAACGGGGTGAGGATGGTCGGGAAGGGAATGCCCCAGCCCACGAAGTTCTCGGTGACCTGGGCGAGGTTGGTGAGCTTGCCCCAGCCGGCCAGCATGAAGGTGTAGCCGACGATGATCCGCATGATCAGCGGCCCGGCCCAGGAGAAATGCGAGGCGATCCGCGCCGGGAGCAGAATCAGCAGGTTGACGATGAAGTTCATGCGAAACCCTCCCAATATTCCGCCACGCAGCCTGCGCCGGCGTTCGGTGCGAACGCACGTCAACCGGCACGAGCCAAAAGCTACGGCCGCGTCATGGTGGGAGTTTCGCCTGACATGGCGGGCTTGTTACGGGCCCTAGCCGATATTTTGCAGCGCCGGGAAGGTTTCCAGCAGCCAGACGCTGACGCCGGACACCGCGCCGGTCAGGAAGCCGATGCCGGTGATCACCATCAGCACGCCCATCACGCGCTCGACGGTGTCGAGGTGGCGCTTCATCCGCGCGAACAGTGAGGAGAACTGCTCGACCAGAAAGGCGGCGACCAGGAAGGGGATGCCGAGCCCGGCGGAATACACCGCGAGCAGGCTGGCGCCCTTGGTCACCGTGGCCTCCGCGGCCGCAATCGAGAGGATCGCGGCGAGGATCGGCCCGATGCAGGGCGTCCAGCCGAAGGCGAACGCAAGCCCCATGACATAGGCGCCCCACAGCCCGACCGGCTTGGGTGCGGTCAGCCGCCCCTCGCGCATCAACAGGCCGATCCGGGTGATGCCGAGGAAGTGCAGGCCCATGATGATGATGACGATGCCGGCCAGGATCGAGAGCTCGGCCGACCAGGCGCGCACCAGCCCGCCGACGATCGACGCGCTGGCGCCGAGCGCCACGAACACGGTCGAGAAGCCGAGCACGAACATAACCGCCGAGATCATCACCGCGCGCTTGGAGGCCGCGGTGTCGCCGTCCTGGTTGACCTGCTCGATGGTCGCACCGGTCAGGTAGATCAGATAGGGCGGCACCAGCGGCAGCACGCAGGGCGACAGGAAGCTGACTAGACCGGCGATCAAGGCGGCCGGGATCGTGACGTCGTGCATCAAGGAACCTTCGAGGATAGCTGTCCTGTCTTGGCGTGTACGCTGCCAACAATCCAGAAGTTTCGTCGCAGATGCATTCAACTATGGTCACAGGCCCGTGTCCGGGGGCTGCGTTGCGTCCCGGGCTGGTGAAACAATCCCGGATATGTTCCGTAATGCGGTAAAGCAACCGCTGATCCGGACCTCATCGATGCGCATCGGCATCCGCAGCGCCATCTCCGCCCTCGTCCTGACCTCGATCGTGGTCAGCGCCGTCGGCGTGCATCTGTTGTGGTGGCGCACCGCACAACGGGTGAGCCAGACGCTCGCCGACACCATCAACGACCAGATCGTCTCCGCGGTCGGCGACGAGCTGCAGTCGATCACGACCGAAGCGCGCTCGTCGATGACTGCGGTGCGGACGCTGTTGACCGAGAAGGTGCTCGACGCCCGCGACGCGCGCAAGCGGCAGTTCGTGTTCCTGTCGCAGCTGCAGTCGCAACCGACCATTTCGTGGGTTGTCTTCGGCTGGCCGGACGGCTCGTTCTTTGGCGCCCACAAGCTCGGCGACGCCGGCCTCGAGATGCTGACCATCTCGCCCGACCGCAAGCTGCGGGCCGATCAATACGACTATGCCGGCATCGACATCAAGCCGAAGGGCAGCACTGTCGAGGACGGCAAATATCTGGTCACGGAGCAGCCCTGGTTTCGCGATGCGATCGCGGCCCGCGACCAGCAATGGTCGACGCTGACGACGCTGCCCCGCGGCGAGCGGCTGGCCGCGATGCTGGCGGTGCCGATCGACGTCGACGGCGAGCGCACCGGCGTGCTCGCCATCATCATCGAGCTGACCCGGGTGTCGAACTTCCTCTCGCAGCTCACGGTCGGCAAGTCCGCGGGCGCCTTCCTGCTCGATCGCGACGGCGGCGTGATCGCGTCGCCCGATGCTGACGCCGACGAGCTGAATGCGCTGAAGACCGACCACCCGCTGCTGCCGGTTGCGGTCGCCGCGGTCAGGCAGGCCGGCAAGGCCTACGATCCCGGCGAGGGCGAGGCGTACCGGTCCCAGGTGACGCTGGACGGGCAGGCCTATCAGGCGGTGCTGACGCCGATCTCGTTCCCGGGCTGGTCGCTGGTGACGGTGGTGCCGGAATCCGAATTCCTCGGCCCGGTGCGGATGACGATCCGCAACCTGCTGATCGGGCTCGCGGCGCTGATCGCGGCCGCCGGGTTGTTGTCGGCCTGGCTGGCGCAGCGCCTGATCGCGGCGCCCCTGATCAAGGTGGTCGGCGAGATCCGGCATGTCGAGCGTTTCGATCTCGACAAGGTCGAGCGGCATCCGTCGCGCCTTGCCGAGATCGAGAACCTCTCGGGCGCGATCGGCGACATGGCGCAGGGGCTCGCCGCGTTCCGCAAATACATTCCGGCCGATCTGGTGCGGCGGCTGGTCAGCGACGGCAACGGTGCGCGGCTCGGCGGCGCCGTGCGGCCGATGAGCGTGATGTTCGTCGATCTCGCCGGCTTCACCGGCATGTCGGAACGGCTCGGCGACCGCATCATCCCGTTGCTGTCGCACTACTTCGACATCGTCTCCGCGGCGATCCAGCAGGAGAACGGCACCATCGACAAGTTCATCGGCGACGCCGTGATGGCGTTCTGGGGCGCGCCGGCGGCCAATCCGGATCATGCCGCGGATTGCTGCCGGGCGGCGCTCGCCTGCCAGCGCGCGGTCGCGCAGGCCGGCCTCGCCGATGACAAGGGGGAGCCGGTCAGGATCCGGATCGGCATCAATTCCGGCGACATGTTGGTCGGCAATATCGGCTCGGAAGTGCGGCTCAACTACACCGTGATCGGCGACGCCGTGAACATCGCGAGCCGCCTCGAGGGCACCAACAAGGTCTATGGATCGACCATCATCATCGGTCCGGAGACGCGGCGTCTGGCCGGCGACCGCATTGTCGTCCGCGAGCTCGACCGGCTCGCCGTCTACGGCCGCGCCGGCGGGCTGGAAATCTACGAGTTGATCGCCATGGCCGACGAGGGCGCGATCGTGCGCGACTGGATCGCGTCCTATGAGACCGGGCTTGCGGCCTGGCGCGCCGGCGACTTCACCGCAGCGATCGCAGCGTTCGAGAGGTCCTTGCAACTCCGCGGCACGGACGTGGCTTCGACGCAGATGATCGCGCGATGCAGGCATCAGCTCGCCAATCCCAGCGATGAGGATTGGGACGGCACCACGGTGGCGCGGTCGAAATAGCGGGAGCTGCGCAGCGGCGTGTGCAAAGAGTCCGTCAGGTGCGGCAAAGCAGACCGACGGGCAACTCAATGCGAAGCTGCGTCCCCACCACAACTGTCATCGCCCGGCTCGACCGGGCGATCCAGTACGCCGCGACCCCTCGGCTCAAGCACAGGCGTCTCTGGAATACTGGATCACCCGCGCATGCATGCGCGGGTGATGACACCGAACTTGCCCGAGATCGCGCCACCTACTCGATGTCGTCCTGGCGAAAGCCAGGACCCATTACCCCGAATGCCGATTGTTATGCACCGCTGGAACGACGAGTCCCGCCTACAACATCCGCCGCGGCGTATGGGTCCTGGCTTTCGCCAGGACGACGATGGGGAGAGAGTTGTGCGCTCATCACCGCTTGCGCGCGCCTTTGTTCGCCGGCGTCTCGAACTCCCGCCCCCGAATTCGCACCAGATCGTCGGCGGAATGCGTCAGCAGCACCACCGTGGCCTCGCGTGCAGCCTCGGCATCTCCGGCGACAATCGCGTCCAGCACCGCGCGGTGCTCGATCAGCGCGCGGGGGCGGTGCGAGCCGGGGGCTGCGATCGTAAAGCTCTGGCGCAGGGTGATCTCGAACATCTGCGCGATCGGCCAGAAAAACTCGTTGCGGGTCGCGAAATAGATTGCCTGATGGAAGATGATGTCGGCGGCGACGAAGTCGTCGTTGGTCTTGGCCGCGTCCATGCCGTCGCATCCGGCGCGGATGCGGGCGATGTCGTCTTCCCCGGCATGGGTCGCTGCCAGCGCTGCGGCGGCGGGCTCGACCGCGGAGCGCAGCTGGAACAGCTTGGCCAGATAGCGATCGATCTCCGCGGTCTCGAGGTGCCAGCGCAGCACGTCGGGATCGAGCTGATTCCACTGCTCGGGTGGCCGCACCCGCGTGCCGCTCTTCGGCCGCGACTCGATCAACCCCTTGCCGGTCAGCGTCCGCATCGCCTCGCGCACCACCGTGCGGCTGACATCCATCATCTTGCAGATCCGCATTTCCGGCGGCAACGTCTCGCCGACGCGGATCTCACCGCGCACGATGCTGCTGCCGACGCGGTCGGCGACCTGGCTGTGCACGCTCCGGCGCAACGCGTTGGAGGTCTGGAACATCGGAAGCCTCGCTGCGGTTGGTTGTCTGCGCCGCCGCCGCGGCACTCTTGCACAACCGAATGTCTTTTGTCATACATTATGACAAAAGCGCTGCCAAGCTCGCACCAACAAGGCGGGTGGCTGAGACAACAAGATCCGTTCCTGGGGAGGAGCATCATCATGATCTCGAAGCATGTGAACCGCCGCATCGTGTTGCGGTCGTCGGCTGCTGCCGCGGCGTGGCTCGCCGCCGCGCCGGCGATCATCGGCCGCGCGCAGGCCGCGACCATGAAGATGCGGTGCTCGTCGTCGCTTCCGAACGATCCCAAATATGCCAACGGCCGCGTCTACTACGACAACCTCGTCAAGAGCCTGAAGGCGAACGGGCTCGGCGAGCAGATCGAGGTCACCTTCTTCCCCGACAACCAGCTCGGCCAGGAGATCGACGTCATCAACTCGGTGAAGCTCGGGGTGATCGACCTGATGGTCTCGGGCTCGTCGATCTCGGCGAACCTCGTGCCGTTGGTCGGCACGTTCGATCTCGGCTACCTCTTCACCAGCTACCAGCAGCAGACCAAGGCGTTCGATGCCGGCGCGGCGAAGCCGATCGAGGATGCGCTGCTCAAGGGCGGCAGCATCCACATCATCGCCTGGGCCTACAATTTCGGCGCCCGCAGCGTGCTGACAAAGAAGCCGGTGAAGAGGCCGGAAGACCTCGCCGGCCTGAAGATCCGCACGCTGCCCAACCCGATCATCACCGAATGCCTGCGCCTGATGGGGGCCGCGGCGACGCCGCTGGCGTTCGGCGAGATCTATACGGCGCTGCAGGCCGGCGTACTCGACGGCCTCGAGCACGATCCGCCGACCATCCTGGCGAGCAAGTTCTACGAGACGGCGAAGCACTACGCGCTGACCCAGCATATCTTCTCGCCGCTCGCGGTTTATTTCAGCGACACCACCTTCAATCGCATGGCCCCCAAGCTGCGCGAGGGCTTCCTTGACGCGGCGAAGCAGGCCGCGACCGAAACCCGCGCACATGGGCTCGCGGTGGAGAAGGAGGCACTGGCGACCCTGGTCGAGAAGGGCGTCACGGTCGTCGAATGCGACAAGGAGGCGTTCCGCAAGCGCGTGCTGCCGCAGACCGACAATTTCATCAAGGCGCGGCCCGAGGCGAAGGCCGTCGTCGATCTGATCCGCGCCACCCAAGCCTGAGGTCGGCGCATGTCAGTCGCTGCAGTTGCGACGAGAGGCAGCGCCGATCGGATCACGGCGCCGCTGCTCGCCGTCAGTGACGCGATCGCTGCGGTCCTGCTCGCCGCCGATCTCGTGGTGGTGTGCGTCTCGGTGCTGGCCCGCTTCCTGTTCAATGCGCCGGTCGAATGGTCCGACGACGTCGCCCGCGGCCTGATGGTCGGCTCGAGCTTCTTCGGCGCGGCGAGCGCGCTCGCGCGCAGCGAGAATCTCGGTGTCGCCTTCTTTGTCGACATGCTGCCGCCGGGCGTGCGCCGCGTCGTCGACGCGGTCGGTGCGCTGCTCGTCACCATCATCGCAGGCTATGTCGCGTTCAACGCCGTCAAGATGGGCTGGCTGACCACCGGCCAGACCTCCGGCTCCGGCCTGCCGCTGGAATGGACGTTCTATCCGATGGGCGTCGGCGCGGCGTTCATGACGATCTTCGCGCTCGAGACGTTCTGTGGCCGGCCGCTGCGCGACATGGTGGCCGGCATCGTCGCGACCGCAATCATCGCCGGCCTCTATCTGGCCTGGGACGCGCTTGCGCCGTCGTCGGTGCCGTCGTCGCAGGCGTTGATGCTGATCGGCTTCTTCCTCACGCTGTTCGGCGGATTGCCGATCGGCTTTGCGCTGGCGCTGGCGGCGCTGATCTTCATCTGGGTGGAAGGCACGCTGCCCGGTGTGATCTTCGCCCAGCAGATGGCGCGCGGCATCGACAATTTCGTGCTGCTGGCGATCCCGTTCTTCATCCTGGTCGGCTATCTGATGGAAGCCAACGGCATGTCGGTCCGGCTGATCGAGCTGTTGCAGCGTGCGGTCGGACGCATGCGCGGCGGGCTCAACGTCGTGATGGTGATGTCGATGGTGCTGTTCTCCGGCATCTCCGGCTCCAAGATGGCCGACGTTGCCGCGGTCGGCTCGGTCTTGATCCCGGCGGCGCGCCGCTCGCGGCAGAATCCGGGCGGCGCGGTGGCGCTGCTCGCCGCCTCCGCGGTCATGGCGGAGACCATTCCGCCCTGCATCAACCTCATCATTCTCGGCTTCGTCGCCAATCTGTCGATCGGCGGACTGTTCGTCGCCGGCATGCTGCCCGCTGCGCTGATGGCGCTGGCGCTGATCGCGGTGTCGATCATCTTCGGCAAGCGTCCTGCCGCGAATGTGGAGGCCGAGCCGCGCGCCGCAGTATCTGGCCTGTGGACCGGCGCGATCGCCTCGTTCGGGCTGATCTTCATGATCTTCTTCGGCTTCAAGAGCGGCTTTGCCACCGCAACCGAAATCTCCGCGTTTGCCGCGGTCTACGCCATCGCCGTCGGCAGCCTGTTGTTCCGCGAACTCGGCGCCAAGAGCCTCGCGCACTGCTTCGTGCAATCGGCGACGCGCTCGGGCCTCGTGCTGTTCATCGTTGCGGCGGCGCAGTCGCTCGCCTTCATCCTCACGCTGCAACAGGTGCCGCACGCGGTCGGCGACCTCATGCTGGCGATCTCGGGCAGCCACGGCGTCTGGCTGTTCATGCTGCTGTCGATCCTGGTGCTGGTGGTGATGGGCTCGGTGCTGGAGGGCGCCGCGGCGCTGATCATCTTCGGGCCGCTGCTGCTGCCGGTCGCCGTCAAGCTCGGCATCGATCCGCTGCATTTCGGCGTCGTGCTTGTGATCGCGATGGGGCTCGGGCTCTTTGCGCCACCACTTGGTCTTGGCCTCTACGGCGCTTGCCTGATCGGCAATGTGCCGATCGAGCAGACCATCAAGCCGATCTCAGGCTATCTCGGCCTGCTGCTCTTGTGCCTGCTGGTGATCGCCTTCGTGCCCGCCATCAGCACGGCCTTGCCGCATGCGCTCGGTTATTAGGGGGATAGAAACGTGAAAGTCCTCCTCACCCACACGCCGCAGATGCGCCGCGACTATTACGGCGAGCGCAGCCTGAACGGGCTGCGCGCGGTCGCCGACGTCTCGCTGCACGAGGGTGACGAGGCGCTCGACGCGGTTGCCCTGGTCGAGGCCGCAGCCGATGTCGACATCATCGTCGCCGATCGCATGACGCCGGGGCCCGGCGAAATCTTTCCCCTTCTGCCAAAGCTCTGGGCCTTCGTGCGCTGTGCGGTCGATATCCGCAATATCGATGTGGCGGCTGCATCCGCCGCCGGCGTGCTGGTGACGCAGGCGAGCGCGGGCTTCGTCCAGTCGGTCGCCGAACTCGCGCTCGGCTTCATGGTCGATCTGTCGCGCGGCGTCTCGCGTGCCACCGCTGACTATCACGCGGGCAGGGTGCCCGAGGTCGTGATGGGCCGCCAGCTCGCGGGCAGCACGATCGGCATCATCGGCTATGGCAGCATCGGGCGCTATCTTGCCGGGATCGCCAAAGTGCTCGGCATGAACGTGCTGGTCGCTGATCCCTTCGTGAAATCAGACGATGCCGCGATCCGGCATGTGCCGCTCGACGATCTCCTGGCGCGCGCCGACTACGTCGTCTGTCTCGCGATCGCCAATGCGGAAACCGAGAACCTGATCGGGCAGGCCGCACTGGCGCGGATGCAGAGGCACGCGTTCTTCATCAATCTGTCGCGCGGCAACCTCGTCGATGAGGCGGCGCTGGCGGCCGCGCTGCGCGATGGCGGCATCGCCGGCGCCGCGATGGATGTCGGCCGCGCGCCCGACCAGATGCCGGCGCCGGAGCTCGCGAAGCTGCACAATGTCATTGCAACCCCGCATGTCGGCGGCCTGACGCCGCAAGCCATCGAGCATCAATCGTCGGAGACCGTGCGCCAGGTCGCGAAGATCATCGCCGGCGAGATCCCGGTCGGCGCCGTCAATGCCGAGCACTGGACGCGGCGACCGAAGCCATGAACGTTCCGCTGATCTCAATGTCGCGGAGGGGCTGGACAAGACCTTCACATCCAGCTCAAACTTGAGCCCGTCAAACCGCGGCCGCAGAGCGCGCGGACAATCAATCAACGGACGTCCCGCAGCAAACGACGGGCGCCGAGAGGGAAACAGGGAGTGCATCACATGGCCATTTCACGCCGTGACGTTTTATTGGGCAGTGCCAGTGCACTCGGCGCCGCATCATTTTCCTTCCCGGCTCCTGCCATCGCGCAATCGGAACTGATCAAGATCGGCTGTCTCGCGGCGATTACCGGCCCGAGCTCGGCGCCGACCGTCGGGTTCAACCGCGGCGTCAACTTCGCGGTCGATGCCATCAACGGCGCGGGCGGGGTGAAGGGCCGCAAGATCGAGCTCGTGATGCGCGACACCCAGGGCGACCCGACCAAGGCGGTGAACGCCACGCAGGAGCTGATCAGCCAGGCCAAGGTGCACGCGATCTGGGGGCCGTTGAATTCAGGCGAGGCGCTGGCGACGACGCCGATCATGGCGCGCGCCAAGATGCCCGACCTGCATCCTTGCGTCGTCGAGACCCTGATCGATCCGGTCAAGTTCCCCAATGCGTTCCGCATCGCGCCGTCGAACAATCAATGGGATGACGCCGTGCGCAACTATTGCCTGAAGATCCTCAAGGTGAAGAAGGTTGCCGTGATCGGCGACACCACCGGCTATGGCGTCACCGCGGTCGGCGCCTCCGTCGCGGCGTTCAAGAAGGACGGCGCCGAAGTGGTCTATCAGGCCAATATCGACGCCACGCAGCCCGACATGACGCCGGACATGCTGCGCGCCAAGAATGCCGGCGCCGAGGCGATCGTGGTGTGGAGCGTGTCGACCGGCATGGAGGCGCGCATGTTCAACACCCGCGCCGCGATGAGCTGGGATGTTCCCTTCGTCGGACACCCCTCGCTCGCATCGGGCGAGCTTGCGAGCCTCGTTGCAAAACCGGAGAACTGGAAGAAGGTCTATGCGATCGGCTACAAGAGCTGCAGCTATGACAGCGCCGGCAAGCTGCCGCCGAAAAGCGCGGATCTGGTCGCACGGCTGACCAAGGCCAACATCGCGCTGAACGACACGCTGCTGTGGTGGATCGCCGGCGGCATCGATTGCATCGAGCTGATCGCCAAGGCGGTCGCGGAAAGCGGCTCGACCGACAGCGCCGGCATCGTCAACTACTGGAACTCGCTGTCGACCTATCCCGGCTATTTCGGCAATTACCGCTTCTCGCCGACCCAGCACAACGGCTATTTGACCGAAGAGATCGTGATGTCGGAAGCCTCCACCGCCAAGGACGGCACCTTCGCACTGGCGCCGGGATACACATAGCAGGGCGAGGGCGCAGCCGATGCTGGCCTCGATCTTTGCATCCGGTCTCGCGGCGGGCGCGATCTACGCGCTGGTCGGCGTGACCTACAACACGATGTTCTCGACCTCGCGGGTGATGAGCTTCACCGCCGGCCAGCTTGCGATGCTGGGCGGCGTATTCGGCTCGATGTTCACGCTGAAGCTCGGCCTGCCGATCGTTGTCGGCTTCGTGCTGACGCTGCTGTGCTGCGCGGTGATCGGGATTATCACCGAATTCGTCGCGGTGCGGCCGGTGCTCAAGAACCTCGACCAGCATCTCTACGTGCTCTCGACCCTGGCGGTCGCGCTGATGATCCAGCAGGTCACCGCGATCAAATGGGGCACCGAGCCGCAACCGTTCCCGCGCATCGCAGGATTCGGCGAGGGCGTTTGGGACGAGAAGTTCTGGCTGCCGGTCGCCGCCTGCGCCGTCACCATCATCGGCCTTGAATATCTCTACCGCCGCACGCTGGTCGGCCGCGCGTTCCTCGCCATCGCGGAGGACAATTTCGCGGCGCGGGCGCTCGGCCTGCCGGAGCGCAAGCTGCGCGTCGCGAGCTACGCGCTTGCCGGCGTGGTCGGCGGTATCGCCGGATTCTCCGGCGGGCAGTTGCTGCTCGCCTTCTTCGCCAATGGTGCGCTGCTCAACTTCTACGGCTTCGTGCCGGTGGCGCTCGGCGGGCTCGGCAACAACCGAGGCGCGATCATCGGCGGGCTGGCGCTCGGCCTGTTCCAGCAGGCGGCGAACTTCCTGGTCGGCGGCATCTTCTCCTCGGTCGCGGTGTTCACGCTGTTCATCGTGGTGCTGCTCGCAGCGCCGCAAGGGCTGTTCGGCGCCTCGACCGCGCGGAGAGTGTGATGACGTCGGTCGCAGCCTCTCCGCCCCGAACCGACAGCGGCGCCTGGCGCGCCGCGCTGCCGCACATCCTGCCGTTCATCGGTATCTTGGTCGCAGCGGTGTTGCTGCCCTTCGTCAGCAATGACTATTGGGTGCTGATCGGCACCCGCGCCGCGATCTACTGGGTGCTGGTGTCAGGCCTCAATCTGGTGGTCGGCTTCGCCGGCCACCTTGCGATCGGCTATGTCGCGCTGCTGACGCTCGGCGCCTACACGACCAGCGTGCTGGTCGCCGGCAACGTGATACCGGCGATTCCGGTGTTTGCCGCCTTGCCGATCGGAGGCCTGATCGGCGCGGTCTTCGGCGTGATCGTCGGCCTGCCGGCCTTGCGCCTTCGCACCTTCTACTTCGCGATGTCGACGCTCGGCTTTGCGACCATCGTGACCCAGATCGCGCTGGCCTGGCAGAGCGTGACCGGCGGCGGCATCGGTATTGCCGGTCCGGAATTCCCGGCGCCGTTCAATACGCCGTGGGGCTTCTACGGCCTCTGCATCGCATTTGCCGCGTTCACCACCTGGATGAGCGCCAATGTCGCGCGCAGCCGCTTCGGCCGTGCCTTGATCGCGGTCCGTGATGCCGAGGTCGCGGCCGAGGCCAGCGGCATCTCCAAGCCGAAGATGCTGATTGCGATCTTCCTGTTCGCCGGTGCGCTGGCGGCGATCGCCGGTGGGTTGTTCGCAACCCTGCAGACCTACATCACGCCCGATGCGTTCACCTTCGATCTCTCGGTGCTGTTTTTCATCGCGATCCTGATCGGCGGCCGCGGCTCGATTCTCGGACCGATGCTCGGCACCATCATCCTGACCATCCTGCCCGAGATCGCGGCGCCGCTCGCGGCATGGTCGACCTTCCTCTACGCGGTGCTGCTGCTGCTGATCGTGCTGGTGATGCCCGGCGGCATCGCGGCGCTGCTCGATTTCCGCAACCGCCGTCCGCTCGCCAGCAATCGCGCCATCGTTCCGCGCCCGGCGGCGCTCGCCGAGATCGTGCGCCGGCGCGACGGCGGCAAGCCGTTACAGTTGCGCGGCATCGCGCTGAGCTTCGGCAATGTGAAGGCGATCGACGGTCTCGATCTCGATGTCGCGCCCGGCCAGATCCACGGGCTAATCGGACCGAACGGCAGCGGCAAGACCACCACGCTGAACGTGATCTCGGGCTATTACGCCGCGAAGGCCGGCACCATGATGCTCGGCGACGCGATGTTGCCCGCGGGCCAGCCAGTCACGCGCGCGGCCAGCGGCATCGCGCGCACCTTCCAGACACCGCGCGTGATCGGGGAAGCCTCGGTGCTGGAGAACGTCATGATCGGCGGCTCGATAGAGGGGCGGGCCAACTTCGTCGAGGCGATGCTCGCACTGCCGCGCAACGGCGCGGACGAACGTCTGCTCGCCGCCAAGGCGCGGGCGCTGCTTGGCGTCGTCGGCCTCGAAGCGCTCGCTGATGCGCGCGCCGATCGCCTGCAGCACAGCGAGTTGCGCTTCATCGAGATCGCGCGCGCGCTGATGCTCGATCCGGACTTCCTGCTGCTCGACGAGCCCGCGGCGGGTCTCTCAAATGACGAGATCGAGCGGCTGGCGACCCTGATCAAGGCGGTCTGCGCCCGCGGCACCGGCGTGCTGCTGGTCGAGCATCATGCCGACCTGATCTTCGATATCTGTCACCAGGTCACCGTGCTCAATCTCGGCCGCACGCTGGCTGCGGGAACGCCGGCAGAGATCCGCGTCCACAAGGAGGTCGTCAGTGCTTACCTCGGCGGCTGAACCTCTGCTTGACGTGCACGCGCTGGAGTCCGGCTACGGCAAGATCCGCGTGCTGCACGGCATCGACATGACGATTTCCGCCGGCGAGGTCGTCGCATTGCTGGGTCCGAACGGCGCCGGCAAGACCACGCTGCTGCGCGCGATGTCGGGTCTGCTGCCGGTCAATGCCGGGCACGTCCGGTTCGGCGGACGCGACATGACCAACGCCACGCCGCGTGACGCTGCGCGTGTCGGGCTCGTGCATGTGATCGAAGGCCATCGCGTGTTCACGCAGATATCGGTCACCGACAATCTGCTGCTCGCCGGCTATGACCTGCCGCGCGCCGAGCGCGCCGTGCGCGTCGAGGAGGCGCTCTCGTTCTTTCCCGAGATCGCCGAGAAGCGGCACGAGCGCGGCGGCGCACTCTCGGGCGGGCAGCAGCAGATGTTGACGGTGGCACAGGGCCTGGTCCGCCGCCCGCGGCTGTTGATGCTCGACGAGCCCTCCGCCGGACTATCGCCGGTGCTGGTCGATCGCGTCCTCAACGTCATCGGCCGGCTGCGCGAGCAGGGCACCTCGGTGCTGCTGGTCGAGCAGCTGCTCGAGAAGGCGCTGGCGTGCGCCGATCGGGTCTACGGGCTGGTGCAGGGGACGATCGCGCTGGAGGCCTTGACCGGCGAGGGCGACCTCGCGCGCCGGCTCGAGCGTGCTTATTTCGGCCATGAAAGCCACGCGCTGGGGGCCTGAGGCCGCCTTTCCCCGCGCGCTCAAAACTCGGGCTTGGCGCGTGGCGCCGTTTCTGGCTCGATTGCCCGGTGAGGCTGGCCTTGTTAGAGTGCACCGGAATCCGCAAGCGGACAGTGTATCGGGAAGGTGGTGTTCATGCTGTGCCCGGCCTGTCAATCCGAGACCTTGGCAGAGGACGGTATCTGCCGGTCGTGCGGGCTGAGCTTCTCTTCCGTCTGTCCGAATTGTCAGCATCCGAATCTCGAGACCGCGCGCTTTTGCGGCGCCTGCGGCGAACGTCTGGACCAGGCCCAGCCGGTTGGCGAGCGCAAGGTGGTCACCGTGATGTTCGCCGATATCGTCGGCTCAACCGAGCTCATCGGCGACAATGACCCCGAACTCGCGCTGGCCCGCCTGCCGCCCGCGCTGGAGCGCATGGGCAATGCGGTCCAGCAGTATCACGGCACGATCATGCGCAGCATGGGCGACGGGCTGATGGTGATCTTCGGCGTCCCTCATGCGCAGGAGGATCATGCGTTGCGCGCCTGCCAGGCCGCGCTCGCCATGGTCCAGTCATCGCGCGACAATGGCATCGTGCTGCGGGTCGGCATCCACTCCGGGGAGATCGTCGCCGGCGTGCCGGACAAGTTCACGAAAGAGCAGAGCGTCTATGGCGCTGCCGTGCACCTTGCGAGCCGCCTCGAACACATGGCCCAGCCGGGCGACATCTGCATCACGGAGTCGACATTCAGACTCGTGCAGGCGTCCTGCGATGGGCGCGCACTGGGCCACCAGGACGTCAAGGGGTTTCCGCGGCCGATCGCTGTCTACCGGCTGGTCGGAATGAAGCCGGCTCGAGCGCCCTTCCGCGATGCCGTCGTCGGCGCCTATCGCGGCCGTGATGCCGAACTTGCCGTCCTGCACGACGCCTTCGCCGGGGCCGAGCAAGGCGAGGGCAAGGCGATTGGCATCTCGGCGCCGCCTGGCCTTGGCAAGAGCCGCCTGTGCTTCGAATTTACCCGGACCGTCAAGGAACGTCTGGTTCCGGTGCAGGAGGCGCGGGCATCGCCTTACGATCATTCCGGTCCGTTGCAGCCACTGCTGGAGTTCTTCCGCAACTTCTTCCGGATCGCTTCCACCGACGATGCGGAAACGGCACGCGCCAAGATCGCGGTAAGGATCGAGTCCGCGGTCCCGCATCTGATGGACGACGTCGCGTTGCTGGTCGATTTCCTCGGCATTCGTGACGCGCACGCGCCGGCGCCAGCGATGGACCCGAAGGTGAGGCACGCGCGGCTCGTCAATCTGGTCGCAAGTCTCGTGCGCGACGGTACGCGGACGCCATCGGTGATCATCATCGAGGACATTCACTGGCTGGACGAGGCGAGCATCGAGTTCGTCTCGGCGCTGGTGAATATCGCACATATCAGCCGCGCCCTGATCATCCTGACGTATCGGCCGACCTATCAGGCGCCTTGGACCGATGGCGCTGCGTTTCGGGAGCTGCGGCTCGATGAGCTCCGCGATGAGGACCTGTCCGCCCTGACGTGCGATCTGGTCGGCGATCACCCGTCGACCGCCCCGCTTCGCGACCGCATCGTCGAGCGAAGCGGCGGCAATCCGTTCTTTGCCGAGGAGCTCATCCGCTCGCTGGTCGATAGCGGCGAGCTCGACGGCCGGCCGGGTCACTACGAGGCATTCGGGCAATCGCCGACCGAGACCTTGCCGGCGACAGTCCAAACCGTGATCGGCGCGCGCATCGATCGGCTCGCGCCGGCAGACAAGGAGGTCCTGCAGATAGGCGCGACGATCGGCCGGGAGTTTCCGCTGCCGGTGCTCGCCGAGGTCGCCCGGGCCCATGCGTCCAATCTCTCCGACATTCTCGGCCGCCTGCTGGAAGTTGAACTGATCGAGAATGTGCCCGGCGAGAGTGAACAGGAACGCTTTGCCTTCCGCCATCCGCTGATCCAGGAGGTTGCCTATGCCATGCAACTGCGCACCCGCCGCGTCGAGCTGCATGCCGCAGTAGCCAGGGCGCTCGAACGCTTCCACCACAACCAGCTGAGCGAATACGCCGGCCCGATCGCCCATCATTTCGAGGCAGCCAAGGAATTTGGGCCAGCGGCCGCCTACACCGCACGCGCGGCGGCCTGGATCGGGACCACCAATTCGCGCCTGGCGATGAAGGCATGGTTGAAGGTGAGGTTGCTCGTACAATCGCTTCCCCGCTCGGTCGAGACCGACCGGTTGCGCATGCACGCGTCGGGACAGATCGTGAATCACGGCTGGCGCGAGGGAATGAGCGCGGAGGAAGCTGCGCCATTCCACGCCGAGGCGCTGGATATGGCGCGGCAATTGAAGGACTCCGTTTCGGAAGTCCTGATCCTGGCCGGCTATGGGCGGGTGATGGCCTGCACCGGCTCGGCGGACGAATACGTAGCGCAACTGCTGCATGCGATGGAGGTCTGCGAGGACCCGAGCATCAAGACTATCCTGCAGGTGTTCATGTGTCAGGCCTACGGCTATGCCGGCAAGCTTCGGGAAGCGCTCGCGGCAGGCGAGACCGCGCTCAAGCAGGTTGCGAGCATCGAGAAGTCCCACGAAGCACAGCTCGGCTTCAATGTGGAACGATGGGTTGGGGGCCTGCACGCGCGGCTGCTGGTGCGGACGGGCAGTTTCGATATTGCGCGGGAGAGCATCGCCAAACTGGTTGCCAGCGAGAGCGGTCATCCCGATCCGGCGGTCCTGTTCATTCCGCATCATGCCGGAGTTGAAATGGCTTGGCTCACCCAGGACGAAAAGCTTGCCGATCATCACAGCCTGCGGATCGACGAGATCGCCAGGAGAAACAACACTCCCTATGTTGCGGTGTATGCGAGCGTCTGCCGCGGACTGGCGCTGTCGCTGGCGGGGGACCACGTTGCAGCGATCCAGAAGCTTGGATCGGCGATCCGGCTGGCGCGGGAGGCTTTCACCGGCCTCGAATATGAAAGCGACATGCTGGCATTCCTTGCTGAAATTCATCTGAAGGGTAACAGCCTGGCTGCCGCCTTCAGCGCTGCTGAACAGGGGGTCGCGCTCGCGCGGGAACGGCGGGCGCGACTGGCCGAGTGCCGCTCGACGCTGGTGCTGGCGCAGGTGGTCAACGCGGATAGTTTGCGCTATCCGCAGTATCAGCTGAGCGAACTGCTTGCGCGCGCCCGTCAGCTCATCGAGGAGACCGGCGCGCGGCCTTACGAGAGCCTGTTCCCGGTCGCGCCGTCGCCGACGGCGTCTTGCGGACAAGAAGCGTGAATTCCCGAAGTCCGTAGCCGGTGATCAATTCGACGCGGCCGAACCGCTCGCAAAGCGGCGTCCAGCGCTCCGGCGCGGTGCGATACAGTCCCGCCTCGGCAGGCGCCTCATCGCGAGGCAACATGAAATTGACGGCAAATCCGATCCGGCTGCTGGCGTCGAGATCGGCGAGGATCGCCTCGATATAAGCTTCCCATTCCGCGACCGGATGACCGAGCCGGACGTTCAAGGTCCCGCTCGCGAGCGAGTAGTCGGCGAGCGCGCCGCACTGCGAACCCTCGGCGAACATGGCCCGCTTGTTGGCGGCCCAGCGGGTGCGGGCAGCCGCGATCATGGCCGGCGAGATGTCGATGCCGCGATAAGTCACAGCCGCATCGCCATGGCGTATCGCCAGGAACTCCAGCAGCGCGCCGTAGCCACAGCCGAAATCGTTCAGGCTGAACGGTTGCCCGAAGCGACAAAGCTTCAACAGCTGCACGAAGCGCAGATATTGCGAGACCACGTTCGGCCAATCGACCCCGAGCGGGGTCGGGCCGTGGCGTTGCAGCGTTCCCGAATAGTATTCGCGAACCTTGGCCTGCAGTGCGCGCATCGCGCCGGCGTCGCGCTACTTCTTGCGCTTGCCGGCCTTGGGACGGTGGGCGCCGATCGTCGGGACCGAGATCGTGAGAAACCCCTTGCTGGAGAAGCTCAGGGCGCGATCGCCGCTTGTGATCTGCACGATTCCTTTCGGGTGCTCCCCGGGATGCCAGGTGAAGAACACCGGCATCGCCCTGCCGCTTTCGAGATTGGCCTGCAGCGACGCAATGATCTGATCGTGCCCGTTCTTCCGCGAGGCCTTGCCGTCAATCGATGAACCCGTCCGCTTCAGCAGCTTCAGATACTTGAAAAATCCCTGACGATCGGCTTCGCCGACCGGCGCAATGTTGAGAAGTCCAAAGGACATCTGCAGCGTGTGCTGCGACGAGAATACCTTGAACTCCTTTTGAAACTGGACCATCTCGTCTAGCGCTTCGCCAATGAACCGGGAGTTCAACTGCTCCTGAACGTGCGGAACGTAGCCGTCTGCAACCAATCCACCCATAGTATTCCTCCTGAGTATTCCTTCTGAAAAGAAGATGATAACCCGCTTCGCGGTCTCCGGCCAGACGCGAAGTGACAATCCGATGATCCTACAATCATCGGTAGGTACATTTGTCTATGAATTGCTTCACAGATTTGGCCGTGCATTATGCAAGAGAACGTGTTTCCCCTCTTGCTCGGTCGCACCCGTCCGGTTGCGCCCTTACGATGGTCATGCCATGCGGCTTCCCTTCTTCTACGGCTGGGTCATCGTCGCGGTGACCTTCGTCACCATGGCGATCGGCGTCAACGCGCGGACGGCATTCTCGCTGTTCTATCCGCCGATCATCTCCGAATTCGGCTGGGAGCGTGGTGTTACCGCCGGCGCATTCTCGTTCGGCTTTGTCGCTTCCGCGGTCGCGAGCCCGCTGATCGGGCGGCTGATGGACCGCAGCGGTCCGCGCGCCGTGATGGAGCTTGGTGTGCTCTTGATGGGCTCCGGCCTGCTGCTGGCGCCGCTGACCACGCAACCCTGGCATCTCTATCTCACCATCGGCGTGCTGGTTGGTTCCGGCAGCGTCTGCCTCGGCTATTCCGGCCAATCGCTGTTCGTGCCGAACTGGTTCATCCGCCGCCGTGGCCTCGCAATCGGGCTCGCCTTCGCCGGTGTCGGCATCGGCTCGGTGACGCTGCTGCCATGGGTGCAGCACATGATCGAGCACACCGGCTGGCGCACCGCCTGCACCGCGATGGGGATCGTGGTGCTGGTCGTGCTCGCGCCGATCAACCTGTTGCTGCACAAGAAGCCGGAGGACATCGGCCTGCAGCCGGACGGCGATGCGGCGCCGACGGCGACGTCGGCCAGGCCGGCATCGAACATCGTCGATCCGGTATGGGCCGGCACCGACTGGACGCTGTCGCGTGCGCTGCGCACTGCGCGGTTCTGGTGGATCGCGACCGGCTATTTCTGCGGCCTGTACATCTGGTATGGGGTGCAGGTGCACCAGACCAAATTCCTGCTCGACATCGGCTTCAGCTCCAATGTCGGCGTCTGGGCGCTGGGCGTCGTCAGCCTGCTCGGCATCCCCGGCCAGATCTGGCTCGGGCATCTCTCCGATCGCATCGGCCGCGAATGGGTGTGGGCGATCTCGTGCTTGGGCTTCGTGATCTGCTTTGCCGCGCTTGCCGCCTTGAAATACTGGCCGAGCATGACGCTGATCTATCTCATGGTCTTCACCCAGGGCGCGCTCGGCTACGGCCTGACATCGGTGATGGGACCGGTGGTGCTCGAGATCTTCCAGGGCAAACAATACGGCAGCATCTTCGGCACCGTGATGCTGGCCGCGCTCGCCGGCGGAGCCGCCGGCCCCTGGATCACGGGCCAGCTCTACGATCTCTCGGGCAGCTATACCAGCGCGTTCCTGCTTGGCATTGCCGTCAGCCTCCTGTCGGCATTCGCGATCTGGCAGGCTTCGCCGCGCAAGGTCCGCGCCGTCGCCGGCCAGATGCACAAGGCCGCCAGCGCGGCCTGACACATCAGGCGGATGAAACGCCGATTGCCCGCTGCAGGTCGGTGATCGCGCGCAGGCAACTGTCGGCGGGTGTGGTCTCCGGATCGATCAGGCGGTGCAGGCGGAAACCATCTTCCAGCGCCAGCACGATCGCGCCGGTCCAGTCCGGATTAAGTCTGGCGTTCCTGCCGCTATTCTTCTGCGCGGTCTCGACGATGTCGGCGATCAGCTTGCGCCGCGCGCGGAGGCGCTTGGCGAGTTCGGGCCGGCGCTTCTCGGCGCGCGCCACGAACAGGATCATCTCCATATGCAGGAGAGGCGAGCGGCCGAGCGGATCCTGCCGGCTGCGGTCCAGGGTGCGCAATGCCTCCAGGAAGTCGGCCAGGTCCTTGTGCTTGGCAAGCAAATCGAGATTGCGCCGGATCGATTGCTCAACGTGATCCTCGAGCATTGCGAAGATCAGCTCGTCCTTGCTCTTGAAGTTCGAATAGAAGGCGCCGCGGGTGAAACCGGCCGCAGCCGCGATCGCCTCGATGCTGGCGCCGCCGATTCCCTGTTCCTCGAACACCCGCGCCGCCGCCTCGAACAGCTTCTCGCAGGTGTCGTCCCGTGTCGGTCTGGTTCGAACCCTTGACATCGGCGCAGTTTAGGGCACAATGCAACTCGATACAAGAGTGTATCGAGTTGCATTTGCTAGATCCAGAGTGCTAAAATCAGAATGGTCGCACCCGTGTTGGTGCGGTCTTGAGGATGACACCAAGGCGCGCCAGAGTGCAGGCACCGGCGTAGCGCACGAACGAGGTCACCATGAACGAGCAAGTTCAGCCGGCCAGCGGCGAGCCGCTTTTCAATCCACTGGCGCCCGAATTCATTCGCAATCCCTATCCGTATTATGAGCGGCTACGCCGCCTCGATCCGATGCATGTCAACGCGCACGGCGCCTTCGTCGCCAGCCGTCACGCGGAAGCCAGCCTCGTGCTGCGCGACAAGCGGTTCGGCAAGGACTATGTCGAGCGCTCGATCCGCCGCTACGGCCCCAAGATCATGGAGGAGCCGGTCATCCGCAGCATGAGCCACTGGATGCTGCAGCAGGACCCGCCCGACCACACCCGCCTGCGCGGCCTCGTCGTCAAGGCATTCACTGCGCGCCGGGTCGAGGACATGCGCCCGCGCATCCAGCACATCGTCGACGAGACGCTCGATCGCATCATTCCGCAGGGCAAGATGGACCTGATCGAGGATTTCGCGTTCCGCCTGCCGGTCACGATCATCTGCGACATGCTCGGTATTCCCGAGGAGCATCGCGAGGCCTTCTACAACGGCTCGCGCGACGGCGGCCGTCTGCTGGAGCCGGTGCCGCTGTCGGCGGAGGAGATCAAGCAGGGCAACGCCGGCAACGCGATGGCCGCGATGTATTTCCACCAGCTGTTCGAGCTGCGCCGCAAGCAGCCCGGCGACGACCTCACCACGCAACTGGTGCAGGCCGAGGAGAACGGCCAGAAGCTCACCAACGAGGAGCTCACCGCCAACATCATCCTGCTGTTCGGCGCCGGTCATGAGACGACCGTGAACCTGATCGGCAACGGCCTGCTCGCGCTGTTCCGCAACCCGGACCAGCTCGCGCTCCTGAAAGCCAATCCCGGTCTGATCACCAATGCGATCGAGGAGTTCCTGCGCTACGATTCCTCGGTGCAGCTGACCGGCCGCGTCGCGCTGGAAGACATCGAGGATCTCGGCGGCAAGCGCATCCCGAAGGGGGAGAGCGTGCTGTGCCTGCTAGGCTCGGCCAACCACGACGAGGCGGTTTATCCCGACCATCCCGAGAAGCTCGACATCCAGCGGCCGAACGTGAAGCCGCTGTCGTTCGGCGGCGGCATCCATTTCTGCCTCGGCGCCCAATTGGCACGGATCGAGGCCGAGATCGCGATCTCGACGCTGCTGCGCCGGATCCCCGACCTGCGGCTCGATGACGCGGAAAATCCGGAGTGGCGGCCGACCTTCGTGCTGCGCGGGCTGAAGCGGCTCCCCGCGAGCTGGTGACATTCCGGACGTGCGGCAGGGCAGTAACCCTGCCGCGACGGCCCGTGTGCACGCACGCTTGAGCGGAAAACCGTCATCCGTCTGACGCCGCAGCGGTAATGCCGCTGTGACTTCGCCATACTTGTCTCTATATTTGGGTTGCTCCGGCCAAGGGTTGGCAAAGGGTTCAGCATAAGGAGGCTGCCGCGGAGCGGGCTCAAAGGGAGACACCGTGCAGACGACGCTGCTCGGCCTGGCAATCGCCTTCATTCTTGCGCTGGTGGCCGCGCTGGTCGGTCCGTATTTCGTTGACTGGAACCAGTTCAGGCCGCAGTTCGAGACGGAGGCGTCCAAGATCATCGGCATGCCGGTTCGTGTTGCCGGCAATCTCGACGCGCGTCTGCTGCCCGCGCCCTCGCTGCGGTTGAAAAACGTCACCGTCGGCGGCGCCAACGACCGTGGCAAGGTCCGCGCCGCCAATCTCGACGTCGAGCTCAGCCTGAGCTCGCTGATGCGCGGCGAGTGGCGCGCCAACGAACTCACCATCAACGGCATGTCGCTCGATCTCGGGCTCGATCCGAAAGGGCGGATCGACTGGTCGCCGTCGAGCGGCAGCTTCAACCTGGCTTCGCTGGCGATCGACCGCCTCAATCTGACCGGCCGCATCGCACTGCACGATGCCGCAAGCAGCAGCACGCTCGAGCTGAACGACATAGCCTTCAGCGGCGATGTTCGCTCGCTTGCCGGCGCAGTCCGCGGCGACGGCAATTTCATGTTCGACGGCAACCGCTACCCGTTCCGCATTTCCTCGGGGCAAAGCGCCGACGGTAGCGGCACCCGCCTGCACTTCAACATCGATCCCGGCCAGCGCCCGATATCGGCCGATCTCGACGGCATCCTGACCTTCGAGGCCCGCGCACCGCGGTTCGAGGGGAGCGTGGCGCTGGCGGGCACACCTGGCCAGCGTGGCGGCAGCGATATGCCGCCCTGGCGGATCACGGCCAAGATCAAATCGGATTATTCGGCGGCACGTCTCGACCAGGTCGAGGTGAGCTACGGCGGCGAGGAGCGCGCGCTGAAGCTCGCAGGGAATGGCGATCTCCGGTTCGGCGCGTCGCCGCTGCTGCGCGCCGCGCTTTCGGCACGGCAGCTCGATGGCGACAAGTTCGCCGCCAAGGACGCCAACAACGGCAATGTCGAGCCGGTGCGCGTGCTGCCGGCGATGCGCGCTGTGTTGTCGGGCCTTCCGCAAAGCCCGATCCCGGCGCAGGTCGAGCTCACCTCCGAACAGATCATGCTCGGCGGCCGTCCGTTGCAGGACGTCTCGGCAGAGCTGCAATCGGATGCGAAATCATGGACCGTGCGCCGGCTGGAGTTTCGCGCGCCGGGATCGACGCGGGTCTCGATGAGCGGCGCCAGCGCGCAAGGGGGAGCCTCGAACAGCTTCAAGACCGCGCTCAACATCGAATCGTCCGATCCCGATACGCTGATGAGCTGGCTGCAGGGGCGGGCCGACATCGCCTATCGCAGCCAGAAGCCGCTGCGGTTGCGCGGCGACGTCACGGTGTCGCCATCAGGCTTTTCGATCGACGCGATGAAGGCGGAGATCGAGGGCGGCGCGGTCGAGGGCCGCGTCGCGGTCGCGCATCGCGAGGCGACGAGCGGCTCCAAGGTCGAGGCGCAGTTGAAGGCGGAGCGGCTCGATCTCGATGCGACCACGGCCTTCATCCGCTCGCTGGCCGGCCCGCAAGCCGAATGGCCGGACGAGGCACAGTTGTCGCTCGATGTCGGGCGCGCGATCTCCTCGGGGCAGGAATTGCGGCCGCTGCTGGCGAAGATCGCCTATAGCCCGAAGAACATCGTGCTCGAGCGCGTCAAGATCGGTCAGCCCGACAATGTCACGCTGGATGGCAGCGGCAATTTCGATCGTGTCAATTCGACCGGCAAGCTCGCGGTCGATGCGGCCGCCGCGTCGTTTGGCCGGCTGACGGCCGTGGTTCAGCCGTTCGCACCGGCGCTTGCCGCGCGGCTCGGCGTGCTCCGCGCGGATGCCGGTCCGGTCCGTGCCAGGCTCGCGCTCGACCTCGGCAAAGGCAAGGTCGCCGATCGCGTCAGCGCGCGCGCGACGGTCGATCTCGACACGCCGCAACTCAAGGGCAATACGGTGATCTCGGCGACGCCGCCGGTGGCTGCGATCCGTGCGCTGGATTTCGACGCACTTCGCAACAGCGACGTCACGGCCGAAGCGAAATTCTCCGCCAGCGAGGGCAATGCGCTGCTGGCGCTGCTTGGGCTTGACCGTGCGGTCGCAGCCGGTGCGGGCCCGACGCAATTCGAGGGCAACGTGAGCGGTGCGTGGCAGGCGCCGTTGCGGCTCAAGGCGAGGCTCTGGGGCGCCGGGCTCGATGCGGATGCGGAAGGGACCGCGGAGCCGTGGTCCAAGAACGGGGCCGGGGAGAGCAAATCGAACATCAGCCTCCGTGTCCGCAGCGCCGACATCAGTCCGCTGCTCAATCTGAAATCATCCGATCCAGCGGCAAACATCCGCTTGTCGTCGCGGCTCACGCTTGCGGGTGACAGGCTGACCTTTGACGATCTCGACAGCATCGTCGCCGGTTCGCGGCTGCGCGGCCGGCTGGCGCTGACACTCGCCGATCAGAAGAGCATCGACGGCGAAGTCGGCCTCGATCAGATCGCGCTGGCGCCGATTTTCGCAGCGGCGATCGGCGCGGCCGGTCACGATGCGACGGAGCCGCTCGGCCAGGGGCTGACAAGCGCCTGGCGTGGCAAGGTCACGTTCGAAGCGCTGCACGGTCTGCTGCCGGGCGGCGCCGAGCTGCAGCCGGTCCGCGGCACCATCAGGTCGGATGGGCAGTCGCTGACCTTCGACGGCGTCAAGGGCAAGATCGGCGGCGGCGAGGTGACCGCCTCCATCGATGCGCGGCAGGGCGTCAATGGACTCGCCTTAAATGCAAATGTGCAGCTTGCGGGCGTCGACGGCGCGGCCTTGCGCTACCGCAGTCTCGCGATGCCCAAGGCACGCACTTCGCTGCAGATGACGTTGTTGACGCAGGGCCGCAGCGCCTCGGCGCTGATCGGTGCACTGTCCGGCAGCGGCGCCGTGACGCTCGAGGGGCTGAACCTTCCGGGGCTCGATCCGCGCGCGTTCGACGTTGCGATCCGCGCCAGCGATTCCGGGCAGGCGACCGATGACACGCGGCTGAGGCAGATCGTCGAACCGGCGCTCGCAGCCGGCGGGCTGTCGGTCGCTTCGGCGCAAATTCCCTTCAACATTCGTGACGGCCGCGTCCGGATCGGCGTCACCACGCTCGCGGCGAGCGGTGCCAACGTCATCGTGTCCGGCGGCTACGACATTCCGGCCGACCAGGCCGACATCCGCACCGCGCTGACATCGACGCAGATCGGCACCGCCACCAGCCGCCCGGAAATCCAGCTGCTGGCGGTGGGCACACCCGACGGATTGTCGCGCAGCATCGACATTGCGGCGTTGTCGTCGTGGCTGGCGGTGCGCGCGATCGACCGGGAGACCAAGCGGCTCGACGCGATCGAGCGCGGCGAACCGGTGCCGCCGCCGACCCCGGCGGCCCTTCCGCCGCCTGCGGGACCGGCGCCTGATGCGCCCGGCGAAAGTTCGCCGGGGGCGCCTTCTGCCAATCTGCCGGTGCCCGGCCCTGATCCGCGCCGCGTGCCGGCGAAGCCGAAGATCGTTGCGCCACGGCCGCCGATCATCCCGCCTGCTGCCACAGCACCTGCCGCTGTGCCGCCTGCGCCGGTTGCGAGCCAGCCGCAGCTGGCGCCGCTGCCGCCGCCGATCGAGGTCAAGCCGGTGCCCGGCGCGGCCAGGTCGAGGCCGCTGCGGCCGCCGCTGTCGCTGACGCCGCAGGTCGCCAATCCGCCGCCGCGGCCGGCGGTGCAGAACTAGGAAGCGCCTTCAGACGAAGTAGGTCACCGGTTCGCGTGATGAAAACCCGTCGGAACGGGAATCCAGCGCTTACGAGCGGTGCTGGAGAATATTGATCAGCCGGCCGAACGGATCTCGGACGAAGAAGCGCCGCACGCCCCATGGCTCGTTCGCCGGTCCGTATTCGATCGCGATGCCGGCGGCCCTCATACGGTGCAGCGCTTCGTCGAGGTCGTCGACCTCGATCGAGAGATCGGGCACCGGCGTGCCGGAGCCGCCTTCGGAAGCGAAGCTGATTTGAACCTGCATCGTTTCGGATGAACCGTAAGTCGCAATCCAACCGAAATCCATCAGCGGCTGGAGGCCGAGGATGTCGCGATAGAACGACTTCGCTGCCGCTACATCTGATGCGGCAACGTTCGCGACGATGCGATTGACCTTCATGCTGAAGTCCGCGTGGCGGAACGACCGTCTGCCGAAGCGACGGTCGGCAAGGCAATCAGGCTTGCTGGCGCGTGTCGACCTGTTGCGGCCTGACATCCGCCGGCACCGCGGGGGTGGCGCGCGAGCGGAAATAGTCGAGCACGAAAAGCCGGATCGCCGAGGACAGATTGCCCTGCTGACGATTGCTGTCGATCTCGCCGACCAATTCCGACAGCGTCATGTTCCGCAGACCGGAAATCTCCTTCATGCCGTTCCAGAAGGCTTCTTCGAGGCTGACGCTGGTCTTGTGACCGGCGACGACGATCGACCGCTTGACGACGGGAGACTTCATGATGCGTCACCACTTTCGATGCGGTGCTGATCGAGCACGCGCTCACTGCGCTCGCCGAGAAATTCGTCACGCGCTCGTTCGGATTTGGTGCGACCGAATAGCGCACGATTGGCTTCGGCCTGCTTTGCTGCTTGTTCGCGCTCACCGCGCTTCTTGAATCGTTTCAGGTTGACCACGTCGCCCATGCTCGTCGTCCTCATCGTCCCCAGAGCGGAATTGGTGATGCATCGTGACGAAAGCAAGAGCGATCGCGCTAAGCGCCCGGCTCGATATCCATCCCGAATCCCCATTTGATGCTTGTGATAGCATCAAAGAATCCGTTTCGCTCTGCGAAAACTAGACGTCTGTACCATGCGCCAGCGCAGAGCTGATAGGCAAACAGCCTTAGCCTTTAGGCGTTATGATCCATAATTATATCACGCGCGCTGACCGTAATTATCCGGACATTGCGCGCTTCGCTTCAGCCAGGGTGTGTCATTTTGTCCGGCTGCACGAGGCGATCAAATTCGTCGGCAGTTACGAATCCTAGCCGCAAAGCCTCTTCCTTCAACGTCGTTCCGTGCGCGTGCGCCGACTTCGCGACCTTGGCTGCGTTGTCGTAACCGATCTTCGGCGCGAGCGCCGTCACCAGCATCAGCGAGCGCTGCATCAGCTCGTTGATGCGCTTTTCGTCGGCGCGTATTCCGACAACGCAATGCTCAGTAAATGAGCGGACAACGTCAGACAGCAACTGAATGGAATTTATCATACAATATGCCAACACGGGCTTGTACACGTTGAGCTCGAAATGGCCCTGGCTGCCGGCGACGGTGATCGTGGTCTGATTGCCGAACACCTGGCAACAGACCATGGTCATGGCCTCGCACTGGGTCGGGTTGACCTTGCCCGGCATGATCGACGAGCCCGGCTCGTTCTCGGGCAGGATCAACTCGCCGAGGCCTGAGCGCGGGCCCGAGCCGAGGAAGCGGATGTCGTTGGCGATCTTGAACAGGCCGGTCGCCACCGAATTGATCGCGCCGTGCACAAGCACATAGGCGTCGTTGGACGCGAGTGCCTCGAACTTGTTTGCCGCGCTGGTGAACGGGAGCCTGGTGATCTCGGCGACATGCCTGGCGAAAGCGTTGGCGAATTCCGGCTTCGAGTTGAGGCCGGTGCCAACAGCAGTGCCGCCTTGCGCCAGCGGAAACAGCTCCTTCACCGCGGTGCGCAGCCGCGCGATGCCGCTCTCGACCTGCGCGGCGTAGCCGGAGAATTCCTGGCCGAGCGTCAACGGTGTCGCGTCCTGGGTATGCGTGCGGCCGATCTTCACGATCTTGGCAAACGCTTCCTGCTTCTGGTGCAACGCCTGATGCAGCTCGGCAAGGGCAGGGATCAGGTCGGCGATGATGCGGCCCGCCGCAGCGATATGCATCGCGGTCGGGAACGAGTCGTTCGACGACTGGCTCATGTTGACGTGATCGTTCGGATGGATCGGCTGCTTGGCGCCGAGCTCGCCGCCGAGCATCTGGTTGGCGCGGTTTGCGATCACCTCGTTGACGTTCATGTTGGTTTGCGTGCCCGAGCCGGTCTGCCAGACTACCAGCGGAAAATGATCGTCGAGCTTGCCTTCGATCACTTCCCTGGCGGCGCTGATGATGGCGTCGGCGCGGCGTGCATCGAGCTGGCCGAGTTCGCGATTGGTTTCGGCTGCCGCGAGCTTGACGATGGCGAGTGCATGGATGATCGCGATCGGCATCCGGTCGTGGCCGATCTTGAAATTCTGCCGCGAGCGCTCGGTCTGCGCGCCCCAGTAGCGATCGGCGGCGACGTCGATCGGACCGAAGCTGTCGGTCTCGCTACGGGTGGCGGCGTTGGATGGTGTCGTCGATTGAGCCATGGATGCTCTCCGTTGCGTCATCAGAACGTGATCCGGCGGTGCGCCAGGTTTTCGCCGCGGGAACGCGACAGCGTCCGCGCGGAAGCACGTTCAATGCAGAAGATAGTCCGGTATGACGATCTGTCATCCCGGCCCTCGAATGCATCCTACAAGGTCGAGGATCGATCGGTGTTTAGATTATTTCTTGCGGAAGCGGTCCAGCCGCACGACCTCGGCGCCCTCGCTGGGCTTCGCGGGCTCCTGCTCGGTCTCGGCCGTCTCGGTCTCGACTGCCGCCCGGGCGGCCGGTGCGGGAAGGGGAGAGGCCGGTGCCGTCGCGGGCGGGGCCTCCTCCGACAATGCCTCCGAGACATCGAACCGCAGATCGAACGGTGCGGACGGATCGAGGAAGCGCGTCACCGCGGCGAACGGCACGTTCAGCCGCTCGGGAATCCCGCCGAACGACAGGCCGACCTCGAACCGGTCCTCGGTCACCACCAGATCCCAGAACTGGTGCTGCAGGATGATGGTCATCTCCTCCGGATACTGCGCGAGCAGCCGCGGCGACAGTTTCACTCCGTCACCGTGCGAGAGGAAGGTGATGTAGAAATGGTGTTCACCTGGCAGGCCATGTTCGGCGGCGTCGGACAAGACCCGGCGCAGCACCCCGCGCAGCGCGTCGCGCGCCAGCACGTCATATCGGATGTGATCGGTCGCCATCGTATTCCTGTCGCCTCGAAAATGCCGGCAAGGCACCGCCGGACCCGTCCGACTCGCCCTTTTGGCCATGCTACTCCGCCGGGACGTGGAAATCAGCAGGGCTGGCAGCTGAAAATGCGGGCGGACGCCCCATAGGGAAATAAAGTGGAGGCTTCTGTTGCCAGGTGCCTCCGAACCCCGCCTAACGGAGCTTAACCCGTTAGGACTTTAAGATGGTCTTTCAAACTGCGTTACGCAGCCTGAGCAACCGGAGCAAAGTTGTCGTTGGCAACTATTGCATTAGCCCGATAACGGCGGAACCATACCGAGAAAAAACACGCCCTTTACGCCCTCGTCGATCCTATTTCGCCCCCGCCAAAAGCCACCAAAGCCAGGGGCTCGGATGGGTTTTGGTGGAGGCGCCGGGTACCGCCCCCGGGTCCGAATGGTTTATTGCGACGGCCATTTATTTCCATAGCCGGCGAACCGGCACCCCCAATATAGGCGGCGCGAACGAAGAAAAATAGAGCCGATTCAGGCTTGTTCAGGTGTGAAACACGCCGATTTGGGGTGGCCGCCGTCCTGGTGCTGTGTCTTGGCACTGTCCTGGCGCCGTTCTAGATTTTGCCCATGCCCCCGGAATCCCCGCCGGCTGCCGCCCCGGCGCCGGATGCCTCCGCACCGTCTCCGCCCCTCCAGCCCGGCCTGCTCGAGCTGTTCCTGGCCTTTGCCAAGATGTCGCTGGCCGGCTTTGGCGGGGTCCTGGTCTGGGCCCGGCGGTCGATCGTCGAGCAGCACCGCTGGATGACGGCGGAGGAGTTCAACGAGACCTTCGCGCTGTGCCATTTCCTGCCAGGTCCGAACATCGTCAACCTGTCGGTCGTATTCGGCTCGCGCTTTCGCGGCATCGCCGGCGGGCTTGCGGCCTTCGCCGGGCTGGTCGGACCGCCGATGGTGATCGCGACCGTCCTTGCCGCACTCTATGCCCGCTACGGCGATATCGACATCCTGCGCCGGACACTCGCCGGCGTCGCCTGTGCCGCGGTCGGGCTGCTGTTCGCCGTTGTCCTCAAGATGATGATGCCGCTGTTGAAACGGCGCGATGTCACAGGCCTCGTCATTCTGTCCGCGGTTTTCGTCGCGATCGGTCTGATCCGATGGCCGCTCCAGATCGTGCTGCTGGTGGCGATCCCGCTCAGCATCGCAACGACGGTCCTGGCGCGACGCATGGTGAAGGCATGAATACGGAGTCCAGCCCGATCGCAGCGCTGGTCTGGACCTTCGGTCTGATGTCGCTGTTTGCTGTCGGCGGGGCCAACTCGGCGATCACCGAAATGCACCGCGCCGCCGTCGACGTGCATCACTGGCTGACCGACAAGCAGTTCGCCGACGTGTTCGCGATCTCGCAGCTCTCGCCGGGACCGAACGTGCTGATCGTGACGCTGATAGGCTATTCTGTCGCAGGCGTCGCCGGGGCATTGGCCGCGACGGTTGCGATGTGCGGACCGACCGCGTTGCTTGCCTATTATGTGAGCCGCTTCCTCGATCGCTCGCGCGACGCGCGTTGGCCGGCGATCATTCAGGCTGCATTGGTTCCGCTGTCGATCGGCTTGATGGCCGCCTCCGGCCTGATCGTGGCGCAGACATCAGACCAAAGTTGGATCGCGATCCTGATCACCATTGTCGCAGCTGCGCTTGCTTTTGCGACACGGATCAATCCCTTATGGATGTTGCTTGCCGGAGGTCTCTTGGGTTTTGCTGGCGTTGTCTGACGAAAATCGCTAGCAAGGCTTTCGGTCAACGCACCACAAGCCAAGCCATTCAATCACAACGGGCGGGACAGCCCTGACGGGGGAAGCGAAGTCATGAGCGATACGCCAAGCGAGGCGCCGGTCAAATCGATCTTGCCGAAATGGGTGCGCGGTCCGCAGGACTTTGTCGGCGGGCTTGTCATGATGGCGGTTGCCCTGTTTGCGTTGTGGGCTTCGAGCGATCTGCAGGGCATGCACGGATTCTCGTTTGGTGCCGGAACCGCGCCGCGCATGTTCGCCGTGCTGCTGCTGCTGCTCGGCGGCGCTGTCGCGCTGATGGGGATCCTGAGCGACGGCCCCCATATCGCGGCCTATTCATGGCGCGGGCCGCTGTTCGTATCGGCAGCGATCGTGTTCTTTGCGGTGTCGATCCGGCCGCTTGGGCTCGTCGTCACGGCATTTGCCAGCTTCATGATCGCGGCACTCGGCTCGGAGGAGACGAAGTGGCTGGAGGCGACCATCGTCGGTGCCTGTCTCACGCTGGGCTGCGCATTGTTGTTTCCTTACGTGCTGGGACTTCCGATGCCGATGTTCCCTCGTTTCCTGATTCAGTGAGGGCGGCGCAATGGAACTGTTCGCCAATCTCGCCCACGGTTTTGCCGTTGCGCTTTCGCCGATCAATCTTCTGATGTGCCTGATCGGCGCTCTGGTCGGTACGCTGGTCGGCGTGCTGCCGGGCATCGGCACCATCGCCACCGTCGCCATGCTGCTGCCGATCACCTTCGGCCTGCCGCCGGTCGGCGCGTTGATCATGCTCGCCGGCATCTATTACGGTGCGCAATATGGCGGCTCGACTACCTCGATCCTGGTCAATATTCCGGGCGAGGCGACTTCGGTGGTCACCGCGCTCGACGGCCACCAGATGGCAAGACAGGGCCGCGCCGGCCCGGCGCTCGCGATCGCCGCGATCGGCTCGTTCTTCGCCGGTTGCGTCGCGACCGTGCTGATCGCCGTGCTCGGCGCGCCGCTGACCAAGCTCGCGCTGGCGTTCGGCCCGGCCGAATATTTCTCGCTGATGGTGCTCGGCCTGATCTTCGCGGTGGTGCTCGCCAAGGGCTCGGTGCTGAAGGCGATCGCGATGATCGTGTTCGGCCTGCTGCTTTCGATGGTTGGCTCCGACATCGAGACCGGCGCCTCGCGCATGGCCTTCAACATCCCCGAGCTTGCCGACGGCCTCGGCTTCGCGACGGTGGCGATGGGCGTGTTCGGCTTCGCGGAGATCATCCGCAATCTCGACGCCGGCGCCGAGATGAGCCGCGATCTGGTGCAGCAGAAGATCACTGGTCTGATGCCGACCAGGAAGGACCTGATGGATTCCACGCCGGCAATCGTGCGCGGTACCATCCTGGGCTCGATCCTTGGCATCCTGCCGGGCGGCGGCGCCGTGATCGCGTCGTTTGCCGCATATACGTTGGAGAAGAAGATTGCCAAGGATCCGTCGCGGTTCGGCCGCGGCGCGATCGAGGGCGTGGCGTCACCGGAAAGCGCCAACAACGCCGCGGCGCAGACCTCGTTCATCCCGTTGCTCACGCTCGGCATCCCGCCGAATGCGGTAATGGCGCTGATGGTCGGCGCGATGACCATTCATGGCATCGTGCCGGGTCCGCAGGTGATGGTGAAGCAGCCAGACCTGGTCTGGGGCATGATCGCCTCGATGTGGATCGGCAACCTGATGCTGATCATCATCAACCTGCCGCTGGTCGGCATCTGGGTCCGTCTGCTGCGCGTGCCGTACCGGCTGATGTTCCCCTCGATCGTGATCTTCTGCGCGATCGGCATCTACTCGGTGAACAACGCGCCGGTCGACGTCGTGCTCGCAGGCGCGTTCGGTCTGGTCGGCTACTGGCTGATCAAGCACGATTTCGAGCCGGCACCGCTGCTGCTCGGCATGGTGCTCGGCCCGCTGATGGAAGAGAATCTGCGCCGTGCGCTCCTGATCTCGCGCGGCGACTGGAGCGTATTCCTGTCGCGGCCGCTGTCGGCTGTGCTGCTGGCGATCGCGGCGGGACTCCTGGTGCTCGCCGTGCTGCCGACCTTGCGTGCGAAGCGCGACGAAGTGTTCGTGGAGTCCGAGGGCTAGAGCATGATCCGGAAAAGTGCGAAGCGGTTTTCCGGATAGTCATGCTCAAACAGGGAGCGCCGGCCCTGCGTCGGCGCGCCGCAGGCGGAAGTCGAATCGACACTCGATGTCGTCTCATGAAATGAAAATGCCGGCCGATTTGGCCGGCATTTTTATTTGGTCAAAACGTTCCCGGGAGGAATTGAGATGATGTCCATTCGCTCGCTTGCGGGCGCATGCCTTTCGGCATTTGCCGCGCTGGGCGCATTCGCCGTGCCGGCCTCCGCGCAAAACTATCCGACGCGCACCATCACCATGATCGTGCCGTTCGCGGCCGGCGGTCCGACCGACGTCATCTCGCGCATCGTCACCGCGCACATGGCGCAGACGCTCGGACAGAGCATCGTCATCGAGAACGTGGTCGGTGCCGGCGGCACCACGGCGACGACGCGTGCCGCGCGCGCCGCCAATGACGGCTACACGCTGGTCACCGGACATATGGGCACGCACGCGGCTTCCGTGCCGCTCTATCCGAAGCTCGCCTATCACCCGGAAAAGGATTTCGAACCCGTCGCGCTGCTCGCGGGCACGCCGATCCTGATCCTTGCCCGCAAGGATTTCCCGCCGAAGGATTTGAAGGAATTCGTCGCCTACGTGAAGGCCAATGTCGAGAAGGTCAACGCCGCGCATGCCGGCATCGGTTCGGTCTCGCATGCCTCCTGCGAGCTGCTGAACTCGATCCTCGACGTCAAGCCGGTCGGCGTGCCGTTCAACGGCACCGGCCCTGCGATGAACGCGCTGGTCGCCGGCCAGGTCGATTACATGTGCGACCAGATCGTCAACGCGGTGCCGCAGATCAACGCCGGCACCATCAAGGCCTATGCGGTTGCCACCCCCGAGCGCAATCCGTCGCTGCCCAATGTCCCGACCACGGCAGAGGCCGGCCTGCCGGCGTTCCAGGCCCAGGCCTGGAACGCGATCTTCGCGCCGAAGGGAACTTCGCCCGCGATCATCGCCACGCTGAACGCGGCGGCCATCAAGGCGCTCGACGATGAAAACGTGCGCAAGCGCCTGCTCGAGCTCGGTAGCGTGATCCCGGCGTCCGCCAACCGCACGCCGGAGGCGCTCGCGACCCTCGTCAAGAATGAGATCGCGAAGTGGACCCCGGTGCTTAAGCCGGCCAGTTAAGCCAGCGCGATCAACTGGATAGGGGAGGGGCGGGACGCGAGTTCCGCCCTTGTCGTTTGGCGCGAGAGTGTTCATTTTTCAGGGTATAATCGCTGCATCCAGCCGAATCGGCGTGTCGACCGATCGCCCCGGCCGCTAAATTGCCGCTCCGCCCAGAGAGCCCGAAACAGACGCCATGAACCAGTATCACGACCTGCTCGAACGCATCCTCGCCGACGGCGCCGAGAAGCACGACCGCACCGGCACCGGCACGCTGTCGATCTTCGGCCACCAGATGCGCTTCAACCTCTCGGCCGGCTTTCCGATGCTGACCACCAAGCGGTTGCCGCTGAAGGCGATCGTGCACGAGCTGCTCTGGTTCCTCGCCGGCGACACCAACATCAAATATCTCAACGACAATGGCGTCACGATCTGGGACGAATGGGCCGACGCCAATGGCGATCTCGGCCCGGTCTACGGCTCGCAATGGCGGTCGTGGCCGGCGCCTGATGGCCGCAGCATCGACCAGATCACGAACGTGATCGAGATGATCAAGCGCAATCCGGACTCGCGGCGGCTGATCGTCAGCGCCTGGAATCCGGCCGAGGTCGACAAGATGGCGCTGCCGCCGTGCCACTGCCTGTTCCAGTTCTATGTCGCGAACGGCAAATTGTCCTGCCAGCTCTATCAGCGCTCCGGCGACGTCTTCCTCGGCGTGCCCTTCAACATCGCCTCCTACGCGCTGCTGACCATGATGGTCGCGCAGGTCACCGGGCTCAAGCCCGGCGATTTCGTGCACTCGCTCGGCGACGCACATCTCTACTCGAACCACCTCGAGCAGGCGCGGCTGCAATTGACGCGGCCGACGCGGCCGTTGCCGACGATGGCGATCAATCCCGACGTGAAGGATATCTTCGCGTTCCGCTACGAGGACTTCAAACTCGAGGGTTACGACCCGCATCCGCACATCAAGGCTGAAGTCGCGGTCTGAGGGATTGCATGTCGCTGACCATCCGCCGCGCGCGGCCCGATGAGGCTGGACTGGTGTTCTCGCTGGTCCGCGAGCTCGCCGACTACGAAAAGCTCCTGCACGAGGTGCACGCCAGCGAGGCTGACATCGCTGACGCGCTGTTCGGAACGAACCCGCGGCTTACTTGCGACATCGCCGAATGGAACGGCGAGCCGGCCGGCTTCGCGGTCTGGTTCGTCAACTTCTCGACCTTCGCCGGCCGCCACGGCATCTATCTCGAGGACCTCTTCGTCCGCCCGGCACTGCGCGGCAAGGGCATCGGCAAGGCGCTCCTGGTGCATCTGGCGAAGCAATGCCTCGCCAATGGCTGGTCGCGCCTGCAATGGGCTGTGCTCGACTGGAACGCACCGTCGATCGCCTTCTACAAGTCGCTCGGCGCCGAGATGATGGACGAGTGGACGATTTGCCGCGTCTCCGGCGAGGCGCTGTCGGCGCTCGCGGAAGGAGCGCGCTGATGGAGATCGTGCTCGTCGTTGCGGTCGCCGAGAACGGCGTGATCGGAAATGCCAACGCAATTCCGTGGCGGCTGAAGACCGATCAGCAGCGCTTCAAGGCCATCACCATCAACCGGCCCGTCGTGATGGGGCGCAAGACGTTCGAATCCCTGCGCAGGCCGCTGCCGGGCCGCACCAATATCGTGGTGACGCGCGATGCGAACTATCGCGCGCGCAGCGCGATCGTCACGTCGTCGTTCGAAAACGCCCGCGCAATTGCGCTTGGTGACGCGCTGCGGCGTTTCGCCACTGAAATTGCCGTCATCGGTGGTGCGGAGATCTATGCGCAATGGATGGGCACGGCTGACCGGCTGGAGATCACCGAGGTTCACGCCCGGCCGGACGGCGATACACGGTTCGACATAATCGACGCAAAGGAGTGGGACGAGGTCGCGCGCGTGCGAAATCCGGCCGGTCCGGACGACAGCGCCGACTTCTCCTATGTGACATATCGTCGGCGCGGCCGGGGTTAACCAATGTTTGCATTGACAATTGTGGCCCGGCGCATAGCTCGTCCGGCCAGGAAGCTTGCGTTGTAAGGGCCTGAGCGGTCCCCTATAACCGGGCCGGACATTCGAGGCCGGGCGTCCCGTCCGGACTTGTCGAGGAGACGTTTGATGCCGTGGAAAAATCAAGGCGGGGGGCCGTGGGGCTCGGGTCCGAAAGGGCCATGGGGCACAGGTCCGCAGTCGGCCGGGCCAAGGCCGCCGGATCTTGAGGATCTGCTGCGGCGCGGCCAGGACCGGCTGCAGCAGTGGCTGCCCGGCGGTCATTTCAGCGGCATGGGCATCGCGCTGGTGCTGGTCGCCGCGCTGGCGATCTGGTTCGCCACCGGGATCTTCCGCGTCCAGTCCGAAGAGCTCGGCGTCGTGCTGCGCTTCGGCAAATACGTCCGCGATGCGCAGCCGGGCCTGCGCTATCACCTGCCGTATCCGATCGAGACGGTGCTGCTGCCGAAGGCGCTGCGCGTCAACACGATCTCGATCGGCATGACCCTGATCGACGATCCCGCACGGCGCGGCCGCACCATGCGCGACGTGCCGGAAGAGAGCCTGATGCTGACCGGCGACGAGAACATCGTCGACGTCGACTTCACCGTGCTGTGGCGGATCAAGCCGGGCGGGGCCGGCGCCTATTTGTTCAACATCCAGAATCCCGAAGGCACCGTGAAGGCGGTCGCCGAAAGCGCGATGCGTGAGGTGATCGGGCGCTCGCAGATCCAGCCGATCCTGACCGGGGCGCGCAACGTCACCGAGCAGAACGTCCAGGAGCTGATGCAGAAGACGCTCGACAACTACAGCGCGGGCATCCAGATCACCCAGGTGCAGATGCAGAAGGTCGATCCGCCGGCGCAGGTGATCGACGCATTCCGCGACGTGCAGGCGGCGCGCTCCGACCTCGAGCGCAAGCAGAACGAGGCGCAGACCTACGCCAACCGGATCGTGCCGGAAGCGCGTGGTCGGTCCGCGCAGATCCTGCAGGCCGCCGAGGGCTACAAGGAGCAGGCGGTCGCCGAGGCCAAGGGCCAGAGCGCACGCTTCCTGAAAGTCTATGATGAATACAAGAAGGCACCCGAAGTGACGCGCGAGCGCATCTATCTCGAGACCATGGAACGCGTGCTCGGTAGCTCCGAGAAGCTGGTCTATGACGGCGGCCAGGGCCAGAACATCGTGCCCTATCTTCCGCTCGGCGAACTGACGCCGCGGCGTCCGGCAGCAGCGCCGGCCACGACCGGCCAGCAGCAGGGAGCCACCCGATGAGGTCCCCTGTCACCGGCATTGTGTCCCTGATCGTCCTCTTCATCGTGCTCGCCGTCGGCTACAGCTCGATGTTCACCGTGCAGCAGACCGAGCAGACCATCGTGCTTCGGTTCGGCGAGCCGGTTGAGGTCGTCACCGATCCCGGCCTGCACTTCAAGGCGCCGTGGAATTCGGTGATCAACGTCGACAAGCGCATCCTCGATCTCGAAAACCCGTCGCAGGAGGTGATCGCCTCCGACCAGAAGCGGCTGGTGGTCGACGCCTTCGCGCGCTATCGCATCAAGAATGCGCTGCGCTACTACACCAGCGTCGGCTCTATCCAGGCCGCCAATCTGCAGCTGACGACGCTGCTCAACGCGGCGCTGCGCCGCGTGCTCGGCGAGGTCACCTTCATCACGGTGGTGCGTGACGAGCGCGAGAAGCTGATGGCACGGATTCGCGAGCAGCTCGACAAGGAGGCCGACGGCTACGGCATCGAGGTCGTCGACGTCCGGATCCGCCGCGCCGACCTGCCGGAGCAGAACAGCCAGGCGGTGTACGACCGGATGAAGTCCGAGCGTCAGCGCGAAGCGGCCGAGTTCCGTGCCCAGGGCGACCAGAAGGCGCAGGAGATCCGCTCCAAGGCCGACCGCGAAGCAACGGTGATTGTCGCCGAGGCGAACTCGACCGCGGAGCAAACCCGCGGTGCGGGCGATGCCGAGCGCAACCGCCTGTTCGCCGAGGCCTATGGCAAGGACAAGGACTTCTTCGCGTTCTATCGCTCGATGACGGCCTATGAGAACAGTCTGCGCTCCGGCGACACGCGTTTCCTGTTGCGGCCGGACTCGGAATTCTTCAGATACTTCGGCAATGCGAACGGCAAGGCGCCTGAGGCGGCCGCCGCGCCGAAACAGTAACGTCACGACGAACACCACGACTTAAGTATCAAGACTTGGCGGCGATGCGGACACCGCGTCGCCGCCACTCAACAACAATAAGCATCGAGCGGGAGGCTGCCATCCGATGAAGTCCATAGCGTTCGGCGACTTCCTCATCGGGTTGGGAATCCTGTTCGTGCTCGAAGGTATCCTGTTTGCGGCAAGCCCCGCCTGGATGCGCCGGGCGATGAAGAGCGCGCTGGCCACGCCCGATAACATCCTGCGCATCGTCGGCATCGGTTCGGCGGTTGCGGGACTGATCCTGATCTGGCTGGTGCGGCGCTGATCATTGCCTGTTCCAGTGCGCAGATCGCGCCAGAATGAACATAATCGTGAGCCTCTCGCAGCCGGTTTTTCGCCGAAATGCCCGGGTGAGATGCTTGCGCCATATGCCCGTTCGGGCGCACTCTGTGATCACGGGCGCATACTGCGACCAGCTAATTTGAACCCGCTTGCCTGGAGAAACTCCGACATGATCGCTGCCAGACCAGCCCTGACCCGTCGCCTCCGCATGATGGGAGCTGCGATCTCGATCGGTGCTGCGAGCATGCTGAGCTCCGTGCCGGCGTTCGCACGCGGCCCCGAGGGTATCGCCGACATCGCCGAGAAGGTGATCGACGCCGTCGTCAACATCTCGACGTCGCAGACGATCGAGGCCAAGGACCGGACGATGCCGCAATTGCCGCCCGGCTCGCCGTTCGAGGAGTTCTTCGACGATTTCTTCAAGAACCGCCGCGGCCCGCCCGGCAAGGGCGGCGACAAGAGCGGCGAGTTCCAGCCGCGCAAGACCAACTCGCTCGGCTCGGGCTTCATCGTCGACACCGCGGGTATCGTCGTCACCAACAACCACGTCATCGCCGACGCCGACGAGATCAACGTCATCCTCAACGACGGCACCAAGATCAAGGCCGAGCTGGTCGGCGTCGACAAGAAGACCGACCTCGCGGTCCTCAAGTTCAAGCCGCCGAAGCCGCTCACCGCGGTCAAGTTCGGCGACAGCGACAAGATCCGCCTCGGCGACTGGGTGGTCGCGATCGGCAACCCGTTCAGCCTCGGCGGCACCGTGACTGCCGGCATCGTCTCGGCGAAGAACCGCGACATCAGCCAGGGCCCGTATGACAGCTACATCCAGACCGACGCCGCCATCAACCGCGGCAATTCCGGCGGTCCGCTGTTCAACCTCGAAGGCGAGGTGATCGGCGTCAACACGCTGATCATCTCCCCGACCGGCGGCTCGATCGGTCTCGGTTTCGCCGTGCCGTCGAAGACGGTGGCCGGCGTCGTCGACCAGCTGCAGAAGTTCGGCGAGTTGCGCCGCGGCTGGCTCGGCGTTCGCATCCAGCAGGTCACCGACGAGATCGCCGACAGCCTCAACATCAAACCGGCGCGCGGCGCGCTGGTTGCCGGCGTCGACGACAAGGGGCCGGCCAAGCCGGCCGGCATCGAGCCGGGCGACGTCGTCGTCAAGTTCGACGGCAAGGACGTCAAGGATCCGAAGGATCTGTCGCGCATCGTCGCCGATACCGCGGTCGGCAAGGAAGTCGACGTCGTCGTCATCCGCAAGGGCAATGAAGAGACCCGCAAGGTCACGCTCGGCCGGCTCGAGGACAACGACAAGGTTCAGCAGGCCAACGCCAAGCCCAAGGACGACACCGCCGAGAAACCGGTGACCCAGAAGGCGCTCGGTCTCGACCTGGCCGCGCTGAGCAAGGATCTGCGCACCAAGTACAAGATCAAGGACAGCGTGAAGGGCGTTATCGTCACCGGCGTCGACAGCAACTCCGATGCTGCCGAGAAGCGTCTGTCGGCCGGCGACGTCATCGTCGAGGTGGCGCAGGAGGCGGTGTCCAGCGCCGCCGACATCAAGAAGCGTCTCGATCAGCTGAAGAAGGACGGCAAGAAGTCCGTACTGCTGCTGGTCTCGAACGGCGACGGCGAACTGCGCTTCGTCGCGCTCGGTGTGCAGTAGAGGCGCGCGCTCACGCCTCACCCGTCACTGTCATCCCCCGCGAAAGCGGGGGATCCAGTACGCCGCGGTCGTTCTTGTTGAGGAAGTGGGCAACGGCTTTTCCAGGTAACTTGCGTCGGTGGTTATGGGTCCCGGCCTGCGCCGGGACGACACCGTAGACTACCCCTCGACGAATTCATCCCGCCGATAGCCCTGCGCATACAACAGCGCGGTGAGGTCGCCGTGATCGATCCGCGCCGCCGCGGCGGCTGCGACCGCGGGCTTGGCGTGATAGGCGACGCCGAGACCCGCGGCCTGGATCATGCCGAGATCGTTGGCGCCGTCGCCCGTGACCAGCGTGTCGATGTCGTCGAGGTCGAAGGATTCGGTCAGCTCGACCAGGGTGGCAAGCTTGGTCGCGCGGCCGAGGATCGGCTCGACCACTTCGCCGGTCAGCTTGCCGTCCGCGACCTGCAACTGGTTGGCGCGGTTCTCCTGGAAGCCGATCTTCTCCGCGACCACCGTGGTGAACAGGGTGAAGCCGCCGGAGATCAGGCAGGTATGGGCGCCGTGCGCGCGCATCGTCATGACCAGCGCGCGGCCGCCCGGCGTCGGCGTGATGCGCTTCTCCAGCACCTCGTCGACGACGCCGACCGGCAGGCCCTTGAGCAGCGCCACCCGCTCGCGCAGCGCCGATTCGAACTCGATCTCGCCGCGCATCGCGCGCTCGGTGATGGCGGCGACATGGGCTTTCAGCCCGGCGAAATCGGCGAGCTCGTCGATGCATTCCTGGCCGATCATGGTCGAATCCATGTCGGCCAGAAAAAGCTTCTTGCGCCGGCCGAGCCGAGGCTGCACGACAATGTCGATCGGCAGGTCGCCGCGGGCCTGGCGCAGCCGCTCCTCGATGGCCTTGATCTCGTCTCTGCTGGCGTCCTGACGCTCGAACGGAATGTCGACGGCGACTTCGTTGAACAGCCACTGCGCCGGGCCCGGTGAGGGCAGCACGGCCCGCGCACCGTCGACGATGGTGGAGTCGAGCGCGGGGCTTGCAGGATTGCAGATCAGCGTGGCAACGAGGGACATGCAGGCGCATTCAGGATTGTTGGACAAGGCAGTGCTTATCGCAGGGCCGACCGCCAGCGGCAAGTCGGCGCTGGCGCTCGAGCTTGCGCAGCGGACCGGCGGGGTCGTGATCAACACCGACTCCATGCAGGTCTATCGCGACCTCCGGATCATCACCGCGCGGCCGACCACTGCCGAGGAGGCACAGGTTCCGCACAGGCTCTATGGCCATGTCGACGCCGGCGTGAATTTCTCCGCCGGTGCCTGGGTGACTGACGCGGCCAGGATGCTCGGCGAGGCCCGGGCGGACAAACGCCTGCCGATCTTCATCGGCGGCTCGGGCCTGTATTTCAAGGCACTGACGCGCGGTCTGTCGGCGGTGCCGCAGATCCCCGCCGATGTGCGCGACAGCGTACGCGCAAGGCTGGAGCAGCACGGCGTCGAGGCGCTGCATGCCGAGCTTGCGGCACGCGATCCGGTGTCCGGCGAACGGCTGAAGCCGCGCGACCGCACCCGCATCGCGCGGGCGCTCGAAGTCGTCGAGGCCACCGGCCGCCCGCTGCCGGACTGGCATCGCGATGGCCTGCCGCCGCTGTTGCCGCCGGGCCAATTCCACGCGCTGTTTCTGGCGCCGGAGCGCGAGCGGCTCTATGCGCGGATCGATGCGCGGTTCGGCGCGATGCTCGATGCCGGCGCGCTCGACGAGGTCGCGGCGCTGGCAGCTCGCGGGCTCGATCCGCTGCTGCCGGCCATGAAGGCTCATGGCGTCCCGGCGCTGATCCGGCACCTCAAGGGGGAGATCAGCCGTGAGGAGGCCGCCGAGATCGGCCGGGCCGACACCCGCCACTACGCCAAGCGCCAGTTCACCTGGTTTCGCCACCAGCTCCCGGAATTCGAATGGGTCGCGCCCGAGGCGGCGAAGGGGTGGCTGGAGGCGCAAATCCCGTAGCCCCGTTGGCCCCCATCCGGGCTACGGCCTCTCGGACTGCGGCGCCGCCGCGCGCCCGTCTGCCATGCGCGTTGCGCCGCGCAAAAACACTCGCCGAACGGCTGGAACCCCGTTACACTTCAAAAATCGCGAAACTGCTTGCCTTGCCTTGACATTCGGGCTTTGGCCGCTATGTTCGCGCAACCTTTGGGAAGACTGGGTCACCTCGTGCGCAACATTATTACCAAACTGCTTATCGCCGTCGTACCCAGGCACACCGCCGGGGATGGCTAGCGGCCATCCAAATTCGGGCGGTGTGCATGGGGCCTCTGGGGCCCCTTTTTATTGCCCGAAACAGAACTGACGAGAACTGACAAAAGCCGCGCAAAAACAAGCGCATCCGGAGCGAACCATGACCGACAAGAGCCACGATCCCAATCAGATGACCGGCGCCGCGATGATCGTGCGCGCGCTCATCGATCACGGGGTGCAGCATGTCTTCGGCTATCCCGGCGGTGCGGTGCTTCCGATCTACGACGAGATTTTCCAGCAGAGCGAAGTCGAGCACATCCTGGTCCGCCACGAGCAGGGCGCCGGTCATGCCGCCGAAGGCTATGCCCGCTCGACTGGCAAGCCCGGCGTTGTGCTGGTGACGTCGGGGCCCGGCGCCACCAACATGGTGACGCCGCTGACCGACGCGCTGATGGACTCGATCCCGCTGGTCTGCATCACCGGCCAGGTGCCGACCCATCTGATCGGCAATGACGCCTTCCAGGAATGCGACACGGTCGGCATCACGCGGCCCGCCACCAAGCACAACTGGCTGGTGCGCGACGTCAACGACCTTGCCAGGGTGCTGCACGAAGCCTTCTATGTCGCGACCACCGGCCGCCCCGGTCCGGTGCTGGTCGACGTGCCGAAGGACGTGCAGTTCGCGACCGGCACCTATCATCCGCCGCGCAAGTCGGACGTTCACATCTCCTACACGCCGCGCGTCAAGGGCGATGCGACCCAGATCCGCAAGGCGGTGGCGCTGCTCGCCAATGCCAAACGTCCGGTGATCTATTCCGGCGGCGGCGTGATCAATTCCGGTCCCGAGGCCTCGCAACTGCTGCGTCAGCTGGTGGAGGCGACCGGCTTTCCGATCACTTCGACCCTGATGGGACTGGGCGCCTATCCGGCGTCGGGGCCGAACTGGCTCGGCATGCTCGGCATGCACGGCACCTACGAAGCCAACATGACCATGCATGATTGCGACGTCATGCTGTGCGTCGGCGCGCGCTTCGACGACCGCATCACCGGCCGCGTCGATGCGTTCTCGCCGGGCTCGAAGAAGATTCACATCGATATCGACCCGTCCTCGATCAACAAGAACATCCGCGTCGACGTGCCGATCATCGGCGACGCCGGCAATGTGCTCGGCGACCTGCTGCAGGTGTTCAAGGCGGAGGCCAAGAAGCCCGACATCAAGGCGTGGTGGCAGCAGATCGCGCAATGGCGCGCGCGCAACTCGCTGTCCTACCGCAAGAACAACGATATCATCCTGCCGCAATACGCGATCCAGCGGCTGTTCGAGCTGACCCGCGGCAAGGACACCTACATCACGACCGAAGTCGGTCAGCACCAGATGTGGGCCGCGCAGTTCTTCGGCTTCGAGGAGCCGCACCGCTGGATGACATCAGGCGGTCTCGGCACCATGGGCTACGGCCTGCCGGCCGCGGTCGGCGTGCAGGTGGCGCATCCGGACAGCCTGGTGATCGACATCGCCGGCGACGCCTCGGTGCAGATGACGATCCAGGAGATGTCGACCGCGGTTCAGTTCGAGCTGCCGATCAAGATCTTCATCCTGAACAACCAGTACATGGGCATGGTGCGGCAGTGGCAGCAGCTGCTGCACGGCAACCGCCTGTCGCATTCGTACTCCGAAGCGCTGCCGGACTTCGTCAAGCTCGCCGAAGCCTATGGCTGCGTCGGCCTGCAGGCGACCAAGCCGTCCGATCTCGACGGCGCGATCAAGGAGATGATCTCGATCAAACGCCCGGTGCTGTTCGACTGCCGCGTCGCCGCGCTGGAGAACTGCTTCCCGATGATCCCGTCGGGCAAGGCGCACAACGAGATGCTGCTGCCGGAAGAAGCAACCGATGAGGCCACCGCGAAGGCCTTCGCCGGCGGCAAGGCGCTGGTGTGAGGTGAGGGTGGATCATGTTTGATCTCAGCGAGCTCGAGCGCGCGCACAGGATCGTCGGCACCGCGGTGCCGGCGACGCCGGCGTATGCCTGGCCGTTGCTGGCCGAGCGGCTTGGCACCGAGGTCGTGGTCAAGCATGAGAACCACACACCGATCGGCGCCTTCAAGGTGCGCGGCGGCCTGGTCTATCTCGAGCGGCTGAAGCGCGAGCGGCCCGATGTACCCGGCATCATCTCGGCGACGCGCGGCAATCACGGCCAGAGTCTGGCGTTTGCCGCGAGCCGCCACGGCGTGCCCGCGGTGATCTACGTGCCGCGCGGCAACTCGGTCGAGAAGAACCGTGCCATGCATGCGTTCGGCGCCGAGCTCGTCGAGCACGGCGAGGACTTCCAGGCCGCGCGGGAAGAGGCCGAGCGCCGTGCCCAGTTCGCCGGCCTGCACATGGTGCCGTCGTTTCACCCGGACCTGGTGCTGGGCGTTGCGACCTATGCGCTGGAACTGTTTCGATCGGCGCCCGACCTCGACATTCTCTATGTGCCGATCGGGCAGGGCTCCGGCATCTCCGGCTGCATCATGGCGCGCGACCTGCTCGGCCTGAAGACCGAGATCGTCGGCGTGCAGTCGACCGAGGCGCCGTCCTATGCGCTGTCGTTTGCTGCCGGCAAGATCGTGACCACCGAGACCAGCAACACCCTTGCCGACGGCATGGCGACGCGGATTCCGGACGCGGATGCATTCGCCCTGATCCGCAAGGGCGCCGCGCGCATCGTGCAGGTCACCGACGACGAGGTCGGGCAGGCGATCCGTGCCTACTGGACCGACACCCACAATCTCGCCGAGGGCGCAGGCGCCGCGGCGCTCGCGGCCGCGCTGCAGGAAAAGAGCAAGCTCGCCGGCAAGCGGGTCGGCCTGATCCTGAGCGGCGGCAATATCGATTTCGATCTGTTCCGGACCTGGATCGGGACGGATGCTGCGCCGGCCGCCCAGCGGGCGGTGGCGTGAAAAGAATGTAAGGGGACGACCATGAACCAGCCCGCATCCGCCTACTTCCTCGAGGAACGTCACGACCCGAACGAGACGCACACGCTGTCCGTCCTCGTGCAGAACGAGCCCGGCGTGCTCGCGCGCGTGATCGGGCTGTTCTCCGGCCGCGGCTACAACATCGAGAGTCTCACGGTTTCGGAAACCGAGAGCCAGAAACACCTCTCGCGGATCACCATCGTCACCACGGGCACGCCGATGGTGATCCAGCAGATCAAGCATCAGCTCGACCGCATGATCCCGGTGTACCGCGTCGTCGACATGACGCTGACCGGCAGCTCGATCGAGCGCGAGCTTGCGATGGTCAAGGTGAGGGGCGGTGGCGATCACCGCGTCGAGGCGCTGCGGCTGGCGGATGCGTTTCGCGCCCGGGTGATCGATGCCACGACCGAGAGCTTCGTGTTCGAGATCACGGGCAACTCGTCCAAGATCAGTCAGTTCATCGACCTGATGCGCCCGCTGGGCCTGGTCGAGGTGTCACGAACCGGGGTGGCCGCGATCACGCGTGGGCCGGAAGGGATGTGAATCATGTTGGCGCGCGACTGGTACTATACGCAACGGCGGCAGGTCGGTCTCGATACCGCGGTTGCCTCGATCTATGACGTCAGCGAGGACAGCGATGTCCGTGCCCGACAGGCGCTGACCATGCTCGGCGTCAAGCCGGGCTGGCGTATCGCCGATATCGGCTGCGGCAACGGCGTGCTGGCGACCGAGGCGGCGCTGATGGGCGCCGAGGTCGACGCCATCGACATCTCGCCGGCGATGATCGGGCTTGCCGAGATTTATGCGCGCGACCGCAAGGCGAAGATCCGGACCCAGCCGGCCGGGCTGTTGTCCTTTGCCTATCAGCCGAACTCCTACGACGTCATCGTCAGCGAGTTCACGCTGCACCACCTGCCCGACTTCTGGAAGGCGGTGGCGCTGTCGCGGATCTTCAACGCGCTGAAGCCCGGCGCGAACTTCTACCTGCGCGACATGGTGTTCGTTAGCATGCCCGACGGGGTCGATCGCGATGTCGAGGGCTGGGCCGATTTCTCGATCAAGAATCACGATTTCGAGCGCGAAAGCGTGATGACCCATATGCGCGACGAATATTCGACCTTCGGCTGGGTGATGGAGCGCATGCTAACCGAGACCGGGTTCACCCTGGTCGCTGCCGACTACCACGCGCCGCTGCACGGCACCTATCTGCTGCGCAAGCCGAAGCCGGACGAACAGATCTAGATCCTCGCATCGACAGAGCCAAACCGAACCAAAGAAGAAGAACAATGAAGCCGGCCGATGTTGGCATCGCCGTCATGGTCGCGGTGATCTGGGGACTTGCGTTCGTCGCCAGCCGGATCGCGCTCGATGAGCTGCCGCCCGAATTGATGACGGCGCTGCGCTTCGGCATCGCGGCGGTGCCGTGCCTGTTCCTGCCCAGGCCGCCGCAGGTGTCGTGGCCGCTTCTGGTCGGAATCAGCCTCACCTTGTTCCTCGGTCAGTTCCTTGCGCAATCCATCGCCATCGCCCACGGCATGCCGGTCGGGCTCACCAGCGTGATCGTGCAGAGCCAGGCGCTGTTCACCATCGGCTTTGCCGCGGTGTTGTTCGGCGAATTGCCGTCGCGCTTGCAGACCGTCGGCATCGCCATCGCCGCGATCGGCCTGCTGATGATCTGCGGCACCGTCGGATACGATTTCAGCGTCGCCGCCTTTGCCATTCTGATGATCTCGCCGATCTCGTTCGCAATTGGAAACCTGCTGCTGCGGCCGGCGCAGGGCGCGCGCATGTTCGACCTGTTCGCATGGCTGTGCCTGTGTGCCGCGATCCCGTTGTTCGGCCTGTCGCTGCTGACGCTGGGCGGGAAGCCGATGTGGCAGGCGCTGTTGCATCTGTCGCCGGCCGGCATTGTCTCGATGCTGTTTGTCGGCACCGTTTCCACCAGCATCGCCTATTGGCTGTGGGGCCGGCTGCTCCGGGATTATCCGGCGGCGCAGGTGGTGCCGTTCGCGCTGCTGGTGCCGTTCGTCGGCTCCGCCGCCTCCAGCATCGTGTTCGGCGAGAGGTTCGGGCCGCTGCGGCTCGCCGGCATGCTTACGGTCATCGCCGGCATCGCCGTGATGCTGCTGTCGAAGCGGCCAAAAGCTCTGCCGAAAGTCGCGTGAGGGCACTATGTCGAATTCGCTGCTGTTTGCCTTTGTCGTGTTTGCCGTCGTGATGTTCTTCACGCCGGGCCCCAACAACATCATGCTGCTGTCCTCGGGGCTGACCTACGGCTTCCGCCGCACGGTGCCCCACATCGCCGGCATCACGGTCGGCTTCGCCTTCATGGTCGGCGCGGTCGGCGTCGGGCTCGGGGCGGTCTTCATCGCCTATCCGGTGCTGCAGACGATCCTCAAATATGGCGGCGTCGCCTATCTGGTCTATCTCGCCGCGGTCATCGCCATGGCCGAGCCGCCCTCGGCGGACAAGGACGACGGGCCCGGCCGCGGCCCGATGACCTTCTGGGGTGCGGCCATGTTCCAGTGGATCAATGCCAAGGGCTGGGTGATGGTGATCGGCACCATCACGGCCTACGCGGCGATCGCCGCCTTCCCCTGGAACATCGCGATCCAGGTCGGCCTGAGCCTGGCCCTGGGGACGGTGTCCTGCATCGTCTGGGCGCTGTTCGGCACCGCCCTGCGGCCGGTCCTGACCTCGCCTCGGGCGATCCGCGTCTTCAATGTGGTGATGGCCGTCCTGCTGCTGGCCTCGCTCTACCCGGTCTTCATGGACGCATGATGCCGCACCGCGCCATGCGAGATGGGGGTTTCCCCTGAGGGGAAAAATGCTCTAGACAACGCCGGAAATTCGCGGGCGCCCGGCGGTTCTGACCTTCCGAAAGCCTGACTCATCGGCCGATTTTGGCCCCCTTCAAACGAGGAAAACACGATGCGAGTTTACTACGATCGCGACGCCGACCTGAACCTGATCAAGGGCAAGAAGGTCGCCATCGTCGGCTACGGCAGCCAGGGCCACGCCCACGCGCTGAACCTGAAGGATTCCGGCGTCAAGGAAGTGGCGATTGCGCTGCGCAAGGGTTCGGCCTCGGCCAAGAAGGCCGAGAACGCCGGCTTCAAGGTGATGGAAGTCGCCGAAGCCGCCAAGTGGGCCGACCTCGTCATGATGCTGACCCCGGACGAACTGCAGGGCGACATCTATCGCGAGCACCTGCACGACAACATGAAGAAGGGCGCGGCGCTCGTGTTCGCCCACGGCCTCAACGTGCACTTCAACCTGCTCGATCCGCGCGCCGACCTCGACGTGCTGATGATCGCGCCGAAGGGCCCCGGCCATACCGTGCGTTCGGAATATCAGCGCGGCGGCGGCGTGCCCTGCCTGATCGCGATCGCCAAGGATTCGTCGGGCAACGCCCATGACCTCGGCCTCAGCTACGCCTCGGCGATCGGCGGCGGCCGCGCCGGCATCATCGAGACCACCTTCAAGGAAGAGTGCGAGACCGACCTGTTCGGCGAGCAGGTGGTGCTCTGCGGCGGCCTGGTCGAGCTGATCAAGGGCGGTTACGAGACGCTGGTCGAGGCCGGCTACGCGCCCGAGATGGCCTATTTCGAGTGCCTGCACGAAGTGAAGCTGATCGTCGACCTGATCTATGAAGGCGGCATCGCCAACATGAACTACTCGATCTCCAACACCGCCGAATACGGCGAGTACGTCACCGGTCCGCGCATCGTCACCGCCGAGACCAAGGCGGAGATGAAGCGCGTGCTCGCCGACATCCAGGGCGGCAAGTTCGCCCGCGACTGGATGCTGGAGAACAAGGTCAACCAGACCTCGTTCAAGGCGACCCGTGCCAAGCTCGCCCAGCATCCGATCGAGGAAGTCGGCGCCAAGCTGCGCGACATGATGCCGTGGATCAAGAAGGGCGCGCTGGTCGACAAGAGCAAGAACTAAGCTCGGGCGTGTAGGGTGGGTTAGCCGAAGGCGTAACCCACCAATTCGTTCCGCGGAGACGCGGTGGGTTACGCTTCGCTAACCCACCCTAGGCATCGAATCAAAAAAGGGTGGGCGCGTTGCCCACCCTTTTTCTTTGTCACGAAGACGTCGCCGGGCTAACCGGCCGCCATCGGCTGCTTCTCGATCCTGTTGTGCAGCTGCCAGAACCGCACGGTGCGCTGTGCGGTTTCCAGCGACAGCCGCCGGTAATCGCGGTGCGCGACCTCGAGCGTCGCATGATCGAGCGGATGCGGCAGCGGCCGCTTGCGCAGGATGGTTTCGACCGTCGGCCAGTTGAGCCGCGCCGAGCGGCACGGGATCAGGAGCAGGTCGGAGCGCAGCCCGAGCATCAGGCGCTCGATCATCGCGATCGGCATGTCGTTGAGCACGGCGAGCGCGACCGTGACCTCGTCGAACTTGCCGTCCTCGGCGAATTTGTAGACCGCCGCGTCATCGAGCTCGTTCAGCTGCTTCATCAGCTTGACCAGCTCTTCGGCGATGCCGTAGTTGCGGCGGGGAGCCGCGGCCTCTTCCTGCGCGATGTCGTTCAGCACCTGGCTGATCTCCTCGCGGGCCCTGGGCGATGCGATCGCGAGCAGGCGGGCGCGCACCGTATCCTTGGCGCGCTGCAGCAGGTCGCGCAGCAGCTTGGCCGGAATATCGATCCGCAGCCCGAGAATCTCGACCAGCTCGTCGTCGCCTTCGGCGCGGGCGACGATCGAGGAATAGCCGTTCTCGGAGAACTGCGCGCCGGCGTTCTTGGCAAGCCGCCGGATCACCTTGTCCTCGCCGCGGTCGATGATCACGTCGGTGACGGAAGCCGGCAGGTTCTCCCGCGCCGAGATTGCGAACAGATGGTCCTGGCCCTTGCTGGCGGCGATCTCGCGCAGTGCGTCGTTTGAAAGGCGGCTGGAGTGGGTCAGCACGTCGCCGGCGACGCTGATGTCGTCGTCCCAGGCGAGGTGCTGAATCACCTCAAACGGCGCGTAGTCGAGCGGCGCGAGCCGCTTGCTGAGCTCGGCCCGCGCACGCGTCTCGACACGCGCGACGAGCAGGCAGAGCACGTCGTCGAACACCTTGACCTGTTCATCGTTGAGGCGGTCGCCGTCGTTCAGGAACAGATCGGTGACCTGCCGCAGCGTCTGCACGCGTTTGGCGGATGTCCCGTCCCGGACCGCATCCTCGAGTTCGGCAATAATCGATTGTGACGCCTGTTGCGCCATCGATGGGCGACCTTGTTTTTGTTGAATGACACCTGTCCGTGCACCATGCAGGGCGTCGTCTTACACCTGCGTTAAGGAGGAACCCGGTGCAAATACGGGTGCATCGCATCCTTAACGGGCCGCGACCGGACAGGACTCAATTGGTGCTTTCGCGACAATGGCAGTGCGTCTTAAGGGATTATTTAGGACGACGCGCGCCGTGTGACGGCGAAGATGTCGATCGAAGCGGCGCGCCCGCGCAACTGCGTCGAGCCGAGCGGCTCGATGAAAAAATCCAGGTCCGAGGGCAGCAGGCGAAGCAGCTCGCCCGAGATCAGCAGCGGCCGGCCGGCCTCCTTGCAATGCGCCTGCAGCCGCGCCGTGACGTTCACGGTATCGCCGAAATAGGCGATCTGCCGCCGCGAGTCGCCGCATTCACCGATGACGACAGGGCCGGCATGCATCCCGGCGCGGAACGCCGGCACCACGCCGAACTCCTTGCGATAGTGGTCGGCCCGCTTGGCGAGGCGGTCCTCGATCGCGAACACGCAGTCGAGGTAGCGCCGCGACGGCTGGCCCGTGCCGGCCGGCCAGGTCACGATGACCTCGTCGCCGACATAGGCATGAACCTCGCCGCCATGCGCCACGATCGGCTCGTCGATGTCGAAGAAGAAGCGCGTCAAGAGCTCCTGCACGCGCAGCTCGCCCATCGCTTCCGCCAGCGTCGTCGAGCCGACCAGGTCGAGGAACAGCAGCACGCGTTCCTCGCGGACCGGCTGGCGGTAGCGTCCGAGCACGATGTTGAGCAGCGTATGCCCACCGATCATCCGGACCAGTTCGTAGATCGTCGTGATCGGGATCGAGAGCAGCAGGGACAGGCCGACGATCTTCAGGAAGGTCTCGCGAACCCACTTCGCCTCGAGCCCATGCCCATACAGAATGATCTCCAGCGCCATCGCGGCAACTGCGACGATGACGGCGATACTGACGGAGCGAACGACCAGCTCGACAACGAGCGGCAGACGCCGCAGCCAGCCGCTGCGCGTGGTCAGATAGAGATGCGTGGCCCAGACGATCAGGGTGATGACGGCGCCTTCGAGCGCGCTCCGCGCATAGTTCGCAACGGAGGCCTCGTCGGATTGGTCGAAGGCGTACCGAAACAGCCCACCGACGAGCAGGCCGAACACGGCCAAAACGATTGCAGGCGTCACGGTCCGCCGCATGAATCCCTCCATACCCCTGAAATATCCTGCGCGGTTCGGCAAGGCCAGCCGCGGTGCGACTGATATGAACGGGATGGGCTACGGCGGCACTAACGTATGGCGCTATGGGATCCATCGAAGCGGAAGGCGGCATGAAATCGGCTCTCACGACAGGTGTGTGCAGGCTCGGGCGCTTGGTTGCGGCCATTTTCATCATCGCCACCTCGTCGGCCTGGGCCGGCGATCAGGGCGATCCCGAACAGTCCTGCGATGGCAATACCTACCAGATGGTCGAGTGCCTCAAGACCAAGACCGCGCAATGGGACAAGCGGATGAACGTCGCCTATCAGCAGGCGCTGAAGGATGCCGCGGGCGACAAGCAGCGCGAACAGCTGCGCACCGCGCAACGGTTGTGGATCCAGTACCGTGACGCGAATTGCCTGTATTACGACCTCGGCGAGGGCACCATCGCCCGCCTCGATGCCGGCGAATGCATGCGCAGCATGACCGAAATCCGTGCCAAGGAACTGGAGAGTCTCGGCCATCAGTGAGCCATCTTCCGGTGCCAGGACTTGGTCATGACTGACGGAAAGAGCCAGAACGAACTGACCCAGCTTGCGGAGGAGGCGCTGCGTGCCCAGCCCGGCTGCGAGACCGCCCGCGTGCCGGCGGTCGCTGCGCTGCCCGATGGGCAGGTCGGGCGCAACTGGGAGATTCCGAACGTCGTGCTCGGCGACAGCCTGATCAGCGACGTCGACCGCGCGGTGCTGTCGGTGCATCGCCGGCTCGGCCGCCAGTTTCACCTGGTGTGAGGCGGCCTGATTTCAGCTCGCCTGTGCCTGACGTGGCGCAGGCCGCGCGGCCATGCTGATCATCCTGAGCGCAAACACCGTGGCGAGCGGCACGAGGAACAGCGCGTAGAGCGGCATCTCGGGAATCCGCTTGCCGAACGAGACCGTGAACTGCAGCAGCAGATAGTAGCCGCCGATCAGATGCAGCCTGCGCCAGGCGCGCGCGCCCAGCAACGCAGCGGTGCGATCGAACGAGGTCGCGGTCAGCGCGATGATGACGAGATAGCCGATACCGCCGAAGATATAGGAAACGATAGAGGTTGCGGCGGCGAAGCCGGCCGGATCGAGCATTGCGAACGCTGATATCGCGACCGCGTGGATGGTGTGCGAGGCGGTGAAGGTGACGCCGAGATAGCGGCGGTTGCGGCGCTGCCAGTGCGTCCAGGCATTCGGCCGGAGCCGCGCCAGCGCCGCCGCGGAGAAGGCGAGGCAGAAGAACAGCAGCGAGGTCCGCGCCGTGAAGCGGATCACCATCCGCATGCCCTCGACTTCGAACTGCCGCATTGCGGCGATCCAGATCGAAAGCCCGATCAGGGTCAGTGTGAGCAGGCCGAACAGCCGCCAGCCCTCGAACCAGTTCCGACGCGTCGCCATATCCTGCCTTCCATCGTTGATGTAATCGCCAGTTACATTTCGCGATGGAGTGCGGTCAATCTGTGTAATCACCGCTTACATTCACAAGCAGGTGATGCTAGAGAGGCGCCATGCGCCGCCCCGCTAAAAAATCGCCGATCGGACGCCGGCCCGCCAAGCCGCGTCCGGCCGTCGCGACGCGGGCGCCGGCGGCCAAGCCGTATCACCACGGCGACCTCCGCCGGGTCCTGATCGATGCCGCCATGCAGCTGGTCGGCGAGGGCGGGCCGGAGGCGGTCAGCGTCCGCGAGGCCGCCCGCCGTGCCGGGGTTTCGCCGGGCGCGCCGTTCCGACATTTCCCGAGCCGGGACGCCCTGATGAATGCGGTGGCCGAGGAGGCGCAGCGCCGCTTCCGCGCCGAGATCGAGACGGCGCTGGCCGATGCGCCGTCAGGCGATCCGCTCGGCCGCTTCCGCTGCCTCGGGATCGCCTATCTGCGCTGGGCGATGAAGAACCCGACCCATTTCGAGATCATCTCCAGCCGCCGCTTCTTCGACCACGACCGCTCGGCCGGCGTTTCCGGCGACAATGCGGAGTTGATCGGCCTGACCGAGCGCACGCTGGCGGAGGCCTTTTCAGCCGGTCAGCTCGAGGCGCGCGACCTGAAGCAGGTCCAGATCGCCGGCCGCGCGCTGGTCTATGGTTTTGCGCGGATGCATATCGACGGCCATTTGCCGCGCTGGGGCGTCGCCGAAGCCGAGATTGAGCAGATGGCCGCTGACATCGTCGACCTCTTCATCGCCGGCCTCGCGAGGCCTGCTGCGAAGGTCTGAGGCGCGCCGCGCCGGCCGGGCGTGCTCAGGCGGGCAAATTCATTGCGCGTTCATGACGATTCAATTACGTTTTTATGACACGGCGCAGACTCCGGCTGTGCGGTGTGCCTCCTGGCCTTTGCCAGTCAAGGCGGTGGCATTGCGCCGGGTTGTATTGCGTCCCGCCCATGGCGACCGCGCCTCAGCAAAACTCGTCCGTTTCTGCGCTGGCCGGCGGTCTCGCCGCGATCGGCATCTGGCGGTTGCTGGCGGTCGCCGCCCCCCATCTCGGCGCGCTGATCCTGATGCTGCGGACCGAGACCGATTTCGGTTCGCGGCTCTGCTTCCTGCTCAGCTGGGGAATCCTCAACTTCCTGTTCGTCGCGCTGCTGCGCCGGCCGGCGCTGTCGGGCGCGCTGTCGCTGACGCTGGTCGTGGTGCTGGTGCTGCTGTCGCGGTTCAAGCACGACGTGGTGCAAATGACCGCGAACTTCGTCGACCTGATGGTGATCGATCGCGACACCGCGGCGTTCCTGCTCACGATCTTTCCGAACCTGCGCTGGTCGATCATCGGCGCCGGCCTAGTCACGCTGCCGCTGATGTACGCGCTGTGGTGGCTCGATCCGTTCCGCATCCGCCGCCTGCCGGCCGCGGCGGCCTGCCTCGCCTGCACCGCGGCGCTCTCGGGCTATGCCTTCGCCTGGCCGGACGAGGCCTGGCGCGGCTATTACGACGACGGCTATCTGTCGAAATTCGCCCGCTCCGGCGTGACCGCGGTGTCAGACTTCGTCGCCTATGGCTTCATGGAGTCGGACCCGAGTGCGAGCGACCAGCTCAAGATGCCGCTGGTCGACGCCTGCCATCCCGCCGGGCGGCGGCCGAACATCATCATGATCCATGATGAGTCGAGCTTCGACATTCGCGCCGCGTCCGGCGTCAAGGTTCCGCCGGGCTATGGCAGCCAGTTCAAATCCTACGACGGTGTCGAACGAAAATTCCTCGCCGAGAGCAATGGCGGGCCGAGCTGGTTCACCGAGTACAACGTGCTGGCGGGACTGTCCTCGCGCTCGTTCGGCCGGTTCGCCTATTTCGTCACCCGCATCGCATCGGGCCGGGTCGAGCGCGGCCTGCCGCAGGCGCTGCGCCGCTGCGGCTACGACACGCTGTCGCTCTATCCGGCGTTCGGCGCCTTCATGAGCGCGCGCAGCTTCCAGACCACGACCGGCATCCTGCAATTCTACGACGCGCATGATTTGCATGCGAAGGACGTCGAGCCCGACAGCTTCTTCTACGACAAGGCGCTGAAGCTGATGGCCGAGCAGAAGACGCTCAGCACGCCGCTGTTCACCTTCGTCTATCTCGCCGCCAATCATTTCCCGTGGGAGACGAAATTCCGCCCCGAGCTGCTGCCGGCATGGAAGCGGCCCGGCAACACGCCGTCGGTCGACGAATATCTGCGCCGGCAGGCGATGAGCGCCAACGACTATGCCGGCTTCGTCGCGGCGCTGAAGAAGAAGTTTCCGGCGCAGCCGTTCCTGATCGTGCGCTACGGCGATCATCAGCCGGAGTTCTCGCCGCAGCTGCTCGATCCCGGGCTCGACGAGGCCGGCATCGGCAAGAAGCTGATGGATTACGATCCACGCTACTACGCGACATATTACGCAATCGACGCCATCAACTTCGAACCGGTGAAGAGTCCGACGGTGATGGATACGATCGACGCCGCCTATCTGCCGCTGGTGATCCAGGAAGCCGCGGGCATTCCGCTCGATCCGTCGTTCGAGGAGCAGAAAGCGATCATGCTTCGCTGCAACGGCGCGTTCTACGCCTGCAAGGACGGCGCGGAAGCGCGCCGCTTCAACCGACTGCTGATCGACGCGGGGATCATCAAGGGACTTTAGCGGCGATCATCCTACGATTTTCCGCCAATCTTCTCCCACAGCCAGCGCGCCACGGCGTCGGGCGATGATGATGCGTCGTTGCCCGACGCGCGCAGGTTGGCCTCGCGCATCTCGGCGATGCCGATCTTGCCGAGCAACGGGCGCAACGCGGCCTTCAGCGTCTCGTCATCACGCCGCTTTGGCGACAGCAGCACGATCGCGTCATAGGGCGGGATCGCGTGCCTGTCGTCCGCGAGCGCAACCAGGTCGTATTTCGCGATCAGCCCGTCGCTGGTGTAACCCGCGATGACATCGACCTCGCCGGAGGCGACCGCGGCATACATGAAATCCGGCTGCATCTGGCGCTGGGCGCGGAACGTCAGCCCATAGGCCTTCTGGATGCCGGCCCATTCCGGCCGTGAGAAGATTTCATAGTCGCCGGCGATCGACATCGTCGCGGCGTGAGATGCGAGGTTGGCAATCGAATGGATGCCGAGCTGATCGGCGCGTTTCTTCGGCATCACCAGCGCATAGGCGTTCTCGAAGCCGAGCTCGCCGAACAGCGTGATGTCCTGCCTGGCCAGTGTCGTCTTCAGTTCGCTCAGCAGCTCGGCACGGGGCCTGATGTCGGTGTGGTGGAACTGGTTGGCCCACAGCGTGCCGGAATAGTCGACATAGACGTCGATGTCGCCGGCCGCGAGCGCATCGAAGATCACGTTGGAGCCGAGGCCGGCGCGGGTCGCCGTCGGCAGTCCGGCCGCTTGCAGCCGCTGCGCCATCAGCGCCGACAGCACATATTGCTCGGTGAACGTCTTGGCGCCGACGACATAGCGCGCCTGTGGCCGCGCGATCGCGGGCACCAGCGTCGCCGCGATCAGGGCGGCAATGCCGAGCCCGCCGAGTGCGGTCCGGACGCGGCTGCGATTGCGCAGGCCATTCTCGATCAGCGCCAGCAATTGGTCGACGATAAGGGCGAGTACGGCGGCGGCGAAGCAGCCGAACAGCACGAACACCCAGTTCTGGGTCTGCAAGCCCGCGAAGATGTAGTTGCCGAGGCTGGTCTGGCCGATCGGCGTCGACAGCGTCGCGGTGCCGATCACCCACACCGCGGCGGTGCGGATCCCCGCCATCATCACCGGCAGCGCCAGCGGCAGCTCGACCATGGTGAGCGATTGCCGCGGCGTCATGCCGACGCCCTGGGCGGCCTCCAGCACCGCCGGATCGACGCCGGAGAGGCCGGTGATGGTGTTGCGCAGCACCGGCAGCATCGAATAGAGCGCGAGCGCCAGCACCGCCGGCAGAAAGCCGAAGGCGGAGAAGCTGAAGCCGAGCCACGTCGCGGTCAGCGCCGTGAGCGCCAGCAACAACGGATAGAATAGCGCGAGCAAAGCGAGACCGGGCACCGTCTGCACGATGCTGGCAAGCCCGAGCAGCGTGCCACGCAGCACCGGCCGGTTGCGCGCGATGAGCGCAAGCGGCAGGCTGATCAGAAGCCCGAGCGCCAGCGCGGCGACGCTGACCCGGACATGGTTGCCGAGATAGTCGGGCAGATGCGCAAGCGCCTCGCTCCAGCGTGGATCGCTCATGCCGTGCCGTCCCGCGGCAGCAATGCGCCCAGCCGCTCCGCCTGTCGACGCGGCGTACGCAAGAGTTCGCCGACATAGGCGTCGGTGTTGGCCGCAAGCTCCGCCGGCGTGCCCAAAGCGAGCAGCTTGCCGCCACGCATCACTGCGACACGATCGGCCAGCAGCAGCGCCTCGGTCATGTCGTGGGTGATCATGACGGTGGTCAGTCCGAGCTCGCGGTGCAGTGTGCGATAATCGTCGCCGAGCGCGTCGCGGGTCAACGGATCGAGCGCGCCGAACGGCTCGTCCATCAGCACGATGCGCGGCTTCGCAGCCAGCGCACGCGCGACGCCGACGCGTTGGCGCTGACCGCCGGAGAGTTCGTGCGGCAGGCGGTCGCGATGTTGCGCGCGGTCGAGCCGCACGAGGTCGAGCAGTTCGTCGACCCTCGCCGAGATTTCGGCCTGCGGCCAGCCGAGCAGCTGTGGCGTGATGCCGACATTGCCGGCGACGGTGAGATGCGGAAACAGTCCGCCGCTCTGGAAGACATAGCCGATGCGGCGGCGCAGCAGGATCGGGTCGATGCGGCTGACGTCTTCGCCCTCGACGGCGATCCGGCCGCGGTCGGCCTCGATCAGGCGGTTGGCCAGCCTGAGCAGCGTCGTCTTGCCGGAGCCCGAGCCGCCGACAACAGCCAGGAATTCACCCTCGGCCACGTCAAGCGAGACGTCGTCGACCGCCACCACGCGACCATTGTCAAAGCTCTTGCCGACATGCGCGTAGGCGATCAGCGGCGTTGCGGGCATTCTCGGGCCATTCCTGGGCGACTTCACGTCTCACCATCGTGAACGACAGTGATAGCCCATAAAATGGACTTTGACTCGAGGTGCACGCGCCTGCATCACGCGGTTTCGCAGGCTGTTCCAGCTGGGCTCGCGAAGCGGGTCAGCCCCTTCGGGGGCTGTGAGCACACATCACACTTCGTTCTTGGGTACGTATTTGCCCATGATGCACTTATAGCTCTGCAAGCGCCAATCGTGATACGGCCCCTTGGCGAGCCAGTCGGCGATGCCGATCTGGGCACTCACAGCGCAGGCGCCCATGGTGATGCCGGATTGGTCGCTGTTGGTGACGACCTTTTCCATGCAGAGCTGAGCATTGCAAAGGATGGCGACGAGCGTAACAAGCATGATGGTCTTTATCCGTAAGATTAACCCGGTCTGAACCGAATCATGCACGGTTCATGCCATTATCAGCGGCTTTGGTGTCACAGCCGGCAAGACCGGGAAAGTACGGCGGAACGAATCACGCGCGCGCCGACGCGTAGCCGCACGCCCGCAGATGCGCTATAGTTCTCCCCAACTACGACGTGAGATCGGGGCGAGCGAGGAACGTTGCGCGGTCGGGGGCTGCATCGATGATGACGTTACCTGAGTTGGCGGCAGGTGCTTTGGAGAAGTTTCTCGCCACATGGGTCAGCCGCACCTTTGGGGCTTCGCAGGCGCGATTTGGCGAACTGCTGCCCGCCGCTGCGCGCATCGCGCTGGAATGCATCGGCAACAGCGATGCGCTCTACCACAATGTCGAGCACACCATGTTGGTCACGCTGGCCGGGCATGACATCATCCGCGGTCGCGCGCTGCACACCCATGTCACCGCGGAGGATTACACCCACACGATGATCGCCTGCCTGACGCACGACATCGGCTATGTGCGCGGCCTGCTGAAGGGCGACGGACCGGATGGTTATGTCATCGATTCCTCCGGCAAGAAGGTCGTGCTGCCGCGCGGCTCGTCGGATGCCGGCCTGATGCCGTATCACGTCGACCGCTCGAAGCTCTATGTGCTCGACAGGCTCGAGGCCGTCCTTCCGCTCGATCGCGAGCGCGTTGCACGCAACATCGAAGGCACGCGGTTTCCGGCACCCGAAGGCCAGCAATATGACGACGAGGCGGCGATCGTCCGGGCCGCCGATTTCATCGGACAGCTCGGCGATCCCAACTACATCAGGAAAGCCAACGCGCTCTATCACGAGTTCGAGGAAGTCGGCATCAACCGCCAGCTCGGCTATGAATCGCCGGCCGATATCGTCGACCGCTATCCGCAATTCTACTGGAATATGGTCGCGCCGCACATCCAGGGCGCCATCAACTGCCTGAACATGACGGCAAGCGGCCGTCAGTGGATCGCGAACCTCTATAGCAACGTCTTCCGCGCCGAGCGCGAGGTCACCCTGTCCGGCCCGCAAATCTGACGCACGGCACCAGCGGCGCGGCCTTTCAGCACGGCTCGCCTGCGTTCCCCGGTCGTTTGCGGGACGTCCACATTTCGGCCTGCTTCATCGTTGCACAGTCCATGGAAATCGGCGACCTTGCGCCATGGACCTCTCCATCGACCGTGTTCTCGATCGTTTCAGCATGATCTCCCGTTTCGCTCAATTGATTGCGGTTGCTATCGTGTGCTGGCCTGCGCTCGCCGTTGCCGCCGGGCCGGTTTACGACGTCGACCTGTATGCGTTGATGTCCGGCACCTGCCGCAATGTCACGGTCGCCGGCCGCAGCTATACCTGCAAGGCGGTGGCCTACTTCCACACCCTGCGCGGCCGTTCCGAATTCACCGTCGTGCTCGACGATCCCGCCGACAAGAGCCACATCGTCTCGTTCTCGGGCGAGAGCACCGAGCGTACCCAGGACAATCTGTTCGAGCTCGCGGTCGACCGCATGTTGCTGAAGTCGAGCGACCGTCCGCGCGTCGATGGCCTGCCGGTGCCGCTGGTCGAGATGTCGACGGGCTCCTGCCGCCAGGTCGGAAGCTTCATCACGCGGCAGGTGTCGACCATCACCTGCGCCGCCACCGACCAGAGCGGCAAGCGGTACGAGCTGAGCTTCGAGTCGGATGGCTCGCCGATGACCTTGCGCCGGCTGCGGCAATCGACGCTGCCGTCGGAACGGCAACGGGCGCGCCAGATCGCACAGCTCGAATGCCGCCTCAAGGCGCGGGCCGCGCAGGTCCTGCCGCGGGACACCACGGCCTTCATGATCCGTTGTCTTGGTGAGGACGACGGCAAGCCGGCCGGCGAGCAGCGATAGCCGCGCGCCCGGCGTCCCGGAGCAAGCTTGAGGAGAATTCGATGCGCTTGAAATTCACCATCATCGCCGCCATCGGCGTTGGCATCGCCGGGCCCGCCGCTGCGCAAATGTACGATCCGAATTATCCGGTCTGCATGGAAGTCTATGGCGGACGGCTGACGCCCGAGTACATCGATTGCAGCTTCACGTCGCTTCCGCAATGCCAGGCAACGGCCTCGGGACGATCGGCGACATGCTCGGTCAATCCCTTCTACAAAGGTCCAAAAAAGCCGACCAGGGAGCGGGGTCAACGACAGCGTCAGACTGTCAACTAGCGCGCCGTCGCGTCGCTGGCGCTGTTGACTAACTCCTGTTGTTGTGGGGAAACCTTCCGAGCGAAGGAGAGACCGATGCGCCTGAAACTGTTCGCGATCGCCGCAGCTGCGGTCGCCCTGGCCGGACCTGCCGCCGGGCAGGCCTATGACCCGAACTATCCGGTGTGCATGCACGTCTTTCAGGGCAAATTCGGCGGCAGCTACATCGATTGCAGCTTTACCTCGATCCCGCAGTGCCAGGCGTCGGCGTCGGGCCGGGGTGCGATGTGCTCGGAGAATCCCTTCTTTGCGCTGCCGCCACCTCCGACGCGCCGGGCGCACCGCGGACGGCATCGTGCCCACTGATGTAGGAACACCAGGCAGCTCGAATGCCTGCCGTCAGACCGGCACGCTCAAGGCGTCATAGGTGAACAGCCAATCATAGCGCTCGCGCACCCGGTCCGGTTGCCATTCGCGCGAGACATAGGCGTCGGCGCCTTCGGCGTCGGCGAGCGCCAGATTGTGGAAGCGCCTGGCATTCTCGGCGGACTTCATCACGATCATATTCGTCCGCGTCAGCCGCGCGGCCTGATAGCGCTGCAGCGCTTCCTCGGGCGGGAAGCATTCGAGGCAGCGTGCCAGCACCATGCCGTCCTCGATCGCCATGTTGGCCCCTTGGGCCAGGAACGGCAGCGTCGAATGCGCGGCGTCGCCGAGCACGCAGGCCCGCCCCGCGGCGAAGCGACCGAGCGGATCGCGGCCAAGCAATGCCCATTTGTAGGGAATATCGAGGTTGTCGATGATGGTGTGGATGTCCGGATGCCATCCGGCAAAGGAATCGCCGCAGGCCTCGCGCGTGCCGCGTTCGGTCCATGACTCGACCGACCAGCTCCCGCCCTCGAAGATGCCGACGAAGTTCAACAACTCGCCGCGGCGAACCGGATAGGTGATGACATGGCCGCCGGGACCGACCCAGTTGGTGCCGACGTCGCGCCTGAGGCTCGCCGGTAGCCGCTGCATCGGGACCAGGCCGCGCCAGGCGGCCACACCCGAGAAGAACGGTTTTGTGTCGCCACCGATCTGCCGGCGGATCTCGGAGTGCACGCCGTCGGCGCCGATCACGACGTCGCCGCGACGCCGCTCGCCATTGGCGAGATGCAGCCAGATGCCGTCACCATCCTTGTCAAAGCCTGCGCAACGGCTGTTGAGATGCAGGCGTCCCGGTGCCCGTGCACTGAATGCGTCGACCAACACGCGGTGAAAGTCGCCACGATGCACCATCCAGTAGGGCGCGCCATAGATTGCCCGCGAGGAGGCGCCGAGGTCGAACAGCTTCCAGGTCCGCCCGGTGCTGAACAGCCGGATCTCCTTGCCCGAGGGCTCGCAGGCGATCGCCTGCACGTGTTGCTCGAAGCCGAGCGCAATCAGGACCCTTGTGCCGTTGGCGCTGAGCTGGACGCCGGCGCCGAGCTCGCGCAGCTCCGATGCCTGCTCGAAGATCTCGACCTCGATCCCACGCTGCAGCAGCGCCAGCCCCGCGACGAGGCCGCCGATCCCGGCGCCGGCAATCAGGACTTTTGGCCTGCGGTTTGCGCTCACGCGATCCATCCGCCGCTATCTGCGCGTGACAAGGAAGTCATCGGTGAACTCGCCGCGCGAGACCTTGACCGGGATCTCGCCCTCGCTACCGATCTCGACGAGCTCCGAGCCGGACTTGTTATCCTCAGGCGTCAGGAGTTCGATGCGCTCGGCGATCCGTTCGGCCTGCCAATCCGTCAGCTTCCAGGCAAACCGGCCGCCGAGATCACGCATGCCGAATTCCTCGTCGGCGGGCACGAGCACCAGCTCGTTGCGCGAGACCGCGCCGGGAATGCGCTCCGCCACGCCAACGGCTTGCGGATTCTCGGCAAAGCGCCGCAACAGACTTGCCAGCGCGGCAAGATCGACAGCCTCGCCGAGGAACAGGAACAGCGGATGGAAATCGCTCGGCATGTATTCAAATCGCAGCATGATCGATCGTCCGTTGGCTGGAACTAGTCGCTGAGCACATCGACGACGTCCTGGGCATGGCAAAGCTCCACCGTGCCCACATCGCCCGGACGGGCAGGGGACTCCAGATAACGCACCTGCAGCCACTGGCCATCGTCCATGTTCTCCACCACCTCGGCGACGACGCCCGCCTCCAGTTTCAGCCGCGTCCCGACCTTGATCGCCGTCACGTCAATCATCGCACCACACCTTGCTCAGAAGAACGTGGTGAGATTTTTGGCCAGCAGGATATTCTGTTCAAGCAATATCTCGCGCCTCGCGATCTTCCAGCCGTCGTCGGTCAGGCGCAGCGTGTCGTTGCGGCGGCCGACGAAGATGTAGGTCTCGTACTCGACGCGGTTCTGGTAGACGAGAAAGCGGCTCGTGACATCGAGCTCGCGCGCCGCGGCGATATCCGGCCGCGCGCCTTTGATCTGCACGTTGCTGACCATGTGTGTGATCCGCGACAGCGGCTCCTCGGCGTAATGCACGCCGGTCAGGATCTGTTCGACCCGTTTGGTCAACGTCCATTTGTCCTCGTCGAACCAGCTGATGCCTTCACCCCGTTTGGTGTTCTCGCGTGCGGCCTGCTGGCCGAACTTCACGTTGCGCCGGATCGGCATGAAGTAGCTGACGTCCTCGGCGAGCAGCTCGAGCCAGTCGCGGAAGCGCCGGTCATCGAGCAGGTCGGCCTCGCGGTAGTAGAAATCCTCGACATCGGCCTTCAGGCGGTAATAGGCCGCCGATCGTTCGATCGTGGCGCCGGCAGCCTGCGCTTGCTTGTCATGATCCTGAACCGTCGTCGTCATCGGTATCTCCTCATCGGGGATCGCGGGGTTGTCAGGCCGCCGGAGCGGGCGGAATCGGTCCGCCCTGTTGCGCGAAGCAGCCGACGTCGATCACGGTGCCGGACAGCGTTTCGGCTTCCGGCGACAGCAGGAAGGCCACGACATTGGCGATGTCGTCGCCGGCGGCCACCCGGCCCGCGGCGGTGCCCGGCGCGCCCTTGCCGAAGCGCGCGGCGTCGCCGCCGACCCGGCCGAGGCTCATGCCGCTGACGATGCCGCCACCACCGGGGATCACGGTGTTGACGCGGATGTGCTGGTGGAAAAAGTCGTAGGCCATCGCGGCGCTCAACGCGACAACGCCGCCCTTGCTCGCGCTGTAGACCGCCATGTTCGGCTTGCCCCAGCCGGCGCCGGATCCGATGTTGACGATCGAGCCGCCGCCCTGTGCGATCATATGGGGAATTGCCGCGCGACTGGTGAGGTATGGTCCCTTCAGATTGACGGCGATAATGCGATCGAACAGCGCCTCGTCGGTGTCGAGCACGGTGCCGAGCGGACCGATCGCGGCATTGTTGACGACGCCGTCGATGCGGCCGAACCGCGCCATGGCCTGCGCGACCACTTTGCCGACATCACCCGATTGCGACACATCGGCTTCCATCAATTCGGCGGACAGGCCTTCGCGATCGAGCTCTTCGCGTAGAGCTGGGATGGCGTTCTGCGCGGTGCTCGAGACCTGAGGCGCCTCGAGGCCGAACGCCACCACCGCATGGCCGCGGCGGGCGAGGCCGAGTGTGATCGCGCGGCCGATGCCGAAGGTGCCGCCGCTGACGAGGATGGTTTTTCGGGGCGCGGTCATTCTGCGGCCTCCCGGTTGCCGGCAGGGGATCCAAGCAGCTCGTGCCAGCCGCCGCCCTGCATGTAGGTGGACCAGCGGCGGTAGAAGCCGCGCGCGATCTGCTCGGTGACTTGCGTGGAGACATCGCCGCCGAGCGGATGATCGGTGACGTAGGCGCCCATCGACTGCTGATAGTTGAAGGGATAGCGCCGCGCGACCGTGCCGGTGCTCGCGGCGGTCGCATAGAGCCAGTTCTCCATGTCGTCCTGCTCGGTCATGCCGGCCGGGCCGGAGTAGCGCATGTAGTAGTGGCGCAGATAGTCCTTGGCTTCCTGTGGCGCGTCCTTGTCCACCAGGAAGAAGCGCCAGCCTTCGGTCGAGGTCGGGCTGTGCGGATGCCAGGCGCAAAGTCCGCGCGGCTGACGACCGTGATAGGAGGTGTTCGGGAAGATCGTGCCGACGAAGGGCAGCAGCCGCGCGCCTTCGCCGAGCCGCCGCTTGCGCTCCTCGAAACAGTGCCGGAAGTATTGTTCGAGGATCGGATTGTCGAGGAAGGACTCGGTGTATTCGTTGGCTTCCGGCTGGATCGCGCTGTGCACGCCGTGGCCTCCAGGAAAGCTGATCCAGACGTGCTGTGCCTTCTCCAGTTCGTCGTCGCGGCGGCCTTTCTTGCCGGCGGCTGCGCTCGGTCCGATGCCGATCAGATCGACCGAGCGGTGGCTCGGATTGTGATAGGTGTCGCCGAGGAAGTTCTCGGCGGCGAATTTCCAGTTGGCGGGGAATACCCATTTGTGGACGCCGATCACCTCGGAGCCGCCCTCGCGGCCGTCGCGGCAGTCGAGCGCCTGGTCGAGATGGATCCTGGCATCGCCGAGATAGGCGATGAAGTCGGGCGCATCCTTGTCCCAGGTCGCCCAGATCGAGCCTTTGTAGTTGCAGAGCTTCGCCACCGAGACCAGCGAGTTGGCCTCGCGGTCGAGCACGCCGTCATAAAGCGTCCGGTGCAGCGGAACACCCTGCAGCTTGCCGTCGGTGGTGTAGGTCCAGCTGTGATACGGGCAGGTGAACAGCGAGGTGTTGCCCTGCTCGTAGCGGCACACCTTCATGCCGCGGTGCCGGCACGAATTCAGGAAGACGTGGATCTCGCCCTTCTTGTCGCGGCAGAGGATGACGGATTCCTCGCCCATCCGCGAGGTGTAGAAGTCGCCCGGATTGGGCACGAGGCTTTCGTGGCCGACCAGCAGCCAGGCGCGGGTGAAGACCTTGTCGAGTTCCTGCCGGTAGATATCGGCGTCCACGAAGATCTCGCGGCTGATGAAGCCACCCTTGACGTCAACAAGCTGATCGAAATCGTTGCGAAGCGGCATCGGCTCCTCCTTGTTTCTCGCATGCGCGACCGTGCGTCGCGGCGAATGGTGGTGCGTCCTATTTGTCGAGCTTGCAGCCGCCCGTTCCTTCGGGGCGGAATGCCTTATCGCCGGGAATGACCGCGATCTTCTGGTAGTAGTCCCAGGGATATTTGCTCTCGTCCGGCTTCTTCACGCGATAGAGCGACAGGTCGTAGACGACACGGCCGTCCTTGCGGACGTGCGCGGGGCGGCCGAAGAAATCGACCGGCAGCTTGCGCATCTCGGCATTCACCGCCTTGGCCTCGTCGCTGCCGCCGGCCTCGATCGCCTTCAGATAGTGCCGCACGGCTGCGTACGTCGCGGCCTGCAGCTTGGTCGGCTCGCGTTTCTCGATCTCGATGAAGCGCTTGGCAAAGGCGCGGGTGCCGTCGTCGTCATCCCAATAATATTGAGACGCGATGTACATGCCCTGCGCATCGCGCAGGCCGATCGAATGGACGTCGGAGATGAAGGTCAGCATGCCGACGATGGTCTGCCCGCCCTGTTGCAGGCCGAATTCGTGGGTCTGCTTGACCGCGTTGACGGTGTCGGCGCCAGTGCCGGCCAGTGCCACCACCTTGGCGCCGGAATTCTGCGCCGCCAGCAGGAAGGACGAGAAGTCGGTGGTGTTGAAGGGATAGCGCACCGCGCCGACGACCTTCCCACCGGCATCGGTCACCGCGCGCGAAGCATCCTTCACCATGGCGGTGCCGAACGAATAGTCGACCGCGACGAAGAACCATTCCTTGCCGACGCGGCGGCTCAGCTCGCCGACCAGTCCGGCCGACAGCGCGTAGGTGTCGTCGGCCCAATGCGTGATAACCGGCGAGCATTTGTCGCCGGTCAAATCGGAGGTCGCGGCGCCCGAGACCAGCGCGGTCCGGTTGCTCTGCGTTGCGAGCCCGGCGACGGCGAGGCCGACCGAGCTCACCGCAAGATCGGTCACCGCGTCGACATGCTCGACGTCGAACCATTGCCGGGCGATCCCGACCGCGACGTCGGGCTTGTTCTGGTGATCGGCCGAGATGATCTCGATCGGCTTGCCCAGCACCTTGTTGTGAAAATCCGCGGCGGCAAGCCTGGCGGCGGTCACCGAGCCCGGCCCGCCGAGATCGCGGCCGCTGCCGTAATCGCCCAGGACCGCAATCCGCACCACGCCGTCGGAGATGCCCGAACCATCGGGCGCGGCATACGCCAGCGACGTCGAGAGCATCAGCACGGCGATCGCGGACCAGCTGCGCGTGGCGTCTGTCTGAAGCAATTCCAATCCTCCCGTCATTTTTGATATGTCCATTTAGTGGACATTATTCTCATAATATGAGATAGTATCCATGCGGCCCGATTGGTCAAGCGCGCTGGTTGCAGCGCGCCCTGCCGAATTTGCGGATGTGAACGGATGGCGAAGAAACCGAAGGCGGAAGCTCACGACGCGGAGCAGGGGGTGTCAGGCGTGCGCGCGGTCGACCGTGCGATCGCGATCCTGCAATGTTTCACGCCCGATCAGCCGGCGATGAGCGTGATCGAGATCCAGAAGCGCGTCGGGCTGAGCCGGCCGACGCTCTATCGTCTGTTGCAGACGCTGGCGCAGCGCGACCTGATTCAGGCCGAAGGCGACCCGCAGCGCTTTCGGCTGTCCCACGGCGTGATGAAGTTGTCCCATGTCTGGCTGACGGGGCTCGAGGTCGTCGCGATCGCACGCCCCGTCGTCGAAGGCCTGCGCGAGGCGACCGGTGAGACCGCGGCGCTGTTCCGCGTGCAGGAGGATCGCGGCATCTGCATCCTCGAATGCCAGAGCCGTCACGTGCTCTCGATCAGCCGCGGCGTCGGCGACAGTTTGAGCCTGACCCGGGGCTCGACCGGCAAGGCGATGCTGGCCTTCATGGACCCGGCGCGGCAGGCCGAACTCCTCGCCACCATACCGAACAGCGCCGACCGTGCGCGGCTGGAGGAAGCCCTGGCATTTGCGCGGCGCAACGGCTACGCGACCAGCCACAGCGAGATCTTCGCCGGCACGGTCGCGGTCTCCGCGCCCTGCTTCGATCACCGCGGCGACGTCGTCGGTTCGGTCGGCCTCTACGGACCGGGCGCGCGTATCGACGAGCAGAAGCTGCTGGAATTTTCAAGGCTCGTGCGCGAGGCCGGCCGGCAGATTTCAGTTCTGCTGGGATTTCAGGGTGCCGAGCCGGCTGCTCTCGAACGCGCGTGATGCGAGCGGGCCGGCGGCGCTCAGCCCTGCCTTTATGCCGCGCGAGCCGGGGCATCGAAGGGACGGCGGCGCGGCTGATGCGCTGCAGGGAACCCGGACCAGGTTCGGCTTCCCTGGGGACCCGGCGCTGCGGTCGGGGCCAAACCCCGCCTCGATCCCGGGTGGCGGGCCGCGCATCAGGCAGACGTTAACGAATCTTCACGATCATGCGGGCTGCTTTGGCTTTTGGCCGCGGTCGGCAAGATCGACACGGGTCCCGAATTCGTTCACAACTATGGCGATAGTTACGCAATCTATTGCTGGATTCGTCGCGACGGAACGCGCGCAACCTCGGCAGGACAGGCCTGGCCGACAGCAATCGCATCGCGTCAAGATTTGCGAAGGAATTCCATGACGGCAAGCTGGGTCAATTCCCTGGTCGACAGCGGCATCAAGTCCGACATGCTCAACTTTGCTGCGGACGGCGTTTTCACCGACGCGGAAGCCATCCAGTTGCTGGCGGATGTCGCCAATCGCGGGAGTGTCACCGCGAATGAGCTGAACTCGCTGCAGCTGATTGCGGCCAATCTGAACAGCGGCCTCTACACATCGGACTATGTCTCCCATCTCTTCGTCCAGCTCGTAGATGGGAATCCGGCGAACGCCACCTGGACAGGGGGCGGCACTGCTCACATCACGCTCGGCAATCTGCAGGTTGGCACGACGTCGACGCAGATGTCTGAACTGATCGGAAAGTGGTTTCAGGGGACCGATCTTCCGGATCCGACTTTGCCGCCCGATGCAGGCGGGAGCGGCTGGACATTGCAGGGCTACAGCGCGGTTGTCGGGCCGTTGTATTCTTCGGCGGGCGCGGCCACCGTCAACGACATTTGTCAGGGCGCAGACGGCGATTGCGAGTTGATGTCGGGATTGATCGACGTCGTCGTCTTTCATCCTCAGGTCATGAGTTCCATGATCGTGGACAATGGAAACGGCACCTATGGCGTGCGCTTCTATGTCAATGGTCAGGAGACATGGGAAACCGTCAATGACGAGTTTCCGGTCGTCAGTGGCACCGAACTTGACTATGGCCACAACTACAATGAGCAACCCACTGCGATGTGGGTTGCCGTGGTGGAAAAGGCCTACGCGCAGCTCAGCGCAACGGGGCAGATCGGGCACCCGGCCGTCAACAGCTACAACAATATCTCCGCTGATCCCCCGACGAATGTCTTCGAGAATCTGACCGACGCGACGAGCGTCAACTATTATCTGAGCAGCGCGTCCAATTGGTACAGCAACAAGTCCGTCTATATCGCGGCACTCTCCAGCCACGACGACGTCACCCTCGAGATTCCTTCAACGTCGCCGTACACGTATGACAGTGCCGGAAACATCCAGTTGGTCCCGGATCACGCGTTCGGGATCGTCGGCTATGACAGCGCGACGGGCAATTTCATCGTTCGTAATCCATGGGGAAACAGCTATCCCGGCCAGAACTGGGATGTGCAATTTGAGGTTTCGCTGACACAGATCGCCAGTGAGGGCGGCGACTTCGTCATCGACAATTCCGGCGCCGTCGACGTCGCGCCCACGGTGGTCGCGTCAAACATAACCGGCCGCGTGCAAACCTCGATTGCAGCGTCGTCCATGTTCTATACGACGGGCGGTACTCTGCCCATCATCGAATATGCGCTTTGGGACTCCACCGGTAACGGCCACTTCACTGTGGGCGGGGTGGCGCAGGCGAACGGGGTCGAGATCGACGTCGCTGCCTCACAGTGGTCCAGCATTGCCTATCAGTTCGGTCCCGGGAGCGACCAGCTGTGGGTGGAGGCGTTCAACGGCGTATTCTGGAGCGCCTGGACCGAATTTACGGCAACCCCTGAAGGGCCCGTGGTGACGGGCGTAAACATGACGGCAGCGCACGGCCAGAGCTTTGCCGTGTCCTCGCTGTTCACCTATTACGATCCGTTCGGCCTCGCGGCCTCCCAATACGATGTCTGGGACAGCGGCACCGGTGGCGGCCACTTCGTTCTGAACGGGGTGGCGCTTGCCGCCAATCAGGACAACTACATCACGGCCGCGCAGCTGTCGTCATTGACCTATCAATCCGGCTCCGGCGCGGACACGCTCTGGATCCGGGCCAACGACAGCACGGTGTGGGGACAGTGGTCGAACGCCTTCACTGTCACGGCGCCGGTCGACACCGGTCCCGTCGAGGCGGTGTCGAACATTGTCGCGGCGCATGGCCAGAGCTATGCGGCCTCGTCCTTGTTCACCTACAGCGATCCGTTCAACAATCCTGCAACGCAATATGACGTCTGGGACAAGGGAACCGGTGGCGGACACTTCGTTCTGAACGGGGTGGCGCTTCCCGCCAACCAGGACAACTACATCACGCCCGCGCAACTGGCCTCGTTGAGCTATCAATCGGGCTCCGGCATCGACACCCTCTGGATCCGCGCCAATGACGGCACCGTGTGGGGAGCGTGGTCGAGCCCCTTCACCGTCAATGCGCCGGTTGACACCGGGCCCGTTGAGACGGTGTCGAACATCGTCGCGGCGCATGGCCAGAGCTATGCGGCTTCGTCGCTGTTCACCTACAGCGATCCGTTCAACAGCGCTGCGACCGTGTACGATGTCTGGGATAGCGGCACCGTCGGCGGCCACTTCCTCCTGAACGGCGTGGCGCTGCCCGCCAACCAGGACAATTACATCACGGCCGCGCAGCTGTCGTCATTGACCTATCAATCCGGGTCCGGCATCGACACGCTTTGGATCCGCGCCAATGACGGCACTGTGTGGGGCGCGTGGTCGAACGCGTTCGCCGTCAATGCTCCCCTCGACAGCGGACCCGTTGAGACGGTGTCGAACATCATTGCGACCCACGGCCAGAGCTATGCTGCCTCGTCGCTGTTCACCTACAGCGATCCGTTCAACAGCGCTGCGACCCAATACGACGTCTGGGATACGGGCACAGGCGGCGGACGCTTCCTTCTGAACGGGTCGGCGCTGTCGGCCAATCAGGACAATTACGTCACGGCCGCGCAGCTGTCGTCATTGACCTATCAATCCGGCTCGGGGACCGACACGCTCTGGATCCGGGCCAATGACGGCACGCTGTGGGGGGCGTGGTCGAGCGCCTTCACCGTCAATGCTCCCCTTGACAGCGGGCCCGTTGAAGCGGTGTCGAGCATCGTTGCGGCTCACGGTCAGAGCTATGCGGTCTCGTCGCTGTTCACCTACAGCGATCCGTTCAACAGCGCCGCGACCCAATATGACGTCTGGGACACCGGCACAGGTGGCGGGCATTTTGCTTTGAGCGGGGTGGCACTTGCGCCCAACCAGGACAATTACCTCACCGCGGCCCAGCTGGCGTCGCTGAGCTATCAATCCGGCTCGGGCGCGGACACGCTGTGGGTCCGCGCGAACGACGGCACCGTCTGGGGATCATGGTCAAGTGCTTTCACCGTGACTGCGCCGGTGGACACGGGTCCGGTGGTGACCCCGACCAATTCGAGCACGCTGTCCGTTCAAGGCCAGACGTTCTCGGTGTCCTCGCTCTTCACCTATTCGGATCCGTTCGGCAGTTCCGCGACATCATATGATGTCTGGAATAGCGGAGGCGGCAACGGCTACTTCACGCTGAACGGTGTTGCGCTCGGAGCAAATCAGGACAACGTCGTCGCGGCCTCGCAGCTCTCCCAGCTTGCGTATCACGTCGGGTCTGACACGGACACGCTCTGGATCAAGGCCAATGACGGGACCGTCTGGGGCGCCTGGTCCAGCGCCTTCAAGATCAGTGATCCCCCGATCATTCCAGCCGGACAGACCCTCGAGCTTGCGTCCCCGAGCTCGGCGCAAATCTCCTTCGCATCAGGCTCCGGGACACTGAAGCTCGACGATCCCGCCGACTTCTCCGGCACCGTCGCCGGCATGACGGGAGCCGACGCGATCGATTTCGCCAATATCAGTTTTGCGGCTGGGCAAACCGTGGGCTTTGCCGGCAACACCGCAGGCGGATCGCTCTCGGTTTCGGACGGCGTCCACGCCGCCAGCATCGCCTTGCTCGGAAACTACATGGCATCCACCTTCGTCGCCGCGAGCGATGGACATGGCGGCACGGCCATCACGGTGCATGCTGATCAGGTCGCCACCCTTGCCCCGCCGCAACATGCCTGAGCGGCGCCGCTGCTGCAACGCGCGGCCGCCTGCCTACGACGGCGCACCCATCGCATAGGGCTTCAGCACGGCATAGAGGAAGTCGTGCGTCGGGGTCGGCACGCCGAGCTTGCGGCCGAGCTCGACCACCTTGCCGCTTAGCCAGGGCAGTTCGAGCCGGTTGCCGCGCTCGAGATCGAGCGCCATCGACGCCTTCATCGCCGGCGGCGCGTGGCCGATGAAGTCGAGCACTTTCGCAAGCGGGTCCGGTGGCAGCTTGACGCCGCTGGCGTGGGCGATGGCGATGATCTCCTCGCAGGCCGATACGAAGAACGGGCGCAGGTCGGGATCGTCGCGCAGCCTGCCGATCGGCTGACGCGTGACCGCAGTCATCCCGGCATTGGTGGCGAGGCCAACGAACTTCATCCACAGCTCGGTGTTGATCTGCTCGCTCAGCGTGGCGTCGAAGCCGGCCTTCAGGCAGAGCGCGAGCAGCGCCTTGCCGCGCGGCGTGATGCGGCCATCAAGTTCGCCGAAGATCATCCGCATGAAGGTGCCGACCTGGTTGATCACGCCGGGCTTGATGATCGAGGCAGAGATCTGCGCCACGCCGCCCATCACGGCGTTGCGCCCGAGGATCGGGATCAGCCTGTCCGGCGCGTCGATGCCGTTCTGCAGCGGGATCACCGCGGTGTCGGGACCGACCATCGGCTTGATGTGCGCGCCGGCGCTCTCGACGTCCCACAGCTTGACGCAGAACAGCACGATATCGACCGGGCCGACGCTTGCGGGGTCGTCGGTCGCCTGGGTCGGGACCAGGTGGGTTTCGCCGCGGCCGCCCTGAACCTTCAGGCCTTCGCTGCGCATGGCGGCGAGGTGCGCGCCGCGCGCGATAAAGGTGACGTCGGCGCCGGCATGCGCCAGCGCCGCTCCAAAGCCGCCGCCGACACCTCCGGCGCCGACCACTGCGATCCGCATGATTGTCTCCTTGTCCACCGTCTTGGCCCGCAGCCTCGACGAAGTCGGTGCGATGCGCAACCCCGGTTGCGCAGTGCGCCACCGGGCGTGTCTGAAAATCGCGTGACCGCGGTCCCTCAGCACGCGTCCTGCGCCATCTTCCTGCGTTGAACTTGCCCGAGCGAACCGCTAAGCCATTTGCCTGATATTCGGGAGGAATGCGTGGCGATGACGGAGCCGACGGCGGTCGCGCTTGACGGTGCGACAGTGGCGTTTCGGTTGGCGGATGGACGCGTCTATACCGCGGTCGAGCAGGCCAATCTCTCGGTCGCGCATGGCGAGTTCGTCGCCATTGTCGGCCCGACCGGATGCGGAAAATCCACGCTGCTCAACGTCACCGCGGGGCTGTTGAAACCGGCCGCCGGGTCGGCGCGGATTTTCGACAGGCCGCTCAGTGGCCTCAACCGCGACGCCGGCTATCTGTTTCAGGCCGATGCGCTGTTCCCGTGGAAGACCGCGATCGACAATGTCGCGATCGGGCTCGAGATCCGGGGTACGCCGCGCACGGATGCGCTCGCACGCGCGCAGCAGTGGCTGACCTCGGTCGGGCTCGGCGCCTTCGCCGGCCGCTATCCGCACATGCTGTCGGGCGGCCAGCGCAAGCGCGTCGCGCTCGCGCAGGTCCTGATCCGCGATCCGAAGATCCTGCTGATGGACGAGCCGTTCGGCCCGCTCGACGCCCAGACGCGGCAGATCATGGGCAATCTGCTCTTGGAATTGTGGACCGCCGACCGCAAGGCGGTGCTGTTCGTCACCCACGATCTCGAGGAGGCGATCGCGCTTGCCGACCGTGTCGTGATCATGTCGGCCGGTCCTTCCGCGCGCATCATCGGCGACTGGCGCATCACGCTGCCGCGGCCGCGCGATATCGCTGAAATCCGGATGGAGAAGGATTTCCATGCCCTGCACCGCGAAATCTGGGGCGTGCTGAAAGACGAGGTGATGAAGGGCTATGTCCAGTCGACGCAGGCGGGAGCCGCCTGATGTCACGCTTGACGTTGCTGTCCCTGCAGGTCCTGGTCGCCGTCGTCACGCTGGCCTTGTGGCAGTTCTTCTCAACCGTTCCGGTGTTCGGCAAGGTGCTGCTGCCGCCGTTCTTCTTCTCCAATCCGGTCGACGTCTTCAGCCAGATTGTAAAATGGTTCTCGACCGGGGTGATCTGGAAGCATCTTGCGATCACCCTGTGGGAGTCCATCCTCGCCTTCGTGATCGGTTCGGGCGGTGGCATCCTGGTCGGCTTCTGGTTCGCGCGACAGCCGCGTGTCGCCGCGGTGTTCGATCCTTATGTGAAGATGGTCAACGCGCTGCCGCGCGTGGTGCTGGCGCCGATCTTCGCGCTGTGGTTCGGGCTCGGCGTCTGGTCCAAGGTCGCGCTCGGCGTCACGCTGGTGTTCTTCATTGTGTTCTTCAACGTCTATCAGGGCGTCAAGGAAGTGCCGACCACGGTGCTCGACAACGGCCGCATGCTCGGCATGAACGAGCGGCAGCTGATGCGCCACGTCTACTGGCCCTCGGCGCTATCGTGGATGTTCTCCTCGCTGCACACCTCGGTCGGCTTTGCGGTGGTCGGCGCGGTGGTCGGCGAATATCTCGGCTCCGCGGCCGGCCTCGGCTATCTGATCCAGCAGGCCGAGGGCGTGTTCGACGTCGCCGGCGTGTTCGCCGGCATGTTCGTGCTGTCGGCCTTCGTCATCCTGATCGACATGGCGGTGACTGTCGTGGAGAAGCGGCTGCTGGTGTGGCGGCCGACAGCGGTGACGCGGGATTAACACACAAGCTTGGCACGTCCGGAACGAAGGAGGCCGCGAACGAAGGCGGCTTCTATGCATTCCGGGTGCGAAACCGTCAGCTCTTGTATCCCTGGCTGGTGCAGAACCACGAGATGCCATTGGTATCGAAGCCAAGCTTCAGAAAGGATTCCCTGCATTCGTTGAAGTTGTGGAAGCGCTTGACGCCCTCTGGCCAGCAAACCACCGGCGTAGGATTGGGCCAGGTACCGGAGACTGAGCAGGCCGGTCCCGAGGCCGCTTGCTTAGCGAGTTTGGGTTTGTTCTCAGCATTTGCGGGGGGCAATCGACACGATCGCGACAGCTAGGCCCGCGAGGAGTAACGAGGCTTTCATGGCTATCTTCTCCCAAATCCCACCGTTAGCTCGGTGGTGGGGCGACTGTACCTGACGTCGTGTCAGAGAAGCGACGCAATTTGCGTTTCGTTTTGTGAGAAGCGCGCACCGGTCATCTCCGTTCGTCTGCCGGCGCGGCCTCCATCAGCCCGCGGATCTTCTCCATCACCTCCGGGTCAACAGGATTGTAGACGATCATGCTGAGGTCGGACCGGCCATCGACCGCGAACGCTGAGTATTCGAACTTGACCGGGCCGAGGACCGGATGGCGGAGCTGCTTGACGCCCTCGCCATGGGTTCGCACGTCGTTGTCGCGCCAGAGCGCCGCGAATTCCGGGCTGAGCCGGCAGAGCTCATCGACAAAAGGTTGCACCTCGGCGGCCGCACCGGCGCGCATCGCGTCCACCCTGAAGGCGCCAACGACGAAGCGCGCCACGCTGGCCCAGTCATGTTGCGCGGCGCGGACGCGCCGATCGAGGAACATGAAGCGCAGCACGTTGCGCTCGCGCGGTGGCAGCGATCCGTAGTCCGTCAGCATCACGGTCGCCGCCCGATTCCAGGCGACGACATCCCATGTCGCGGTCCTGATGATGGCCGGGCGTGGCTCCAGCGCGTCGAGCACGCGCTGCAGCCGCGGCGAGACGCCCTCACTCTTCTGATAGCGCACCTCGGGCGTGCGGCCGAGGCCGAGCAGGAACAGATGCTCGCGCTCGACATCGGTCAGCATCAGCGCACGCGCGATGCGGTCGAGCACATCGGCCGACGGCGCGCCGCCGCGGCCCTGTTCGAGCCAGGTGTACCAGGTCGCCGAGATGTTGGCGCGCTGCGCCACTTCCTCGCGGCGCAGGCCCGGCGTGCGTCGCCGCTCCGGCGGAAATCCAAACGTCGCCGGATCGAGCTTGCTGCGGCGGTCCTTCAGATAGGCGCCGAGCAGATTCTCTTGCGCGAGCGGCTCGCTCATCCTGTTAGCCATTATACCATGATAAAGTCACTACTTTACCACGATAGCGCAACGACCCAGATTTGTCGCCTGCAAAACCTGGAGACTTGCTGATGCGCGTGTTTGTCACTGGAGCCACCGGTTGGGTCGGCTCGGCCGTCACTGACGATCTGATTGCCGCCGGCCATCGGGTGCTCGGCATGACCCGTTCCGACAAGGGCGCGCAAACGCTCGCCGCCGCCGGCGCCGAGGTTCACTACGGAACGCTGGAGGATCTCGACAGCGTGAAGAGCGGCGCCGCGCGGGCCGACGCTGTGATCCATTGCGCCTTCAACCACGACTTCTCGAAGTTTGCGCAGAACTGCGCGGATGACCGGCGCGCGATCGAGACGCTCGGTGCCGTACTCGAAGGCTCGAAACGTCCGCTGATCACGACATCGGGCGTCGCGCGGGTGGCGCAGGGCCGCGTCGCAACCGAAGACGATCCGCCGATTCCAGTCTCCGAGGCCTATCCGCGTGCGTCCGAGGCGACGACGATGGCCGTGGCATCGCGCGGCGTACCTGCGGCCGTCGTGCGGCTGCCGCCCTCGGTGCATGGTCATGGCGACCACGGCTTCGTGCCGCGCCTCGTCGCCTTTGCGCGCGAGAAGGGCGTCTCGGCCTATATCGGTGAGGGGCAGAATCGCTGGCCCGGTGTGCATCGGCTGGATGCGGCGCGTGTCTACCGGCTCGCGCTCGAGCGCGGCGTCGAAGGCGGCCCATTCCATGCGGTCGCCGACGAGGGCGTGCCGTTCAAGGCGATCGCCGAGGTCATCGCCCGCCGGCTCAACGTTCCGCTGGTGTCGAAATCTTCAGAGGAGGCGGCCGAGCATTTCGGCATGTTCGGCAGGTTCGTCGCCTTCGATGTGCCGACCTCGAGTGCGCGGACGCGCGCGCGGCTCGACTGGCAGCCGCAGCAGCCCGGGCTGATCGCTGACATCGATCACCCTGCCTATTTCGCGTAGCTGCGGCGGAGGACGGACCATGACAGACGCCAAGATGTCGCTCGACGGCAAGCGCGTGATCGCAATCGGAGGATCGTCGGGGATCGGCTTCGCGGTCGCTGCGCTGGCGCGGGAGCAGGGCGCGGAGGTGGTAATTGCTTCCAGCAAGCCGGCCAATGTCGATGCGGCGGTCGCGCGGCTGCCGGGATCTTTGGGCAGCACCGTCGATCTGCGCGACGAAGCCGGCGTGTCGCGCTTCTTCGAGCAGGTCGGCGCCTTCGATCACCTCGCGATCACGGCCGGCGATCAGGGCCTTCCGGCGTTCGGTGCCACGCGGGATCTCGATCTCGTCGCCGCGCGCGAGGCCCTCACTCTTCGTTTCTGGGGCTCGCTCGCGGCGGTCAAGCACGCCAGCCGTGTGATCGCTGCGAGCGGTTCGATCACGCTGACCGGCGGCCTGCTGGCACACCGCCCGCAAAAGGGGATGCCGTTTGTTACCGCGGCCGCGGGTGCCATGGAGAGCCTGGCGCGCGGCCTTGCCGTCGATCTCGCGCCGGTCCGCGTCAATGCCGTCTGCCCGGGGCTCATTCTCACCGAGCGCGTCAAGCAGATGCCGGAGGAGAGGGTGCGCGGCTACGTGGCAGGCTTGCCGTTACCGCGCGCCGCATCGCCGAGCGAGGCGGCCGCGGCTTATGTCTATCTGATGCTGAACAGCTACGTGACCGGGCAGATTCTTGCCGTGGATGGCGGTGGTCTGTTGGTGTGACGCACGACGCCGTCATTGCGAGGAGCGAAGCGACGAAGCAATCCATCCATCCGCGTACACGGACAGATGGATTGCTTCGCTTCGCTCGCAATGACGTGGAGAGGTAAGGCGGGTCAAAGATCGTAGGGCGGGTTGGCGCCGCGTAACCCGCCAACTTTGTGCGGCAATGAAAGATGGCGGGTTACGCCTTCGGCTAACCCACCCTACGCGGCCACTTACAGCGGGAAGCATCGCATGTAGGCCGCGAACAGCCTCTCATCGCTGTAGCTCACCAGCTCTGAGGCAATCGCGTCGGCCAGGTCGAGGTCGCGGTTCTGGATGCGCAGCCATGCCTGGGTGTCGGCGGTGATGTTCAGCGCCGCATCGCCGACATGACGCCCCGGCACCACCTGCAACTCCTTGCCCTTGATCACGACCGTCATGTCCAGCGCGCTTGCCCCGGTGAAGCGCAGATGCGTCACGAAATCGAGACCGCGCGCCCTGCCGCGCTGAAATCCGAGCGAGAGCGAGAAGGTGTAGGCCTGGATGCTGCCGGTATGGCGGCCGGACGTGACATGCTGGACCTTCTTGTGCGGAAAGCGCCGCGTCACCGTGTCCTCGGCGTCGGTATCCGGGATCACGTAGACGAACTCGTCCTTGTCGATCAGCGGCTGCACGACGTCGGCGAAATGCGCGTCCCGATCATGCAGGAATGGGCCGATCACGTCTTCGCCGGCAGGACAGGCCGAGATGCAATAGGCCGCCTTGTAGCCCGGCTTGAACGACAGCGATTGCCAGATGTTCAACGTCTCGGTGCGGGGGACGCGGGCGCGATAATCCTTGGCGTCCTTGGAATCCGCGACCTTCTCCACCCACTGCGTGAAGTTGCCGAGGAAGTCGTGATAATTGTGGGTGTGGCAGGACAGGAAATCGAAGCCGCCGTCCGGCTTGATGGCGCCGACCGGGCAGGCGGCCACGCACAGCTTGCACTCCAGGCAGGGATTGTAGTCGATCGGCTGGTCATAAGCGTCCACCTCGCATCCGAGCAGGACGGTGCCGAGCAGGACGAAGCTGCCGAATTTCGGGTGGATGATGCTGCGATGGATTCCCATCCGCCCGAGGCCTGCTTCCACCGCGATCGGCTTGTGCTGGACCATCATGATCCGGGGCAGGTCCATCTCCATCGGGAACGCGGCGACGGAATTGCAGGCCGGGATGCCGTGCTCGTCGAGCGCGCGAACGATGGCACGTGCGGTTTCGTTGACGTGATCGTAGGTGCCGTGGAATTCCTCGTTGGCGACGGAGCGCGAAGGCGAGCGCACCGGCTCGCGGTTCATGTGGCACACGATCGCAAGCAGGGAACGCGTCCGGCCGTAGACCTTGCGGATGAAGTCGCGTTGCGATGCGATGGCCGCCCGGTCAAACTCGATGATGCCGACGTCATCGGCTCCGCACTCGCGCGCGATCCGCTTGAGCAGTTCCGAAGAGACCGGGACGTCGTGAACGTGCTGGCTGCTGCGCGCGCGCACCGCCCTGACCGTGGGGTGATCGTCCAGGCTCATGGTTCGCTCTCTATAAAATGACGATCATCATATTATGGAGCGAGCGGAGGTGAGGCAAGTGATTAATCCGTTGATCGTGGTGTCATGGAACCGTCAGTTGCGCGCCTGACAGCTATGAGCCCTTGCAAGCACCGTCATCCCCGCGCAAAGGCTTCGCCTTTGTCGCTGGGGTGACGGTGCTTGCACGGTCGGACGCGCCTCGCGATGACGGCTGACGGACCGTCGTTAATCCAGCAGCTTGGTATCGTCAGGCGCCTGCGGCGGCGTCTTGATCGCGATCGACTTGATGGCGCGGCCGTTCGGCTTGTTGCCGCCATGCGGCGTGCCCTTCGGGATCACGATCAAATCGCCCGGCTTGACCGTCACTTCCTTGTCGCCGAGCCAGACCGTGCCGGTGCCCTCGAGCACGAATTGCATCTCGTTGGTGTTGGGGTGCATGTGCTTCGGCACATTGCCGTCCTGGATCGAGACGGTGGCGCCATCGGCCGAGACGAACGTCTTGGAGCGGAAGCCGACCTTGTTGGCGTCGCCGAGCTTGTCGCCCTCCATCTCGCCGGTATGGATGACCTGCGCGGTGATGCTCTCGGCGGCGAGCGCCGGCCGCAGCAAATGGGTAACGCCACAGCCGGCCGCAAAGGCAGTGGCAATCGACAGCGCGGTTGCAAGACGATTCATGAAGGCCTCCCTTGATGTTTCCCTTGAAATATTCTTGGTGCCTGTTCGGCGTTTTCCTGCATCCGCGATGCTATGCCGTGGCCGCAGGCTTGACCAGTAACCGGAAAGTCGCCTTCTCAAGGCAGGCTTGCTCCTCTATCGTGCCGGCCAGTCGAACGGAGGACGTCATGAACAAACTGCTGGGCAAGCTTGCCGGAACGCTGCTGGCGCTGACCCTGTCCACGGGCCTTGCCGCGGCGCAAAGCAAGATCACCATCGCGGTCGGGGGCGGCGCCTGCCTGTGCTATCTGCCCACCGTGCTGGCCAAGCAGCTTGGCGAATACGACAAGGCCGGGCTAGCGGTCGAGCTGGTCGATCTCAAGGGCGGCTCGGATGCGCTGAAGGCCGTACTCGGCGGCAGCGCCGACGTCGTCTCCGGCTATTTCGACCACTGCGTCAATATCGCCGCCAAGAAGCAGGAGATGCAGGCCTTTGTAGTCTATGACCGCTATCCCGGCCTGGTGCTGGTGGTCTCGCCGAAGCATACCGGCGAGATCAACTCGATCAAGGATCTTGCCGGCAAGAAGGTCGGCGTCAGCGCGCCGGGCTCTTCGACCGACTTCTTCCTGAAATACATGTTGAAGAAGAACGGCCTCGATCCCCAAGGCACCGCCGTGATCGGCGTCGGCCTCGGCGCCACCGCGGTGGCCGCAATGGAGCAGGGCCAGATCGATGCCGCCGTGATGCTCGATCCCTCTGTCACCGTGCTGCAAGGCAGCCACGCCGACCTCAAGATTCTCAGCGACACCCGCACCCAGCACGACACGCTCGCGGTGTTCGGCGGCGAATATCCCGGCGGCGCGCTCTATTCGACCACGGCCTGGGTCAACGGCCACGAGAAGGAAGTGCAGGCGCTGACCAATGCCATCATGGCGACGCTGGCCTGGATCCATTCGCATTCGGCCGAGGACATCATGGCCAAGATGCCGGAGGAGCTTGTCGGCAAGAACAAGGAGCAATATCTGGCCGCGCTGAAGAACACGATCCCGATGTATTCCGAGACCGGCAAGATGGATCCCAAGGGCGCCGAAGCGGTGCTCGCCGTGTTCAGCGAAGGCTCGCCGGAGGTCGCAAAGGCCGGCATCGACGTCACCAAGACCTACACCAACAAGTTCGTGGATCAGGTCAAGAAGACGACCGGAAGCGCGAAGTAAGCGCGCTGTGCCCGACATGCAGTCTCCGCTGATTTGCCGCGTCACCACGCTCGATCTGGCATTGCAGCAGCGTCCCTGGCCGTTCGCGGACGAGCGGCGCGACGAGATCGACGCGCATTTCGCCGAGCAGCAGCGGCTGAACCCGAACCTGTGGAACGGCCGCGTCCTGCTCGGGCGCGATCCGGTGTTTGCCGGCGAGCGGCTTAGCGCGCGCTATTTCGAGACCGATTTCGCAAGCTTCCTCGCCTGGCGCGACTGGGGCTTTCCGGACAATGAGGTCTTCAACGGCTTCGGCATGGGAGCGCTGCTCTCGAGCGACGGCGCCTTCGTGTGCGGCGTGATGGGCGAGCGGACCGCGAATGCCGGACGGATCTACTTTCCCTCCGGCACGCCCGATCTCGACGACATCAGCGGCGAGACGGTCGATATCGCCGGCAGCGTGATGCGGGAGCTCGAGGAGGAGACCGGTCTTACCGCCGCGGATTGCCGCGCGGATGCCGATTGGCACTGCATCTACACCGGCGTTGCGCTCGCAATGATGCAGATCCTGCGCGTCGACATGCCCGCTGACACGCTGCGTGCGCGCATCGAATCCAATCTCGCGCTTCAAAAAAATCCCGAACTCGCCGGCATCCATCTGGTGCGGAGCCGTGCCGATCTCTCGGCCGCAATGCCGCGCTTCGTCACCGCGTTCATCGAAACGCAGCTGCCTGCGTAGGGCGTGAGCGCTTCTGACGGGGGATCGTCGGTAATCGACGGACCTTGACTCGATGCAACGGCCGATCATTCGGCCACTTCAACGATCATCTCGACCTCCACAGCGTTGTTGAATGGAAGGCCCGCCATTCCAACAGCAGATCGCGCGTGTTTGCCGGCCGCCTCGCCGAAGATCTCCACCATCAAATCGGAGAAGCCGTTCACGACTTTCGGCTGATCACCAAAGCCTTCGGCCGAATTGACCATTCCGAAGACCTTGACCACGCGCTTGACGCGATCGAGGCTCCCAAGTGCGACGCGCACCTTCGCCAACATGATCAGGCCGACCTGACGGGCCGTGTCATAGCCTTCCTGCACGGTGAGGTCCTTCCCCACCTTGCCCTTGTACTTCCAGTCAGCTGCCGGGGTGTTTCCCGCGAGAAAGAGCAGATTGCCAACCCGGACCGCATCGACGTAGTTGGCGACGGGAACAGGCACGGGCGGCAGCGTAATATTCAACTCCTTCAGCCTGGCCTCGGCAGAAGGTGAATTCTGCGCCACCGCAGCCGACGAAGCGGCAAGCCACGCTCCCAATCCAAGCACGCACGCACCGAACCACGAGATGAGTCTCGTTCTGCAAAGCATATGAGTCATGTGTCGCCTCCAATGACAGCTACTTCGCAGGCCTCAGGATAAGTCAGAAATAGCGAAGGTTCCTTCCGTAGTTCTCCGGTCTGAAAGGTCGTCGGCAGCGCTTCGCCGAGACTTTGCGCAGGCCTGCGCCGTGGCGACGCAGCCATCGCGTTTGACATCATCGGCCGCTCCCCCTGTGATAGGACGGACGAAAGCAAAAATGCAGTGCACAATCTCTGGGGAGGGATTCATGCCGGTCAGGAGGGCCGTCCGCCTGCTCGAGCAGGAGAAGGTCGACATGGTGATGGGTTTCTTCAATCGTCTCCGCGGGTTCTAAATCGCAATCTGCTATTTCCCCTGCCGCGCACTTTCAAGCAGGGTCATGCAGGCGTCGAGACAGGCTGCTGCAATCGTCCGGCCGAGGGGACCCGGCTTCTTGTTCAACAGCCGATGCATCACCACGCCGTGCAGCATCATCATGATCGGATAGGCGATGTGCGCGGCCCTGCTTTCATCGACACCGGCACGCACGATATGGGTGGTGTATCGTTCGATCTCGCCGGCCTGCGCACCCGTGGTGACGCGCTCCATCCAGCCACGCCCGTAGAGCAATTCATAATCGCGGGGGTGGGTGCTGCCGAACTCGAGATGCCGTACGCAGGTGTCCTGAAAGTCGCGGGATTTTGCGAGGTAGGCCGAGAAGCGCTGAAAAGCCAGCGCGCGTAACGCCGTCAGCAACGCCTCCCGGTCGGCGTAGTAGCTATAGACCGTCGGCGTCGTGGTGGCTGCTTCCGCGGCGACGCCGCGGATCGTCACAGCCTCCTCGCCGCCCGACTGCCACAGCGTGTCGGCGGCCTTCAAGATCCTGTGAGGCAGCTCCGGATCGGCAGTTCTCGGCATCGGCCCTCTTGCTTTTACATTGTATAAGTTATACGTCGTCTAAATAATAACCCCGTACCCAGGAGCAAGCAAATGGCCCTTTCCCCGAAACTGATTGGACCCTCGATCTCCTTGATCACCGGCCTGATCACGTCGACCAGCATGTCGTTCGTCGGTCTCGCCATGAACTATGGGTTCCAGCCCGATTTCGCCCTGCGCTGGCTGAAGGCCGCAGCAACGAGCTACGTCGTGATCGTCCCGATGTTGATCATCGTCATCCCGCGGATCCAGCGTTTCGTCATGCGGCAGGCCGGGTTGCCGACGCGCTGAGGTCGGGTCGCAGCACAATGCGCACCATCTCCGGGTTCGAGCCCCCGGGCATCACAGATATCACGCAGTTCGTCCTTTGAACGCAACCCAAGGGTCAGCAACATGACGACGAAACACAAGCACGACAAGCCGATTCTCGTGACCGGAGCAGCCGGCGCTGTGGGCGGCGTCGGCCGCAGCCTCACCGAATTCCTGCTCAAGAATGGCCACAAGGTGCGCGCCTTGGTTCGGCGGGAGGACGCGCGCGCCGAAGCCTTGCGGCGGCTCGGCGCAGAGGTCGTAAAGGGCGACCTGACGGACCTCGCCTCGATGCACCGCGCGATCGAAGGTTGCCGGCGTATCTATTTCGGTATGTCTGTCTCGGCGGCTTACCTGGAAGCTACGATCAACACTGCCGCGGTGGCGCGGCACCACGGCGTTGAGGCTTTCGTGAACATGTCGCAGATGACGGTCTCGCAGATGAGCATCAACGAGACCACCGACAGCCCGCAGCACAGGCTGCACTGGCTGGCGGAGCAGGCTCTGGCCTGGTCGGGACTGCCTGTCGTCACGGTGCGGCCGACGGTGTTCCTTGAGGGCTTCTTTCTGATGCTCGCCGCCGCCGGCGTGCGGGCCTCCGGCGAGTTGGCGCTTCCGATGGGCGATGGCAAGACCTCGCCGATCTCGGCGGTCGATGTGGCGCGCGCGGTCGCGGCGATCCTCGACGATCCCGCACCACATATCGGACGAATCTACGATCTGACGGGGCCGGAATCCGCCGATCTGAACCACTATGCGCGTGCTTTCTCCGAGGCGCTCGGCAGGCCCATCCGATATCGCGACGTCCCGCTCGCGGCGTGGAGCGAAGGCCTTCGGCGGGCGGGGTTTCCCGAGCACGTCGTCAGCCATCTCTCGGCCATGACCGAGTTGAACCGGCAGGGGCGTTACGACCGCATGACGGACACCATATACAAGCTCACGGGCAAAGCACCGGTGAACACGCGCGATTTCGTGAAGCTCCATGCCGCCGAATTCAATTAGTATAGAGCGGCGCTTTGATGAGGTGCTCGGCACCGACCGAAGCGGAATCCGACCGTTGCGGCGCCAGGATGGCGCGCTTTGGATCGAGGCCGTGCAATGGCTCGGCCGACCGAAACTCCGGCGCAACTATCTGCCCGCGGTCACGCTCTGTCGCCGGTCTGGCGCAAAGCGTATCGGGGCAATCCGACACAGGCAGTCCAATGAGACCGATGAGGGAAGGGCAGGCGCTTCTGGCACGCTTCGTTCTGCTGCTCTTGTTGAGCGGCTGTGGCGAAGCGGACCAAATTGCGGAGCAGGAGTGTCGTTCCTTGAATGCCCGCAGTTCGGTACTCAAGACATTTTCGGACGATCAAAATAACAAGCTGGTGACTTTTACTCTCAAATACTCGAGTTCGCTTGAAGCAATGATGAATGCTGCGAAATCGGATACTGAAAAATCGGCGATCTTGGACGGTGCAAGGAAAAGCGCCGCCTACAGCCTGGACGGCACGATACTCGTGAAGTCAAGGGACAAGGCAACGCGAGAAGTCACGTGCATTGCGATACTGTCCGTTAGCGTTCTGGATACGAGCGCGGAAAAGGAAATAGAATTTCGAGTGAAGCAAACGAGCGACGGAACGCCGCTCGTTTCAGTCAGTCCTTTTCTTTTCTCGGTAGACTAGTTCTGAAACCCCGAGCGGCCATGCTCGGTCTTCGGTCTGGTGCACAGCGTAGTCGCGCTCCGCCTTCTCGCCGTCCGACTGCCACCGGGCGTCGGCGGCCTTCAAGATCCTGTGAGCCAAGCCCCCCGATCGGCGTTCCACGGCATCAGCCCTTGCTTTTACGCCGTATAAGTTATACGTCGTATAAATAATAATCCCGTTCCGGGGGACGCGCCAGCGGAAGGACAAGTCAGCCCCTTCCATGACAGGACAACACGATGAACGCTCCTAAACTGTGGATTGCGGGCCTGTCTGCAGCCGTGCTTGCGGTATCAGGCACTTATCTGTGGCGCGAAGGCATTCCGTCCAGCGTCATGAAACCGGCCGCGAATACCGCACCTGCGCGGCCTGTGCCTGTGACGGCCGGTGTGGTGAAGGATCAGGACTTCGCGATTTCGCGCGTAGGACTCGGCACGGTCCAGGCCTACAACACCGTGACCGTGAAAGTGCGCGTCGATGGCGAGGTGCAAAAGATCGCCTTTCGCGAAGGCCAGGATGTACAGGTCGGCGACCTGATAGCGCAGATCGATCCGCGCCCCTATCAGGCGCAACTGCATCAGGCCGAGGCCGACAAGGCGCGTGACGAAGCGCTGCTCGCCAATGCCAGGCTTGACCTGGAGCGTTACAGCAAGCTCGTGGTCAAGGAGTTCGCCACCCGCCAGAGCGTCGATACCCAGGAAGCGCTGGTCGCGCAATATCAGGCTGCGATCGCGCATGATCAGGCGGTGATCGACAATGCGCGCGTGCAGCTGGGCTATACAACGATCGTCTCGCCACTCGCCGGCCGCACCGGCATTCGCCTGATCGATCAGGGCAACATTGTTCATGCCTCCGATCCGGGCGGACTTGTCGTGATCACGCAAGTGGCGCCGATCGGCGTGATCTTCACCTTGCCGCAGAAATATCTCCCGGAGATCGTCGATGCGATGCAGGGCGGGGCGCTTGTCGTATCGGCGTATGATCAGGACGACCGCATCAGGCTTGCCGAAGGCCGTCTCGAACTGATCGATAACCAGATCGATCAAGGCACCGGCTCGATCCGACTCAAGGCGATCTTTCAAAATCTCGACGGGCGGCTTTGGCCCGGCCAATTCGTCAGCGCCCGCCTGCTGCTCGGCGTCCGCCGCGGACCGGTCGTGCCGGAATCCGCGCTGCAATCGGGACCTAACGGCAGCTACGCGTTCGTCGTCCGGCAGGATTCCACGGTCGAACCGCACCTCGTGCGGATCGCCGCCAGCAGCAACGGCGAGGCGCTGATCGAGAGCGGCCTCGCTGCCCATGAAACCATCGTCGTCGACGGCCACTACAAGCTCCGGCCCGGCGCCCGCGTCGTGACCGCGCCGGTGGCTCCCTCGCGGGAGCGCGCCGCGTCCACGGCCCAGGGCCGAGAATAAGGCGACACGTGATGAATATTTCCGAGCCCTTTATCCGACGTCCGATCGCAACTGCGCTGACGATGTCGGGTCTCGCAATGGTCGGCCTCGTCGCCTATTTGCTGTTGCCGGTCGCGCCGCTGCCGCAGGTCGACTTTCCCACCATTCAGGTGACGGCCCAGTTGCCAGGCACGAGCCCGGAGACGATGGCCTCTTCGGTGGCAAGCCCGCTGGAGCGGCAGCTGGCGCAGATGTCGGGCGTAGCCCAGCTCACCTCCGTGAGCGGCATTGGAATATCGGTGATCTCGATCCAGTTCGACCTTGCCCGCAATATCGACGCCGCCGGACAGGATGTGCAGGCCGCGATCAACGCCGCCGGTGGGCAATTGCCGAAGAATTTGCCGTCACCGCCGACCTATCGGAAGACCAATCCGTCGGACCCGCCGGTGATGGTGCTGGCGATGACCTCGGACACCCTGCCGATGACGACGGTCAGCGATCTTGCCGACAACATCTTCGCGCAGCAACTTTCCCAGGTCGACGGGGTCGGTGCCGTACTGATCGCCGGCGCACAGAAGCCCGCCGTGCGCGTCGAAGCCAATCCGCTCGAACTCGCGGGCCGCGGCCTGAGCCTTGAAGATCTGCGGTCGGCCATCGCGACCGCCACGCTCAACGCCCCCAAGGGCACGCTGAACGGCCAGCACCAGGGCTTCACGCTTGAGAACAACGATCAATTGTTCAATGCTGCGGGCTATCGGCCGGTCATCGTCGCCTGGCGCAACGGCTCGCCGGTCCGGCTCGGCGACGTCAGCACCGTGGTGGATGGCGCCGAAAACATTCGCGGGTCCGGCACCTTCAATGGACAACCGTCGGCCATCCTCATCATTCAGCGGCAACCCGGCGCCAACGTCATCGACACCGTCGAGCACATCAAGGCGGCGTTGCCGCGACTGAAGGCCTCGATCCCGTCGGCCGTCGACGTCCATGTCGTTACCGACCGCACCCAGACCATCCGCGCCTCGGTCGAGGAGGTTCAGTTCACGCTGATGCTCACCATCGCGCTGGTGGTGATGGTGATCTTCTTGTTCCTGCGCAACGCCTGGGCCACCGTGATCCCCGGCATCACCGTTCCGCTGTCGCTGGTCGGCACATTCGCGGTGATGTATGTCCTCGGCTACAGCCTCGACAACCTCTCACTGATGGCATTGACGATCGCGACGGGATTCGTCGTCGACGACGCCATCGTGATGGTCGAGAATGTGGCGCGGTACCTGGAGCAGGGCCACTCGCCGCTTGCGGCTGCGCTGAAGGGTTCGCGCGAAATCGGCTTCACCATCATCTCGATGAGCCTGTCGCTGATCGCGGTGTTCATTCCGGTATTGCTGATGGGCGGCATTATCGGGCGGCTGTTCCGCGAATTTGCTGTCACGGTGAGCGTGGCGATCCTGGTGTCGGCCGTCATCTCGCTGACGCTGACGCCGATGATGTGCGCGCAATTGTTGCAGGAGGAAAAAGGCAAGCGGCACGGCCGGCTCTATGCGCTGAGCGAGAGGTTCTTCGATGGCATGCTCGCGGTTTACGAATCCGGCCTGCGCCGGGTGCTGCGTCACCGGCGGCTCACGCTGACTGCGACCATCGCGACCATTATCCTGACCGGCTATCTCTATGTCCTGACTCCGAAGGGCTTCTTTCCGCAGCAGGACACCGGATTCATCGTCGCCGTTTCGGAATCCTCGCAGGACGTTTCCTATCCAGCCATGCTGGAGCGGCAGTCGCAGCTGGAGCGCATTCTGTTGGCTGACCCGGGCATCGACGGCGTGATGTCGGCGGTCGGCGTCGGCGGCGTCAACCAGACCATGAATAACGGCCGCATGTTCGTCAATCTCAAGCCCCGCGACCAGCGCGATGCAAATGCGAGCCAGATCATCGACCGGCTGCGGCCGAAACTTGCCGCCGTGCAGGGAATTGCGCTGTTCATGCAGGCGTCGCAGGACATCAATGTCGGCGGACGCGCGAGCCGCACGCAGTATCAACTCACGCTCCAGGACAGCGATCTCGACGAGCTCGATCACTGGGCGCCGATCCTGCTTCGCACCTTGCAGGGAATTCCGTTGTTGCGCGACGTCGCGACCGACCAGCAGATCGCCGGTCCGACCCTGCGGCTCGAGATCAATCGAGATACGGCATCGCGGCTCGGCGTTGCCACCCAGGCGATCGACGATACGCTCTACGATGCATTCGGACAGCGCAAGGTCGCGCAATTCTTCACCCAGCAAAACAGTTATTGGGTGATCCTGGAGGTCGATCCGCAATTCCAGCTCGATCCGGGCGCGCTCGATTTGATCTACGTGCCGTCCAGCAGCGGGCGGCAGGTGCCGCTGAGCGCGCTGGTCGAACAAAAGCGCACCGTACGGTCCCTATCGGTCAGCCATCAGGGCCAGTTCCCGGCGATCACGCTGTCGTTCAATCTGGCTGCAGGCGCCGCGCTCGGACAGGCCGTCGAGGCGATCGAGAAGGCAAAGCGTGAGCTCAACGTCCCGGCCACATTGATCACCACCTTCCAGGGCAATGCCCAGGCCTTTCAGGACTCGCTCAAGACCCAGCCACTCCTGATCCTCGCGGCGCTGATCGCGGTTTATATCATCCTCGGTGCGCTCTATGAGAGCCTGATCCATCCGATCACGATCCTTTCGACGATCCCTTCGGCTGGCGTCGGTGCGCTTCTCATCCTGATGGCGTTCAACCTCGAGCTCAGCGTCATCGCGCTGATCGGCATCATCCTGTTGATCGGCATCGTCAAGAAGAACGCGATCATGATGATCGATTTTGCAATCCATGCCGAGCTGATCGAGGCTATGGACCGGGAGGAGGCGATCTTCCAGGCGGCGCTGAAGCGCTTCCGCCCGATCATGATGACGACGTTCGCAGCGCTGCTCGGCGCCCTGCCACTTGCGCTCGGGCACGGGACCGGCGCGGAGATCCGCCAGCCGCTCGGATACGCGATCGTCGGCGGCCTGCTGGTGTCGCAATTCCTGACGCTCTACACGACGCCGGTGGTCTACCTTGCGCTGCACCGCTTCAGCCGCAGCCGAGCCCGTAAGGTCGTTCCCCGCCCGGTCGAACCGGCAATCGCGGCGGAATGAAATGGTTGGCTATCGACCCGCCCGTGCGTCCGCGACCATTTGCTGAAGCTTTGATCACGCCTGCGCCGTGCGGACGCAGCCATCGCGCTTGACATCATCGGCCGCTCCCCATGTGATAGGGCCGAACGAAAACAAAAAATGCAGTGCACAATCTCTGGGGAGGGATTCATGCCGGTCAGGAAGGCCGCCCGCTGGCTCGCGGGTCTGTCTGTCGCGCTTGCGGCGCTGGGCGTGGCCGGTGCCGCGCATGCGCAGGACAAGAAGATCAAGATCGGCGTGATCTTCGATTTGACCGGCCCGCTAGCCGGTGGCGGCTCCGAGCTGCAATATACCGGCGTCAAGATCATGCTCGACCATTACGCCAAGATCGGCGTCGAGGGTTACAAGGTCGAGGCCGTCTACGCCGACGCGCAGAGCAAGCCCGACATCGCGATCAACGAGGCCGTCCGCCTGCTCGAGCAGGAGAAGGTCGACATGGTGATGGGCTTCTTCTCCTCGGCGCAATGCGTGCCGGTGGCGGCCCGGGTCGACCAGATGAAGAGGTTCATGTGGATCACGACCTGCATCTCCTCGGGCGTATTCGACGGCAAGAACTACAAATACGTGTTCCGCCCGCAGGCCGCCGGCAACCAGTACGGCATGATGACGACCGACTTCATCGCGCAATACTCCATGTCCAAGTTCGGCAAGGAGCCGAAAGACCTCCGCGTTGCCATCATCCATGAGGACGGCGCCTACGGCGTCGACGTCGCCAAGGGCAACGAAGCCGGTGCAAAGAAGGCCGGCTTCAACATCGTGCTCAAGGAGGGCTATTCGGCAACCGCGCCCGATTTGTCGGCGCTGGTCACCAAGCTGAAGCGCGCCAAGCCCGATGTGATCTTCCACACCGGCTACAATCCGGACATTACCCTCTTATTCCGCCAGGCGCGCGAGCAGGGGCTGAAGTTCGGCGCCATCGTCGGCCATGGCGCCGGTTATGGCGTCTATGAGAAGCTGAAGGAAGGCCTCGGCGCCGACGCCAACTATCTCTTCAACACCGACCCGATCTCGATCTGGCTCGCCAACCAGAACGGCATGGATGCCAAGCTGCCGCCGGTGATCAAGATGGTCGGTGAGGAGTTTGACCGACTGAAGCCCGGTGTACCGATCCGCTCCGCTCATGTCGGCATCGGCGCAGCCAACGCCTACGTGTTCCTCGACGACGTGCTGCCGCGCGCGATCAAGAAGTATGGCGGCATCGATCCGGATGCGTTGCGCAAGGCGGCACTCGACACCGACATTCCCGAGGGCGGCACCATGCTCGGCTACGGCGTGAAGTTCTACGGCGAGGGCGAGCAGTACGCCGGGCAGAACGCGCGCTCGTTCCCCGTGGTGCTGCAATACATCGACGACAAATCCTATGTGGTGTGGCCGAAGAGCCAGATGCAGCGCGAGACCGTGCTGCCGCTGCCGGCCGGCACCACCTACAGCTACAAATAGCTCGCTCGCGAAAGGGACGCCGTGCTCGCCGTCGAAGGCCTGGTCAAGCGGTTTGGCGGCTTTTGCGCCGTCAACAACGTGTCGTTCCGCGTCGAGCAGGGCGAGATCCTCGGCCTGATCGGCCCGAACGGCTCGGGCAAGAGCACGATCTTCAACATGCTCTCGGGTACGCTGCCGCCGACCGAGGGCTCGATCCTGTTCGACGGCCGGGAGATCGCGGGCCTCGCCCCGCACCGGATCATCGTTGGCGGCATCGGCCGCACCTTCCAGATCCCGCGGCCGTTCCATCGGCTGAGCATTTTCGAGAATGTCGTGCTCGCCGGCTTCTACGGCCAGGGTCGCCACAGCCGGAGCAACGCCGAGGAGGCGGCCGAGCGCGCGCTGGCGATGGTCGGCCTGCCGACCGATCGGCATAGCAGTGTCGAGGGGCTGGGCGCGGCCGGGTTGAAGAAGCTCGAGCTCGCTAAGGCGCTCGCCACCGGCCCGAAACTCTTGCTCGCCGATGAAAGCCTCGGCGGTCTCGACGAGACCGAGATGGACCAGGCCGCCGACATGCTGCGCCGAATCCGCGACGAGCTCGGCATCACCGTCATCTGGGTCGAGCACATCATGGGTGTGCTGATGCGCGTGGTCGACCGCGTGATGGTGCTCGATCACGGCGAGAAGATCGCCGAAGGTCTGCCGGCCGATGTCGCCGGCGATGCCAGGGTGATCGAGGTCTATCTCGGCACCGATGCGGATGCGAGCCTGGCTGCCGCCGTCGCCGAGCAGGCGCGCCGCCGGATCGGGGCGTGACCGGCATGCTGGAGCTCCGATCGATCGACGCGGGTTATGGCAGCTTCCAGGCGCTGTTCGACGTCAGCCTCGACGTCAAGGCGGGCGAGGCGGTCGGTGTGATCGGTCCGAACGGTGCCGGCAAGACCACCTTGATGCGTGTGATCTCCGGCCTGATCCGCCCGAGTAACGGCAAGATATCGATGGAGGGGGTCGACGTCGTCAGGACGCCGGCGCATCGCATCGTCAGCCTCGGGATCGCGCATGTGCCGGAGAACCGAAGGCTGTTTCCGCGGCTCACCGTCGACGACAATCTGAAGATGGGCGCCTACATGCCCGGCGCCCGCGCGCATTACGCCGAGCGGCTCGATTTCGTGTTCGAGCTGTTCCCGCGCATGAAGGAGCGACGTCACCAGATGGCCGGCACCATGTCGGGCGGCGAGCAGCAGATGTGCGCGATCGGCCGCGCGCTGATGTCGAACCCGAAACTGCTGCTGCTCGACGAGCCCTCGGCCGGGCTCGCGCCGGTCGTGGTGCAGCAGGTGTTCGAGCTGGTCAAGCGCATCCGCGCCAGCGGGCTGACCGTGCTGATCGTCGAGCAGAACGTGCAGCAGGTGCTGCGCGTGGTCGACCGCGCCTATCTCTTGGAAGCCGGCAGCATCCGCGCCGCCGGCACGGCGGCAGAACTCGCGGCGAGCGACACCATCAAGCAGGCGTATCTCGGGGTGTAGGATGATGACAGCAGGCCGTGCGAGTGCGCTCACATATTTCCCCGTCATCCTGAGGTGCGAGCTCAGCGGCGCACTTGCGCCGCTGGACGAGCCTCGAAGGATGAATCGGCCACAGACGGGCCGTGCATCCTTCGAGGCGCGCGAGAGCGCGCACCTCAGGATGACGGCTAACTGGATAATGACGTCACGGTCTCCGGTGTAGCCATGCAATCCTTCCTCGACATTTTCGACATCTACCTGCTGGAGGCCGTGATCAACGGCATCCTGCTCGGCGGCGTGCTGGCGCTCCTAGCGCTCGGGCTCAACCTGATCTTCGGCGTCATCGACGTCACCTGGATCTGCTATGCCGAGCTCGTGATGATCGGCATGTACGGCATGTATTATCTCGTGCAGGTTTTTCATTTGCCGTACTGGGCGGCCGCGCCGCTCGTCATCCTGCTGGTGGCGCTGCTCGGCGCCGCGTTGCATTTCTTCGTCATCGCGCCGCTGTTGACGGCGCCGCCGATCAACCAGCTGCTCGCCACCGGCGGCGTGCTGTTCATCCTGCAGAGTTTTGCCACCGTCGCCTTCGGCATCGACTTCCGCAATCTCGGCATCCGCCTGCCGGTGTTGGCGCTCGGCGAGATGAATTTCAGCTACGCGCGACTATTGTCGTTCGGCGCGGCGCTGGTCGGCATGGTCGGCGTCTATCTGTTCCTGACCCGCACCTTCACCGGCACCGCGATCCGCGCCATCGCGCAGGACCGCCAGATCATGCCGCTGATGGGCGTCGATCCCAAGCGCATCTATCTCGTCACCTCGGCGATCGGCGGCGGGCTCGCCGGGCTCGCGGCGTGCCTGCTGGTGCTGCAATATGACGTGCATCCGTTCGTCGGGCTGTCGTTCGGGCCGATCACCTTCCTGATTTGCGTGCTCGGCGGCCTCGGCAATTTCATCGGCGGCTTCATTGCCGCTTTCGTGTTTGCCGAGATCATCTCGCTCGGCGGCCTGTTCTCCGATCTCGAATGGGGCTACGTGCTGGCATTCGCCTTCTTCATCGTCATGATGTTCATCCGGCCCGCGGGCCTCCTGGCGAGGCGCTCGTGAACAGGCAGGCCGCCGGCTGGATCATCGCGCTGCTCGCGCTCGTCGCGCTGCCCTTCGTGCACCGCGATCCCTATCACCTGCACGTGCTGGTGCTGATCCTGATCTGGTCGTTCGCCTATACGTCGTGGTCGATCATGGGCCGCTTCGGCCTGGTCTCGCTCGGCCATGGCGGCTTCATGGGCATCGGCGCCTATGTCACCGCGCTGCTCTGGAATCATCTCGGCGTCTCGCCCTGGATCGGGATTCCCCTGAGCATGGCAACCGCCGGCGTGCTCGCGCTCGTCGTCGCCTATCCCTGCTTCCGCTTCCGCATCACCGGGCACTATTTCGTGCTGGTGACCCTGGCGCTGTCCGGCATCGTGCTGCAAGTCATCACCGCGACCCGCGACTATACCGGCGGCTCGCTCGGCTACACGCCGCAGCGCGCGCCGAGCGGCAAGGGGCTGTTGGCGCTGCAATTCGACGACAAGACCACCTGGTATCTGATCGCGCTCGCGGTCTGGGTCGCAGGCCTCGTGATCTGGCGCGCGATCGACCGCAGCATGATCCGCCATGCCATGGAGGCGATCTCCGAAGATGAGGACGCCGCCGCCGCGGCCGGCGTCAACGTCACTGCCGAGAAGCTCAAGATCACCCTGATCAGCGCGTTGATGACCGCGCTGTCCGGTGCGCTCTATTGCCAGTACCAGATGTTCATCTCGCCGGACACGGTGAGCGGTATCGCGGTGTCCTTGCAGATGGTGTTCGCGGCGATCGTCGGCGGCGTCTATGTCGCGCTGGGGCCGACGGTCGGCGCCATCATCACCATCGTGCTGGCCGAGGTACTGCGCATTTCGTTCGGCACCAAGGCGGTCGGCTGGGACAATCTGGTCTATGGCGTGCTGCTGGTGCTGTTCATTATCTTCCTGCCCAAGGGCATTCTTGGTAGCGTGATCGACCGGATCAAATCGCCACGCAAGCCGTCGAGAGGCCATGAGCAGCAAACCGTCCCCATCGCTCGCCGATGAATTGAAACCCTTTGTCGCGCCGTTCCGCTTCGACGGCTCGGGCGAATTTCACCTGAAGTCGTATCCGACCGCCGAGAAGGGCGGCATCGACAAGGACGTCGGCGGCAAGATCATCGAGGCCAACCGCACGCGGCTCAACGACTTCCAGGAGAAGCTCTACGCCCAGGACCGCTGGTCGCTGCTCCTGATCTTCCAGGGCATGGATGCCGCCGGCAAGGACAGTGCGATCAAGAGCGTGTTCGAGGGCGTCAACCCGCAGGGCTGCGAGGTCTTCTCGTTCAAGCAGCCCTCGACCAAGGAGCTCGACCACGATTTCATGTGGCGCGCCATGATCGCGCTGCCGGAGCGCGGCCACATCGGCATCTTCAACCGCTCCTACTACGAGGAATGCCTTGTCGTGCGCGTTCATGCCGATGTGCTCGCCAAGCAGAAGCTGCCGAAACGGCTGGTGACCAAGAACATCTGGCGCGAGCGCTTCGAGGACATCTCCGCGATCGAGCGCTATCTGTCGCGCAACGGCACCGTGATCCTGAAATTCTTCCTGCATGTCTCCAAGGAGGAGCAGCGCCGGCGCTTCCTCGACCGGCTCGAGGAGCCGGCCAAGAACTGGAAGTTCTCGATGGCCGACGTCTCCGAGCGTGCGCTGTGGGCCAAATATCAGGCCGCCTATCAAGAGATGATCCACCACACCGCGACCGGGGACGCGCCCTGGCACATCGTGCCGGCCGATCACAAATGGTTTGCCCGCGTCGTGATCGGCTCGACCATCGTCAATGCGCTCGACAGGCTCGAGCTGAAATTCCCCGAGGTCGACAAGGCGGACCTCAGCGAATTCAAGCGCGTCCGCGCGGCGCTGGAGGCGGAAGGCAAGGGCGCGGCGACCGAGAAGAAGGCGCCCGCCAAGAAGTAGCGCGCGCCGTCTGCCGTTCGTGCCGCGCGATCGCTATCCCTTGCGCGACGGCATCCAGGCGGACAGCAGATAGAAGCCGATCGCGACGATCAGGAGATAGCGGAAGCCGAGCAGGGTCGAGCACGATTCGGCGAGGCCGCCGATGACAGATCCCGCGATGTTGGATCCGAACGCCTGATCGGGATTGGCTTCGTCGCGGAACGAGCGGGCGAAGATCACGCCGGCGAAGAACATCGGGCCGAGCGCCAGCGCGCACGGGATCACGTAGCGCCAGACGATGCCGCCGCTCAGGAACGTGTCCAGCGGCACCAGTACCGAGACCGCCAGCAGCGCCAGCAGCCCGGCATAGTGCCGCGCCAGCCGGGTCGACGGCACCTTGATCACGTACAAATTGGCGGCGAGGATCAGCAGCAGCGCGGTGAAGAACACCGCCGAGTTGACCAGCCAGGTGCTGCCGAACAACAGCGCCATCTGCACCACCGCCTTGGTTTCGAGCAGCATGAATGCCGCGCCGAGGAAGAACATCCGGTTGTTGGGCCGCCAGGCGCCCTTCGGCTTGAACAGATAGACCAGGCCAAGCCCGAGCACGCCGAGCAGGATCATCGAGCGAACGGTCAGATCGGGGATCAGCCTGCCGCTGACATAGAGGAACGGCCAGTCGTCGCTGGTCGATTGCCTGGCGCCTTCATTGTCGACCACCAGTTTCGCCGGCGCCAGCGGCACCCAGTCGCCGTGCTGGGCGGCAGCCTTGTCCTGTCCCTTGTCCTGTCCCTTTTCTTGCGGCTTGTCGAAGCCGTTGACCGCGAGGTTCTCCGGCGGAATGCTGTTCAACCAGAATTGGCCGCGGTCGCGGAACGCGGTCGAGATGCGCGGATTGCAGCCCGCGATGATGGTGGTGAAGCCGACCGCTTCGGACGAGGTCAGCGTTTCCTTGTAGGGCAGCGGCAGCACTAGCGGATCGCAGCCGAACACCTGCTTGGCCATCTCGGCGACGCGCTGCACGATCCAGCCCTGGCGATAGTAGTTGTACATGACGAAGACGCCGTCCTGCTTCAGCACGCGGCGGACGTCCTGGAACGCCTGTTCGGTGAACAGATAGCTTTCGAGGCGGATGTTGGCGTAGCCGCTGTGCAGGATCAGCGAGTCGACGAGCGCGTATACCACCAGATCGTATTTGCGTTCGGTGGTGCGCAGGAAATGCCGGCCGTCGTCGAGATGCGGCACCACCCTCGGGTCCTGATAGGGCTTGTCGGGATGGTTGTGGATGCCGATGTTCTGGATCACCGGATCGATCTCGACCGCATCGATGCGCTCGACGCCGAAGCGCAAGGCGTGCGACAGGTCGTTGCCGGAGCCGGCGCCGATGATCATGACGTCCTTGAACGGCGCGCCGCCGCTGTGCTTCTGCAGCAGATGGATCAGCGAGTAGGACGAGCCGCGCTCGCTGAACGGCATCATTTCCTGATGGCCGATGCTGTTGACGGTGATCACGCCGTTCGATTTGTTGAGGTCGACGGCGTAGTAGGGCGACCAGCGGATGTCGTGGCTGCCGGAACGATCGGTGTAGTAGGCGGTAAATCCCACCACGATGATGATCGTTGCAAGGCGCAGGATCGACAGCGCCTTGTCCTGGTAAAGCAGGTAGACGATGCCGGCGCAGCTGATGCCGAACCAGACCACCGGCGGCGCCTGCGCGAACGACAGCAGCGAGAATCCGACGATGCCCGCGAGGCTGCCGCCGATATTCAGCGAATAGCCGGCGACGCGGTTCGGGTAGGCGTCGAAGGCGCGGCCGAGCGTCTGGCCGAGGCCCACGAACATCAGCGCGATCAGCACGAAGAACAGCCCGGCGATCGCCTCGATCGGCACGACAAACTTGGCGAGATCCGGGTTGCGATACTCGGTGCCGAAAAACACCTCCTGGGGCGAGGCCTGATGGCCGACGTCGACCGCGAACTGGCCCCAGTTGGAATACAGCGCCATGATCGTGGCCACGGCGGCGAAGGTCACGAGGGCGAGCCCCGGGAACAGCGCAAGCCAGTTGGTGGTCCGCCGCGCGGCGAGGCAGCCGCAGGACATGCCGAGGAAGGCCGCGAGCAGCACGATATTGGTGAAGAATTGCAGGAACACGACCTTGGCCGAAAACCAGCGGATGCAGGCCAGTTCGAGGAACAGGATCAGGAATCCGACCAGGAAGAGATTGAAGCCGGCTTGGCGCTGATGGGGTCCATCGGCCAGGTTCGTCGTGGGCATGATCCTGATATCTCCTTAACCAACCAAAGGACGCGCCCTAACACCCGGTCGCCGCCGGCACACTAGATGCAACCAGTTGAGCAAAGATTGATTTACCCGGCCGCGTAAGCGCCACAGCTGTCGCCGGTCGATGCCGCAGATGCTGTCATGGTGTAGGAAAGGTTTCGCTGCGTTCGTGTTTTGGCCGGGACATAGGCGAGCGGAAGCGACGCCGTGCTTCGGACGGCTGAGCCCGGCCATGGCGGTGCGGATAGGTTAGTCGGTGCCAATCAGGCTGCGCGACCCGCAAGGGAAAGGAAGCCTTCCCCTCGCGAGAAGGCGGGCGAAGTCACGCTCGAATCGCGCCGCACGCCGCCGTCGTCACGCCGCAGCCTCTCCGAACACCATCTGCCAGCCCTTGCGCGTGTCCATGTATTCCCGAACCTGCTTGATGCGGCCTGCCTCGACCACGAAGACGAAGCAGTAGTCATTGTCATAGCGCCGGCCGTCCGGCAGCGTCGCGCGCATGCGCTCCTCGACGATCACGCTGTCGCCGTCGGCATGAACGGCGCGGAACGCGATGTCGATCTCGGAGAACAGGCGATGCGTCTCGGTCGAGATGAAGCGCGCGATCGCCTCCGCGCCGATCATGTGATCGGTGTGATCGAGCGCGACCGCGGTGGCGTTGCGGGCCGGCGCGATCCATTCGGCATCCGGCGCGAACAATGCGGCGATCAGGTTGGCGTCGCGGGTCCTGAACGTCTGCCAGGCGTTGAGGACGGTTTGCTTGTTGGTCGGGTTCGTCATTGCGATGTCTCCAGGGGTGATCGATCGGCTTGATCTAGGTCAGCGCTGCGGTTCACGCTGGCCGGAATCGGACCTCATCACCGCCGGCCACTTTCGCCGATCGCGCGATGCGCTAGTGTGCGGCCATGCTCAGCTTCGAGGTCTGCAACGCTGCGCGGCTGCGGCGCGACGCGCGCTATGACGGCCGTTTCTTCACCGCGGTGAAGACCACGCGGATCTATTGCCGCCCGGTCTGTCCGGTGAAGCACCCGTTGCCGCGCAACGTCACCTACTACCCGACGGCCGCCGCGGCCGAAGCGGCGGGCTATCGGCCATGCCTGCGCTGCCGTCCCGAAACCGCGCCGTTCTGTCCTGCGTGGAACGGCACGCGCTCCACGGTTGCGCGTGCGCTGAAGCTGATCGACGGCGGCGCGCTGGAGCGCGGCTCGGTTGCTGCGTTGGCCGACCGGCTCGGCATCACCTCGCGCCACCTCGGGCGGCTGTTCGAGCGCCACGTCGGCGCCAGCCCGCAGCAGGTCGCGACCACCCGCCGCGTGCAGCGCGCCAAGCGGCTGATCGACACCACCGACGACGCGATGACCGAGATCGCCTTCCGCGCCGGCTTCGGCAGCGTCCGCCGTTTCAACGCCGCCTTCGCCGGTCTCTACGGCCGCTCGCCGTCGAGCCTGCGCGCGTCTTCGCGCGGGCGGAGGTGAGGGGACAGGGACGGGGCCGGGCGCGCCGAGCCATGCGGCACGATAGGTCAACCCCGTTGACCATCTTTACCCATTGCGGCGGCTTGCCATAATCGTCTAGAACGACGGCGCATAGCGCGTCCCGGCAACCAACCGTCAAGGGTTTTGACCGAGGATTTCGGCGCTCAACAGGGTCTGGCAATGCTGATTCGCGGCCAAATCGATGGGATTTCGAGGGAGGTAGCCCAGGCTACCGCCGCGATCCCGGCCGCGGCGCCCACCCTGCTTATTGGCGGCCTTCTTCTTACCTGCCCCTGAGGGCCGGCTGGGCGTTTGCGCCTGGGCACTCAGGGGTTTGTACGAGATCACCGGACCCTGATATCGCCCAAGCAACATGACGGGCGCAAAGCTTAAAGGAATTTCTCACATGGCCACCGTGAACAAGTCCGAGAAGGACCGCGTCATCATTTTCGACACCACCCTGCGCGACGGCGAGCAGTGCCCCGGCGCCACCATGACCTTCGAGGAGAAGCTCGAGGTCGCCGAGCTGCTGGACGATATGGGCGTCGACGTCATCGAGGCCGGCTTCCCGATCACCTCGGAAGGCGACTTCCAGGCGGTCAGCGAGATCGCCCGCCGCTCCAAGAACGCGGTCATCGCGGGCCTGTCCCGCGCCCATCCGGCCGACATCGACCGCTGCGCCGAAGCCGTCAAGTTCGCTCGCCGCGGCCGCGTCCACACCGTGATCGCGACCTCGCCGCTGCATATGCGCGTGAAGCTGAACAAGACCCCCGAGGAGGTCATCGAGACTTCGGTCGCGATGGTCGCCCGCGCCCGCAACCAGATCGACGACGTCGAATGGTCGGCCGAGGACGGCACCCGCAGCGAGATGGACTATCTGTGCCGGATCGTCGAAGCCGTGATCAAGGCCGGCGCCACCACGGTGAACATCCCCGACACCGTTGGCTACACGGTGCCCGAGGAATACACCCACTTCATGCGGACGCTGATCGAGCGGGTGCCGAACTCCGACAAGGCGATCTTCTCGGTCCACTGCCACAACGACCTCGGCATGGCGGTGGCGAACTCGCTGGCCGGCATCCTCGGCGGCGCGCGGCAGGTCGAATGCACCGTCAACGGCATCGGCGAGCGCGCCGGCAATGCCGCGCTGGAAGAGATCGTGATGGCGATCAACGTGCGGAACGACAAGTTTCCGTACTGGAACAAGATCGACACCACGCAGCTGACCCGCGCCTCGAAGGTGGTGTCGGCTGCCACCTCGTTCCCGGTGCAGTACAACAAGGCGATCGTCGGCCGCAACGCGTTCGCGCATGAGAGCGGCATCCATCAGGACGGCGTGCTGAAGGATGCCTCGACCTACGAGATCATGCGGCCCGAGATGGTCGGCCTGAAGCAGTCCTCGCTGGTGCTCGGCAAGCATTCCGGCCGCCACGCCTTCATCCACAAGCTGGAGGAGATGGGCTACAAGCTCGGCGCCAACCAGCTGGAGGATGCCTTTACGCGGATGAAGGCGCTGGCCGACCGCAAGAAGGACATCTACGACGAGGACATCGAGGCGCTGGTCGACCAGGAGATGGCGGCCGCGCACGACCGCATCAAGCTGGCCTCGCTGACCGTGATCGCCGGCACCCATGGCCCGCAGCGCGCGACCATGAAGCTCGACGTCGACGGCCAGATCAAGATCGAGGAAGCCGAGGGCAACGGCCCGGTCGATGCCGTCTTCAACTGCATCAAGCGTCTGGTGCCGCACGAGGCCAAGCTGGAGCTCTACCAGGTCCACGCGGTGACCGAAGGCACCGACGCACAGGCCGAAGTCTCGGTGCGTCTCGCCCATGAAGGCCGTTCGATGACCGCGCGCGCCGCCGATCCGGACACGCTGGTCGCATCCGCCAAGGCCTATCTCGGCGCGCTGAACAAGATCGTGATGAAGCGCCAGCGCGACGTGCCGGCGTCCAAGGTCGCGGGCTGACGGTTCGCGCGATCAAAGCATTCGGAAACGCGGCGCCTCGGCGCCGCGTTTTTTGTTGGATCACCTTCGCGAAGCCTTCACCTTCGCAATATCGCCGGCCGCTGCATCAGGCAGCAGGCCTGATGTTCTGGTTGACCCGGAACAGATTGGCGGAGTCATATTTGCGCTTCACCGCCGCCAGTCGCGCATAGTTGGACCCGTAGGTTGCCTTGAGGCGGCCGTCGCCCTCATCATCCATCATGAAATTCGGGTAGGCGCCGCCGAGGTCGAACGGGTGAACCGCTTCCCAATAGGCCTTGGTCCATCGGGTGAGCGGCCCCGCCTTTTGCGGATTCGGATCGATGCCGGCGATCACCATCGACCAGGTCGCATCGCGGCAATTCCATGCGGTCTCGCCGTTGCCGACGCGATGCACCGCGCCGTCGATCGGGTAGAGATGCATGAGCGACAATTCGCTGGGCGCTTGCGCGGCCTGCTCGAGATGGATGTCGATCGCGGCGTCCGGCAGCGTCTTGACGAAATCGCCACGCCAATACCATTGCATGCCCTTGGGGTAGAGCCCGTCGAACATGCTCTGCACCGCCGGATACGGCATCGTCCCCATCCAGTTTAGCCACGGTGCCGGCAGTGCATCGAGCAACGGCGCCAGAGCCTTCTTGGCCGCATCCTCTGGGCCGTCATAGCAGCACATCAGGAGGCAGATGGGCTTTCCCCAAAGCTCTTCCGGAAACGGCGGACTGGACGGAACCGTCTTGAGCCCGAGGAAAATGCCGAGTTCCTCCGGTGCTGCCGGCAGGAAGTCGCGATAGCGCTGCATGATGGTGCGCGCCTGCTTCTGGTCCCAGGCGATCGGCCCGGCAAACACCATGTTGACGGGGTGGAGCTGGAACACAAAGGAGGTGACGACGCCGAAATTGCCGCCGCCGCCGCGCAGCGCCCAGAACAGATCAGGGTTGTTGTCCTTGCTGGCGACGACGAAGCTGCCATTGGCGAGCACAACGTCGGCCTCGACCAGATTGTCGATGGTGAGGCCGTATTTGCGGGTGAGATAGCCGTGGCCACCGCTCAGGGTCAGGCCGGCGATCCCGGTCGTCGAGATGATGCCGGCCGGCACCGCAAGGCCGAACGCGTGCGTGGCATGGTCGACGTCGCCCTGGGTGCATCCGGCACCGACCCGCGCTTGGCGAGTAACCGGGTCGACGCGAACGCCCTTCATGGCGGAGAGGTCGATGACCAGCCCGTCATCGACGCTGGCGAGGCCGGGCCCGTTATGGCCACCGCCGCGGATCGCGATTGGCAGGTCATTGTCGCGGCCGAACGTCACCGCAGCGATCACGTCGGCGACATCGGCACAGCGGGCGATCAGCAATGGCCGCTTGTCGATCATGCCATTATAGAGCGCACGGGCTTCGTCGTAGTCGGCCTCGCCACGTTCGATGACGGTACCGCGCAGGCTCTCACGCAACTTGATCTTGGCTTCGTCACGCATGATCCTCTCCTGATCTCACGGGTCAGTTGGGTTGCCCTACAGGGCCTGTGCTCCCGTCCGTGTCGGAACTCAGCCCTACCAGTCGCTGGCGTTATGCGGGTTACCCGACGGTCGTAACTTGCCGGATCCGTGCGGTCGCCGCGTCACCCGATCGATTGAGGTGCTGGCTGCCGGCTCCCCGGACGTGCTACGATGCAGGGGTCGGTTCAGCAGGCTGGAGCCACCGACATGCGTGAAGCTGACGAACTGTCGCGGGTCATCGGCGACATCTACGATGCTTCGCTCGACCCGGCACTGTGGCCGAGCGCGTTTGAAAGTATCTGCGGCTATATCGGCGCGGCCTCCGCCAGCCTGCATTCGCAGGACTCGGTCAGCAGGGCAACGGACGCGCTGTTCTGGTGGGGCCGCGAGTCCGACGCGCCGCACTATTTCAAGCTCTATCGGGAGGGGTACGGCAAGATCAATCCGATCTTTCCGGGCGTCGTCTTTTTCGAAGTGGAGCAGCCGGTCGCCGTCCCCGACGTGATTTCCTGCGAGGAGTTCGTTCGGACGCGCTTCTTTCGCGAATGGCTGTTGCCGCAAGGCCTGACCGACGGCCTGTTTTCGAACCTGGAAAAGGGCGTGACGAGCTGCGCACTGTTCACCGCCATGCGTCACGCCGGGCAGGGCCAGGTCGACGACCGCATGCGCCAACGGTTCGAACTGATCACGCCGCACGTCCGGCGCGCCATGCTGATTGGCAAGGTCATCGATCTCCATCGCGTCGAGGCAGCGGCGCTGGCGGACAGTCTCGACGAACTCGTCTCGAGCATGTTCATTGTCGATTCGACCGGCCGCATCATCCATGCCAATGCCAGCGCCCATCGCCTGATCGCCGAGGCCAATGTGCTGCGTTCCAACCGCGGCCGGATCGCAGCGCTTGATCCCGAGGGCAACCGGCATCTGCTTGAGATATTCGCGGCGGCCCAGGCGGGCGATGCGGCCGTCGGAAAGAAGGGGATCGCGATGCCGCTGACCGCGCGCACCGGCGAGCGCTACGTCGCTCATGTGCTGCCCTTGACCTCGGGCGCGCGCCGCAAGGCCGGAGTTTCCTACTCGGCAGCGGCGGCTGTGTTCGTCCGCAAGGCCGAGCTGGATTTGCCGTCACCGCCCGAGGCTATCGCCGACGAGTTCAGGCTGACGCCAGCGGAGGTTCGGGTCATGTTCGCGATCGTCGAGATCGGCGGCGTGCCCGAAGTCGCCCCGGTGCTCGGCATTTCCGAGCAAACCGTCAAGACTCATCTGCATCGCATCTATGAAAAGACCGCCACGAAGCGACAGGCCGATCTCGTGAAGCTGCTCGCGAGCTATTCCGGACGGCTCTGAGTCAATCCGCCGCGGCATTTATCGACAAAGATTCAGGGGTTTGTGCTTGTCCGCGTGATCAGAGACGCAGTGGGACTGGCTGTCTCGCTGCGAAAGAATGGAGATATTTGGAACAGAGGAGTTGGATCGCATCATCGATGCGCTGCAAGAGCGCGTCCACCTCTTCGCGCGCGAAAAGAATGAACCGAATATAGCGCTTTCGTCGCCTGACGGATCAGCTTAGGATAGAATCTGCCCACCAAGCTCATTGTTGGAATCATTTCCCAACGATCCGTCTCATTTCGCACTGCTTTGGAATCTTCCGCGCCATCTCCAGCGCTACCCTGCGGTCTTTCCCGGGGACGCCGCCCATGCCGCTTGCCTCCATCGACGTCGACAACATTTCGCGCGCCGCCACGCCGGCGGAGACCGCGCTGACGCGCCGGGTGGACCTCACCACGCTCCGCCTCTTCGTCGCCGTCTGCGACGAGCAGAACCTCACCCGCGCCGCGCAGCGCGAGGGGATCGCGGCGTCGGCGGTGTCGAAACGGATGAACGATTTCGAGCTCGCGTTCGGCGTCACGCTGTTCAAGCGGCTCGCCAAGGGCATGGCGCTGACGCCGGCCGGCGAGGCGCTGCTGCATCATGCCCGGGTCACGCTGCTCAATGTCGAGAAGATCGCCGTCGAACTGTCGGAATACTCGCAAGGCGTGCGCGGCCATGTCCGCATGCTCGCCAACCTCTCGGCGATCGTGCAGTATTTGCCGGAGGACCTCTCAGCATTCTTCGCGGCGCATGAGCTGCTCCGCGTCGATCTGCAGGAGCGGCCGAGCGGGCAGGTGGTGCGTGGCATCGAGGAGGGCGCGGCCGAAATCGGCATCTGCTCGGCCGAGGCCGACAGCCGCGCGCTCGAAGCCTTCCATTATCGCTACGACAATCTGGTGGTCGTGATGCGGCCGGACCATCCCCTGGCCGGTCGCGAAAAATTGCTGTTCACCGAGACGCTCGATTTCGACCACATCGGCCTGCACACTGCGAGCTCGATCTATCTGCGCTCGCAATATGCGGCGACGCAAGCCGGCAAGACGATGCGGCTGCGCATCAACGTGCCCGGCTTCGATGCGGTCTGCCGCATGGTGCAGGCCAATATGGGGCTCGGCCTGATCCCCGATCGCGCCTTCGCGGTCGTCGGCGCCGGCATGGGTCTTCGTGCCATCCCCCTGCGGGACGATTGGGGGCGGCGCGAGCTGAAGATCGTGGTCCGCGATGCCGCGCATTTGTCCGGAACCGGCCGCCTGATGTTGGACTATCTGCGCGCCGTGGAAACGGGTCGGAGAGGGTGGGCCGGCGGACAGCTCGGCTAGCTGCGTGCGTGCTCGCAGCCGGGGATGTCCGTTCCGGACGCAAGCGGCGCGCGTCTCAGCCGCCGTCGAGTGCGGCGAGGCGATCGGCTTCCATGATGTCTTCGACGGTGTTGGCATTGAAGAACGGATCCAGCGGCTCGGTCGGCCATTCGACTGTTGCCAGCGGATAGCGCGCGGTCCAGCGATCGATCTTGCGCACGTCCTCCTCGACGAGCGCATGGCGCAACTCGTTCCGCAAGCGCACGCTCCAGAGACCGATGACCGGATGCACCTGCCCGCCGGATGAGGCGACCGCGAGCTCGGCATTCTCTGCTGCGCGCGCCTGCTCGAGGCGTGCGACAAGATCACGCGGGAGAAACGGACAGTCGCCCGCCGCGCTCAGCACCCATTTCGCATTCGGCCGGTTGGCCGCGGTCCAGTCGAGCGCGGCCAGGATGCCGGCGAGGGGGCCTGGATAATCGGCGACATCGTCGGCGACGATCGGAAGGCCGAAGGCGGCGAAGCGCGCGGGGTCGCCATTGGCGTTGATGACCAGCCCGGTGCATTGCGGGGCGAGACGGTCGATCACCCGTTGCAGAATGGTCCGGCCGGCGATCTTGCGCATCGGCTTGTCGCCGCCGCCCATCCGCCGCGCGAGGCCGCCGGCCAGCAGCACGCCCGGGATGTCGGTCCCCGGGATATCAGTCATTGTCGGCCTCGCCCTTGCGCTTGTGCCGCATCGATTCCTCTTCGACATAGTCGAGGTTCTGATCGTAGACGATCCGCTCCTGGCCCGACAGCGCGATGAAGCGCTTGCCGCGCGCGCGCCCGACCAAGGTCAATCCGACCTGCCGCGCCAAATCGACGCCCCAGGCGGTGAAGCCGGAGCGGGAGACCAGGATCGGGATGCCCATCCGCACCGTCTTGATCACCATCTCGGAAGTCAGCCGTCCGGTGGTGTAGAGGATCTTGTCGGCCGGATCGACATTGTGGCGATAGATCCAGCCCGCGATCTTGTCGACGGCGTTGTGCCGGCCGACATCCTCGGTGTAGCAGACCGGCGTGCTCTCCTTGCACAGCACGCAGCCGTGGATGGCGCCCGCTTCCAGATAGAGTGACGGCATCGTGTTGATGGTGTGCGTCATCTGGTAGAGCCACGAGGTCCGCAGCTCGGCCTTCGGCAGCGCGACCTTCTCGACGGCTTCGAGCAGGTCGCCAAACGCCGTGCCCTGGGCGCAGCCCGAGGTCTGCGTCCGCTTCTTCAGCTTCGCTTCGAAATTGGTGTGGTGCGCGGTGCGGACCACCACCACCTGGAGGTCGTCGTCATATTCGACCTCGGTGACGACGTCGTCGTATTTGAGCATGTTTTGGTTCAGGAGGTAGCCGAGCGCGAGGTATTCGGGATAGTCGTTGATCGTCATCATCGTGACGATCTCCTGCGCGTTGAGGTACAGCGTCAGCGGCCGCTCGACCGGTACCCTGATCTCGATCGGCGCGCCGGTCTGATCGATGCCGATGACGCGCTCCGTCAGTCGCGGGGCGTCCGGGTCCGGAACAATAATGGGAGCGGTGGTCGTCTCGGTCACAGGTCGGCGTCCCAATGGGTTCACATGGCAGCGAAGCAGGGGATATAAGCACGATCGGAGACGGACTGGCCACTCTCCGCCGCTTCGCCGGAACTGCCAGGGATTCGTCACGGATGGTCCGGCTTTGAGGATAATGCCGCGGTTCGCGATGTGGGTCGAACAAATCTTGTCGATGGCCGAGGACTGAGGGACATCATGGCGCAGCTTTCCGACGACTGCTTCGCGTTCGGCGGACCGATGATGTCGGTTGACGAGGCCGTCGCGATCATTGCCTCGCGCGTGAAACCTGTCGGCGAGACGGAAGCCGTTGCCCTGGTCGACGCCGACGGACGCATCCTCAGCCACGACGTGGCCGCGCCGCTGCCGCTGCCGCCTTTCATGAATTCCGCCGTCGACGGCTACGCGGTCTCCGGCACGGACCTGCCGGCGAGCGGTGAGCGCGCGTTTCCCGTCGCCGGGCGTGTGCAGGCGGGAGTGCCGGCAACGGCCGCGCGGCCCGGCCAGGCGGTGCGGATCTTCACCGGTGCGCCGATGCCCGACGGCACCGACACCGTGTTCATGCAGGAGGACGTGCGGATCGACGATGCGGGCAACGTGATCCTGCCGTCAGGCCTGAAGGCCGGCGCCAATGTGCGTCCGGCCGGCGAAGATATCCCGCGCGGCCATATCGCACTGGCGGCGGGCCGGCGGCTGCGCCCGCAGGACATCGCGGTCGCCGCGGCCTTCGGGCTCACCACGCTCGATGTGGTGCGGCGCCTGCGTGTCGGGGTGTTCTCGACCGGCGACGAGCTGGCCGCGCCGGGGAGCCCGCGCGCTGAAGCTCAATTGTTCGATTCCAACCGCTTCATGCTGATCTCGATGTTGCGGCGGCTCGGTTGCGAGGTCGGCGATCTCGGCATCCTGCGCGACGAACGTGTCGGGCTCGCCGATGCGCTCAAGCAGGCCGCGCGACGCTACGACCTGATCCTGACCACCGGCGGCGTCTCGACCGGCGAAGAGGATCACGTCAAGGCCGGCATCGAGCAGGCCGGCTCGCTGGTGCTGTGGCGGATGGCGATCAAGCCGGGCCGTCCGGTGGCGATGGGAATCATCGAGGGCACGCCGCTGATCGGCTTGCCCGGCAATCCGGTGGCGAGCTTCGTCACCTTCGTCCATGTCGTGCGGCCGACCGTGCTGGCGCTGTCGGGCGCCGTGCCGTCTGCCTTGCTGCCGACGCCGGTCCGGGCCGCCTTCAGCTACAAGAAGAAGAGCGGCCGCCGCGAATATGTCCGCGCCTCGCTGCGCCGGGCGGCGGACGGCGCGCTGGAGGCGACCAAGTTTCCCCGCGAAGGGGCCGGCCTGTTGTCGTCGCTGATCGAGACGGATGGGCTGATCGAGCTCGGCGAGTCCATCGTGCGGGTCGAGCCGGGCGATGCGGTCGGCTTTCTCGGCTACGCCGACCTGTTCTGAGGCCGCAGACGCGGTCGAGATCGCGCGAGCCGGCCGCTCGCGCGATTGGGAATTCAGATCGACCGATAGGCAAACATTAACAACGGCCTGCGCGGCAACCCGACGCTGCTAGAGGCGTTCTAAATATGCTTGCCTGTGGCATGCCAGAGAATAGAGTTGGGTTGAACCGGCGCAACTTGCGCAAAGCCGGGTTCCTAGGCGAGGTTTCATGAGTGGAGACGACGTTCACAAGGTCCGCGCGTTCGAGCATCCCGGACAAGGCAGGAAGCGGGCGAAAGCCACGCCCAAGGGGCGCCAGGTCGACCCCGTGGCCGCACATGAGATCGAGGCGCTGCTCGCGGACCGGCCGAGGCGTCGCGACCTGCTGATCGAATACCTCCATCTGATCCAGGACACATACCATCAGATTTCGGCGGCGCATCTTGCGGCGCTCGCCGACGAGATGCGGCTGTCATTCGCCGAAGTGTTCGAGACCGCGACCTTCTATGCGCATTTCGATATCGTGAAGGAAGGCGAGCCTGACATTGCGCCGCTTACCGTGCGTGTCTGCGATTCGCTGACCTGCGCGATGCTCGGCGGCGAGAAGCTGCTGAGGGATCTCCAGAGCCGCGCCGGCCCCGGCATTCGCGTCGTGCGGGCGCCGTGCGTCGGCCGATGCGACACCGCACCCACCGCGGAGGTCGGCCACAACTTCGTCGATCATGCGACCGTCAGCAACGTGCTCGCGGCGGCGAAGAGCGGCGACACCCATGTGCATCTCCCGCCTTACGTCGATTACGACGCCTATGTCGCCGACGGCGGATACAAACTGCTGGCGCGCCTGCGCTCGGGCGAGCTGCCGCGGGAAGACCTGCTGAAGGCGCTCGACGATGCGTCGCTGCGCGGTCTCGGCGGCGCCGGTTTCCCGACCGGTCGCAAGTGGCGCGCCGTGCTCGGCGAGCCCGGGCCGCGGCTGATGGCGGTGAACGGCGACGAAGGCGAGCCCGGCACGTTCAAGGACCGCTACTATCTCGAGACCGATCCGCATCGTTTCCTCGAGGGCATGCTGATCGGGGCCCACGTGGTCGAGGCGCCCGAAGTCTACATCTACATCCGCGACGAGTACCCGGCCTGCCGCGAGATCCTTGCGCGCGAGATCGCAAAACTTCCGCCGGGTGGTCCAGTGCTGCATCTGCGGCGCGGTGCCGGCGCCTATATCTGCGGCGAGGAATCCTCGCTGCTGGAATCGATCGAGGGCAAGCGCGGCCTGCCGCGGCACAAGCCGCCATATCCGTTCCAGGTCGGGCTATTCGACCTGCCGACGCTGATCAACAACATCGAGACGTTGTGGTGGGTGCGCGATATCGTCGAGAAGGGCGCCGACTGGTGGAAAAGCCACGGCCGCAACGAGCGCCACGGCCTGCGCAGCTTCTCGGTGTCGGGACGTGTCAAGGATCCGGGCGTCAAGCTCGCGCCGGCCGGCATCACCCTGCGCCAGCTGATCGACGAGTTCTGCGGCGGCATGGCCGACGGCCATACCCTGCAGGCCTATCTGCCGGGCGGCGCGTCCGGCGGCATCCTGCCGGCCTCGATGGACGATATCCCGCTCGATTTCGGCACGCTGGAGAAATACGGCTGCTTCATCGGCTCCGCCGCTGTCATCGTGCTCTCGCAGGCCGATGACGTCAGGGAGGCCGCGCTGAACCTGATGAAGTTCTTCGAGGACGAGAGCTGCGGGCAATGCACGCCCTGCCGCGCCGGAACCGAGAAGGCGGCGCTCTTGATGCAGCAACCCGTCTGGAACAAGGAGCTGCTCGACCAATTGAGCCAGGCGATGCGTGACGCGTCGATCTGTGGGCTCGGTCAGGCGGCATCCAATCCGCTGACCTCCGTGATCAAATATTTTCCGGACGGGTTTCGTCCGCAGCAAGCCGCCGAGTAGGCGGGTCGAGCAGGCGAACTTCCACGAGGATTTGAATGAGCAACGATCACAACTCCGGCCAGACGATCCAGTTCGAGCTCGACGGGCACCAGGTTGAGGCACGGGCCGGCGAAACGATCTGGCAGGTCGCCAAGCGCCAGGGCACCGAGATCCCGCATCTCTGCTATTCGCCGGAGCCGGACTATCGGCCGGACGGCAATTGCCGCGCCTGCATGGTCGAGATCGAAGGCGAGCGCGTGCTGGCGGCCTCCTGCAAGCGGACGCCTTCGGTCGGCATGAAGGTCAAGTCGGCCAGCCAGCGCGCCGTCGCGGCGCAGAAGATGGTGATGGAGCTGCTCGTCGCCGATCAGCCGGCGCGCGAGACCTCGCACGATCCGGACTCGAAATTCTGGCATTGGGCCGAGAAGACCGGCGTCACCGAAAGCCGCTTCCCCGCCACGGAACGCTGGCACGCCGACACCAGCCACCCGGCGATGCGCGTCAATCTCGACGCCTGCATCCAGTGCGGCCTGTGCGTGCGGGCGTGCCGCGAGGTGCAGGTCAACGACGTCATCGGCATGGCTTATCGTAGTCACGGCTCGAAAATCGTGTTCGACTTCGACGATCCGATGGGCGAATCGACCTGCGTCGCGTGCGGCGAATGCGTCCAGGCGTGTCCGACCGGCGCGCTGATGCCGGCAGTGATGCTCGACGACAAGCAGACGCGCGTCGTCTATCCCGACCGCAAGGTGGACTCGCTGTGCCCGTATTGCGGCGTCGGCTGCCAGGTCACCTACGAGGTCAAGGACGAGAAGGTGATCTACGCCGAAGGCCGTGATGGTCCCGCCAATCACAACCGGCTCTGTGTCAAGGGTCGCTTCGGCTTCGACTACATCCACCACCCGAACCGGCTGACCAAGCCGCTGGTGCGGCTGCCGGGCGTGCAGAAGGATGCCAACGACCAGGTCGATCCGGCCAATCCCTACACCCATTTCCGCGAGGCATCCTGGGAAGAGGCGCTCGATCTTGCCGCGGCCGGCTTGAAGAAAATCCGCGATGAGAAGGGCGCCAAGGCGCTCGCCGGGTTCGGCTCGGCCAAGGGCTCGAACGAGGAAGCCTATCTGTTCCAGAAGCTGGTCCGCACTGGCTTCGGCTCCAACAATGTCGATCACTGCACGCGGCTGTGTCACGCCTCGTCGGTGGCGGCCTTGTTCGAGGGACTGAGCTCCGGCGCGGTGTCGGCGCCGTTCTCGGCCGCGGCCGACGCCGAGGTGATCTGGGTGATCGGCGCCAATCCGACCGTGAACCATCCGGTCGCCGCGACCTTCATCAAGAATGCGGCCAAGCGCGGCGCCAAGCTCTACGTGATGGATCCGCGCCGGCAGGCGCTGTCGCGCCACGCCACGCAGCACCTCGCTTTCAAGCCGGGCAGCGACGTCGCGATGCTGAACGCGATGATCCACACGATCATCACCGAAGGCCTGACCGACGAGCAGTACATCGCCGGCTACACCGAGGGCTATCACGAGCTGAAGGCGAAGATCCAGGAGTTCACGCCGGAGCGCATGTCGCCGATCTGCGGCATTCCCGCCGAGACGCTGCGCGAGGTGGCGCGTGCCTATGCCCGCGCCAAATCGTCGATCATCTTCTGGGGCATGGGCATCAGCCAGCATGTCCACGGCACCGACAATGCGCGCTGCCTGATCGCGCTGGCTTTGATCACCGGCCAGGTCGGCCGCCCCGGCACCGGGCTGCATCCCCTGCGCGGCCAGAACAACGTGCAGGGCGCCTCCGACGCCGGCCTGATCCCGATGTTCCTGCCGGACTATCAGCCGGTCGGCCGCGACGACATGCGCGGCGCCTTCGAGAAGCTGTGGGGGCAGCAGCTCGATCCGGTGCGCGGGCTGACCGTCGTCGAGATCATGAACGCGATCCACGCCGGCGAAATCCACGGCATGTATGTCGAGGGCGAAAATCCGGCGATGTCCGATCCGGATTTGCAGCACGCGCGCCAGGCGCTGGCCAAGCTCGATCATCTCGTGGTGCAGGACCTGTTCGTCACCGAGACGGCGTTCCATGCCGACGTCATCCTGCCGGCCTCGGCGTTCGCCGAAAAGTCCGGCTCCTTCACCAACACCGACCGCCGCGTCCAGCTGGCGCGCGAGGTGATCAAGCCGCCGGGCGATGCAAGGCAGGATCTCTGGATCATCCAGGAAATTGCCAAGCGGATGGGATTGCCCTGGAATTATGCCGGGCCGGGAGAGGTGTTCACCGAGATGGCGCAGCTGATGCCGTCACTGAAGAACATCACCTGGGAGCGGCTGGTCCGCGAGGGCGCGGTGACCTATCCGGTCGACGATCCCGACAAGCCGGGCAATGAGATCATCTTCACCACGGGTTTCCCGACCGAGAGCGGCCGCGGCAAGATCGTGCCGGCCAAGGTGATCCCGCCTGACGAATTGCCCGACGACGAGTACCCGATGGTGCTGTCGACCGGGCGCGTGCTCGAGCACTGGCACACCGGGTCGATGACGCGCCGCGCGCAGGTGCTCGACCAGATCGAGCCCGAAGCGGTCGCGTTCATGACGCCGAAGGACATGCGCAAGAAGGGGCTCGCGCCGGGCGACTTCATCCGCCTCGAGACGCGCCGCGGCGCGGTCGAGGTCAAGGTGCGCGCCGACCGCGACGTGCCCGAGAACATGGTCTTCATGCCGTTCTGCTACGCGGAGGCGGCGGCGAATTTGTTGACCAACCCGGCGCTCGATCCGTTCGGCAAGATTCCGGAGTTCAAGTTCTGCGCCGTCCGCGCCGAGAAAATCGATATCCGGACGGCGGCGGAATAGCCGTCCGGGCTACGCAAGAAACAAATGCAACGCGGCGACGCCAACCCGCGGGGAGATCAGCATGCGAACGATCATCGTCGGAGCACTTTGCGCCATCGCAATGGTCGCGAGCGCACACGCCGCGGTCAAGGAAGAGCCGGTCACCTACTCGGACGGGGAGACCACGATGAAGGGCTTCGTCGTCTATGACGACGCGACGAAGGCCAAGCGGCCCGGCATCGTGATGGTGCACGAATGGTGGGGCATCACCCCGCATATCCATAGCGAGGCGCGGAAGTTCGCGGAGCAGGGGTACGTCGCCTTCATTGCGGACATGTACGGCGACGGCAAGACCGCCGACAACCCGAAGGACGCCGGCACGCTCGCGGGGTCGGTGATGAAGGATGCGAAGGTGATGGAGCAGCGCTTCAACGCCGCGCGGGAGCAACTCGCCAAGCAGGCCTCGGTCAATCCGCAGCGGATCGGCGCCGTCGGTTACTGCTTCGGCGGCGCGGTGGTTCTGAACATGGCGCGCACGGGCGCCGATCTCGCCGCCGTTGCCGGCTTTCACGCTACGCTCGGTCTCAATACTCCCGCACCGGCGCCGGGCACCGTCAAGGCGAAAATCCTGATCCTGAACGGCGCGGACGACCCGTTCGTGAAGCGCGAGGAGTACGATGCGCTGAAGAAGGATTTTGACGCAGCGAAGGCCAATTACCGGATCATCGAGTATCCCGGCGCCGTGCACGCGTTCACGAACCCCGAAGCCACCGAGCTCGGCAAGAAGTTCAACCTGCCGCTCAGATACGACGCCAAGGCCGATCAGGAATCGAAGGCCGAGGCGGCCAAGCTCTTCGCCGCAAACCTTCAGAAATGAGCCAACGGGCTGCCGACATGGTTCTGCTGCCTTGACGCTGCCAATCGCCGATACCCCGGACACGATCAAGGTCATCATTTCCGGCGGCTTCGCGGCGGTCTACCAGGAAGTCCTGCCCGAATTCGAGCGCAGCACCGGCATCAAGGTGGAAACCGGATCCGGCGCATCGGAGGGCACCGGTCCGAAAACGATCAGGCACCAGCTCGCGCACGGCGCGAAGGCGGACGTGGTGATCCTTTCGCGAGAGGGACTGCGCACGCTGAACGAGGACGGGCGGATTCGCGCGGGATCCGACATCGGCCTCGCGACGGCGCCCTTGGCGGCCGCGGTTCGCTCAGGCGCTCCGAAGCCGGACATCGGCAACGCTGTTGCGCTGAGACAGGCTTTGATCGATGCGGGCCAGGTGGTGGCGCCAAGCAGCACGAGCGGACAGTTCGTTCGCGACAAGGTCTTCCCCAGGCTGAACCTGCCGGACACGGTGCAACTCACCCTCGAGGCGCGTGGAACCGAGGCCGCCGAAGCGCTCCGCGCGGGCAAGGCGAATTTCTCGATTGGGCCGACCAGCGAGCTGGTGCAGGAGACCGGCATCGAGGTCGTCGGCCTGCTGCCTGCAGAGCTACAGCTTGTCCAGACCTTCACCGCCGCTGTCGTCAGCGACTCAAAGGCGCCTGACGCAGCCAGGCGCCTGATCGATTTTCTTTCCTCGGATACCGCTATCCTGCGCGCAGCAATCAAGCGGGCGGGCATGGAGCGGCCCAGCGGATAGGCCGCCATCACCAACTGGTTGCGCTGATCTTGCGCTGATCGCAGCGCGGCTCAGCGATCCCTGGCGCCGGGTGCCACGTTGAGCGGCGCGCCACCGGTTGAAATCGGACCAGCGGGTTTTGGCGCCCGAACCGGCGGCGGCTTTCGGGGCTTCGGGACAGCCTGCGCGACCGGTGCATGCGGCTGGTCGGCCGCTGCCGTGGCCGGCAACGGCACGGGAGCCGGAGCCGGGCGCTGGAGCGCGTCGACCTTCGACGTCAGGCTGGCCAATTGGTCGACGACGGCCTTCAGCTGCTCCTGCTGGTCCGCCACCGACTTGCCGAGTGCGCCGATGTCATCCTCGAGCTTCTGCTGGGTGGCGAGCAGATCCGGCAACGTCTCCTTGTCGCCTGCGGCCACCCTGTCGCTGGCGGCAGCGTTGCCCAGGGACGGGACCAGCGGCGCGATCTGCGGCCAGGCGTAGACACCCCCGGCGCCCGCACAGGCGATGATGACGATCAGCAGGAACCACGGCCAGCGGCGCCGCGTGGCGGGAATCGGGCTTGACGGCGCATGGTGCTGCCATGCCTGGTCGGAATCGTTGGTCACCCATGCTTCCTAGTCTGCTTCGGCAGCTGTTGCAATCGATGCCGAGTCTGACCACTTTGGCAGCTATGTCCCCTTCGTCCGGAGCCCCATTGGCGCCCACGCACACGTCCCAACTTCTTGAGGAACTCGTCGCTCAAGCACCGGACGGCCCCGTCGATCTCGAATGGCTCCTCAGCAACCTGGACAAGCGGTCGTTCGGCCTGCTCCTGCTGCTGTTGGGGCTGCTGGTCATCATCCCCGGCGTCGCGACGGTTGCGACGCTGGCGCTGCTGTTTCCGGCGGTCGAGATGATGCGTGGCCGCAGCGCGCCATCGTTTCCGCGCTTCCTGTCGAAGCGACAGTTCGACTTCAAGCGCTTCAAGCGGTTCACCGTCCTTGTCCGTCCGATGCTGCAGGCGATCGAGCGCGTCAGCCGGCCGCGCTGGGACGCGCGTCGCGACGTGATCGACCGCCTCGTCGGATTGGTGGTGTTTCTCCTCGCCTTCTCGGCAGGCTGGCCGCTGCCTCTGGTGAACGTCATTCCGGGAATGGTGGTCGTCCTGATCGCGGTCGCCTACCTGCAGGAGGACGGCCTGCTGCTGACGATTGCGATGGCGGCTGCACTGATCTGCCTGCTCGGGCTCGGATGGACGCTCTGGGCAACGTTCGGAGCCGTGATTGGTTGGATGGGGCTGTGACGCTCGACGCCTAGAGCATGATCCGGAAAAGTGCGAAGCGGTTTTCCCTCGCGACAAACGCAAGGCGTTTGCGCGGAGATCATGCTCACACAACAAGCTAAAGCGCCAAGGGCAGGTCCAAAGGCAGGTCAACGTCCCGACTTCAGGGGTCGACATCTCACGCGGGCTTGATCATGATCTCGCCGGACGTCGCGGCAAACAGCGACGCGAATGGGGAGAACACATGCGTTGCATCACGCTCGCGGCCGTCGCCGCGCTCAGCCTTGTTTCCACGTCGGCGGTTCTTTCTGCCGACAAGAAATACGATCCCGGCGCCAGCGATACCGAAATCAAGATCGGGCAGACCATGCCCTACAGCGGTCCGGCTTCGGCGTATGGCACGCAGGGCAGGGCCGAAGCCGCATACTGGAAGATGATCAACAGCCAGGGCGGAATCAACGGCCGGAAGATCACGCTGCTGAGCATGGACGACGGCTATAGCCCGCCGAAGACGGTGGAGCAGACACGCAAGCTAGTGGAGCAGGATGAGATCCTTGCCAATATCGGCTCACTGGGCACGCCGACGAATTCGTCGATCCAAAAATATCTGAACGGCAAGAAGATCCCGCATCTGCTGATCTCCACCGGGGCCTCGAAGTGGAACGATCCGAAGGAATTCCCGTGGACCACGCCGTTCTATCCGCCCTATGCGCAGGAAGCGAAGATCTACGCCAAGTACATCGCCAAGGAGCTACCCAACGCGAAGATCGGCGTGATCTACCAGAACGACGACTTCGGTAAGGACTATCTGAAGGGCTTCAAGGAGGGGCTGGGAGAGAAGGCCGGTCTCATCGTCAAGGAGCTCAGCTACGAGGTGACCGATCCCACGATCGATTCCCAGATCGTCAATCTGAAAGCCGCGGGCGCCGACGTACTGATGACGATCACGACGCCGAAGTTCGGCGCGCAGGCGATCCGCAAGATTGCCGATCTCGGCTGGAAGCCGACGCACTTCATCGTGTCCGTCGCGAGCTCGATCGGCGGTGTGCTCGAGCCTGCCGGCCTCGAAGCATCCACCGGCCTCATGACGGCGCTGGCGACCAAGGTGGTCGGTGACCCCGCGTGGGACACCGACAAGGGCGTGCAGGACTATCTCGCGTTCATGAAGCAGTGGTATCCCGAAGGCAATCCGATCGATGGCAGCAACCAGATCGGTTATCTGTCCGCGCAGTTCACGGCCATCATCCTGAAGAACTGCGGTGACGTGCTGACGCGCGAGAATCTGCTGAAGCAGGCCACCAACCTGAGCAAGGTCTCGCTGCCGCTACTGCTTCCCGGCATCACGGTATCGGTGTCGCCGACGGACTATTCCACCTTCGACACGTTCAAGCTCGCGAAGTTCGACGGCAAGACATGGAAGTTCTTTGGCGAGAACATCAGCACCGCATCGCGGTGAGGACAGGCGAGCGGCGGCCATGCTGGCTGCCATCCATGGACGCAGCGGGTTTGCTGCGTCCATGTGAAGCATTTACAATGTCGTCGTTGGCCCACGCGATCAACGGCTCGAAAACGTTCTAGTGCGGACGTCTTGATCGCTTGAGGTCGGCGACTTGAAACTTCCCGGCGGCCTGGAGGCTGCTGCAAAGCCAGTAGGCTCTATTTCGGTACTCGCCCAGGAACCATTTCGTCTCGACGCAATCCACGTAGGATTTGTAGGTGAGGTTGTCCCTGCACGTTGACGAGAAGGGTCCATAGGCTTGTCCGCCCGCCGATTCGCTGCACCCAACCCAGGGGTCTTTGCCGTGGGGGAGGCTGGACTCGCAACCACCGTTGCAGTTGCTGGCGACCTTCTCCAGACTGGCGATCCGCCCCAAGACTGTATCCGGCGCAGGCGACGGCGTTCGCGCGCCTGAGGATGACGCGTGACCGGTTGACGATGTCCGGCGAGCAGCCACCCTGCTGCTTGCGACCTCCTTCGGCCTGATTGGCCTTGCCGCCTGCTTCGGCGCGTCGACCGTGATGGAGGGAAGCGGGGCGCTGGAGCCAGTTGCGGTTTGCGACGCAGCAGGGCCGCTCAGCAAGACAGTTGACAGGAAAGCTATGGCGGAGGGCGCGACAAACCTTGACGACAATTTCATGACCTTGTCCTCTCGAGGACGGACATGCCGTCCTAATTGCATTGCCACGCAGATTCAACTAGCCGAAATTCCAGAACTTGGCCACTGAGGGGCAAGAGAACTTCTGCCGATGACCGCCCTTGACATGGTTGCGAGGGACGATGTGGAGCTCGCGCCCGCAGCGGTCGCCAGATCTTCTACTATCATCCTTCCACCACCTCGGCGGCGATCTACTTCCGCACCGTGCCCATCCTGCCTGAGGTGGCCGGCCGCGTCGCCGAAGTGAATGTCGGCTACAGCGCCCCCGTGAAGATGGGCGATGTTCTGTTCAGGCTCGATAATTCGAAGCAGCAGGCCGCGCTGGAGACGGCGAAGCGGAAAGTCACCGAGGTCGATGCGTCGCTGACCAGCGCGCGGGCCGATGTGGTCAAGGCCGAAGCGCAGGCCGGCGAGGCCAAGGCGTCCTGGCAGCAGGCCAAGGACGAACTGGACACCAAGAGCGAACTGCAGCGCCGTAATCCCGGCATCGTGCCGCAGCGCGATATCGAGAAGCTGCAGGTCGCCGTCGATCACAGACAGGCAGGCATCGATGCCGCGAACGCGGTGCGGGAGACCGCGGTGCTGCGCATCTCCACGCTGCTGCCCGCCGAGAAGGCGAGCGCAGAGGCCGCGATGGCCGAGGCGCAGGTCGATCTCGACAAGACCTATATCCGCGCCGGTGTTGACGGGCGGGTCGAGCAATTCACGCTTCGGACGGGCGATGTCGTCAATCAGATGATGCGCCCGGCGGGCATATTGATACCTGAGGGCGCGGGCCGGAGCGTGAGAGCTCACTGATGCTCAACAGGACCTCGGACGGCGTATTGATTTGCACCGTCTTCAGCACCCCATAGACCGGACGTCGGTTCGTCACCTATTGCCGGCCTGCTGCTCGCCATCCTTCCGGCGCTCAAATCAAGCCCGGGGACAGAAAACAGCTGTATCAGCGCCATAGGCGCAAACGCAGCCATGGCGATCAGCCAGCCGCGAAAGCTGGCCCGTTGCAGGCCGGCTTTGGCCAGATCGAGGCCCAGGTCATGAAGCCCGGCATGGTCGCGGAGGCAACCTGCATCTCGAAGCACTGGACGATCATTCCGCTCGTCGTCACCGGTGTGCAGGACTACATCGCCACCGGTCAATTCCGCTCCGGCGAGCAGCTGATCGATCCGCAAGCCCTGCGCCAACCGGGCTCGATCCTCACGTTTCTGGAGCCGCTCTACACCGGCGGCCTTGAAGGCGTCACGCCAGGCTCCAGCTGCATCGTCAATGCCTATACGAGCAACCACGATGTGATCGCTGATCCGAAGACCGGCACGCTCAAGGGATTTGCGTTGCATGTCGTCGACGTAACGGGGCTCGTACACGCGCTCCTGCTGCGCATCCAGGCCCTGCTGCTACCGGTCAAGACGCTGGTGCTCAGCGGTCACTGAGATTGCAACTAGCGGCTAAGGCACGATGACGGTTCAGTTCAATCTCTCTCTCTTGTTCCCCGCTGTTGCCGGTTGGACACGACGGGCAACTCAGCAAAAGCTGTCAATATCGCCATAAGAAAATATTCCGCTTGGCGTTTCACCCAACTCAGATGTTCAATACATCCATCTCACCCGATCGAGGGGCGCTTCGCGATCGTCACGAACGTGGGTTGAGATGCGGTGGACGCTGATGTCACGGCTGACGAGTGTGGCTGAAGCGGACGGTGAAGTCGTGTGGTCCTGACGCCCTAGCGGCAGGTGTCCTCTCGCAAGATGCAATGCGTGTTGCGAGGGCGGTGACAAGCAAGCCCAGTCTCGCCGGGGAGAGCACGAAGTAAGCCGTAACCCACCGCGCAGGGAAAGCCGGGTTGTTTCCGGTTACACCTGTGGTCCTACCCCCGTGCTTTCTACCTTTTGCACGGGGCCCATGGGTGCGATCGGCACCCGGCTTTCCCTGCGCCCTCTTCAAGAGCGAGGGCGGAATGAGATGCAAAACTTCGGACAGATGATGTCGCGAGAACGAGAATCTGTATCCTCATCCTCACCTGTCATCGCCCGGCTCGACCGGGCGATCCAGTACGCCGTGGCCCCTCGGCTCAAGCACTGCTGTCTCTGGAATACTGGATCACCCGCATGCGCATGCGCATATGATGACACCGCACTGTTTGACATCTTGAATTGCGACCCACCCTCATCGTCGTCCCGGCCTGCGCCGGGACGACAAACGACAAGTCCCGCTCACAATTCTCGCTGCGGAGTATGGGTCCCTGCTTTCGCAGGGACGACATCGGAGATGGGCGCCAGCATTCGCGCCCGGCGAACTCGCCATTGCCAAACCTCGTATTGACCGCGCCGCCATGGCCGGGCACAGCGTGCGGGCGGTGTCAATGAACGGTCGCAAGAGCCGAAAGGGATACCGCCGCATCGGATTTTGCAGTGCAGCAACGGCGCAATTTAGCCCCTGCTAAAGGGGCAATGGCAATCGGCGTGGCTTGTCTGTAATGGTGCGACCGGATGTCTCGGGGCCGGTATTCGTGCTCCGCAATACGCGGGAGGAAACATGCGTAAGTTCATTTTGGCCGCGGCGTCGATCGCGGCCTTGACCTTTGTCGGGCAGGCCTCGGCGCAGTCGCCGATCGTCATCAAGTTCAGCCACGTGGTGGCCTCGGATACGCCGAAGGGCAAGGCGGCCGACAAGTTCAAGGAACTCGCCGAGAAGTACACCGGCGGCAAGGTGAAGGTCGAGGTCTATCCGAACTCGACGCTCTACAAGGACAAGGAAGAACTCGAGGCGCTGCAGCTCGGCGCGGTGCAGATGCTGGCGCCGTCGAACTCGAAGTTCGGCCCGATCGGCATCAAGGAATTCGAAGTCTTCGATCTGCCCTACATCCTCCCCGACCTGAAATCGCTGCGCAAGGTGACCGACGGTCCGCTCGGCGCCCAGCTGCTCAAGAAGCTGGATTCCAAGGGCATGACCGGTCTCGCCTATTGGGACAACGGCTTCAAGCAGATGAGCGCGAACAAGAAGCTGGTCGCGCCCGCCGACTACAAGGGACTGAAATTCCGCATCCAGTCGTCGAAGGTGCTGGAGGCCCAGTTCCGCGCGCTCGGTTCGATTCCGCAGGTGATGGCGTTCTCCGACGTCTACCAGGCGCTGCAGACCGGCGTGGTCGACGGCCAGGAGAACACCTGGTCGAACATCTACACCCAGAAAATGCATGAGGTGCAGAAGTACGCGACCGTCACCAATCACGGCTACATCGGCTACGTCGTGGTCGTGAACAAGAAGTTCTGGGACGGCCTGCCGGCCGACATCCGCGACGAACTGAACAAGGCGATGAAGGAAGCCACCGAGTTCGGCAACAACCAGTCGGCCAAGGAGAACGAGGACGCGCTCGCCGAGATCAAGAAGGCCGGCAAGACCGAGATCATCTCGCTGACGCCGGAGCAGGACGAGGCGATGCGCAAGGCGATGATGCCGGTCTACAAGGACGTTGCCTCGCGCGTCGGCCAGCCGCTGATCGACGAATTCCTGAAGGAAACCGGCCGTAGCCCGATGAACTAAGGCGGTGTTTGCACCTCGCCTCGCGTGCGCGGAGAGGTCGAAATTCAAGCGCAGCTTGAATTTCGGGTGAGGGGGAGTTTCCGCGAACGCAACTATCAACGTGTGCGCGGACGGAGCCCCTCAACCAACCCTCTTGGGGCGAGCTTCGCTCGTCCCGGCCCGTAAGAACGGGGAGAGGGAGATTAGTGCTCTGGCCGCAGGGGGCGGCCATGACAGGGGAGATCAATGCTGCTGAAAATTCTGGACCGGCTCGAGGAAATCATCATCGCGAGCCTGATGGGCGCCGCGACGCTTCTGACCTTCGTCACGGTCGTGCACCGCTTCCTGGTCGACGTGCCGGTGCTCTATCCATATCTGTTCGGCATCAATCTCGCATGGTCGCAGGAACTCTGCATCTACATGTTCATCTGGATGGCGAAGTTCGGCGCCGCCTATGGCGTGCGCACCGGCATCCATGTCGGCGTCGACGTGCTGATCAACCGCCTCAATGACGCCTGGCGCAAGCGCACCATCAGCTTCGGCCTGCTCGGCGGCGCGCTGTTCACCGCGATCGTCGGCACCATGGGCGCCAAATTCGTGTTCGAGCTGATGCACACCGACCAGGTCTCGCCCGACCTCGAGATCCCGAGCTGGATCGTCTATGCCTGCATCCCGCTCGGCTCCTACCTGATGTGCTTCCGCTTCCTGCAGGTGTGCTGGAATTACTGGTGGACCGACGAGCTGCCGCACCATGACGCCTCCCACGTCGATGGCGTCGAGACCAGCAAGACCGCGCCCGTTGCGCTTGGAGAAGCGTGATGAGCGCCGCACTTATCTTCGGACTGCTGTTTGCCCTGATGCTGACGGGCATGCCGATCTCGATCTCGCTCGGCCTGACCGTGCTCACCTTCCTGTTCACCATGACCGAGGTGCCGATCGAGAGCGTCGGCCTGAAGCTGTTTTCGGGCCTCGACAATTTCGGCATCATGGCGATCCCGTTCTTCATCCTGGCCGGCACGTTCCTGACCCGCGGCGGCGTCGCGCGCCGCATGATCGCGTTCACGACCTCGCTGGTCGGGCATCTGCCCGGCGGCCTTGGGCTCGCCGGCGTCGCGGCCTGCGCGATGTTCGCGGCGATCTCGGGCTCGAGCGTCGCCACCGTGGTCGCGATCGGCTCGATCATGATGCCGGCGATGGTCGATCACGGCTATCCGAAGCGTTTCGGCGTCGGCGTGATCTCGACCTCGGGCGCGCTCGGCATCCTGGTGCCGCCCTCGATCATCCTGGTGCTCTACGGCGTCTCCACCAACACCTCGATCGGCGCGCTGTTCATGGCCGGCATCGTCCCGGGCGTGCTGCTCGCGCTGATGCTGGCCGCGGTGACCTTCTTCGTGGCGCAGCGCAACGGCTACCCGAAGATGCCGCGCGCGACCATCGGCCAGCAGTTCACGGCGTTCCGCGAAAGCATCTGGGGCCTGTCGCTGATCGCGATCGTGCTCGGCGGCATCTATGGCGGCATCTTCACGCCGACGGAAGCCGCGGCAGTCGCCGCGACCTACGCCTTCTTCATCACCGTGTTCGTCTACAAGGAGCTGAAGCTCTCCGAGGTGCCGAAGGTGCTGTTGCAGGCGGCGAGCATGAGCTCGATGCTGCTCTACATCATCACCAACGCGGTGCTGTTCTCGTTCCTGATGACGCATGAGCAGATCCCGCAGGAGATGGCGGCCTGGATCATCGACAAGAACTTCTCGGTCTGGATGTTCCTGCTCGTGGTCAACGTCATCCTGCTGCTCGCCGGCAACGTGATGGACCCGTCGTCGATCCTCCTGATCATGGCGCCGATCCTGTTTCCGCTGGCGACCAAGCTCGGCGTGCATCCGGTGCATCTCGGTATCCTGATGATCGTCAACACCGAGGTCGGGCTGTGCCATCCGCCTGTTGGCCTCAATCTCTACATCGCGAGCAGTATCGCCAAGATGGGCATCAGCGAGATCACGATCTCGGTCCTGCCGTGGCTGTGCGCGATGCTGGTGTTCCTCGGCCTGATCACCTACGTGCCGGAGATCTCGCTGTGGCTGCCGCGGCTGTTGGGAATGATCTAGCCAGCGCATGATCCGGAAAAGTGTGAAGCGGCTTTCCGATAAGATCATGCGCAAACAATCAGAAAACCAAAGCGCGACCTCGCGCTTTGGATGTTTCTGACGGGCAATGAAGCGGATTACATCTTGGCAAGAAAGGTCTCTCTGTCCAATCCGTAAGTTGAAGGCCGCAGCAGGCGGTATCATCCTCAGGCAAACTTCAAAGGAGGTTTGGATGAAGAAAGTTCTGCTCGCCGGCATCGCGGCGCTCACGATTGCCGGTTCGACCGCGGTCTATGCGCAGCATCGCCCGTGGTTCCATGGCCAGATGCGGATGAGCCCCGAGGACCGGGCCGCCTTCCTCGACGCGCGCATTGCTGCGGTGCACGCCGGGCTGAAGCTGACCGCCGATCAGGAGAAGCTGTGGCCGCCGGTCGAAACCGCGGTGCGCGACTTCGCCAAGATGCGGCTCGATCGCGCCAACGCCCGGATGGCCGCGGAGAAGACCGATGCGGACAAGGCCGGGACGCCGGATGATCCGGTCGCGCGGCTGCGCGAGCGCGCCGACAACATGGCCGCGACCGCGACGTCGCTGAAGAAGATCGCCGATGCCGCCGACCCGCTCTACAAGACGCTCGACGACAACCAGAAGCGGAGGCTGACCATGCTCACCCACATGGAAGGGCGCGGCTTCGGCGCCGAGGGTTGGCGCCGCCATCGCCTCGAGCGCGGCATGGACCGCTGGGAGCGCGGCGGCCGCGACCATCATTTCGACCGCGACGACGGTCCGGATCAGGAACGCTCCGGCCGGCTCTGAGGGCCAGCCACCGGCATCCTCGCCAAGCCTATGAAAGGCTGCCGGAATCCGGCGGCCTTTCGGCTGTCAGAAAGTCGGGAAAAGTTGCGCCAGCTTGCTGGACATCGCGGAATCGCTTTGCTAAACGACGGCCTCTCTTGCGAGGGTCATTTCCGGACAAGTTCCGGGCGCATAGCTCAGTTGGTAGAGCAGCTGACTCTTAATCAGCGGGTCCCAGGTTCGAGCCCTGGTGCGCCCACCACCCTCAAGAGGTTGGCCCTGCGGGGCTTTTTTAATTTTCCGGACAGAACAAACCCGGTCTCGTGCGACGTTTTTGTGGTCGTACGTCGCACGCCATGCGACGAGTCGTGATGTTCCGGGAGCGTTCTAAGCGGGATCCGATACACAGCATCGTCTATGACCAGGGTTGTAGAGACTGCCCCTCCTCAGGTTTGAAGCAAAGCACTAGAGCGTTAGCCTATCGGGTTGCAAGTAGCCGGCGGCGGCGAAGTAGTTTGAGGATTCTGCGGGCGTGTAAGTGTCGATGATGCGCCCGACAGCATCCCAGAGGCCGCCGACGGTGCGTTCGGCGGCCTTTCGCAGATTTGCTTTGAGCTTCGCGAAGGCATTCTCGACAGGTTGTTGTTTTCCAATGGCCGTGAGGACAGTCGCACTGACCCGTCTCCGGCATTCGCGACATAGAGCATGTCGGTCGACGGTTCGTAGCCGACGCCCTGCGGTTCCTTAAGTCCTGATATTCTGCGGATCAATTTGCGATTGGCGAGATCGACAATTCCGACACTATCGTTGCCCAACTCGGCAACGAAGAGACGTTGCCTCTTCAAATCGATGGCCATGTGGTCGACGCGGCCACGCACGTCGCCCAGCACAATTCTGGTCTCGAGCTGAAGCGGGCTTGCATCCGCTGACTGAGCAGGGACTGCGGTGTTAGCCAGCATCAGAATGCTGGCTAACACCGTCAAGGTGGTCCGAAGCGAAGTTAACATCGCCACACCATTCCCGAGAGACGAACGGCGTCTCTCTGCCGATGCGTTGCTCAGTGAAGAGTGCCCTAGCTAGTCCGGCGAGAGCGTCATGCGTCCGTTAATCCTTAACCTCTCCGCCGTCAGTCGGATTGCGTTCGCTGCCGGTTCGATCATGCAGCCCAACAGCGGCCGCGGGATATGGTGGAGGAGCCGCCTGCACGGGAGGCCCCGAGATGACGTGCCTCTTTGATCAACCAATCAGCCGCTCGCAACCCCTTGGGCCTGAATCCACACTCAGGAGTTTGGGTCGTCTATGAACCTTTGTGGACGCGCAAAAGCCTCCAGCAGGTCTCTTCGGTCTATGATGATTTCCCGGCCACGGATACGCACGCCATGCTCGGTCAGATGCGCTAGATTGCGTGAAAGATTCTCGCGGGTCGTGCCGATGTGGGATGCCAGGGTGGCGCGGTCGAATGGCAGGACGAGATGCTTGCCTGATGCCGCGCTTTGCGCCTCTGACAGGATCCAGTTGGCCAGACGTTCGACGCTCGATCGCGCCACATAGCCCTTCAATTTCTTCACTGCGCCGCGATAGGCCGATGCAAGCTCGCTTGTGACGGTCTGGGCAAATTCGATCTCCCGCCCCAGGATCGTCCGCACGCCTTGTGCCGGGATCAGCAGAATGCGGGATTCCTTCAACGTTCTTGCCGAGTTCAGGTAGCGCTGGTCGCCCACGACGGCCGCAAGAATGAAGGTCGAGACTGGCGCGAGCAGGGAAATTCCCCACTCGACTCCGTCCTGTTCGGTAAAGATTTCGACCAGACCATCGATCAAGACGTGCAGGAAGTCGGGAGCATCGCCCTCGTGAATGAGATGCACACCGACCGGAAACTGCTGCAGCAGCGCGCCTTGCAACAGGTTATCGAGACTCTGCTCGGTCATCCGCGCGAACAGAGGCAAGGACTTCACCCGATCGAAATCATCAGAGCGCAACTGGTCGATCTCCGTGACGTGTGACAAATATCAAATCACGATGCCACAAAATGCAATCGGAAGGGCGTCTTTTTGCAAATTCAGGGTGCCTTTCTCACACCATCGACGGGATCATTGATCTGGAACAACCACGGACGCGCTGATCTTTGCGCATGAGTGCCTCCAATGCCGGTGGGTGATTGGAGACTTCAATGGGCGCAACTGGTTCAAGCTCTTCGCATAGCGGTCGAGCGCTCTGGCTTTCGACAATTTCCTTCACCATCTGCTTCGCGGTCTGGACGATATTCTCGATCATCGGCATCCGGATCAAGCAGGAGCTCGGTCTGAACGACACCGAGTTCGGGCTGCTGGTAGGCACCCCGATCCTCAGCGGCTCGCTAATCCGCCTCGTGCTTGGTATCTGGACTGACCAGTATGGCGGGCGGCGGGTCTACACGGTGGTGATGCTCGCCGCCGCGGTCGCCACCTACCTGCTGACGTGGGCGCACACTTATCCTGAATTCCTGGTCGCCGCACTTTTCGTCGGTGTCGCCGGAGGATCCTTTGCGGTCGGCGTCGCCTACGTGTCCCGCTTTTTCCCGACCGCCAGGCAGGGCACGGCGCTCGGCATTTTCGGCGCAGGCAATGTCGGCGCCGCGGTCACGAAATTCCTCGCTCCGTTCGTTCTGGTTGCCTATGGCTGGCAGACGACCGCGCAGGTCTGGGCGGCTGCGATCGGCGTAATGGGCATCTTGTTCTGGCTCCTTTCCGAGGAAGACCCGGTGGTGCGCGAGCGGCGTGCCAGGAACGAGAAGCCGAAGAGCGCCTGGCTTGAGCTCGAGCCACTGAAGAACATCCAGGTGTGGCGCTTCTCGCTCTATTACTTCTTCGTGTTCGGCGCCTTCGTCGCACTCTCGCTGTGGCTGCCGCAATATCTGATCAAGGTCTACGGCGTCGATATCAAGACTGCCGGGATGCTGGCGGCGATGTTTTCGTTTCCGGCGAGCGTTTTTCGCGCCTATGGCGGCCATCTCTCCGACCGCTATGGCGCGCGCCGCATCATGTATTGGACGTTCCTGGTCGGAGTAGCGGCAACCTTTGTGCTGTCCTACCCGCCGACCGACTATCTCGTGAAGACCGTGAACGGCACCGTCGGCTTCCATCTGGAGATGGGGTTGGTGCCGTTCGTGGTGACAGTGTTCGTTCTGGGCTTCTTCATGGCGCTCGGAAAGGCTGCGGTCTACAAGCACATCCCGGTCTACTATCCGCAGAATGTCGGCGCGGTGGGCGGTCTGGTCGGCATGATCGGCGGTCTCGGCGGTTTCGTGCTGCCCATCGCCTTCGGCGCGCTCGTCGATCTGACCGGGCTCCGGACCAGCTGCTTCATGCTGCTGTTCCTGCTGGTCACGATCGCGCTGGTCTGGATGCACGTCTCCATCAGGCAGATGGAGCGCGGCGTGGTCGGCGAAGCACTCAAGAAGCTTCCCGAACTGCCGGAGATGCAGGAGATTCACCGACCACAGCATGTCGGCGCTCTGTCCGGCGCCGTCCTCACCGACTGGCGGCCGGAGGATGCTGCGTTCTGGGAGGGCGGCGGCCGTGCCATCGCCCGGCGCAATCTCTGGCTCTCGATCCCCGCGCTGCTGCTGTCTTTCGCGGTCTGGCAGGTCTGGTCGGTGGTGGTGGCCAAGCTGCCTTCGGTCGGATTCAGGTTCACGACTGACCAGCTGTTCTGGCTTGCGGCGCTGCCCGGCATATCGGGCGCGGTGCTGCGGATCTTCTACTCCTTCATGGTGCCGATCTTCGGCGGCCGGCTGTGGACCACGCTCGCCACCTGGTCGCTGCTGCTGCCCGCTGTCGGTATCGGCTATGCCGTGCAAAATCCGGCGACGCCCTATCCGGTCTTCCTTGGGCTTGCGCTGTTGTGTGGTTTCGGCGGCGGCAATTTTGCCTCCTCCATGGCCAACATCTCGTTCTTCTTCCCCCGCGCGGAGAAGGGAAACGCGCTCGCGCTCAATGCAGGCCTCGGCAATCTCGGCGTCAGCGTCGTGCAGTTCGTCGTGCCGATCGTGATCACCGTGGGCGTGTTCGGTTGGTTCGGCGGCGATCCGACCGCGGTCAAGAGCGGGAGCACCGATGTGCCGCTCTGGCTGCAGAATGCCGGCTTCGTCTGGGTTCCGTTCATCGTCGCCAGCGCCTTTGCGGCCTGGTTCGGCATGAACGACATTGCGTCCGCCAAAGCCTCCTTTGCCGACCAGGCGGTAATCTTCCAGCGTAAGCACAACTGGATCATGTGCTGGCTGTACACCGGCACTTTCGGTTCGTTCATCGGCTACTCGGCCGGCTTCCCCCTGCTGACGAAGACCCAATTTCCCGCCGTCGATGCGTTGCAATTCGCCTTCCTGGGCCCGCTGGTCGGTGCGCTCTCGCGCTCGGCCACGGGGTGGATGGCCGATAAATGGGGCGGCGGCCGCGTGACCGTCGGCGTGTTCGCGCTGATGATGATCGGCGTGCTCGGAGTGCTCTATTTCCTCGGCATCAAGGATCAACCCGGCGCGTTCTGGGGCTTCTTCGCGATGTTCCTGCTGTTGTTCTTCGCGACCGGCGTCGGCAACGCGTCGACCTTCCAAATGATTCCCAACATCATGCGGCGGGAGATGGACCGGCTGATGCCGACCGCCGATCCCGCGACCCGGCTGCGCCAGGCCGAGAAGGAATCGGCCGCCATCACCGGCTTCACCTCGGCGATCGCCGCGTTCGGTGCGTTCTTCATTCCGAAGTCGTTCGGTACCTCGATCGATCTCACTGGCGGCGTTCAGGCGGCGCTGTGGGGATTTTTCATCTTCTATGTGACCTGCATCGTCATCACCTGGGCTGTCTATACCCGCAAGGGCGGCCTGCTTCATGACATCGAACGGCGCGCTCAGATTTCGCCCGCCACCCAGCCCGCGGAATAAGGAGACGAGGGATGAGCCATTTCCTGGACAGGCTGACATTCTTCACGCGCGCCAAGCCGGATTTTGCCAACGGTCACGGCGTGACGACAACCGAGGACCGCTCCTGGGAGGACGGCTACCGGAAGCGCTGGCAGCACGACAAGATCGTGCGGTCGACACATGGCGTGAACTGTACCGGCTCCTGCTCGTGGAAGGTCTACGTCAAGGGGGGTATCGTCACCTGGGAAACCCAGCAGACCGACTATCCGCGCACACGCCCGGACCTTCCCAACCATGAACCTCGCGGCTGCGCGCGCGGCGCCAGCTATAGCTGGTACCTCTATTCCGGCAATCGCGTGAAATATCCGCTGGTGCGCTCGCGGCTGTTGAAGCTGTGGCGCGAGGCGCGCACTGTGATGGCACCGGTCGCGGCCTGGAAATCGATCGTCGAAGATCCGACGAAACGAGCGGCTTATGTGCAGAAGCGCGGCCTTGGCGGCTTCGTCCGCGCCAGCTGGACCGAGGTCAACGAGATCGTCGCCGCCGCAAACGCCTACACCGCGAAAACCTATGGTCCAGACCGCGTGTTCGGCTTCTCGCCGATTCCAGCGATGTCGATGGTGAGCTACGCGGCAGGTGCGCGCTACCTGTCGCTGCTCGGCGGCGTCTGCATGTCGTTCTACGACTGGTATTGCGATCTTCCGCCGGCCTCGCCGCAGACCTGGGGCGAGCAGACCGACGTGCCCGAAAGCGCAGACTGGTACAATTCCGGCTTCCTGATCCTGTGGGGATCGAACGTCCCGCAGACCCGCACGCCGGATGCGCATTTCTATACCGAGGTCCGCTACAAGGGCGCCAAGAGCGTCGTGATCTGTCCGGACTATTCGGAAGCTTCGAAATTCGCCGATCTCTGGGTGTCGCCCAAGCAAGGCACCGACGCGGCGCTGGCGATGGCCATGGGGCACGTGATCCTCAAGGAATTTCACGTCGATCGGCAGGCCAGATATTTCAACGACTACACGCGCCAGTATACGGATATGCCATTTCTGGTGCGGCTGGTGAAATCCGAGGGACGGCTCGTACCTGAGCGGTTCGTGCGCGCCTCGGATTTCGCCACTTCGCTCGATGAGGCCAACAATCCGGAGTGGAAGACGGTGGCCTATGACGAGGAAACCGGAGAGATCGTGGTCCCGAACGGCTCGGTCGGATTCCGCTGGGGCGAGCAGGGCAAATGGAATCTGGAGGAGCGGGACTCAATGAGCCGCAACACCAAGCTCCGGTTGTCGCTCAGCGATATCAGGGATGAACTGGCCGATGTGGCGTTTCCCTATTTCGGCAATCGCGAGCACGACCATTTCAAGGGAACCGACCATCCGGACGTCTTGACGCGCAAGATCCCCGCCAAGCGGATCCAGCTGAAGGACGGCGAGGCGCTGGTGGCGTCGGTCTACGACCTGTTCGTCGCCAATTACGGCGTCGATCGCGGCTTCGGCGGCGAGCATCTCGGCAACAGCTACGACGACGTCCAGCCCTATACGCCGGCGTGGGCGGAGAGAATCACCGGCGTGCCGCGCGATCAGATCATCGCGGTGGCGCGCGAATTCGCCGCCAATGCCGAGAAGACCGGCGGCCGCTCCATGGTCATCCTCGGCGCCGGGTTGAATCATTGGTATCACATGGACATGAACTACCGCGGCATCATCAACATGCTGGTGATGTGCGGCTGCATCGGACAGTCCGGCGGGGGCTGGTCGCATTACGTCGGTCAGGAGAAACTGCGGCCGCAGTCCGGCTGGACGCCGCTTGCCTTCGGTCTCGACTGGGGCCGCCCGCCGCGGCAGATGAATTCGACCTCGGCGTTCTATGCCCATACCGATCAATGGCGCTACGAGACGCTCGATGTGAAGGAAATTCTGTCACCGACGGCGCCGCAAGGTCCGTGGGACGGCGCGCTGATTGACTACAACGTTCGCGCCGAGCGGATGGGTTGGCTGCCTTCTGCACCGCAACTCGAGACCAACCCGTTGGAAGTTTCGAAGCTTGCGGCTGCCGCCGGGCTGGAGCCGAAGGATTACGTCGCCAAATCCCTCCAGTCTGGCGAACTGAAGCTGTCGTGCGAAGATCCCGATGGTCCGAAGAACTGGCCACGCAACATGTTCGTCTGGCGCTCGAACCTGCTGGGGGCGTCCGGCAAGGGGCATGAATACTTCCTGAAACATCTGCTGGGCACCAAGCACGGCGTGCTGGGTAAGGATCTCGGCGAGGACGGCAGGAAGAAGCCTCTTGAGGTCAAATGGCACGAAGACGCCCCGGAGGGAAAGCTCGATCTGCTGGTCACGCTGGACTTCCGGATGTCCACGACCTGCATGTACTCGGACATCGTGCTGCCAACCGCGACCTGGTACGAGAAGAACGATCTCAATACCTCCGACATGCATCCCTTCATTCACCCGCTGTCGGCGGCGATCGATCCGGTGTGGGAATCGCGGAGCGACTGGGACATCTACAAGGGCATCGCGGAAGCCTTCTCGAAGGTCGCACCCGAGGTGCTGGGCGTCGAGAAGGACGTCGTCCTCACCCCGATTATGCACGACAGTCCCGGCGAGATCGCCCAACCGTTCGACGTCAAGGACTGGAAGACGGGAGCAATCGATCCGATCCCCGGCAAGACCATGCCGGCGGTGACCGTGGTCGAGCGGGACTACCCGAACCTCTACAAGCGTTTCACTTCGCTCGGGCCGCTGATGAACAAGCTCGGCAATGGCGGCAAGGGCATGAGCTGGAACACCGATCATGAGGTCGAACTGCTCAAGAAGCTGAACGGCGTCGTAACGGAGGAAGGCGCGTCCAAAGGACTTGCTCGCATCGAGAGCGCGATCGACGCCTGCGAAGTCATCCTGAGCCTCGCTCCGGAAACCAACGGCGAGGTCGCGGTCAAGGCGTGGTCATCCCTCGGAAACTTCACCGGGCGAGATCACACCCATCTGGCCGTCCCCAAGGAGGACGAGAAGATCCGGTACCGCGACGTGGTTGCACAGCCGCGCAAGATCATTTCCTCGCCGATCTGGTCGGGCCTGGAGTCCGACAAGGTCTGTTATAACGCCGGCTACACCAACGTTCACGAGTTGATCCCGTGGCGCACGCTGACCGGTCGCCAGCAGCTCTATCAGGACCATCTGTGGATGCGCGCTTTCGGCGAGGGTTTCTGCGTCTACCGGCCGCCGATCGACACCAAGACGGTCAAGCCGGTGATCGACCGCAGGCCGAACGGCAACGACTCCGTGGTCTTGAACTTCATCACGCCGCACCAGAAGTGGGGCATTCACTCCACCTACACCGACAATCTCCTGATGCTGACGCTGTCGCGCGGCGGTCCGATCGTGTGGATCAGCGAACTCGACGCCAAGGCGGCGGGCATCGTCGATAACGACTGGATAGAGGCCTACAACACCAACGGCGCGCTGGTCGCACGCGCGGTGGTCTCGCAACGCGTCCGGCAAGGCATGTGTATGATGTATCATGCACAGGAGAAGATCGTGAATGTCCCGGGCTCCGAGCAGACCGGCCAGCGCGGCGGCATCCATAACTCCGTTACCCGTACCGTGCTCAAGCCGACCCACATGATCGGCGGCTACGTACAGCAAGCCTACGGCTTCAACTATTACGGCACGGTTGGCGCCAATCGCGACGAATTCGTCATCGTTCGCAAGATGTCGAAAGTCGACTGGCTCGACACGCCCGCCGCAGATCAACCCGGCACGTCCCGGCTGGAGGCCGCACAATGAAGATCCGCGCCCAGATCGCAATGGTGCTGAACCTCGACAAATGCATCGGGTGTCACACCTGCAGCGTCACCTGCAAGAACGTGTGGACCAGCCGTGAAGGCATGGAATATGCGTGGTTCAACAACGTCGAGACCAAGCCCGGTATCGGCTATCCCAAGGATTGGGAGAACCAGGCGCGCTGGAAGGGCGGTTGGAAGCGCAACCGCAACGGCTCGATCCAGCCGCGTATCGGCGGCAAGTGGCGGGTGCTGGCGAACATCTTCGCCAATCCTGATTTGCCCGAGATCGACGATTATTACGAGCCGTTCACCTTCGATTACCAGCATCTGCAGCAGGCGCCGGAAATGAAGGCGATGCCGACAGCTCGCCCGCGCTCGCTGGTCTCCGGCGAGCGGCTGGAGAAGATCCAGTGGGGCCCGAACTGGGAAGAAATCCTTGGCGGCGAGTTCGAAAAGCGCTCACAGGATTACAATTTCGAGGGCGTTCAGAAGGATATCTACGGCCAGTTCGAAAACACTTTCATGATGTACCTGCCACGGTTGTGCGAGCACTGCCTCAATCCGGCGTGCGTCGCGGCTTGTCCATCGGGCGCCATCTACAAGCGCGAAGAGGACGGCATCGTCCTGATCGACCAGGACAAGTGCCGTGGCTGGCGCATGTGCGTCTCCGGCTGCCCCTACAAGAAGATCTACTACAATTGGTCGTCTGGAAAATCGGAGAAGTGCATCTTCTGCTACCCGCGCATCGAAGCCGGTCAGCCGACGGTGTGTTCGGAGACCTGCGTCGGCCGTATCCGCTATCTCGGCGTCGTGCTGTACGACGCCGACCGCATCGCGGAAGCGGCGAGCAAGCCTGACGAACGTGATCTCTATCAGGCCCAGCTCGACATCTTCCTCAATCCGAACGATCCGCAGGTGATCGCCGAGGCCGAGCGGCAGGGCATTCCGCATGCCTGGCTCGAGGCGGCGAAGACCTCGCCGATCTGGAAGATGGCGATGGAGTGGAAGGTCGCATTCCCGCTGCATCCGGAATACCGCACCTTGCCGATGGTCTGGTACGTACCGCCGCTGTCGCCGATCACCTCGGCCGCCTCCGCCGGCAAGATCGGTCTTGACGGCGGCATGCCGGACGTCAAGTCGCTGCGGATTCCGATGCGCTACCTGGCCAATCTTCTGACCGCGGGCGATGAAGCGCCGGTGACGCTGGCACTCGAACGCATGATGGCGATGCGCGCCTATATGCGGGCCAAGACGCTCGACGGCGTCGTCGATGAAGCCATCGCCCGCCGGGTTGGTCTGAAGCCGGCCCAAATCGACGAGATGTACCAGATCATGGCGATCGCCAACTACGAGGATCGTTTCGTGATCCCGACCGCGCATCGCGAGCTCGGCGCCGACGCCTTCGACATCCGCGGCTCCTGCGGCTTCACCTTCGGCAATGGCTGCTCCGGCGGCGAGACCGAGACCAACCTGTTCGGTTCGCCCCGCAAGGCAAAGAATCCGATGGAGATCGCGTGATGAAGACGTTCAAGGTCCTCTCGGCCCTTCTGAGCTATCCGACCGAGGCGTTGATCGAAGCCGCGCCGGAGTTTGCGGCGGTGCTCGATGCCGAGAGGCTGGTGCCGGCGGCGTGCCGCGGTGCGGTCGACGTGCTGATCGAGGAAATCGCCATCGGCGATCTCTACGACCTGCAGGAGCGTTACGGCCTGCTGTTCGATCGCAGCAAGACGCTTGCGCTGCATCTGTTCGAGCATGTCCACGGTGAAAGCCGCGATCGCGGCCAGGCCATGGTCGATCTCAAAGCCATGTACGAAAATGCGGGGTTGGCGATCGCGGCGAACGAATTGCCGGATTACGTGCCGCTGTTCCTCGAATTCCTGGCGACGCAACCGTTTGCGGAGGCGCGTGAGCTCCTCGGGCAGACTGCGCATATTTTCGCGGCGCTCGCCGAACGGCTCGGGCGACGCGAGTCGAGCTACAAGGGTGTTTTCGACACGCTGGTCAAGATCGCTGCCGAAGCGCCGCGCCGCGATATTGTCGACGAGCTTCTGAAGGCGCCCGAGACCGACCCGATGGATCTGGTGGCGCTCGACGCGGCTTGGGAAGAGGAAGAAGTCCGGTTCGGGCCCGGCTCGCAGGGGCAGAGCGCCTGCGGCCACGAAACCCTGATCGCAAAGCTTCGGCACGCCCGTCGCGCCGTCGGGCCGGCGCCGTCACACCCGCAATAGAGGGCCAGATCATGCAGACGCTCAATGCCATCGTCTTCGGCTGGTATCCGTACCTCTGCCTCACCGTCTTTCTGTTCGGCAGCCTAGTCCGCTTCGACCGCGAGCAATATACCTGGCGCAGTGGATCCAGCCAGTTGCTGCGGCGACGGCAGCTCGTCTGGGGCTCGAACCTATTCCACGTCGGAATTCTCTTCATCTTCTTCGGCCATCTCGTGGGACTGCTGACCCCGATCTGGGTATTCGACATGCTCGGCGTCTCGCATGGCTTCAAGCAGATGCTGGCGATCGTCGCGGGCGGCGCCGCCGGATTGATGTGCCTAGTCGGGATTTCGCTGTTGACGCACCGGAGGCTGTTCGATCCGCGCATTCGCGCCAACTCCTCCTTCGGCGACACCGCAATCCTCCTGATCCTGTTCGCCCAGCTGCTTCTCGGCCTTGCGACCATTCCCGTATCGCTCGGGCATCTCGATGGGCATGAGATGGTGAAGTTCATGGGATGGGCTCAGGGCATCCTGACGCTGCAGCCGGGCATCGCCGCCAACATTCTGGACGTGCACCCGCTCTTCAAGGCGCACCTCGTATTGGGCATGACGATCTTCCTCATCTTTCCCTTTACGCGATTGGTCCATATCTGGAGCGCGCCGGTCTGGTATCTTGGCCGCCGCGGCTATCAGGTCGTGCGCCGCCGCGACGCCGCCTCGCGCGCCGCCGACCGTCCTCTGCAACCTGCGGAGTAGAGCCATGGATTGCTCGCTCGCCGACAGCCTCCCCAAGCCGAAGACCGTCAGCGTCAATGGCACCGTCATTCCGCGCGAGGCAATCGCGCGCGAGGTGCAGAACCATCCGGCGGAAAAGCCGATCCTGGCCTGGCAGGCAGCAGCACGGGCTTTGGTCGTGCGGGAATTGTTGCTGCAGGAGTCACGGCGCCTCGAAGTTTCCGCGGAGCCGCTGCGGGACGCCGAAGGTCGGAGCGAAACCCCCGAAGAGGCGGCAATGCGCGCACTGATCGAACGGGAGGTCGTCACGCCCGAGCCGGACGATGCCTCATGCCTGCGCTTCTATGAACAGAACCAGCGTCGTTTCAGGACCGGTGATCTCTACGAGGCCGCTCATATCCTGATCGCGGCTCCGCCGAATGATGCTGCTGCCCGAAGTAGCGCCCGCGAGACTGCGGAGAAGATACTGTTGTCCGTGCGAGAAGACCCCGCCCTGTTTGATCAATTGGCGCGCAGCCGTTCCGATTGCCGGACCTCCGCCGAGAACGGAGGCCGCCTCGGCCAGGTGACGCGTGGCCAGACGATCGAGGAATTCGAGGTGGCGCTGGCTCGCATGCACGAGGGCGAGCTCGCCATCGTCGAAACCCGCTATGGCTTCCACATCGTTCGGCTCGATCGGCACGCGCCGGGGCAGATCCTGCCGTTTGAGCTCGCTCGCGACCGCATCGCCGACTACCTCGCAACAAGTGTGCAGCACCGTTCACTCGCCCAATATGTCGCCGTGCTGGCCGGCCGTGCAGAGATCACCGGAATTGCAATCGCGGGCGCCAGCTCGCCGCTTCTGCAATAGAGAAACACCATGCAGCTCGGGCAAATCATCAGGAATTTCAGCGAAGAGGCTGCCGCGGCCGATGCGCTGCTCAGCTGTGGTGATCTCACTCTGGTGGCGCGCATCGGTTCCACGGCTGATCGCTTTGACGAGACGGTCGGAGAATACGCCGCAGGCGCGGTGCGGCGTTTTGCCAACCTAGCATCGAGCGAGGACTGGCTTGCGTTGATGAATACGGTCGAACGCGCCGATGATCCGGGCTTCCGCTGCCTGACGCACATGCTGCACTGGTCGCTGAAGCGGGACGAAGCCCAGAGCGTCGAACCGCACGTGGGATGCTCATGTGGAGGCAGCGGGGGATGCACATGATCGACCAACGTGAAATCGGTGGCACGGGCTTCTCCCGCAGCCTTGCGCGGATTGGCATTCTCGTGGTGTCCGACCGCGCCAGCCGGGGCGAATACAAGGACCAGGGTGAGGAGGCAATCAACAGCTTCCTGGCCAAAACCATCCGATCCAACTGGATCACGATCGTCAAGATCATCCCGGATGGTGTTGAAAGCGTTGCCGGCGCACTCATCGAAATGTCGGATCGGGAGACCTGCGACCTGATATTGACGACCGGCGGGACAGGGCCGGCGCCGCGCGATTTGACACCGGAGGCCACACGCAGCGTGATCACGCGCGAGCTTGCCGGCTTCGGCGAACTGATGCGCCGGGTCAGCCTGGAGCAGGTTCCGACCGCGATCCTCTCGCGGCAGACCGCTGGGACACGAGGCCAGTGTCTGATTGTCAATCTGCCCGGGCGGCCATCGTCGATCGACATCTGTCTCGGCGCCGTCTTCCCGGCCATTCCCTATTGCCTTGATCTGATAGGCGCACGTCCCATTGAGGTGAATCAAGATGTCTGTCGCGCTTTCCGCCCGGACGCCTGAAGTCGTCCCGCCGCGCACGCCATCGCTGGCGGCGATCGTTTATCCGCAGAACATATACCCTGCGACGGCCTTTGAGGCGCTGGTCGCAGCGTGTCGTCGCAACAGATTGTCGCTTGCCGGCGTCTTGCAGCACTTGGTTGACGCGGCGTCGGAGCGACGATGCGATGTCCTCCTGGAGGATTTAAGCACCGGTCATCGCACGTCGATCTATGAGGATCGCGGTGCCGGCGCGTCGGGCTGCCGGCTCGACGAGTCGGCGCTTGCAGAGGTCGCTGCGCGGATCGAAAGTGGCCTGGCCGATGCACCGGATGTGCTGGTGCTCAACAAATTCGGCAAGGCCGAATGCGGTGGTGGCGGACTGCTCGACCTCATTGCCAAGGCGATGGAGTACAATATCACCGTCGTGATCGGCGTTCCCCAGAACAATTTGCCCGCGTGGCGCGGTTTTGCCGGTGATTTCGGAACGGAGCTGTCTGCCGACATCGGCGAGATCGAAAGATGGGTGGAGGGCCTGCGCGAGCTTGCGGTCCCACGTATTGGATAGGATGTCGTCGACGTCGAAGCTGCGAGCGTTCATGGCGGAGGCCCCGTTCGAGTCATTGGGTCGTGAACAGAACGGTGGCGATCCCGGCCGACAGAAGGATCGCCGAGACCGTCGCGACGGTCGAAAGCACGCCCATTGCCCGCAGCATGCCGGCGAAAGCGATGATAACGGGCGTTGCCGTGAGAAGGCCTAGCTGCGCTTCGCTCATGAAACTCCAGATCCCGCAGACGATAGGTGACGGTCCGAACCTAGTCCGGCGGCCAGCGTCCGTCTTTGTCGGGGGACAAAGATCGGACGCTGGATCCCGGTTACGGGTTGATGAACGCAAACTGTTGAAGGATGTCGATGTCGGCGCGGGATTTCGAACCGCGGGAAGGCGAATGGGAAGTCTTCGCCGAGTTGCCGGGCGACCCGATGATGTGGGTGCTGATTTTCAGCGAACTCGCGGTCTTCGGTCTCCTCCTCGGAGCCTTTTCGGTCGCGCGAGCGGTGGACCCCTCGGGCTTTGCTGACGGGCAGAAGCTGCTCGATCCGGGCCTCGCCGGCTTGAACACGCTGGTGTTGGTGACGAGCGGCTGGGCGGCCGCACGCGGCGTCTTGGCCGCGCGCGAAGGGAGGCGGGCCGATTGCCGGCGCTGGCTGTCGCTGGGGATCGCTCTAGGCGCGGCGTTTGTCGCCATCAAGCTATCCGAGTATTGCGGCGAGGTCGCTTCCGGTGCCGGTCTGGAGACCAGCACGTTCTTCACGCTGTACTTCCTCCTGACTGGATTCCACCTGCTGCATGTCGTGCTCGGGATGACAATCTTGGCCGTAGTTCTGCGGGGCGCAGACCCTCATGCGGTCGAGACCGGGACTTCGTTCTGGCACATGGTCGACCTCGTATGGGTCCTGATCTTTCCGATCGTCTATCTGGTGCGCTGACATGTCCCGACATCCTCTCGAGACGACGTTGTTCGTCCTGATCGGCCTGGCGGTCGCGACGCTGCTTACCTCATGGCATCTGATGGCGGGGCCATCAGCGACCGGGGTCGTGCTGGGGCTCGCGGCGCTGAAGGGCCGCCGAATCCTCTTGGATTTCCTCGGACTGCGGGCGGTGTCGCCGGTCTGGCGGAGCCTGGCGACCGTCTGGGTCGTCGGCATCGCCTCGTTCGCCTGGGCCGCTTCCGTAGTCAGGCTGTTCGTCTAGCTGACGACCGCTCCCCTGTTTGCTGCGGCACAAAGAACCGTCCGACGGACTGCGTAGGTTATCGCGACGCTCGCAATAACCGCAACCGCACCGAAAGGACAGGTGATGGCTGAACGCCTCACGAAAACGGCTGCGCGGAACGTCTTCTACGGCGGCTCCGCGTTCTTCTTCGCGATCTTTGTCGCGCTCACCGCCCACAGTCACTACTACATGGTGACTAAATCGACCGACACCGTAACGCTGACGGATTCCGTCGCACGCGGCAAACACGTCTGGGAAAAGAATTCCTGCATCAATTGTCATACGCTGCTGGGCGAGGGCGCTTATTTCGCCCCCGAGGTCGGCAACGTCTGGGACCGCTGGGGCGGCAGGGAAGATCCCGCTTCCGCCAAGGAGATGGTGAAGGCCTGGATGCAGGCACAGCCGAGCGGCGCGCCCGGCCGTCGGCAGATGCCGCAGTTCAACCTGACGGACCAGGAACTCAACGACCTCGCCGATTTCCTGCAGTGGACCGACAGCATCAAGCGTCAGAACTGGCCGCCGAACAAGGCGGGCTGATCACAGCATTCCGACAGCTTTCAAAGAGGAATCCTTCATGAAATACCAGACCCAGAAGGTCGCGATGCTGTACTTCTACGGCGCGCTGACACTGTTCTTGGCACAGGTCGCGTTCGGCCTGGTTGCCGGGACCATCTACGTTCTTCCGAACACCTTGTCCGTCCTGCTTCCCTTCAACATCGTCAGGATGATCCACACCAATGCACTGATCGTGTGGTCGCTGATCGGCTTCATGGGAGCGACCTACTATCTCCTTCCGGAGGAAACGGAAAACGAACTGTTCAGCCCACTTCTCGCCAAGATCCAGTTCTGGATGTTCTTCGGCGCCGCGGGCGTCGCGGTCGTGGGCTATCTCTTCCACTATCATGAGGGCCGCGAATTCCTCGAGCAGCCGTTCCCGATCAAGGTCGGGATCGTCGTTGTCTGCCTGATGTTCCTGTTCAACGTCACGATGACGGCGCTCAAGGGACGAAAGACGACGGTCACTAATATTTTGCTGTTCGGCCTGTGGGGCGTTGCAATCTTCTTTCTGTTCGCCTTCTACAACCCGGCCAACCTCGCGGTCGACAAGATGTATTGGTGGTACGTCGTCCATCTCTGGGTCGAAGGCGTCTGGGAGCTGATCATGGCGTCCGTGCTGGCCTTCCTGATGATCAAGCTCAACGGCATCGATCGCGAGGTCGTCGAGAAGTGGCTGTATGTCATCATCGGTCTCGCGCTGTTCTCCGGCATCCTCGGCACCGGACATCACTTCTACTGGATCGGCGCTCCCGGCTACTGGCAGTGGATCGGCTCGCTGTTCTCCACGCTCGAGGTTGCGCCGTTCTTCACGATGGTGATCTTCACGGTGCAGATGACCTGGAAGGCCGGCCGGAAACACCCGAACCGCGCGGCACTGCTGTGGTCGGTCGGTTGCTCGGTGATGGCGTTCCTCGGTGCCGGCGTCTGGGGCTTCCTGCACACGCTGTCGTCGGTGAACTACTACACCCACGGCACCCAAGTGACCGCGGCGCACGGGCATCTCGCTTTCTTCGGCGCCTACGTCATGCTGAATCTGGCGGTGATGGCCTACGCGATCCCGCAATTGAAGGAGCGCGCTCCGTACAACCAGTGGCTCAGCATGGCCAGTTTCTGGATCATGACCACGGCCATGATGGTGATGACGTTCGCGCTGACCTTCGCAGGGATCATCCAGGTCCATCTGCAGAGGGTGCTCGGCCAGAGTTACATGGAAGTGCAGGACCAGCTTGCGATGTTCTACTGGGTGCGCCTCGGTTCCGGCGTATTCGTGGTCATCTCCGCCGCGATGTTCGTGTGGGCGGTGCTCGTGCCCGGCCGCGCGAGGCAACCCGCGATCTCGTCCGCGCTTCAGCCGGCCGAATAGCGCGAACAGGGGCGGCCGCACGTGCTGCCGCCCCTTCCATCGAATCCCCTCGGAGAGCTATCATGAAATCATCGGTTCACGCGATCGCCCGCTCCTCGCCAGCTATTCCAGCTTATACGCCGAGCGGCAACGAATGCGCTCTGTTCGAGCACGCTTGGCGTCGTCGGCTGCCCGTTCTGCTCAAGGGTCCGACCGGCTGCGGCAAGACGCGGTTCGTCGCCCATATGGCGGCCCGCCTTGACCTGCCGCTGCACACCGTCGCGTGCCATGACGATCTCACTGCGGCGGATCTTACCGGGCGCTACCTGCTCAAGGGAGGTGACACGGTCTGGACGGACGGGCCTCTGACCCGCGCCGTCCGCGAGGGCGGCATCTGCTATCTCGACGAGGTGGTGGAAGCGCGCAAGGACGTCACCGTCGTGCTGCATCCCCTGACCGACGACCGACGCATCCTGCCTTTGGAGCGCACCGGGGAGGAACTCCGCGCGCCTCCAGGTTTCATGCTGATCGTATCGTACAACCCCGGTTATCAGAGCCTCCTGAAGGCGCTCAAACCCTCGACCCGGCAGCGTTTCATCGCCCTCGAATTCGACTTCCTGCCCGCGGAGCAGGAGATCGCGGTGGTCTCCGCCGAGAGCGAGCTTCCGCCGGATCGCGTGCGCCCGCTGGTGCAGCTTGCAGGGCGACTGCGCGCGTTGAAGGGCCACGACCTGGAGGAAGGTGTCTCGACCCGCCTCATCGTCTACTGCGCCACGCTCATCGCCGCCGGTGTTTCGGTGGGCGACGCCGTTCGCGCCGGCATGATCGAGCCTCTGACGGACGATGCCGACGTCAAGGCGGCGCTGGTTGAAGTCGCACGTGCCGTGATCGGGTGATCGCATGCTCGACTTCCTCGAACTCGAGGAGACCGTCGGGCGAGCCTGGCACCGGCTGGTCGGCTCGACCGCATCCTATCCGGTTCATCCCGAGCATGCGGTGGCGCTCGCCGACGTTCGAAGCCAGATCGCGGTGATGTTCCGCGCCCTCGGCGGCGAGAAGGGCGTACAGATCGCTGGTTGTAAGGCGCGCAAGTCGGGTCATCGGCTCGGATGGCGGCAGCGTATCGGGCTCGGCGACGAAACCCTCGATCATCCCGGCCGCGACGGCGCCACCATATTCCTGCCCGAGAGCATCGCCGTTTTCGCCGATCGCGAGCTTAACGCCAAGCTGTACCGCTGGCTGGCGGCTTGGTTCGCCGTTCAGCCGGTCGCCCCGATCGAAGCGGTCGATCCGTTGCAGCGGGATCTCTTGACGCTGCGTCGGGTATGCGAGACGTCCGCCCTTGTCACTGCCCGGTTCCCAGGACTCGCCGAGACCTACCGACGGCTCGCCGGCGCGATGGTGATCGCCCGTCCGCAGCGCCCATTGCCGCGTGTTGAGCGGGATGTGGAGGCCGTCGTTATGGCGCTGCTCGGCGCCGGCGAGACTCCGAAGGGTGAGCTCTGGACCGCTGTCGTCGGCGCCGGCGAGCCGCCTGAGAAGGCACCGTCCGGATATCGCCCGATGCTGCCTTGCCCGCTGTGGGGCGATTGCTGGATCCGGGAAGCGGTCGCGCCCCAAGCAGACGATGACGAGCAGCCGTCCGGCGCGGCAGAGGAAGCCGGTCCCGACACCCGCAAACGTTTCGCGGTCCGGGAGCAGGAGGACAGCAGAGCTCAACGCGATCCCTTCATCCTTAACCGCTTCGAGAAGATCCTGGCGATGGCGGAGATGGTCAACGTCGACCGCCCTTCCGACGACGGCGATGAGGATGACGCCCGCAAGGCAGCCGACGACCTCGACGAACTCGCGATCTCGCGACGCAAGGGCAAGCCCGCAAGCAAGCTGAGGTTCGACCTCGACCTGCCGCCGGAAGCCGTCGATGCCGCGCGGCTCGAGGCGGGGCGGCTCTATCCGGAATGGAATTATCGCACCGGCAGCTACATGCCGGATTACTGCCGCGTTCTGACCTCGGAGGCGAGCGAGAACGGAGAAGACTGGCAGCCGGACGACGCCATGTTGCGGCGGATCCGGCAGGTGCGCCGTCAGTTCGAAACGCTGCGGCCCCGTCATGAACTGGTGAGAGCGCAGCCCGATGGGCACGACCTCGATCTCGACGCGCTGGTCCGCGCGCGATGCGACCTCCGCGCGGGCAGCGGCTCGCTGGAGCGCGTCCATCTGGCGATGCGCCCGCAGGGTCATGACCTGGCCGCCACGCTGCTGGTCGACGTATCGCTCTCGACCGACGCCTGGGTGGACGGACATCGCGTACTGGACGTCGAGAAAGAGGCACTACTGGTGCTGGCTAACGGCCTCGCGGCGTGCGGCGACTACCACAGCATTCTGACGTTCACCTCACGCCGTCGTTCGTGGGTCCGGCTCGAGACCGTCAAGGCCTTCGGCGAACCGATGACAACGCAGGTCGAGAAGCGAATCGGGGCACTCAAGCCGGGATACTACACTCGCATCGGTGCTGCGGTCCGACATGCCGCCTTGGAGCTCGCCGCCCAGCCGCATCGCAAGAAGCTGCTGATCGTACTCACCGATGGCAAGCCCAACGATGTGGATCATTACGAAGGTCGGTTCGCCGTCGAAGACACCCGTAAGGCGATCCAGGAAGCCCGGCGGCTGGGAACGGCCGTGTTCGGCGTCACCATCGATGCCGCCGCGCAGAGCTACTTTCCGACGCTGTTCGGGCGCGGCGGCTACGCCATCGTCGGCAACATCAGGCGGCTGCCGGCGGCGCTGCCTGCGATCTATCGCCAACTGACACAGTAAGCGGCGGGAAAAAGGAAGCCCGGCAACTCGGCCGGGCTCTGAGTATCGAGACAACGCCAAAGGGAGGAATGGGTCGCTCGTCTTGAACGGTGCAATTGAAGCACGCTGCGGCTCGATCGTATTTGAGCCAGCGCAAACTAAACCTACGATCCTTGTTCACCCGGAGCGCGCTCCCAATTCGGGGTGTTTTCGTCGCGCAGATCGTCTTCGAGCGGGTCGGCGCGATCATCGACCGATGGACGCATCGGCATTGCGAAATCGGCCGCAACGAACGAAGTCTTCCAGGCAAGCCGTTGTCGGCGACGCCTGGCCCGAAGGCGAATCGCGGAACTGGAGAGCAACCTTGGTCCTCGTGTTTCGGTCATGAGAACCCGTCACCGCTTTGCTATGGTTGACGTGGCGCAAGAAGTGATGGCCGTGGTAATACGGGCGACAGGCCAGACTATGAGCATTTGCGAAGATATGCAGGTTCTGCGTCTGTTGAGGGCGTTGTTGAGGATCGGAGGCCCGGATGCGCTGGCGGATCATGGCCAACTGTCTTGAGGAAAGGACCGCCAGAACGGATCAGGGTCCGGACGAACGTCGTTAGCCGGTTCGATCAGCAGAAACGGCAGCGTCCTTGCAGATTGCGCTTCTCAGACGGCGCGGCTGTGGATCGCCGTGGACCGGGCGAGATGAGCGTCGAATGCGGAAGCCAAGCTCCGGACCAGAAATTCAGCGCCAGTGCTTACCGAGATCAGATCGTCACTCATGGTCACCGCTCCGTCCGCGACGAGGCTTTCGAGTCGCGAGCGATCCACGATGGCCGCATCCGGATCGCGGCCGTGCGACCTGGCGATCTCCGAGAGATCGACGGCCATGTCGCACATGACCCGCTCGATGATGTCGCCGCGGAAGCGGTCGTCCCCGGTGAACGCGTAGCCCTTGACGGTCGCGAGCCGCTCCTCGGCGATGCGCGCCAGGTAGTCGCGTGTCGCGACCGCGTTCTGAACGAAGCCCTGCGGCATCCGACCGATGGCGCTTGCGCCCAGGCCGACAAGCGTTTCGGCGGCATCGTTGGTGTAGCCCTGGAAGTTCCGCCGCAATCGGCCCTCCCGCTTCGCAACAGTGAGCTCGTCCGAGGGGAGCGCGAAGTGATCGAAGCCGATGCGTACGTAGCCAGCATCGACGAGCGCCTCGGCGATCGCTTCGGACTGCAGATGTCGTTCGGTGCTGTCAGGCAATGCGCTTTCGTCGATCTTGCGCTGGTGTTTCTTGAACGAGGGGACGTGCGCGTAGCCGAACACGGAGAACCGATCCGGCCGGAGCTCGATGCACCTCGCGACGGTGTCGAGGCAGGAACTCACTGTCTGAAGCGGCAGCCCGTACAGCAGATCGAAGTTGAGTTTGCCGATGCCGTTCCTTCGCAGGCCCTCGACGCACCGGGCAGTCTGGTCGAAGCTCTGTAAGCGGTTGATGGCGCGCTGGACCGCAGGGTCGAAGCTTTGCACGCCCAGGCTGGCGCGATTGACCCCGCTGAAGCCCAGAGCCTCAGTCATCGGCTCGGTCAACGTGCGCGGGTCGATCTCGACGGCGATCTCGGCTTCGGGCACCACGAAGTAGGAATAGCGCAGCGCGCCGACCAGATCGGCGAAGGTCTCGGGCGTCATGATCGTCGGCGTGCCACCGCCGAAGTGTATGTGCGAGATCGGCTGCCGATGGCCGATGCTCTCCGCAACCAGATGCGCCTCGGTGCGCAGGCCCGAGGCGTAGATGGCGATCGGATCGTCCTTCTTCGTGACCGAGGTGTGGCAGCCGCAGTACCAGCACATGGATCGGCAGAACGGCACGTGCAGGTAGATAGAGGCCGGCCGTCGTGGGGAGATCGACTTCAGCCATCCGCGATATTCGGCTTCGCCGATCGACGGATTGAAATGCGGGGCCGTTGGATAGCTGGTGTAGCGGGGGAGCCGGTCCTGACCGTACCGTCTTGCGAGATCCGAGCGCATCGTCTGCCTTTCCATTGTGCGAGGACATTGCCTGATGCGGCGTTCCCGAACGTTGCGTCAGGTCAACTTCGGAGCAGCTGGAACGGACGCCGGACAGGTCGAGGCTGTGTATCTCGCGTCAAGGCGTGTCGTTCTTCCAATGACCCTGCTTCTTCAGAGCGTCGGCCACCTCCCTGGGCATGTAGTTTTCGTCGTGCTTCGCCAGAACAATGTCGGCGCGAAACACGCCGGCCCCGTCCAGAACGCCTTCGGCCACGACGCCTTGGCCTTCCCTGAACAGATCGGGGAGGGTGCCTCTGAAGCTCACCGGGATGCTGCCTCCTCCATCAGCGATACTGAATGTGGCGGCCAGACTGTCTCCGCGCGTCAGCGAGCCCGGCTGGACCAGGCCGCCGAGGCGGAAGCGCTTGCCCGCTGCGATGTGCCTCTCCGCTGCCATCGTGGGTGTGGTGAAGAACACGATGGAGTCGCGGAGCGCGTTGAGGACAAGTCCCGCCGCGATGGCGAGCACCGCGAGCGAACTTCCGATCATCAGCATCCGTCGTTGTCTACGTTTCATGCCTTGCCGCGATCGGTTTGCGCCGTGCGCTCGGAGGATCTTGCGACAGCCCTTCTAGGGGCTGAGCCGCGGCGGGACCTTGCGCCAGCTCAAGATGGGTCCGAATTGTCTATGCCCGCCGCAGCAGCTTCACGGCTTTGCGGAAAGCGTCGGTGACGGCAGCTCCGGGACGCTCGACGATCAGACGGAAGCCCAGATTCGTCGGCGGAACCCCGGCCGCGCAACCGCCCGACTTCGGATCGCGGATGAAGTCGGTCATGTAGGCGCGATGGGCCCCTTCGACGACGCGTACTCCGCAATTGGTGTTCGTCACCTGCTCGCGGTTCCCATCCAACGAGGCGCGGATGAAGCAAGTATCCGTCCACTCCCAGATGTTGCCGGCCAGGTCGTCGAGGCCCTTGCTATTGGTCCCGAATGTGCCGCCGGGCTGCGGAGCGGTCTCGGCCGGTCTCGAACGGTTCGATTCGGTTTCGTAGCGCGCGATCCATGCCTGGGCGGGGTCGGCGGGATCGACGAGCGGCAGGGCTTCGTCGCGCGCCTTTTCGGCCGCGGCGAACGTCCATTCCTCATCGGTTGGCAGCCGATGCGTGACACCTGTCTTCAGAGAGATCCAGGCTGCGTAAGTTGAAGCGTCGTGCCAGCTGACGCCGACGATCGGAACGTCTCGCCGTCCGGACTGAGATCCGACGCGCGGACAGGCGCCTTCTTCGACGCATCGGTCATATTCCGCGACCGTGACCTGCCGCTTCATGACGAGCAGGTCCGCCGGCAAGCCGAGCCCGCGCAGCGGCCCTTCCACTGGCTTGCCGCTTCGCGAGAAGTCGCCGGCGGCGCGGTAGCTGAAGGAGGCGGGCGCCAAGCGGCTGATCCCCTCCGGATCGACCTGGGGCGGAGGCGCAAGAACGGTCGCGAGCACGGGCGCGGCCAGCGCGCCGGCGAGCATCGCGATCTTGATCTTCATCAGCATCAGCATCACGGGTCTCCTTGAGAAGAACGGCCCGCGGCGAACCGCGGGCCGCGCTCGACGCCACCTACCGGGTGACGGCCACCGGATCGGCGGCGCCGACCTTGTCGGGGGGGACGGGGCTGGGAGGGGTGACCTGCTTCATCAGGTCATCGTTCCACTTTCCTTCGACCTTGAAGTGTGCGGCGGCACCCAGTTCGACCGCCTCGATCAGGTTATGGTTCACATAGGCGTAGATTCCGGGCTCGCGGAAAGTGTAGAGGGCGGCACCGGCCGAACCGCCCCGGACGAACCAGGTCTCGAGGTCCTTCTCCGGCGGATTGTTGAATTTGCCGGTCTCCCAGACGTAGTCGCCGTGGCCCCCGATCAGGTGCGGACGGGTGTCGCGATTGGCCTGCGAGTGCACGATCAGCACGGTCTCGCCGACCTTCGCGGTCATGGCGTTCTTGCCGGTAAGCGAGCCGACGCTGCCGTTGAAAACGACATGCGTCGGAATCAGCTTGCGCATGACCTCGGTCGTGTCGGCATAGGATTCACCGACCGTCTCATAGGTCTTGTATTTGCCATTCTCGTCCTTCGGCACGTAGAGATCGTTCTCGCCGATGTAGTAGATCTTGTCGTAGTGTAGCGACCTGCCCGCGCCGTCCTTCAGACCGTCGCGCGGCAGCACCATGACGGTGCCGTGCATGCCCGACACGACGTGCCAGGGGATCATGCCTTCGGGCGCGCAGTGGTAGACGAACACGCCGGGACGCGTGGCCTTCCAGCGCAGCTTTACTTGCTCGCCCGGATTAACCTTCGTCAACGCGCCGCCGCCGAGGCCTCCCGTCGCCGAATGCAGGTCGATGTTGTGCGGCATGGAGTTGGTCTCGGGATTGACCAGCGTGAGCTCCATGTAGTCGCCTTCGTGCAGCACCATCATCGGGCCCGGCATCGAGCCGTCGTAGGTCATCGCCCAGAACTTGGTCCCTGCAGAATCGATCACGACCTCCTTCTCGCGGATCGTCAGCTTGAACTCGACGATCTTGGGGCCTGACTTGGTTGCCTGTTCGTGAGGATGCACGGCGGGCGGCGCCACCAGCGTCACCTTCTCGCGCGGAAGCTTCAGGTCGTCCGCAGTCTCCGCGACGGCCGGTGCCGTCATCATCAACGCCGCGATCGCGGCGCCCATCAAAGCAGTCCTTCGCGTGAGCATGATCGCTCTCCATCGGTTGATCTCTGCAATTCGATGGGTGGATGATGAACCATGCGGACGCGAAGCTCTTTGTGCCGGAACAACGTTCGCGATGGATCTGCGAAACAGTTCTTCGGCGGAGAATTTGCGCAGGAGCAAACAGAGCTTGAGCGCGACCGGTTATGGTGGCTGCTTGGCAAAGAATGCAATCCCAAGCACCGAGATGTCCGTCGACGACGTGGTGCACCGTTGGCCGCTCACGATCCGCGTTTTCCTGGATTTTAGGATGCGATGCGTCGGCTGTCCGATCGCATCATTTCACTCGATCGCCGAGGCGTGCGCCGAGCACTCCGTTGATGCCGAAGTCTTTCTGCCAAGGATACTGGACGCGGCTGCCTAGGGTCCGCGCCGGCGTACCTGGATGGCTTCGTCGCCTTCGGCGAGACCGTGCAGCCGATGCGCGTCGCGTAGCACGATGCGCTGCCGGCCGCCCTCGACCAGCCCCTCGCTTTCCCAGGCGCTGAGGATCCGACTGACGGTGTGCAACGTCGTTCCGGTCATCTCGGCGATGTCTTGTCGGCTGATCGGAAAGTCGATCTCGACGCCGGCATCGACCTTCTTTCCAGCCTGCTTGGCCAGGCGCAGCAGCGCATGCGCCACCCGCTGCTCCACCTGCTCATTCGAGATCTCGATCACACGTGCCTGGGTGTCCTGAAGGCGGCTGCCGACCGTCTGTAGCGCGCTCGCGGCAAGCGTCGGATACTTGACGATCAGGCGCTGCCACGACGATGACGGCCACGCCAACGCGATGCTGTCGACGGCGGCGACAGACGTCGCCGGATAGTGCGTCATGTTCATGGCCTGCGCCACGCCGAAGAGTTCGCCGGCGGAGACGTAGCGCACGACGGTCTGCTGGCCTTGCGGTGTCGTCTTCTCGACGCGAAGGTGGCCGTGCAGCAGTAGAAAGAAGCGGTCGGCTTGAGTGCCTTGGTCGAAGACCGCGCTGCCTTTGATGTAACGGACCGAACGTGCCTCGCGCAGCAATTCGTCCTGCTCGGGGGGAGACAACCCCGCGAACATGGGCAGATTAGCGACCAGCGACCGGTCGACTGCGGCCATAAGAAACCCCCTCAGATAAGGTCGGGAGACTACCCGCCTGGGAGCAAGCCTCGACATGCTCGCCTGCTTCTTACCCCGGCAAACCGTCCAGAAACTTGCGCTGGCGCAATCTCTGGGACCTCGAAGCGGCCTATGTCCTGCTGCGGCACCCGGCCATCCCGGGCTGAAGGTTTCATGGGAACTCGAAGATGAGAAAGATTGCGACGATGGCTGCCGCGGCGGCCCTCGTTCTGGCCACGGGCGCCGCACGCGGAGCCGAGGTCGAAGTCAAACTGCTCAACAAGGGAAGCGAGGGCGCCATGATGGTGTTCGAGCCGGCGCTGGTGAAAGTTGCACCGGGCGACACCGTGAAGTTCGTGGCGACCGACAAAGGCCACAATGCCGAGACCATCAAGGGCATGCTGCCCGAGGGCGCGGCTGCGTTCCAGGGCAAGAACGGCGAGGACATCGCCGTGAAGTTCGATCAGGAAGGCATCTACGGGGTGAAGTGCCTGCCCCACTACGGAATGGGCATGGTGGCGATGATCGTCGTCGGGTCGCCCACCAATCTCGATCAGGCCAGGGCTGTGCCCCAGGTCGGCAAGGCGAAGCAGGTGTTCGCGACGCTGTTCGACAAGCTCGAAGCGAGCAAGACCGCGGCCAAGTGACCGCTGCGGCTATCGCCGCCATACGCCCCAGTGCGCCGGATGGACGAGGACTGCCTCGTCCGTCCATGCATTGTGCTAAACGCCGGAACGGCGCCGGTTCGGGAAGCGAAGGCGTGTTCGATTCCGGCTGTGTATGTTGCCGAGTTCACGTTTGCAATCTTCAGGGGCGAGCGCGATCCGAACCATCCGGCGCGCGGGGAGGAGACGCACATCGAGTAGTGCTCGTCTCGAAGAAACGGAGGCCGCATTGATCTGGCGCAAGTGCGCCATCGATCGAGCTTACGGCCGCATGAACATGAAATCGGTGTCCGGATCGCAGTTGTCGGCGACGAAGTGCAGTTCGGACTGCACATCGGCGACGCCTCTGGTGACCAGATACTGGGACACGACCAAACCGAGTAACGCGCGGCATAGACCATCACGGTCGAGGCCCGTGGCATCGGCTTGCTTGAGGGCGGCATCGAAGTGATACCTGGCGATATCCGAAGCGGACAATTTTGTCTCCTTGCTGAGCTATCGATTCTCTGCCTCCGCCGAGCAGCAGGTGCAGCAGTTCGGCTTGGCGCCGGTCAAGATCGTTACGGGAGCTTCATCGTCGACGTGGCGGAGGAGGTCCGTGACGACGGTCTCGACGAGCCGCCGCTCGATGCCGCTGTCGTTCCGGCCCTTGCCGCGTAGTCTCTCGAAAATCCGCATCTCGCCCTCCGTTTGACGGTCCGAAAATAGCCCGAGTGCCGATCCGATCTTTGTCGTGGATCAAACGGATCGGCGAATGAGGAGCTAGTTTGCGCCCCGACAAAGAGAGGCCGACGGCACGCATCTAATCTGGCGTCTATTCGATCGGGAGCGGCGACCATGGCCACGATGCAGAAGTTGAGGAACTACAGAGGCCCGGCGCTCTTGTCGCATGGCTTCCGACCGTTCTTCCTGTTCGCCGCCATCTATGCCGGCGCGGCGATTCCGTTGTGGCTTGCGATCTTTGCCGGCCATGTTTCGCTGCCGACGGCGTTCGCGCCGCGAGACTGGCACGTCCATGAGATGCTGTTCGGCTACGTGGGCGCCGTCGTTGCGGGCTTTCTCTTGACCGCGATCCCCAATTGGACGGGACGGCTGCCGATCCAGGGAGTGCCGCTCGCGCTGCTGTTCGGATCCTGGGTCGCCGGACGGGCCGCGACGTCGTTCTCCGATATAATCGGCTGGCGAGCCGCGCTCACGATCGACGCCGCTTTTCTGGTTCTACTCGCGGCGGCGGCCGCGCGGGAAATCGTCGTCGGGCGCAAGTGGAACAACCTGAAGGTCGTCGCGATCGTCTCCTTGCTTGCCGGCGCGAACATCGCCTTCCATATCGAAGCTCATATCACCGGGCTTGCGGAGTATTCGACGCGCGCCGGTGTGGCCCTGGTCGTCACGCTGGTCTGCGTCATTGGCGGCCGGATCGTGCCGAGCTTCACGCGCAACTGGCTCGCGCGCCGCGCCCCCGGACGACTACCAGTTCCTTTCAACCGGTTCGACGCGATCGCGATGGTCGCCGGCGTCTGCGCTATGGCTGCATGGGTGATATTCCCGACGGGTCGGTCAACGGCCTGCGCTCTTGCAGCCGCCGGTCTATTGCATTTTGCTCGTCTGGTGCGTTGGGCCGGAGACCGGACCTTCTCCGATCGCCTCGTCTTGATCCTGCATGTTGCCTACGCCTTCGTGCCTGTTGGTTTCTTCCTCTGCGGACTTTCCGCGGTCGATTTCGTCGCCCCCGGTGCGGGCCTGCATGCCTGGACCGGAGGCGCGATTGGCTCGATGACGATCGCGGTAATGACGCGCGCATCGCTCGGACATACGGGACAGGCGCTCAAGGCTTCAGGGCTCGTTCAAGCCGTCTACGCCGCCATCGTGATCGCCGCCGTCGCACGTGTCTGCGCCGCGATCGAGCCGAGCCACTCCGTTCCCCTTCTGATGGTGTCCGGCATCGCATGGACGTCTGCGTTCCTCGGTTTCGTGGTCGCCTACGCGCCGCTTCTCTGCTGCGCACGGAAGTTCTGATCATGATCGGCTCGAACATATCCCGATGGACGATGACCTATTTCGCGGCGGCGCTCGCGTGGCTGTTCGTCGCGCTTGGTCTGCTGGTCGCGGGCGTCGGCTATCCCGCTGGCGACATCGCGTCGCCCGACACTCTCGTTCTCGTTCACGTGATCTGCGTCGGATGGTTGAGCCTTGCGATGTGCGGAGCGTTGTTCCAATTCGTGCCTGTCCTGGTTGCCAAGCCGCTGTTTTCCGACAAATGGGCCTTGCCGGCGCTTGCCTTGTTGACGGTGGGGCTTCTGTCGCTGCTCGGAGGATTTCTTTGCTTGGGCGGCCGTCTCCCGCCAGCGCTCTGGTTGCTGCCACTCGGCGCCATTCTGCTCGTCGCAGGCTTCGGTTTGGTTGTCCTGGATCTCGGTTTGACGGCTTGGCTGCGTCCAACCGGGCCGGCTCGCTTCGTCCTTGTGGGACTGGCTTCACTGTGTGCCACCATGGCGTTCGGTGCGATTTTCGCGTTCGCGCTCGCCGGGTGGGCGGGAGCGGCGGGGGGAGTGGTTCTCTCAAGCGGCATCCCGCTGCACGCCATCGCCGGTCTCGGCGGCTGGCTTACCTTGACCGCCATGGGCGTCAGCTACCGTCTTCTGGCAATGTTCATGCTGGCGCCCGACGTCGACGACCGGCAAAGCGGCGTCACGCTCGCCGTGGGGGCGCTGGCCGTTGCCTTCGCCGTGGCGGGCGGAGCGCTTGCGATTGGGCTCGCCGCCGGTCTGCAGATCGTGCTGTCGATCGCTGCGGTCCTTGGCATCGCATCGGCTGCCCTTTACGGGCGAGACGTCGCCGGCATCTTCAGCAACCGCAAGCGTCGCCATCTCGAGCTCAACATGCGGATGGCGACGCTGTCGTTCGCGAGCCTTGCAGGCATGGCACTGCTCGGAATCGCGCTCGTCACGTTCGACGCCTTTCTCGCGAATGTGGGCGCGTTCGCTTTCCTCGCGATCTTCGGCTGGCTGTCGGGTCTGGTCCTCGCGAAACTCTACAAGATCGTCGCGTTCCTGACCTGGCTGGAGACCTATGGCCCCGTGATGGGGCGCGCTCCGACCCCGCGCGTCCAGGATCTCGTTGCCGAGGACCGGGCGACGAAATGGTTCGTTATCTACTATGCGGCCGTTTGGACCGGTACGGCGGCTCTGCTGGGCGGCGAACCGGCGGCGTTGCGCGTGGCCGCAGCGGCAATGACGGTCTGCGTGGTCGGCATCGTCCACGAAATCGTTCGGATCCGTCGGCTTGCCGACGTCGCTAGACCGCTGCGGCTACCCGTCGGCGCGGTCGCGCCGCACCTTCTGTTCGCAAGAAAATGAGAGATGAGCATCATGACCCAGTACATCGACGTCGACGTCCGTCCGATCCTGCGCGCTGGAGGCGAGCCGTTCTCGGTGATCATGTCGGCGCTGGAGAACCTCGCGCCGGGGCAGGGATTGCGCCTTTACGCGACGTTCAAGCCGATTCCTCTGTTCGCGGTGATGCAGAAGAAAGGTTTCGCGCACACCGAACAGGCTCTCGAAGGCGGCGAGTGGGAAGTCCTCTTCACTCCAGCCGAGACGCAGCCCGATGAGCCCGCGGCGGCGGCATCGAACTTCGACAACTGGCCAGACCCCGCCGTCACGCTGGACAACCGGGATCTCGACCCTCCGGAGCCGATGGTCCGGATCCTCGCGGAAGCGGACAAACTCGGGCCCGGCGAGACATTGTCGGCACTGCTGCGCCGGGAGCCGGTGTTCCTGTTTCCGCAACTCGAAAAGCGTGGTTTCCGCTGGCTCGGAGGCTTCACTTCGGACGGCACCGCCTACGAACTGACCGTCCGGGCCCCATCATGACCAGCGAACTCGTCGACCGCGTGCGCGATGCGCTGCGGGTCGTGATCGATCCGGAACTCGGCGAGAACATCGTCGATCTCGGGTTCGTCTACGACATCACCGCCGAGGCAGGGGCGGTCCGGATCACGATGACGGCGACGACCCCGGGATGCCCGGCGACCGGTTTCCTGAGGGAAGGGGCACAGGCTGCCGCGTCCGCCGTCTCAGGGGTCGTCTCTGCCGACGTGACGATGACGTTCGAGCCGGCCTGGGACCCATCCCACATCGAACCCGCCGTCCGGGCCTCTCTCGGCTTCGCCGCAGTGAACTGACCGCCATGGCCCTTACCATCGAGATCGATCACGCCAAGACCCGCGCGAAGGCCGCGGCCGCCGCCGGCCAGCCGGTCGTGCCCCAGTCCGTCAGGGGCACGATCCGCCGGATCAAGTGGGGCGTCCTGCTCCTGACGTTGTCGATCTACTACGTCACGCCGTTCATCCGTTGGGACCGCGGGCCCAACGCACCGGACCAGGCTGTCCTGCTCGACTTCGCCAACGGCCGCCTTTACGCCTTCTTCGTCGAGATCTGGCCGCAGGACCTCTATCTCGTCACCGGCCTGTTGGTGTTCGCGGCCACCATCCTGATCCTGACCAATGCGCTTGCGGGTCGCCTGTGGTGCGGCTTCGCCTGTCCGCAGACGGTCTGGACCGACCTGTTCCTGCTGGTCGAGCGGCTGATCGAAGGTGATCGCCGCCTGCGCCTGAAGAACAGAGGTGCGTCCCTGACTCCGAAGCGGGCGGCTCAGATCGTCGCGAAGCACGGGGCCTGGCTGCTGATCTCCTTCGCGACCGGCGGTACGCTGATCTTCTACTTCACCGATGCGCCGGGCCTGCTGCGGGGCTTCGCTTCCGGAGAGGTGTCCACGAACGCGTTGACCTGGATCGTCGTCTTCGCCGGCACGACCTACGGCCTGGCCGGCTTCGCGCGCGACCAGGTCTGCACCTTCATGTGTCCGTGGCCCCGGCTGCAGGGCGCGATCTGGGATCCGGAGGCGTACACTGTCAATTATCGCGACTATCGCGGTGAACTGCGGACGTCTGCGAAGAAGGCTGCGGCAGTCCGGCTCGAGGGCAAGCCCGCCGGCGACTGCGTCGATTGCGGCCAGTGCGTCGCCGTCTGTCCGATCGGTATCGACATCCGCGAGGGACCGAACTTCGCATGCATCAACTGCGGGCTCTGCGTCGATGCCTGCGACGGGGTCATGTCCAAACTCGGCCGTGCCCGTGGTCTAATCGACTACGAAAGCTGGACCAACATCGAGCGAGGCCGTCGGAAGGAGGCGCCGGTCAACCGTCTGGTGCGGCCGAAGACGATCGGCCTGACGGCCGCAAGCCTCGCGCTTGCCGGCATCATCATGGTCGCGTTCGCGACCAAGACCACGGCTATCCTTTCGGTCCAGCACGACCGGGATCCCGTGGCGGTCAAGCTCTCGGGCGGCTCGCTGCGTAACGCCTACACGGTGAAGCTTCTGAACAAGTCGTCGGCTCCGCACACCTACGCGCTGTCCGTCAGCAGCGTCGACGCCAAACTCGCCATCGTGGGCGTCCAGACAGGTTCGTCCGTCGTGGTCGGGCCCGAGACTTCCGAAGCGTTGCGGGTCACTTTGACGGGGTCGGCGGACGGTCAGGGTGACGTCGTATTCGCAGCCCGGGACGAGACCGGTGCCGTCCTTTCGGCAAAGGACAGATTCGTCGATCGATGACCGCGCCTCTCGGCCGATCCGATCCGCGCCGAGTTCGATTACTTCGGAGACCGTAGAAACCCGGATTAGGGCTTTACCGGATTTGCAAGCCCCGTCGTAACGGACCTAAGTCGGTCACCACTTGGAGCATGCGCATGACGACTGTCGAACACTTCGAACCGTACGCCGCCTCCTCCCGGTCAGGCGGGGTCGCGAAGAAGCGCGATGCGATCTCGACGAAGCGCAGCGGCCTGCGTCCTCTGGTTTCGCTGTTTCCCTACGTGGCCCGCTATCGCGGACGCGCGATGCTCGCATTCCTGTCGCTCACGGTCGCAGCGGTCACCACGCTCGCTATCCCGGTGGCGGCACGACGAATGGTCGATTTCGGCTTCGATCCGGACGGCCTTTCGGCGATCGACGGCTACTTCGCGGCCATGATCGCGGTCGTGGCAGTGCTGGCCTGCGCCAGCGCCTGCCGATACTATTTCGTGGCGACTTTGGGTGAGCGCGTGGTGGCTGACGTCCGGCGGGATGTCTTCGGTCATTTGCTCCGACTGTCGCCTTCTTTCTTCGATCAATCGCGCAGCGGCGATCTCACCTCGCGGCTGACGGCAGACACCACGCAGATCAAGGCGGCGGTCGGCGCATCCGCTTCCGTGGCTTTGCGCAACCTGATCATGCTGCTCGGGGCAATCGTCATGATGACGGTCACAAGCCCGAAGCTTTCCGCAATGGTCCTGCTCGTCATCCCTGCCGTCGTGATCCCCCTGATTGCATGCGGTCGATGGGTCCGGCGGCTGTCCCGCAACGCTCAGGATACGCTCGCCGATGCAACCGCCTACGCTTCGGAGCTGATCGGCGCGATCAGAACGGTACAGGCCTACAACGGCGCGGCGATCGCGACCGATCGCTTCGGTCGCGAGGTGGACGAAGCCTATGAGGCGTCTCGCGTTTCGACCAGGGCGAGGGCCGTTCTGACCCAGATCGTCATCTTCATCGTGTTCAGCAGTGTTGTGGTCATTCTCTGGGCCGGCTCTCGCGACGTGGCGATGGGAGCCATGAGCGCCGGACGTCTCGGTCAATTCATACTCTACGCGGTCCTGGCTGCGACGAGCCTCGGCCAGCTCAGCGAAGTCTGGGGCGAGGTGTCCGCGGCTTCGGGCGCAGCGGAGCGCCTGTTCGAGATACTTCGCCTCAAGCCCGAGATCGCAGCCCCGAACCGGCCGTTGAACCTGCCGCTGGCCTGTCAGGGAAGCGTGGCATTCGAAGGCGTCAGCTTCGCCTATCCGGGAAGGCCGGACGTCCGGGTCCTCGACGACGTCGCGTTCTCCGTGCGCTCCGGTGAGAAAATCGCCATCGTCGGGTCGTCCGGGGCCGGCAAGAGTACGTTGTTTCACCTTCTCCTGCGGTTCTACGATCCGAGTTCGGGATTGGTCTCGCTCGACGGAACTGCCGTCCACGAGGCCGACCCCGAAGAAATCCGCTCGCGCATCGCCCTGGTTCCGCAGGATCCGGTCATCTTCGCCGCCTCAGCCCGAGACAACATCCGCTTCGGGCGCCCCTCCGCGACGGATGCCGAGGTAGAGCGCGCCGCCGACCTGGCCTCAGCTTCCGGGTTTCTGGCCATGCTGCCGGAAGGACTTGACACGCGACTAGGCGAACGTGGCGTCATGCTGTCCGGTGGGCAGCGCCAGCGTATCGCCATCGCGCGCGCGATCCTGCGCGATGCCCCCCTTCTGCTCCTCGACGAGGCCACCTCGGCGCTCGATTCCGAGAGCGAGGCCGCGGTCCAGGCCGCGCTCCAGGGGCTCATGAAGGGACGGACCACTCTTGTCATCGCGCACCGTCTTGCCACCGTCCTGTCCTGCGACCGCATTCTGGTGTTGGATCGCGGCAGGATCGTCGAACAGGGCACCCATGAGGAGTTGTCGTCGGCCGGCGGTCTTTACGCCCGCCTTGCGCGGTTGCAGTTCGGAACGAACTGAGCCGACGCTTCGGATGTCGGAGGCTGTGAACATCGAAGATGAAGAGCGGGCGCGATATCGAAGCTCGCGGTCGTTCGACTCGAGCGTGTTGTCGTCGTCGTGTTCAGATCTCGATTTTCTGACTGCATTGGGCGAACGTCTTCGCGAACTCCGCACGGCTCGCGGCATGTCGCGCCGCGAGCTCGCCGGCGCCTCGGGAGTGTCCGAACGCTGGATCGCGCGGATCGAGAGCGGCAAGGGCAACGTCACGATCCTCCTGCTACGGCGTCTGGCTTCGGCTTTTCGTCAACGACCGGTTCAGCCGGCGGGGGATATCGAGACGAATTTGCGCTGCAACAAGCAGTTGGCGGGCGGTATGTGAGACCTTCTTCAGGAAGGCTTCGGCGTGAGCCCAACGGAGATGGACGATGAATATCGATATCAAGGCGGATGAGACCCTCTGGCGCAATACCATGCTGCCTGAAGGCTTCGTGACGAAGTGGCTAGTTGCCGACGGCGAACTGGCAAAAGAAGGGCACGGCATCGCCGTTGTCCGTATCGAAGGCGCGCTGCACGATATCGTCGCTCCGTGCCACGGCCGCGTGAAGATCGAGACGGGCGTCAATCACGTTATCGAGCCCGGATCGCTACTCGCCACGCTCGTTCCCGCCTGACGGGAGAAACGCCATGCTGAAGGTCGCAAGCATCACCCTGGTCGCCGTGGCGCTGCTCGCATTCACAAGCTCCGCTCCCTCGCTTGCTGAGCATGAACGTGTCGCCGTCAGCCAAGCCTGGACCCGTGCCACGCCGAAGGGTGCCAAGGTCGCGGGCGGCTATCTCACCGTCGAGAACCGCGGTACTCGCGCCGATCGCCTGCTGTCGGCGGAAAGCCCCGCCGCCGGCAAGGTCGAAATTCACAGCATGACCATGCAGGACGGCATCATGACGATGCGTCCCCTCGACGACGGGCTGGCGATCCCTCCGGATGCGACGGTCACTCTCGCGCCAGGCGGCGATCACATCATGTTCGTCGGATTGACCACGCCGTTCGAGGAGGGACAACGTATCCCGGTGTCGCTGAATTTCGAACGCGCAGGCAAGGTCGAGGTCGCGTTCGAGGTCGTCAGCGTTGGCGCAAAGGGGCCGCGGCTGCAGATCGTTTCGGGCGATCCAGCACCGCTGACGGTGTTGGCGGCAAGCGCGGTCCCGCGCGGCGAGCCCTTCTTCACCCACATCTGCGGAACGCGGGTGATGGCCGACGTCACGGTCACGCCCGGCCGCAGCGGGCCTGTCGAGATCGACGTGAAGCTGGAGGACGGCGATGAGAAGCCGCTCGCGGTCGATGGTCTCTCTGTGGTCTTGTCCAATCCGGACAAGCACATCGCTCCGGTCAAGGCGACGGCCGAACGGATCGCGGCGGACAGCTGGCGCGTCCGCATGACGGCCGCGGTAGACGGCAAGTGGTCGTTGTCTCTCGGAATCGACATGGCGAAGGACGATCGCATCGACATCGCGGCTCCGATCATCATCGAGTGATGATGGGTGACTCGTCGGACTGGCATCTGTGCCAGCGAAATGCCGATAAAGCTCTCCGCCGACGTCAGCGAGTTCGAGCGGCGGGCCGGAGCTACTGCGGACGGGATGGGCCAACACCCGAGCTACCAGTTTTCGGACTGCCTCTTGGCCCCGAGCAGCATAGCGTTCGTCGTAGCTCGGTTTCGCTCCAACCAATACCGTCCTGATGCCCCGGGCGACAGCAAAGCAACGAGTGGCGCGACAAGGCCGTCGCGGCTTGGTTCCGTGATGTTACCGCCGGTCACCCCGCAAACCGTAGCTCTTAAGCGTGGGGTCAAAGGACGGATTTCGCGATGAAGAACACTATGCGGAGAACCTTAGCAGACGAAATCGTTCACGAAATTCGGGACCCTACCTCGTCGTCTTGAGCATCTACGTCGAAGAACTGGAGCGACCAGTAGCGGAAGTATGGCAAGCAGTGCTGGCCACGCCTAGGCGACCGCCTGAAATAGCAATTTGAGATGGTTGCATGTCCCCGATTTGAACCTATCGATCGATGGCGTTGTAGTCGCAATTGCCCCCGTAAAGTCCGAGTAGCGCGTGTTCGGATATCAGGCAGTGCAATCACTATAACCGTGCGACGAATGCCCACTTTCAGTCGGATAAGCCCAGTGGTGCGACCAGTAAGTGATTGATTGTTCTCAACCCGGGGCTGACTCTTAATCAGCGGGTCCCAGGTTCGAGCCCTGGTGCGCCCACCAAAGGAAGATCCTTATTTTCCAAGACCTTTGCGGAGTGGTCGCCGAGAACAAAATGGGTCTCGTGCGACGTTTTTTTGCGGAAGGACGTGGTGCAGCCAGATTGCTGTGCGACCTTCTCTTTGTTTTTGTATCTTCCCCCATTCGATACAGCGCGCTGATCCGCCGGTACAGGTCGATTACGTGCTCGTCGTAGAATAGGATATCAGGGCGAGCAGAACGGACAGTCTGTTCTGCTCGTCGCCACCGGGTACCGTTTGCTGAAGAATCAGAATCGGATTGTCCGGGAGGCGATTCGTCCCCTCGCGACCACACGACTTTCCACGCCAAACTACGATTGTTCACGATCTCACACGCTACACGGTTGTGAACGCTGAGCTAAGTGGCCCTTTGTTCCTCCGCCGAAGGTTCCGCTTTTCGTCCGGCAGACCTCGCGAACCTTGACATCGCTTCAGATCCCGCCCCGGCAACCCACCTCAAAGAAATCTCACTCACTGCCGCACTACACGTCGAAATCCTTCTCCATCGCCGCTGACGGTATGTCGATATCCCCTTTCAGCCAATCTGAAGCAGCGGCAGTCGATATGGTGTGGGATCATCTGCTCTCGCGTGCGATTGGCAGGCGAAGATGAGTCACGCCGCCGGAGGCGAGTCTCGCAAGCTCGCAGTCATGACTTAGTTCCGCAAAGATGGAGGCCACCGGCCGAGTCGCGTCTTGGTTCCCGTTGGCGTCATCCTGCCAGAAATCCGCCGTCCACGGCAACGACGGTGCCCGTCGCATATTGCGAGGCCGGCATGCAGAGGAAGGCAACGGCGCCTGCAATGTCTTCCGGCTTCCCCCAGCGCTTGAACGCCGTGCGGTCGGCTATGCGCTGATAGTGCGCGCGGTCGGTCCGGCCCGCCGCGTTGATTGCGGTTTCTATATAGCCAGGCGCGACCGCGTTGACGCGGATGCCTTCCTCGGCCCATTTCAAGGCCAGCGCCTTGGTCAGCATGACGACGCCGCCTTTGCTGGCGCAGTAGGCAGGGATGCGCGGCAGCGCCAGCGTGGCATTCATCGAGGCAATATTGACGATCGAACCTTTCGTCGCCGCAAGCAGTGGCCGAAACGCCATGGAGGTCCGGAACGTGCCGGTGAGATTGACGTCGAGCACCTTCACGAAGGTCTCGATTTCGAATTCCTTGTCGCGTGCGAGAATCCCGGCGCAATTGACCAGCGCATCGACGCGCTTATGCTGCCGGGCGAAGGACGCGACGGCTTCGTCATCCGTGACGTCTAGCGTCGCGAGCGCGAGCCCGGTGCGTGGCTTGAGCAGGGTGCGAGCAAGATCAGCCTCGTTCGCGGCGGTTGCGGTCACCGTCGCGCCGAGGTCGCAAAACTGGTTGCTGATCGCCGCGCCAATGTCACCGGCGCCACCGATCACGACGGCATGAAAGCCGTATGCGAGGGAGAAATTGAAATTCATCGCGGCGGGCTCACTTCAGGGATTTCGGAGGTGGGGCCGTCGATTCGCGGACCACCAGCGAGAAATCGATCTCGCGATGCATGATGGTCTGCTCACCGGCGAGGCTCCGCACCAGATATTCTCCGGCGCGCTGCCAGGTTTCTCCAGTCGGAACGTGGATCGTGGTCAGGCTCGGCCGCAAATGGCGGCTCCAGTCGAGGTCGTCGAATCCGACGACCGATAGATCGCGCGGCACGGAGAACCCGTCGCGCTCCGCCTCGAGCAACACGCCATAGGCGATGACGTCGTTGCCGCACACCACGGCCGTTGGACGGTCCTTGAGATTGAGAAGATGGCGCGCCGCCTCCCGCGCGTCGTCCAAGGTATACGGCACCTCGACATGCCATTGCGGGGGAAGCTCAAGCCCGTTTTCGGTCAGCGCGCGGCGAAAGCCGGCGACGCGCGCGCTGGCGCGGTCGTTGTTGCGCTGAAGTGCCGAGACGATCCCGATGCGGCGGTGGCCGAGCTCGATGACATGTGCTGCCGCGCGATGGGCGGCGGCTTCGTTGTCGGTGCCGACGCAGGGGTAAGGTCGATCCGGCTGGTAGATGCCGACATTGATGAAAGGCACGGCGTTGTCCGCGAGCAGCTTGCGCAGTCCTTCGTGATGGCAGTCGCCGCGCAACACGAGTCCGTCGACACCGCGGCTGATCAAATTGCGCGCCTGCTGAAGCTCGACGTCGAGATCATATCCGCTCGTGGTGAGGAACAGCATGTACCCTACCGACGACAGATATTGCTGCAGCGAGGCGATGCCGCGCGCGAACATCGTGTTGTCGATGGTCGGCACGATCGCGCCGAGGGTGCGCGAACGCCGGGATGACAGGATGCGCGCCGGCGCATGTGGGATGTAGCCGAGCGCGTCGATGGCCTGTTCGATGCGGGCGCGCAAAGACGGGCTCACCGCATCGGGATTATTGAGGGCGCGCGAGACCGATGCCGTCGAGACGCCGGCGCGAGCAGCCACGGCGCGGATACCCTGTTTCACAGACCGGGCGTTTGTCAGTCTCATGGATGTAACGTTACATCTGGTGCCGAGGGCGGCAAAGTAGCGGTTATGTCGTAAGTTTGCAGTATATTGTGTTGCATGTCCATCGCTTGACACGGCGGTCGTATGGTCTAATTTGTAACCGTTTTCAGACCGTGCTCAAACGTGTTCAAAAATGGTCCGCCAGCTTAAGGCGGTCAGCCGGGAGGAGAGTTTGATGAAGGCCAGGATGCTCGCGACCCACGTCGCGTTGCCCGTTCTCGCGATTGCTGCGGCGACCGCGCAGGCGCACGCCGCCGATTTCGACTGGATGAAGTTCAAGGGCAAGACCGTCACCTTTCTCGCCAACAATAATCCGGTCGCGCAAGCGCTGCTGACCTACAAGGCAGATTTCGAGAAGCTGACCGGCATGACCCTCAAGGTCGACGGCTATCAGGAACAGCAGATGCGACAGCGTCTGGTGACCGTCATGAATGCGAACAGCGACGAAGTGGACGTGTTCATGACGCTGCCCTCGCGAGAGGGCGAGCAGTTCGCCGCTGCCGGCTGGTACGGCGATCTCACTGCGATGGCCAAGAACGACGTGGCCAAGGAATACGATCCCAACGGATTGAGCCAGGCCCTGCTGAAGGCCGCAACCTTCGGCGGCAAGCTGACCAGCATGCCAATGAACATAGAAGGCCCGATCTTCTATTACCGTACTGACATCTTCAGGAAGTGCGGCCTCGAGGCGCCGAAGACGATCAAGGACGTCGAGGCCGCTGCCGAGAAGATCAAGAGCTGCGACAGCACCGTGACGCCGTTCGTCTCGCGCGGCCTCAAGCCAGCGATTGCTTATACCTTCAGCAACATGCTGCACAATATCGGCGGCAGCTATATCGCCAACGGCAAGTCGAATCTCTGCTCGGCCAAGGGCAAGGAAGCGCTCGATACCTATAGTCGCCTGCTGCGCGATTTCGGCCCGCCCGGCGTTGTCAACTACAGCTTCCAGCAGATTTCGGCACTCTATCGCAGCGGCCGCGCCGCAATGGCGTTCGAATCCTCGAATGAATTGCGCACCGTGATGGAAGGCGGCGCGCGCCTCAAGGACACCGGCCTGTTGCCGTTCCCCGCGGGCGATGCCGGCCAGGCGCCGACGACGATCGGTTGGGGCATGGCGGTGTCCTCGCACAGCAAGCAGCCGGATGCGGCCTGGTACTTCGTGCAGTGGGCGACCAGCCCGGAGGTGCAGAAGAAGATGGCGCTCCAGGGCGTTGCCCCGCCGCGTCCGTCGGTCGCCAAGGATCCTGAATACCGCAAGTGGATCGACGAGGAGCCGGTCCGCAAGGAATGGCAGGCCGCGCTCGACGTGCTCGCAACGAAGGGCTCCTCCGAGGTCGGCTATCCCATCGTCGCCAACCCGGAATCACGTGAGTTCATCGGCCAGGCCGTGCAGGAGCTGATCCTGAAGCAGAAGCCGATCGACCAGGCTTGCGCGGATGCCGACAAGGCGCTCGATACGCTGATCGCCCAGAAGTAACGGCTTCATGCCGGCGGGCTTGCTGCCTGCCGGCATCTCCTCACGATAAGGAAACGAACTCATGTCGGCTACCGCTGCGACACTCACGCAGGACCGGCAGAAGCTGGAAATGGCGGCGCTCTCGGCGCCGGCCGTGATCTTCACGGTCGCAATGATCGCGTTTCCGGTGGTCTATACGATCTGGCTCGGTTTCCAGACTTTTTCATCGACCGGCAAGCAGTCTTTCGCGGGCCTCGCCAATTATTCGAAGCTGATCTCCGATCACGAATTCTGGCACGGGCTGTGGATTACCATTGCGCTATTCGTGCTGTCGCTGGTGCTGCAACTCGTCTTCGGCGTCTGGCTGGCGCTGGTGCTGTTCCACGCCAAGCGGCTGCCGGGCATCGTGCGCTCGTTGTTCATTTCGCCCTTCATGATGCCGCCGGTGGTGGCGGGCATGATGTGGCTGGTGATCCTCGATCCGTCGCTCGGTGCTGCCAACTATATCCTCCAGTCGTTCGGCCTGCCGCCGTCGACTTGGCTGGCCTCGCCGACCTGGGTCATTCCGACCGTGGCCCTGATCGACAGCTGGCAGTGGACGCCTTACGTCGCCCTGATCGTGCTGGGCGGTCTGCAATCCCTGCCGTCGAGCGTCTACGAGGCCGCGCAGATCGACGGTGCGTCTCCATTCAGGACTTTCCAGCGCATCACGCTGCCGCTGCTGCTGCCGACCATCGTCACCGCGGCGATCCTGCGCAGCGTCGATCTGCTGCGCTTCTTCGACATCATTTACATCACGACCCAGGGCGGCCCGGGCAACGCCTCGAACACGCTCAACATCTACGGCTTCAGGGTCGGCTTCGAGTTTTTCAACATCGGCTATGCCAGCGCCCTGATGCTGACGCTGACGGCGATCGTGTTCGGCGCCGTGCTTGCCTTCAACCGCCTGCGCGGCGCAGTGGCGTGGTGATGTCATGAACGATGCCGCCACCACCGACCGTTGGATCCGCTGGCTCAACACGGTGCAGCTCGTGATCGCCGGCTTGCTAATCATGGCGCCGACGGTCTGGATGGTGCTGTCCTCATTCAAGCCGTCCTTCGAGGTCACGGCCTATCCGCCGACATTGTTCTTCACGCCGACGCTGGACAACTATGTCGAGCTGACCAGGACCACGCCGTTCCTGAGCTATGCGCTCAACAGCCTCATCGTCACCGTCGGCTCGACCGCGCTTGGACTTCTGTTCGGAATTCCCGCCGCCTTTGCCGTCTCCTGGACGCGGATTTCCTGGCCGGCCATCCTGACGCTCGCGGCGCGCATGGCGCCTGGCACGCTGTTCCTGCTGCCGTGGTATGTGATGTTCCGGCAGGTCGGCATGATCGGCTCCTACACCGCGTTGATTCTCAGCCACGCCGTCATCACGCTGCCGATCGTGATCTGGGTTCTGCTGCCGTCTTTCGACGGCATCCCGCGCAGCGTGTTCGAAGCGGCGCAGGTCGATGGATGCAGCGTCACACGCATTCTCTGGCGCATTGCGCTGCCGCTGGTGGCATCCGGCGTCGCCGTGTCGGCGATCCTCGCCTTCGTCTTCTCGTGGAACTATTTCCTGTTTGCGCTGGTGCTCTCCAATGGCGACACCAAGACGCTGATCGCGGCTGCCTTTAACTTCATCGGCGAAGGCTCGACGCAATGGGGCGCCCTTATGGCTGCGGCGGCGCTGATCGCCTTGCCGCCGCTGGTGCTGGCCGCCCTGGTTCAGCGCTGGCTCGTGTCCGGGCTGACGCTCGGTGCGGTGAAAGGCTAGGTATCTGATGAATTTATCACTCCGTCCAAATGCGATCATGCAGGCCGCGGTCTTCCATGGCAACGACCGCATCACTATCGAGCGTGTCGCGCTGCCCGACGTCGGCGCAGGTGAGGTGTTGGTCCGCGTCTCGCGCACCGCGCTATGCGGCTCGGACTTCAAGCTCTGGCACAAGGGCGCCGAGTTCACCGCCGGCCACGAGATTTTTGGCGTCGTCGAGCAGCCGGGTCACCGCCTGCATGGTTGCCGCTGCGCGGTCTACATCCCCTTGCACTGCGATCGCTGCGCCGCCTGTAAGCGCGGTGACACTCAGATGTGCCTGGAAGTCTCCAGCCTGATCGGCTGGAACAGGCCCGGCGGTTACGCCGAGTACGTTCCGGTGCCGGAAAACTGCCTGCTGCCGGTGCCCGATGATATCGAGGACAGCCTCGCGCCGCTGCTGCTCGACACCATCGGGACGTCAGGTCACGCCGTGCGCTTCGCCAGCCGTGTGGTGCCGCCGAGCGAGGCAGGCGCGGTCCTCGTGATGGGAGCGGGGCCTGTCGGTCTCGGCGTCGTGCTGGCGCTCCGCGCGCTCGGTTACTACGACATCTACGTCGCCGATCCGAACACCACACGCCTGAAGATCGCGCAATCCTTCGGTGCGAAGGCGCACACCGTCGGTGATACCTCGAAGCGTTTCGCGCTGATCATGGAATGCTCGGGCGCGCATGCGGCGCGCAACCTCGGCATCGAGCTGGTCCTGCCGCGCGGCGCGCTGGTGCTGGTCGGCGAGAACGCGGCGCCGTGGACCATCGAGGAAGGCAAGGTGTTCCGCCGCAAGGATTTTTACATGATCCGGACCTTCTACTTCCCGGTCTCGGATTTCGAGCCGAACGTCGAGCTGCTGCGCACGTACAAGGACGAATACCGCGTCCTCGTCGACGGCGAGTTCGGCCTGCAGGCTTTGCCAGAGAATTTCGCCCGCTTCGCCAAGGGCGAGCTGATCAAGCCTGTGCTGGCGCTGGACTGAGCGATCATGGCCTCGATCTCGATCCGCAACCTCGTGAAGCGCTACGGCAATTACACCGTGATCCCCGATCTCAATCTTGAGATTGCGGACCATGAGTTCGTCGTCTTCGTCGGCCCGTCCGGCTGCGGCAAGTCGACCTTGCTGCGAATCATCGCGGGCCTCGAGCCGATTTCGTCCGGCGACCTCTATATTGGCGACAAGCGCGTCAACGGCGTGCAGGCCGCCCAGCGCGATATCGCCATGGTGTTCCAGGACTACGCGCTCTATCCGCATATGCGCGTCTACGACAACATGTCGTTTGCGCTGGAATTGCGCGGAACGCCGAAAGCGGAGATCGATGTCCGGGTGAAGCGGGCTGCCGCGCTCTTGCACATCGAACCTTATCTCGACCGTAAGCCGAAGGAGTTGTCCGGCGGCCAGCGCCAGCGCGTCGCCATGGGCCGTGCCATCGTGCGCAATCCCAAGGCCTTTTTGTTCGACGAGCCGCTATCCAATCTCGATGCAAAGCTGCGCGGGCAGGTCCGGGCGGAGATCAAGGCGCTGTCGCAGGAGCTGAAGACCACCATGGTCTTCGTCACCCACGACCAGATCGAGGCCATGACCATGGCCGACCGCATCGTGGTGCTCCAGAGCGGCACCATCCAGCAATACGACACGCCGGAGACGGTCTATGAGCGGCCGGCCAACCAGTTCGTCGCCGGTTTCATCGGCTCGCCGGCTATGAACTTCTTCCCGATCGGATGGCGCCAGGAGCGTGCGATCCTCTCGCAAGGAGGAACGGTGGTGCCACTGGACGGCGAGACCGCAGGCCAGCTACGTCAGGCCGGTAACGCCGTACTCGGCATTCGTCCCGAACATTTCGCAGTCGCCTCGGATGTCGCCGATGGCATTGCCATCAACGTCAAGCTGGTCGAACCCCTGGGCTCGGACACGCTGATCCATTTCGATCTCGCCGGCGGCTCCGCCATCGCGCGGGTCGACCCGGCGCTGCGGCCGAAGGTCGGCGACCGCCTCGGCCTGCGCCCGCAACCGGGCAAGACGCATTTGTTCGATGCCACCAACGGACAGGTTTTGCGGTGAGTGCATCGGCAAACATCGGAGATCTCTCCTCGCTCGCGGATGTTGCGTCAGGGGCGAGGCCTGTGCACGTGATTTGCCTTGGACTATCGGCGCTCGATCAGGTCTGGCGCGTCGATCGGCCGTTTGCGGGTGGAAGCGAGAAGATCAAGGCCGTCGAGTACGGCACGCTCGGCGGCGGCATGGCCGCCAATGCGAGCGTCGCTGTGGCAAAGCTCGGTGCGTCCGTCGCGTTCTGGGGACGGGCAGGGAATGATGCCGCCGGCCACGAGATGAAATTGGCCTTGGTGACTGAAGGCGTCGATGTCGAGAACTTCCGGCTGTTTCCCGATGGCCGCTCGTCGGTCTCCGGGATCATCGTCGACAGCAGCGGCGAGCGGCAGATCGTCAATTTCCGCGGCCTCTATCCGGAAGCGGCAGACTGGCTTCCGCTCGACGCAGTCACGCGCGCATCGTCCGTGCTGGCTGACCCGCGCTGGGTCGAGGGTGCCGCGACGCTGTTCCGCGAGGCTCGAGCGCGCGGCATTCCGACGGTGCTCGACGGTGACATGGCCGATGCCGAGGTGTTCGAGCGGCTGCTGCCGCTGGCTGACCACGCGATCTTCTCCGAGCCTGCGCTCACCGCCTTCGCGGGCTCAGCCAAGGACGAGTTTCTCACAACGCTGGCGCGCTTTGGTTGCCGTGTCATCGCCGTCACGCGCGGCGAGGGCGGCGTGAGCTGGTACGAGAACGGCCAGCTGCATCGGCAGGCTGCCTATGCCGTCGAGGTCGTCGACACGACAGGTGCGGGCGATGTCTTCCATGGCGCCTATGCGCTGGCGATCGGCGCCGGCCTCGACGTGCGCACCGCCATGGCGTTTTCGGCGGCCACGGCCGCCATGAAATGCCGGCATGCCCGCGGCCGCAATGGAATCCCCACCATCAACGAGTGTCTTGTATTCATGAGGACGAAGCCATGAGAACGATTGGAAAGAACCGCGGCCTGGCACGGCTTGCTGACGCGGATGGCCACTTTCGCATGGTCGCGCTGGATCAGCGGCCGCCACTGTTCGATGCCATCGCGAAAGCAAAAGGCATCACGCGGGACCAGGTCGAATATTCCGACGTCACGGCAGCCAAGCGCCTCCTCGTCGAGAACCTCGCGCCGCATTGCAGCTCGATGCTGTTCGACCCGAACTTCGCGGTGCCCGCTGCGATCGATCTGTTGCCGCCGCGCTGTGGCCTGATCATGACTCTGGAAGAGCACCGCGTCGAGGAAACCGCTTGCGGCCGCAGGTCGCGCGCGATCGCCAACTGGAGCGTGGAGAAGATCCGCGCCATGGGCGGCGATGCCGTCAAGGTGCTGGCCTGGTACCGGCCGGATGCCGATGCCGCGGTGAACGAGCACCAGAGGCGCTTTGTGCGCGAGATCGGCGAGGACTGCGCCCGCCACGACATTCCCTATGTTCTGGAACTGCTGGTCTATCCGTTTCTCGGCAGCGCCAACCACACCGCCGACTATGTGGAATCGCCCGGCAAGCTGCCCGGCCTCGTGATCGACAGCGTGCGCGAGTTCGCCAAGCCGGAATATAGAGTCGATCTCCTCAAGCTGGAAAGCCCGCTGGCGGCCAACGGCCTGCCGGCCCGGGACGGCAGCGCGGAGGCGAAAGCCGCGCAGAAGGAGTTCGACGCGATCGGCAATATCTGCCGCGAGCGGAGCATCCCCTGGGTGCTGCTGTCGGGCGGCGCTGAGCCTGAAAAATTCGAGCGGGTGCTCGACTACTCCTATGCCGCGGGCGCAAGCGGGTTCCTCGCGGGCCGCACCATCTGGCTCGATGCCGTCCTGAAGAACTTCCCGGACCGCGCGGCGGTTTCGGCGAGCCTGCGCAAGGATGGCCTTGGTGTGCTGGAGAGCCTCAATAAGCTGACTACGGCCAAGGGCACGCCGTGGACGGCGCGTTATCCGGTGTTCACTGATATCAAGCAGGAAGGTGACTTCGCGCGCGCCTACTAAGTTGGTAGCGGTTCCGCGTGGTCTCGCAGGATCTGCAACATGACTGATAGCTTCACCATACGCTCGATCGAGGCGTTCTGCCATCGCTATCCCTTAGCGACGCCGGTGGTGACGTCGTTCGGTAAGATGCTCAACCGTTCTGCCGTCTTTGTTCGCGTGATCGACGAAGACAGCGTCGAGGGATGGGGTGAAGCCTGGTCCAACTTTCCAGCACCGGGCGCGGAGCATCGCGCACGACTCGTCAATGAAGTGCTTGCACCGGGCCTCGTCGGGCGCAAGTTCGACAGTCCCGCTCGGGCCTTCGAGGCTCTGACCGACGGTACCGAGGTCCTCGCACTTCAATGCGGCGAGCTCGGTCCATTCGCGCAGGCGATTTCCGGCATCGATCTCGCGCTGTGGGATCTTTTCGCGCGGCGTCTGAACGTGCCGCTGTGGCGATTGCTCGGTGGCCATTCCAGCAGGATCAAGGTCTATGCCAGCGGCATCAATCCCGGTGGCGCTGCGCAGACGGCCGAAGGTGCGCTCAAGCGCGGCCATCGCGCGTTGAAGCTGAAGGTCGGGTTCGGTGCCGAGACCGACCTCGCCAACCTTGCCGCGCTGCGCGCGATCGTGGGCGCGGGCATGCTTGCCATCGATGCCAATCAGGGCTGGCCGGTGGATCAGGCGCTGGAGATGCTTCCGCGGCTCGCCGAATTCGATCTGCGCTGGCTGGAGGAGCCGATCCGAGCCGACAGGCCCCGCGCGGAATGGCGCAGGCTGCGCGCGATCGCGAAGATGCCGATTGCCGCGGGCGAGAACATTTCGAGCGTTGAAGGATTCAAGGAAGTTCTCACGGAAGACGTTCTCGGCGTGGTTCAGCCCGACATCGCGAAATGGGGCGGGCTCAGCGCCTGCGCCGGTCTCGCGCTAGACATTCTGAAATCGGGCAAGACATTCTGCCCACATTACCTTGGCGGCGGCATCGGACTGCTTGCCCCGGCGCATCTGCTCGCCGGGGTCGGCGGCGACGGCTGGCTCGAAGTCGATGCCAACAATAATCTCTTGCGCGAGCTGTTCTGTGGCCCGATCGGCAAAGTGAGGGACGGCACCGTCGAACTGGGCGAGGAGCCCGGGCTCGGAATAGTGCCCGATCTTCTCTCTATCGAATGCTATCGCCGCGTCTAGAGGAGAGAGGGAGGGCTGTTGACCTCCGGCTACAATGGTTCTCGCTTGAGTGACCGCGGACCCCTGGCCGCGGCTTGCTCAAACTGGCCCATGGGCTGGCGCGAATACGCTATCGATTCCGATCAACGTCACGTTGCGAGCAATGTGAGACGCGACGGAGGCAGGCAGGTCCATCCCCCGGCCGGACCGCAGGCGGCGCCACGCCCGTCGACGCCGCTTGCGGCGGACATCGTGGCTGGCAAGAACAAGGCGCGGCGTCGTGATTGATGAGAAGGCGCAGGATCTGGCGAATCGTTTTTGACGGCGGGGCAGGCCGCAGGCCTATCGAGAATAGCCAAGCGCGGCGCCGATGGTTCGGGCCGCATCCATCACGTGAGCCGAATACTCCTTGATCTGCTTGCGCTTGATGCGCGTGTCCGGTCCGGACATGCCGATCGCTCCTACGAGTTCGCCGGAGCGGCCAAGGATCGCGCAAGCGCAGGCCGCGATGCCCTCGCGCCACTCGCCATGCAGCACGGATGAATAACCTTGCGCGCGTGCCAGCTCGATGTCTTCGCGCAGCTCCTTGATCGTCGTTCGCGTCGTCTCGGTGTAGCGCCTGAGATGCGGCCGAAATCGCTCCAGATAGTCGTCCGGCATATGTGCGAGCATCGCCTTTCCCGTCGCCATGGTGAAGGCGGGCGCGCGCATGCCCACGCTCGTATGGGCGCGGATATGGTGAGCGCTTTCGATCTTGTCGACGTAGACGACGTCGGTATCCTCGAGCACAGAAAGATGAATGGTTTCGCCGGTTATCTCGGCAAGTTTCGTCATCGCCGGTCGCGCCACGTTAATGAGGTCCATCCGGTGAATGACATGGCTGCCGAGCGCCCAAATCTTGGTCGTGAGCTCATACGTGCTGTGCGGGGGTATCTGGCGCACGTACCCTTGGGACTGCAAAGTCATGAGCAGTCGATGCACGTTGCTCTTGGTGAACTTCAGCTCGCTCGCAAGGTCCGTGACCCCACGAGGTTGCTCGCTCAGAGCAAGTGTTTCCAGGAGACGCAGTCCCTTGGTGAAGGCCTTATCCATCCAACAACCAAAATAGAATGATCTTTCACCCGATCTAGCATGGCCGGGCGATCGGCCATAGCCCGCAGCAGGGGCAACCCCGAATCCTTCCGGAAACGGGGCCACCTGCCGATCAGTTGCCTATTTGGCCAGCAAGGCGTTGAGTTTCTCCTGCCCGTACTCTTCGTTGGTGGAGTTTCCCGCCGGCGAAGTTGCGCCCCAATAGTCCGGGCTCCACTCGATCGCTTTCGAGACGTTGTCCGGATTGTTTGCCCAGTAGCGGGCGAGCTTCTTGTCAGTCGCCGCCTCGAAGACAACCGGGGAGGGAAGGGCGACCGGGAAGGTCGAGGTAAGCTGCGCCGCGCGCTTGGCGTCAAGCCGCCAGGAAAGCAGTTTCAGCGCGTTGTCGTAGTTCGGCGCTCCCTTGGGGATCGAGAAGAAGTCATAGTAGACGAAGCCCTGATTGAAGGTAAGGTCAATTGGGGCGCCTTCCAGTGCGAGCTTGCTCATCGAGCCGGTGTAAGCCATGCACATGTCGGCCTCGCCGTCGAGCAGGAGCTGCGGCGGCTGTGCGGCCGTCGTCCACCATTTTGCAATATGGGGTTTGATCTCCTTGATCTTCTTCAGCGCTCGCTCCATGTCGATCGGGTAGAGCTTGCTTTTCTCCACTCCGTCAGCCATCAGCGCCGCTTCGAACACGAAACGAGGCCAGGCGGGCATGCAGCGCCGCCCTGGGAATTTCTTCACGTCCCAGAAGTCGGCCCAGCTTGTCGGTATATTTTCCCCCTTGTACTTGTCCTTGTTGTAGACGAGGCCGACGCCGATCACTTGCAATGCGACGCCCTTCTTGCGCTTCAGGTTGTCCGGCATTGCCGTCAGCGTCTGCTTCGCCGCGTCGGAAAGCTTGGAATAGTCGATATCGGCCAAGCAGCAGTCGCCGAGGAGCTTCGTCTCCTGGTCGAAGATGAACGTCAGGTCCCATTGCGCCTTTCCGGCTTCGGCCTGAGCCTTGATGCGCGGACCGCTGCGGGCCTCCTGGACGGTCACGACCTTGATGCCGGTCTCCTTCTCGAACGGGTCGTACATGACTTTGCGCAATGCATCGCCGTATCCGCCGCCCGGATCCTGCATGATCACGACGTTGCTCTGCGCCTCGGCGAGACCCGTACCCATCGCGACGAACAGGGCCGAGGCCAGTACCGAAGCCGATAGGCGCAAGCGTTTCATTCCCAGCATTTTCTCTTTCCTCCATCTGAAATTGATCCGTGTCATGCCGCTTTTCGTGACGTAGCGAGAACGGGGCGCGCAAGGACGAGCCCTGCGACGACCAGCAGCACCTCCAGCGTCGAGACCACGGCCAGCACCGGATTGAGCCGATAATTGATGTCGCCCCACAGCATGAGCGGGAGCGTCTTCAACTGCGCGCTCGACAGGAACAGCGTCAGCACCAGCTCATCGAACGAGTGCAGGAAGGCGAAGAACGTCGCTGCAGCCAGCCCCGGCATGATGGCCGGGAGCGTCACCAGCCGGAACACCGTCAAGGACGATGCGCCGTGTACGGCGGCCGCCTGTTCAAGCCTGGTGTCGACGCCTTGAAGCGAAGCGGACAGGATGACCACGACGATGGGAAGGCCGCCGATCGCGTGCGCAGCGGCGAGGCCAAAGACGGAGCCGACTAGATCGAAACGCAGGAACAGGCTGTAGAGCGACAGGCCAAGCACGACCGGGGGAACGATGATCGGGCTCACGAGAAGCAGCATGATGGCGGATTTGCCGCGAATCCTGCTCCTGACGATACCGAGGGCCGCCGACGCGCCAAGCGTGATCGCAATACCGGCCGACATCGCCGCGACGATCAATGATGTCCAGAACGCCCGCATCCAGTTGGAATCGGAGAAGAACTGTTCATACCAGCGGAGTGAAAAGGCCGGCGGCGGGAACGTCAGATAGCTTGCGCTGCTGAAGGAAATGATCATCACCACGATGATCGGCAGGATGAGAGTGGCGATGACCAGGCCGCCCATGAGGCGAATAGTCCAGGTTCCGCAACTCGCGGGCAGACGCCCGAATAGCCTCAGGAGCGGCCAACCGATCAGGTCGGCGAGCGAGGCGCCGAAACTGCGGCGGCCGACATCCGCAGCGTGACGGTCAGTCGCTTTTGGCGCGGCCTCCGTCAGCTTGCGACCGCCCCAAATGAACTCGAAGCCGAGGAAGCGTCCGGCCACCGCGACCACTGCGAGCGTAATCGTCAGCAGCACGACGCCCAATGCCTGCAGGAATCCCTCCGACGTGACCGAGTCCGCCTGTTGGGTGATATGCATGGCGAACATCTGGTCCCCGGGTCCGCCGAGCAGGGTCGGTGTAATGAAGAAGCCGATCGCCGCAACAAAGACCAGCAGGAAACCGGCGCCCATGCCAGGCAGGGTCAGCGGAAGCAGCACGCGCCAGAATGCGGCGATGGGCCCGGCGCCGCTCGCCAGCGCCGCACGAGTTAGGCTTTGATCCAGGCGCGCCACGCTGGAATAGATCGTAAGCACCATGAGCGGCAGAAGCACCGCCGTCATGCCGAGAAGCACCGTGCCCCGGTTGAAGAGAAGCTGCACGGGCTCGCTCAATATCCCGAGGGAAACCAGCAGCTTGTTAACCGGCCCGTTGCGACCAAGCAGGACCATCCAGGCATAGGTCCGGATCAGGATGGCGATGAAGTAGGGCAGCACGATCGCGGTTGCGACCAATATCTGGACGATGCCGCGACTGCGGTGAATGAGCAGCGCAGTCGGATATCCAAACAGCAGACACAGGCCTGCGACCGTGACCGAGATCTGCATCGTGCGGACGAGCGAATCCCAATAGAGCGGTATCGCGAACACCCGCTGGAAATACGACGACCACGTTGGCCCACTCAGGCTAATACGGATGAGGTCGATCAGCGGGAGAAGGTAGATGAACGCCAGAAAGGCCAGCGCGGGCACGAGCAGCAGCGCCGGATCCTTCAGCCTCCTGGCAAGATCCAGCTCCGCAGGATAGCCGGACCGGACACCGTTGGATGCGGAGGTCATGCAAGCACCCAGCAGTCCGCGGCGCCCCAGCTCACGTGGAGGCGATCCCCGACCGCGGGCAGGGGCCGATCGGCCATATCCGTACATCGAATCAGGAGCGGCTCTCCGCCCTCCATTCGCGCCTCGATCCGCAGGATTTCGCCGAGGAAGATCGCGGATGTGACGCTGACCGGGGCGGAATTCGCCGTTGGCTCGTTTGACACAGCAATGCGTTCCGGACGTACCAGCACTGTCGCGCGTCCAACGTCGATCGTGACGCGGCTTTCCGCGCAGAAGACATATCCCGTGCGGTTCTTCATCGTCAGCGTCGATCCGCGCTTTTGGAGAATGTCCGCATCGATCAGATTGCTCTCGCCGACGAACGAGGCGACGAAACGATCGGTGGGATGTCGATAGATCTCCAGCGGACGGCCGATTTGGACGATCCGGCCGGCGTTGAGCACCGCAATACGGTCGCTCATGGTCAGCGCCTCTCCCTGGTCATGCGTGACGAACAGGATCGTGCTGCCGATGGTCTGATGAAGGTCGCGGATTTCGATCTGGATCGACTCGCGCAACCGCCTGTCCAGGGCGCTGAGGGGTTCGTCCATCAGCACGACCTTGGGCCTCCTGACGATGGCGCGGGCGATGGCGACGCGCTGTTGCTGTCCCCCCGACATCTGGGAGGGGGATTTCGCCGCATGCTCCGTCAGCCGCATGATCTCGAGCGTTTCGGCGACGCGTCGCTCCGCGGTCGCTCGATCGACGCCCGCCATGCGAAGTGGAAACGCCACGTTCTGGCTCACCGTCATGTTCGGAAAGAGCGCGTAGCTCTGGAAGACCATGCCGAAGCCGCGCTTGTGCGTGGGCACATTGTGGACCGGCTTTCCGTCGACGAGGATTTCGCCGCTATCGAGGCTCTGGAATCCGGCCACGAGGTTGAGCAGCGTCGTCTTTCCGCTGCCGGACGGGCCAAGAAGCGTGATGAATTCGCCCGGCTCGATGTCGATGCTGATCCGGTCGACGGCATGGAAGCTGTCGTATCTTTTCACCGCTTCGCGAACGGCGATGCTCGAACCGATGGCGTCACGTTCCCGGAGGCGGCCGGTCGGCGACGTCCGAACGTTCGCATCGCCGGAGCGCGTTGCGCGCAGAGCCGCGGGCTCACCCATCTCTTCTCCCCTCCCAGTTGTTCTATAATGTAGAACGTTATTCCAATTATTGTTGGCGCGGCGCGTCGTCTTGTCAAGTCGAGCCGACCGATCGCGGCGCAATGGCGCGCCGCTGCGATCGGTTGCGCAAGCGCGAACCTCTGCAAACAAAGACCTCGCCGGCGAAGCCAGATTGACAGTGCCGTCCAAATCCGCCTAACATAAATTTAGAATAGTGTTCTACAATATAGAACACGTTGGGAGGATGATGGTGTTGAGCGAGCCCCGCGTAATGGCGAAGCACATCGAGCCGGGCATGCGGGTCGCGCTGCCGGTCGACTACGCCGGCGTCTCCATGACCATGACGCGGGCGATCATCGAGCATGGCGCGGGCAATCTCGATCTCGTCTGCGTGCCGACCGGCGGATTGCAGGTCGACCAGCTTGTCGGTGCGGGTCTGGTCCGGTCGGTGGAGACCAGCGCCGTCTCGCTGGGCGAAGCGGGTGGAGCGCCCCGGTTCAACGCTGCCGTCAAGGAAGGCGCAGTTCGACTGAAGGACGCGACGTGTCCTGCCATCCATGCCGGCCTGATGGCGGCGCAGAAGGGCAGTCCCTTCATGCCGCTTCGGGGGCTGATCGGAACGGATCTGCTCCGCCATCGCGACGATTGGCGCGTCGTCGACAATCCGCTGGCGGACGGAGGCGACCCGATCGTGCTGATTCCGGCCATCCAGCCCGACGTCACGATCTTCCACGTGCCGATGGCTGATCGCTTCGGCAACGTCTGGATCGGGCGGCGCCGCGAGCTTGCCGCAATGGCTTACGCCTCGCGCATCGTTCTCGTCACGGTGGAGCGGGTGGTCGAGGAAAGCCTGCTTGCGGATGAGATGAGCGCTGCCGGTGTGCTGCCGGCACTCTACGTCACGGCGGTCGCGCGCGCTCCAAATGGCGCGTGGCCCTACGGTTTATGGGGCGAGTACCCATCCGACGGTGCGGAGATCGCCCGCTATGCGAAGGCCGCGCGGACCGCCGACGGCTTCGCTGCCTATATGGCCCAGGTGCAGATGGAGCCTGCGTGATGGCCGAGGTTCTCCCTCGCGAAGTGCTGATCTGCATGATCGCGCGGCTGCTCGACGGTGTCAGGCATGTTGCCGTCGGGGCGTCCTCTCCGATTCCCGCCGCTGGCGCGATGCTCCTGCGTGCGGTCAAGGAAGCGGGCGGTGCCCTCGGCCCACGCATTTCCATCCTCGGTTCTGTCGAGCACAATTTCTTCACCAACGGTTCGGCGGAACTGTTCGATTGCGCCGGTCAGGGCCGGATCGACGCGTTCTTTCTCGGTGGGGGTCAGATCGACGGCCTCGGCAACGTGAATCTCGTCGGAACGGGCGATTATCCGCATTCGAGCGTGCGCTGGCCCGGCTCATTCGGATCCGCCTATCTCTACTTCGTCGTGCCGCGGGTGATCCTGTTTCGGGAGGAGCACACGCCGCGCGTGTTCGTCGAGAAGGTGGACTTCATCAGTGCCCCCGGTATCAGTCAGGAGGGAGTTTTCCGCAGCGGCGGTCCCATCGCCCTCCTGACCGGCAAGGGACTCTTCCGGTTCGACAAGGCGCGGCCTGGCTTTGCGCTGGAGAGTGTGCATCCCGGGCACGATCTTGCGGAAATCAAGGAGGCGACTGGCTTTCGGTTCGAGCACGACGCCGAGCCGCGGCAGACCGCCTTGCCCGATGGATCGACGCTGGAGCTGCTCCGCGGCCGCGTGTTCGACGAACTCGCCGAGACCTATCCCGAATTCGCCGCGCAGATGCGGCGCGATCTTGGGGCGGTTGACGCATGAGCAGGATTGCGCGGGTACCGCATTGCAGCCATTGGGGCGCGTACATAATTCTCGTCGAGGACGGTCGCATCATAGGCGTGGAGCCGTTCGCGCACGATCCGGCGCCTTCCCCGATCATCCATTCGATCACCGAATGGGCGAACCCGGAGCGCCGCGTGCTGCGACCGATGGTCCGTTCCGGCTGGCTGGACAAGCGCGAGAGGAGCGATCGCCGGGGACGCGGCCGGGAAAAGTTCGTGCCAGTCAGCTGGGACGAGGCAACGACGCTGGTTGCAGAAGAAGTCCGCCGCGCGGCCGGCACCTTCGGCAATGCGTCGATATTTGCGGGCTCCTATGGTTGGACAAACTCGGGCCGCCTGCACCATGCCTCATCGCTTCTGAAGCGCATGCTCAACCTGGTTGGCGGCTTCACGAGACATGTCGACACATATTCCATCGCGGCAGGTCCCGTAATCTTGCGGCACACGCTGGGTAGCGATGACGCGTGCGGCGGCCGAGCCAATACGCTCGACACCATCGCGCAGCACACCGAGACGCTGGTGGTGTTCGGCGCCCTGTCGCCTCGAACCGCGCAAAACGAGGCCGGAGGAATCGGCAGCCACCGGCTTGAAACCTATCTCCGACAGATCGTCGAGCGCGGCGTCAAGGTCATTCATGTCTCGCCGCTGAAGGACGATCTGCCCGACTGGGGCAACGCGGAGTGGTGGCCGATCCGCCCGAACACCGACACTGCACTGATGCTCGGCCTTGCGGGCGAGATCGTGAAGGCCGGCCGGCACGACCGGGACTTCCTCGCCCGCTGCACCAGCGGTGCGGATCAGTTTGTTCGCTATCTCGAGGGCGAGGCGGATGGCGGACGCAAGGAGGCTGCGTGGGCCGCGAGCATCTGCGGCCTCGACGCGGGCAAGATCGCCACGCTCGCAAGCCGTTTGGTCGGCACGCGGAGCATGCTGACTGTGAGCTGGAGTCTGCAACGGGCCCACCACGGGGAGCAACCGTTTTGGGCTGCGCTCGGGCTTGCGTCGATCGTCGGCCAGATCGGATTGCCGGGCGGCGGGGTGGGCTACGGATACGCTTCTCTGGGAGGCGTGGGGGCGCCGTTCAACGTCAGCAAGTCGCCGGCGGTCTCGCAACTGACGAGGCCGATAGACAGCTTCATTCCGGTCGCCCGGATCAGCGATATGCTGCTCAATCCCGGCAGGCCATTCAGCTACGAAGGAACGATCCGCTCCTATCCGGATACGAGGCTGGTCTATTGGGCTGGCGGCAATCCCTACCATCATCATCAGGACCTCAATCGCTTGTCGGAAGCCTGGACGAGGCCCGAAACCATTGTCGTACAGGACCCGATGTTCACGGCGACAGCGCAGCGGGCCGACATCGTGCTGCCGGCGACCACGTCGATCGAGCGGAACGATCTTGCCGGCAACAGGCGCTCCGACTTCATCCTGGCGATGAAAAAGGCGATCGAGCCGCTGGGCGAGGCCCGTTCGGACTTCGAGATATTCAACGAGATCGCAGGCAAGCTCGGGGTGGCCGATCGCTTCAATGAAGGCCGTGACGAGATGGGCTGGCTTCGGCATCTCTACGAAGCCTGCCGCAGCGACGCGTCGGAGCGCTTCGGCTTTCCGATGCCGGATTTCGATGTTTTCTGGGAAGCCGGCTACGCCCGCTGCCCGGTCAAGGCCGAGCACACGTTCCTGGCCGATTTCCGCAATAAGCCGGACGAGCACGCGCTCAAGACGGAAAGTGGGAAGATCGTGCTCGGCAGCGAAACCCTGGCCAAGCTGGACTACGCCGACTGCCGCTCGCATCCCGCCTGGATCGAACCGGCTGAATGGCTCGGCAACGTTGCCGATACCGGCCAAATGCACCTCATCTCGCACCAGCCGGCCGGCCGTCTTCACAGCCAGCTCGAAACGGGTGCATCGAGCCGAGCCATGAAGCGCAACGGCCGAGAACAGGCGCGCGTTCATCCAGATGACGCAGCCGCTCTCGGCGTCGAGGACGGCCAGACGATACGCATCTGGAACGGCCGGGGAGAGTGCCTTGCGACCGCAGAGGTCACCGACAAGGTCCGTCAGGGTGTGCTGGTGCTCCCAACCGGTGCGTGGTTCACGCCGGCCGGCAATAGCGGGCTGGAGGTCGCCGGCAATCCGAACGTGCTCACGCTCGACATCGGCACGTCCCAATTCGGCCAGGGCTGTTCGGCCCACACCTGCCTTGTCAGGGTCGAGCCGTATGCGCCCGATCGGCGCGATGCGTTTGAAGCATATCAAGAAACGCTCGTCGCGCTCGCGGCAATATAAGAGGAGCTTCACAACATGTCAGCGCCCGCCATCAGCCGCTTTCCTGTCCCCGACATCGCTACGCTCCCCGAGGATATTCGCGCGCGGATAGCGGCGGTTCAGGAAAAGTCCGGTTTCGTGCCCAACGTTTTCCTGACGCTCGCGCATCGTCCCGACGAGTTTCGGGCATTCTTCGCCTATCACGACGCCCTCATGGACAAGCCCGGTCCGATAACCAAGGCCGAGCGTGAGATGATCGTCGTGGCGACGAGCAGCGTCAATCAATGTCAGTATTGCGTGGTCGCGCACGGCGCGATCCTGCGCGTACGAGCGAAGAACCCGCTGATCGCGGACCAGGTCGCCGTCAATTATCGCAAGGCCGATATTACCGAGCGACAAAGGGCGATGCTCGATTTCGCGATGAAGGTCTCGGCGCGAGCCTATGAAGTGGGCGACGCCGACATCCAGGATCTGAAGGCTCACGGATTCACGGAGGATGATGCATGGGACATCGCGGCGATTGCGGCATTCTTCGGCATGTCGAACCGTCTTGCCAACGTCACCAGCATGCGTCCGAACGACGAGTTCTTTGCGATGGGTCGCTGAACGCTTCGGGCAAGGAATCAAATGGTGTCGCTTGTCATAGACAGTCGCTTCCGAGGTCCGCCTAATTCCGGCAACGGAGGCTATGTCTGCGGATGTTTCGCAAAGCACGTTGCCGGAGATGCCGAAGTGACCTTGCATGCGCCGCCACCGCTGGAGCGGTCGCTCGATGTCCTGATGGGGACTGACGGCGACGTCGAACTGCGCGAGGAGGACAGGCTGCTGGCGACGGCGCGTGCCGTGAGGATTGATGCTCCGGACGTTCCCAGGGTGAGCTACGAAGCGGCTGAAGAGGCGGTCGGCAGAACGCCGTACGATGAACGGACCCATAACCTCCCGACATGCTTCGTCTGCGGCCCCGCGCGTGCCCATGGCGACGGTCTTCGGATCTTCGCAGGTCCGTTGCAGACGCCGATCTCGGGGAGACCCGCCGTGTTCGCGGCTTCCTGGGTCCCTCATGGCAGCCTTGCCGACGCGGATGGCTATGTCGCGTCCGAATTCGTTTGGGCCGCGCTCGATTGCCCGACGGGTTATTGCAGCGTGGGCGCAGGTCACTTGGGGTTGAACGGTAACGAAACCGTCCTGCTCGGGCGCATGGCCGCGCGGATCGATCACCGGCTAAGTCCTGGGGATCGCTGTGTGGTGGCGGCTTGGCCGACCGGGCGAGAGGGGCGCAAGCTCTTTGCCGAGAGCGCCTTGCTGAGTCCGGAGCAGGATGTGTTGGCCGTCGCACGAACCACGTGGCTACTGGTCGACCGACAGGTTCAGCTCGGAGCGAGGACATGAACGCGACGTGGGGGCAGCGCATGACCTGCGCCGAGAGAACTGCCGCCGGCCGGCATCTTGGCAGAATCTATGTATACGCGGCCGGAGGATTCCGCAGATGACCAACCGTGATGCTGAACTCGAACTTCGTCAGTCCATCATCGATGCGTGTCGTGAGATGGCGGCGCAAGGTATCAACCAGGGCACCTCAGGAAACATCAGCGTTCGAACCGACGAGGGCATCCTGCTCACGCCGTCCGGCCTTCCATACGACCGCATGAAGCCCGAGGACATCGTGGCCATGAAGTGGGACGGGTCATGGTCCGCGTCGGCAGGCAGCGTTCCGTCAACGGAATGGCGCTTTCATCTCGACATCCTGAAATCGAAGCCGGAGGTCGGCGCTGTCGTTCACGCGCACCCGATCTTCTGCACGATCATCGCGATCATGAACCGCTCGATCCCCGCAATTCACTACATGATCGCCGCTGCCGGCGGTAACGACATCCCGTGTGCGCCCTACGCTCAATACGGCACGGCCGAGCTTTCGCAGGCGGCCCTGAACGCGCTTCGCTTTCGGCGCGCCTGCCTGCTCGCGCATCACGGGCTGATTGCCATAGGTCCCGACCTGCGCAAGGCCATGTGGCTCGCGGTGGAGGTCGAAGTGCTCGCCAAGCAGTACCACGGTTGTCTTCAACTTGGCTCTCCTCCGCTCCTGCCGGACGAGGAGATCGACAGCATCTTGAGGCGATGGGGGCAGTACGGCCTGCGCGATAGCGACGGCGCGCCCAAGAGTCCCCAGCGGTCAAGCTAGATTCCGGTCAAACCACTTTCCTGCGAGAACTCATGGCTCACACTCACGACGTCAGCGTCTGCGGTACGTACATTCTGGATATATTGGGGGTGCCAGTTACCGAAATTCCGCCTGGTGGCGGCAGGTTGCTGATCGAAGAAATTCGGCTCGCTGTCGCCGGAACCGCCGGCGGGACGGTCGTCCCCTGTGCGCGTCTCGGTCTGAAGGCGCTCGCGGTGGGTGCGGTTGGCTCCGACGAGAAAGCTGACTGGATGCTGAGCGCGTTGGAACGCGAAGGCATCGATACTTCCGTGATGGAACGAATGGCCGACTGTCCGACGTCGGCCACGATCTTGCCGATCCGGCCCGATGGCTCGCGTCCGGTCATGCATGCACGGGGGGCTTCCGCCCGCTGGCGTATCGCACCCGAAACGCAAAAGATCGCCTGTCAAAGCAGGATTTTGCATCTCGGCGGGGTTGGCTCTCTGCTCTCGATGGACGGAGCGCCCTCCGTATCCTTGCTCCGGGATGCAAAAGAGGCCGGGTGTACAACGACGCTCGACCTCATCCAGGCGCGAAGCGAGACGCTCGCGCTGGTCGAGCCATTGCTGCCTTTTGTCGACTTCTTCATGCCGAGCATCGATGAGACCAAGGCCATGGTCGGAACCGACGATCCCGCGGCTTGTGCGCGGTTCTTCATCGACAAGGGAGCAGGGGCCTGCGCGATCTCACTTGGGGCCGACGGATCGCTCGTGATGACACGCGACGGTCGTCAGTTCACAGTGCCCGCTTTCGAGGTCGCGGTACGCGATACGTCGGGATGCGGCGATTCCTACACGGGCGGCTTCATTGCCGGTCTGGTCCGCAACTGGGATCTGCTGGACTGTGCGAAGCTTGCGACTGCAACGGCGGCGATCGTCGCAACGGGTCTTGGCTCCGGCGCCAATCTCGCATCGTTCGAAGACACGGTAAGGGCGATGAATACGCTACCGGTTCGTAACGCTGGTCGCTTGTAGTTTCACAATATCAAACGACGTCATCCGAACAACAGGGGAGAACACAATATGGCCCGACATGCGGTCGTGACGGGAGCAAGCCGCGGAATTGGTCGCGCGATTGCCATTGGCCTTGCCAGGCGCGGCTACGATCTGGCGTTGAACGACATAGCAGCGCAGGAGAAGGTCCTCCTGGAGACAGTTGCAGAGATCAGGGGACTTGGTGGCCGTTGCATCCCGGTGTTGGGCGACGTCAGCGATATCAGCAATTGCAGGCGGGCTGTGGCTGAAGCCGTGCGAGGTCTCGGGCATATCGACGTCCTCGTCAACAATGCAGGGATACTCAGGTTGGCGACTATCGACGAGCTGACGCCGGAGACGTGGGATCAGACATTTGCCGTAAACACGCGTGGCGTTTTCCAGATGACCCAGGCTGTCGTAGCGCACATGAAGGAACGTCGATACGGGCGAATCGTGAACATCGCTTCGCTCGCCGCCCGAACCGGCGGTCCAGGGCAGTCCCACTACGCTGCATCGAAGTCGGCCGTGGTCGGCTTTACGCGGGTTTCTTCCATGGAGTTCGGAGGCCACGGCATTACGGTCAATGCCGTATGTCCGGGCATCATCGTGACGGAGATGGGGCTCAACAATCTCCACGATCCGGAGCGGGTCGCTTATTTCGAGAAGGTCACGGACCTGCACCGGCTCGGGCAGCCGGAGGATGTCGTCGGTCCCGTGGCGTTTTTTGCTTCAGATGATTCTGCGTTTGTGACCGGCCAAGCCCTTAACGTCGACGGAGGTATCTTCTACAGCTAGAAACCGGGTCGGTTGCCAGAGGACATTGTTATTTGCGTGCACTGGGCGCGAAAAGAGACGAAAAACCTCGGTTTGATCGCCACCTGCACCGAATGTCGGCGATCGGTGATCGCACCTCCACGATTTGAACCTGCGGCGGTGTGATCGGTCGCGTGCAGGGATGAACGGGCGGTCTTCTGTTCAGTCATTGGTGAGATGACACTATCTCTGATTGGATCGAATTGGAGATCGGTAGCTGGAGCTATCCCAAACTGGCCCATGATGGATTGGACAGAGAGTTCAAGTTTTCCAAGTGGTCAGAAGGCGGCGTGTGCACGACGTGTGCGCCGGGAGGTCCAGGAGAATCTCGCTACGGCCAACGTGAATGGGCTTTCCGAGGTGATCGGGGGCGTTGATACGGAGGTGTCGTTGCTGCCGGACGAGCTAACGTGGACGCGCTGATTTCGCGCCCCACATGCAAAGGCTTGATGGTTCGAAGCCGAACTGTCGGGGCCTATGGGTTTCCTCATCCTCGATTTCGTCGACGCCGACGGAATACTCAAAAACCATGCCGTCCGGACCTTGGAAATACAGAAAGCGCGCGCCGGACGTCGGGTGACGACCGGGACCGAAGACGATCGGGACGCGCTGACCGGACAAATGGTAGTACGAGCGCAATACATCGTCGTTGCTCTCGACCTGATGGTTGATGTGCTGAACGCCTGGCCCCCGTCCTGGTGCCAGGGCCACGGTGTGGTGGATAGCATTGACCCGCATGAGTGCGATGTCGCCGATGCGGTCGCTGACCCGTGCGTTGCAGACCTGGGTCCAGAACCGCTCGTCCCGCAGCGGATCGGTGGTAAACAGACCTACATGGCTGAAGCCGGTAATTCCGGCATCGCGGGTGGCAAAATATCGCTTGCCGCTGCGCTCGGGCCGCACGACCAGTTCGATCTGATTGCCGGTCGGATCCTTGAAGCCGATGAAGGCCTTGACCTTGCGGAGCATACACTCGTCCGGCGTGCCGGCGTGGACGGCATGGCCGAGAGCGTCGAGCGTCGCGCCGGCGGCGTTGAGCTTGTCCTCATCGGTGACCTCGAAGGCGACCGTCTGGTCCCGCGGATCGCCTTCGAAATAGCAGAGCGTATGAGCGCGGTCGTCGGATCGCAAATAGAGCGCCGTCTTCGCCTGCTCGCCAATTTGCAGGCCGAGGCTCCTGGTCGCGAAACTCTGCGCATCCTCGAGGTCGGAGGCGCCCAGCCGCACATAAGCGAGATCTCGCAATTCAATCATCTGGCGCTCCGTCGTCTTCAGCGTTGATCAGTGGCGGCTGGCTGCAGTTCCGGGATGCCCTGGCATTGGCTGCCCCACTCGCAGAGCGAGTCAGGATGGGTGGAAAACTGCCGGGGGCGATGATCGGGTTCGACGTCGTTGAGGCCGTGGCTGTACGAGAAGACGTGTCCCTCGGGTCCCTCAAACCTCAGAAAGATCTGTCCCGACGCGGGCTCGCGTCCGGGACCGTGCAGGATCCTGATCTGACGATCCTGCACGAAATAGCGGCTCTGCATGATCGCATCCAGGCTCTCGACGCCGTAGCTTACATAGAGAATTCCTGGGCGGTCGGATGGATAGAGCGCGATGCGGTGGTGCTTTTGGTCGATCCTCAGATATGTGATGTCGCCAGCCCAGTCACTGATCCGGGCGCCTAGGATTGACGTCCAGAATCGCTGGTCATCCCGCAACTGTGAGCTGCGTAGCCCCACGCCCTGTAGTCCAGTGATGCCCGCGTCGCGGCTTGGAAAATAGCGTCGGCCGCTTTGCGCCGGGCGCAACACCAAGTCGATCTCGTTGCCACTGGCGTCTTGCGCGATGAGAGTGTCGCGCACAAACCGCTGCTTGCATTCGTCCCGACTGCTCCGGCGGACGGCGAAACCGTCCATCTGCAGCGCATGTTCAATGCGTTCGAGAGCGGCTTCGTCTGATATCTCGATCCCGATTGACGACGCCACCGTCGGCGCCGGCACCAGCGACAGCGAGTGATAACGATCGTCCGAGCGAAACAGCAGGGCCTGTTTGTCGGGCACCGGCTGCAAGCCCAGAATGTCGGTTGCGAAGGCGGCCGCCGAAAGCGGCTCACGGACCGCGAGTCTGACGTAGCAGAGGGCGATCAAAGGGCCTTGGGGACCTCTGTCAGCTGAATTTAGTCCCGTCATGTCCGCCTTCTCAGCTGCTTGGGGATCGAATCCTCGATGTGCTGCCGCACGATCTTGCGCCAGACCGCGAGCAGACGCGAGAAGTGCTCGGGATCATTCTCGATGAGCATTCTGACCGAGAAGCCGCGAACCACGCTCAGCGTGAGCGCGAGCACGTCCCTGGCGAGCTGTTCCGGGATTCCCGACGATATAAGCGTGTCGAGCCAGGTTGCCTCGATCGAGAAGCGGGTCTGCCGGGCAAACTGCTGGGTCTCTCGTTTGAGCCGCCGCGTGCTTTCGTCGCTCATGCCGATGGCGAGCTCGATGAAGAAGTAGTCGCCGAAGAAGAAGTCCTGGGCGTCCTTGATGATACTGTCGATCGGATCGCCGCCATCGTGTCGCGCCGATTGCGCACGGCGTGTACTCTGGGTGAACGTAATTTCGTTGACGTAGGTCAGCACGGCGACCACAAGCTCGTGCTTGCTTGGGAAATGGTGCATCAGCGCGCCGCGCGAAACGCCGGCGAGGTCGGCGACCTCCACGGTTCGCAGGCCGCCGAAGCCGTTCTGGCGGATCAGCTTGACGGCTGCGTCCATGAGCTGCTTGCGCGTGGTCTCGCTGCGCTCTGCCTGGGTTCGCCGCGGCGCGTATGTCGGCTCCGCCGTGCTGTCGCGGCGCGATCTCAGTTTCTGTCGGGTTGCGGGCCCCCGCGACGTGCCGGCGGCACGCCGGGTCCTGGGCTTGGGGTCGTCAGAATTCGACATAGACGCTGCCTGCTATCACCCTGACCGGAAAGGTCTTCAACGGAACCGTACACGGCATGCCGGTCGGCGCGCCGCTTGTGACGTCGAATGTACCAAAATGCCAGGGACATTCGACGATGTTTCCGGCCAGAATACCCTCTTCGGACAACGAAGCCTCGCCATGGGTGCACAGGTCCGCCGTCGCGTAGATCGTTCCTTCCACATTGTAGATGGCAAGATTGGTGCCGTCGGGCATCGCCGCGGGACGAATTTCACCTTCCGGAAAGTCCTGAACCGTGCCAACGAGGACACCATTGATCGTGGTCGTCATAGCATGGTGCTTCCGCCGTTGACGCTGATGACCTGTCCGGTGACGAACGAGGCCTCTTTCGACGCGAGATAACATACCATCGAGGCCACCTCGTCCATCTTGGCTGCGCGCCCCATCGGTACAACGTCAACGAAGCGTTGCAACGCCTTCGGCGCCCTGAGGGTGGCCTCCCGCACCTGGGGCGTGTCGACGATACAGGGGGCGACGACGTTCACGGTGATGCCGTCCTTGGCAAACTCGCGCGCCAATCCGGTCGCCATCGCATGCACGCCGCCTTTGGCGGCATTATAGGCCGCGTGATCCCAAAGTCCGTTGCGGACCGAATCGGCGCCGATGTTGACGATGCGTCCATAGCCCCGGGCTTTCATGACCGGAACGGCGTGCCAGGTGCACCACAGCGCGGTCCAGAGATTGCGATCGATCGTCGTCCGTAACGTGTCGGGCGTGTGGTCCAGAAACGGCTTGATGATCCCACCGCCGGCGTTGTTGACCAGAATGTCGAGACCCCCGAAATTATCCACCGCCGACTTGATCACGCCGCGTGCGACGTCTTCCCGGGACAGGTCGCCGGCTTTCATGATTGGCCGCCCGGCGCCGCTCGCGGCGATGTCATCCGCAACGGTGCCGAGGCGTCCCTCGTCGATATCCGAAAGCACGAGCTTGGCTCCGGCGTCGGCGAAATGGCGGGCGATGACTGCGCCAATGCCGCTGGCAGCGCCGGTCACCACGATTGATTGTCCTTCGAACCGTAAAGCCATGTAATTTTACCCGTCAGAGCACGATGCTGATGCGACCGCTCGGGCGCAGTCCGTCACCGGCGAGGAGGCAGCGCTTTTCCCGGATGCGGAGGCCCTCGCCGTCGACCGCCAGCCGATATCTGCTGGTTCCGAAGTAGAGATCGGTGACGCCATCCTTGGTCCGCAGGGTCTGGAAAACGCAACTGACGTCAATCTCGTCCTCGCGTCTTGCCTGGATCCGGACGTTGCCAACGATACGGCTTGTCTTCGAATGCGGAAACTCCGCGTGCGCCGTGCGTTTCATCAGCCGCTTGACCCGCTCGCCGAGCCGGACGCGATCGTCCGCGATGTAGAACAGGTTGCTCTCCGACGAGGCGTCGGCTGGCAGATCGGTGCAGGGCACTTCATATTTCGCATCGTCCGTGAACAGCGTGAGCCACTCCGGCAGACGCCATTGATCGAGCAACTCGGCCTCGTTGAACAGGAAGTCTTCCACTTCGGTTCGGCTCAGGGATTGCATGTTGTCCTCCTCAGGCCGCGACGCCTTTGATGCCGGATGCCGGGGCAGGGAACATCTGCTTGTTCCACTGAGTCCAGAATGCCCGCATCTGCAACTCGTCGTCGTGATGCGCCTTGTCCTTGCCCATTCCCTTCGAGATGTCGTTCCAGAGGGCTTCCTTGGAGTTCTCGAAGCCGCGCTGGCAATGTTCCAGCGCCTCGGCGTCGTCAGGTGTCGCGAAACCGCCAGGGCCCAAGAATTCCAGGAAGTTGTTGAGACGATACTTCCGCGCCCACGCCGATTCATCGTTTGGCGCAAGCGCCCAGGCGTTGATGACCATGTAGTCGGGGGCCACCGGGAAATAGGTGCGCACAGTCAGCGCCATGATGTCGTTGACGACAAGGTTCGGAAAAATGAACAGATTACGGTTCTTGCGCGCGATCCGATCGGCGCGTTCCTGGCCGTGGCGCTTGACGAGGTTGTCGTAGAGTTGGTCGATCTCCGATTTTCCGGCTTCACCCCATCCGGGAATCCATTGCGCAACCGGGCGTCCCCATGGGGCGCCGTATTCGAGCACGGCGTGGCCGTTGCCGAGATCGTATCCGTAACCGCCACCGCCCATGCCGCCAGCAAGATTATCGGTCGAGCTCATCAGGATGTCGAAGTACGTCGCATGGGTGGTTGCGGCATGATAGCCGTCGATACTGTTCTCGGTGAGCAGCTTCCAGTTCGCCCGGATCGAATATTCTTGGCTTCCGGCGACGATCGACATTCCCGCATCGGTCTGATCGCAGATGACGTCGAGGAATTCTTTGGCGCCGGCGAGATAGTCGACGAGCGGAACGATGTTGCTGTCGAACGAGATGAAGTTGAAGTCGCGATAGGTTTCGAACCGCGGCACCGGCTGCATGTTCGAGGTGTCGCGGCCTTTGAAGCCCTCGGGGTAGGAGGCTTCACCGGGCTGACTGCGCAGCTTGCCGTCTGCGCCGAACACCCAGCCGTGGTAGAAGCACTGGAACGACTTGGCGTTGCCCTTGCGCTCGCGGCACACCTGGGCGCCACGGTGTGGGCAAGTATTGAGCAGGGCGCGCAATTGGCCCTTGCTGTCCCGGGTAAACAAGACGCCGCGGCCGGCAACCTTGCGGGTGATGAAGTCACCCGGCTTCGGCAGTTCGGACGAATGCCCGAGGTAGAGCCACGAGCGGTCGAAGATCATTTCCTTTTCGGCCCTGAAGATATCGGGGTCAACGAAGTTGCGTCGCGCCACCTTGAAAATGCGCTGTGCCGGATCGACGAGCAGTGCGGGCTGGTGTTGTGCGTTCATTGGGGTCCTCTTCCCTAGGCGGCGAGTGAGCGCTTCAGTTCGAATGCAGGATTTTCCAGGTCGCTTTTTCGAACGGGCTTGCGCGAGGCGACGAGGCGGCGCAGCACCGCCATGTCTCGCGCGGAATTGACGGTGATGCCGCCGATGACTTCGCCGTCACGGACGCTGATGCTGACGAAGCATCCAGCCGCAACGTCTCCCCTGACGATCTCGTCTCCGCCGGCCGGATTGCCGACCACCTGGATGTTGGCGTCGTACTGGTCGGACCAGAACCAGGGCGGGGCATCATAGGCGGTACTGACGCCAGCCATGGATTTTGCGGTGGCGATCGCCTGGTTCTGCGCGTTGGCCCAGTTCTCGACGCGCATCCAGCGGTCGTGACTTCGGCTCCACTGCTCGGCGACGTCACCAGCGGCAAAAATGCCATCCGCGGCGGTTGCGCCGGTCGACGTGACGCGGACGCCGCGTTCGGCATCGAGGCCCAATTGACGCGCAAGCTCGGTGACTGGTTCGACGCCGACGCCGACCAAAGCAAGATCGGCCGGAATGAAGCGACCGTCGCCGAGCTCCAATCCGCGAGATGTCGCCTGCCTGACTGAGCCGCCACAAATGATCTCGGCGTCTCGCGACGCATGCAGATGCTGAAGATATCGGCCAAGCGACGCGGAGCCGATTTGAGGCAGCAGCCGGTCGGCTTTCTCGACGATCGTGACGAGACAGCCGCGCCCTATCGCGGCCGACGCGACTTCGAGGCCGACGACCCCGCCGCCAACCAGCGCGACCCTGCGCCCGGGCTGCAACTCCTCGCGCAGCGCGAGCGCGTCGCCCATGCCGCGCAGGTAGCGGACCGAGAATGGAGCATTGTCGAGTTCAATCAAGCGCCGCACGCGGGTCCCGGTCGTGAGCAGCAGGCAGTCGAATGCCAATTCCTGTCCGTTCGCAAGGCCGACGATGCGTTTCTGCCCATCGGCTGCCACCACGCGCGACGACGTGAGCAGTGCGACATCGAGTTCATTCCACTCCGGACTCTGCCGGATCAGTGTCGGATTAGGGACCCGGTCGATCAAAATGGCTTTCGACAATTGCGGGCGTTCGTAGGGAGGGTGCTCTTCCTCGCCAACGAGGGTGATCGACCCGCGATGGCCGGCCGCGCGCAATGCCTCGGCGGCCCGGGCGCCTGCCTGTCCGGCGCCAATGATCACGATGCGCGCTTGCTGAGGGTTCAACGTCATTCGCTCCCTTGGCGCGGCTTTTCCGTGCTGCGCCATCACGACGCTCCGAGGCGTCTTGACAGCGACAATAAAAACAATCATTCCTGTTTGTAAAGTGAATTCTGCGGCGCGCGCGAGCGCAGGCAGCGTTCACGCAAAGAAGCTCGCAATAGAGCGACAGGGAGAGCGCCTTGGGCACGGTGATTGATATTCACACGCATATTGTGCCTCCGCGGCTGGCCGCGGACCCGAGGCGGGACGTGCGCTGGCCAAGCGTCGATCATTCGATGGGGGATCAGGCCGCGGTGATGATCGCCGGCAAGGTGTTCCGAAAGATCGATACGAGATCGTGGGATGTCGAGCGACGCCTTGCAGACATGGCCGAGGATGGCACCGACATGCAGGTGCTCTCGCCGATGCCCGAACTGTTGTCGCATTGGCTGCCCGCTGACGATGCGGAATACCTCGCGGAGGTCATGAACGACCAGATCGCGGCCATGATCGCGTACGCGCCACGCAACTTCGCCGGCATCGGGATGGTGTGCATGCAGGATGTGGCGCGCGCCGTCCGGCAGCTCGAGAAGGTCAGAGCGCTCGGCCTGGCTGGGATCGAGATCGGTACGCACATCGACGGTGTGGCGCTTGGCAGCGAGCGCCTGTTTCCGGTGTACGAAGCGGCTCAATCGCTCGGCCTCGGCATCTTTGTGCATCCGCTGCATCCGGCCGGCATGGATCGCGTGGGCGGCAGCCCAGAGTTCGCTGCGACGGCGGTGTTTCCGCTCGAAACGGCGCTTGCTGCCGTATCGCTGCTCGCGGCTGGCGTCCCCGAGATATTTCCGCGGCTACGGATCCTGCTCAGCCATGGCGGGGGAGCGCTGCCGTGGATTCTGCCGCGGATGGATTTTGGCTGGTCGCTCGGCGCGAAAGGCAAGATGACGCGGGCGCCTTCGAAGCTTGCCCGGCAATTCTGGTACGACAGCATCCTCTACGATTCGGTTTCATTGTCGTTCCTTGGCAATGCGGTGGGCGAGGGCCGCATCGTTGTCGGATCGGACTACCCCTTTGCAATACGACAGAAACAGCCGGGCGCGTTGGCAAAGCGCGCGCTGAGCAGTGATGCGGTGCTCGCGGAAAATTCCTTTGGCTTCCTCGGCCGGCGATACGACGTGGAGCCGCTCGGACTTGCAGTGGCGCAAGCGACGGGCGGACAGGCGAGGCCATCCCATGGCTGATTGCCGCTCACTGCCTCAGATGTGCCTGCTCGGTCCCATCCCGCCGCGAACGCCTGGCCGCAGCGATGCGCAGGTGCCTTCGGACGCGGCGAGGGGCACAAGCAAATACGGACGGATACCGTTCGTCTATTTCTACCAGAATGGCGATGCAACCAATCCTGCATTCGGTTTGCTCGACATCGAGATTGCGGTCCAGCGTCGGGCTCCCGGCGTCTTCGAATGCGAGGTCTACGCGATCGGAGACGGCTATCAGAGCGGTCACGGTGCGAGCTTACCCGGGCCGCTCGCGATCGAATTCCGCGGTCGAGGTCATACGGTTACCAGAGCTCAATGGTGGTACCCGGCCGTCCTCAGCGGTCACATGGACGCGCTGACGTTTTCAACTCCGCTCGCGTTGACGGACGAGGAGTTTGGCTTGCTCGACAGCATTTTGCTGCCCCCGGCACGCGCCGAGGTGACGGTTTGTCTGGAGTGAGCGCGATGCATGACAGCACAATCGTGATTGGGGAGCACCATGTTGCGCGCCAGACTTTGCTCGACCAGGGCAGTCGTGCCGCCACTGTTCTTGAGGAGGTCGGCGTCCGCGAAGGCGACGCGATCGCGTTGCTGATCCGAAACGACCCCTGCTACTTCGAAATCCTGCATGCCGCCGCGTTGCTCGGGGCTTACGTGGTTCCACTGAATTGGCACGGCAAAGCCGACGAGATCGCCTACATTCTCGCCGACTGCACCCCGAGGGTCCTGATCGGGCATCGTGATCTGGTCGCGGCGGTCGAACGCGTCGTTCCTGCCGAACTGCCGACATTCGTCATCGACGATCCAGCCGCGGGCACTCCGTCGCTGTCGGCCTCACCGCCTCACGCACAGGCGTGGCCCGAGTTCCGTGACAGGGGCGCACGATGGAAGCAGCCTGCGCGCGCGCCCAGGGGAACGATGATCTACACCTCAGGCACGACAGGACGTCCCAAGGGTGTTCGGCGTGCGCCGATGACGCCCGAGCAGATCGGGAAGAACGCGGCGCTGTTGCGCGAGATCTACGGCATCGAGGATGGCATGCGGGCATTTGTTTGCGGGCCGCTCTATCACGCATCGCCTGGCGCCTTCGCGCGACAGGCCTTCCAGCATGCCGACCTGACGGTGCTCCAGCAGAGCTTCGATCCCGAGGATCTGCTGCGTGTCATCGCCCAGCACCGGATCACGCATCTGACGATGGTGCCGACGATGTTTGTCCGGCTGCTGCGGCTCAGCAACGCGACGCGACGGAGCTACGACCTGTCGTCGATCCGATGGGTGACGCACACCGGCGCGGCCTGCCCGCCGGACGTGAAGCGGGGGATGATCGAGTGGTGGGGGCCGGTGATTCACGAGACCTATGGCGCGACCGAGACCGGTGCCGCCGTGGGCTGCAACGCGGAGGAATGGCTTGCTCATCCCGGTACGGTCGGCCGGCCGATGGTGGGGACTGAACTGCGGATCTATGACGAGGCCGGCAGCGAAGTTGCTCCCGGTGGTATCGGCGAGATCTACCTGCGCACCGAAGCCTATTCGGATTTCACCTATCACGGCCGTCCGGATCAGCGCGCGCAGGTCGATCGCGCCGGGCTCGTGACCTGCGGAGATGTCGGCTATCTCGACGGCGACGGTTTCCTCTACATCTGCGATCGCAGGCGGGACATGGTCATCTCGGGCGGGGTCAACATCTACCCGGCCGAGATCGAGAGCGTTCTGGTCAATTGTCCCGGTGTGCGGGACTGCGCGGTGTTCGGCGTCCCCGATGAGGAGTTCGGCGAAAGCCTGATCGCAGCGATCGAAGCCGAGCAGGACGCTACGCCCGCGGTGGCCGACATTAAGGTATTCCTCGAGCAGCGTCTCGCGCGCTTCAAGGTGCCAAAGCGCTTCGTTTTCCACGACGCGCTGCCGCGCGAGGTGAGCGGCAAGATATTCAAGCGGAAATTGCGAGACGGCTACCTTCAATCCGGCGTCGCGCCGGTCTGAGCAACTTTACCAGTAGGAGATCGAGAGTGGACCTGAGTGATAAGTTTGTCGACGTCGCGGGGACCCGCACGCGTTACCACGATGTAGGACACGGAGAGCCGACGATCTTGATCCACGGCGGTGGGCCCGGCGCATCCGGCCTCAGCAACTACCGCAAGAATGTGGAGCCGCTCGCGGCCGGGCGCCGTGTTATCGTCGTCGACTTGCCCGGCTTCGGCGAAACCGAAGGCAAGTTGCAGGACGGACCGATCTTCGAGGCGATGGGCGAGTTCGTTCGCGCCTTCATGGATGCGATTGGCGTTCAGACGGCAAGCTTCGTCGGCAACTCGCTGGGCGGCGCGACGTCGCTTGCAGTCGCGCTGCGCGCCCCTGAACGGGTCAATCGTCTGGTTCTGATGGGAACGGGCGGCAGCCAGGCGATCTTTACGCCGATGCCGACGGAAGGCCTGCGTCGCATGGCGATGTTCCACGGCGGCGAGGGACCCTCGATGCAGAAGTTGAGGGGCGTCATCGAGCTCCTGGTATTCGATTCGAAATCGATCACGGACGCATTGCTCGAGGAACGATTGAAGGCCGCAATGCGCAATGACGTCATCGACATCTTCAAGCGACCGCCGCTCGACATTTGGCGCGAGAATCTCGCCGGACTGAAGCACCGGACACTGATCGTCTGGGGACGTGACGATCGCGTCGTGCCACTCGATTCTGCCTTCATTCTACTCAAGACCATGCCGAACGCGCAGCTTCACGTCTATCCCAAATGCGGTCACTGGGCGCAGTGGGAAAAGGCCGACGAGTTCAACGCGCTGGTCGCCGACTTCCTGGATCGGCCATGAACGCGGTCGTTGACAGGCTCGCAACACGCTTGCAGCAGGCGGAATCGGCCCGGCAACCGATCGATCCGATTGCAGGCGAGATCGGCGAGGGCAACGTCGAGGCTGCCTACGCGGTCCAGTCCGAGGTGACCCGGCGGGGCATCGCAGGCGGGAGACGATTGGTTGGCCGCAAGATCGGCCTCACGTCGAAAGCCGTGCAGCAGCAGCTTGGCGTCGATCAGCCAGACTATGGCGCCCTGTTCGCGGATATGGAGGTTCCGACGGGAGAGGCGATCGCGACGACACGGCTGATCCAGCCCCGCGTTGAGGCCGAGATTGCGCTCGTCCTCGAGCGCGATCTCGCTGGCGAAGACCTCACGCTCGGCGAGCTGATGCGATCGACCGCTTATGCCGTGGCTGCGCTCGAAGTGGTCGATAGTCGGATACGGGATTGGAAGATCAGCATTCTCGATACCGTGGCAGACAACGGCTCGAGCGCGCGGTACGTGCTCGGCGCATCGCCGCGACGATTGACCGACGTGGATCTCGGGGCCTGCGGCATGACGATGACCCGCAACGGCGCGATCGCATCCATCGGCTGCGGCTCGGCTTGTCTCGGTCACCCGCTCCGTGCCGCACTCTGGCTGGCGCGGGCCATGGCGCGCGCTGGCCAACCGTTGCGGAGCGGGGACGTCGTACTGACGGGCGCCCTTGGCCCGGTGTGCCCGGTCTCGGTAGGCGAAGTCTACGAGGCGAGGATCTCCGGTTTCGGCCCCGTCAGCGTGACGTTCACGTAGCCGAGCCCGCGCGACAGATCATTGGAGCCGTTCAAGAGCTTCAAGATTACCAGCAATCGAAAGGGGAGGAGCTGAACATGGGATTGATTTCGAGAAGATCTGCGGTCGCGGGCCTGGGAGCCAGCGCGCTCGTATTGGGGAGCGGCTCGCGGGCGCGCGCCGCAGGAAATTATGGACCCGGTGTCACCGACACGGAGATCAAGCTTGGGACCACTGCACCTTACAGCGGACCGGCTTCCGGCTACGGCGTCTATGGACAGGCGCAAACCGCCTATTTCCAGATGATCAACGACAATGGTGGCATCAACGGTCGGAAGATCAACCTGATCTCGCTCGATAATGCATTCTCGCCGCCGAAAGCGGTCGAGCAAACCCGCAAGCTGATCGAGTCGGAGGAAGTTTTTGCGATCGCGGGATTTCTCGGTACGGCAACCAATGCCGCCGTGCAGAAGTATCTCAATGCCAAAAAGGTGCCGAACCTGTTCCTGACGTCGGGCGCCGAGCGCTTCAATGACCCTAAGGAATTTCCCTGGATCGTACCGTTCTACCCGATCTACGTCGCGCAGGGAGCGGCGCTGGGCACATTCATCCTGAACCAGAAGCCGGATGCCAAGATCGCCGTCCAATATGTGAACGACGATCTCGGTAAGGATTTCCTTCGCGGTCTCAAGAAAGGGCTCGGCGGCAACGTCAGCGCCATCGTCAAGGAAGTCAGTCACGAGATCACTGAACCGACGATCGACAACCAGGTCGCCGATTGCAAGGGGGCGGGCGCCAACGTCTTTGTGCAGCTCACTTATTCCAAGTTCGCGGCGCAGGGTATCCGAAAGGTTGCTGCACTCGGCTGGAAGCCCCTGCACATTGTCAATTCGAATTGCAGCTCGATCGGAGGTACGTTGGCGCCGGCCGGCCTCGATAATGCCAAGGGGCTGGTCTCGGCCTGGTGGGAAGTCATAGCGACGGATCCACACCAGCGAGACAAGCCTGGTGTCAAAGCCTATGTTGATTTTATGAAGAGGTATATGCCGTCGGTGAGCATCGACGACAACACGGCGACTCCGGGCTACAACAACGCTTACATGATCGAGCAGGTCCTTAGGCGATGCGGTAACGAACTGACGCGAGAAAATCTGCTGAAGCATGCGACCTCGCTCAGCAATGAGCAGCCGCCGCTCTTCCTGGACGGCATCAAGGTCAGCAATTCGGCGACAGACTATCGCGCCATACATAATCTCCAAATCACCCAATTTGACGGCACCAACTGGACGCCGATCGGAGACATGGTCGATCTTGACGGCATTGCATCTTAGGCCCGGACGGCATTTCGGGGCGGCGAGAACCTCACCGGAGGATTTCGCTAACGCTTTTCAGTCGGCGGGCAGCTGGTCGCCAATCAGAGACTCGCTGACGCCGTCAAATGTGGCGATCCGCAGAGTTCTAACGGTGCGTAGTCACCGGGTCTCAAACGATCGAAATTCCTCGGCCACGGCCAAAGTGTACATGGTGCCTTCCGACGGTTGGGTGGTCGTGATGGCAAATCCGCAGGTCAGGTCCTCGGACCTCGTTGAAATCGCAAGCAGAAGTGGTGAGTTTCGCAAGCACTATGGTGTCGTGCTCGGAGCATTCCTGTACCTCAGTTCGATCAGCGCGGCACGGCCGCGGTCAATCTGGTGGAGTGGTGCGCTGACAGCTCTGACGGGCGTCGTATGGCTCAAGAGCCGGGCCGGCGGCGGCTAGCTTTCTGAATGGCGAAGATAGGAGCCATAAGCCGTCGAGCTGCGCAAGGTTAGTTCGTTACGATCTGGGGCGCAGTAGATGTTGTGAGGGTATCTCCTTTCAGCGCCTAGAGATGACGCGTGTGTCTTCATTGTGCCCCAGTTATTTCTAGGCACGCGTCAAAGGAGGCTATCGGCCTGAAGAAAAGATGCCCCATGATCGTGCGACGAATACCCATTCTCGGTCGGATAGGCACAGTTGTGTGATCGCTAAGTCATTGATTGTTCTCGATCTATCGCTGACTCTTAATCAGCGGGTCCCAGGTTCGAGCCCTGGTGCACCCACCACGGAAAGGACCTTCTCTTCCAGCACCTTCGCAGGATCGCGGTCGCGGTCGACCGCTAAACGCATCGCGTGCGCCGCTTCATTCCGATTTGCTTCACTTGGTGAACGTCAGGCGATCACGCGATCGCTTGAATGGAGCTGGAGAAGAGGCTCGGCGGCCGGTGCAGACCATAATGGTCGCGCAGTGTCGTGCCCGCGTAGTCGTCGCGGAACAGGCCGCGTTTGCGGAGGATCGGGACGACCTGCTCGGCAAAGACGTCAAATCCACCGGGCAGCCAGGGCGGCATGACGTTGAAGCCGTCGGCGGCGCCGTTCTCGAACCAGGTCTGGATGCTGTCGGCGATCTTCTCCGGCGGCCCTGCAATCACCCAGTGGCCGCGCGCGCCGGCCAGGCGCTGGACGAGCTGGCGGATCGTCGGTTTTTCGCGATCGACGATGTCGACCACCAGCTTGAAGCGGCTGGCCACGCCGCACGCAGCGTTGGTGTCGATCAGATGGCGCGGGAACGGGCCGTCGAGGTCGAAGCCGGAGAGATCGAGCCCGATCATCTGGCGTAGCTGGGTCAGCGAATATTCCGGCTGGATCAGTTCGTTGAACTCCTCTTGCAGCCGATCCGCTTCGGCTTGCGTACTGGCGATGAAGGGACTGATGCCCGGCAGGACCTTGATCTGATCGGGGCTGCGGTCGAAGGCGCGGGCTTGCCGCTTGATATCGGCGTAGAACTCCTGGGCGCTCGCCAGGGTCTGGTGTGCCGTGAAAATGGCTTCGGCAAAGCGTGCGGCAAAGGCGCGGCCGTCGTCGGACGAGCCAGCCTGCACATAGACCGGCCGTCCCTGCGGCGTCCGCGAGATATTGAGCGGGCCGCGGACGCGAAAGTGCTTTCCGACGTGATTGACGGCGTGGATCTTGTCGGTGTCGGCGAAGACGCCCGAGACGGGATCGTTGATCAGTGCGTCGTCTTCCCAACTGTCCCACAGCCTGGTGATGACATCGAGATATTCGCGCGCCCGCTCGTAGCGTTCGTGATGTGGAGGATGCTCGAGCAGGCCGAAGTTCTGTGCCGCTTGCGCCGTGCTCGTCGTCACGATGTTCCAGCCGGCCCGGCCACCGCTGAGATGATCGAGCGAGGCGAATAGACGCGCAAGATTGTAAGGCTCGGTGTAGGTCGTCGACGCGGTTGCGATCAGGCCGATGCGACTGGTGGCGACCGCGATAGCGGCAAGCCAGGTGATCGGCTCGAAGCGGAAGCGCTGCGCATAGCGGATGTTGTCGGCGAGAGCCGGCCCATCGGCAAAGAAGATCGCGTCGAACTTGTGCGCCTCGGCCTTCTGCGCCAGTTCCTGATAGTAGGTGACGTCGAGGATCCGCCCCGCAGCGGAGCCCTTGTAGCGCCAGGCCGCCTCGTGATGGCCGCCCGGATAGATGAAGAGATTGAGAGACAGCTGTCGATCGCTCATGCCTGCGGCTCGCGGAATGTTGGGGTGGTCAGTTGCCGGTTGACGGCTTGTGTGCAAACGCGAAACGCAGGTAACGCTCCAGAGGCAGCCCTTCCGGTGTTCGTTTCGTTTCGACGAGGCGGGCAAACGCGCCGCGGATCTGTTCGCGTTCGGGCGGTGAGAACGCCTCGAGGAAGTTGCCGAAGGCGCTGGCTTCCGACCATCGGAGCAGCGAATTGACGTCCTCGTGCACGTCGGTCAGCGTGCGCAGCTCGCTGCGGTATGCGACGAAGCCGCCGGCCGCGAACAGTGACCTGAGCTCTTCATCGGTCAGGCCGAGCACTGGATTGGAATCCTGGCGATGATCGGTGAGTCCGGTCTCCGTGATGGCCCGGCGCAGCAGCGCGCGGGACTGATGCGGACGGGTCGGGTCCTGCACGTTGAGCCCGAGGCGGCCGCCGGGCTTGAGCACACGATGGATTTCCTGCAGGGCGTCGCGCTTGTCGGCAATCCAATGGAAGACGCTGTTGAGATAGACCGCATCGAATTGGCCGTCGTCGAAGCGTGAGAGGTCTTCGGCCCGACCGGTGCTGAATTGAAGATGATCCGACTGCCGAAGTCGCGCGATCTCGATGCGGCCGGGGAGCGGGTCGATGCCGATCACCCGGCCGTTCGGTCCGACCAGGCCGGCGACGAATTCGGCGAGCCGGCCGGTGCCCGTCCCGATATCGAGGACATGCTCGCCGGTCCTGATCGCTAATGGCCCGATCAGGAACTTGCCGTGACGGAACTGAACCAGCCCCGCTTCATCATAGGAGCGAGCCAGCTCAGGCGTATCGTGTTCGAGGCTAATGACACCACTCATTTGCGGCGTGTCCTGTCGTCGATGATTGCGGCGCTATGTGTACGTCGGCGTGCGAGCGACGCCTTGACTCTACGTCGGTGATCGCAAGCCTGTCGATGAAATGAACTTGCATTGTTGCGTCGGAAGCCAGCATGAAGCTTGTGAGTTGATCGGCGATGATAGACGAGTGCATCCGTCGCGAAGAAATCAGAAGGCCACTCGTGCCGTTCTTGCGTGTCAAGCGCTTCAGTCGTTCTGGTCTCGCCCGCTGAAACGGCGAGGAAAGCGACAATCGTCGCAAATATTTCAACGCCAGCGTCGGCCACGAAGCGATCATTGCTTGCCCCGGAAAACAAAGCTGGTTTCGTTTCATTGACTGGCGATCGATCGCTTTTACGATTTGCAACGTCAAAGCGAGGCCGATCATCATGCCGCAATCCGACCCCGATAGTGTTGCCCGTGAGGCGTTGCGCCTGATCGGACCCGATCCGCAAAACTGGGTGCCCGATCTGGATGGGATCGATCACAATGTGGTAGTCGTCGGCGGTGGACAATCCGGCTCGGCGTTTGCGTTCGCGCTTCGGCGGGCAGGGATCGGGAAGGTCTCGGTGATCGATGCTGCGGCCGGCGGCACCGAGTCGGGCGTGTGGTTGACCAGTGCCCGCATGCACAAGCTTCGGACGCCGAAGTCCCTGCCGGGCCCGGAGCTTGGTCTGGCCGGTCTCGGGTTCCAGGCGTGGTACGAGGCGCGTTACGGCGCAGCTGCCTATGACGCGCTTGATCGCATTCTGCGGCTCGACTGGGCAGCTTATCTCGATTGGTATCGCAAGGTCACCGGTGTAGCGGTCCGTTACGCGACGCGGCTGGTTCGGATCGAGCCGGCGGGCGAGCATCTGCGGCTGCATCTGGAGCAAGGCGGCCGCGTCACGGTCGAGACTGCGCGAAAACTGGTGCTTGCGACCGGCTTTGCCGGAAGCGGGGGCGCCATCAATCCGGACGCGCTGCGCAATCTGCCGAAACAAATTCATGCGCATAGCTCCGAGAGGATCGACTTCCGGACGCTCCGAGGCCGATCGGTGGCGGTGATTGGAAGCGCCGCGTCGGCGTTCGATGCCGCTGCCGTGGCGCTGGAGGCCGGAGCGCGCGACGTCCACCTCTATGCGCGGCGCGAGACGTTGGCCTCGCTTCCGGTGATCCGGATCCGCGGCTATCCGGGGGCCTACGACAATTACGGGGCTCTGCCGGATGCCGTGCGCTGGCAGCAGGCGATCCGCTTCCGCGGGGCAGGCTCGACCCCGCCGCCGGATGCAATCTCGCGCGCCGTCGCGTTTCCAAATTTCCATCTCCATCTGGGCGCGCCGTGGACCGCGGTGCGGCTCGAGGGCGGGCGTCCCGTTGCGGTGACGCCGCAGGGCGCATTCCGGTTCGACTTTGCCATCGCCAGTACCGGATATGCCGTGGACCTCGGCGCGCAGACCGAGCTTCGCGACTTTGCGGATGAGATCCTGTTGTGGCGCGACCGCTTCACGCCGCGTGACCAGGACAGGGATGAGACGCTCGCGGCGTATCCCTATCTGGGATCGGGCCATGAATATCTGGAGAAGGAGCCCGGTGGTGCGCCGTTCCTGAAGAATATCCATGTCTTCAACCCGGCGGCCTTCGTCAGCTTCGGCCTGCCGGTCGGCGATGTCCCGAGCTTCAAGCGCGACATTCCCTCTGTAGTGGCGCGGATCAGCCGCGATCTGTTCCTGGCCGATCTGGCGGCTCATGAGGCGCGGATCAATGGACCGATCGCCGACGATTTTGGTGCCGAGCTTTATGCGCCGGCGGTCTGGCGCCCACCGGAGCACGTCGCGGCCGAGTAGCGCCTGCACCATCAAGCCGGTTCGTTTGTCTCCGCTGTCGTTCCCGCGACCGGCGCATGGCGGAGCCTTGTCTGGGAGATCGCGGTGAGAGCACGATCATGAGCAACACGACTGTCATCGATAACGTCATTCCGCGCGCCGATATCGTCAAGCGTGCGGCGAGGCTTGGAGCAGAGATCAGGAACGTCCAGCTGTCCGGTGATCTGTCCGATGAGGTTATCCGCGCCATCAACCAGGTGCTGCTCGAGCACAAGGTGGTCTTCTTCCGCGACCAGGAGCATCTCGACGATTCCGAGCAGGAACGTTTTGCCGTGCGGCTCGGCAAGCTGGTGCCGCATCCGACGGTCGGAGCGATCAAGGGGACATCCTCGATCCTGGAGCTGGATTCGGGACGCGGCGGCGGCCGGGCCGACCAATGGCACACCGACGTGACGTTCGTCGATGCCTATCCGAAGATCTCGGTGCTGCGCGGGGTGGTGATTCCGCCCTATGGCGGCGACACCATCTGGTCGAATACAGCCGCGGCCTATCTCGACCTGCCGGCGCCGCTGCAGCGGCTTGCCGACGAGCTTTGGGCCGTTCACAGCAACGCCTATGACTATGCCGTCAAGGCGCGCGCAAGCGAGGCCGACCGCAAGCATTTCGATGAAGTGTTCACCGGCACGATCTACGAGACCGAGCATCCCGTGGTGCGCGTTCATCCCGAGACCGGCGAGCGGACGCTGGTGCTCGGCAATTTCGTGCAGCGCTTCGTCGGTCTGCCGAAATATGACGGCCAGAAGCTGTTCGACCTGTTCCAGTCGCACATCACGGCGCCGGAGAACACCGTGCGCTGGAGCTGGAAGGCCGGCGACGTTGCGATCTGGGATAACCGGGCGACCCAGCACTATGCGGTCAATGACTACGGTGATCAGCACCGCGTGGTGCGCCGCGCCACGATCGACGGCGAAGTGCCGGTATCGATCGACGGTCGCCACAGCGTGACGCGCATCAAGGCACCGAAGCAGCAGGCCGCGAAGGCGGCATGATCCGGCCGGATCGAGGGGCGTTGTGAACATGAATGCATTGATCCGAATCCTGCGCGCCCGGCGTTTCGCCGCACGCGCGGCCGCGCGCCTCATGCTGGCCGGCACCGTGGCGCTCGGGCTGGCGGCTCCGGCCTTTGCCGAGCCGCCGCTCGAAAAGACCGAGATTCGCTACCAGGGCTGGGCCGGCCAGGTGACGTTCACTGAGCTTGCCGAAGACCTCGGCTATCTCGCGCCGCTGAAGCTCAAATGGGTCGGCAACACGATCAGCGGGCCGCAGGACATCCAGACTGTCGTCACCGGCGATACCGACATCGGCGGTGCGTTCTATGGCGCAATTCTCAAGCTGATCGCTGCGAAGGCGCCGATCAAGGCGGTGATCGGCTATTACGGCTCCGACGCCAACACCTATCAGGGCTACTTCGTCAAGGACGACAGTCCGATCAGGACGGCGCGCGACCTGATCGGCAAGAAGGTTGCCGTCAATACGCTGGGCGCCCATCTCGAATTCGTGCTCCGCGAATATCTGGCACGGAATGGCCTCAGCGCCAGCGAGGCGAGGCAGGTGACGCTGGTGGCGATACCGCCGGTGACCGGTGAGCAGGTGTTGCGCCAAGGCCAGGTTGAGGTGAGTACGCTCAGCGGCGTGCTGCGCGACAAGGCGCTGGAGCGGGGCGGCATCCATTCGCTGTTCAACGATACCGATCTGTTCGGCCAGTTCACCGGCGGCGCCTATGTGCTGCGGGACAAATTCATCAAGGACAATCCCAATGCGTCGCGCAAGCTGGTTGAGGGCATCTCGCGCGCGATCCAATGGGCCCAGACCACGCCGCCGGAGGAGGTGCGGGCCCGGTTCGAGAAGATCGTCGCGGAACGCAAGCGCAATGAGGATGCGTCCGCGATCAAATACTGGAAGAGCACCGGCGTGGCGTCGAAGGGCGGACTGATCTCCGACGGTGAAATCCAGATCTGGATCGACTGGCTCGTCAAGGACGGCTTGTTCAAGCCGGGGCAGCTCAAGGTGTCCGATACCTATACCAACGAGTTCAACTATTTCCGTCCTGGCAAGACGGCGGAGGCGCGATGACGAGCTCGGTCAAGATCCGGTTCGAGCAGGTTCGCAAGGAATTCGTGACAAGGGGCGAGGGCGGCCGGCCGGCGGGCCGCTTCACGGCGCTGGAAGATATCACGCTGGATGTTCGCTCGGGCGAATTCCTGGCGCTGGTCGGCCCGAGCGGTTGTGGCAAATCCACCTTGCTTGATCTCCTGGGCGGGCTCACCTCGCCGACCAGCGGCCGCATTCTGCTCGACGGCCATCCGATCACGGGGCCGGGACGCGATCGCGGCATCGTGTTCCAGCAATACGCGCTGTTTCCGTGGCGGACCGCGGCGCAGAATGTCGAGTTTGGGCTCGATATCGCCGGCCTCAAGGCCGGGCAGCGGCGTGAGGTCGCGCGGCATTTCCTCGATCTGGTCGGCCTCTCCGGCTTTGCCGATCGCTATCCGCACGAACTCTCCGGAGGCATGAAGCAGCGTGTCGCGATCGCGCGAAGCCTCGCCTACGATCCGGAAGTCCTGCTGATGGACGAGCCGTTCGCCGCGCTCGATGCGCAGACGCGGGAAACGCTGCAGGGTGAGCTGCTGCGGATCTGGCGCGCCACCGGCAAGACCATCGTCTTCATCACCCATGGCATCGATGAGGCTGTCGTGCTTGGCCAACGGGTTGCGGTGATGACGTCGCGCCCGGGCCGGATCAAGGAGATCATCGATATTCCCGAGCGCTTGCGCAGCGATTCCGAAGACGTTCGCGCGCTGCCGGAGTTCGGTCAGGTGAGGCACGAGGTCTGGAGCCTGCTCCGCGACGAGGTGCAGAGGGCCCAGCAGGGCCAGTTGGCTGACGCCGCCGGTGTGCGTCGTCCGGGTCACGAAGTGGCGGAGATTGCTCATGTCTAGTCTCGAAGTGTTGGCACTGCTGGAGCTCGGGCACGGGCGGCGCGAGCAGTTCCAGGCTCGCCGGCCGCCATTCACCGATCGGTTGCGCAGGGCGCTTCGCGGCCTGGCCACACTCGGGCATCGCTCGTTGCTGGTGATCATCCTGCTGGCCGCCTGGGAGGCGGTGCCGCGGCTCGGGCTGATCGATGCTGTGTTCCTGCCACCATTCTCGGAGGTGATCGCGGCCGGCTGGCAGCTTGCGCAAACCGGCGAACTCTACGACGACGTCTCTGCCAGCCTGCTGCGCGCGCTGAGCGGATTTCTGATCTCGGTTGTCTTGATCGTCCCGCTCGGGCTCGTCGTCGGCTGGTACAGCCGGCTCGGCGATCTCCTGAACCAGTTCATCGAGATCTGCCGCAACACGGCTCCGCTGGCACTGCTGCCCGTGTTCATTCTGCTGCTCGGGATCGGCGAATTGTCCAAGATCACGATGGTGATCTATAGCTGCGCCTGGCCATTGCTGCTGAACACCATTGCCGCCGTGAAGCAGGTCGATCCGCTGCTGATCAAGTCGGCGCGGACCATGGGCGCGACGCCGCAGCAGCTGTTCCGCAAGGTGATCTTGCCGGCCGCGCTTCCGACCATCTTCGTCGGCATTCGCCTCGCCAGCGCATCGGCCATGCTGGTGCTGGTGGCGTCCGAAATGGTCGGCGCCAAGGCCGGCCTCGGCTATCTCATCATCAACAGCCAGTACAGCTTCCTGATCCCGCAGATGTATTTCGGCATTCTCGGAATCACGGTGATCGGTCTGGCATGCAATGCCGTTCTCGAGGCGATCGAACGGCACTTCATGCGCTGGAAGGCGCCGGTGGCTGGTTAGGCGGAAGCGTTGCCGCCGCCCGGCGTGTTGCGCACGGTGGCCTGGGTCACCACGCTGTTCGGCGGGACGTCCCGGGTCAGCCAGACATTGCCGCCGATAGTCGAGCCGCGGCCGATCGTGATGCGGCCCAGGATGGTGGCGCCGGCATAGATGACCACGTCGTCCGCGACGATCGGATGACGGGCGTCGCCCTTGATCAGGCTGCCTTCGTCGTCGGTCGGGAAATGCCGCGCGCCGAGCGTAACGGCCTGGTAGATGCGGACATTGTCGCCGATGATCGCGGTTTCCCCGATCACGACGCCGGTGCCGTGATCGATGAAGAAGCCCGAGCCGATGCTGGCGCCGGGATGAATATCGATGCCGGTCCGGGCATGCGCGATCTCCGCCATCAGGCGTGCCACCAGCCGCGCGCCGAGCCGGTACAGGAGATGAGCAAGGCGGTGGTGGATGATTGCGGTCATGCCGGGATAGCCGATCAGGATCTCCGGAAAGTTTCGCGCCGCCGGATCGCCGACGAAGGCCGCGCGCAGATCGTTGACAAGAAGCCCGCGCACTTGCGGCAATTGCGCGGCGAATGCGCGCGTCAGTTCGACGGCGTCATGGCGCTGGAAACCCGGTTCGAGTTCGTCGCCGACGAGCAGCGCGGCGCGGTGGATTTGCGCGTTGAGCGAATCCAGCGCGATGCTCAAGGTGTTGCCGACGAAATAGTCGATGTTCTCTCCGTCGAGATCCGATTGGCCATAGTGCCGCGGGAACAGCGCCTCGGTGAGGCCGTCAAGGATCGCTTCCAGCGCATCGCGCGATGGGGCGCGGCGCGGATCGCAGTCGCGCCGGATGCTGTGGGTCTCCTCCCTGGAGACGCGCAGCTCGGCGACGATCCGGTCGAGCTGCCAGCGGCCCGGCGGGCTGCCGGCAACGCCGGCCGATGATGGTGGCGACTGTGGCGGCAACTCGCGCTTCATGGCGTGCCTCTCCTTGTCCTAGCGGACGTGAGCCAGCGGAATACTGACTTCGGCGAGTAGATCGAGGTCAGCCTCGTGATCGATCTGCACATACCGTCCGTTCCAGTAGGTGAGGCCGGACAGGCGGTGCGATACGTCCATGCTGGAAAGGCGACCCACGATGATGCCGTGAGAGTGCCGTTCGATGATCTCCTCAACCTGGCATTCAACCGCGGCAAGCGAATGTTCCAGCAGCGGGACGCCGGAAGCACCAGGGGTCCAGGCCGCACCTTCGAAACGCTGCCTGCCTTTCAGGCCGCTGTCGCTGAACCGTTCCGCCAGCGCTTGCTGGTCTGAGCCGAGGATGTTGACGCCGAATAGCCGGTGGCGGGCGATCGGCTCAAAAGAGGAGGCCTGCCGGTTGATGCTGACCAGGAGCCGAGGCGGCGAGGCGCTCAACGCCGTCAGCGAGGTGACGGTCATCCCGGTGATGTCATCGCCGCGTCCCGCTGTGATGACGCAGACGCCACCGGCGAGGCGGCGCATCACCAGCCGAAACTGCAGCTCGATCTCGTGATCCGCATCGACCAAATGGATGTCCGGCTTGCTCATCGGGTCTCTCCCTCTCGTCGCCGCCGGATCTGCTTCCGATCAGAAGAAGCCCTTGGCGGGTAGCGGCGTGCCGCTGATCTCATATTGCCCGATCGAGCGGGCCTTGAAGGTGTTCGGGTTGTGCGAGGCCAGGGTCCGCGCGTTGCGCCAGTGGCGGTCGAAATTGGTCGCCTTCTTGGTGGCGGACGCTCCGCCGACATCGAACAGCAGGCTGCCGCTGCGGATCGCGAGCTCATCGGCGACAATCTTGGCTTTTGCCGACAACAACGCGGCCTTTTGCGCGGCGTCGATGGCACTGGCATCGCCGGCGTCGAACGCATCAGTGGCGGCGTCGAGGGCCTCTGCCGCCGCGAGCACCACGGTCTCGGCCGCAAACGCGCCGCTGGCGATCTGGCCGACAGTCTGCTGCAGCAACGGGTCGTCCGCCGGTATCTCGTTCGGTGCATAGTAGAACGTCCGCTTGCGCGATCGCACCAGTTCGGCGGCGTCCTGCAGCACCGCGCGCGCGATGCCGGCGTTGATCGCGGTCAGGAACAGCTGCGCGAATGTGTTGGAATAGGGAATGCCGTAGCCGGCGTCAGGGGCGTCGAACACCGCCTCCTGGCGCTTGACGCGCACGTTGCGGAAGTGCGTGGTGCCGGTTGCGGTCAACCGCTGGCCGAGCCCGTCCCAATCGTCGATCAGCTCGATACCCTCGCGGTTGACCGGGATCAGCACCGCCGCATTGGCGCCTGTCGTATCGGCCGTGCGCACCAGCACATAGTCGGAATAGAGCGTGCCGGTGCTGTAGTATTTGGTGCCGTTGAGCAGATAATCGTCGCCGTCGGCGGTCAGTGTGGTGTTCGGCGTGACATTGCCGACCTTCGGGGTATCGAGTTCGGTGGCCGCAAGCCCGATGATCGCACCGTCGGCGACGGCCTTCTGCCATTGCCGGTGCTGCTCGTCCTTGGGACGACGCACCAGCCGTTCGACCACGCTGAAATGGTTGCGCAGGATATGCGCGACGTTGGCGTCGGCCGCGCCGAGCCGGATCACAAGTTCGAACAGCGTGCGGATCGACGCACCCGCGCCGCCGACATCCGCCGGAAGCCGCAGTGCGCCTAGGCGCGCCTTGCGAATGAGATCGACCTCGGCGAATGGCAGGATGCGTTCACGCTCGCGATGAGCTGCCCCCTCGGCGATACGGCTCAGCAGCGCATCGATGTCAGGGGACTGGCTATCCAGGCGGTCGGACGGCTGCAGGGAAGTGGCGGATACGGGCTTGTTCATGAGTGTCGGCCTGGAGTGATGATCGTTGCTCAGTTGCGCATTCGACTGCGTTCGAACTGGGATCGTTCAGATGACGCAAACTGTCCCACGATTTTTCGCCAACAGAAATAGAGCGGTTTTTCAATTGTCGCGAGATTTGGAGTTTTCTGGTTTGTCCGCGCGCGTGGCGCGGCAAGGAAAATCTTTTGATGTGACGTTGCTTGATCTCCAGCCGCGTCTTCGTGAAAAGCAAAGCGACAAAGCGCAATTCGGAGATCGCCCATGACGATACGACCGCTTCGCTTCGGGATCTGGGCGCTGGTGCACGGTTCGCGCGCTGCCTATCAGGATCCTGAGGAACCCTATGATGCATCATGGGAACGCAATCGCGACATCGTGATCGCGGCCGAAAGGCTCGGCTACGACTCCACGCTCATCGCGCAGCACACCATCAATCCGCATCAGGAGGATCTTGATCAGCTCGAGGCCTGGAGCGCCGCTGCCGCACTTGCCGCGCTGACCAGCCGGATCGAGATCATCGCCGCCATCAAGCCTTATCTCTATCACCCGGTCGTGCTGGCGAAGCTCGCGCTCGGGATCGAGAACATCAGCCGCGGCCGCTTTGCGATCAATCTGGTCAATGCCTGGAACCGGCCCGAGCTCGACAAGGCCGGCATCGGCTTTGCGGAGCATGACGCCCGCTATGCCTATGGTCGCGAGTGGATCACCGTGGTGTCGCGCCTGATGCAGGGCGAGCGGCTGACCTACAAGGGTGAGCACTTCGATGTCAGGGACTATGTGTTGCGGCCCGGCAGCCTCTACCGGCCGCGGCCATTGATCTATGTCGGCGGTGAATCCGAGCAGGCGCGCGCCCTGGTCGCCGATCACGGCGATGTCTGGTTCATCAATGGACAGCCGCTCGACGACGTCGCTGGCCTAATCGCCGACGTGGCCGCCCGGCCGAGAGCCACGGCACCACTTCGCTTCGGGCTGTCCGCCTTCGTGATTGCGCGCCAGACCCGGGCTGAGGCCGAGGCGGCCTACCAGCGGCTGTTAGATCTCTCGAAAAAGGATGCGCCGATGAAGGCGATCCAGAAGCAAAACACCGATCCCAAGGTGGTGATGATGCAGACCATGCAGAAATCGGCGCGGGTCGGCAGCAATGGCGGGACGGCTGCGGGATTGGTCGGGTCCTATGACGAGGTGGCGGCTCGCATCCAGGGCTTCCATACCGCCGGCATTGAGCTCTTCATGTTGCAGTTCCAGCCGTTCGAGGCCGAGATGGAGCGCTTTGCGAAGGAGATCATCCCGCGCGTTCGTGCACAGTCACTCGCCGGTGACAATCCGGCACATCTAACAGCCTCGCGCTGATGCGTCAGGCGCTCGTGGCGGTCGCCGGTTGTCGAGCAAAACGGCTGACCGGCCGCGGCAATCCAAAATGCTCGCGCAGGGTGGTGCCCGTGTAATCGTACCGGAACAGCCCCCGTTGCTGCAGGATTGGCACCACGGTGTCGACGAACACGTCGAGCCCGGTCGGCAACACGTCCGGCATCAGGTTGAAGCCGTCGGCCGCGCCCGCCTTGAACCAAGCCTCGATGTCGTCGGCAATCTGCTCGGGCGTGCCGACGATGATCCGGTGGCCGACGCCGCCACCGAGCGCGCGCAGCAATTGACGGACGGTGAGATTGCCGCGGCGCGCGATGTTGACCGTTCCCTGAAACATGGTGTGGTTTGCGTTGGCCGGCAGCGGCAGAGGATCGGGCAGTGGCTTGTCGAGATCGAGGATTGCTGGATCGACCTGCAACGTGCCGGCCAGTCGCGCGAGGCTGTATTCGATCGGAACCAGCTCCCAGAGCTCGTCTTGGCGCCGCTTGGCTTCCGCTTCCGTGCTGCCGATGACGGTCGCGAGCCCCGGCAGAATCACGATGGAGCTTCCAGCGCGGCCGTACGCGGCAGCCCTGGCACGCAGGTCGCGCGCATAGGCGACGCCTTCGTCGATGGTTTGTGCCAGCGTGAACACCGCTTCGGCCTGCGCGGCGGCGAGGTCGCGGCCGTCGCTCGATCCGCCGGCCTGAACGGTGACGGGGCGTCCCTGCGGTGAGCGCGGCACGTTGAGCGGGCCGGCCACGCTGTAGTGGGTGCCGCGATGTCCGATCGGGTGGACTTTGGTCGTGTCGACGAAACGCGCCGCCTCCTTGTCGCCGACAAAGGCATCGTCCTCCCAGCTGTCCCACAATGCATGGACGACCTCGGCGAACTCCTTGGCCCGGTCGTAGCGCGCCTTGTGCTCGAGCACGGTGGGAAGGCCGAAGTTGCGGCTGGCTGAGGCATCGGCGGTGGTCACCGCATTCCAGCCGGCGCGGCCGCCGCTCGCCAGATCCAGCGTCGCGAAGCGGCGCGCGATGTTGTAGGGCTCGTTATAGGTCGTCGACGCAGTCGCGATCAGTCCGATATGGCTGGTCGCGGCGGCGACGGTTGCCAGCACGATGGTCGGCTCCAGCGACATGAACGAGCGGTAATCGATGCGATCGGTGATGGCTGGCGTGTCGGCCAGGAAGATCGCATCGAGCTTGCCGCGCTCCGCGATCTGGGCGACGCGCAGGTAGTGGCCGACGTCGAAACAGGCGCGCGGGTCGCTGTCGGGCAGTCGCCAGGCCGACGCATAGACGCCGGAGTGCAAAAGGTTGACGTTGAGGTGAAGCTGACGATGAGACATGGCGGCCGTATCTGCGATGATGCTTGTCGCTAGATATCGGCACGCTGCGCGCGGGAAAATGCGTTGCGGCCCGGAGCGGCAAAAAGAAAAATCCGTCCCGCCGACGAGCCTTGCGTGCAAGCTCGTGTCGCGTTGTCCGCCGATGACGCAACATCCGGCATGCGGCGACACGAATTTTCTTTGCGCGGCAAGTCAGGTGAAAGCTTCGTCCAACTCTCCGCAAATATCTGAAATTGCCAGGCGGGCTCGCGCGCGCAACGATGTGTCGTGGCGCGCCTTGCGCCGCGACAGATCCGCCTGGAGCTTTCCATCATGCCGAACCCAACTCATCGCGCCGAACGCGTGTCCGCGCCTGAGGGCTCGGTCGCGTTCGAGGCCGACGTTCTGGTGATCGGTGGCGGCCCCGCGGGGGCCTGGGCTGCGGTCAGCGCCGCCGAGCGCGGCGCGCGGGTGGTGCTCGTCGACAAGGGATTTTGCGGCACCTCGGGCGCCACCGCCGCGGCGGGAACGGGCGTCTGGTACATTGATCCGGATCCGGCCCTGCGCGAGGCCGCGATGGCCAATCGCGAGAAGATGGGCGGCTATCTCCAGGATCGCCGCTGGATGGCGCGCGTGCTCGACAGCACCTATCAGCATAGCAATCGGCTGGCCGATTGGGGATATCCCTATCCGGTGGACGGCCGCGGCAAGTCGCAGCGCAACTCGCTGCAGGGCCCCGAATACATGCGCCTGATGCGCAAGCATACCAAGCAGGCCGGCGTCACCATTCTCGACCACAGCCCGGCACTTGAACTGCTCGTCGACGATGACGGGGCTGTCGCCGGCGCCAGCGGCGTGCGCCGGCAGAAGCAGGATCGCTGGACGGTGCAGGCCAAGGCGGTCGTGATCGCCACCGGCGGCTGTGCATTCCTCAGCAAGACGCTCGGATCGAACGTGCTGACCGGCGACGGCTATCTGATGGCCGCGGAGGTTGGTGCCGAATTCACCAGCATGGAGTTCTCCAACCCTTACGCGATTTCACCGGCGTTCGGCTCGGTGACCAAGACATTGTTCTACGGCTGGGCCAGCTTCACCTATGACGACGGCAGCGTGGTGCCCGGCGCGGCGTCGAAGGGCGGGCGATCGGCGATTGCGCGTGCCCTGCTCGAGGGCCCGGTCTATGCCCGGCTGGACAAGGCGGATGACGATGTGCGGCATCATATGCGGGTGTCGCAGCCGAATTTCTTCCTGCCGTTCGATCGCACCGGGATCGATCCATTCAAGGACCGCTTTCCCGTGACGTTGCGGCTGGAGGGCACCGTCAGGGGGACCGGCGGCCTTCGTATCGTTGACGACAGTTGCGCCACCAGCGTGGCGGGGCTCTATGCCGCCGGCGACGCGGCGACGCGCGAGTTGATCTGCGGTGGCTTCACCGGTGGCGGCAGCCACAATGCCGCCTGGGCGATGTCGTCGGGAGCCTGGGCCGGGCAGGGCGCCGCTGACTATGCCACTCAGATCGGACCAGCTGCCAGGCGCACATTGTCGTCCGCGGGCGCCGTGGCGTTTCGAAGCCGGCAGCGCCGTGCATTCGCGCCGGCCGCGCTGGCGAGGGCGGTTCAGGCCGAGGTCTTCCCCTACGAGTTGAACTACTTCCGGGAGGCATCGCGCTTGCAGAGCGCGCTCGGGCGTCTCGATGCGGCGTGGCGCGATGTGTCGGAAGCGGACGCCGCCGACACATCCGAGATCGTGCGGGCGCGCGAGGCCGCAGCGATGCTCGCGACCGCGCGGTGGATGTACCGCAGCGCGCTCGCCCGACAGGAAAGCCGCGGCATGCATCGCCGCGACGACTTCCCCGATCAGGACAACCGGCAGCGGCATTATGTGACGACCGGCGGCCTCGACGAGATCTGGACCTCGGCCCGGCCTCATGCCGAGGCCAGCTATGCGGAGGCTGCGGAGTGATCGAGGTTATCGACGGCGAGCGCTGTACGTCCTGCGATATCTGTGTCAACGTCTGCCCCACCAACGTGTTTGACAAGACGGACGGAATTCCGGTAATCGCCCGGCAAGGCGACTGCCAGACCTGCTTCCTCTGCGAGCTCTATTGTCCCGAGGATGCGCTGTATGTTTCGCCCTTTGCGGATCAGGCGCAGCCGATCGACCTCGTTGCGCTCAAGCAAACGGACAGCATGGGCAGCTATCGCCGGGCCGTGGGCTGGACCGATGAGACCAGCGAGCGCCGCGGCGTCGACCGCAGCTATTTGCTCTTTGGTCATTGAGGCGCGCGGCCGCGCGCGTGGCCACCAAGACGACCTTATGGACTGACTGAATGAACGTGCATCAATCCCTGACGGCAGCGGAACCTGTCGAGACGCTGTCGCCATTGGCGCATCCGCCGACCACGGCCGATGCCATGGTCCGGTTCGAGCGGGTCTCGAAAGCCTACCCGGCTTATCGCGACAAGCCGAGCGTGCAGGCGCTCAAAGACATCGACTTCGCAATTCCGCGTGGCTCGATCACCGGTGTGATCGGGCGTTCCGGTGCCGGCAAGTCCAGCTTGGTGCGGCTGATCAACGGGCTGGAGAAACCATCGACCGGTCGTGTCGTCGTCGACGGCCGCGATATTTCCGGACTTTCGGGGCGTGATCTGCGCCTGGCGCAGCGCTCGATCGGCATGATCTTTCAGCATTTCAATCTGCTCTCGTCGCGCACGGCCGCCGACAATGTCGCACTGCCGCTCGAGATTGCGGGCTGGTCGCGGCGCGACATTGCGGCCCGCGTCGCGGAGCTGCTCGAGCTCGTCGGCATCGCAGACAAATATGATCGCTACCCGTCCGAGCTGTCGGGCGGCCAGAAGCAGCGCATCGGCATCGCCCGCGCGCTGGCGACGCGGCCGAACGTCCTGCTGTCGGACGAGGCGACGTCGGCGCTCGATCCGCAAACGACCCGTTCGATCCTCGATCTCCTGGCCAACATCAATCGCGAGCTTGGCGTCACCATCGTCCTGATCACCCACGAAATGTCGGTGGTGCGTCAGCTCGCCAAGGAAGTCGTGGTGATCGACGGCGGTCATATCGTCGAGCGTGGTCACGTCGCCGACATCTTCACGCATCCCGCGCATCCGGTCACGCAGGCATTCCTCTCCGAGGTGATCGGCGACAGCGTTCCGGTGTCGCTTGCAAGCCGCTTGCAGCCACAGCCGGTTGCCGGTGGTCACGCCGTCATTCGCGTCCAGGTTCGCGGCGCCGATGCCGGCGACACCATCGTCGCCCGCCTTGCGCGCGAGCTCTCGATCGACGTCGCGCTGCTGGCGGCCCGGATCGATGAGATCGGCGGGCAACATGTCGGCTCGCTGTCGCTGGGTATTCACGGCGGCGAGGCCGCGGCCAGCAAGGCAGCGTCATATCTCTCCCAGAACAATCTCCCGGTGGAACGTCTCGGCTATGTCGCGTGAACTCCTCAACTTGATCGTTCAGGCCACCGGCGAGAGCCTGTTCATGGTGTCGATTGCTGCGCTGATCGCCACCGCGTTCGGGCTTCCGATCGGCGTCTTCCTGGCCACCAGCCGCAAAGGGGAGTTGTTCGCGGCGCCCGCGGTCAACAGCGTGCTGGGCATCATCGTCAATGCGACACGCTCGACGCCGTTCATCATCCTCGTGGTTGCCATCATCCCGTTCACGCGTCTGATCGCGGGCACCTCCATCGGCTCGGGCGCGGCGATCGTGCCGTTGACCATTGCCGCGATGCCGTTCATCGCGCGATTGGTCGAGGCGGCGATCCGTGAGGTCGATGCCGGCTTGATCGAAACCGCGTCATCGTTTGGCGCCAGCCCTTTGCAAATCGTGCTCAAGGTCCTTATTCCGGAGGCGCTGCCCGGCCTGGTGCTTGCGTTGACACTCTCGGTCGTCAGCCTGCTCGGCTATTCGGCGATGGTCGGAGCGGTCGGCGGCGGTGGGCTGGGCGACCTCGGCATCCGGTACGGCTACCAGCGTTTCATGCCCGAAATGATGCTCGCGGTCGTTGTCGTCCTGATCGCGCTGGTGCAGACGGTGCAGACGGCCGGCGACTATCTCGCCCGCCGCGTCAACCGCCGCCTGCGCCATCGCTGAGACCGGCCACGATCTCTTCGGCGCCCTTTTGCAATACTGACAATTCCAGTGGAGACCCAAATGTCGTTTCGTTCCATTGTAGCGTTTGCCAGCGTGCTTGCGCTCTGGTCGGCGTCTGTCGCGGCGGAGACCATCAAGATCGGCGTGACGCCGGGGCCGCATGCGCAAATCCTCGAGGCCGTGAAGCCGATCGCGGCAAAGAACGGGCTCGACATCCAGCTGGTCGAGTTCTCCGACTATGTGGTGCCGAACGCCGCGCTCGACGCCGGCGATATCCAGGCCAATTCGTTCCAGAACCAGCCCTATCTCGACAACCAGAAGGCCGATCGCGGTTACAAGATCGAGGCGGTGGGGCTGACGGTCAACTTCCCGATCGGCGTCTATTCCAAGAAGCACAAGAACTGGGCGGAGATTCCGGACGGCGGCAAGATCTCGATCCCGAATGATCCCACCAATGGCGGCCGCGCTCTGCTGCTGTTGCGCGACAAGGGTGCGATCAAGTTGAAGGACGGCGTCGGGTTCAAGCCGACAGTCCTGGATGTCGCCGACAATCCGAAGAAGCTCAAATTCGTCGAAGTCGATGCGGCCCAGGCGCCTCGTGCGCTCGACGATGTCGATGCCGCAGTGATCAACACGAACTATGCGACCCAGGCCGGCCTCGATCCGGTCAAGGACCCGATCCTGCGCGAGGACCCGAAGGGGCCTTACGTCAACCTGATCGCGGTTCGCGCCGCGGACAAGGACAAGCCGTGGGTCAAGATCCTCGTGGACAGCTATCACACGGCGGAGGTCAAGGAATTTGTCCTGACCAAATTCAAGGGCGCCGTGCTGCCGAGCTGGTAGCCGCGGCCGGCGACAACGCGCCGGCCGAAGTCAGGCCGTGACCTTATTCGGCGGCGTCGGAGCGGACTGCGTTCGAGGGCAAGTGCCGGTAGCCTGCGCCGGGATGCGTGGCATGAAGGCGCGGTCCGCGCTCCGGGAACAGCTTTTCCCGCAGCGTGCCTTCGCGATAGGCCGTCTTGTACACGCCACGTGACTGCAGTTCCGGCACCACGAGGTCGACAAAGGCGTCGAGCGATTCGGGCGCGACGAGGCGGAACAGGTTGAAGCCATCGACGTCGGTGTCTTCCGCCCAGGCGATCAGCTCGTCCGCCACATCCTGGGGCGATCCGAGCACGAAGGGGGATCGGGCGCCGACGCGGCTCAGCGTCGCAAGATCACCGACCTTGACCGGGCGATCGCTCCGCAGGGTGAAGTTCTCCACCATCGACTGGATCGCGTTGCTCTCAACATATTGCACCGCCTGATCGGGGCGATAGGTCGAGAAATCGATGCCGGTCCAGCCCGAGAGCAGTGCGAGCTGCCCGGTCTGGTCGACATGTGCGGCATAGTCGGCGAGCAGATCTTCGGCTTCTGCCCGGGTCGGCGCGACGATCACGGTCGCGCCGGCGAAGAGACGGATATCATAGGGATCGCGCCCGAACTCCTTAGCGGCGCTCCTGATGTCGCGGACCGCGCTGGCGAGAATAGGCCTGGTCTGCCCGTTGAGGAAGATTGCCTCGGCATGCCGTGCCGCGAAGGCCCGGCCGCGTTTCGAGGTGCCCGCCTGGTACAGCAGCGGCGTGCGTTGCGGGGAGGGCTCCGCAAGGTGAATGCCGTCGACCTTGTAGTGAGGCCCTTGATGACGGACTGGATGGATTTTGGAGGGATCGGTGAAGATGCGAGCCGCGCGGTCCCGGCGCACCGCGTCATCCTCCCAACTGCCCTCCCATAATTTGTAGCTCGCAGCGAGGAATTCTTCGGCCGCCTCGTAGCGTTCGTCATGGGCGCGGTTCGCCTCGAGGCCCATGCCGCGGGCGCCGCTATCGAGATAGCCGGTCACGATGTTCCAGCCGACCCGCCCGTTGGTGAGATGATCGAGCGTCGAGAAGCGGCGCGCGAGCTGGTAGGGGTGTTCATAGGTGAGGTTGGACGTGATGCCGAAACCGAGATGCCTGGTGACCAGCGCCATGGCGGACACCAGCAAGGTCGGCTCTGCATTCGGCAGTTGAACGGCGTGACGGAGTGCTGTGTCCGGATTGTTGCCGTAGACGTCATAGATGCCGAACACGTCAGCCAGGAAGATGCCGTCGAGCAGTCCTCGCTCGGCGGTCTTCGCATAATTGACCCAGTAATCGAGCGAGTTGTAGTCGAGCGAGGTGTCGCGCGGATGCGACCACAGGCCGGCCCAGTTGTGGCTTGGCGCCATCATGTTGAACGCGTTGAAGCGAAGCTCTCTCGATTTTGCCATCGACCTGTTCCGACAGTGATCGTGTCGGGACAACGTAACAGTTTGCCTGCGCGACTTTGTTTTCTATTCGAACGGTCTGCGCAAGAATCCTGCTGCGGCGGAATTCTCCGATAGCAAGTTACGCTCATTGATACGCGCAGGCGGGGTGGACGCGTTGATGCAGCTCCAACTGCGCGCCATCACTCACCGTGCGAGCCGCGATCTCACGCGCCCGCACCGGCCGCCGGCACACGAAACAAATGCGTCGTGCAGGATGTCTCGTCTGAAAAATTCAGGATGTCGCTCCGCGAGACGTCAGCACGTCCATCGCTATTTTCCTGGACATCTCGACAGCAGCAAAGTCGCTGCGCATCATTTCGCGCCTTTGCAACGCGTGGTTCACCGATCCCAGGAGAGTGCGAAATGCCGGTCGAAACGAAGAATCTCGAGACGCTCGCCCTGCATGGCGGGTCCTACCGGTCCGATCCCGCGACCGGTGCGGTGGCGGTTCCGATCTATCAGACCACCTCGTTCCAGTTCGAGAACACCGACCATGCCTCGCGGCTGTTCGCGCTGGAAGCGATCGGGCAGATCTACACAAGGATCAAGAATCCGACGGCGGACGTCTTCGAGGAGCGGCTGGCTGCGCTGGAAGGCGGCGTCGGCGCGCTTGCCGTGGCGTCAGGCCAGACCGCGTCAGCCTTTGCCATCTTCAATATCGCTCAGGCCGGCGACAACATCGTCTCTTCGACCGATCTCTATGGCGGCACCTGGACGCTGCTGTCGCAAACCCTGAAGCAGTTCGGCATCGAGGTGCGGTTCGTCGATCCGGCCGATCCCGAGAATTTCCGCCGCGCCACCGATGCGAAGACCCGCGCCTATTTTGCCGAAACCCTGCCCAATCCCAAGCTCAACGTGTTCCCGATCAGGGAAGTGGCCGATATCGGCCGCTCGCTCGGCGTGCCGCTGATCCTCGACAACACGGCGGTGCCGTTGATCGCACGTCCGTTCGAGCATGGTGCCGCGATCGTGGTCTATTCGACGACGAAGTATATCGGCGGCCACGGCACGTCGATCGGTGGCGCGATCGTCGATGGCGGCAATTTCGACTGGGCGGCGCACGCCGAGCGCTTTCCGCTGCTGGCGCAGCCGGACGCCGCCTATCACGGTGCGATCTGGACGGAGGCCGCCAAGCCGCTCGGTCCGATCGCCTACATCCTGCGGGCGCGCGTCAAGCTGTTGCGCGATCTCGGCGCAGCGATCGCGCCGCAAAATGCCTTCCAGTTCATCCAGGGGCTCGAGACGCTGCCGCTGCGGCTGCGCCAGCACAATGAGAATGCCGTCAAGGTCGCGGAGTACCTGGCCAGGCACCCCAGCGTCTCCCATGTGATCTTCCCGGGATTGCAGGACGGGGAGAATCGCCGCCGCGCCGACACCTACCTGAAGGGCGGCTATGGCGCGCTGGTCGGCTTCGAGCTGAAGGGAGGTGTCGAGGCCGGTCGCCGGTTCATCGATGCGCTGAAGCTGTTCTATCATGTCGCCAATATCGGCGATGCGCGGTCGCTCGCGATCCATCCGGCGTCGACCACCCACCAGCAGCTTACCGGTGCGGAGCAAATCGCGGCCGGCGTCACGCCCGGCTATGTGCGGCTCTCGGTCGGGATCGAGCACCCTGACGACATCATCGCCGACCTCGTTCAGGCATTAGCCCAGGCCGAGGCAGGCAGCAGCGCCCGCAAGGCGGCGTGATCGCATTTGGTAAATCGAAACAGGATTGTGATGATGAAGACATTGTTGCGCCTGGCGCACGCGGCAGGCGTTCTCCTTGCCCTGACGGCGAGCGCCGTCGCCGACGAACCTCTCAAGATCGCGACCAGCGCCGGTCCGGTCGGCCAACTCGCGGCGTTCGCCGCCAAACTGGCCAAGGACAAAGGGCAGGACGTCAAGGTCATCGAGCTGTCCGATTGGGTCGCCTTGAACGAGGTGGTCAACAGCGGCGACGTCGACGCCAACCTGTTCCAGCACGGAACTTATCTTGCGATTCAGAACAAGCAGCGCGGTTTCAATCTGGTCCAGGTCGACAAGGTCGGCGTGATCGCACCGGTCGGGCTGTTCTCGAAGAAGATCAAGTCGCTCGACGAGATCAAATCCGGCGACAGCGTCGCGATCCCGAACGAGCCGCTCAACGGCGCACGTGGATTGATCCTGCTCGAGCGGGCCGGCCTGATCAAGCTGACGCCGGGCAAGGGCTTCGCGGTGAGCCGGTTCGACATCATCGAGAACCCCAAGAATCTGAAGATCGTCGAGCTCGATCCTGCGCAGACCTATCGCTCGCTCGACGACGTCACGCTCGCACTCGTCAACATCACCTACTTGATCCCCGCGGGCGGCGATCCGAAATCGGCGCTGCTGATCGATCGCACGGTGGATGACGGGCTGGTGCTGCGCTTCACGGCGCGGCCGGACAAGAAGGATGATCCGCGCCTCAAGGCCTTCATCCAGGTCTTCGACTCGCCCGAGGTGAAGAAATTCATCGAGGACAAGCTGCCGGCCTTCATTCCGGCCGGCTTCAGCAGCTAAACGCGCGTCAGTTCACGGCGGAGCGGGTGCTGCCCTGTCTCTTCGGTGCGGGAGAGCAGGGCAGCGAGTTCGGCGCATTGGTTGTGGATGCCGGGGAAACGTGGACAGGCGGCCACGGCGAGAACGTTGGCCGCGTGTGTCTTCAGCAAGTGTCTTGGCTCAGCTGAAACCGCAGCACGCGCCGTGCGCGACCGGCTCAACTAGCCATGCGGCCTGAACAGGAAGAGCTCGTGTAGATCGCGCTGTCCATCGGGATGTGCGGCGTGGGCGAGCTTCCTGCGCCACCGCTGCAGTTGTCGGGTCATGCGACCGAGGGTGTGAAGCCAAGAGGATGCGAGACGCATAAAGCCTCCGTCGAATAGTCGTCCCGCTAAGATAGCACGTCTTTGCCCATCTCGAACGCGAACCATGATCGACGCGTCCAGTTTGCAATCAATGAGTCGAACCATGCCGGTTGAACGGTTGCTTCGCTCGTCGAACCGACAACGGAAATTCATTCTCGGAGCGATCCCCGATCAGCGACGGCATTTCGATCTGAGCGGTGCTTGCGGAGCGGGAGCCGCATGGGCGCGCCACATCGAACGACGAAAGCTGGTCTGTCGCACGCCCCATTTGCGTCTCGGCGCTTGTGGGCGGTCGCTTGTACCGGGCATCTCGCTCGATCACCGTCCAGCACCGGTCCGACGTTCGGCACGAACGGATCGGCAGCTGCTGTTCCGATAAACCGGCCCGAGCAGCTTGAGCGATGCGTGAGGTGCGACCCGAGCGCGGGGCGCCCTGCGGCGAGGACGGTTGACAGGGGGGAGCGGCCACTTTAATCACCTGACTAATTAATCAATTAATTAAGGTCTGAAACCCTAGGGAAAGAATCCGCCTGATGCCGGCCGGCCGTCGATATCCGAAGCTGCTTGCCCCGCGCGGTTGCGGCTTCACCGGGCTGGAATACCAGGCGCCCGTCGGCGCCATGCGGATCGGCCTCGAACAGGGCGGAAATGGCCTTGTCCAGCATGCCGCATTCGTTGCCGCTCGGGCATGGCACAGCGCCGGCTCGATCCTCACGGGCGGCGACGCGGCGTGCGCCGATCGCTGCCGTCAGATTCCGCATGCAGTTCCGTTCACGCGTGCGCCGCTCGGCGTTGCGCGCTCGACAGCGATGTCGCGGATCGGCGCGGCCTGCCCGAGCCAGGGTGGGCTTCATTCACCCGTACGACAAATGAGGAGTGAGGCGTAAACGATGGGACGTCGATCTGAGGTACTGATGGCGCAAGACACCGCCGGCACGGACAACCGGCGCGTGATACAGGTGGTATCGCGCGCATTCGACATCGTGCGTTGCTTCGAAGGTCGAAGCATACGCCTGGGCAATCGCGACATCGCCGATCGCTGCGGTCTTCCCCGATCGACGGTCTCCCGTCTCACCTTGACGCTCACCCAGATCGGCCAACTGATCTACCTGCCGCAAGAGCAGAAATATGCTCTCGGTCCGCACGCCGCCGCGCCCGGCGCCCCGTTGTTTGCGGAGGGGTGCGACAAGCCCGTCTGCGCCGACGAGCGGGAGCGCGCAACGGCACAACCGTCCATGCTGATCAACTCGCGCTTCGAATACTTCGAAGATCAGCGCAAGCCGGTTGCCGTGCCGCTTTCGGTCACGCCACACCGCTGACGCCTCGGCTTGTTCCGGGGCAGAAGACCCAGCGCAAACGGTCGGGACCAATCGGCACGAGCCCACAGTCAAGAAACATCCAAAGCAAAGGGAAACGCATGTCTGAAGCATACATCATTGACGCGGTCCGCACGCCGCGCGGCATCGGCAAGCCGGGCAAGGGTGCGCTGTCGCATCTGCATCCGCAGCAACTGGCCGCAACCGTGCTCGGCGCGCTCAAGGAGCGCAACAAGCTCGATACGTCGACCGTCGATGACATCATCTGGTCGACCTCGACCCAGGAAGGCAAGCAGGGCGGCGATCTCGGACGCATGTCGGCGCTCGCCGCCGGCTACGACATCAACGCCAGCGGCACGACGCTGGATCGCTTCTGCGGCGGCGGCATCACCTCGGTGAACCTCGCGGCAGCCTCGGTGATGTCGGGGATGGAGGATTGCGTCATCGCCGGTGGTACCGAGATGATGAGCTATCAGCAGACCCTCGCAGCCGAGCGCTCCAAGGCAGGGCAGCCGGCGCGAATGATGGGTTCGGGCAATCCGGCGCTTGACGAGATTCACCCGCAGTCGCACCAGGGCGTATGCGGCGACGCCATCGCCACGCGTGAGGGGATCAGCCGGGAGGCCTGCGATGCTCTGGCGCTGGTCAGCCAGCAGCGCGCCAAGCGGGCGATCGATGAAGGCCGCTTCGCCAAGTCGGTGATCCCCGTCCTCAACGACGACGGCAGCGTCGCCCTCAACCGCGAAGAATTCCCGCGCCCCGAGACCACGGCCGAAGGCCTTGCTTCGCTGAAGCCGAGCTTCGAGCAGCTTTCCGATTTCGACCTCGGCAACGGCGTGACGTTCAAGAAGCAGATCCAGCGCCGCTATCCCGGCCTCGAGTGGAAGGGCGTGCATCATGCCGGCAACAGCTCGGGCGTGGTGGACGGCGCCGCCGCGGTCCTGATCACGTCGAAGCAATATGCCGAGAAGCACGGCCTCAAGCCGCGCGGCCGGATCGTGGCTTACGCCAATCAGGGTGACGATCCGACGCTGATGCTCAACGCGCCGGTTCCGGCGGCCAAGAAGGTTCTCGCCAAGGCCGGCCTGACCAAGGACGACATCGATGTCTGGGAGATCAACGAGGCCTTCGCGGTCGTCGCCGAGAAGTTCATCCGCGACCTTGAGCTGGATCGCGAGAAGGTCAACATCAACGGCGGCTCGATCGCGCTCGGCCATCCGATCGGCGCGACCGGATCGATCCTGATCGGCACGGCGCTCGACGAGCTCGAGCGCAGCGGCGGACGTTATGGTCTCGTCACCATGTGTGCCGCCGGCGGCATGGCACCGGCCATCATCATCGAACGCATCTGATCGCGAAAGGATATTGCCATGAAACTCGATTCATCGGTCGCCGCCGTCGTCACCGGCGGCGCTTCCGGCCTCGGCGCAGCCACCTCGCGGGCGCTGGCTGCACAAGGCGTGAAAGTCGCGATCTTCGACTTCAACGAAGAGAAGGGTGAAGCCATCGCCAAGGAAATCGGCGGCGTGTTCTGCAAGGTCGATGTCACCTCCGACGAGCAGGTCGATGCGGGCTTCGCCAAGGCCCGCGCAGCCCACGGCCAGGAGCGCATCCTGGTGAACTGCGCCGGCACCGGCAACGCGGTGAAGACCGCCGGCCGGGACAAGAAGACCGGTGAACCCACCCACTTCCCGATCGACGCCTTCAACCGCATCATCCAGATCAACCTCGTCGGCACCTTCCGCTGCATCGCCAAGTCGGCGCAGGGCATGCTGTCGCTGACCCCGCTGGAGCACGGTGAGCGCGGTGCTGTCGTCAACACCGCGTCCGTCGCGGCCGAGGACGGCCAGATGGGACAGGCGGCTTATTCGGCCTCGAAGGCCGGCGTCGTCGGCATGACCCTGCCGATCGCGCGCGACCTGATGGCCGAAGGCATCCGCGTCAACACCATCCTGCCGGGCATCTTCAACACGCCGCTGCTGCAGGGCGCCCCGGAGAACGTCAAGGCCGCGCTCAGCGCGTCGGTGCCGTTCCCGAAGCGTCTTGGCATGCCGGAGGAATATGCCCAGCTGGCGCTGACCATGATCACCAACGGCTACTTCAACGGTGAAGACGTCCGCCTCGATGGCGCGATTCGCATGGCTCCGCGCTAAGCGCACGGCAACAGGAGACGAAAGCGATGTCCGAAGAAACTCCGGTCCTCACTGAAGTCCGCGGACCTATCCTGATCATCACGCTGAACCGGCCGGAAGCCAAGAACGCGGCCAACCTCGCCCTCTCCAAGGGCGTGGCCGCGGCGATCGACCGGCTCGACGCCGACGATGCCCTCAGCGTCGGCATCATCACCGGCGCCGGCGGCACATTCTGCTCGGGAATGGACCTCAAGGGGTTCCTGAAGGGCGAGCGGCCCTCCATCCCGGGCCGTGGCTTCGCCGGACTCACCGAGGCGCCGCCGAAGAAGCCGCTGATCGCGGCCGTCGACGGCTACGCGCTCGCCGGCGGGATGGAGATCGCGCTGTCGTGCGACATGATCGTCGCGAACCGCAACGCCAAGTTCGGGATTCCCGAGGTGAAGCGCGGGCTGGCTGCTGCGGCTGGCGGGCTGATCCGGATGCCGCGCCAGATGCCGTTCCGCGTGGCGATGGAGTTCGCGTTGACGGGCGAGTTCTTCGGCGCACAGCGCGCCTACGAGCTCGGCATCATCAATCGCGTGACCGATGGCCCGGCGCTCGACGCCGCGCTCGAGCTTGCCGCCGCGATCGGTGCCAATGGCCCGCTTGCCGTCAAGGCATCCAAGCAGGTGATCGTGGAATCCCGGCTCTGGCCGGAAGACCAGATGTGGAAGAAGCAGCAGGAGATCGTCGCTCCCGTCTTCGTATCCGAAGATGCCCGCGAGGGTGCGGCGGCCTTTGCAGAAAAACGCGCGCCGAACTGGAAGGGCAAGTAAGGCGCCGCCTATTTCAATGACGGAGCGTCGGTTTTGATTGAAGCAGAACCGGCGCTCCGATTTTTTTGTCAGTGCTTCGCCGCACGCGCCGGTTTGCACGTCGCTTGAGAGCGCTATTGGGTGAATGATGCGCAGCTTTACCGAAAACCAGGTCATCTTCCGCGACTCCTATCGCAAGTTCCTCGCCAGCGAGATCACGCCCCATATGGAAGCGTGGCGGGAGGCCGGCATCGTCGACCGCAGCGCGTTCAAGAAGGCCGGCGATCTCGGCTTCCTGATGATCTGGCCCGAGGAGAAATACGGCGGGATGGGCGATGAGGACTTCCGCTATGAGCAGATCATCATCGAGGAGACCGCGCGCTCCGGCTGCAAGGGCTGGTTCAACACGCTGCACAGCCGCCTGGTCGGCTCCTATTTCAAGCGCTTCGGCACCGAAGAGCAGCGCGACCGCTTCCTCCCGAAATGCGTCAGCGGCGAGACCATCCTGGCGATCGCGATGACCGAGCCCGGCGCCGGCTCGGACCTCGCAGGCATGCGGACGACGGCGGAAGACAAGGGCGATCATTTCCTGCTCAACGGCTCGAAGACTTACATCTCCAACGGCATCAATTCCGACGTGGTGATCGTGGCCGCCAGGCTCGCAGGCGCCGAGAAGAAGCACGCGATGGTGCTCGTGATCGTCGAGCGCGGCATGGAGGGCTTCGAGCGCGGCCGAAATCTCAAGAAGATGGGCATGCCGGCGCAGGACACCGCCGAACTGTTCTTCCAGAACGTCAAGGTGCCCAAGGCCAACGTGCTGGGAGAGCCGGGCAGGGGCTTCTACTACCTCATGGAAGGCCTTGCCGAGGAGCGGCTGATCTCCGCGGTCGGATCGATCGCTAACGGCCGCAAGGCGTTCGACATCACGCGCGCCTACGTGATGGATCGCAAGCTGTTCGGCAGGCCGCTCGCCGAACAGCAGAATACCCAGTTCCGCATGGCGGAGATGGATGCCGAAATCGACCTCGTGCAGGTCTATGTCGATCACTGCGTGGCCGAGCACAATGCCGGACGCCTGACCAGCAATATGGGCGCCAAGGCCAAGATGATGTCGTCGGAAGTCGAGTGGAAGATGCTCGACCTCGGCGTGCAACTGCACGGCGGCGCGGGCTACATGGATGAATATCCGATCAGCCGCATGTTCACCGATGCGCGTGTCAATCGGATCCTGGCGGGAAGCTCCGAGGTGATGCGGCTGATCATCGGCCGCGATGTCTTCTCGGAGCACTACAAGAGCATTCTGGACTAGCGGTTCACTGCAACCGGCTGTCGACCGCACTCCACGCGTTACCCGCGCGCCTGCCGCAGCGGCTCGCGCGCATATTCCTTCGAGCGCATCAATGCGTCGACGAAGATCGGCTCCCAGGAGCGGATGTGGCTGCGAAGCAGGGTCGGCAGCGCCTCGGTCTCGCCGGCGAGCGCGAGCTCGATCAGCCGGTAGTGCTCGGGCACCGAGGCCTGCTGCCGCTCGAGACCGGCGCGTGAGCTGATGCCATAGAGCCGCATCTTGTCGCGCAGGCCCATCACCATGTCGGTCAAGAGCTCGTTGCCGGCGGCTGCGATGAACTCGCGATGATAGTTGCGGTCGGCTTCGAGATAGAGTTGGACGTCGTCGGTCTCGACGGCCTTCGCGATCTGGTCGGCCCAGCCGCGCACGGCCGGTAGATCCTTTGGAGGATTGGCGGCGACCAGCACGGCGGCGTGCAGCTCCAGCACCTCGCGCATGTCGAACAAATTGCGCAACTCGGTCAGCGACGGCTCCACGACCTTGAAGCCGCGGTTGCGCATCGGCTCGACCAGGCCGCCGCGGCTGAGCTCGAGCAGCGCTTCGCGCACCGGCGTCGAGGAGACGCCGAGGCTCGCCGCGAGTGACGGCACCGAATACATCGTGCCGGGAAGGCTCTGCCCGGAGATGATCTCGGCGCGCACCCGCTGCAGCACCTGTTCGCGCAAATTCTGGTCCATGGGTGCCTCTCGCCGGGAGCTCCGATTCGTCCCTGATTATTACTTAGCCTTGACGCGGCCGGTAGCGTATGACGTAAATGTGTAACGCATTACAAGCATGCGTCACAACGGCTGACTTGATGATGAGACGGCGGTGAAACAGCGGCTATCCGGCTATTGCACACTTTGTCGCTCGCGCTGCGGTTCCGTCACCGTGGTCGAGGACGGACGCGTTGTCGGCGTGGAGGTATTAAATAACCACCCGACCGGCGGCGCGCTTTGCGCCAAGGGCCGGGCCGCCCCCGAAATCGTCGCCAGCCCGCGTCGTCTGACCGTGCCCTTGAAGCGGACCCGGCCGCGTGATGCCGCCGATCCGGACTGGGTCGAGGTGTCGTGGGACGAGGCACTGACCGAGATCGCCGACCGGCTCGGCAGGATCCGGGCCGAGAGCGGCGCGGAGGCGGTGGCGTTCGGCGTCACTACGCCGAGCGGCACGCCAATGGTCGACAGCTTTGAGTGGGTCGAGCGCTTCATCCGCGGCTTCGGCAGTCCCAACCTGATCTACGCGGTCGAGATCTGCGGCTGGCACAAGGACTACGCGCACGCGCTGACCTTCGGTCGCGGCATCGGCTTTCCTGATTACGACAATGCCGATGCGATCATCCTGTGGGGCCACAATCCCGCGCGCACCTGGCTCGCCCAGGCAACACGGATCGCCGACGCGCGGCGGCGCGGCGCCAAGGTCGTCGTCGTCGATCCCAAACCGAACGGCTCGGGTCAGCAGGCCGATCTCTGGCTGCGGATTCGACCCGGCGCCGATGGCGCACTTGCGATGGGGGCGATCCGTCATCTCATCGCGACCGGCAGCTTCGATGCGGATTTCGTCGATGCATGGACCAATGGATCGCTGCTGGTCGATCGCGCGACCGGGCGCTTCCTGCGCGCCGACGCGCTATGGCCGGATGGCGCACCTGAGGCCTTCGTTCGTCTCGATGCACAGGGCTCGCCGGCGCCTTGCGACACCCGTTACGCACCGGAGCGCGGCGGCCAGCTGCGCGGCGCGCTGTCGATCCGTGCGCGCGACGGCCGGACGATATCGGCGGCAACCGCGTTCGAATTGCTGACCGAGCGCGCCGCGCCCTATACGCCGGCGCGCGTGGCGGAACTGACCTGGCTGCGTGTCGAGGACATCGACGCCTTCAATGCGCTGCTCGCCGCCCGGCCGCGGCTTGCCTATCATTCCTGGACCGGCGTCGGCCAGCACACCAACGCCACCGCGATCGAGCGCGCGATTGCGTCGCTTTATGCGCTGACCGGCGCGTGCGATCGGCCCGGCGGCAACCGCTGGCCGGTGCCGCCGCCGACACGCCCCCTCAACGACTACAACATCCTCCCGCCGGAGCAGCAGGCCAAGGCGCTCGGCCTTGCCGAACTGCCGCTCGGCCCGCCGGCGAAGGGCTGGATCACGGCGCGCGATTTCAGCCGCGCCGTGCTCGAGGGCGAGCCTTACCGGGTGCGCGCACTGGTCGCCTTCGGCACTAACTTCGTCGTGTCGCAGGGCCATTCGGAGCGCAATCGCGCGGCGCTGAACGCGCTGGAATTCCAGGTTCATGTCGACATGTTCATGAACCCGACCGCGGAGAGCGCCGATTTCGTGCTGCCGGCCAGCACGCCGTGGGAACGCGACGCGCTCAAGATCGGGTTCGAGATCACGCAGCAAGCTGTCGAGACCGTGCAGTTTCGTCCGCGCATGGTCAAGCCGATCGGTGAAGTGAAGGCCGATTACGAGATCGCCGCCGCACTCGCGCTCAAGCTCGGCATGGGGAACTTGTTCTTCGGCGGCGACATCAAGGCCGGCTGGAATTATCAGCTGGCACCGCTCGGCATCGATGTCGAGGATCTGCGCGAACATCCTGAAGGACGCCGCTTCCCGCAGGTCTTTCGCGATGAAAAATACGCCATCACGCGCGAGGACGGAACGGCGGCGGGCTTTGCGACGCCGACACGCCGTGTCGAGATCTATTCGGAGCTGATGCTGGGACACGGGCATGACCCATTGCCCGATCATGTCGAACCGGTCGGCAGCCCGCTCACGACAGCGGCGGACGAACGCTTTCCGCTCGTACTCTCCACCGCCAAGAGCGGCTGGTTCATTCACTCCTCCTGGCGGCACGTCGCCTCGCTGCGGCGCAAGTCGCCCGATCCGGCTGTCGAGATCAGCCCGCAACTCGCCGAGCGGCGCGGACTTGTGGAAGGCGACTGGGCCGTGGTGGAAACACAAGGCGGTGCCGTGCGCTTGAAGGTACGCCTCAATGCGGCGCTCGACGCGCGGGTCGTCGTCGCCGAATTCGGCTGGTGGGAAGATTGTCCGCCGCTCGGCCGCGATCGTTCCGCGACATCAGGTATCCTCACGCACAACATCAACGCGGTGCTGCACGACGATGCGCGCGATCCAGTCAGCGGCTCCGTTCCGCTGCGTGCGATTGTCTGCGATATCAGGCGGGACGACGTGGCCAGCCGCGGCGTCTGGAGCGGCCAGCGGCGGTTCGTGGTCGGCGAGCGCATGGCCGAGGCCGATAACGTCATCGCCCTCAGCCTGCGGCCGCTTGACGGCGGTCCGCTGCCCGATTTCCTGCCGGGGCAACATGTGATGACCGCATTGCCCGGCGCAACCGAGGCGCGGGCCTATTCGCTGACCGGATCGGGCAACCTGCCGCAAGCGCTGTCGATCGCAGTGAAGGGACGTTTCCTCAATGAGGCGCGGGGCGGCGATGCACCGTTCTTCATGCCGGATCGGCTGCATGGTCTCGCTGTTGGAGACGAGGTTCTGCTGGAGCCGCCGGGCGGCATTTTCACGCCGCCATTGAAGGGGCCGCGGCCGCTGGTCTTCCTCGCTGCCGGCATCGGCATCACGCCGTTCATCAGCCATCTCGAGACGCTGCAACAGGTGGCGCAACAGGACCGCGTTGCCGAGGTCCTGCTGCTGCACGGCTGCCGCAGCAGCCGCGAGCATCCGTTCGCGCAGCGGCTCGCCGAGCTGGAAGCTTACACGCCGGAGCTGACGCGAATGACGTTCTATTCGGCCCCGCTCGCGCAAGACCCGGTCGACGCGCATTCGCTGCGCAAGGGGCGGGTCGATCTCGAACAAGTCAAGCCGCTCTTGGCGCGCCGGCCGCTGGTCTACATCTGCGGCTCGCCGGACTTCGTTACGGCCCAGATCGAGGCCGCGGTGGTGCTTGGTATCCCGCGGTTCGACATTTTCGCCGAAAGCTTCGTGTCGCCGCCGTCGGTACCGAGCGACCTTGCGCCACGAACCATCCGGCTTGCGGGCAGCAAGCAGAGTTTTTCGTGGGGACCGGAGCAGGGGACGCTGCTCGACGCCGCAAGTGCGGCAGGCGTTGCGCTGCCGAGCGGCTGCCGTGTCGGGCAATGCGAAAGCTGCGCGGTCGAGGTCGTCGATGGGGAGTTCACCCATCTCGGCCCAGTCGATGCGAGCGAGGGCCAGTGCCTCACCTGCCAGGCCGTGCCGCTCACCGATCTCACGCTCGCGCTTTGATGACCAAACACGATTGAAGGCCAACCGCATCACCGGAAGGGGATCAGATTGATGACGAATGCAACGCACGACCAGACCATGAACCTGCGAAAACCTGTCGCTGACAACATCATGGCGCGCTTTTCGCAGGCGCTGGTGGTGTTCGCCGAGCGCTGGTTTCCGGATGCGTATGTCTTCGTCCTGATCGCCGTGATCGCGGTTGCCGCAGGCGCGATCCTGCATGGCGGTTCGCCGCTCGCCGTCAGCCGTGCGTTCGGCGATGGGTTCTGGAATCTGATTCCGTTCACGATGCAGATGGCGCTGGTCGCGATCGGTGGCTACGTCGTGGCGATGTCGCCACCGGTCGCGGCCGTGCTGGCGCGGCTCGCGAACGTGCCGAAGACCGGACGCGGCGCGGTGGTTTTTGTCGGGATGCTCAGCATCTTCCTCTCGCTGCTGAACTGGGGCCTGAGCCTGATCTTTTCCGGTCTGCTGGTGCGGGAGATCGCGCGGCGCACGGATATCCGGCTCGATTATCGCGCAGCCGGTGCGGCCGGCTATCTCGGGCTCGGTTGCGGCTTCACCCTCGGCATCACGTCATCGGCCGCGCAGCTCCAGGCCAATGCCGGCAGCATTCCGGCATCGCTTCTGCCGATCACCGGCGTGATCGGTTTCTCGGAAACCATCCTGACCTGGCAGAACATGGTCACCGTCGCGATGGTGAGCGTCGTGTCGGCGGCGATCTGCTATTTCACGACGCCGGCGCCGGAGCAGGCCAAGACGGCGGAAGACCTCGGCGTCGCGCTCGGCGATGATCGCATCGAGGCCAGGAAGCCGGCCCGTCCGGGCGACTGGCTGGAGTTCAGTCCGTTGCTGACGATCCTGATCGCGCTGCTTGCCGCCGGCTGGCTGTGGCAGACGTTCCAGTCGGGCAATCCGCTGATCACGCTGTCGGGGCTCAACACTTATAATTTCGTCTTCCTCATTCTCGGCATTGTGCTGCACTGGCGGCCGCGCAGCCTGATCGAATCCTTTTCCAAGGCGATGCCGAGCGTCTCCGGCGTGCTGTTGCAGTTTCCGTTCTACGCCGGTATCGCGCAAATCCTGACCAAGGTGCCGAACAGCAGCGGCACCACGCTGTCGGACACGATCGCGCACTGGTTCGTCGGCGCCTCCAGCAATTCTACCGTGTTCTCATTCCTGGTCGGAATCTATTCAGCGCTGCTCGGCTTCTTCGTGCCGTCGGCCGGCGGAAAGTGGATCATCGAGGCGCCCTACATCATGAAGGCGGCCAACGACATCGGCGCGCATCTAGGCTGGACGGTGATGGTCTACAACATCGCCGAGACGCTGCCGAACTTCATCAACCCGTTCTGGATGCTGCCGCTGCTCGGCATCCTCGGCCTGAAGTCGAAGGATCTGATCGGCTACACGTCGGTGCAGTTCTTCATCCACTTCCCGATCGTGATGCTGCTGGCCGCGATCCTGATGGCGACCTTCACCTATCACCCGCCGATCCTGCCCTGAGCGAGCGCGGCCGGGCACCAGGACGCACGGTACCCGGCCAAGGTCGGCCAATTCGGCGGACCGCGACCGTCATCACCAAAACCATGCTGTTTTCCCGGTCGTCGCGAATGAGGCATCGCGCCGGGCCGTGATCTTTGGTCGGTCATTTCATTGACCGCGGTGCGATTCGGCCGGATATTGATCCGCGCTAACCCGCGTTGTTCAAGGTCACTGCCATGAGACATTACCACCGCAGCTTGATGTCCGACATGCGAAGCCGCATGCAGCATCGCTGCGTCTCGGCGGCGACCGGCGTCTGTTGTTGATCGCTTAAGAAAAATCCAAAGCACCCGACAATCAGACAGGAGCGCCGTCATCCGGCGATCGAGCACGCATGTCCCAAGCCCATATGTCCCAAGCTTACGTCATCGAAGTATCGGATCGAACCGCGGGTATTGTCGTCAGCGACGCCAGAGGCTTCTGCTTCTTCTCCTCGGATCGCGCCTTTGATGGCCTCGACGGAGGCTATTTCGGCTCCGCTCGCGCCGCGGAGCGTGCGGTGAGGGCGCTGTTGCAGCAGCGCCGCCCGGCGTCATAGATCATCCCCACGGCATCGGCGGTGGGCCAAGGTTGATGCGGCTGCCAGCAGGCAGCCGCGTGAGGTGCAATACCGTCGCGCGGAAAGTGCCGCCTGCGATCGCGGATCAGGCCGGGCAGACCATCGTCAGCAGCAGCAGCGTTGGCGGCTGATTGTCGCCGTTGGCGTGCTCCCAGGTCAGTAGAATGTCGTGTCGATCGGCGTTCGGCGCATTCTTGTCCTTCTCCTTCACATCGATCTTCATCGGGATCGGAGGTTGGGAGTTGAAGCACTTGCGGACGGCGGCATCCATCAGCGCGCATTTCGTCAGCGGTACGACGCCGGCCTCGTCCTTGGAGAGGGCTGCGGTGCTTGCTTGAGTGGCAAGGTCAAGGCGCGCCTTGCCCATCTCCTTCTGCCACAGCTTGCCGCTCCCGCCCGGCCACTGGTGCCTGGGCGACAGGATCGGCTGGTATTGACCATATTCCAGCGTCTCGATGTCGATGAGATCCGACGCCTTAAGTATAGCGACGCTCTTGATCATGTTGTCCAAAGGATAGTAGTGCGCGTTGATATGATCTTTGAACTGCTGGTTATTGTATACTCTTCCGCCCATAGGATTTCCCTTTCATTACAACTTTGGCTTGTTCTGGCTATACATAAGTTATGCAACGCGGGGGACGTCGAACGAAATCTGTCGCACGGCTCGAGTTGCGCCGTTTGATTTCTCGCGTCTCGACCTACCACTCAAGACTGTATTTCGTCCAGTTGAGCAACCTCTCGGGTTGGCGCGGGTGCAGACGGACTGCACGTCCGGATTGATAAGCATGTCCCGATGGGTAATCTCTACTCTAAGCTGCTCACCGGGATGCTGAGCTGGCGAGACCGCAGCAGCCTTTGAGAGCAGGAATGCTTTGCTTTGCATGCCAATCGACGATCGGAGCGAACGACAATTGGTGCGCCCAATGCGGTGCCGCCGTAGCCAAGCGCGTCGATCCCGACAGCGAACAGCGATTTGTGACGATCCTTCGCGCCGACGTGGTCGACTCCACGGGGCTCGTAGCAGACCTGGATCCGGAAGAGGCGGTCTCCCGCCTGGAGCCGGCCCTGGCCGCCATGCGCGGCGCGGTGCGCCAGTTTGGCGGAATCGTCAGCAAGGAATTGGGTGATGGGCTCGCCGCGGTATTTGGCGCCCCGATTGCTGATGACAACCACGCGCCGCTTGCGTGCCATGCTGCGATCGAGCTCGTTCGACGCGTCGCCGCTTTGGGCGATTCGGGGCTCCAGGTTCGGGTCGGGCTCCATTCGGGGCGTGTCGTGGCCTACATGGTCGCCAGCGAATATTCCAAGGTTTATGAGATCGGGGGCGCCGCACAGCATCTGGCCGCGCGCCTCGAAGCGGCTGCTGGACCGAATCAGATCTACGCATCCGAAGCCTGCCAGAAGCTCGCTGAAGGTAACGTTCAGTTCGAGTTTCTCGGACGCAGGCAGCTCAAAGGGTTTAGTGAGGCTTTGCCGATCTATCGCGTGACGGGTGCAACCGACGTCTCCAGTTGGCGGGTACGCAGGGCACGAAGCGTTGCGCGGTTCGTCAACCGGCTGAATGAGACCGCGCTGCTCAGGCGATTGGCGCAGGACGCCGGCCCGAACCGGCAAACGGCGCTCTTGATTGGTGACCCCGGTATCGGGAAATCGCGGCTGGTGCACGAGTTCGTCGATGAGCTCACCCGGGAGGGCTGGCTACCGTTCCACGCCGAATGCAGCCCAAATCTTCAAGGCGCGCCGTTCAGTACGCTAAAGGCCCTGATGCTCTCGATCCTGGAGGGCACGGCGGCCGACACTGACGTCCTGACACGCCTAACAGGGGTTCAGCGCTCGGCCATCGACGCGGTGCTGGACCGTTCGATATCGGATCCTGAATGGGGCGAGTTGGAGCCGCACGCGCGCGGCCGCACGATCAGCGAAGCATGCTGTGCGATTGTTGAAAGCCTTGTTGTTCGCCGACGCACGGTGATCCTCATCGAGGATCTGCACTGGATCGACCGCGCGAGCGAGACCGTCATGGCGGCACTCGCTTCGCAGCAGGTACCCGGGCTTCTTGTGCTTCTGACCAGCAGGCCGAACGGAATGCCGGATTGGGTTGCGCGCTGTAACGCTGAAATTGCGGCGTTGCGTTCGCTCGGCGAGGACGCAGGACGGGAGATGCTGGACGACATCTTGGGGCGGTCCGCGAACATGGCCGATTTGAAGAGCCGCGTCGTGCTTCATACGGCCAGCGTGCCGCTCTTCATTGAAGAGGTCTGCCGGGGCCTCAAGGACAGCGGGATTCTGCGGGGGCATTGGGGCGATCTGGCGCTGGCGCGTCCGGTCGGCGATCTCGGAATTCCGAGCAGCATCCAGGGCGTGATCGCAGCGCGTCTGGATCGGGTATCGAGGGAGGAGCGCTCCCTGTTACAGATAGCGGCAGCGCTAGGCCCCCGCGCGACGGAAGCTATCCTGCGCGAGGCGTCGGGCCTCCCCGAACCCGTGCTGCAGCGCTGCCTGGCGGTTCTCGACCGCTCGGAGTTTCTGGTGAAGATCGATATCGAGCCGGATCGATTGCTCGAGTTTCCGCACGAGATGGTCCGCCAGGTCATCTACGACTCGATGGTCGAAAAAGTGCGTGAAGGTGTCCACGCACGCATTCTTGCGACGTTGGAGGGCAGTGGAAGCTGGCATGATGAGCCGAACAGGCTCTGCTATCACGCAATGCGAGCAAAGGACTGGCAGAAAGCTTTCAGCTACGGCCGAACTGCGGCGCGGAAGAGCCTGGCAAGATCGGCATTTGCCGACGCAGCCAACTACTTCGAGATCGCGATGACCGCGCTCGACAAGACGCCGTTCGCTCGCTCGCGCGAAGCGGATGCGGTCGACCTTCGCATCGAGGCGCGCACGGCCTTCATGAGCGCAGGCAAGGTCGCCGAGTGGTTCGACCTTGGAAGGGACGCGGAGGGACGCGCCAACGCGATTGATGATATCGGGCGGAAGGTCGCGGCGATGGCGGTCAGGTCGGGGGCGCAGAACTTCTACGGCACGCCGATCGAGGCCATCGAAACCGGCGAGGAGGTTGCTCGCTTGGCGGCAGAGTGGGGCAATCCCGGTTGGCTCAACCTCGCTCAATACAGCCTTGGCCAAGCCTATTTCATTGCCGGGCGTTATCGCGACGCAGAGCAGATGCTGGGACAGGCGTGCCTCCGCCTGTCCGGGCCGGATGCCAGCGCGCCGCCTGGGACGACGCCGAAAACCCTGGAGCTGCTGTCCTGCATGATGAAGAGCGTGACCCACACGACCTTGGGAGAAATTGATACCGGGACCGAGTTTCATCAACGCGCGTCAGCAATCGCCAATGAGAGCAACAGGCCATTTGATCGCGTTGGCGCGGGCTATAGCGGCGGTTGTCTGGCGCTCGGGCGGGGCAATCCTGGCGAAGCAGCGGCGATCCTGGAGGACGCTTTTGCCATTACACAAAAGTATGGAATTCGCCTCTTTGTGCCGGTCATCACCTGCCATCTCGGTATTGCCTATCTGGAACAGGGACGTCTCTCAGACGCGCGGGTTACGCTTCTCGAAGCCCGAGAGGTCGCCAGGTCGGTGAGCTATACCTCGATCGTGCTACGTACCTCGATCTATTTGGCACTCGCTCTCAGTCGGCTCGGCGACGTGCAGGCTGCGCTGAACATGCTGCGAGAGGCTCGGAATACCGCGCGGCAGCAAGGATTCTCCGGCCTCGAAGCCGAGGCGCTGTTCGCAGAGGCGACGGTATCGCCGGCGTCAAACGAGAACGACAGGACTTCCATTCTGCATAAGTTGCGCGCAGCGATTGCGATTGCATCGAGCAGTGGCACGAAGCCGCTGCTGCATCGGGCCGAAGCGCTCGTGAACGGAATGCTTGCCGATCCCCAGGGAGAGCCCTGGCGGCATTAAAGTATGATCCAGAGAGGTGTGGCGCGCCTTTCCGAAAGGATCATGCCTAAACAGCGCAAGCGCGGTGATGCTTCAACCTGATCTCGTCGCGCTTCAGGAGGCAGCAGCGAGCGGCGGTGAGACCACCTGCGGTGCCTCGGGCGCCTGCGTGGCGGTCGTCGCCAGCTCGAAGCGGATGCTGTGTACGGAGACGGTCAGCGGGATGGCGCGGAAGTCGTCGTGGAAGGCGCGGATCCGGCGGGCCAGTTCGCCGGCGCTGATGCCGGCGGGAAGCTCGCACATGTCGCGGTACATCTGCCGGGTGCTCTTGATGCCGCACCAGGCGATCTCCAGTTCTTGCAGCGACGAGGGATCGCATGCGAGATCGCGCGACATCCGCCAGAACAGATGGGCAAGCCGCACATAGGCGATCTGCTCGAGCCCGCGCACGCTGATCTTGTCGGGAATGATGAAGGACTCGACTCCGACGATCGGGCCGGAATCGACGCGCGCGGCCATCACATGGGCCGTCGCGCCGAACGTGCGTGCACCGTCATAGAGCGCGAAATGCGCCGGCGCCCAGCCGGGATATTGCGGCGGGCCGGGGTGGAAATTATAGGCGCCGTGGCCGAGCGCCGCCAGGATGGTTTCAGTCACGATGACGCTGGTGGTGAACGCCAGCAGCCGGGCCTCGCGCAATACCTCGGGCTCGATCGCCGCGAGGTCCTCGGCCGTCACCGCGCAGCGGAACGACAGCGCCGGATTGTGCGCCTTCAACAGCTCGGTGAGCGCGAATTGCTGGTCGGCGACGCCGGTGAGAAGGATGATGGTTTTCATGATGTCGATGTCCTTCTCTTGCCTGGTTATTGTGTCGTTTCAGCCGCGCTGCCCGGTCATGACGAGGACGCTGCCGGCATCGCGGGATTGACCCACGGTGCGGAACAGATCGGCCGGCAATGCCTGCCAGGGCGCAATCTCGATGATCCGGTTGTTCGCGCTGGCGGCCGCCGATTTCGCCGCGCGGATATCGTCCTGCCAGGGGCAAAGCGCGAGCTCGAGCCGGCCGAACCCGCCGCAATCGGCGGCGAACGCGCCGGTGACCGCCTCGATGCTGGCAGCCATTTCGCGCGCGTCGCTGGTCGCGATGTCGCGCATGATCACGGTGATCGCGTTGTTCGAGGAGGCCGGCGACTTGATTACGATCATGGCGTCGCGGCCGCCGCTGCGGCTGGCGCGCCGCGCGGCCCGCATCGTGACGCCGAATTCGGCATCGGGCCCAAGGTCGCTGTTGTCGGTCGGCAGATTGTGGACGACCGTGGTGTGGCGGGGTGTGCCGGCATCTTCAGCAGGCGCATGGTACGAGCGCGGCAGCCACGCGGTGTCGACCGCCATCTGCGACGACGTCAGGCTCCAGGCCTGGTCGAGCAGGTAGCCCTCCCAGACCGCGGGATAGGCGGTCGCGATGTGATGCCAGTTGCGCAGCAGCGCTTCGGCGGCCGGAGTCCGGCCGAGATAGAGCGTGCGCGCCGACATCTCCCACCGGTTCCACTTGTGGAGTGCGATGTCGCATGCGAGGGATGACGGCAGCAGTGGCGGTTCGCTGAGCGCTGCATCGGCCTCTATGAAGAGCAGCGGCTCGCGATGCTCCTGCCACATCCGCAGCAAGAAGGCGGATTTCTCCGACGCCTGCATGTGCGCGCCGTCGGCCGTGTCGATCGGCACGACGTCGGCGGCGATCTCGAATTCGGCCAGCTTCTCTTGCAGCGCGCGGGCATGATCGTCGCCGCAGGCGCGGGGATAGCAGGAGACCACGCGCAGCGCTGCCTCGGATCGGGCACCTTCCGCGGGCGCGATCGGGCGCCAGGTGAGACCGCCCCACCACATCTCGTGCGGGCCGTCGAAGCTCGGCCCGACGGTTCCGAAGTCGGTCAGCTTGGACTTCAGGAAATCGAAGGCGGGATTCTCGCCGAAGGGGATCACGACCGCACAATCGGCGCGAAGCGACCGGTAGAGTATTTCGGCGGCGGGGCCGCTCGGCGGCTCGACGAGGATGATGACGCCATGGTCCCGCCCCGGCACCGTACCGGCCTGGTGGACGGTTGCGCGTCCGAGCCGTTCGGACAGCCATGCGAGCCGCCGGCGCTGTGCAGCGCTCATCCGGATGTTGTTGGTCGCCAGCAACTGGTCGAAATTCGTCTGCAAGCCGTCCGCTTGCACCGTGTCAGCCGAAATCATGCCCGCATTACCCCTCGTTAACCTTCTACGAGCGGGGCGGCCAGATCAGGCGGACAAATCAGCTGCCGTTGGCTGTCTGCGCAGCGCTGGCGTTGCGCCAGGTCAGTGTGGCCGAGGGGACTCCGTTACCGTCGCGGTCCTCGACCGCCAGGATGCGGTCATGGTCGAGGGCGGTCAGCGCGACGGTGTAGATCGCAACATCGTCCTCGAAGCCGTCGACCGGGATCAGCAGCATGCCGTCCCCGGTGGTGGCGCGGAACTGACGGCCGCTTCGCTCCAGGCCGGCATCGATCAGCCGTCCCTCGGCGATCGCCTTCACGTTCGAACTCTCCGCAGCCTTAGCCGCGCTCTCGCCGTACTGGACCGTGATGCCGTGGAGCATCCCGGCGCGGCTGAGCTTTGCCAGCGGCAGCGCGATGGTCGCAACCGCCATGCGGCGCGACAATGGAATCCGCAGGCGGAGGTCGCCGAGCCCGGTATGATAGACGCTGACGGCTTCCAGCGACGCCTGGCCGTCCGGCCCGAACAGGCCGACCTGCAGCGTCCCGCATTGCGCCTCGCCGAACACGTTCGCCGGTAGGCGATTGGCGCCGAACAGTGTGTAGAGGTAGGCGTGCGAGGGCGACAACGCGGCAAAGCTGCCTGCCAGCCACATCGGCGGCGCCGGCGCCGTGCAGGCGGTCAAGAGGCCGCGGGCGACGATGCAATCATTGATGAAGCCGGCGTCGAGCAGCGGCGTGAGCGCCTGCGTGCCGAGGTTGACGTCATGCTTGATGCCGCCGAGCAGCACGAGTTCATCATCGTCGGGCAGCAGCAGCAGGCGCCCGAGCACGGCGGCGGCCCAGCGTGCCGCAACGACGGGATCGGCGTCGGGCTGCAATGCATAGTGCGGCGCAAGCTCGCGGACGCGCGACGCATAGGCCAGCGTTCCGGATTGCACCTCGTTGGCCAGCGCCAGCTGAGCGGCCGGGCGCTGATCGCCCTCGCGTAACACCTCGCCGCCGCGGTAGTCCCGCGCCGATCCTTCATCGGAACAGCAAAGCTGCTCCAGCAACGCGACGTTGCGGATCAGCATGCGCTTGACATGCGGCGTGACGATGCGATCCGAGATCAGGCCCTCTGCGGTGTCGTTGTCGGCGATGTCGTCGAAGGCATCATCAAGCGTCAGCAGGTAGGCGCCATGCAGGCGAATGCGAATGCCCTCGCGATCGAAGATGCGCCGCAGCGACTTCTGTACGCTTGCGGAGTAGCCGAGGTCGACGAGGATCAGGTCGGTGCAGCCGTCGAAATCCGCGATCGTCGCCCGAAGATAAGCGAGCAGGCGCGCGCGCACGCCGGCCGCGATGTCGGTAATCTCGCGCGGATCCATCAGATCGGGCAGGGCGTCGGCGAGTTCACGGCCGCTCGCAATGCCGTCGGGATATTGCGCAAAGAACTTCATCACCGCCGGCGGCTGCACCTTGACGATATTGACAAAGGTGGCCGCGTCGATCTTGACGACCCGGCTCAACAACTCGCTGAGAGGTTCGAGCGTATCGGCGGATCCGACCAGGCTGACACGACGATTGATCTCGACATAGGCGCCGGTCTCGCCATGGCTTGCCTGCCAGACGCGATACGGCAGCAGACCGTCGCGGCCGAGGAATCCGATCGCAACGCGCGCGCCATCGCACGCCAGCGCAGCGCGCCGCGCTTCGATGAAGGCGTCGAACGCCGCCATCACCGGGCCGAGCACGGTCACGCCGAGATTGAAGGCGGGAGAGTGCTCAGCACTGCGCGCCGTCACCGCGCGCCGCAGCGTGCGCGCGCCGCCATCGAGCCGCGACGGCTGATCGGGACACAGCAGTTCGAAGATCGATGTCTCGCGCTGAAACCTCGACGCCAGCGGCGCGCTGGCTTGCGGATAATAGCGCGGTCGGATGCCGTGACGGCGGGCGCCCTTGATATCGGCGTTGTGATTGTCGCCGACATGGAACGAGCTTGCCGCATCGATGCCCTGCTCGGCGAGATAGGTCTCGAACAGCGCTTCGCTCTTGCTAGAGCCGTGATCGCAGGATGCGTAGAGGAAATCCCAGCTCAGTCCCGGGCTGCAGGAGCGCAGCAGCTGCGCGAGCTGGTCGCTGTTCCAGTAGGTGTCGGAAATGAAGCCAGTGCGAAAGCCGCCGCGCTTCATGTCCAGATATTGCTCGAGCATTTCCGGATTGGCGCGGCACAGCTCGAGCTCGGCGTCGAATTCGATCTGCGCGAGATCGTCCAACGCATCGCGGCTCAGGCCGAACAGCCTGAACGGAAAGTACTTATAGATGTCGGCGATGCGCACTTCAGTGGAGCCGCACCGCTCCAGCACGAGCTTGCGCGCGCGCGCTTCAGCCTGGATTCGATGCTGAACGAAACTGACGGACATGTTCGGAAATTTTTCAGCAATGCGAGAAAGCTGAAAAACCCTTTCAAATACGCCATCTGGCGTCGTGCAGGCGCGCAGCAGAAATGTATCGAAAACATCGAATGAACATGCAGAAACATTCTGCGCTCGACGCGTTGCGTCGACCGTCATGATCGTCATGCGCAAGATTCCCGCCAGTCCTCATGCGTTGAACGCCTGCGTGAGACAAATCAGGCGCGATGATTCAAAAAAGTTGATGCGAGATTCGAAAACGCGCGCTTCGCGACTGACAGATTCAAAAAATCCGATAACGTCGAAATGGTGATTCGGAAAAAATTGCCTAGTCGCAACCGTGGAATGCAAGATGGCGACCAACGGCGATGGATCACTCGCATGCTCCGCGCATGCATGTGTTCGCGTGGCGTTAGTTGATGTGACAACAGCGCTTTCCGGCGCGACGAACTCTCCCGCGGGAATGCGAGGCGATGCTGAACGACTGCTCCAGATTCCGTCGAACTTTTCCCTGCGCCTCCGCGCAGCGGCAGCTTTTGCCGGGCGGTCGGCAAAACAATCCAGCTAAGAATTTGAAAAATAACGAAAAAAGTTCGCCTGGTTTGTCTGGCCCCTCCGTTCAACGCTCAGAAGCCGCATGCGATGTGTGCTTGCGGCGTTGGTTGGAGAGCGGCGGATGAGTTACGCGCTTGATGTGATGGCAGCGGTCGAGGTGGAGGCCACGGCGGCCGCGGCTGCGCCGGTCGAAGTGGCTGCTTCCTGGAGCAACGTCCCTACCGTTGCCGATGCAGGCCCACTCGACACCGTCGAGATCCAGGACGAGGACAAGGAGCTGCTCGACCGCCTCGCCGCCGGCGACGAGGCGGCGTTTCGTGCTCTCGTCGAACGCCATGTCGATCGCGCCTACGCGATCGCGCTGCGCATCGTCGGCAACGCCGCAGATGCTGAAGACGTGGTGCAGGACACCATGCTGAAGGTCTGGACCCATCGCGGCCGCTGGCAACATGGCCGCGCCAAGTTCTCGACCTGGCTTTATCGCGTCGTCAGCAACCGCTGCATCGATCTGCGCCGTAAGCCGCGCACCGAGAATGTCGATGTCGTGCCCGAGGTCGCCGACACCCAGCTCGACGCTTCTACCGTCATCGAGCGCAACGAGATCGGCAATCTTCTGGAGCTCGCGATGCAGCGGCTGCCCGAGCAGCAGCGCGTCGCGGTGATCCTCTCCTACCACGAGAACATGAGCAACGGCGAGATCGCCGAGGTGATGGATACGACCGTGGCCGCGGTCGAGTCGCTGCTGAAGCGCGGGCGGCAACAGTTGCGCGAGTTGCTCAAGCGGCACGAGCGCGACCTGCGCGGTGCGTTCACCGACTGTTAACCATAAATTTCGGCTTCTGAAGATTTCGCGCCTGACCACCGGCGGCCGCTCCGTTTGATCGGTCGGACGGGGGCTGGATCCGCGTCACCTCACTTTCTCACGATGCGGCATGCCATGCCCCATCAGCACAGGAGCTAATCATGCCCGCAATTTCCACCAACACAGCCGCCAACTCCGCGGTCCGCTACCTCAACATCAACTCGCAGCAGGAAACCAGCGCGCTGTCGAAGCTGTCGAGCGGCTCGCGCATCACTTCCGCTTCCGACGACGCGGCCGGCCTCGCGATCTCGACCCGCATTTCCTCCGACATCACGACGCTGCAGCAGGCTGCCACCAACGCGGCGCAGGCGACCTCGATCCTGCAGACCGCCGACGGCGGCGCGTCCAACATCTCGGACATCCTGGCCCGCATGAAGTCGTTGGCCTCGGAGTCCGCCTCCGGCACCGTGGCTGACTCCAGCCGCGCCTACATCAACTCGGAATTCACGCAGCTCAAGGGCGAAATCGACTCGATCGCCTCCGGCACCCGCTACAGCAGCCAGAGCCTGCTCGACGGTTCGAGCGTGTTCTCCTCCGGCGTCTCGGTGCTGGTCGGCTCGACCTCGGCCGACACCATCACGATCACCCTGACCAGCCTGACGGCATCCTCGCTCGGCGTGACCTCGCTCGACGTCTCCAGCCTGTCCAGCGCCACCAGTGCGATGTCGGCCCTCGACAGCGCGATCGACACCGTGTCGTCCGCCCGCGCAGAGATCGGTGCCCAGGAATCGCGCTTCAACTTCAGCGCCGACTCGATCTCGACTCAGACCCAGAACCTGCAGTCCGCCAATTCGGCGATCAAGGACGTCGATATCGCTTCCGAGCAGGCGACGCTGTCGTCGGCCGAAGTGAAGACCCAAGCCGCGGTGTCGGCGGAAACCGCCGCCAACCAGATGCCGCAGTACCTGCTCAAGCTGCTCGGCTAATTCGAACGATAGATCGGGCCGGTATCGTGCCGGCCCGATTCTCACGACGGCGGAGGTGTCGACATGACGGTTAGCAGCGCCACCTCGGGCACATCAGGCGCGACATCGTCGAGTTCCGCCAGCTCTGCCAGCATGGTGACCACGACCGGCACGACCAATTCGGCCAGTATCGACTGGACTGCCCTGATCGATGCCGAAGTCAACGCCAAACTCACGGCGGCGACCACGATCACCACCAAGATTACCGCGAACCAGGCCAAGGTCACCGCCTACCAGTCGCTGCAGACCGAGCTGTCGACGCTGGCAACCGGGCTGTCGTCGCTCAGCTCGTCGATTATCAACTCGATCGCCACCAACGCGTTCGCCACACGTTCGGCGACGATTTCGTCCACCGGCGACGTCAGTGCCTCCTCGGCGCTGTCGATGAGCGTCAACAGCGGCTCGGCGACGGGCGATCACGCGCTACAGATCACGCAGCTCGCAACAGCGCAGAAGGTGATCGGCACTTCGCAGTCGAGCAGTTCGACCGCACTCGGCTATTCCGGGACGTTTTCGCTGGGCCTCGCCGGCGGCAGCAGCACGGCGATCTCGATCACCAGCGGCATGTCGATGCAGGATATCGTCGACACCATCAACGCCCAGACCTCGGCGACCAATGTCCAGGCCTCCATCGTCCAGGTGTCGGGCGGGTCCTATGAGATGGTGCTGACGGGGACCCAGGACGCTGCAAACATCACCTATTCATCGACATCCGGCGACGACATCCTGAATAAGCTCGGCGTCACCGACACTTCGGGGGCGTTCACCGACGTCTTGCAGAAGGCGCAATCCGCGGAATTCACCCTCGACGGCATCGCGCTCACCCGCAACACCAACGATATTTCAGACGTGCTCTCGGGCGTCACGTTCGATTTGCTGCAGCCGACGCCGAGCGGCACCAGCCTGAACATCAGCATCTCGACCGACACCAGCCAGATCACGTCAGCGCTGCAGACCTTCGTGACCAACTACAACGCGTTTCGCGACCAGGTGATCGCGCAGTCCGCGCAGAATTCCGACGGCACCGCCGCATCGAGCGCGGTGCTGTTCGGCGACAGCACGATGCGCGATATCATGACCCAGCTTCAGCAGGTGCTCAGCGGCTCCGTCGGCGGCATGACGATGGCCGACCTCGGCCTGTCGTTCAACCAGAACAATGAGCTGCAGCTCGATACCGGTACGCTGTCGACCGTGCTGACGCAAAATCTGGCCGGCGTCACCAAGCTGCTCTCCGCGCAGACGACGACCTCGTCCAGCCAGCTCAACGTCGTCAACACCGGCACGTCGCCGCAATCGTTCACGCTCGATGTGACGGTGGATTCGACCGGCACGCTGACTGGTGCCTCGGTCGGCGGCGACAGTTCCGGCTTTTCGGTGGTCGGCAACACCATCATCGGCAATTCGGGCACGATCTACGCCGGCATGGCATTCACCTACACCGGCTCGACCTCGCAATCAATCACCGTGACGTCATCGTCCGGGCTTGCGGCACAACTCTATCAGCTCGCGCAAACCAACTCCGGGACCAGCGGTCAGCTACAGACCATGATCACCAACCTGCAGTCGCGCGATACCGATCTGCAGTCCCAGGTCAGCGACATCCAGAGCAATGCGGCGACGTTCAAGGCGCAGCTGCAGCTTCAATACGCCAATTATCAGGCCGCCATCGAAAGCGCGAACAGCACGCTGGGCTACCTGAGTGCCCTCCTGAACGCATCATCGAGTAAATAATGACACAGAATGCTACGGCCTACCTCGCCAACAACGCCTATCGTTCCGCCGCGGTGGCGGTCCCACCGCTGAAGGCGGTGGTGATGCTGTGCGACGGCGCCATCACGTTGCTGCAGAAGGCGCTGGATGCGCACGAGGCGAAGCGCTTCGAGGAAGGGCACACCTATCTGACGCGGGCGACCGCGATCCTGCGCGGATTGAGCCACCATCTCGACGTCACCCGCGGTGGCGCGATGGCCGATCGCCTGTTCCGGACCTACAACGCCCTGATCATGGCGTGCCTCCGCTCCTACGGTCGGCCGCACGCCAGGGAGAATTTCCGGCGCATCATTGCCAGCCTGACGGAACTCCGCGACGCCTGGAAGTTCGTCGAGGCGACCGCCGGCAAGGCCGCCAAGGCCAGGACGCTCGACAAGACGCTCGAATCAGCCGCCGGCCGCTGAGCGGGCGAATCGGCCGGCGAACTCCGTTTCGCCGGGAACGGGCAAGGCGCTCGGGCGGGCGTCCTGTCGGGAAAAAGGCCGCTCGGTGAGCACCATGCTGGACCTGACGCTACGGCGGCGGAAATTGATTTCCGCCGTCCCGCGAATGCTTTATGACAGCCTTGGCGACGAGGCTGGATCTGTGCGCGGGATGGACGTTGCGACATTCGAAGACCTGATCGACCGGCTGGGGGAGGATCTGTCCCGCTGGCCCGATGATCAACGTCTTGCCGCCGTCCAGCTGCTCGCATCCTCGGTCGAGGCGCGGACGCTCTATGAGGAGGCGAGCGCGGTACGCCGGGCGCTCACGGCGCCGCCGGTCCGCGCACCCAAGGGCCTTCTCGACCGCATCGTGACCGCTGCGGCGAAACTGCCCCAGCAGGAACTGCCCCAAGAGCCGGCCTCGGAGCCGGCCGCACCCGAGGAGCAGCCGAACGATGCGCAGGCTCAAGGCGAGTCCGCACAGCAAGGCAAGGTGCTGCCTGCGCTGTTGCTGGCCCTCTGCCTGCTGCCCGCGCTGGCGCCGCCGGCATTGATGCTCGACGAGCCGGATCTGCCAATCAGCCTCTCGCTCTAAGCCCTCCGCATTCTTTTGCAACGCAACGCGCCCTTCCGCGGCGGGCGCGTTTGCGTGCTGCGGGGCCGCGGCCGATCGGCAAATTCTGCCGATTAATCAAGTGATTCCGGGCGGATGAATCCGCGCCTGAAATCGCCGCGTCATCCGTTCTATCTGCGAACGACTTCACGATCCCAATGTTTCACCGCGTTCCGTCGCCTAGCCCGCGACGAAGAGAGCCTTGTCATGACCGTTTCCTCGGCAACCTCTGCTGCAGCCTCCGCCGCCTCGAGCTCGTCGTCGAGTTCGTCAACCAGCGCGTCGATGGGGATGAGCTCGACCGATTTCCTCAACCTGCTCGTCAGCGAACTGCAAAACCAGGATCCGCTGAACGCCACCAGCACGACCGACTTCATCAATCAGCTCACCTCTTACGCGAACTTCACCGAGCAGCAGTCGACCAACGCCAGCATGACGTCGCTGGCGAGCTCGTTCTCGAGCCTCGTGACGCTCAACTCGGTCAACTATATCGGCCACACCGTCGAGGCGAAGACCAACACGGCGGAGCTGACCAACGGCTCGGCGACCTTCGGCTACTCGCTCACTTCGGCCGCTTCCAACGTCGCGATCGCGATCCAGGATTCCTCGGGCAACACGGTGTGGAGCGGCAAGGGGACCGGAACCGCCGGCTCGAACACTTTCACCTGGAACGGCCAGACCACGAACGGCACCCAGCTCAGCAATGGCGGCCAGTACACCATCCAGGTGACCGCGACCGACTCCGCCGGAAACTCGCTGCTCAGCTACACCACGATGACTGGAACGGTGACCGGGATCGATGCGTCCGGCTCGACACCTTCGCTGCTCGTGAACGGTGTCCCCGTCAGCGCCGCCAACATCATCGGCGTCACGTCCTGATTGCTTCCGGAGTATTATCATGAGTCTTACTGGTGCACTTTCCTCGGCGATCTCGGCGCTCAATTCGCAGAGCCAGTCGCTGGCAATGATTTCCGACAACATCTCGAACGCCGATACCACGGGCTACAAGACCACGTCGGCGATGTTCGAAGATCTTGTGACGGCGTCGAACAGCGCCACCTCGTACACGTCCGGCGGCGTCAACGTGTCCGGCCGCGCCAACATCAGCCAGCAGGGATTGCTGGCCGCGACCACCAACGCCACCGACGTTGCGATCCAGGGCAGCGGCTTCTTCGTCACCACCAATGCGACGACCGGCGGCACCACCTCCTATACGCGCAACGGTGCGTTCACCACCGACAACTCGGGCTATCTCGTCAACAACGGCAACTACCTCGAGGGCTGGCGGACCGACGCGCAAGGCAACATCCTCGGCAATGCGTCGGCCGCGAGCCTTGGGCCGATCAACACGCAGGTGGCCTCGACCAGCGGCAGCGCCACCACCAAGACCACCGTCGCGGCGAACCTGCCGGCCGATGCTGCGATCGGCGCGACGTTCAACAGCTCGATGACGGTCTACGACTCGCTTGGTACGGCGAGCACGATCCAGATCGATTGGAAAAAGACCGCCGACAATGCCTGGCAGGCCAGCTTCGAGCAGCCGAAGCTCGCGTCGGACTCCAGCACGGCGAGCGCCAACGCGATCACCGATACGGTGGCAATCACCTTCAATCCCGACGGCTCGCTCGCCTCAACGGTGCCGAGTCCGCCGACCATCTCGGTGACCGGCTGGAAGGACGGCGCGGCCGATAGCTCTACCGCCAATGGTACGGCCATCACGCTCAATCTCGGTACGGCCGGCAAGACCGACGGCCTGACGCAATATTCGTCGGGGCAGACCACGCCCTCCGTCGATCTCACCAGCATCACCTCGGACGGCCTGCCTTACGGCAAGCTGAGCAGCATCGCGATCGGCAAGGGCGGCGTGGTCGACGCAACCTACTCCAACGGGCAGACGATCGCGATCTACAAGATCGCGGTCGCGACTTTCAGCGAGCCCAACGGATTGAGCGCGGCCAGCGACGGCTTGTACTCCGCGACGGCAGCCTCCGGCAACGCCACGCTGCAGACCTCGGGGGCCAACGGTGCCGGCACGATCTACGGCAGCGAGCTGGAATCGAGCACCACCGACACCAGCGGGCAGTTCTCCAACATGATCTCGGCGCAGCAAGCCTATTCGGCGGCGTCACAGGTGATCACTACCGTCAACAAGATGTTCGATACGCTGATTTCGGCGGTGTCGCGATGATGACGGAAAAGAAGAATGACCGCCTGCTGGTCAGGCTTCAGCGGCTGAAGGCGAGGGCTGCCTCGGTTCGGCCGGACGATCGGGCGCAGCTCACTGCGTTGCTCGACGACGTCGAAACGCTGCGGGACCGGCTGATGCGCGAATGCGCACGGCTCGACCAGGAACTCAACCGGGCCTCGGTCCGGGTAACGGCAATCACCGCGTATGGGCGCAGCGCACAGTCGGTTCGCGCCCTGCGTCGCGGACACTAGCTTGAACGGGAGCGATGACATGACACCGGAACGCAACATCAAGATCAATCCCGCGGGCAATGACGAGCGCGCCAGGTCGTTGATCGCACTGATCGACAATCTGATCGAGATCGTGAACGAGGAGAACGTCGAGCTCGCCAAGGGCCTGCCGGCCTCTCGGCTGAAGCAAGTCGACGAGAAGAACCGCCTCGCGACGCTGTTCGAGCAGTGTGTGGCGGAGGCCGTCGGCAAGGCCGCCAATCTCAACGTCCAGGATCGCGCACTGCGCGAGCAGCTGATGGACCGGATCCTGAAGCTTCGGGTCGCGATGGACGAGAACGTGATGCGGCTCCGCGCGGCGATCGATGCCAGCAACCGCAGGATCGAGGCGATCATGCAGGCGATCCGCGAGCAGATCGCCAATGTATCGCCTTATGGGGCCGGCGGCCGTCGCGTCACATCCGCGATGTCCTATGGCACCAACGTGCGGGCCTGATCGGACCGTCGCCGGAGGGAGTTGGCCGTGTCGTCGCTCGATATCGCACGAAGCATCGCATTCAGCGGGCTGTCAGCCACGCAGGTGCAGATCAGCGTCGCCTCGGCCAATATCTCCAATGCCGACACCAAGGGCTACACCGAGAAGACCGCCAACCAGAGCAGCAGCGTCACCAGCGGCGTCGGCACCGGCGTCACGATCTCGGGGATCACCAGCGCGGTCGACAAGCTGCTCCTGAAGTCGCTGGTGGGCGCCGATTCCGATCTCGGCGCCGCCGACACCAACAACAATTATCTGACCGAACTCCAGCAGCTCTACGGCAGCACGTCGAGCGGCGACAGTTCTACGACGGGCACTTCGCTGGCCAACACGATCGCGGCGTTCGAGTCGGCGTTGTCCTCGCTTGCCAGCACGCCGAGCAGCGCTTCGCTGCAATCGAACGCCGTCAGCGCGCTTGCGGCGGTCACCAATCAGCTGCAGCAGACCTCGAGCGGCATCCAGAAGCTGCGCTCCAACGCCGACCAGGACATTGCGTCGTCGGTCACCGACATCAATTCCGACCTGCAGCAGATCTCCGATCTCAACAAGCAGATCAAACAGGAGGCGGCCGCAGGCCAGTCGACCGCCGATCTCGAGGATCAACGCAACAGCGCGCTGCAGGACCTCGCGTCGCAAATGAATGTGAGCTATTTCACGACGTCGAGCGGTGACTTGCAGGTCTATACCGGCTCGGGGCAGGCGCTGGTCGATAGCACAGCGCATCCGCTGAGCTATACAGCGGCGCCCAGCGTCACGGCGTCGACGACGTATACCGCGGGATCGGCGACGAGCGGCTTCAGCGGCATCACCGCCAACGGGGTCGACATCACCTCGCAGATCTCCTCCGGCAAGGTCAGCGCCCTGATTGCCCTGCGCGACCAGACCTTGCCGGCCGCGCAGTCGCAGCTCGACGAGCTTGCCCAGCAGTTGGCCTCGAGCGTGAATGCGGTCTCGAACCAGGGCACATCGGTGCCGCCGCCGACGAGCCTGACCGGCACGGCGACTGTCAGCAACTCGACATCGTTCGCGGGCACCGGCACGGTGCGTATCGCAGTCGCCGACAAGAGCGGCAATCTCGTATCGTATCAGGATATCGATCTATCGGCGTATTCCACGGTGGGGGCTCTTGCCGCCAAGATCAACACCATCCCCGGCGTATCGGCATCGGTCGATGCCAACGGACATTTGTCGATCTCGGCGACCGGGTCGGGCAATGGCATCGCCATCAACCAGATGACGAGTTCGGTCGGCGGTGAGGGATTTTCCCAGTATTTCGGACTCAACGACCTGATCACGGGGACCAGCGCCTCCAACATCGCTGTGCGCAGCGACATCCTGAGTGGCACGGCGACACTGCCGACGGCGACGCTCGATGCGTCGTCCACCCTGACTGTCGGAAACTCGGTGCTGTCGTCGGGCTCGGCGACGGTGGTGAATGCGCTCTCGATCGCGCTGACGGGGTCGACCAACTTCGCCATGGCGGGTGGGCTGGGCGCCACCACCGGCTCTTTCACCGATTATGCGGCAGCGATCGTTGCCAACGTCGCCGGCAAGGCGAGCCAGGCGTCGGCAACCTACACATCCAAGCAAGCCGCGCAGTCGACGTATGCGAGCTCGCTGTCGTCGCAGTCCGGTGTCAACATTGACCAAGAGAGCGCGAATCTGAGTGCGTTGCAGAACAAATACGCTGCCGCATCCCAGATCATTACGGCCATTAATTCCATGTTCTCGGCGCTGATGACCGCAATGAGCGCAGCCTGAGTGTGAGGGCCTCGTCATGATGATGCGTGTTGCGACCTTCGCGCAATCGGAGCAGATGATATCAAGCGCGCTGCGCGTGCAGTCGGTGATGGCCAATGAGCAGGTGCAGGAGTCCTCCGGGCTGCAATCCGAGGATTTCGGCGGCTACGGCTCAGGCGCCGGGCGCGTGATCAATTTGCAGGTCTCGGTGACGCGCGCCCAGTCCTATATCGACGCCAGCAATCTCGCCGACAACAAGGTGCAGGCGATGTATTCGGCGGTCGGCTCGGTGACCGATATCATCACGCAGCTTCGGACCCAGCTCAGCGCCGCCACGACCGGCAGCAGCACGGCGACGGCATCGGTGATCAACTATGCGCAGCAGGCGATCTCGCAGATGCAGGGGCTGCTCAACACCCAGTATGACGGCGAATACGTATTCAGCGGCGCCCGCACCGACGCTGCGCCTGTGGATATGTCGAGCTATGACACCGGCACGGGCTCGCTGACGACATCAGACACCGGCTACTACAAGGGTGACAGCGAGATCGCGTCGGTGCGCGTTTCGGACAGCCAGTCGGTTTCCTATGGCGTCACCGCCGATAATCCTGCCTTCGAGCAGGTCATGCGGCTGTTGAAATACGTCAGCAACAGCACGAATTTGTCGTCGAGCGATATCTCGCAGGCGCTCGATCTCGCCAGCAATGCATTGGACGCAACGTCAACGGTGCAGGCAAAGCTTTCGACCTCTGCGTCGCAGATCGAGACCGCCAGCACGAACCAGAGCGACTACCAGAATTTCGCCAAGACCCTGTCGACCAATCTCACCAGCATCGACGTCGCGGCGGTGACGGCGCAGCTTTCGACCTATCAGGCGCAGCTGACGGCGTCCTATTCGGCGATCGCCAAGATCCAGAGCATGAATCTGGCCAATTATCTGAAATAGCAGGCCCGCGGCGAGCGGCTCATCGGTTCAGGATCTTCAGCCAAACATCGCCGAGAATGATCGGCTCGCGCGGCGGAAGCCAGGTGAGGCCCGCTGCCTTGCCAAGCTCGGCGATGGTGCCTTTGGCTTGCAGGTCGGACAGCACCTTGTTGACGGCCTCCAGCAGCGCCTTGTCGGTCTCGAGAGCGACGTAACCGCGGTTGGCGCCGATCGGATAGTAATAGCCGGAGGCGGTGATCTTGGTGTCGGGATGATCAGCGTGGTAGGCGTCGAACCGGCGCAGGTCGAGCAGCGTGGCGTCGAATTCCCCGCGCTCGAGCTCTCCCAGCAGGTCGCTGCGCCCCGGAACGAGGTGGGTGATGTCTTCGATCAGCTTTCCCTTGTCGAAGGTCATCAGGATGGCATCGCCCAGCGTGCCGCTTTCGATCGTCAGGCGAAGGCCGGCGAGATCGCCGATATCGGAGATCTTGCGGTCCTTGACCCGGTCCTTGGCCTTGGGGCCGAGCACCACGGTCATCGGCGAATAGATGTAGGGCTGGCTTGGCGCCAGCACCCCGATCGGAATCCGCCGGCGGCGATCGTCGCGGGTGGCGCCATCGAAGTCCGGTAGCTTGGCCGTTGCGACACCCGGCGCCTTCAGCGAGTCCGTGGTGAGGGCATAGCCGCCGACCAGCGAGCATCGCCCGTCCGACAGCAACGCATTGGCCTCCAGAGCGGGGCTCGAATCCTCGTCGAGCTTGCTCTCGAACCACTGGATCTTGAGCGGCCGTCCGAGCCGCTCGGCGATCACTTGCGCGAGTGCGACGTCGAAACCGGCATCCGGCTTGCCGCGATGATGCGCCGACAACGGCGGCAGATCCTCGTCGAGGCATACTTTGAGCGACTCCCCGGCAGCAGCATGTGCTGCCGCCGTCATGGCGAGCAGCAAGGCTGTCGCGGCACCCGCCAGCGGCGCTCTCATTGGGGCCTCCGGCTCGCCAGGAAGGCCCAGACGTCGGCGATCTCCTGCTCGCTCAGGATGTCGGCCCAGGGCGGCATCTTGCCGTTCTTGCCTTGCTTCACGGTGGTCACAAAGCGCGTCCTATCGTCGGGAAACGCGCGCAGGTCCGGCGTGATGGTGCCGGAGTTGACCATGTTGGGCCCATGGCAATGCGAGCAGTTCTTGGCGTAGGTGACCTTGCCCTGGTCGGCCTGACCCTGAAGGTCGATTGCACTGGCTTGCTGTGCGGCTGCCGGGATCAACGTGATCAAGGCCGCCGCGACGGCGGCGAAGATCGCCGCCGTCAACAGGGTTACTCTTTCAGTCACGTGTGCTCCGCGCTCAGTTCTTGACCGCGAAAACCCACAGCGAGCCGCCGGGTGGGACCTTGGCAAGCCGCTCGTCGCCCGAGAACAGCGAATAGACGCCGCCATAGCCCGAGGTGACGGCGACATACTGCACGCCGTCCTGCTGCCAGGTCACGGGTTGTCCTTCGATGCCGGAGCCGGTCTGGAACTGCCAGAGCTTCTTGCCGGTGTCGGCGTCGAACGCCTCGAATTCGCCGGTCAGCTGACCGGAGAACACCACGCCGCCGGCGGTGGAGAGCACGCCGGAGAAGCGCGGAATATCGCTCGGCGCTTCCCACTTCGCCTTGCCGGTCATCGGATCGATCGCCTTGAGATGGCCGCGCGGTCCGGTGCCCCATTCCCAGGGATCGGTGAGGTCCATGCCGAGATACCACTCGCCCTGCTTGAACGTCACCGGCTCGGACTTGTAGCGGCCCCCGAAGGCGAGCGTGTTGGCGTAGGCGAGGCCGGTCTGTGGATTGAACGACATCGGCTCCCAGTTCTTGCCGCCGAGGATCGACGGGTAGACCGTGACCTTCTTGCCGTCACGTGCGTCCTTGGCGACGTCGGTCTCGATCGGCCGGCCGGTCTTCAGGTCTACTCCGGTGGCCCAGTTGACGTTCACATAAGGATTGGCCGCGAGCAGCTTCCCGTTGGTGCGGTCGAGCACGTAGAAGAAGCCGTTGCGGTTGGCATCCATCAGCACCTTGGTCGGCTTGCCCTCGACATTCACGTCGGCGAGCACCATCTCGGCCACCGAGTCATAGTCGAACGGATTGTTCGGCGAGAACTGGTAGTGCCACTTGATCTTGCCGGTCTTCGGATCGAGCGCGAGCACCGAGCAGGTATAGAGGTTGTCGCCCGGACGCACCGCAGAGTTGAACGGTCCGGGATTGCCGATACCCCAATACACGGTGTTCAGTTCAGCATCATAGGAGCCGGTAATCCAGGTCGATCCGCCGCCCAGCTTCCAGGTGTCGCCCTTCCAGGTGTCGCCACCGGGCTCGTCCGGAGTCGGGATCGAGTAGGTACGCCAGAGGCGTTTGCCGGTCGCCGGATCCCAGCCGTCGATGAAGCCGCGGGTGCCGAATTCGGCGCCGGAGATGCCGGTGATCACGACGCCGTCGGCGACCAGCGGTGCCACCGTCATCGAGTAGCCTTCCTTGATGTCCGCAGCCTTTTCGCGCCACAACTCCTTGCCGGTCTTGGCATCGAGCGCGATCACATTGGCGTCGAGGGTGGTGCGGAACAGCTTGCCGTCATACAGAGCCGCGCCGCGATTGATGATGCCGCAGCAGACGATACGCGGCGTCTCGGCGGGATACTCGACCTTGGTCTTCCAGATCTGCTTGCCGGTCTTGGCGTCGATCGCCATCGTGGCATTGTGGGTGGTGACGTAAAGGACGCCTTGGTAGACGAGCGGCTGCGATTCCTCGCTGCGGTCGTCGTTCAAGCTGTAATTCCAGACCGGGACCAGATTCTTGACAGTGTCCTTGTTGATCTGGTTCAGCGTCGAGAAGCGCTGAAGATTGTAGCCCATTCCGTAATTGAGAACGTTCGATGTATCAGTCGCACCCTTGACCAACTGCTCGTTGGTCTGAGCGCTTGCACCATAAGATGCAAGAATCACGAGGCTTGCGGCCAGCGCAATGCGTCTCATCATATCCTCCCAATGAACCTTTTCCCGCACGCCTATTCCTGACGTTGCGCACGGAACCATCCCCCCGAAACCAAAACGGGTCAATACGAAAACGTGAACGAACCCCAGTCAGTCTCTGGAGGCCGGTCGAAAGCTTCAGGTTTTTGCTGATGCGCCCGTAGCTTACCGTGGCATGGAATACACAACGCCACGTGTGACTCGCCGCTATGCCGCAGCGCGAACGGTTCGGTCAGCTCGACGGCGCATGCGGACAGGCGCTCGGACGTGGCTTGGTGCCTCGCTTGTCCGGCGGCACATTGCAATTGTCGATGCGCTGCTCGTCGGTCCATTTGCGTCCGAGCCGCTCCTTGCCGGTGAGCGTGCGCTGTTGGACAGCCTCTGCCGATGGGGCAGGGGCCCTGTTCTGCGCGGACGCAGGTGCCGTCAGACCGAGCGCAATGAGGCAGCCCAACGTGGTCCTGCAAATATCGCTCATGGGTCACCTCGCTCGTTCCGGTGCAATGGCATTCGCCGAACGTCACAGATGATCCGCGAAGCAGTTTCTTTCCACCCGAAACCCGACAGGTCTCGCTGGTTGCTCTGGCTGTAGGAAGCCTCGTCGAAGCTGCTATGGTAGCTTCTATCGCAGGGCGCGCTCCGTATCCTTGCCGGAGCGGCACTCAAGGGAGACCAATGATGATTTCGCGCCGATCGCTTGCTTTGACCTTGGCTGTTGCCGTGCTGTCGGGTCCCGCTCTCGCCGCATCGGGTGGTGGCAGCGCGCTCAAGATGCTCGATCCCGACAATGACGGCACGGTCGACCTTGCCGAGGCCAAGAAGGCCGCCGCCGATCTGTTCGCGAAGCTCGATCCCGATCATGATGGCACGCTCGACATCCGCGAATTGCGTGGACGGCTGACCGCGAAAGAACTGGCGAAGGCGGATCCGGATCACGACGGCACCCTGACGCTCGACGAGTATCTCGCGGTCGTCGAGCAGCGGTTCAAAGCCGCCGATCCCGACAATGACGGGACGCTGGATGCGAAGGAGTTGAAGTCGCGCGCCGGCCGGGCGCTGCTGCGTCTGCTCAAATAGGTCCGTGCCTGCGAATTGTGTCGGGCGGATTCCGCCTATTGATGCCGGATCTCGCGCATAACAAAAAAGTTGCGATTTCGCTCTTGGGCAAGACTCGGCCGGCGCAATCGGGTTTGCTTATCGGTGCGTCGCCGCCCGGCAGCCGGAAAATGCCTGACAGATCAGCGTCGGGGTTTCCCAGCCGTTTCAAAGCCGGGCGGACGTCAGCGAGCCGTCGTCCGTTTCGGCATGCCCAGCAGCGAAGTCGGGTCCTTACCCGGCCGGCTTGCGCCCTGGAACAGCCAGCCCTAGCTTGCCGCGCGGCGCGACGCTTGCGCCTAACTATACTTGGGAGAAGGAAATGGCCTGGAAAACACCGAAGATCGTCGAAGTGCCGGTCGGCATGGAAATCAACATGTACGCCTGCGCAGCGCGCAAGTAATCCGAGACAAGTAACGCGAGACAGCCTGCCCGGCTCGTGCAGCTTGCTGCATCGAGCCGCGGCAGGCGTCTTTCGCGGCCGCGACGCCGCCGCTACAATTTCCCGCAGATCCTTCCCACAACACGTTGAAATCGAGACCACCTGCGCGATTGGCGGGCCGTCCTGCTTTGTCCTACAGTGCGGCTTGAGGCGGTGGTCCGGGGACGATGAGTTTCGAAAGCAAGCGAGGGCGTTGGGTGGGCGTGCTGTGCGCGGCAATTGCCGGCGTCGCAGCGGTGCTGCCGCTCGGCGCCTACGCCGAGGGCTTTGATACCGAGCACATCTTCGGCTTCATGATCGGGTCCGATGTGGGCGACGTCGGCGAGCGGGAATTCCAGAGCCAGAGCACCGGGCGCTTTGCCAAGGACGGCGGCCGGTATCGCGCGCTCAATCAGGAAATGGAGCTCGAACTCGTTCCGGCGCCGAATTTTCGTGTCGAGCTCGGCACGTCGTTCAGCGCGTACGATATCAACTGCGTCCCGGGTATTGATGATCGCCGCCAGCTGTCGTGGCAGAGCGTCTCGGTCGATTTTCGCTATCGCTTCCTCGATCGCGAGGCGGCGCCCTTCGGCATGACGGTGGCGTTGGAGACACGCGCCGGTCGCGTCGACGAAACGACGGCTGCGGCCGTCCGCAGCTACGGCACCCAACTCACGGTGGCGTTCGACCGCGAGGTGATCCCGAATTTTGCAGTGGCGGCCCTCAACGTCAGCTATGAGCCGGAATGGACGCGGATGCCGCGCACCGGCACTGCAGAGCAGGATGCCACGATTGGCGTCGCGTTTGGGCTGATGGCCAAGGTGAGGCCGGATATCCTGATCGGTGGCGAAGCGCGCTATTTCAGGAAGTACGAGGGGATTGGCCTCGATGAACTGTCCGGGCAGGCGCTGTTCATCGGTCCCACCGCCTATTTCCAGCTCTCGGAGCGCTCGCGCCTGACCGCGACCTGGAGCGTCCAGGCCTGGGGGCAGCGGGCCGGCAGCAATGCCGCCCTCGATCTGGTCAATTTCGAGCGTCACCAGGCGCGGCTGGTGTACGGTCTGAATTTCTAGAGCCGGGTTCCCAGGCCTTGTCACGGGCCTGTGAAACCCTGACCTGGCTGATTACGTATTCCGTCGTGCTATCTATTTCGTGAGCACGCTTAGGGATCGCGCATGAACCCGATTGATCTGATCGTCACTGTTTGTGCCGTGCTGTCGCCCGCCACCTGCGAGGAGCAGCATCTGGTGTTCAACTGGAACGGTTCGCTCCAGCAATGCGCCATGGCCGCGCCGCCTTACATCGCGCAATGGGTCGGCGAACATCCGAAATGGACCGCGGTGCGATGGCGTTGCGAATATCCGCACACCAACGATCGCGCCGGCGCGGACGGCAGACCGCCGGCGGGCTAGCTGCTATTTGTTGCAGTCCTTCAGATCCTTGTCGGACACTGAAAACACGGCATCGGCCTTGATCTCGATGTCACGAACGAAGCACTGCCTGCCGCCGCTGTAGCCGATCTTGGCATCGTAGCGACCGGGCTCGACGCCGGTGATACGCAAGCGTTCGTCGTGGTCGACTTCCTTGTCCTTGTCGTTGAGCGTCTGGTTTGGACCCCACTCGTTCTTGCCCGCCGGCGACAGCTCGAAGCTCGAAATAGTGGCGCTGGTCAGATTCCATAGCCGGATGCCTTTGCCCTTGCTTTGGGCGAGCGCTGTTGCCGGCAGGACAAGCAACGCAACACCAACGGCAATCAACGCACGCGCCATCCAATCTCTCCCTTACGCTTTCGTCCAAGGATGACGGCGTCTCACATATTTGCAAGGTCCAACTGTGAGAGCCGCCGCTTGATTTCGTCGATCTCTGGCTCGCTGCGCGTCACGCGCGGCGTGGCGATGGTTTCGACGTGAAGGATTCGGGCAGGTCGCGGCGACAGGAAGAACAGGCGGTCGCCGAGCCGGACCGCGTCGTCGAGGTCGTGGGTGACCAGCAGCGTCATCATCTTCCGGCTGGCTACCAGCGTGGCGACCTGGTCGCGTAAACGCCCCGCAAGTGCCTTGTCAAGCGAGGCCAACGGCTCGTCGAGGATGAGGAAATCCGGCTCGATGGCGAAGGCGCGGGCGAGCGCGACGCGGCGGGCGAGGCCGAGCGACAGCTCACCGGGAAAGTGGTTGCTGTGCACGCTCAATTCGAGCACCTCGAACAGCGCCGACAGCGTGCCGTCGTCGACATGCGGTGCGGCGAGTCGCACGTTCTCCTCCACGGTGCGCCAGGGCAACAGCCGCGGCTCCTGGAACACCATGCCGAGGCGCATGCCGGGGGAGCGTGCGACATGGCCCTGGTAGTTGCCGTCGAGCCCGGCGAGAATCCGCAGCAGGGTGCTCTTGCCGCAGCCCGACGGTCCGAACAGCACGCCAACCTCGCCGGCATTCAATGTGAAGGTGATGTTGTCGAGCACGTCGTGCCGCTTTCCGGCCGCGCTCGCAAAGCTCTTGCCTGTGATATTGACCTCAAGCTGCACGGAGCCGCCACCGCGTTAGCCTGGTTTCAAACGGCTGCACCAGCAAGGTCTCGATGACGAGCACGACACCGGCAAAGCTCAGCGAGTAGGCGAGCAGCAACGGGATGTCGAACAGCTGGAAGGCGACCCCGATCTCGAACCCGACGCCGTTGGGGCGGCCGAGATATTCGGCGACCAGCACGATCTTCCAGACCAGCGACAGCCCGGAGCGCGCAGCGGCCGCAATGTAGGGCGCAAGCTGCGGCAGGACCACATGCCGGAAGGCGCGGCCGCGCGGCAAAGCAAACGCCGTTGCCATCTCGTCGAGGGCGGGGTCGAGCGCACGGGCACCCTCGCGCAGGGTGACGACGGCAGTCGGTAGCTTGTTGATGGCGATGGCCGTGATCGCGGCGACCTCGGTAAGCCCGGCCCAGATATAGGCCAGCACGATGACGACCAACGCCGGCAGGTTGAGCAGCAAGATCAGCCAGGGGTCGCCAAGGCGATTGGCAAGTGACACGCGGCCCATCAGATAGCCGATCGCCGAACCGAGCGCCATGGCGAGGGTGAAGGCCAGCGCGACACGCGCCAGCGTTGCGCCGAGATTGACGAACAGCGCACCCGATCGCGCTTCGGCGGCAAGGACAGATAGCACCGCCGGCGGCGCCGGCAGCTTGGCATCGCCGATCAACAGCGAGGCCATCCACCAAGTCGCGATGAACAGCACGAATGACAGGAGGCGCAGCACCGCTAGTCTCCCGGGATCGCTTGATAGAACGTGCCTGGATCGAGCTCGGTCGCAGTGCCGACGAGATCGCGGCCGCCGAGCTGCGCCAGCACCCGGTAGAGCAGGCGTGCATCCGCCTCTTCGTCGGCGATCGGACGGCGCGGGATACCCTCGCGGTAGCGGTCGCGATATGCGTGCAGCGTCGCTGCATCCTGCGCACCGGTAAGCGGAGCAATCGCATCCCATTCGGCATCCGAGGTCGCCAGAATCTCTTTCGCGGCACGCGTCACGGCGATGAAGCGGGCCACTAGATCCTTGTTAGCGTTGGCCCAGGCCTCGTCGAACACGTAGCCGATCATCGCGATGCGGCCCTTGCTGCCGAGCTTTTGCAGGATCTCTTCCATGCCGGCGAGCCGGCGGAAGCCCTTGGCTTCAAGCGCGGCGCAGAAATTCCAGTAATTGAGCGTCGCGTCCATCTCGCCGTCGAGGGTCTTGGCGGTGAGCAGTGGCGGCGCGCCATAGACGATGGTCGCCTGCGATTTCAGGTCGACGCCGTCCTGCTTCGATGCGGCCTGCAGCAGCAGCCAGTTCTTGTCGATCGCGCCGCCAGCAACGGCGAGCTTGCGCCCCTTGAGGTCGGCAAGCGTCTTGAGCGGCGAGGCGGCCGGGACCATCACGGCGCCCAGCGCGCTCGAATAGGGATAGAACTGGAGCTTGGCGCCGAGCGAGCGTTCGCGCGACACCCAGGGCCAGTCGGATACCATCACGTCGGCCGAGCCGGAGCGCAGCGCGATCTTGCCGGCCTCGGGACTGGCGAGCTCGACGACATCGATCGACAGATTGGCCTTCTTGTCGAGACCATGGGAGCGAATAACGGCCAGTTCCCAGGCCAGCGTTCCGGTCTTCTGCGCTGCAACGCGGATGGTCTCCGCGTTGCACGAGGTGCCGAACTGCATGACCGCCAGAACTGCCGCAGCCAACACCGTGCGTACAGAGATGATCATCGTTTCTTGAGCCACTTCCCCGAATGTTTTCTTTTCTGATCAACATCCATAGCATAGCTTGCGAAAAGAGAAGAGGAAGCAGGACCATGGCAGGAGCTGGCATGCTACGACCGATTGTCGCCGTCCTGGCCGTGCTTGCCGGGACGACCATCCGCGTGCGGGCCCAGGAGATCAACGACTATCCGACCTCGGCGCGGGCCGAATATGTGTTCGGCTGCATGAAGTCCAATGGCGAATCCCGACAGTCGATCGAACAATGTTCCTGCTCGATCGACGTGGTCGCCTCGATCATCCCCTATGATCGCTACGTCACCGCCGAGACCGTGCTCAGCATGGCGCAGGTGCGCGGCAATCTGGGTGGCCAGTTCCGCTCGTCCGAGCAGGCCGCCAATGCGCTCAACGACCTCAGGCGTGCCCAGGCCGAGGCCGAAGTCAGGTGCTTCTAGAGCGTTTTCGAACGAAGTGGATTCCGGTTCGCGTGAAGAAAACGCGTCAAAACAAGACGCTAGAGCCTCGTTCCGATTCAGTCGGAACGGGGCTCTAGCGTCTAGCGTGAGATCGCTGGCGCGTCAGGTCCCGGGATTCTCGACCTTCCATTCGTGCTCGAAGACGTGCCCGTCAGTGTCCTTGGCCTCGGCACGGAAGTGCTTGGCGCCATTCGAGACATAGGTGAAGCGGATGTTGGGATCCTCGGAAATCGAGATTCCGCCCTCCATCGCCAGCACCGGACTGTCGTCCTGCCAGATGTGCAACTGGTTGACGAAGAAGGCCGGGATATAGAGCTGCGTGACCTGGTCCATCTGCAGGCCCGAGTTGTTCGGATGCCCGATCATGATCTGGGCTTCCCGTGTGCTCGTCGCCGGCCCTTGTTCGGACTTTGTGAATTGCCGGTAGCGCATCTGGCCGAGCCGGTTGTTCGCCTCCTCGACGTTCTTACCAGCCGGTGCCGAGCAGCCGCCGGATGCTTTCACATACACCTTGCTGACATAGAGCCTGCCGTCGCTGAGCTCGGCGACGGCGTGCACATTGGTGTAGTTGTTGACGCGGACGCGGGTCGAGATCTCGGTGACGTTGGCGTCCGGCCCCAGCGTGAATTTCGCGGCCATCGGCGCCGGGTTCTCGTCGATCACAAGCGTGATCGCGACGACGCGGCGGCTGTCGCTGGGCTGCAGCTTGGTGCGCAGCGTCACCGGAACGATCGCGGCATCTTCCGCGCGCGCCGGCATCTCGATGCCGATGACATCGTTGCCGTCATTCATCGGACGATTGCTGAAGATGTCCTGGACGAGGCCCGGCCAGGGATCATACGTCTCGGCCGTGTACGCGTCTGGTACGCCCAGCGCGACGGTGAGAAGGCTGGCGATGCAAAGCAGGCGGGCGCGATGTCCAGTCATGTTCGCGAGATCCTATGCAGGCGCGTCACTATAGGACCAACAGCTACTCCCATTCAATTTCAGAGAATGCTGCAGTTGCGTTGCGGGCGTTGTAATCGTCGAACAATTGCCAGCGCGGCCGCTCGGCTGCCGCGGCGTGCTCTGCCGCAGCCGTGATCGGCTTGCCGCTTGCGACCAGCGCGCGGACGTCCGCGGCCAGCGTCTCAAGATAGCGCCGCTCGTCGGCAAGCGCTGCAGGCCACGCACTCACGGGTCCGTGACCGGGAACCACGCGCTCGGCGGGAATCGCCGCGAGGTCATTGAGCACACGCAGCCAGCCCTTGAGGCTGCCGTCGACCACGGGAATATGGCCGAGGAATACCAGATCGCCCGCGAACAGGGTCCCGGTGCGTTCATCGAAGATCGTGAGGTCGTTGTCGCTGTGGGCGGGCGGCCACGCCTTCAGGGTGAGGGTCCGCCCGCCGAGGTCGAGCTTCAGCATGTCCGCGACCAGCATGGTCGGCGGAATGATCCGCACCTCGTCGATCAACGCATCGCCCATGGTCCGGCGAAAGCCGTCGAGATAGAACTGCCCGCGCGCCGCCAGCGCGCGGGGCAGGGCGTTGTGGCCGACGAAACTGGTCCCGTCAGCCACGAAGGCCGCGTTGCCGAAGCTATGATCCGGATGCGCGTGGGTGTTGATCACATAGCGGATCGGCTTGTCGCTATGGCTGCGCACCGCGGCGAGCAATTGCCGCCCTTCGCGGACACTGCCGCCGGTGTCGATGACGGCAATGGCGCTGTCGCCAACCACGAAGCCGACATTGGCGATGGCGCCTTCGTTGTCGCTCGTCATCAAGGAGGTCGTCCCGGTGTGAACGAATATTCCGGGGGCGACTTCGCTCACAGGCAATTCCGCCTGTTGTGCCCGCGCTATGGTCGGCGCCCAAAGCATCAGGAGCAGCGCGAGCACCGAACCGCCATGAGCCATGTTTCCGCCTCAGTTTCTCCGGGACGCGCGATCGATGTCGTCGCGCTCCAGTTTGCGCCGCAACAAGCAACGCGGCACCGTCGCGATCATTATCCCTGTTGCACGTCATGGTGCGCCGGGCAATTGGTGGATGGCGGCAATCTGTCCGATCAAGAGGAGACCGCGCAATGAGAGTTATCGGATGCCGTCCTGTTCTGCTCGCGCTTGCCGGCTTCATGACCTGTCTCGCCGGCCGCGACGTCGCGCGTGCGCAGGTCAATGAGCAGGGCGAACTCTCCATCGAGCTGGTCGATCCCAAGGTACTTCGCATCTGCGCCGATCCGCGCAACCTGCCGTTCTCGAATGACAAGGGCGAGGGCTTCGAGAACAAGATCGGCGAGCTGTTCGCCGAGAAGCTGCAAAGGAAGCTCGATTACATGTATTTCCCGCAGGCGACCGGCTTCGTGCGGGTCACGCTCGGCTCGCATCGCTGCGACGTGATCATGGGCTTTCCGCAAGGCGACGACCTCGCGCAAGGGACCAATCCGTATTACCGCACGGCCTATGCGATCATTGCCAAGCCGGGCAGTGGATTGGATGAAGTCACGACGCTCGAGGATGAGCGGCTGAAGGGCAAGCATATCGGCATCGTCGCCGGAACGCCGCCCGCGACCAATATGGCCATCAACGGCCTGATGACCAACGCGAAGCCATATCCGCTGATGATCGATACGCGCTACGATTCCTCGGCCGAGGCGATGATGAACGACCTTGAAAAGGGCGAGATCGACGCCGGCATCCTGTGGGGGCCGATGGCCGGCTTTTACGCCAAGAAGGCGAACCCGCCGCTGCATGTCACGCCGCTGCTCAAGGAGACCACGGGACCGAAGCTGGTCTATCGCATCGGCATGGGCGTGCGAGCGTCCGATCAGAACTGGAAGCGGCAGCTCAATCGCCTGATCCAGGAGAACCAGCCGGCGATCAACAAGATCCTGCTCGACTTCGGCGTTCCGCTGCTCGACGAGAACGACCGTCCGATCGGGCCGGAGGCCGCGACCAAATCGCCATGATCAGGCTCGCGGCCATGCTTGCGGTGATATTGCTCGCCGCTTCGCCTGTCCGCGCGCAGGACCCGCCTGCGGAGCCCGAGGGCTACCGGACCGAGGATTATCGCGCGCCGGTGCCGATCACGCTTGCAGGGGCACGCGTTCTCACGACCGCGGAAGCGGCAGCGATCTGGCGCGACAAATCCGGCGCCTTCGTCGACGTGCTGCCGCGCGCGCCGAAGCCTAATTTGCCCGCCGGCACGGTATGGCGCGAGCGGCCGCATGGCGACATTCCCGGCAGCATCTGGCTGCCCGACACCGGCTACGGCAAGCTCGCCGCATCGACCGAAGACTATATGCGACGCGGCCTTGTCCGCGCCTCCGGCGACGACAAGGCCAGATTGCTCGTAATCTACTGCCAGGAAAATTGCTGGATGTCGTGGAACGCCGCCAAGCGCGTGCTCTCCTACGGCTACAGCAATGTGGCGTGGTATCCGGAGGGAACCGACGGGTGGGGGCGCGCCAACCTGCCGCTGGCGGATGCGGAGCCCGAGCCGCGCGAGGGCGAACAGTGAGCCCGCCCTCACGCGGCTCGGAAATGCTCTCGCGAGCTACTTCTGCTTGTCGAGCTTGTTGATGGTCTTGTCGCCGTCCGTGGTGGTGAATGTCACCTTGTCACCGGCGTGAAGCTCCTCCAGTGACTGTCCCTTGGGCACCTTGTATTCCTGAATTGCGCCGCCGGCCGCGCCCACCGTGCCGGTTTGCGTCTGCTGGATCGAGATGGTTCCACTCAGTCGGTCAATCTTGGTGACCATTCCTGACATGGATTGCTGGGCCAAAGCCGCTGAGGCGATCAGGCTCGCAGCGGCGAGGCTGGTCAAGACGATCTTGGCTGCTCTCATCGAGGTCTCCCAACTTCAGATATAGTTGGGGGCAACGAACGGGCACCGCAGTTTGTTCCGGCGGCGCGTTAATGATCCCCGGGGCCGGGATCGGTCGCAGGCCTCAATCCAGCTCCTGCTGGATGGTCCGGCTTAGCGCGAACAGCCGCTGATCGATTATGGTCGGCACCTCGCAGACGAATTTCACCACGCGTCCGCGGTCCTCGAATATCCGGGTCTCCCAGACCAGCTGATTGCCGAGCTCGTCGACCTTGGCCTGGTCCGGCGGCGTGGCGTCCTGCAACGCCTGCAGCGCGATCGTATCGGCGCGGATCTTTTCCGCGGCCTCGCGCTGCTTGCGCATCACGCGCTCCAGCCCGTTCATGACCGAGGCCCGCTGGCCGTTGAGCGTATCGAACAGGCCCGCGAACAGCAGCTTTCCAGCATTGGCCTTGTCGGCCGCCGCGGCCGACAGGAATTCGGTGATCTCCTTCTGCGCATCCTCGAGCGGAACGCGGCGCGCTGCGAGCTTGGTCGCAAGTGCGCTGATCTTCGGATCGTCCCTCCACCTGGTCTCGGCATCGCCGAGCGGCGGCCCGGCCCAGACCGCGGCGAGCGAGATCTCGGGCACCTTGGCCTGCGCGCATGGCCAGTCCGGGTAACGCGGGTCGGCACCGAACGCGACCTGGTTCGACAAAACCATCGCGAGCAGCGCGCCCAGTCCTGCTGGCCGCCAACCTGTCATGCCTCGCCTCCGCCGGGTCCGCGCCAGACCAGGCCACGCGATGGATCGTAGGCCAGGATCGCGCCGATCATGAACACCACTGTGCAGCCGCCGACCACCGCGAGCGAAACCCAGTTCATCTTGCCGTACAGCGCAAACCGGATCAGCTCCACCGCATGCGTGAACGGATTGCACTGGCAGATATAATACAGCATCGGGCTGCCTTCCTGCACGCGCCAGAGCGGGTACAGGGCCGACGAGGCAAAGAACATCGGGAAGATGACAAAGTTCATCACGCCGGCGAAATTCTCGAGCTGCTTGATGCTGGCCGAGATCAGCATGCCCAGCGCGCCGAGCATCAGGCCCGACAGCACCAGCGCCGGAAGCACGGTGAGGTAGCCGATGGTCGGCGGCGCGATGTCCCAGAACCACGCGATCAGCAGGAAGGCGTAGACCTGAAGCAGCGACACCGCCGTGCCGGCGAGCAGCTTGCAGAACAGGAGATAGCCGCGCGGCAGCGGGCTGACCAGCAGCGTCCGCATGTTGCCCATCTCGCGGTCATAGACCATCGACAGCGACGATTGCATGCCGTTGAAGAGCTGGATCATCGCCATCAGGCCGGGTGCGATATAGACCTCGTAGAGGATGTAGGTCTCATAAGGCGGGATGATCGAGATGCCGAGCACCTGACGGAAGCCGGCGGCGAAGATGAACAGCCAGACCAGCGGCCGGACCAGCGCCGAGACGAAGCGCTCGCGCTGATGCAGGAAGCGCAGCGCCTCGCGCCATACGATGCCGTTCAGGCAGACGACGTATTCCGACGCCGAGAAGCCGCTTCGCTCAGGCGTGACCGTCGTGCTGCTCATGTTGGCGGTTTTCCGGTGAGGGTTGCCGTTCCGGTCAGGCGCATGAACGCGGTGTTGACGTCCTGGGCGCCTGCGTCCGCGATCACCCGCGACATCGGGCCGTGCGCCAGCATCCGGCCCTGATGCAGCACCACAAGGTCGTCGCCCGGCATGATCTCGTCGAACAGATGCGTCGCCCAGAGCACGCCGATGCCTTGTTCAGTAACGAGCTGGCGGACATGATCGAGAATGTCGGCGCGCGCCTTGACGTCGAGCCCGACGGTGGCCTCGTCGAGCAGCAGCAGCCGCGGACGGTGCAGCAGCGCGCGGGCGATTTCGAGCCTTCGCATCTGGCCGCCCGAGAGATCGCGCACCTTGCTCGTGGCGCGGTCGGCGAGCCCGATGCGGCCGAGCACCTCGGCGCTGCGCAGCCGCGCCTCACGCCGCGAGATACCGTGCAGCGCAGCGTGATACAGCAGGTTCTGCGTCAGCGAGAGGTCGAGATCGAGCGTTCGCGGCTGGAACACGACGCCCATCAGCCGCAGCGCCTCACCCGGCGTCCGGCTGATGTCATGGCCGAAAATCTTGATCTGGCCGTTCTGGATCCCGAACAGTCGCGTCACCAGCGAGAACAAGGTGCTCTTGCCCGCGCCGTTGAGGCCCAGCAACGCGGTGAAGCTCGCAGGCTGAACCGTGAAGTTGATGTCGATCAGGGCGCGCCGCGGACCGTAGCTGTGGCTGACATTGCCGATCGACAGCGCCGGCGGCACGGCCGCTACAGGGCCTGTATCCGGCAAGGGCTGGCTCGCGATATGGGCGTCGGTTGCGGTCATGGCTGCGCGATCGTGATCCCCCAGGGCAGTTCGCCGACCTGAATGGTCTTGATCACCTTCTGGGCTGCGATGTCGATCACCGAGACATCGTTCGAGACGCCGTTGGTGACCATCAGATATTTTTCGTCGGGCGTGAAATCCATGTGCCAGACGCGCTGGCCGACCAGCAGATATTTGAGGACCTTGTGGGTCGCGCCGTCGACCACCGCGACGCGGTTGGCGGGGCCGAGCGCAACGAACGCGGTCTTGCCGTCCTTGGTCATGCCGATGCCGACGGGCTGGATCGCCTCGTTGCGCAGGCCCGGGATTTCGAAGGTGATCTTGCCGGTCACCTCGCGCTTAACCGGATCGATGATCGACACCGTGCCGCCGATCTCGGAGGAAACCCACAATTCGGAGCCATCGCGCTTGAACTGGGCGAAGCGCGGCCGCGAATCGACCAGCACGTTGGCGACGATCTGGCGCGTGGTCGTGTCGATGAAATGCGCCATGTTGGTGGTTTCGGACGTGTTGATCAGGATCTTGCCGTCCGGGCTGATCGTCATGCCCTCGGGCTCGACGCCGACCTGGATGTCGCCGAGCCGGGCACGCTTCTCGAGATCGATCACGGTGACCGTGTTGTCGTTCTCGTTGGCGACATACATGGTCTTGCCGGCGGCATCCTGGGTGAACAATTCCGGGTCGGGGCCGGAGGGCAGGGTGTCGACGATCTCCTGGGTCTTGGTATCGATCACCTGGATCGTGTCGTCGTCGCCGACCGCGACCATCACGAACTTGCCGTCGCGCGAGAATTCGATGCCGCGCGGCCGCTGGCCGACCTTGATGGTCTTTGTCACCGTCCAGCTAGTGGTGTCGATCACCGTGACGGTGTTGCCCTTCTCGTTGGAGACGTAGGCAACGAAGGCGGACGCCGGTGTCGCGGCAAGCCAAACCAGCATCCCGGTCAACAGACAGCGGCGCCACATGCGTTTCATCTCCCTCACTGCAGCTTGCACTTCGTTTCAGGCCGGTCAACACCGAGCGTGTCGAGTTCGGAGACCTGGTGCAGGAAACCTTCCTGCGGTGAGACCGAAACGACCATACGACCATCGGCCAGCAGGATCGGCTGGCGGAGCTGCAGATTCCAGTCTCGCAGGGTCAATCGCGTACCCTTGAAGGCGGCGATCGAGAAATCCTTGCCCTTGAGGAAGGCGATGACCTTCCTGGGATCGCCCGAATTGGTGCGGGAGGTGGCTTCCCCGATCATGCGCGCAGCGGTCCAGGCCTGCATGTCGAGCGCCGTCATGCGGCGCATGTTCAGCTTGACGAAGCGGTTCTGGATCTGGACCGCACCCCATTGGTCATGCGCCGCGTCCCAGCTGGTCGGCACCAGACCTGCCGAGCCCGCCACGGGACGCGGCTCCCAGGTCCGGTAGGGCAGATAGTTCGCGAACACCTCGCTCTCGTCGGCGGCGACGAGCACGTCGTAAGCCGGCGCCTGCTGCGTGAACACCGGCATCTGACGCTGGATCAGCGTCACGCCGCTGTCGGTGCGGCGCGCGCCGCCGGTGTCCTCGAATGTCCGTTCCTGGACGATCTTGGCGCCGAAGCGCGTGGCGGCGCGGCGCAGCGCGTCGGCGTAGAGCTTGTCCTGATCGTGCGAGCCAGTCACCAGGAGCCAGCGCTTCCACTGCTTCCACACCAGGTACTGGCCGAGCGCGTCGGCCAGCATCGAGCGGGTCGGTGCGACATGGATCACGTTGGCGCGGCAGTCCTGCTCGCGCAGGCGATCGTCGATCGCGCCCGCATTCAGCAGCACGGTGCCGCGATCGCGCAGCGCGTCGGCGACCTTGAGCAGGGCGTCGGCGGGCAGGTCGGTGATGATATAGTCGTTTTGGCCGGCGAGATCGGTCGCGACCTTGGCGACGTCGTCGCTGTCCTTGACCTTGACCTCATCAAGCACGAAGCGCTGGTTGAGGAATTTCCCGGTCGTATTGTTGTCCTCGATCGCAAGGCGTGCGCCGGCGATACCGTCATTGTCGGCCGGTTGCTCGACCAGCGAGAGCGTCGATTTGATGCCGGCATGGCCGAGATAGCCGATATGGACCTCGACGGGATCAGCCGCCAGCGCTCCGGTCGCCACCATGCTGAGCGCGATCGTGCCGATCAGCCATCGGAACATAACTCCTCCCGTAGTCATTCTTCACTCGGCTGGCGTTGTCGAGCCATGCGTTGACATGCAAGATGCCGGAATTGGCCTGGCTTGCAACCCCGCTTTTTGTCGTTGCGCGGTACCAAATTTCGATTGGTTCACAATCATGAGATCAGCGTTCGTCTTCGCCATGTCTTTGCTGCTGATGTCTGCGGCGCGCGCCGAACCGCCCAAGCTCGCGGTGTTCGACCTCGAGATGATCGACACCAGCCTTCAAGGAGAGGTGGACGGACCGCGGAGCGACGAACAGACGCGGTTGCTGCGCGCTGGCGATCAGGTGCGCAAGGAGCTTGCAGATTCCGGCAAGTTCCACGTGATCGATATCGCGCCGGTCAATGCTGCGGCGCACGGCAGCAATCTTCAGGCCTGCGGCGGATGCGACGTGAAACTGGCCGGCGAGCTGGGCGCCGATCTTGCGATGACCGGTGTGGTGCAGAAGGTCTCCAACCTGATCCTCAACATCAATTTCTATCTGCGCGACGTCCATTCCGGGCAATTGGTGGCAGCAATGAGCGCCGACATGCGCGGCAATACCGACGAATCCTGGTCACGCGCCACCGATTACCTCGTCCGCAACCGCCTGCTCGCGCCAAACTACGGCGCGCCGCAGGCACGATGAGCGACGGGCGCTTGGATGATTTCGGAATATTAGAAGAACAACCCTGAGTTGCCTGACGTGTCAACTCGTCTGGTTGAACGCCGCCGCCGGCTACTTTGCATGGGGTTGTTTTCGATATTTTGGTATCACGCCGCCTTGGCTGGGGAAAGCATCACGCCTTCAGCCGCGCGGCGTGCCACTGCAGATGATCGGCCATGAAGGTCGAGATGAAATAATAGCTGTGGTCGTAGCCGGGTTGACGCCGCAAGGTGAGCGGAATGTTGGCCTTCTCGCAAGCCGCCTTCAGGAGCTCGGGCCGCAGCTGTTCGGTGAGAAAACCGTCGGCATCGCCATAGTCGACCAGCAGATCGGAGAAGCGGGCGCCATCTTCGATCAGCGCGACCGCGTCGTGCTTGCGCCACGCCTGCTTGTTGCTGCCGAGATAGCCGCCTAGCGCCTTGTTGCCCCACGGCACCTGCGACGGCGCCACGATCGGCGCGAACGCGCTCGCCGCACGATACCGATCGGGATAGCGCAGCGCCACCGTCAGCGCGCCATGGCCACCCATGGAGTGACCGAGGATCGATTGCCGCTTCGTGTCGACCGGGAATTGCTCGGCGATCAACTTGGGCAATTCCTCGGTGACGTAGCTCCACATCCGGTAATTGGTCGCGAACGGCTGCTCCGTCGCATCGACATAGAAGCCTGCGCCGAGGCCAAAATCGTAGGCATTGGCGGGATCGCCGGGGACGCCTTCGCCGCGCGGGCTGGTGTCGGGTGCGACGAAGATCAGGCCGAGCTCGGCACATGCCTGCCGGAACTCACCCTTCTCCGTGACGTTGGTGTGCGTGCAGGTCAGGCCCGACAGATAGGTGACGACGGGCAATCTGGCGCCGGCCGCATGATCGGGGACAAACACCGAGAAGGTCATATCGGTCTTGGTCTCGCGGCTTGGATGCCGGTAAACGCCTTGCGTGCCGCCATGCGACTTGTTCTGGGAAACCGTCTGCATTGCCATATTCCTCTGTGTTGGAGCGCGACGTCAGCCGACGCCGCTCTCGATCGCGAGGCGCACCAGCTCTGCCGAGGTGCGCACGCCAAGCTTCTGGCGCATGATCGATGACGTGTTCGCGACCGTCTTGTATGACGAATGCACCAGCCAGGCGATCTCCGACAGGCTCTTGCCGGAACTGAGCAGGCGCAGGATCTCCATCTCGCGCGAAGTGAGCTTGGAAAGTGGATTTTGCGCAAAGCCCGGCCGCGCAAAGGCGACGTTGCGTGCAATCGCTGGCGGCAGATAGACGCCGCCATTGCCGACCTCGCGCACCGCCTCCACCAGATCGTTGGGGTCGCCGGTCTTCGAGACGTAGCCCTTGGCGCCGATGTCGATGGCGCGGGCAGCGAACACCGGGTCGTCGTTCATGCTGAACATGATCAGGCGCGCGGATGCATCGCGGCTCAAGATACGGCGGGCCAGCTCGAAGCCGGAGACGGTCGGCAGGTTGATGTCGATCACGCAGAGATCGGGCTTCTCCGCGACGAAAGCCCGTTCGCCGCTTTCGGCATCCGCAGCTTCCAGCAGGATGATCTCGGGATCGTCGGCGAACACGGTGCGACAACCGGAGGCAACGATGGGATGATCATCAACGATCAGAATGCGCATGGCGTTGTTCCGGCGACCTGCTTCGACTAGCTCATCGTTACATCGATTTGCACGAAGAACACCTCGGTTCCGACCGGTTGTGCACCTCGCACGAGATTGCGATAGGGTGCGATTAGATAGCCGGGCAAATTTGGCTGTCAACGATCCTCTCGGAGGAGGGATCGCGGTCGGGGGCAACGTCATGTGGCAAAAGCTATCCTTGCGCGCACGGATCAACCTGCTGCTGGCGCTGATACTGGCGCTCGGGTTGGGCATCAATATTGCACGGCTCGTGCTGGAAGCGGGGCCGCGTGTCCAGGCCGAGGACCAGAGCGTGATCCGGCTGGCGCGCGAGTTTGTTGCGACGATGGTGGCCGGTCTCGACGAAGCGCCGGATCCGGATGCGCGGCTCGACCAGATCGTCCAGGACCTGAGCCGGCTGCGCCATGTCAGCATCACGCGGCAGGATGACGCGACCGCAAAGTCTGCCGAGCGCCTGGCGGAGGCAGGCGATCCGCGCGCCCCGCCTGAATGGTTCGTCGCGCTGGTTCATCCCGAGCAGACTTCGGTGCGGGTGCCGATCTCGGTTCACGGCAAGCCGCAATCGCTTGTCATCACCTCGCATCCTGATGACGAAATGGCCGAGATCTGGGACGGCATCGTCACCCAGCTCGAGGTCGGCTCCGCGATCGCGGTGGCGCTGCTGCTGGTGACCATGCTGGTGGTCGGCCGCGCACTTGCGCCGCTGCAAGCGCTGTCGCAGGCCATGACTGGCATCGAGGCTGGGGATTACGACGCGCGGGTCGAGCCCGGCGGATCGCCTGAATTGGCTGCGATCTGTGCCAAACTGAACCATTTGGCGGTGACGCTTGGCGAAGCCGTGGACAGCAAGCGGCAGCTGGCCGAACGCGCGGTCTCGCTGCAGGATTCCGAGCGCAAGGAGATCGCGCGCGAATTGCACGATGAGTTCGGGCCCTATCTGTTCGCGCTGCGCGCCCATGCCGGCGCACTGACGCGGCTGTCGGAGGTCGAAAAGCCGGATCCTGCTGCGCTACGCAAGCACGGCAATGCCATCCTCGAGCAAGTCAACGCGCTTCAGCAGTTCACCCGCCGCATCCTGGAGCGATTGCGGCCGGTGGGATTGGCGGAGCTTGGGCTTGCGGAAGCGCTTGGCGCGCTGGTGCGGCTGTGGAGCGAGACGCACCCGGAGGTGGAGATCGAGAGCAGCATATCGCCTGATCTCGGCGAGACCGGCGAGATGGCCGATCTGACGATCTATCGCATCGTCCAGGAAGCGCTCACCAATGTGTTCCGCCACGCCGGCGCAACGGCAGTCGATATCACGATCGAGCCTGCGGAGCGGCAGACCAGCCTGCGCGGCAGCCGCGGCTGCGCGCTGGTGCGAGTCCGCGACAACGGCCGCGGGCTGCTCAGGGATCACCGGCTTGGCCGCGGTTTGACCGGCATGCAGGAACGAATCCTCGCGCTCGGAGGCACGCTCAAGATCAATTCCAGCGACGATGGCGTGACGGTCGAGGCGCTGGTGCCAAAGGCCGCACAGGCTTAGGGCGTGGTTCGCGGCCAGTATGTGAAGACGGCCCATGCCAGCGCGAGTGCACCGGCGATCCAGAGCACGATGATCGCGATCATTCCCGCTCGACTGATCGGGCGCTGCAAGACGGCACTGGCATTGGCGCGGCATTCGGCCATCACCTCATCCGGAACGAGCGAGATCGCAAGCCAGATGCCGAACGGCAGCAGGATCAGATCGTCGAGATAGCCGATGACCGGGATGAAATCTGGAATCAGATCGAGAGGCGAGAGCGCATAGGCCGCGATGGCGACGGCGAGCGCCTTTGCGTACCACGGTACGCGCGGATCACGTGACGCGAGATACAGTGCAACGCTGTCTCGTTTCAGGTCGCGCGCCCAAGCCTTGATTGAGGAAAGTTTGATTGAGGATAGCTTGATGGACGGCATGGCGTGGCGCCTGCACGCCAGGCGAATCGCTATTCCAGTACCACATCGACCGGCATGCCGCCGTGCAGACCCTTGTGCACGGAGGAGGGGGCGATGCCAAAATACTTCCGGAATACGCGGCTGAAATGCGATGAGCTCGAGAAGCCCCAGGAGAACGCGACGTCCGTGATGGTCTTACCGTTCTGGGATTCCAGCTCCTGCCGGCAATTTTGCAGCCGGGCCTTCCAGATGTAGTCGCTGACCGTCATGCCGCGATCGCTGAACAGCATGTGCAGATAGCGCTTCGAGCAGCCGAGCGCCGCGGAAATGCGGTCGATGCAGAGATCGGGATCGCGCAGATGCTCGCGGATGAAGCCCTGGGCCCGCACGTAGGTCGCCTCGGCGCTGCCGCGGTCGAACATCGCGCCGGTCTCGCGCAGCGGCAGCAGCAGCAGGTCGATTAGCGCATCGGCCACGCCGACGGCGTTGACCGGGGTCAGCGTCGGCGCTTCGCCGAACGCGGCATGCACGAAATCATAGGCGATGCGGCCGGTGCCGTTGCGCGCCGAGAGCTTGCACGGCGCCATCTTGGAGAGCTGGAAGCCGCGCTCCTTGAGCAGGTCCTTCGGAACGATGACAACCTCGTGACGCGTCAGGGACGGGCTGATGATTGTATGCGGACACGACACGTCGTAGGCGAAGCAGTCGCCCGGCATGATGTCGAAGTGCAGGCCGTCCTGCTCGAAATGCGAGACGCCGTGCGTCTGGAAAACGATCTTGATGTAGGGATGCTCGCTCAGCCTGATTCGCGAGACGGTATGGGCGATGCGATGCTGGCTTGCCTCGATCTGGCACAGCTTCAATCGCGATACCGTCGTGAAATTGATCCGGCCCTCGAGCGAGGATCCTTCCAGCGCATCGACGTCGAACTGACCGCAAAGGTCAGTGAGCGCATCCGACCAGCGCTGGATTTGCCGCTTGGGCGTCAATCCGTTCGTGCTGAGTGAATGGACTGTATCGGACATCTTTCCAGCCACCGATTCGATCCCCAACGTGACTGCTCACCGAGCTGAAATCTGGCCCGGGATGATGCGCCTTCTCCCTGATTCTGAACAGCTTAGGGAGGCGGCGGGACTTCTTCCCGGATAATGTCGGGTGATCCTCGGACTTAGTTCTGGGCGCGTCAAGCGCAACCTTGGGCCGGTTCTACTCCGACGCAGGAACAGCACTGAAGACGTTTGATGCCCTGCAACATGAAGCAGCCTTACCTGCCAATTCGCGGTCCGACCGCAAAAATCTGACAATGCTTCGCTTCTGAGCAAACGGCGCTTCGCTGCTGGGCAAGTCAGCGCGGTTCGATGGGACTACCAGTGAGGTACCAAAATGGAAGAAGTGGGGCCGTTTCGGCGGAAACCCTTGAGCTCATGAACCTGGGAGGAAATCCACGATGCGCAAGTTGCTTTACGCGACCAGCCTTGGGGCAATGGCGGTGTTCGCCGCCGGAGCTGCCAACGCCAATGACGAACTCCACAAGATGACGCAGAACCCGAAAGACTGGGTGATGCCGACCGGCGATTACACCAATCAGCGCTATTCGAAGCTGAATCAGATCAACGCCCAGAACGTCGGAAAGTTGCAGGTAGCGTGGACGTTTTCGACCGGCGTGCTGCGCGGTCACGAAGGCGGCCCGCTGATCATCGGCAACATGATGTACGTGCATACGCCGTTCCCGAACAAGGTCTACGCTATTGACCTTTCCAAGGACAATCAGATCGTCTGGAAGTACGAGCCGAAGCAGGATCCGAACGTCATTCCGGTGATGTGCTGCGACACGGTCAATCGCGGCGTCGCCTATGGCGACGGCAAGATCATCCTGCATCAGGCCGACACTACGCTGGTCGCGCTCGATGCGAAGACCGGCAAGGTGGAGTGGAGCGTCAAGAACGGCGATCCGAGCAAGGGATCGACCGGTACGTCGGCGCCGATGGTCGTCAAGGACAAGGTCCTGGTCGGCATCTCCGGCGGCGAGTTCGGCGTTCAGGCCCACATGACGGCCTACGACCTCAAGACCGGCAAGCTGGTCTGGCGTGGCTTCTCGGAAGGTCCGGATGACCAGATCCTGGTCGACGACAAGACCACCGAGCTTGGCAAGCCGATCGGCAAGGACTCGAGCCTGAAGACGTGGCAAGGCGATCAGTGGAAGATCGGCGGCGGCGCGACTTGGGGCTGGATCTCCTACGATCCCGAACTCAACCTCGTCTATTACGGATCGGGCAACCCCTCGACCTGGAATCCGAAGCAGCGTCCCGGCGACAACAAGTGGTCGATGACGATCTGGGCGCGTAACCCGGATACCGGCGTTGCCAAGTGGGTCTATCAGATGACGCCCCATGACGAATGGGACTATGACGGCGTCAACGAGATGATCCTCTCGGATCAGAGCATCGACGGCAAGGCGCGGAAGCTGCTGACGCACTTCGATCGTAACGGCCTCGGCTACACGCTCGATCGCGTCACCGGTGAACTGCTGGTCGCCGAGAAGTATGATCCGAAGGTGAACTGGACCTCCGGCGTCGACATGAACAAGAGCTCGCCGACCTATGGTCGTCCGAAGGTTCTTGACTCAGCGTCGACCGACAAGGCCGGCGAAGACCACAACGTCAAGGGCATCTGCCCGGCGGCGCTGGGTTCGAAGGACGAGCAGCCGGCGGCCTACTCGCCGGATACGCAGCTGTTCTACGTGCCGACCAACCACGTCTGCATGGACTACGAGCCGTTCAAGGTGAGCTACACCGCAGGTCAGCCCTATGTCGGCGCGACGCTGTCGATGTATCCGCCTCCCGGTGAGACCAACATGGGCAACTTCATCGCCTGGGACGGCAAGACCGGCAAGATCGTGTGGTCGAACAAGGAGCAGTTCTCGGTCTGGTCGGGTGCACTCGCGACCGCCGGCGGCGTGGTGTTCTACGGCACGCTGGAAGGCTACCTGAAGGCAGTCGACGCCAAGACGGGCAAGGAGCTCTACAAGTTCAAGACTCCGTCCGGCATCATCGGCAACGTCACCACCTATGAGAACGGCGGCAGGCAGTACGTCGCCGTGCTGTCGGGTGTTGGCGGTTGGGCAGGCATCGGCCTCGCGGCCGGTCTGACCGATCCGACGGCCGGTCTCGGTGCAGTCGGCGGCTACGCAGCGCTGAGCAACTACACCGCGCTCGGCGGAACGCTCACCGTGTTCGCGCTGCCGCAGTGAGTTGAGCAGCCCTCGTTCCGGCGCATGGAGCGATCTCCATGCGCCGGTCCGTCTTCAATCCGCACGCGAGGATATGCTTTTGCGTAAGATCTGGTTTGTGACTGCCGCGATCTTCGTCGTGGCAATGGGAGGAGTTGCCTCCGCCGAGGACGTAGGTGACCCGGCCGCTGTCAAGTCCGAGGACGGCAAGTATCTCGACAAGGATGGAAACCCGACGTTCAAGGTCGCGTCCGACGGTACGGTGGACTGGTACACCTACTCGGGCTACCGCCGCTATCATTCGGAGTGCCACGTCTGCCACGGACCCGACGGCATGGGCTCGACTTACGCGCCGGCTTTGAAGGATTCGCTGAAGACCATGAGCTATCCCGACTTCATGGGCGTGGTCGCGAGCGGGCGCAAGAACGTGTCGACGTCGCAGGAAAACGTCATGCCGGCATTCGGCGATAATCCGAACGTTGCCTGCTACATGGACGACCTCTATGTGTACCTGCGCGCCCGCGCCAATGATGCGGTTGGGCGCGTTCGGCCGGCCAAGCACGAAGACAAGTCGGATGCCTATGGAAAGGCGGAAGACGCCTGCATGGGCAACAAGAACTGAGCGTGACCGGCGCGAATGACAACCTGTTTGATGTTTTGTGGAGACCAAGATGAAGACCCGCGCCGCAGTCGCATTCGAAGCCAAGAAGCCGCTTGAGATCGTCGAGCTCGACCTGGAAGGCCCCAAGGCCGGCGAGGTCCTTGTCGAGATCAAGGCGACGGGCATCTGCCACACCGATGCCTACACGCTCGACGGCTTCGACAGCGAAGGCATCTTTCCCTCGGTCCTCGGGCACGAAGGCGCCGGCATCGTTCGCGAGGTCGGCGCCGGCGTGACGTCGGTGAAGCCTGGCGATCACGTGATCCCGCTCTACACGCCCGAATGCCGCCAGTGCAAAAGTTGCCTCAGCCAGAAGACCAATCTCTGCACCGCGATCCGCGCCACGCAGGGCAAGGGCGTGATGCCGGACGGCACCTCGCGCTTCAGCTACAAGGGCAAGACGGTCTTCCACTATATGGGCTGCTCGACCTTCTCGAACTTCACCGTGCTGCCCGAGATCGCGGTGGCGAAGATCCGCGAAGACGCGCCGTTCGACAAGAGCTGCTACATCGGCTGCGGCGTCACCACCGGCGTCGGTGCCGTCGTCAACACCGCCAAGGTGACGCCGGGCTCCAACGTCGTCGTGTTCGGCCTCGGCGGCATCGGCCTCAACGTGATCCAGGGCGCCAAGATGGTGGGCGCCGACAAGATCATCGGCGTCGACATCAACGACTCCAAGGACAATTGGGGCCGTCAGTTCGGCATGACGCATTTCGTCAACCCGACCAAGGTGAGCGGCGATATCGTGCAACACTTGGTTGGCCTGACCGACGGCGGCGCCGACTACACCTTCGACTGCACCGGCAACACCAACGTGATGCGCCAGGCGCTGGAAGCCTGCCACCGCGGCTGGGGCGTGTCGGTCGTGATCGGCGTCGCGGAATCCGGCAAGGAGATCGCGACCCGGCCGTTCCAGCTCGTCACCGGACGTGTCTGGAAGGGCACCGCGTTCGGCGGCGCGCGCGGCCGCACCGACGTGCCAAAGATCGTCGACTGGTACATGAACGGAAAGATCCAGATCGATCCGATGATCACCCACGTGCTGAAGCTCGACGAGATCAACAAGGGCTTCGACCTGATGCACGAGGGCAAATCGATCCGTTCGGTCGTCGTGTTCTAAAATCAAAACACCAAGCACTAGGAGGATAGGTCAATGACTGTTCATATCCACCCGTCAGTCGACAATGGCGTCAAGCAAGGCTCCGGCAGTTTTGCCGGGGGTACGCTGGTCTGCAAATGCGCGGACAAGAAGGTCAAGGTCGGGGTCAAGGGCGACGTCGCCCACAACCACGCCTGCGGCTGCACCAAATGCTGGAAGCCTTCCGGTGCCACCTTCTCGGTGGTTGCGGTCGTCCCGCGCGAGAACGTCACCGTGCTGGAGAACGGCGACAAGTTGAAGATCATCGACGCCGCGGCGGTGATCCAGCGCCATGCCTGCACCGGATGCGGCACCCACATGTACGGCCGGATCGAGAACAAGGGTCATCCGTTCTATGGCCTCGACTTCATCCATCCCGAGCTGTTCCAGGAGTCCGGCTCGGCGGCTCCGGGATTTGCGGCCTTCGTGTCGTCGGTGATCGAGTCCGGCGTCAAGCCGGCCGATATGGCTGGGATCAGGTCGCGGCTGAAGGAGCTTGGGCTCGAGCCCTATGACTGTCTGTCGCCGGCGTTGATGGACGCGATTGCCACCCACGTGGCGAAATCCAAGGCAGCCTGATCAAGGGCAGCCTGACCGCGGCAGCCTTGACAAGGGCGGCACGACTGGCCGGCCCTGACGAGATCCGGCGTCGGCAGAGGGCCTGCCGACGACGGATATGCTGGTAGTACCCGTGACCTTGAACCTTGCATGCCCTGCGGGCGACCACAGGGCATGCATTTTATTTTCCGCCTTGCCCTCGTCCTATCCCCGATCCTGGTCCTTTCGCCGGCCCGCGCCGCGTCGCCGGAGGACCGCTACATCGCCGCGCGCGACGCTGCGATCGCCAAGTTCGCCAAGCAGGAGAAGGACGGCAAGATCGACGAGGCTGTCGACAAGGCAGAAGCGGCCGCGCGCGACGAACTGAAAGGGCAGCTGATCGCAATCCTGTCCCAGCCCGCCCGGCCTGGCTTTGCCTCCGCCCAGCTCAACCTCGACACTCTATATAAAGGCGATATGGGGTTCGGCATGCTGGACGGCCTGCGCTTCGATGCCGACACCGGCAGGGACGGCGGCAAGATCGGCGAGAAGCGCGCCGACGGCACCTTCGTCGAACCGAAGGCCCATATCATCGTCACCTCCGAAGCCCTGTTCACGCGCTGGCTGCACGAGCACAAGACCTGGTGGGACAAGGGCAGCAAGAATGTGCCGCAGCAGATCGAACCGGCCCTGAAGTTCGAGGGCCTCTACACGCAGGCGATCTCGACCGACGCCGCCGTGATCAACTTCAACGAGCTGCCGGTCGTCAAACCGGCGTCGGCCACCCTGACTTACGGTTTCCTGGCCGGCCGCACCCAGGACTCGACCCCTGAGGCCGCGGACGAAGTATTTGTCGCGGCACTCGTCAACGGCAAGTTCTACATCGCCTATGGCGAGATCGAGCCGACCGTGCAGGTGCCGGCCTGCGCCGCGATCCGCACCGACTACAACAAGCGGGCGAATGAAGCGGACGAGAAGCTACGTCAGAAGCGGATCGACAAGAAGGCTTATGACAAGCTCGGCGACCTGCGCCAGCAGGGCGAGGATGCATTCAAGCGCTGTTTCGTTCAGCACGCCCCGGAACAGCCGGCATTCGCTGAAGCCACCAAGCAGGCACAGGCTTTGTTGGAGACGGCGCTTGGCAAATAGCGTCGCCTGACGGTTTGATCGGCTGACGGTCCGACCCTATGTTCCCCAGGCAGATTTCGAGCCCCGGGGAGACGCCATGAATACCGCCATCAGTCCGTTTCGCATCGCCGTCAGCGACGATGTCCTCGAGGATCTCCGCATCCGGCTGCGCCGGACCCGCTGGCCCGAGGCCGAACTGGTCGACGACTGGAGCCAGGGCGCGCCGCTGCAATGGATCAAGGACGTCTGCCACTATTGGGCCGAGGCCTATGATTGGCGGCAGCGCGAGGCGCAGCTCAATCGATTCAGCCAGTTCACCACCGAGATCGACGGGCTCGACATCCACTTCGTCCATGTCCGCTCAAAGCACCCGGAGGCGCGGCCGCTGATCATCACCCATGGCTGGCCGGGATCGGTGGTCGAATTCCACAAGGTGATCGAACCGCTGACCGATCCGACGGCGCATGGCGGCAGCGCGGCCGATGCCTTCCATGTGGTGTGCCCGTCCTTGCCGGGCTTCGGCTTCTCGGCCAAGCCGGGCGCAACAGGCTGGGGCGTCGACCGCATCGCCAAGGCCTGGGCCGTCCTGATGGAGCGGCTGGGCTACGCCAGGTATTTCGCGCAAGGCGGCGACTGGGGCTCCGCGGTCACGACCGCGATCGGCGGGCAGGACGCGGCGCACTGCGCCGGCATCCACATCACGCTTGCGATGTCGACCCGGCCCAATGTCGAGGGCCAGCCGACGCCAGAGGAGACCCGCGCGCTCAACGGCATCAAATACTATGCCGACTGGGATTCCGGCTATTCCAAGCAACAGTCCACTCGGCCGCAGACGCTTGGTTACGCGCTGACGGATTCGCCGAGCGGGCAGGCGGCCTGGATCCTGGAAAAGTTCTGGGCCTGGACCGACTGCGACGGGCATCCGGAAAACATCCTCAGCCGCGACGAACTGCTCGACAATGTCATGCTGTACTGGGTGACCGAGACGGCCGCATCGTCGGCGCGGCTCTATTGGGAAAGCTTTGGGCCCGGCAAGCGAACCCCGCACAAGGTGAGCGTGCCGACCGGTGTTGCCGTGTTCCCCAAGGAGATCGTCACGCCGGTCCGCAAATGGATGGAGACGAATTTCACCAACATCCAGCACTGGCGCGAGATGCCGAAGGGCGGACATTTCTCGGCGTTCGAGCAGCCCGACCTGTTCGTCGGCGAGGTGCGCGAGTTTTTCGGGAAGTTGCGCTAGCCGTGTAGAATAGGTGGAGCGAAGCGAAACCCAATGGAGGGACGTCGGCGTGCTGCTGGACCCCCGCCACGGCGACTTTGAGGACAATGCCGCCAGCCCCGAGCAGCGGTCGTTGTTCGCGATCGTGGGCAGCCTTCTCGTCGAGATAAGCCCGGCGAAACTGCTATTTGCCTGGACGATTTCGATCCTGCTTCCGGGCGTGCTGCTCGGCCTTGCGCCGCTGGTCGCGTCCGTCTGGATTTCGAGCCTTTCGCAACACGTTCTTGCACTGTCCGAAGTGGGCGCCGTGCTGGCGCTGGTTGCGATCGCGGCGTTAGGATGGCTCGGCGGGCGACCGCTGGTTCAAATCGCGGAAACCAGCTTTTGGTCACTCAACGCGCTCGCGGTCCAACCGAGCTACGCGTTCGCGCGCGAGGCGCTGGGCCATCTGGCGGAGCTGCTCTGGCGCACCGGCGCAACTCCCGCCTCTCGCATGAGGCTGCGTCGCGGCTGCTCTGTCGGTGCTGGCATACTGCTCGCTGCAGGTGCGGCATTGGTCGCGGCCCTGGCTTGGCCTGCTTCGCAATGGACTGCGACCATCAACGATCTAGTTCTGATCCATCGTCTTGTGACGCCGACGTTCGCTAACGCTGTGGTGCTGGTGTCCTGCTATCTTGCGGTCGCATCACTGGCCTGGAGCGTGGCCGACGCCAGCATGGACCAACCGGCTGATCTTGCCGCGTTCGACGCGACGCCACCCGGAGGCCGCTTCTGGCGCCTTGCACATCTGTCCGATCTCCACGTGGTCGGCGAGCGATACGGCTTCCGCATCGAAAGCGGGACGGCTGGTCCGCAGGGAAACGAACGCTTCAATCGCGTGCTGTCGAAGCTTGCCGAAATTCACGCTGTTGATCCGCTCGACCACGTGCTGATCAGCGGCGACATGACGGATGCCGGCCGGCCCGGCGAATGGGCTGAATTTCTTGATGCATTGGCAAGTCATCCCGAACTCGCCGCACGCGTCGTCATGCTTCCGGGAAATCATGACGTTAACGTCGTGGACCGCGCCAATCCCGCCCGCCTCGACCTGCCGTTCAGCCCAGGCAAGCGGCTACGGCAGATGCGTACCCTGTCGGCGATCGCGGCTGTCCAGGGCGATCGCGTCCGCGTCATCGACGGTTCCGGCAAACCATCGGTGACGCTGAACCAGGCGCTGGCGCCGTATCATGATCGGATAACGCAATTCGCGCAGCACGGCGGCGTGCGCCGCGCAGCTGCGCTCCGCGGCTTGTTCGATGATCAGTTTCCAATGATCCTGCCGCCGGACCAGGACGGCGGCCTAGGGATCGCTATTCTCAACTCCAATGCCGAAACTCACTTCTCCTTCACCAACGCGCTCGGATTGGTTTCGGAAGCGCAAACGCGGCGATTGGAGGCTGCGATCCGTCATTTTCCGACGGCGTACTGGACCATCGCGCTACATCATCACTTGATGGAATATCCCATGCCGGTGAAGACCTTCGCCGAGCGCATCGGGACGGCCTTGATCAACGGCAGCTGGTTTGTGCGCAGGTTGCAAAAGTTTTCCGATCGTTCGGTCGTGATGCACGGTCACCGTCATATCGATTGGATCGGTACATGTGGCGCGTCGAAGATCGTCTCGGCCCCGTCGCCGGTGATGGGCGCCGATGATGCAGTCACCTACTTGTACATCCATAGAATGACGGTCGGGCCGGACGGGAGGCTCTGCCTCGCGGAGCCCGAGCGGGTGGAAATTGCCAAGAGCTAGGATGTTCCCGGCTTATCTTCATGCGATCCGCCGAACAGATCGGCGATCCAAGCGGCCGATGGGCTCTCGGCGCAGAAGGTCAGAATAGCGAGCGTGATCGGCACGCCGATGAAAGTCCCGAACAGGCCCCAAAGCGAGCTCCAGAAGAAGATCGCAAACAGCACCAGGAACGGCGAGATCGACAACGTCGAGCCGGCGACCCGCGGTTCGATATAGCTGCCGACCACGAACTGGATGACGTTGAGGCAGGCGAAGACACCAAACACCGCGGGCCAACTCTCGAACTGCGTCATGGCCAGCAGGGTGGGGAACAGGGTCGCGATGAAAGGGCCGATGAAAGGAATGTAGTTGAGGACAAATGCGATCACGCCCCATTCGAATGCGAAAGGCAGTCCGGTCACGGCAGCGAACAGGCCGACCAAGAGACCCGTGACCGCGCTCATCTGCGTCCGCACCAACATATATTTCCGGAACTTGGCGGCCGTCGCCTCGCTGCCCTTGAGCAGCACGCGCGCAGCCGTGCGGTTCTCCAGCCGCCGGATTCTTCGACCCGCGTCTTCGACCTCGAGAAGCCCGAGCACAACATAGACCAGCGCGATGAGCCAGAAACTCAACGTGGTGTTGATGCGGCCCGTGACGTATTGCGTGGTGCGCAGCAGCCAGCCGACATTGAAATGCTCCGCCCAAAGGCCGGCGAAGGAGACGCCATGGCCATCCAGCCAGATCACCGCGGCGTCGTAGAAGGCCTGATACCGCGCCGCATCCGCGATCAGGTAGCGCCCGACGCGGCCGAATCCCCACGCCGCCAGTGAGGCAAACGCGGCGCAGGTCGCGGTCGTCACAACGACCGTGATGGCGAGCGCGAGGAGTTTCGGCAGCCACGACTGAAGCCGTTCCTGAATGGGCCAGACGATCGCAATGATGAACAGGGCGGCCGCGAGCGGAGCGAGCACACTGCGTGCCTGAGCTACCGCCGCAGTGACCAGCACCGCGGCGATGATGCCGGTCGTGATCTTCAACCCGCCGCCCATCTTTGGGTTATCCGACCTTCTTGAACAGAAGGATTGTCAGTCTGTCTCGCTGCGCGACAAAACGGTATGCCCCGTCAGGCTGTCGGAGACCTCACGAAAGCTGCGACCCATCGCAAGTGTGCCATGTTCCGACGCGCACTGCTAGGTGCGCAAGACTGCAGCGACCGCCAGGCGCGCCCATCCATTTCTACGAACCGGCGCGATACTGCGGCGGGCTACAGCAGTCCACGATAAATCCCCGGCGTAGAGCCTTCGATGGCCGCCGCGCCGACGGCCTTCGAATAGAATTCTGCCGGCCCGACGCCGCCGATGATGGCGTAGCCGAAGCCCTGGTGCTTCATGTCCTCGAGACAGGCGAACAGCAGCGCCTTGCCGATGCCGCCCTGCTGCGCCTTCGGCGCGACGCCGGTCGGGCCGAAGAAGTTGCGGCAGGACGCGTCGTGGCAGGCGAATCCCACGATCTTCTTTTGCTGGATCGCGATGAAGCAGGAGACCGGTTGGCGGCTGAACGCGACCTCGGTTTCGCTGGCCCACGCCTCGCTGAACGTTTCCCGCACCCAGGCCACCACTTTGTGCTTTTCGGGCGCGAGCGCCCGGCGCATGACAACTCCGGCCTTGACCAACCGATCATAGGCCGGCCGGGAATTGGGCAGGGCGTAGAGCTTGACGAGCATGTCCATCCCGCGACCTTAGTTGAAAACGCGGCCCTCGGGCAAATCACGGGAGGAAGGGTGGGGCGGGTTAGCTGCGTAGCGGGTGGTTAATCCACCCATGACACGGGTGGGCCTCGTCATTCCGGGGCGTGCGAAGCACGAGCCCGGAATCCATCGGGCCGCTGGCTTTGTGGATGAATCGATTTCCGGGTTCTCGCTTCGCCGGAATGACGGATCTGTCGCGATAGTTTACCGCAGTGCGGAGCGTCGAGCACCGCTGTCATTTCCGCCGTTGCTTGTTCTCGATCCTGGCTTCACGCGCAACGGCCCAGAAATACCCGCCGCAGAATGCAACAATCGCAACAATCACGGCGGCGGCGATAATCTCTTGCATGTCGGCGGCTTTCCAAGTACACGTTTCTCACATACGTGGGAAATATGCCCACGAAATGGCAGGTCGGTTTCGGGACGTAAAGAGGCGGAGCGCATGCATGGCGAGAGACAACACAGCAGGCAGGCGTCTTCGGGCGATCGCTGCTCTCGTCGTCATCGCCGGCATCGGTTCGGCGCAGGCTGCTCGAACCTCTGATAAATCGGATGCCAGCGGGGGCTCGGTCGCTATTCCGATCGACACAAGGAGCCAGACGTCCGCGATGGAGGGCGTGGTGCGCCCCGTCCAGCTTCCCAAGGGCGCTTCCGCGGTCAGCGAGACCTACGGAGACTGGATCGTCAAATGCCTGCTCGACGGCGGTGCCAAGCTCTGCACCTTGGGACAGACACAGACCTCCAAGGAGACCAATCAGCAAATCTTCGCCATCGAACTGATTCCGAGGGACGGAAAGGCCGAAGGCAACATCCTGATGCCGTTCGGACTGAAGTTCGACGCTGGGGCCGTCCTCAAGCTCGACGGCAAGGATCTGGAGCAGACCCGATTCTCCACCTGCACCGCGCAAGGCTGTTTGCTTCCGGTTTCCTTTCCCACGGTTGTGACCGACACCATCAGCAAGGCCAAAATGCTCACCGTCGTCGCGCAGAACATCGGCAACGGACAGGCCGTCGTCTTCAATGTCCCCCTCAACGGCTTCGCCGCTGCGCTGGAACGCACCATTCAGCTTGGAGGTTGACCGGCAATCTCGTCAGTGCGCCAGCACCGGACCGCGTGCCCGTCGGCGCGCGTTTGAAGTGAAGGCCCGGGCTCGCGCTGGCACACCGCTTCGGCGTAGCGACAGCGTGCACTGAATGCACATCCGTCCGGCGGATTGAGCGGATTGGGAAGCTCGCCCCTTGTCGTCGCGAGCGGTGCGCGGCGTAGCGGATCGGGAATCGCGGCGATCAGGGTCTGCGTATACGGGTGCGCCGGCCGTTCGAAGATCTCGCGCCAGCCGCCGGTCTCCACAATGCGGCCGAGATACATCACCGCGACCCTGTCGCTCATGTGCTCGACCACGCCGAGGTCGTGGCTGATCATGATGTAGGAGAGGCCGAGAGTCTCCTTCAACTCCAGCAGCAGATTGATGATCTGGGCCCGGATCGAGACATCGAGCGCCGATACCGGTTCGTCGCAGATGACGATCTTGGGATTGAGGATCAACGCGCGGGCGATGCCGATGCGCTGGCGCTGGCCACCCGAGAATTCATGCGGGTAGCGGCCGGCCTGCTCGGGCCGCAGGCCGACATGTTTGAGCATGGCGGCAATGCGTCCGTCGATCTCGCTTTGGGCGGTCACGCCGTGCAGCCGCAGCGGGTCTTCCAGCGTGCGGCGAACGGTCTGACGCGGATTGAGCGAGGCGTAGGGATCCTGAAACACCATCTGGGCGGTGCGAGCCAGCAGCTTTCGATCGATCGATCGCTGGCCCGTCACGACGTGTCCGTCGAGCACGATCCTGCCGCGCGTCGGCGTCAGCAGCCCAAGCAGCGAAAGCGCGACGGTCGATTTGCCGCAGCCGGATTCGCCGACGAGGCCGAGGCACTCACCGCGCTTCAGTTCGAGATCGATGCCGTCGACTGCGCGCAGCAGCCGCTGGCCGCCGCCCAGCAAGCCGCCGCCGAGCGGGAAATGAACCGCGAGATCCTCGACGCTGAGGATGACATCGTCGTCAGGCTTCGCCGCGGGCTCATGCATGGTGGTGGCACCTGACGAGGCCGCTTGCACCGAGCCATGTCGTTTCCGGTGCGGTGGTCCGGCAGATCTCGGTCGCCTGTGCGCAACGCGGATTGAAGCGGCAGCCGCTCGGAAAGTCCGCGATCGCCGGGACGACGCCGGCGATCTCCCTGAGCCGCGACCGGCCGAGCGCTGCGCGACTCCCTAGCCGCGGCAGCGAGTCGACCAGGCCTTGCGTGTAGGGATGCGCGCAGGCGCGGAAGATGTCGTCCGAGCCGCGTTCCTCGACAATGCGGCCGGCATACATGACGCCGACGCGGCGGCAGACGTTGGCGACCAGGCCCAGATCGTGGCTAATCATCAGGATCGCCGTGCCCCGCTCGGCGCACAGATTACGCATCAGCTCGATGATTTCCGCCTGCACCGTCACGTCGAGCGCGGTGGTCGGCTCGTCGGCGATCAGAAGATCAGGATCGCATGCAAGCGCGATGGCGATCATCACGCGTTGGCGCATGCCGCCCGAAAGCTGGTGCGGGTAATCCTTCACCCGCCGCTCCGGTGCCGGGACGCGCACGTTCGCCAGCGCCTCGACAGCCAGCTGGTTTGCCTCGCGCCAGCTCTTGCCCTTGTGCAGCACGAACATCTCCGCGATCTGCCGGCCGACGGGTGACACCGGATTGAGCGCCGTCATCGGCTCCTGGAAGATCATGGCGATGCGGTTGCCGCGCAGCGCCCGCTGCTCGGCCGCGGAAAGTCCCTGAATCTCGCGGCCCTCGAACCGTATCGCGCCGGCGGCGACCGAGAGCGGCCGGCGCAGCAGGCCGATCAAGGCGAGTGCGGTGATGCTCTTGCCGCAGCCGGACTCGCCGACAAGGCCGAATGTTTCGCCACGATCGATGCGGAATGAAACGCCCTCGACCGCCGCAACATGGTTGGCGCCGTTGTCGAGATCGATGCGCAGGTCCTCGACTTCGATCAGCGGAGCGGCCGTCATGCGCGCCGGCTCCGCGACTGGGGATCCAGCACGTCACGCAGGCCATCGCCGAGCAGATTGAGGCCCAGTACCGTCAGGAAGATGGCGAGGCCGGGGAATACCGACAGCCATGGCGCCGTGGTGATCTGGTCGCGCGCCTCCGACAGCATGCTGCCCCAGCTCGGATAGGGCGGACGGATGCCGAGGCCGAGGAATGAAAGCGAAGCCTCTGCCAGTACCGCCCCGCCCATGCCGAGCGTGCCGATGACAATGATGGGGCCGACCATGTTCGGCAGCAGCTGCGTGATCATGATGCGCAAATCCCCATAGCCGAGCACTCGCGCAGCCTGCACATAGCCCTGGCTCTTGAGCGACAGCGTCGAGGCGCGTGCGATCCGGCAGGTGAAGGACCAATTGGTCAATCCGAGCGCGATCAGGAGGCTCGTCAGGCCGGGGCCGAGCACCGCCATGATGGCGAGTGCGAAGATCAGCGAGGGGATCGCGAGCATCAAATTGGTCAGCCCGTTGACGACATCGTCCCACCAGCCGCCCCAATAGCCCGCGGTCAGGCCCAGCGTCACGCCGATCACACTATTGACGAGCTGCGAGACGATGCCGACCGTCAGCGAGATGCGCGCGCCGTGCACGACGCGGGAATAGATGTCGCGACCCTGCGCATCGGTGCCGAACCACCAGATCCAGCTCGGCGGTTCTTCGGCATTCATGAGGTTGGCGCCCATGACCGGGTCGGTATGTGCCAGCCAGGGCGCGAACAGGCCAACGAAGATCGCAAGCGCGAATAGCACGCCGCCGATGATCGCGCTGGTTCCAAGCTTCATCGCGGCCGCTCCGCTGTGGCAGGCTGCATGGTCGATCGTGCGCTGACGTGATGAGACTGGCCGCCGCTCATGCGTATCTGATCCTGGGATCGATCACGCCGTAGAGCAGGTCAACCAATGTATTGACGGCGAGGAAGAACAGCACCACCACGAGAATGGTGCCCTGGACGGCGGGGATGTCGCGCTGCAGGACGCTGTCGACCAGCAGCGAGCCGATGCCCGGCCAGGAGAACAATTTCTCGACGACGACCGCTTGGCCCATCACGACGCCGAATTGCAGGCCGATCGCCGTGAGAATGATGACGAGGGCATTGCGCATCACGTGCCACGTCACGACCCGGGTCTCGCTCATGCCCTTCGAACGCGCCGTCCGGACAAAATCCGCGGTCATGATCTCGAGCACCGCTGCCCGCGTCGTCCGCGCCAGCAGCGCCATCGGCGAGACGCCGAGGGTCACGGCAGGCAGGAGCAGATATTTGAGGCTGCCATCGCCATAGCCAAAGCTCGGCAGCCAGCCGAGCTTCAATGCAAACAGATACATCAGCAAAAGCCCGAGCCAGAACTTGGCCATCGAGAGGCCGGACACCGCCAGGACCATCGAGAGCGTGTCGACAATGCTGCCCGGCTTCAGCGCGGCGATGAAACCGAGGGGAACGCCGACCGCAATCGCGAACGCCAGGGCTGCGAAGATCAGCTGCAGCGTTGGCCACATCCGTTTGGCGACCATGGTCGTGACCGGCTCGCGGGTCCGGAACGAGGTCCCGAAATCTCCCGTCGTGAGCTTGGCGACATAAGAGCCGAACCGCACGTAAACGGGATCGTCGAGGCCGAGCTGCTTTTTCATGCGTTCCACGACCTGCGGGTCTGTCGGACCCCGGCCGTCATCGCCCATGCTCGACGCGATGCTGCCCGGTACGATGCTGAACAGCACAAAGATCAGCAGCACGACGGCCAGCACGGTCGGAATGGTTTGCAGGACTCGACGGATCGCGAAGGAGAGCATTGGACGTTTTCCTCATCCCCTCCATCATTTCGCATGATGGAGGGAGAGCGATTGGGACCTGTCACTTCGCCGGCGAGGTGTCGTCGACCCAAAGGTCTTCGACGTTTTGATGGGTCAGTTCCGTCGCGTCCAGCTGGATTCCTTTGAGCCAGGGCTGCACCGCCATGACCGCCTTGTTGTAGTTGAAGAACCAGATCGGCGCTTCCTCCTGGAGCAGCGCATTGGCCTTCTGCAGCAGCTGGACGCGCTTTTCGGCATCGTCGGTCTGGCCGGCTGCATCGATCATCTTGTCGAACTCCGCGTTCTTGAAGGTCGTGTAGTTGCAGGCCGATTGCGGCGTCGCCGAATGGAAGCATTTGAGCGCTGCCTGCGGATCCGGGCCGGTCGCCTGGGAATAGATGAACGCCTGGAAGTCGCCCTTGCGGATGACCTCCGCCAGCACCGCGGTCTCGACCTGCTTGACCTTGACCTTGATGCCCACCTTGTCCAGCATCGGTATCGCGGCTTCGACGATCGGCAAGCCCCAGCTTTCGTTCTGGCTGGTGGTCCATTCGAATTCAAAGCCGTTAGGATAACCCGCATCCGCAAGCAATTGCTTCGCCTTCGCTGGATCGTAAGGGTAGGGCTTCATCGCCTTGTCGTATGCCGGCGAGGTCAAAGGCAGCCAGCTCGTGGCGCGATAGGCTTTGCCCTTGACCAGTTTGCTGATGATCAGATCGGCATCGATCGCGTAGTTGACGGCCTGCCGAACCCGCTTGTCGGAGAACGGCTTGAACGCGGGGTTCATCCCCATGTAGCGGGTGAAGACCTCGGCGACCTCGACGATGGTGCCCTTGAGGTTGGGATCGGCCTGATAGGCGACATACTGTGCGGGCCCAAGCACCGAGGTGTCGATCTCCTTGTTGCGGAAGGCGACATCGCGTGCCGCGGCTTCGCCCATCAGCGATACCACGATCTTGTCGGCATACGGCTTGCCGGGTTTGTAGAAACGGTCCCAGCGTTCTAGCACGATGCGCGATCCCGGCACGTGCTCGACGAATTTGAATGGACCAAGACCGATCGGCTTCTGGAGGAAGCTTTCCTTCCCGCCCTCATCGGCAGGATAGATCGAGGTCAGCGCGGTGAAGAAATAGAAGGCGGGATCGACTTTCTCGGTCAGCTTCATTTCGAGGGTGAAGTCGTCGATCTTCTTCAGGCCGGAGATTTCCGTGGCCTGGCCCTTCTCGACCTCGGCCGCGCCCTCGATCATGCGGACAAAGCGCGCGCCGGGATAGGCCTTGGTGCCGTCCATGATGCGATTGTAGGACCAGATGATGTCATCGGCCGTCATCCTGTGGCCGTTGTGGAAATACGCGTCGTCGCGCAGCTTGAAGGTATGAATGAGGCCCCCGCCCGAGACGACAACCTCATTGGCAAGCTCCAGCACCGGCTTGCCCTCGGTCGAGTCCCAGATATAGAGCGAGCGGTGCAGGGCCTTGGCGTAGATCTCGTCCTGGGCGCGCGGTGTCGTGTGGATGTCCATGCTGGTGAAGCTGGAGCCGTAGGGCGCCGTCATGCGAATGGTCCCGCCCTTGCGCGGTGTCTGGGCCTCCGCCGAGGCGGCGAGTGCGAGCCCGAGGCCAACCGCGATCGCAATCATCTTGAACTTCATGCTTCCCCCAACGGCGCAGGAACATTCCGAACTGCGAGTTGATCATCGGCAGCACGTCCAGCGCAAGGTCCTCACGTGGTGTCGATGGCGACCGGCACCAAATAATTTGTGTCGCCGCGATGCGTGGAGCAGGACCATGGAAGCATTGTGCGTGGTGAGCGCCTGCTCCAAATGGCTCCGACGGGCTGATCGAAAGACACGCGTCAGACAGAACAGGCGGGAGGAGGGCTCTCACCGGGCAGGCGCCGAACCTTGGCTGCAACTTGCGCGAGCACATAAGCAGTTGCGATTGAACGGATTTCGGCTTTCGTCCGGAAATCGCGGAGCCAGGGTTCCGGACCGCATGACAGTCGCAGGCGGCCTCGCACGCATTCTCGCCGGGACGACGAATGTCGGGAAGCCGGCAATTGCAAACACGACCATCACAAATACCAGGCCAGCACCGCCTTGAGCCGGGCGTTCTCGATCACCGGCAGCGCGACCAGCTGGTTCATGCCGGAGCCACGCGCCAGGGTAGCCGCGATCGATTCATCCTGCTTCAGATGCTCGGTGAGCGTGGGCATGCCGGTGGCCCATGCGCCGCCGATAGAGCCTTCGCCGCGACCGATCGTCTTGGCCGCATAGAGCGTGGCGAGATCGGACTGCTCGCTGCAGTCGCCGGAGTGAAACACCAGTGCCGACCGCTCTTCGTTCGGCACCCAGATCTCGAACCGGCGTGCGATCGGTGTCGCCTGGGCCGACAGGAATGTCACCACCCAGGTCTGGTCGCCAGTCGTGTAGGGGATGCCGACACCGCAATTGATGCCGATCTCGGATGCGTCCTCCCAGCGCAGGAATCCCTTGGAATTGTGCAGGTCTTTGATGATCAGCGGCCTGCCGGCCTTCCAGGTCCGGCCGGGCAGGCCGAAGCCGCGCGGGAATTTGGTGTGGCGCGAGTTGAACTCGAACATGTCAGCGGTGCCGTAGTAGCCGTCGACCAGCGCCATCTCGTGGGATTTCTCGGGATCGTTGTGCCAAAGCTCGATCGCGCCGACATGCTTCCTGTCGTCACCGCAGAGCAGGACCATTACCGCCATCAGGAATTCGCCGGCGAACACCGGAAGCGCAACGCCGCAGGTCAGGCCGGCTTCGCGCGCCTCGTCGGTTCGCTTGAAATAGGAGTTGGCGAATTCGGTCAGGATGACCGGATGGCCGCTCGCCCAGGCCTTGCCGGGCAGGCCCTCGTCATAGGCGAACAGCGCGTTCTCGCTGACCGCGTTGAACTCGGCGAACTCGGAGCTGTGTAGGCTGCCGCCGAATTCCAGCCGCGTCCGTGTTGGATCGGGCACCCAGAGCTCAACAACGCGAATGAAGGTTTTCATCGCACGCACCTGCCGTCTCGCCGACGGCTAGCATCGGCGATGTCACGGCAAAATGTGCGCTCAAATAGCGGGCAAGCGACGCCCAAAGTTGATGCGAAGGCGCGATTTCGTCTCAGTCCCGGTACGACGGATCGGCGCGATCGAGCTTGCGCAGCAGCGCCGGCCAGGCGAGTTCGCCGTTGCGCGCGGCGCGGCCGGGCTTGGGCAGCATCCGCTCATAGGTGTCTTCGAGGATGTTTTGCGGCGGATAGATCAGCTTGGTGTTGCAGGACAGCGCCGTCACCTGGGTCTGGCAGGCGCGCTCGAGCCGGAACAGCACGTTGAAGGCGGCGGGCACGGTGCGGCCGACGACCAGGAGGCCATGGTTGCGCAGGATCATCGCCTCGTGGTCGCCGAGGTCGCGGACCAGCCGTTCGCGCTCGTCGACATTGTCGGCGATGCCTTCGAAGTCGTGATAGGCGATGTGCAGGAAGCGCATCGAGGTCTGCGCCAGCGGCAGCAGGCCGCATTCCATCGCGGAGACCGCCATGCCGGCCGGGGTGTGGGTGTGCGCGACGCAGTCCATATCGTGCTTGGCCATGTGGATGGCGCTGTGAATCACGAAGCCCGCGACGTTGACGTCGTAGTCGGTGGCGTTGAGCAGCGTGTTGCCCTCGACATCGACCTTGATCAGGCTGGAGGCGTCGATCTCCTCATACAGCATGCCGTAGGCATTGATCAGGAACTGGTCGGTGGTGCCGGGCACGCGGCAGGAGATGTGGTTCGCGATCATCTCGGTCATGCCGTACATCGCAGTCAGCCGATAGCAGGCGGCGAGATCGACACGGGCCTGCCACTCCTCGGCGCTCACCTGCTCGCGAACGGATTTCACGACCTTGATCGCGGGCGAGCTGACGGGGGGATTCATGGCGTTCTCTCCTTGAGACATCTGCGGAGCCAGGGCCCGATCGTTGGTGTGGACCATAGCAGAATCGGCACGGCGGCAAGCCGCGGCGCGTCTGCTTATTTGCAGATCTGGCGGGCAAAAACCGAATGCGGCATTGGCGCCCCGAGCCTTCGATGTCAGGATACGATAAAACAGCCGAGGCGCACAAAATGAGCGAACGCAAGATTCGTATTGCCGTCCTGCATTTCTCCCACGAAACCGTCTCGTTCCTGCCGAACGAGACCACGCTCGACGACTTCATCTATCCGGGCTCGCCGGCCAAAGGTGAAGCGCTGCTGCAGTTCGATCCGAAGAACTACATGGGCGGCTTCGTGCGGGTGGCGCGCGAGTTCTCGGAGGTCGAACTGGTCGGCATCGAGTCTCCGCTCTGGCCGAGGACCTACACCGGATCGGGCTGGATCACCCAGGAGGCCTACCGGACCTTCACCGGCAAGATGATTGCCGGGCTCAAGGAAGAGGGGCCGTTCGACGGCGTCTATCTGTGCCTGCATGGCGCGATGGCCGTGCGCGACGTGCCGCGGCCCGAGGCCGATCTGGCGCGGCAGGTCCGCGAGGTGGTCGGCCGCTCCGCCTTCATCGCCGCGACCTTCGATCCTCACGGCAATGAGGATGAGGCGTTCCTCGAACAGGCGGACATGGCGTTCGCCGTCAAATATTTCCCGCATTATGACGCGCATCTGCAAGGCGAACGGGCAGCGCGCATGCTGGTGCGGGCGATCCGCGGCGACTACAGACCGGCGCACAAGACCATCAAGGTTCCCGTGATCTCTCCCACCGTGCTGCAATGGACCGGCGCGCGTCCGTGGATGGATCTCGTGCAGCGCGCGCTGGTGTGGGAGGCCCGCGAGGTCGACGTCTACGTCAACATCTTCTTCGGCTTTCCGTTCGCCGATGTTCCCGACGCCGGCATGACCGTGCAGGTCCTGACCAACGACAACCCAAAGCTCGCCGAGCAGGTCGCGCGCGATCTCGCCGGCACGATCTGGCGGCTGCGCGAGGCGCTGCTGCAATCGACCAGGCTGCACAGCATTGCCGAGGGCGTCGCGTTGGCCAAGCAGGCCGTCGCCGATGGCAACACGCCCGTGGTGCTGGCCGATCACAGCGACCGCTCGGGATCGGCGACCTGGCTGCTGCGCGAGATCATCGCGCAGGACCTCGCCAACACTGTCATCGCGACCATTGCCGACGCCAGGGCGACGGCAAGCCTGAAGGCGGCCGGCGCGAAGGCTGGCGATGCCTTCGATATGGAGATCGGCGGCCGTGCCGACGAGTCGGCGGGCGATCCGGTTCGCATTCAGGGCACGATCTCGGCTGCGGGTGACGGCTACGGGCAGTTCTGGGTCTGCGTGCGCTTCGGCCGCAACAATGTGCTGATCCTCTCCACCTATCTGGTGCAGATCATGGAGCCGTTCTCGCTGAAAGCGCTGGTGCCTGACATCGGTGGATTCGAGGTCATGGCGATCAAGTCGCGGGTGCACTTTCGGCGCGGCTTCGACGACAATGGCTTTGCCAAGACGATCCTGCTGGTCGAGCCGGATCAGCCGTTCCTCGGCACGACGCGGCTGGACAAGCTGCCCTACAGGAATGTCGATCTTGCGCAGTTCTATCCCTACGGCAATCCGGCTTTCCCGGAGGCGTCGTCATGACGGAGGGCCGCTATCGCCTGATCGGTTCGACCGCGTCGCCCTATGCGATCAAGTTGCGGGCGCTGATGCGCTACCGGCGGATCCCGCACGACTGGGTGATCATGACCAAGATCTTGCGCGCGGCGACTGCGCATCTGAAGCCGATGCTGATTCCGGTGCTGCAATATCCCGACGGCAGCTACCGCGGCGAGACCACGACGCTGGCCTATGATCTGGAAGCGCGTCACCAGGGGCGCTCGGTGATCCCGGAGGATAAGGCCACAGCCTTCGTCTGCGATCTGCTCGAGGATCTCGCCGACGAATGGGCGGTGAAGCCGCTGTTTCTCTATCGCTGGTGGGATCCGGAAGATCAGACCTATGTCTCGCGCTGGGCGGGAGAGGAGTGGTCGACGTCGGACGCCGCGGCCGGCAGCCGCGAGGAGACCGAGGAGTTCCGGCAGCGGCAGATTTCCCGCATGGTCATTCTCGGCGCCACCGAGGAGAATCGTCCGCTGCTGGAGGAGAGCTATCGCCGGACGCTTGCGGCGTTCGAACCGCATGTCGGCATGACGAATTACCTGTTCGGAAGCCGACCGTCGCTGGCGGATTTCGCCTGGTTCGGGCAGCTCAGCGAGATGGCGACCGACCCGACCCCGATGCGGATCATGCGGGAACACGCGCCGTTCACCGATCACTGGGTGCGGCGGCTCGATGATGCGTCCGGTGTGGAGGGAAACTGGTATCCGCGCGAGCAGGCGCTCGGCGGGTTCGCCGAGGCGCTGCTGCGGATCGCGGGCGAGCTCTATCTGCCGTTCCTGGCCGCCAATGCGGATGCATTTGGGAAGGGCCTCGAACGGCTTGAGATCAACGTCTGGCGACTGCCTTACGCGCTGGCGCCGTTCAAATATCAGGTCAAGTGCCTGCAGCAGCTGCGCGAGAAATTTGCAGCGCTCGATGCGGGCGATCGTGCGGCGTTGAAGCCCGTGCTGGAACGCACCGGATGCTGGGCGATCCTGAATGGAGGCTGATCGATCGGGGACGGCAACCAGGTTCAAAACGGCGAGAGCTTAGGTCCGGTGCCTGCTGCCGAGCGCGACCGAGATCGTCTCGGGCTTCTTGATCCGCTCGATCAGCATGTCGATGCGGTCGCCGCCCCAGAACAGTTCGCCGTTGAACACCATGCTGGGCACGCCGAAAACGCCGAGCGCTTCGGCCTCGTCGATGATGCGATCGTGTTCCGCGCGGGCAGGGCCGCGAACATAGGCTTCGAACGCCTCAGTGGAACCGCCGATCGCGGCGATCACGCCCGCAATCTCCGACAACTCGTCGATCTCCAGCTCGTGGTTCCAAAACCCCCGGAACACCATGTCATGATAGGGCCGGAACAGCCCGTGGCGCTGCGCGAACAACATCCCGGCGCTGGCGTAGAAGGCATCATAGATTCGGCGCGGGCCCTTCATGATCAGTCCCTGCGCATTCGCGAACCGCCGCGCATCCATGTAGGAGTAGCGCACCTTGCGCCAGAAATGCGGCGTGCGCGCCTCGACCGTGCCCATGAATTCAGGGATGCGAAGCGTGTAGGGCAGCCATTCCAGCTCGACGCCAAGGGTCTCCTCGAGCTCGAACAGTCGCTTGTTGGCGACATAGGCATAGGGAGACTTGTAGTCGGTGTAGATGCGTACGCGCGGCTTTTCGATCATCGTTCCTTCACCCTGTCGGGACAATTGTTCCCGATCCCACGCGGTGACGCAATGCGGTGCGACGAGGGAGAGATGGCGCGCAAACGAATGGGCCCCGGTGCATTCAAGCATCGCGGGGCCCTGCTACTTCGTTTTAGCGAAGGATCTCTGGTGTAGACCAGTGGTGTTTCGGGACCTAAAAGCGCTTGGCCTTTGCGCTCTCGTCCTGCGGATATGTTCAGATTGTCGGCAGTGCACGCGGCTAGCAGCTGCTGTTCGCCTCAACGTGCACCGAGACCTTGCCGCTGAGCAAGGTCGCTGGCTTTCGCCGGTGGCGTCATGCTCCTCTCCAAGAGTGGGCCGACGGACCTCTGTCCGCTTCTCTGCCTGACGGCCGATTCCAAAATCGTCCGTCAATTCCTGCGAAGCAGGGAGCAGGCGCTCCCGCACCCCAACAGGTGCAGTCAGCGAAATGCTGCGGCAGATATGGCCTGCTGTCAAGTTAACGAGCGGGGTAATTCAGGTCAGGACTCCTGTCGCGACTTGGTCTTTCGATACTGGGTGAAGTCCGGATCGTGCGTCATTTTCCAATAGTCGACGAACCGCCACGGCATTGCCGAAAACACGCGGCCGCTTCTGTTGCGGTAGTAGGTCGTCATGCCCGGATGCGTCCAGATCAGCTGCTCATGTTCGGCATCGACGTTGCGGATGTATTCGTCGTGCGCGTCGGGATGCACATCGATCGCGGCGATATCGTTCTCGATCATCTCGACGAGGCAGGCGGAGATGTAGCGGCTCTGGCATTCCGACTGGAAGATCACGCTGCCGCCATGCGCGGGTCCCGAGTTGGGGCCGAGCATCAGAAACAGGTTGGGAAAGTCAGGCACGGTGAGGCCGAGATACGCGGTCGGATTGTCGTCGCGCCACGCCTGCTTGAGGTTCTTGCCGTCGCGGCCAGTGATGTTGAGACGCGCCGCCATCTCCGAGACCTTGAAGCCGGTCGAGATCACGATGACGTCGTGCGGCCGGAATGTGCCGTCGGCCGTGACGATTCCGTCCGCAGCGAAATGGTCGATCTTGTCAGTGATCAGCTCGACATTCGGCCTGGTGAGCGTCTTGAACCAGTTGTTGTCGAGCAGGATGCGCTTGCCGTAAGGCGGATAGGTCGGCATGCACTTCTCGATCAAATCAGGGCGGTCCTTCAGCTCGGAGAGGATGAACTCGGCCAGCTCCTGGCGATGCCGGTCGTTGCCCTTGTTGACGGCGCGGTCCGGATGCGGCCAGGCCGGATCCTTGCGGAGGAACGGCAACAATCCGTCGCCGTAACGCCAGAACATGTTGAAGCGATACCACTGCACATAGAACGGCAGGTGCGCCAGCAGCCACTGCGCGCCGTCGGTGATCGGATCGGAATAGCCCTTCACCGGCCGCGCCCACTGCGCGGTGCGCTGGTAGACGGTGACCGAGGCGACACGGTCTGCGATCGACGGCACCAGCTGCATCGCGGTCGCGCCGGTGCCGATCACGGCGACATGCTTGCCGTCCAGCTTGACATCGTCCGACCACAGCGCCGAATGAACCTTGAGGCCCTTGAAATCCTCGTCTCCCTCAAAGCGGGCAGGCAAGGGATCGTTGAGCTGCCCGATCGCGCTGACCAGCGCGGTGGACTCGAACGTCTCTTCGCCGTTCGCGGTCTTCAGCGTCGAGATCCAGCGGCGCTTGGCTTCATCCCAGCGCGAAGCGACGAGCTCGGTCGAGAGGCGGACGTGCTCGCGGATGCCGTATTCGCGCACGACCTTGAGCAGATAGTCGAGCAATTCCTGGCGCTGTGCGAAATAGCGGGTCCACGGATTGCGGGCGCCGAACGAGAACGAATAGGAGTGGTTCGGCGTATCGACGCCGCAGCCGGGATAGCGGTTGACGTACCACGTGCCGCCGATCTCGTCCTGCTTCTCGACGATCGTGTAGGGAATGCCGAGCCGCCCGAGCGCAACACCGAGCGCGATCGCGCAGACCCCGGCGCCGACGATCAGCACATGCTGCTGCGCCAGTCGTTCGTCGGAAGGGCGCTCGCGCCATCTGGCATCGCGGGGAACGAATCCCATCTCCTCGCGCATCAGCGGGGCATATTCCGGCGCGACGTTCTCGCCGAGCGTCGCGCGCATCATCCGCAGCATCAGCTCATCGCCGGGATCGGTGATGACGGGTTTCGGCGTTCCGTTCGCGAACAGGTTCAGGACGGCGGCGCGGATCTCGTCCTTGATCTCCTTCGGCACGCCGGCGTCCGGATCGGGGATCAGGCGGACGTCGCGCTTCGGCTTGTACGGCGGCTCGAGCCACTTCTCGTCGCCGGTCATGTGCACCAGCACCATCAGCAGTACGCGGATGTCGCCCTCGGCGATGGCGGAGGACAGATCGAGGTGTTTGCGCGAAAGCTCGATATTCATGCGTTGTCCTCAGCTCGCCGGTGCGTCCGGCAGGCCACCATAGGCGGCCCAGGTGGTGCCCACGATGTAGCCGGCATCGACCGGCAGGTTGATGCCGGTCACGCCGCTGCTCTGCGGCGAGAGCAGCCAGGCGATCGCCTGAGCCACTTCCATCGGCTCGACCAGCCGGTTCATTGCGGTCGGGCGGGCCAGCAGATCCTTGTTCAGGGCGCCCGACGCGATGCCGGCCTCGAGCGCCACGGTGCGGGTGAAGCCGGGCGACACCGCATTGACGCGAACGCCGGAACGGCCCCATTCGGCGGCGAGCGTCTGCGTGATCTGGATGACGCCGGCCTTCGCCGCGGTATAGGCGTGGATCGGGCCCGACGTCATGCCGGCCACCGAGGCGACGTTGACGATCGCGCCATGCCGCCGCTTCGCCATGCCGATGCCGACGCTGCGCGCGACCAGAAAGGTGCCGCGCAGGTCGATATTGACCTCGCGGTCCCATTGTTCCATCCGCACCTGCTCGATCGGGTGCATCTTGCCGAACACGCCGGCCGCGTTGACGAGGCCGGTGATCGGTCCGTGCGCTTTCTCGATATCGGCGATGCCGGTAATGACGGCGCTTTCGCTCGCGACGTCGAACGGCGCCGGCCAGAGGATGGCGGCCGCTCCGACCAGCGGCTCGGGCGCGATGTCGACGATGACGACGCGATGGCCCTCATCGGCAAGCAGCGTTGCGGTCGCCGCGCCAATGCCGCGGCTGCCGCCGGTGACGAGGATGATGCCGTCGGCGCTCATGACTTTCTTCCCTTGTCGCTCGTGGTGAACAGGCCGCGCGTCACCAGCTTTTGGTAGGCCGTGATGACGTAGTCGGGCACGGCGGTGACGCCTTGCTCGGAGTAGGAATAGCGGCGGCTGAGATAGCCGCGCGCACCCATCAAGACCTGGACGATGGCCTCGAACTCCTCGTCGCTGAAGGTGTTGGTGGCGCCCGCGGCCCGCGCGCGCTGCAGGATCCGGACATAGGCGCTCGAAATATTGTCGAAATGCTTCTGGTAGCCGATCGGCGCGAAGAACTCGGCCTCGTTGAGGATGCGGAGAAACTCGGGCACCTCGCGGATGAAGTCGAAGAAGGCACTGAAGCGCTCGACCTCCTGCCGTGCTTCGTTGGCAGTGCCGGTGCGTGCATGGATGAAGCGGACCATGTCGAGGCCGATCTTCGGCAGCAGCTGATCGAGCAGCTCCTGGCGGTTCTCGAAATGATTGTAGAACGTGCCTTGCGCCACACCGGCGGCTTCGGTGATGCGCGCAACCGAGGCTTCGGCATAGCCGTATTTGCCGACGACCTTGGTCGCGGCGTCGAAGATCTTCTGCTTGGTCCAGGCGTTGCGCTCGACCCGGTTGAGTTTTGTCACTTTGGCGGATGTCGCTTGCGTCATGCGGTGGCCTCGAGTTCAGCGCGGAGCACGCGTTTGAGCACCTTGCCGGATGGATTGCGCGGCAGGCTGTCGCGGATGATCAACTGCCGCGGCACCTTGAAGCCGGCGAGACGTGTTCGGCAGAATTCGGTGAGGTGGGGCAGGTCGAGCCCTGCGTCATCGGCCAGCACCACGATGGCGACCGGCTTCTCGCCCCAGCGGTCGTCCGGCAGGCCGATCACCGCGACCTCGCGCACTCCGGGGATTTCATAGATGACGCGCTCGACCTCGGAGGAGGCGATGTTCTCGCCGCCGGAGATGATCATGTCCTTCTTGCGGTCGGTCAGATAGAGGAAGCCATCGTCATCGAGATAGCCGACGTCACCGGTGCGGAACCAGTCGCCGAAGAAGGCGGATGCGGTTTTATCGGGATCCTTCCAGTAGCCCTGCGTGACCTTCGGTCCGCGCAAGCAAATCTCGCCGTTCTGGCCAGCGGGCAGGCGCTTGCCGGCGTCGTCGCGGATCTCGATCTCGACATGGGCGATGGCGCGGCCGGTCGAGCCGATCTTCTCGATCTCGCGGCCCGCCTCCATGAAGGTATCGCCGCCGCAGCTCTCAGTGAGGCCATAGGCATCGATGTAGCGCGCGTTCTTGAAATGGTCAGAGAAGGCGCGGATGCGGACTTCCGGCGTCTTCTCGCCGCCGCCGATCGCCCATTGCAGGCTGGAGACATCGTAACGCTCGCGGTTGGGGCAGGTGAGGAGGGCCGTGGTCATGACCGGCGCAAACCACGCCGCGTTGAGCCTCTCGCGTTCGATGGCGGCCAGCGCCGGTTCAGGCTCGAAGGTGCGATGAATGCACAGCATGCCGCCGTGCCAGAGCACGGCGATGCCGGGCAGGTCGAGCGCGCCGACATGATAGAGCGGGCCGACGACAAGCAGCCGCGTATCGGCGCTAAGCCCGAGCACCAGGGTCTGGTCGGCGGATTTCCAGTAGATGTTCTCGTAAGTGAGCATCACCCCCTTGGGGCGATCCGTCGTGCCCGAAGTGTACATCAGCCGCATCAGGTCGCGCGGCTGGCGCACATGGATCGGCGCCGGCGCGATGTCGGGCGCAAGGTTGGTGATGCTGGACTGCGCGACTTCACCGAGCAGCACGACCGGAGCGTCACCGGCTGCGATCGCGGCAAATTCCTCGTCGGCGACCAGCAGCCGCGCGCCGGAATTGCCGACGATGTAGCCGATCTCATCGGCCGACAGACGATAATTGATCGGCAGGAATACCGCGCCGATATGGCTGGTGGCGAACACCAGTTCGAGAAACGCCGTGCTGTTCTTCATCAGGACCGCGACGACGTCGCCGGGCGCGATCCCGCGTGTCGCGAGCCAGCTGCCGACCTGCCGGATCCGCAGATCGAAATCTGCATAGGAGACGTCTTCGCCGCGATATTTCAGCGCACAGCGGTCCGGAGTCCGCCTGGCATGAAATGCGATGAAGCTGGAAAGATTGATCATTTGCCGTCCGTCGGGCCGATTCCGGCGCCGTTTTCTCCCTGGATGAATTATGAGTCGTAGTTCATCTTTGGCTTGACGTCACCCCCCTTGCTCTGAAAACATCGCGGCCATGGAGACGAAACGATCTCCGACAGGGATTTGGGAACGCGAACCCGACAGGGAGGGGAATATGACGAGGACCCGGAAACCGGGCATCAGCCGGCGCTCGACGCTTGCGCTGATGGGCGCCGGTGCGGTGAGCTTTGCTGCGCCATGGGCGGCGCGCGCACAGGCCAAGACCATCAAGATCGGCATGCCGACCATTCTGTCGGGTCGCGTCGCGCAACTCGGGACGTCCTCGCGCAATGCGGTGATGCTGGAAGTCGAGAAGGTCAATGCCGCAGGCGGCCTTGCCGGGCGGCAGATCGAGATGGTGATCCGCGATTCCAAGGGACAGCCGCAGGAAGCCGCGCGGATTGCGCGCGAGCTCGTCAACACCGACGGCTGCGAGATGCTGCTCGATGGCGAGGCATCGTCGGGATCGTTCGCGGTCCACGAGGTGGCGCGCGATCTCGGCGTGCTCTGCATCCACACCTGCTCGGAAGCATCGTCGCTGACGGCCGATCCCAAGCAGCACATCCCGAACGCCTTCCGCTGCGTGCGGCAGGGCATTCATGACTCGATCGTCGGCGCCGGCTATGCGGCAGGGATCGCCAAGGCCAAGGGCCTGAAGAAGTGGGCGACCTGCTCGCCCGACTACGCCTATGGCCGCGATACGACCGGCGAGTTCGTGCTGTACCTGAAGAAGTTCGCGCCCGATGTCGAGATCATCAGCGAATCCTGGCCGAAGCTGTTCCAGCCCGATTACACCGAGGTGGTGACCAAGATCCTGCAGGCCAAGCCGCAGGCGCTCTATTCCTGCCTGTGGGGTGGCGATCTCACGTCCTACATCGACCAGGCCAACATCTACGCGATGTTCAACCAGATGGAGGTGTTCGCGGTCAACATGGCCGACTACACCGCGCTCACGGTGGTGAAGAACCTGCCCAAGGGCATCCACTCCGGCGACCGTTACATCAAGACATTCCCGCCAACGCCGGAGAATGCAGCCTGGGGCGATGCCTACAAGGCGAAGTACAACGAGTATCCGACCAACTGGTCCTGGCAGAACGCGACGGCGGTCATGTTCCTCACCGAGGCCGTCAAGAAGGCGAACTCGACCGACGGCAAGAAGGTCGCAGAGGCCCTCACGGGCCTCACCATCAAATGCCCGTTCGGTGCCGACGGCACCGTCACAATGCGCGCCGACGACCACACGCTGGTCGGCTACGCGATCGGCTGGGGCACCACGATCCCGCAGGAGCCCTACGTGCCCGACGTCAAGGCCGGAGACTGGAAGACCATCTTCGAACTCGAAGCCGAGTGGAAGAAGAGCAAGGGCTACACCTGATCCGCATGCGGGGGCGGAGGCCGCGTGCTGTCTCCGCCTTGCATCTGATGTTTGTCGCGCGCCGGCGTTGCGGCCCGCCGTAATGGATGATTCCCGTGGACCTCGACGCGCTCGCCAGTTGCCTCAGCAGTCCTGCATGCCTGGTGACGCAGACCACCAGCGGCTTGATCATCGGCATGCTGCTGTTTCTTGTCGCCGTCGGGCTGACGCTGATCTTCGGCGTGCTCAAGGTGGTCAATTTCAGCCACGGCGCCTTCTATATGTTCGGCGCCTATTTCGCGATGACGGCCTACCAGCTCACCGGCAGCTTTGCGCTGGCGATCCTGAGCGGCGCCGTCGGCACCGCGCTCCTCGGTCTGATTTTCGAACGCGCCTTCATGAGCCGCGTCTACGGCCGCGATGTGCTGATGCAGCTTCTGGTTTGCTACGCCTTTGTGCTGATCTTCGACGATGTCGTCCGCATGATCTGGGGGCCTGAATTCAGGTCAATGGGTATGCCGGCAGCGTTCCAGGTGCCGCCGCTGTTCATCGCCGGCGGCGTAGTGCCGCCATACTATCTTCTGCTGATCGGGGTGGCGCTCGTGGCCGCGGCGGTTCTCGGGCTGGGGCTGGCGCGTTCCCGGATCGGCAAGGTGATCCGTGCGGCTGCGCACAATCCCGGGATGGTGTCGGCGCTCGGCATCAACACCGGGCTGATCTATGGCGGCGTGTTCGCGCTCGGCGGCATGCTGGCGGGGCTGGCCGGAGCGCTTGCCGCGCCGGTGCGCTCGCTGACGCCGGGCATGGGTTTCTCGGTCTTGATCGAGTCCTTCATCGTCACCGTCATCGGCGGCATGGGCTCGATCCTGGGCGCGCTCATCGGTGCGCTCCTGATCGGCCTGATCCGTTCCTTCGGATCGCTCGGCTTCCCGTTGTTCACCGAGGGGCTGATGTATCTCTTCATGGTGATCGTGCTGGTGTCGCGTCCGACCGGCCTGTTCGGCAAGGAGGTCGCATGACCGAGTTGCAGGCCGGGCAGGGCGCGCAGCCCCTCGAGGTGCCCCGGATCGACGCCAGGCCGCAGCGCTATCGCGATGTGCTGATCGCGCTCGCGGCCTTTGTGCTGCTCGCGCTGCTGCCGATGGCGTTCGGCAGCAAGCAGCTGCTCGACTTCGTGATCCGCTGCGCAGCCTACGGATTGTTCGCGACGTCGCTCAACCTTCTGGTCGGCTACACCGGACTGATCTCGTTCGGGCATGGCATGTTCTTCGGCCTCGGCGCCTATGGTTTCGGCCTCATGATGCAGAAGACCGGTGTGCCGATCCCGGTGGCCTTCGTCGCCACGCTGGCGATGACTTTCGTCGTCGCCGTCGTCATCGGCGCGATCTGCGTGCGGCTGAAGGAGATCTATTTCGCCTTCGTCACGCTGGCGTTCCAGATGCTGATTCATTCGACCATCCTGTCGTGGCAGTCGCTGACCGGCGGCGACCAGGGACTGCGCGGCGGCATTCCGCGGCCGCCGTTTCTCGGCATCGACCTCTCGAACCATCTGCATCTCTACATCACGAGCTGCGCGCTGCTGGTGATCGGGCTGTTCCTGATGCGCCAGATCGCGCAGTCGCCGTTCGGCTACACGCTGCGCATGATCCGCGACAATGCCACGCGGGCGAGCTTCATCGGCATCGATGTCTGGCGCGCGAAGCTGACTATCTTCGTGCTAGCGGCGCTGTTCGCGGCGACTGGGGGCATCATCATGGCGCTGTTCGTCTCCGGGGCCTATCCCGAATTCGCCTACTGGACAATCTCGGGCGAGGGCATCTTCATCAACATGCTCGGCGGCGTCACGACCTTCCTCGGGCCGATGGTCGGAACGGTGCTGCTGCTGATCCTCAACGACACCGTCACCCGCCTGACCGAGTATCACGGTATCGTACTCGGCATCGTGATCCTGTTCTTCGCCATCGGTCTGCGAAAGGGCTTGATGGACTTCGTTGTCGAATGGTTCGCGCAGCGTCGTGGCGAGGGGCGCGGCTAGCCATGCTGGAAATTCGCGCCCTCTCGAAATCCTTCGGCGGCGTCAAGGCGACCGACAACGTCTCGCTCGACTTCGCCGACGGTTCGCTCACCGCCGTGATCGGTCCCAACGGGGCCGGCAAGAGCACCTTCTTCAACTTGATCACCGGCGCGCTGCGGCCGGATGCCGGTCAGATCCTGCTCAATGGCGTCGACATGGCGGGGAAGACGCCGCCAGAGATCGTGCGCCACGGCATCGGCCGCGCCTTCCAGGTCGCGAGCATCTTCCCGTCGCTAACGGTCGAGGAGACGATGCTGGCGGCGGTCTGTGCCGATCAGCGCCGCGCTGGTGTGATGCATCGCCGCTTTCCATTGGCCGAGACGCGCGACCGCGCCGAGCATGCGATGGAGCTGCTCGGCCTCGCCGGTAAGCGCAACAGGACCGCGGCGACGCTATCGCATGGCGACCAGAAGCTGCTCGATATCGCGCTCGCGCTGGTGCTCGATCCCAAGGTGCTGCTGCTCGATGAGCCGACAGCCGGCATGGGCACCGAGGAGCGCTGGCGCATGATCGACAAGGTGCGCGAGCTCTGGGAGAAGCAGAAGATCACCGTCGTGTTCATCGAGCACGACATGGATATCGTGTTCAAGATCGCACCTGAGATCGTTGTGCTGTGTTACGGCCGGATCCTGGCGACCGGGACGCCTGATGCGATCCGCAGGAATGAAGCCGTCATCGAGGCCTATCTCGGCAGCGACGACCACGCGGGAGCGGTGGTATGAGCACGCAGCCGGTGGTGCAGGTCGAGGACCTCGACGTCTACTACGGCACCAGCCAGATCCTGTTCGGCGTCGGCCTCTCCGTGCGGAAGGGCGAAACGATGGCGCTGCTCGGCCGCAACGGGGCCGGCAAGTCGACCACCATGAAGGCGATCATGGGGCTGGCGCCGGCGCGCCGCGGCAAGGTGAGTCTGCGCGGCCGGGTGGTGTCCGGAATGAAGCCGCATCACATTGCGCGGGCCGGGCTCGGCTTCGTGCCGGAGGACCGCCAGATCTTTCCCGAGCATACGGTCGAGGACAACCTCGTCATCGGCCAGAAGAAGGGGCCCGACGGCGAGGACGAGTGGTCGATCCGCCGCGTCTATGACGTGTTCCCGCTGCTGGAGCCGCTGCGGCACCGGATCGCCGGCAGGCTGTCCGGCGGCGAGCAGCAGATGCTGGCGATCGCCCGCACGCTGATGGGCAATCCGGTGCTGCTGCTGCTCGATGAGCCGAGCGAGGGGCTGGCGCCGATCATCGTGCAGCGCATCGGCGAACTGCTGCGGCAGCTCCGCGGCACCGGTGCCACAGTATTGATCGCCGAGCAGAACATGCATTTTTGCCTTGGCCTTGCGAGCCACGCGACGGTTATCGACAAGGGACAAATCGTCTACACATCCTCCATCGATGAGCTGAAGGCCAACGATAACATCCGGCAGCGCTATCTAGCGCTGTAGGGCATGATCCGGAAAAGTGCGCAGCGGTTTTCCGATAAGATCATACCCAAGAGAATAGGGCTCTTCGACAGCTGTGGGAGGACAAATGGCGGGCGAACGCAAGCTGATGCCGACGCACGAGGCGCCGTATCGCGGGCTGAAAGTGCTGGATTTTGGGCAGGGGATCGCCTCGCCCTATTGCGCGATGCTGCTCGGGATCTATGGCGCCGACGTCATCAAGGTCGAGCCGCCTGAGGGCGACTGGTCGCGCTATCTCGGCACGACCTACGGCAATCACACGACCCTGTCGGCGGTCTACAATCGCGGCAAGCGCAGCCTGTGCCTCGACATGAAGCACAAGGATGGGATCGCCATCGCGCAGCTTCTGGCGCGGGAAGCCGACGTGCTGATTGAAGGATTTCGCCCCGGTGTCGCGGAGCGGCTCGGGCTCGGCTATGAGAGCCTGTCGCGCGACAATCCGGGCCTGGTCTATCTGTCGGTTAGCGGCTTCGGGCAGAGCGGGCCATACTCAAAGCGGCCGGGCTCGGATTCCGTGGCGCAGGCGTTCTCGGGGCTGGTCTCGGTCAATATCGGCACCGATGGTGTGCCGCATCGGGTCGGCACCACGATCTCCGACGTCGTCACCGGCGTCTACGCGTTCCAGGCCATTGCGACGACGCTGTTCGCGCGTGCGACGGTCGGCACCGGACGCTGGATCGACGTCAATCTCTGCCAGTCGACGTCGGCACTGCTCGGGCACAAGGTCGCGGAGTTCATCCTTGAGGGCGGTGCGCCGCGCGCTCTCAATGTGCCGGCCGGCACCTACCAGACCCAGGACGGCTGGATGATGGTGACGCTGGTGAACGAGCCGCAATACAAGCGGCTGTGCGGTGCGATCGGCCGAGAGGATCTCGCCGCCGATCCGCGCTTCGCCGACTTCGCCCGGCGCGCCGATGCGGCCGACACGCTGATCCCGCAGCTGCGCGAGGTGCTCCTGACGCAGCCGACGGATGTCTGGCTGACGCGGCTGCACAGTGCCGATATCATCGCGGAGCGCATCTTCAATCCCGGCGAATGGCTGCGCAACCCTCACGTCGAGGCGACCAGCGCGTCGGTCCGCCAGGATACGCCGGGCGTCGGCGCGGTCTATTCGCCGCGGACGCCGGGGATCGCGAGCCTGTCCGAGGATCATCTTTGTCCTGCGCCGGACGTTGGGCAGGATAGCCGCGCGGTACTGACAGAGGCTGGCTTTGGTTCGGTCGAGATCGACGGCTTGCTGCTGTCGGGCGCGGTGCGGCAGGCCAAAGCGATGACAGGAGGCAAGACATCATGAGCACGGACCTCGTTCGTTACTCGGTCAGCAACCAGATTGCGGAGATTGTGCTGGACCGCGGGCCGGTGAATGCGCTCAGCATCCCCCTGATCGACGCGTTGCTGGCGGCGCTGGCGAAAGCACGCGATGATGATGCGGTGCGCGCCGTCATCATCAGCAGCGCCCACAAGGTGTTCTGCGCCGGCCTCGACCTCGACATCGTCAGGGGCAAGCCCGCGATCGAGACCAAGGCATTTCTCGAGCGGCTATATTTCGCGCTGAACGATACGCAGTACCGCATGGGTAAGCCGACCATCGCGGCGATCGACGGCGCGGTGCGCGCCGGCGGCATGACGATCGCGATCTCCTGCGACATGATTATCGCGGGCGACAGCTCGACCTTCGGCTATCCCGAGATCGATGTCGGCCTGATCCCGGCGATCCATTTCGTGCAGTTGCCGCAGCTGGTGGGGAAGCACCAGGCGTTCGGCCCGCTGTTCCTCGGCGAGCCCTTCGATGCCGCCACCGCCTATCGCATGGGGCTGCTCAGCGAAGTTGTGCCGAAGGGCACCGCGCTCGAGCGGGCCCGCGAGATCGCGCGGAAGCTGGCCGCGAAATCGCCGATCGTGATGAAGATCGGCCGCGACGCCTTCATGCGCGCGGTCGATGCCGATTTCCGCCGTTCGGTGGAGAACACGGCGGAAAGCTTCGTGGTGGTCGCGTCGACGGAAGACTGTCAGGAAGGGCTGAATGCGTTCGTTGAGAAGCGAACGCCCAACTACAAGGGACGTTAAATGGCTGGATTGTATTTCGAAGAGTTCGAGGTCGGGCAGGAATTCCATCACGAGTTCAGCCGGACCGTGACGGAGATGGACAACACCATGTTCAGCCTCCTGACCATGAACCCGCAGCCGCTGCACATCGATGCGCATTTCTCAGAGAAGACCGAGTTCGGCCAGCGGCTGTTCAACAGCCTCTATACGCTCGGCATCATGATCGGCATGAGCGTGTACGACACGACCTTGGGAACCACGGTCGGAAACCTCGGCATGACCGACGTCAAGTTTCCGAAACCAGTCTTTCACGGCGATACCTTGAAAGCGCATACCAGGATCATCGGCAAGCGCGCCAGCAAGTCGCGGCCGACCCAGGGCATCGTCGAATTCGAACACACCATGACCAATCAGCGCGGCGAGGTGGTGGCAAGCTGCCGCCGCACCGGCCTGATGCACTGCAAGCCGAAGGCATAGACGATGCGATCGTTCCTGTTCGTTCCCGGCGACAGCACCCGGAAATATGAGAGCGCGAAGAAGACCGCGGCCGACGCATTGATCATCGACCTCGAGGACTCCATTGCACCCGAGCAAAAGGTCGTTGCGCGCGGCATCACGCGCGAGATGCTCGATGCGCGCAATCCGGACCAGAAGCTCTATATCCGCGTCAACGCGCTCGACACCGATCTGACGCTCGGTGACCTCGCGGCCGTGATGCCCGGAAAGCCTGATGGCATCGTGCTGCCGAAATGCGCCGGCGCCGCCGATGTCAACAAGCTCGCGCTCTATCTTGATGCATTCGAGGCCGCCTCGGGTATCGCGCAAGGCACCACGCGGATCGTTACGGTCGCAACCGAGACGGCGCGGGCGGTGCTGAAGATCCTGGACTTCGAGAACATGAGCCCGCGGCTCTGGGGCATGATGTGGGGTGCGGAGGACCTTGCGGCCTCGCTCGGCGCAACGCGCAACCGCACCGACGGCCGCTATCATTCGCCCTTCATCCTTGCCCGCGATCTCTGCCTGATCGGCGCGGCCGCGGCCGGCGTGGTCGCGATCGACACCATCGCCACCGACATCAACGATCTTGATGCGCTGAAGGCGGAGGCGATTGCCGCGCGGCAGGACGGCTTCCTCGCCAAGGCCGTGATCCATCCCAAGCATGTCGATGTCGTCAACGCGGCCTTCATGCCGAGCGACGAGGAGATCGCGTGGTCGGAGCGGGTGATCGCTGCGTTTGCCGACAATCCGTCCGGGGTCGCCAAGATGGACGGCAAGATGCTGGACAAGCCGCATCTGCGCGCCGCCGAGAAAATCCTGGCGTCGCGCAGGAAATAGTCAGTCGGGTTCGATCAGCGCGCCCTCCGTGAGGAGGGCCGCAATCTCCGCATCCGCAAGTCCAGCCTCGCGCAGGATCTCCCGGCCATGCTCGCCGAGGCTCGGCGGATAGGTCCGGATCGATGGCGGCGTCTTGCTCCAGGTGGCGGCCGGGCCGGCCACGCGCAGCGTGCCTTCGGTCGGATGCTCCATTGATTGGATCAGCCCGACGGCTGCAAGATGCGGATCGTCGATCAGGCTGTCGAGGTCGTGCAGCGGCGCATGCGGAATGTCGGCCTCTTCGAAGAAGCGCATCCAGTCGGCGGTGCTGCGGGTCTTCATCATCTGCGAGAACCAGCCGTAGACGAAGTCGTAGTTCCGGGTTCGCGCAGAGATGCTGTTCAGCCGCGGGTCGCGGTCGGCTTCGTTCGCAAGGCCGATCTTGGCGAAGAACGCGTTCCATTGTTTGTCGGAATAGACCAGCGCGCAGATGTAGCCGTCGCTGGTTTGATACGGACGGCGGTCGGGCGACAGTAGCCGGGAATAACCCGGCGGGCCGATCGGCGGCGCGAAGCTGCGGCCGGCCATGTGATCGCCGAGCACGAACTGCGCCATAGTCTCGAACATCGGGATTTCGATCGCCTGGCCTTCGCCGGTGCGCTCGCGGTGGAACAGCGCCGCGAGGATAGCGTGGACGGCATTGAGGCCGACGATGCGGTCGGCCATGGTCGCCGGTGAGTAGCGCGGCTCGCCGGTGATCCTACCTGTCAGCGCGGGCAGGGCGGTCAGCCCCTGGATCAGGTCGTCATAGGCGGGCCGGCCGGCGTAGGGCCCGGTCTCGCCGAAGCCGTGCAGGCTGGCGTAGACCAGCCGCGGGTTGGTGGCGAGGAGATCGTCGGCACCGAGCTTGAGCCGCGCCATCGCCGCAGGACGGACGTTGTGGACGAACACATCGGCATCGGTGGCAAGACGCAGCAGCGCCGCGCGGCCGCCAGCCTTCTTCAAATCAAGCACGATCGAGCGCTTGTTGCGATTGCCCTGCAGATACATCGCGCCCATCGCGGGATGGCGCATCGGGGCGGCGTGGCGCATCACATCACCATCGGGGCTCTCGACCTTGATCACGTCGGCGCCGTAGTCGCCGAGGATCATGGTCGCGTAGGGCCCCATCATCACGCTGGTGAGGTCGATGATCCTGACGCCGGCGAGCGGGCCCGCCGGCGCGGATGGTTTGTCTCTCGTCGATGCCTGGCTCAATGGGTAGCGGCCAGTGCTTCGGTGAAGGCCTTGAAGACGTCGGTACCGGGCTTGCCGCGCTTGTCGACGTCCTTCACCCAATCCTGCGCCACCGATTTGAAGGCGATGTCGAACACCTCCTTGTCGTCGGCGCTGAATTTGATGACCTTCATGCCCTGCGACTTGATCTTGTCGACCGCGGCCTTTTCTCCGTCCTCGAACCGCTTGCAGGCCTCGCGCGTGGTCTGCTCGCCGGCCTCGACCAGCGCCTTGCGCACATTCTCGGGCAGCGACTTGAATTTCAGCTCGCCGATCGAATAGGTGAAGATCGCGGTGCCGAAGTTGAGCCCCTCGGTGCCCGACTTCAGGATCTTGCCGAAGTCGTAGGATGCCGAGCTCTGGTAGGAGAAGATCAGCCCGTCGAGCGTGCCGCGGGTCAGCGATTCATAGATCTCGGGCGCGGCCATCCGCACCGGAACGCCGCCGATCGAGCGCATCATCAGGTCCATGGCGCCGCCGGTGGTGCGGATCTTCAGGCCTTCGAGGTCCTTCGCGGTCTTCACATCGCGGCTGGTCGCAAGCTGGACCTGGTAGGCTGGCAGCGCGAGCGTCACCAGCGGCCGAAGCTGGTTCGGCGCAAACTCCTTCGTCTCCAGGATGCCGCCATTGTGCGAGACCTTGTAGAAGGCGAGCGAGCCCTGGCATTCGCTGTCGAAGATGCCGGGCAGTTCGGCGACGGCCGTCAGCGGAAACTTGTCCGACGAATAGGACGGCACGATGTAGGAGACGTCGGCAACGCCGAGCGCGGTGAGCTGGGCCATGTCCTTGGCCTTGCCGAGCTGCTCCGCCGGGAAGTGCTGGAACGTGACCTGGCCGTTGGTCAGCTTGGTGACGAGCTCGGAAAAAGGCTTGCCGACGAGCTCATGGATCACGTGGCCGGACGGCAGGCTGTCGGCAAGGCGCAGGGTGATCTTCTCCTGGGCAAGGCCCGATGATGCGGAAGCCGCCAGCAAGGCGGTGGCGACAGCTGCGCCGGCGAGGAAACGGGAATAGAAATTCATAACAGTCTCCCAGAGATGGCCGTCTCGACCGACGGCTTCTTCATTGCTGCATGTGGTTCGGCAGCCAGAGGATGATCTCCGGAAATGCCACGAAAATGGCGATCGCGATCAGATGGGCGATGAAATGCGGGAACGTGCCGTGGAACACCTCGCCCACGGGACGATGTGCGTAACGCGCCACGATGAAGCAGTTCAATCCGATCGGCGGCGTGATCATGCCGACCTCGGCGGTCACGATCTTGATCACGCCGAACCAGATCGGGTCGAAGCCGAGCGATTTGATCAGCGGCAGCACGATCGGAACCGTCAGCACCAGGATCGCGATCTGATCCATGAACGAGCCGAGCACGATGTAGCCGCACAGGATCAGCGTGATGATGATCCAGCGCGAGACGTCGAGCCCGCCGACCCACCCGACGATGTTCTGCGTGACCTGGGTGAGGGTGAAGAAATAGCCGAAGATGTGCGCGCACATGATGATCAGCACAATCATGCAGGTGCCCTGGGCGGCATGCCGTAACGTCGTGTAGAGCGAGGTCAGGTTGATCTTGCGCTTCCAGCAGGCGAGACAGAAGGCGCCGAATGCGCCGAACGCCGAGGCCTCCGTCGGCGTCGCGATCCCGAGATAGATTGTGCCTGTGACAATCGAGAACAGGACCACCATCGGGCTGACCTGCCAGAGCAGGCTGAATCGCTCCGACCATGTCACCGCGGATATCGTCGGCGCACGGCTGGGATCGAGCAGCACCAGGATATAGATCGTCGACATGATGATGATGGTGACGAAGATCGCCGGGATGATGCCGCTGATCAGGAGCTTTCCGATGTTCACCTCGGCAAGCAGGCCGAAGATCACGAGCGCCACCGAGGTCGGCAGCAGCATCGCCAGCGTGCCCGAGATCGCGACGACGCCGGCGGCCATTTTGGGCTCGTAACCCTGGCGGATCATCGCGGGCAGGCTGGTCGAAGAGAGCGTCGCGGCGGAGGCTGTGCTGGTACCACAGATCGAGCCGAAGCCCGCACCGGCCAACGCGGTCGCCATGCCGAGACCGCCGGGGATGCGTCCAACCCAGGCTGCGGCGGTCTTGAACAGATCGTCGGCGACGCCCGACAGCAGCACCAGGTCTGCCATCAACAGGAACATCGGGATCGTGATCAGCTCGTAGGAGGTGACGGCCGACAGCGGCGTGGTCTGCAGCACGCCGAGCAGGATCGGCAGGCCGCCGGTCAGATAGAGGCCGAGCCCGCCGGAGAATGCCATGGCGAACGCGACCGGCGTTCCGATCGCGAGCAGGAAGAACAGCAGCGCGAGGATGAAGGTCGGGATCATTCGAAACCTCCGGCAGCCTTGTCCGAATGACCGGAGATGGCCGGCAGCGGCAACAAATTCTCGCCGGTCAGGAGGCTTGCGGTATTGGCAATGAGATGAACGGCAAGGCGCAACGCGAGAATTCCCGCACCGACCGGCACGAAGATCGAGGACGCCCAGGTCGGCCAAGGGATCGCACCGGCCATCACATCGCTCGACACATAATTGTCGAGCGCGCGCTGATAACCGAGCCAGGCGATTGGAACGAAGATCGCGAGGCCAACGAGGTTGGAGATGATGACGCAGAGGCGCTGGATAATCGCCGAGAAGCGTGGCAGTAGGATATCGACGCTGATATGGCCGTTGACCGCGTAGGTGCCGGAAAGGGAGAGAAAGAACACGCCGGCCATCACGTAGAGCGAGATCAGATCATAGGCCCAGGAGAACGGCCGGTTGAAGACGTAGCGCATCACGACATCGGAGAAGACGATGATCATGATCGCGAACATCATCGCCGCGGCGATGGCCGAGGTCACCTTTTCGATGGCGGTCAGAGCCTTCAGGCCTGTCTTGATCACGTTGGGCTCCGTCCGCGTTACTGGGCCGGCACGGCCGCAACGGCGGCGCTGAATTCCTTCAGAGCGTCGCTGCCGTGCTTGCCGCGGGCATCGAGCCCGGCGGCCCATGCCTTGCCCACGCCCTTCGTCAGGTCCTTGAGCTTGGCGACGACGTCAGGCTGTAAGGTGTCGAAGTGGACGCCTGCGGCTTCCATCGACTTCATCGTCTCGGTGTCCTGCTTCTGCACTTCCTTGCAGGCAGACGGCAGGATTTCCTCGGCGGTGTCGATCATCGCCTTCTGGATCTCCGGCGACAGTTTCTTCCAGGCGTTCTCGCTGATCGAATAGGCGACCACGAAGCTCGCGAAGCCAAAGCCGCTCGTGGAATGCTTCACGAGCTTGTCGGCGCCATAGGCGACGACGCTCTCGAGCGGAAACAGCAGACCGTCCATCGTGCCGCGCGACAGCGATTCATAGGCATCGGGGGCAGCCATCCGCACCGGCACCGCGCCGATCGCGCGCAAAGTGAGGTCCTGTGCGCCGCCGGTCGACCGCAGCTTCAGCCCATTGATGTCGGCGACATCCTTCACCGGTTGCTTCACGGTCAGGATACGATAGGGCGGCAGGCTCACCGCGAGCAGCAGGCGGATGCCGTTTGCGGTATAATCCTGCTCTGCAATCACGCCGCTTCGCGCGGCCTTCCAATAGGCGAGCGTGCCCTGGCAGGAATGCTCGAACGCGCCGGGCAGCATCGCGACTTCGGAGACCGGCATCTTGTCGGACACGTAGGCGGGCGCGACATAGCCGATGTCGGCGACGCCGGTTTGCGTCAGCTTGAGCATGTCGGCGGCCTTGCCGAGCTGCTGGGCCGGATAGTGCTCGAACGTCACGGCGTTGTTGGTGCGCTTCTGCACCTCGGTCATCCAGGGCTCGAGCACGAGGCGGACGAGGTAATGCCCCTTCGGAAAAGAGTCGGCCACCCGCAGCTTGATCGGCTCGGCCGCTGCCGCCAGATTGATCGATGCGATGAGGAAGCCGTAACCGGCCAGCGCCCGCCGAAGCCCGCCCATATGTCCTGCCCCTGAGTAGCCTTGTTGTTTTGAGCAGCTGCGCACAAACGAATTTGCCCGTCAAGCATGGCTCGGCTGAGCAAGCCTGATCGGGCAACCGGAGAGCGCGGGCCGCCATGCGCCCACGCGATTGCGAGGGCGGAAGGGATCACACGAGGACGTCGATGCCCTTGATTTCGGGCCGTAAGCGCGCGACGGCCAATCGGCTGGAAGCCGATGCTGAGAGGCAATCAGATCTCGATCAATTTTATCCACCACGCGGGAAATTCCTCCGGTGTGCTCGACGGCTCAGCGCCGCCGCCGGCGGCATAGCGACCGCGATCATCATCGAGCGGGCTGACGCCGGTTAGACCGCGGGAAACTCCAGCGCGAAAGCGACGCCCTGGCTGGCGGGCAGGAGACGGATCGTACCGCCATGGCTCACCATGACGGCTTGCGCGATGGCGAGGCCCATGCCGGTGCCGCCGCTATCGCGGCGGGTGGTGAAGAAGGCATCGAAGATCTTGTCGCTGTTGGCGTTGGAGATCGGGTCGCCATCGTTGCTCACCGTCACCCTGACGGTCGAGGCTTCGGCAGTCGCTTCGAGCTGCACCAATTTGGCATTGTGACGGAACGCGTTGTCGGCCAGGTGCGCCAGCACGATCAGCGCCTTCTCGCCGGACATCCCGATCGGGCGGTCGAGGTCGCCGCTGGCCACGATTGTTCGCTGCGCCAAGCGGCTCTTCAGGTTCGCGATGACGCCAGAGAGTGAGGTCTGCTCGTTCTGCGGAGCGCTCTCCGCGCGCGCCAGCTCGCGCAGCCGCTGGCTCATCGCATCGAGCCGCGCGACGTCGCCAAGGATGTTCGAGATGAAGCTCTGTTGCTCGGATCGGGTCAGCGTATCCGACTTGCTTTGAAGCGAATCCTGCAGCAGCTCGGCCGCGCCCCTGATCGATGTCAGCGGCGATTTCAGTTCGTGCGTCAGGTGTGCCGAGAAGGTGGCGATGTAGTCGGAACGCCGCGACAGCTGCTGGGCCATGTCGAGGAAGCTGTCGGAGAGCTGGGCCAGCTCGCGGGTGCCATAGTGCTGCAAGGGCTGAAACGCATTGCGCTCGCCGCGGCCGATCCGCACGGCTCGATCGACGAGCTCGCGCATCGGACGCGTGACTGTTCGTGAGAACATCAGCCCGATCGCAATGGTCGCCAGCAGCACGGCCAATGTGGCGAGCAGGAACTTGCCGCGCTCCTGATAGAGATGATCGAAGATGTTGCTCGGCGTCCGCGACGTGTAGATCACGCCGGCGACGTGATCGTTGACGATCACGGGCATCGCGGAGAAGACATGGACACCGACGCCGCGGCTGATCGAATAGATCGGTGGCGGAGGTTTGTCCGGCATGCGGATACGGAGCGCGGCGCTATACTGGCCTCCAAGCGCCGCGGCCACTTCCTCGATAAGGGCAAGCGACTGCCCGACCTCCTGGCGTCCGGCGATCACCACGCCTTGCGGATCGAGAATACGGAAGCCCGCCAGCGTGACCTTCTGGGTCTCCAGGATGATGGGCATGAGCGCGGTACCGATCTCGACATAGGCCGGATCCGCCGGCTTCGCCGCCGGCAACGCATCGGGCCGTCGCCGCAGCAGGTCGTTGCCGGCGAGATCGAGCGCGGGCCGGATCGGCGTCACCTGGTCGTCGGGGTCGGGCAAGGCCTCTTGAGGGACTGTAGCGCCGAGCGGGATGCCATCGCCAAGCCGTGCCTTCACGTGTTCGGCGTAGATCGCGGCAAGCACACGGCTTTGCGCAATCAGCTCGGCTTGCGTCTGGTGAATCAGCTGATTGTCGTAGAGGCGAAAGAAAAACAGCCCCATCAGTGGCAGGACCGCGACCGAGGCAAGCACGGTGAAGATGACCAGGCCAAGCGACGGTCGCCACTTCTGGCGGGCGCGGAACGATGTCATGCTTGCTGCTCGCAGCGACCGAGCTTGAAGCCAACGCCGTGAACGGTTTCGATAGCGTTGTCGCAGTTCACGGCCGCGAGCTTGGCCCGGATGTTGCGGATGTGGCTGTCGATGGTGCGGTCGGAGACCTGGATGTTGAGCTGGTAGGCCGCGCTCATGATCTGCTCGCGGTTGAACACCGCTGTTGGCCGCGTCAGGAAGGCGCGCAGAATTCCGAACTCGATCGCGGTCAGGCGCAGCGGCACGCCTGCGAATGCCGCCACGTGCTGCTCGGGATCGACCGAGAGATGTCCCCGGGAGAGCACGCCGGTCTCTTTCCTTGTCTCCGCCTTCCGCGGAGTCAGGCGCCGCAGGATGACATTCACCCGCGCGACGAGCTCGCGCGGGCTGAACGGCTTGGTCACGTAGTCGTCACCGCCGATCTCCAGGCCGAGGACGCGGTCGATCTCGTCGTCACGGGCGGAGAGGAACAGGATCGGCACGTCGGACGATTTGCGGATCTCGCGGCAAACCTCGAGGCCATCGAATTCCGGCATGCCGATATCGAGCACGATCAGGTCCGGCCGCTCGCCGGCAAACCGGGTCAGCGCCTCCTTGCCGTCGCGGGCCTCGGCCACGTTCATGCCGGCTTTCTTGAGCGCGACGCGGATAACCTCGCGGATATGCAGGTCGTCGTCGACGATGAGGATGCGGTGCGTCACGAGTCGTCTCCGAAAACCGGCGCTTCGGCTACCCCGGCGCGTTGCTCTGCCGCCCGTCCAGGAAACGCTGAAGCCGCCAGCCGCGAAAGCTCCAGCCGCGCCATGAGGCCATCTGCTGGCGTTGCTGTTCTACAAGGCTATTGCGGCGAGAGACAAGGACCGGGTTGGCGTAACGCAGTTGGATCGCCTGGTCGATGGCCGGAAGCGCGTTCGGGCCGAGCTGGATCAGGTAGTCCATATCCAAACTAACGGCGCTGCCCGAGGCTTCGCGGCTGTGACTGACATTATAGTCGGCGACGACGGCGGCGAAATTGATCAGAGAGCCGACATAGAGCACGATGGTCAGTACCAACAGATTGCCGCGGACGAGCCATTCATTCGATGCCCGCAGGGCAATGCGCACCAGAATCAGGATCAGCCCGACGGCGACGAGCAGCATCCAGACGAATGCCGCGACGCGCCAGTAGGTGAGCAGATAGGTTTGGACATAGAGATCAAGCCGGAGCATTGAGGAGATCACCAGTAGAACATTCTGCCCGACCCAGAGGTAGACGAGCGGTCGGATCACCCGCGATTGCTCGGCCGGGCCGCCCGGCCGCATCGCGACCAGAACGAAGGCCGCGGCCAGGAGCGCCGTGACAATCAGCGGATAGGCGCCACGGTGGGCGTAGGACGCGTAAGTGATGGCGGCGGGAAGCGTTGCGTTGCCCCAGAGATAGATCGCATCGAGAATTGTCTGAATCGAAAACAGCAAGTTGAACAGGATCAGAGAGCGCAGGATGGTGCCTGCGCCGAGCAAGTCGATGAAATGATCGGGTTCAGCTGGACCCTGCGCGGAAGATCGCGGTCCGCTGGCCGCGACATTGGTGTAGCGCCGCCATTTGACATGGACGAATGGCCAGACGAGCGCCAATACGAGGATCCAGAACAGCGTGCGACCGAGGCTGAGGCTGGCCGCGGGATTGCCGGGGTTCAGCTGGCTGATCCATACCTCCAGCACCGGATTGGCTGCGACGAACAGAAAGACAAACACGGTTCCGAGCAGCAGCGGCACGAACCATAGGATGAACCCCCTGGTGAGGCCCGGCAGGTCGAATGCGCTGACGACGTCCCGAAACAACCTGAAAGGGCTGATCAGAAGGAGATCCACCAGCGAGGCAGCTCCCCTGATTACGCTGTCGAGACAGGGATTGGTCGTCAGAGCAAGCGCGGTGCCGAGCGCAAGAATGGCGAAGGCCAGCGAGACTGCGTTGACCTCCTCCAGGGCAGGGAGTAGCCCGGCCACAACGATCGCGCCGGCGATCGGCCGCCTGTGGCGAGCGACGTGACCGACGTTGGCGGCCAGTGACACGCTGGCCAGCGCGAAGGCGAAGAGGACCACCGAGAGTCCGGCATTCTGATCATAGAACAACCAATCGGCCAGCGCGGCGAGCGCAAGCGCGGCGGCGGCCTTGGCCGGCGGCAAACCATTGGCAATCGAAGGGGTCTCGGCTTCCGGTGACTCTAGGCTTGTCATCATGACCTCAGGACTGAAGGACGTATGGACTTCGGCGGTCGCGCTGAAGTCATCGACGGGTGTGCGAACGCGATCCTGGTTGCGGCAGGGCGCACCTTGGGTTGGCCGCGTGCAGACGGCGGGAAGGCGATCAGCAGGAGTTCAGGATTGTTATGCAGATTGCGTGCAGAGCGGTCTTATCCACTCGCTGCGGCGAGTCCGGTCTGATACGGACGATACGTTCGGTTCGTTCACCCGTCGTCTCCATGCAAATCATCAAGCGCGTCGGCATCGCCCTGGCCTGGATCTTCGGGCTCGTATTCGTCTTGGCCGGCGTCAACAACAACGATCCGTATCTGGTCCCGTTGCGCGGGACGGGCAATCTTCTTCTTGTGCTCGCAAGCATCGTCGTCGCGTTCATGCTGGTTCGCGGCGCCACGTGGCGGGGGCGGACGCGGTCAGGAAGGCTCCTGGTGATCCTGTGGTGTCTGCCGCCGCTCGCGATGCTCGCCGCGCATGGTGTGTTCGAGGTGCGGAAGCACCGCGTTCTCCAGACTGAGCCGGTCCTCGCGCGGTCGCTGGGGCAGCATTTTATCGTCGGCTATCGGTCGTTCGACGAGGTCGCACCGCTTGTGGAGAAGGGGTTCGTTGCGGGCATCTATGTCGCCCGGCGCAACATAGCCGGCAGGACGGCTGACGCCTTGAAGGCGGAGATCGCCACACTGCAGGCGAGGCGGCGGGCCGCGGGGCTGCCGCCGCTGATGGTCGCGACGGATCAGGAGGGCGGCATCGTTTCGCATCTGGCACCGCCGCTCACGAGACTGCCCGCACTGGCCTCCCTGGCCGAGCTGGCGCCGGATGAGCAAAAGGCGAAAGCCGAGGAGTTCGGGCGCACCCATGGGCGCGAGCTGGCATCGCTTGGCATCAACCTGAATTTTGCCCCGGTGCTCGACCTGCGGCCGGCGGCGAAGCACAACCGGCTCGATTTCAATACGCTGATCAATCAGCGCGCGATCTCCGATGATCCGGCCAAGGTGAGCGCGATCGCGGGCGCCTACATCCTTGGCCTCGAGTCCGCGGGCGTCAATGCCACCGTGAAGCACTTTCCGGGATTGGGCCGCGTGCGCGCCGACACGCATCATTTCAACGCCGATCTCGATACGCCGGTCAACGAACTGCAGGCGACGGACTGGCGCCCATTCCGCGATGTGCTGTCGTCGACCGATGCGCGCCTGATGGTTGGGCATGTCGCGGTGAATGCGCTCGACCGAGGGCGGCCGGCGTCGCATTCAAAGGCCGTGGTCGGCGGCCTGATCCGGAAGAGCTGGAACTACCAGGGCATCGTCATGACGGACGATCTGGTGATGGGCGCGATCTATCAGCACGATGTCTGCACCGCAGTCGTTGAGGCGTTGAACGCGGGCGTCGATCTGTTGCTGGTCGCCTATGACGGGTTGCAGTTCTACCGCCTGTTCGCTTGCGCGACGGATGCAGCTGCGCGAGGGGGCGTCGACACCGCCATGCTGCACGACAGTGAGACGCGGCTAAGGCGCGCGCTGCTTGTCGACTAGATCGATGGATTCAGGAATGAGCGCCGACCGCAGATTTGTTGTCCTGCTGCTTCGACCACGAGACGTAGTAGGCGACAGCCGTCATCGCCGCGAGACCGGCGAGGCTGACCGCGACCTGCCTTGTCAGTGAGTAAGGGCCGGTGATCAAAATCAGGTGCGCGGCGAAGGAGAGGAACACGCCTGCACAGAACACGGCCAGCCATTCCTCGCCGCACTTGATGATCGGCTGCAGGGCGTAAGATCGCAAATATCCCCAGTCGCGCGGCACCAACCAGGTGAACAGGAATGTCAGGGTCAGGAAATGCAGGATGCGGTGAGGTGCGACATCCTCCCGGTCGTTCTGCAGCAGCATGTCGCTCAGTCCGCTCGGCATCATTTGGGCGAGTGCGGGGATATCGCTACTGGAGACGATCGTCAGCGCGAACAGCAGGTACAGCAACGCCGTGGCGCGCAGCGCGGCAACGGCCTGCATCGCGCGGATCGCGGGTGCATAGCGCGTGCCGATGAGCGCGAGCCAGCCACCCATTACGAACAGCAATTGCCAGCAGAACGGATTAAGGTACCAATCTCCGTACGGATATGAAGTCAGGTTCCAGTCGAACACGCGGGCGGTAGCGTAAAGCGCCACTGACGCGAGAAGCGTTGCATTCGGCACGTAGAGCAATCCGAGTACGACGAACGGCTGGAAGGCCATCAGGGCGATAGTGAGTTGCAGCACGTCGAGATTGAGGGGTTTGGCCTGCAGGAACAAGCCGTAGATCAGCGTCCGGATCGGGTGGTCGATGAATCCGGTGATGTTGAACTCGCTGATGATCTCGGGCGCCGCGGTCCGCGTGGCGACATAGCTGATCAACTCGACATAGATCACGAACAGGACGATATAGGCAGCATAGAGCTGCCATACGCGCTTGAAGATCCGGGTCGCAGCCACCACGAATCCGCGCTCCAGCGCCATCCGGGCGTAAATGAGCGTCACCGCATAGCCGCCGATGAACACAAAAAGATCGGTCGCGCCGCTAAAGCCGAAATTGCGCATGGTCAGCGCACTGACGACGTTGTGCGGCACGTGATCCAGGAACAGAAACCAGTTTGCGATGCCAAGCAGCAGTGCGATCCTGAGATCGCCACCGGCTCTCGCGATCTCGGCGTTTGTTGTCGAAGTCATCTGAAGGTGAAATCTGCCGGCCCGAGAAAACGAGTTCGCGAATCTAGTGGGAACCCACGCCCGGTCCGAATAGACTCTGCGTGAACCCTATCTAGTCTGTTTCGGGTTCCGGCCAAGTGGCCGGTTCAAGAAAGATCACGTTTTCGCAATCACCGCGTGAGCGCGGTCAGACCGGCTCGTGTTTGCGCAGGTCGCGGGCGTGATCCAGTGTACTGGCTTGCAGGTTCGCGCCGGTCGGGGCGACCTCCGGCAGGGCAGCCTCCGCGAGGATATCGTCCGTGATATCCTCGACCGAGCACTCGGCAACCTCGTGGATGAAGCTGATGTTGGTGTATTCCCCCGACGCGACCCGTGAGATGACCTCGCGCCGCGTCATTTCGGGATCGACGATCGCCTCGCGGCCACGGCGGCCATAGTCGATCATCACAACAAAATACTGCATTGCCTGGCGGTTCGATGCGTTGACTTTCGTTGTCCATTATTTCCGATAATCGGAATTGTGTCAAGGGAAATTGACGATAATCGGAACTCGGGCGCGGTCGCACCAACCGATTCGGGCCGAAGGCACCCGAATCGGTCAGGCCAGCCCCTGAAGCCGGGCGGCTATTTCTCGGACGACCGTCCGCCCTGCGCCCGGGCTGATTTGCGGCCCTTCGCCGCCGTCTTGCCGCGCAGCCTTTCGATCTGGCCGCGGGGCAGGGTGACGCAGATCTCGCCGATCCATTCGAGCTTGACGCCGTTGATCGGCTTGGCATTGAAGCTCTTGAGGTTGACCGTGCCGGACGAACTGCCCCGCTCGATCGTCTTCAGATAGCGCTCGCCGCTCTTCAGCCGGACCGCAGCCTCCTCTCCGTAGAAGCTCGACAGCGGATAGCGCTGCTCGCGATACACCACGATGACATCGCCGTTCTCGTATTTCGGCAGCATCGAATCGCCCGAAACCTCGAAAGCGACGGTTTCCTCCGTCATCGGGAAGGGAAGCTCGATCTCGCCGAGACCCTCCGGCGGGACCTGCTCAAGTTCCGGCTGGATCGAGGCGCCGGCGCCGACCCGGCCCACGATCGGCACCGCGTTCAGCTCCAGATATTCCATGATCGGGGCGATCTCCGATGCCTTGATCAAGCGGATTCCCGACAGGATTTCGGACACCGCCCCGGCCCGAACCCCCATTGCGCGGGCAAGCCCGCCCTTGCTCTTTCCCGTCTTTTCCAGAGCTCGTTCGATAAGTGCCGCGTCCAGCATGTTTCATCCTCTCCAAAGCTGGACATACTCTTACCGTTACGATTATCAGAATTCAAGCTTGACTTTTTCTTCTGAATATCGGAAGGTGTGCGAGGCGCCGGCGGAATGACAAAAATGGGAATTTGGAATGGATATGGTGAACTGGCTGCCGGAGCATTCGGCTGCCTTGCAGGACCTGCGCGCCCGCGGCTTGTCCTATTCGGAAATCGCTGACACGATCAACGCAACCTTCAGCACGGCCTATACACGCAACGCGGCCCTCAGCCGGGCGCAGCGCATGGGGCTGGCGGGCCTCGATCGGCCAGAGCCGTCCCTGCCAGGGCATCTCGATCCACCCAAGCCGGCCTTGCCGGAGCCACCGAGGATCGGGCGCCTGCGTGAAGGGCGGGCCGAGCTCAAGCCCGATCTGCTTCGCTGGCCGAAAAGCTTCACCGAAACGGTGGAGCTGCCCCAACTTCGTTGCGCGGCGGTCGCGCCACGGCACCTTTCACTGTTCGACCTCAAGCGCGGAGACTGCCGCTATCCCTATGGCGGGGATGCCGACGGCGAAACCATGACCTTCTGTGGTCACCCGTGCCGGCCGGGCGCGAGCTATTGCACGCCGCATTTTCACCTGAGCCGCGATCCCGAGGCATCGACGAGGCCGGTACTGAACGACGCCTGGCTTCAAGCCATCGGGGCCATCTGAGGCCGCTCACCTCCCGACCGATCGATGTCGGTCCACACAACCACGGTCGCGCGGACGCCGCCGCGCGCTTTCATCACACATTTCGGAGGTCACCAATGCCGCGTGCAAAACGCCGGAAACCGTACGATCCCGCTGGAACACATGATCGGCGCTCCCAGGATCTGCTCGTCAACGCCGAGGTGGCGACCGTCGAGATCGACGATCCCCTCGCGCTCGAGCCGGGCGAGAAGATCGTTGCCTTTCGCTCGATACGCAACGACCCGCTCGGCCGGTTGCATGCACACCGGCAGATCGACGACACACAGTACCGGAGCGGCCGGGCCTTCCAGAACGATTGGGAGAAGGCCGAGCGCGGCCCTCGCGCGGTGGATACGACGCGTGAATATGTTGACGGCGGTCAGCAACGAGAGCCGATCACGGAGGGACAGCGCCAGGCGACCTTGCGCCTGAATCGTGCCGAGCATGAGCTTGGTGCCGACGGTTCGGCGCTGGTGCACGACGTCCTGATCCTCGGCATGACCATGGAGCAGCTGGGGCAGCGGCGCGGCTTGCGTACGCAGCGCTGGCAGGACTATTTTGCGCGGCGCCTCAAGGAATGCCTGGATCGGCTGGCGCTGATGTACGGGCTTGCCACGCCGAACAAGGTTCCGGTGAAGCACCGTCAATGCTGATCTGAAGTGATGTGCTCACGTGCCGGGTGCCGCTCAGGCATCTGGCGCGGCAGTGATTCATCATGTTGCGGCACTGTGCTTTGCCTCACACTGAGCTCATCCCTATCTGCGTCGAAGACGGTCGACAGCAGCGCGGACTCTCATGTAACTTCGCTCGCGTCGACGACCTGTCTGCATTGGAGCGCAGCGTGATTGCCTCCCGTGCGAGGAATGGTCTGTACGTCCACAAGGGAGTTCGCAGCGGCTATGCCCGCCTTGATCTTATCCTGCATCGTGAACATCACGAGTAACGTGGGTCGATGCCGGCGCGGAGTCTGATCAATTCACCCTCCGATCAATTCACCCAAGGGAGAACCGAGCGATGAATCACACTGGAACCTGCTTTTGCGGCGCCGTCGAACTCAAGGTCACCGGGGAGCCTGAGGCGATGGGCTACTGCCACTGCCGTTCATGCCGTTCCTGGTCCGGCGGCCCAGTGAATGCGTTCAGCCTCTGGAAGCCCGAGGCGGTCGAAGTCACCAAGGGCGCCGATCATGTCGGGACGTTCGAGAAGACCGCGATGAGCCAGCGCAAATACTGCACCAAGTGCGGCGGTCACCTGATGACGAACCACCCGACGCTTGGGCTCGTCGACGTGTTCACGGCGACGATCCCGACGCTGAAGTTCAGCCCCGGCGTTCACGTCAACTATTCCGAGGCAGTGCTGCCGATACGCGATGGCCTGCCGAAGCTGAAGGACTTTCCGGCCGAGTTCGGCGGCTCCGGCGAAATGATCGCCGAATAGTGCGACGGTTCTCGAGCGGGTGGCGACGAAGCGTCGCTACCCGCCGATGTCCATTCTTCCGCTCGCCTGACGCGCTGACGGATCCGGTATCCGGCGGGTTTCCTTGACATTCGAATCGTTTGACCGTGTCGGCACTGCGGGACCCCCTTGCCGGTGACAGCCATGTCAGGCGAAGGTCCCGCCCTGCAAAATCCGGGTTTGGTTCTGGTGACGGGCTTCCGCTAAAAGGCAGGCAGTGCCGGTCCTGGCAAGGGCCGTCGTATTTCGCCTGACAAAATAACAGAGGAAGCGTCAGATCATGACCAAACCAGAGTTGCCAGGGCGCGCGCCGCGCGGGGAGGGAGTTCCGACGGCGCTCGATGGCCTGCTGGTGGTCGACTTCACCCGCGTCGTCGCCGGCCCGGCCTGCACCCAAACGCTGGCCGATTTCGGGGCCGAGGTCATCAAGATCGAGAATCCGGACGGTGGGGACGACACGCGAGCTTACGAGCACGCTGAAATCGGCGGCGAAAGCGCAGCGTATCTGAGCCTCAACCGCAACAAGCGCGGCATTGCGCTCGATTTCAACAATCCGGCCGCGCTCGAAGTCGCGCGCGCGTTGGTTGCCAAGGCAGACGTCGTGGTGGAGAATTTCTCCGGCGGCGTGATGAAGAAATTCGGTCTCGACTATGCGTCGGTGTCGCCGTCCAATCCGCGGCTGATCTATTGCTCGATCTCCGCCTATGGCCGCAAGGGTGATTTCGCGCTGCGCCCGGGCTTCGACCCGATTACGCAGGCCGAAAGCGGCTTCATGTCGCTCAACGGCTTTCCGGATGGCGAACCGGTGCGCACCGGGCCACCGATCGTGGACATGGCAACCGGTATGTCGGCCTGCAACGCCATCCTGCTCGCCTTGATTGCGCGGGATCGGCTCGGTCGCGGGCAGCAGGTCGAGGTCGCGTTGATCGACACCGCAGTGTCGATGACCGGCTTCTACGGCATGGCCTATCTCATCAACGGCAACAACCCCGGCCGTTTCGGCAACTCACCGAACGGTTCGCCGACCGTCGGCGTCTACCGGGCGTCCGATGGTCCGCTCTATATGGCTTGCGCCAACGACCGGCTCTATCGCCGGCTCGTGACCGACGTACTCGATCGCCCGGATCTCGTCACCGACCCCGAGTTTGCTCACCGCAAGGCGCGGACCGCCAACAAGGAGAAGCTGCGCGCCATCATCGCCAGCGTGTTTGCAAGCGACACGCTCGAGCACTGGATGGCAAAGATGAAGAAGGCCAATATTCCGGTTGGCTATCTGCGTACGGTCGAGGAAGGCTTCAACGCACCCGAGGTGCGCGATCGTCATCGCCTGAGCAGAATCGCGCATCCGACCGCCGGCTCGGTTCCGAACATCGAGTCGCCGGTCAATATGAGCCTGACACCTACGGTCGATCCCGTTGCGGCTCCGCTGCTCGGTCAGCACACCCGGGATGTGTTGAGCAAGACGCTTGGCTACGACGACCGGCGCATCGCCGCTTTGGCCGAGGCAGGCGCGTTCGGCAAGCCAGGTAACACCGGCTAGCCGTTTGGTCTGAACCAAAGATCAGATAAGCGCTAACCACCTGACCTGAGGCGAGAGGGAAGCCTCTCGCCTCGCAAGATGTCGTTCAGACGTCGCGGGCCCCCACCGCGTGCCGGCGGCCTTCGACCCGGAACTGGCCCGTTCAGGACCTCAGTTCGGCTTGCTGCGCAAGTTGTTCCTTGGCATACTTTCAACTTCCTCGGGCTCCGCCCGATCAATCTCGAGACGGGCCATCCGGAGTATGAGGGTTGCCGTGGTCAGGCCAAGGCGTTCGGCCTCTTGCGCTGCGGTGTCGACCTTCTGGGCCAAGCCTTCACGTTTACCTGGGTATGCCATTCGTAATCCTCACTTAAGGTGCGAGATGAAAAATCCCACATACGTTGCAGAGCTGCAGAACAAGCTCGGAGCTCCATCGAGCGAAACACTGGAAAGCCTGCGACTGTTGAAGGCTTTCCTTCGACTTGCGCCCGACCAGCGTTCCGAGGTCATCGAGCTGGTCGAACGTTTGGCGGTTGAGCCGCCGCGCGATCCCTCACTGTCCTGAGGTGTTCGCGTTTTTCCTGGATATCAGTTGTTCATTGACCTAGCGGGCGGCTGTGTCGCGATCACGTAGATTGCACCACCCTCGAGCGCTTCGGATTGATGCCGGGTGCCGGCAGGCAGCAGGATGGTGTCGCCGGCACCGACGACCCGCTCACCGCCGTCCCAGATGAAGTTCAACCGGCCGCTGATGATCATCAGGATTTCATCGACCGGATGGGTATGGAAGTGATGCACCTTGCCGGCTGCATCATGCTGCAGCTCGACGGACCCCTGGGCCGGGAGCAGGTTGAGAATCTCCGGATCGATGGCAAATTCGGTCTTCGTGCCCGCAATGATTTGGGTCATGCTGCCTGTTCCTTGTTCGCGATAGCTGGCGTCTTGTTCTGCGCGAGCTTGGCAAAGGGGCAGCCTCCGCTCGCATTGTTGTCGTCGTGCAGGAAGTACTGCAGATATTCGCGGCCATCGGTCGCGCCGTAGCGGCCAAGAAGCGGAGAGGGGCTCGCGCTGTCGTACGGGATCAGGCGCTTGCGCACCTCGGCGAATGCGGCAGTCGCGGCCTTTTCCGTCCCGAGGATCTTGTCGAACACCCAGCGCGGCTGGAACGTGAGCATGAAGGCGCTGGATCGGCGGCTCTGGCGCATCACATGAGCGGGCGTCGTGCACACGACGAAAATGGGCTCACCGGCAAACGAGAACTCCCACATCGGGTGGTCGATCTGTTCCGGAATCTCTGATGGCCACGGGTTCTTGTCCAGGCGTGCGAGCTGGTCGAGCGTCAGCCACATCTTGCGATAGTAGGCATCGAGCGTCTGCACGGGGCGGGGACGCGTGAACACGATCAACGAGGTATTGGGGCCGAACGAGCGCGCCTCTGAGACATATTGTGCGAGCTGCTCGCCGAGCACAGCAACGTCATACGGGTCGAGGAAAAGATAGCGGAGCTGATCCTGGCGATGTCCGGTCACCCCGAACACGCAAGGGAACGGCCTTGCCTCGCTGCTCATCTGCGCTTCAAACTCGGAGAACATCACGCTCTGCCAGCTGCTGACCGGAAAGTTTGACGCGACTTCACCTTTTCTCAAGAACAAGCGCTCCATAACACCCCCTACACTCATAACGACACTAACGGGCTATCAACTTGCTTCTCATCAATAGCGGCCCGGCAATGCCCGGCAGCGACATGAGAAGGAGAATGACGATCAAGGCGCTGTAGCCGCCGTCACCGATCGCGGCCGTGTTGTGCACGGCGTCGGTTCCGGAGGCGTTGCTGGCTGCAAGCATCGCAAAGCCGATGATCGGCTGCGAGACGCCGGCGAATATCCCGGCAGCAGTGGTGTTCACAGAAGCGCCGACACCGATCAGTTCGGAGGTGTAGAGCTTCTTCACGCATTTCAGCACCAGCGGGACGGTGCCGCCGGCGACGAGCCCCAAGGCCGTGAACACGACGGTGACGTAGGCGAGACCAAATGTCCGGGCGACCTGCGGCAGCAGCATCGCGATCAGCAGCATGCGCAACACGCAAATGCCGATCAATGCGCGGTCGAGCGCCGCCGCGGCACGATCGGCGGCGTGACCCAGGAAGATCGAGCCGAGCGCATTGCCGATCATGAAGGCGAGCAGCGGCGTGCCGGCGGCCGTCGGGGAGATATGGAAGAAGTGGGCGACCATCGGAATGCCCCAGACGCCCGACAGCGTCGTCACGACCGCGAAGTGCGACGCAAACGTCATCGCACAGCCCCAGTTCGCGATATGGGCCAGCGATTGCCGCGCAGCGATCACGACGCCCTTCAGCGTCTTGTTGCTGTGCGATGCCGGATCAGGCTTGAGCGCGAGCTTGGCGTAGGCGAGGTTGGCGAGGCCAATGCAGGCGATGAACAGGAAGCAGGCCCGCCAGCCAAACCCCGAGACGGCGGCTGCGAGCGGCGTGGTCGCGATCACGCCTCCGACATAGCCGGAGACCTGCGAAATACCCGACATCATGCCGAACCGCTCATCAGCGAAACTTTGTGCCACGAGCTTCAGGAGTGCCGTGAAGACCAGTGCATCGCCGCAGGCGACAATCAGGCGCGCAGCAAAAACGTCGAGCAGGTTCGGCGCCAGCGCGAACGCTGCGCTGCCGAGCGATGAGGCGATCATGCTGAGGAGGACGACGCGCTTGACGCCGTAGCGGTCGACCAGAAGGCCGGCCGGAATCTGCATCAAGGTGTAGCCCCAGAAATAGCTCGAGGCGAGCATCGCAACACCGGCCGCATCGGTGTTGAAGTCGTGCAGGAAACTGAGGCTTACCGATTGCGGTGACACGCGCTGCAGGAAGGCAATGGCGTAGGCGATGGCCACCGCCGTCCAGGCGAGATAGGCGCGGTCGGTGAAGCGGGTCGTCGGGGCGTAAACGGCTTGTTGTCCGAGCATCGACATCACACCCTCGCGTAACCCACAGAGAACAGGGCATCCGCTGAATTCGGAATCTTCCGCGACATCGCAGCATCGACCAGCGACGCGGTGCCACGATAGGCCTGCCGATGGTGTTTAATGTGGCCGTAAGCGCCACGCATGATCATGTCGGGCAGTTCGAGCGGCTTGCCCGGATAGAGTGAGGTGCACATCTCGACACAGGCCGCCTGCAACGCAGAGTCCTGCGCATCATCGAGCAACGATGGAGAAACTTTCTCGCAAATTTTAGCGTTCGCTGCCCAGACGATCGGATTGCGGGTCCGCCAGCCGTAGAGCACGTTGCCGTCGGCCCTCTCGGCGGCGCCGGAGCATTTCAGAACTTCCGCCGTAAAGAAGCCGTAGAGGCCGCGGCCCTGATGCGCCGGGAGTACTTCTGTCCCGCTGCGATAAATTCCAAGTCCGGCCGACATCTGCAGGATGCGGTAGACCGAGAAGGCCACGAGGCCGGAGCCGTCATAGACGAGGATCAGGCTGTACTTCTGGTCGAAGGGTGAGGAGGTTGCCGTCCAATGCGGCTCGGTGGCCTGCCAGTTGACGGCAATGATGCCGTTCATGGCGTCCATCAGCGGCTGGCGGTCGCGGGCTTCGACCCGGGAGGCATTGGGTAGACTGTAGATCGCGTAATCCGCCCAAGGCGATTTGATCGCCTCGTATCCGCTGCCCAGATTTCGCGACATGGCAGAACTCCAGAATTCCATTGCAAGCTATACAGGGCAGCCTCGAATGGCTTAAAGGACAATATGCCCTCGAAAACTGCCAAGCCGCCCCGGCCCGAGCCGCGCGACAAGAAAGCGACACGGCGGATCGCGATCGTTGCCTTTCCGGGCGTGACCTTGCTTGACATCTCGGGGCCGGCTCAGGTGTTCGCGGAGCTGGAGGCGATCGAACTGCCCGGGCCGGACTATTCGCTATCCTATCTGTCGACTTCAGGCGGCTTGGTGCCGACCGATGTCGGTATGATGATCGACACGGCGCCGATCGCCAGTGTTGCGCCCGCCCAGGTCGACACGCTGGTAATCCCCGGCGGGCCCGGTATCTGGAAGATCCGCAACGACGCCGAGTTGATGAACTGGATTACGGAGGCGCTGCCGAAGGCGCGCCGTATCGCATCAGTCTGCCTCGGCGCGTTTGCGCTGGCCTGGACCGGGATCCTGGACGGCAAGCGTGCTGCAACGCACTGGCGCTATTGTCCGCGTTTGCAGGACAGCTTTCCCGACATCCGCGTCGAGCCCAACGCGATTTTCGTCAAGGACGGACATGTCTGGTCGTCGGCGGGTGTCAGCGCCGGCATTGATCTGGCGCTCGCAATGATCGAGGAGGATTTCGGCCACACCATCGCGCTCGATGTTGCGCGCAGACTTGTGGTGTTTCTGAAGCGGCCGGGCGGTCAGAGTCAGTTCTCGACCGTCCTTGCGGCCCAGGCGTCGGACGTCGAGGGACGCTTCAGCGCGCTGCATGCCTGGATCATCGAGAACATCACGAGCGACCTCAAGGTCGAGACCCTCGCGGAAAAGGCCGGGATGACGCCACGCACCTTTGCCCGGACCTATGTCAGCCGCACCGGCATGACACCTGCTAGCGGTGTCGAGGCGCTGCGCGTTGAGACCGCGCGCTTGCTGCTCGAAAGCCGCCAGATCGGCGGCGTGGTCGAGGTTGCCAAGCGCGCGGGATTTGGCGACGACGAACGAATGCGGCGGGCCTTCCTGCGCCACCTCGGCGTGTCGCCGACCGAGTACCGAAACCGGTTTTCGGGCAGCTAGCGCGTGTCGGACGGCTCAGTTCGGAGCCGGCCGCTTCGTTTCGAAACTCGATCCATCTCACAAGCGAATAGCTGGCCTTCGCTGGCCGGATTCGTCGGTCAAGGTGGTAGCTTTTCCGGTTTGTCTGCGGCTAATGTGCCGGCCAAATCGGGAGAAGAAACGACCATGAATGACGGGACCCCCATTCAGCAGGCGCGCAATGTCGAACTCGGCGCCAGCGGCGAGGAATTCCAGAATCTGCACGAATTCGCGCAAAAGGCCCGCGCCAGGCTGAATCAGAACGCCTGGGACTATATCGTCGGCGCCTCGGAAACCGAGACCACGATGCGCCGCAACAGAATGGCGCTCGACGAGATCGCGTTCCGGCCGCGCGTGCTGCGCAACGTCATCAATGTGGATCCATCCACCGAGGTATTCGGCCGCAAGCTCCGGCTTCCCGTGATGATCGCGCCGGTCGGCGCGCTCGAGATCTTCGATCCGGATGCCGGCGCAGCCGTCGCGCGCGGAGCGGGAACGTTCGGCGCGGCGCATATGCTGAGCTCGGTGTCGGAGCCGGGGCTGGAGAATACCGCCAAGTCGGCGCCCGACGCCTTGCGCATATTCCAGCTCTATGTGCGCGGCGATGATGCGTTCGTCGAGGATGTGGTCAGCCGGTCCATCGACAACGGCTACGCCGCGTTCTGCCTCACCGTGGACACCGCGCATTACAGCCGGCGCGAGCGCGACATCGCCAAGCGCTATGTCCGCGAAAGCCGCATCCGCGCCACCGGCGGCGATTTCCAGAAGGGGCTGGAATGGCGGACGGTGAAGTTGATCAAGGACAAGTTCAAGATACCGCTCATCCTCAAAGGAATCGCCACCGCGGAAGACGCCAAGATCGCGCTCGATCACGGCGTCGACTGGATCTACGTCTCAAATCATGGCGGACGGCAGCTCGACCACGGCCGCGGGTCCATGCACGTTCTGCCCGAGATCGTTCAGGCCGTCGCAGGCCGCGCCAAGATCATGGTCGATGGCTCGATCTGCCGTGGCACTGATATCGTGAAGGCCATCGTCTCGGGGGCCGATCTCGTCGGGATCGGCCGTCTGCAATGCTGGGCGCTTGCCGCGGCGGGCGAGGCAGGCATCGTCCGGATGCTTGAATTGCTGGAGGACGAGGTGATCCGCTGCCTTGGGCTGCTCGGCGTCACCAGCTTCGCCGAACTGGACAAGTCCTATCTACATCCGGCGACGCCGACCAATCTGCCGAGCGTGTTCAGCGCATTCCCGCTGCTCGATATAGATCCCTACCGCTACTGAGCCGCGCCGCTGCGAAGACACATGGAGTGATGACGCGATCGGGGCGCCGGGTAGCTCGATCGCGCCGGCTCGCCGTCTATCTGTGGTGTCCATGAAGCCGCCGCGGCAAAGACAAAGTCTGATCCAAATGCCGCACTAGTCGAAGCGAATGGCAAACAATCCATTCGCTGAATTTTCACTTGAGCGCGCGATCGCCTTGCGCTGGACCCTCCGTGATATCCAGGCCGGCCGGCTCAAACTGTCACCGGTCAGTGACGAGGATCTGGGCGTCCTCATCGAACTCGGTCTGGTCGAACTGCATGACGACCAGCCCGAGCTGACGGAGGCGGGGGCCGCGGTGCTGAACGACTGAACGGGCCGATAGCCTAGCGCGCGTTCAGGAAGCTTTCGCCGGCATTGCACGGCGCGCACTGATAGGTCAGCACGTCGTAGACTTGGTCGCGCGGCTCGATCAAGGCGAGCCGCATTTGCGTGCCGCACTTCATGCACGGCATCTCTATGCTGGTCTTGAAGCGGGTGCAGGTCGGTGTTGGACGAACGGCGCGCAGCATCGGATCCCCTTAATTCCCCCACAAGAGACGCGAATTCCCCCACAAGAGACGCGAACGCGACCAACGACGAGGCCGAATCACTATGCCACAGTGCTGACATGATTGGAATCGGCCTGCGGTGCAGTCCGGTCGCTGCTAGGTAAATTTTCCTCGGCTGCAAGGATGAGTGGGCCTCTCATGGTTTGGCGATACGACGCTGACGCCGTCACAATCTATGCTAACCTTGGCAGACGCTTTTTTCAGGGGGCGCGATCATGATTGAGCCGAAGCTTGAAGTTCCCGCCGAGTTGCGCGATTTGGCGGAAAAGACCATCGACCAGGCCGAACAGGCCTTCAGCCTGTTCTTTGATGCCGCGAGCAAGTCGATGACGGCGATGCCGGGCACCGGGACCGAGATTTCCAAACAGGCGCTGTCGTTCACCGAGCAGAATATGAAGGCGGCGTTCGAGCACGCGCGCAAGCTCGTGCACGCGACCGATCTGCAGGAGGCGATGCGGATCCAGTCGGAATTTCTGCGCAGCCAGTTCACCAATGCCGGCGAACATATGCGCCAGATCAGCGGAAGCGTGATGTCAGCCACCAAGGACGCCACGAAGGGCAAGTTCTAGGGCAGGCGGCCTTCGCGGCGCGTCGGCGTCTAGCGCCGGCGCGCGACCGCGACGCCGAGCAGAAACGCGACGAACAGGCTTGCGAGCGGCGCTTCGCGCGCGACCGCGCTCACGGTGGCGAGGACGCCGCCCGGCCGGCGCGAGGTTGCGATCGCGTCGCTGAGGCGATCGGCCGCCGCTCGAAGTCCGTCCGACACCTCCGTGATGGTACGCGAGACGTCCGTCGCGGTGTCGATCGCCCGCTCACCGAGTGTGGGCTGAAGCGGAGACTCGGGTGTTTCAGAGCTCATGTGCCGTGCCGCGATTTCACTAAAGGTGGGGTGGCCGTTACCCTGGCTATCCGCGCGTGCGCGTGGTGACGGCCACATATCGGGGAAATTCAACAGTTGGGGATTGGTTCCACCAACATGCCTCGCTTTCGCATCGGGGAACAGGAAACTTACGCGCCGGTTGCGGCTTGTTTCCGTGGAGGAGACGATGATGACAATGCAGGCGCATGGCATGGCGGATGGCCGTTCGGTCAAGCATCGAAATCGGCACGGCGGAACGCCGCTGCTGATCGCGGCCCTGGTTGCGATCCTCGGCGTGCTGGGCATGCTGATGGTCGACCACGGTCCGTGGAGCAAGCCGAAGGTGCAGCCGGCCGCTTCCGCCAACTACTCAACGACCGGCGAGGCGGCACGCGCGGCGGGCGCAAAGGTGATGCCGACCGAGCCCAAGACACCGATTGAGCCTGATCCGCCCGGCCCAAAGCCCGCTCAGCCGGCAAATCCGAGCACGCCGCAATAGATGCGGGGCGTTCCTGAGATTGCATCCGACGCAAAGTGCAGGAATTGACTCGTCGGGCAAATCAGCGGCACAAAGCTATAGTTGAAATACTGCGGGACGATCAGCGCACGCTGACGAGCATGCCCCACGCCGCGGCGAACCCGGCACCGACGAGAACCAGCACCGGACTGTCGCAGAAGATACCGCCATACTGGCACATGGTGGCACCGATCGAGCCGATCTCATGATGGCCCGCTGCATAGAACAGGCCAGACAGGACCGCGAGCACGGCAGCAACGAAATACATCGGCGCTTCCTCCTTGCAATCTAACTGCGGCGCGGGTCGACCGACGCGAGCCAAAACTGTCCTGATGTCGATCCAAATGTTGTGAGCCGCTTGCCCGCTTGACGCGTCGGGCAACTCAGCGGCACACTGACATCATCGCAACAAGCATACGGCCGATCGGCGCCGGCTCGTGTTGCGATTCCGGATCATGCGCCAACTTTCGGTCAAAGCGGTTTCCCTCCGTCGAAGCCGACGCATCACATTTTACCGATCGCATTCAGCTCGCAAAAACGTTTGACACGTCGGGCAACTCAGGGGCATAATCCGAAAATCAGAAATTGTTGAGCCCGCGCGGAGCAATCCACGGCGGGCTTTTTCTTTGCCGTTTCACCAATCGGACGGCGGCCGCAACGTCACGACGCCACATCCTCCCAGCCCGTCGCCTGAGCGTCGCAAGCGAGCCGCCGTCCGAACCCATTGAAACGAGCACGAAATTGGCCGGTGCGCGCGAACGCGCCGGTCCTGCGGCGCGGCGAAAGCCGGCGCCGCCCGCGGCCCCACTCGTCAGGGATAAGGTTCGCGCCCCAAAGATCGCCGCCCGCTGCGCGATCTGCCGCACATTCATTCCATAGCCGCATCGCGCGGACGGCCGATCAACGAGGTTGCATGACCGCCTATCTCATATCGCTCGCGCTCGCGGGCCTGATCACGATTGCATTGTCGGAGTTTGCATGAGCGCAGAGATCATACAGTTCATCCCCCGTCCGCGTTACGAGCACGACCGAACGGATTTTCCCACGATCGCATTTCGCTCGGTAGTGCCCGATCCCGATATCTATGATGTCGATACGGCTCCGAGCGAATATCTCCCGTCCGATTGGGAGGAGAAATAGCTTGGCCAAGACGATCACGCAGATCCGCTCACTTGCGCGGAGCCATACAAGAAGCGCACTCAACGCACTGGTCGGCGTGATGCGATCGACCAGTGCAACTCCGGCTGCCCGCGTCTCGGCTGCCAATGCCATCCTCGATCGCGGCTGGGGCAAAGCGCCGCAGGCGATCGAGAACGGAGATGGAGCGTTCGAACTTGTGCACCGCATCGAACGAGTGATCGTTGAGCCCGCGGAAGTTGAGGGCGAAGATACCTGACAGCCGCGGGCCGTCCGACTTGGGCCGACTTTGTCGACGACCCCGCCAAAACGTTCAATCACGTCGATGCGAAGCCGAACCGCTATCGCGGCCGACTCTCGGCATCGTGGGCCTCGTTCTACGGGACCGCTCTACCAACGCGTTGCCCGGCATGATATCTACCATGGCGTGCCCGAGCGGAACGGTACCATTGTGCGATGATGCGGCCTGGTCCGTCGGTAGCGTCTGATCTCATATCGGTGGATGTCGATGGCCATGGCCGATAGGCGTCTTCGTGCACTCCGGGCGGAGAGTATCACAGTGCTCCTCTCGACCTTTGAATCGATCTGGTGGCTATTGGGTTACGCCATGGCTCGGCTGATCTTGCCGATCGTCTCATTTGGTAAGGTCCGCGTCGACTCATTCCTCGATTGTCACAAATTCAACTGGCTCGGCTATCGGTATCGCGAAGACGGCCACCTGGAAATCGAAGCTACTTTCGCCACCTTGATCGGGCTCTTGGCCTCTTGCACCGGGCTTATGGTGATTCTGTTCTTCGTTCACTGAGCTGAATCACCGGTCGGATTTTTTCTCACACTCTACCATGACGTGCCCGCATCGGAGCCACTAGGTTGGTGAATGTCGGTAAGGTGACTTCAATGAAGTGTGGATTGATGTTGCGAGGAGGACTTGTCTCGATGCTCTTGTTATTGGTGCGCTGCTTTTGGCCAGTGCCGCCGCGTGCTCGATGATCTGGAAATGCGATCCAACGAACCGGGCATGAGTTGGTGGTAAATCGCTGCAAAGCGGGGGCAGCCATGCGAAATTTCGTTCTCTTGTTTGCAAGTCTCGTCGTTCTTGTCGATGCGCCCTTGCCGGCGAGTGCCGAGCAATCTTCTGAACAAACAGGTGCGCCGGCGTCGAGAGCCAAAACCCGCAACGAGTCGTTTTCACGCGACGCTACAGCGGAATTCAATGCACGGTGTGTGGCGTTGGCGGGGCCGCTGGCCGCAATGCGAGGCAACACTCTCGTTCTTCGCATGGATAACAGCAGTCGCAAAAATATTCGATAACAAGAACAGATTCGGAAGGAGTGAAGGAGGATTTGGTTACGGCCTTGCCGACTTCTATCCATCGACACGTATTTTCGTCGCTTGTGACCATGGAGCGGACGGTGGTCAATGCATGGCTATCGAGGGAAGAACAGGTCGCGAGCTCGATTTCGGAAATGTGTTTCCTCAATTTTCCCCAGACGGGAATTTAGTGCTCACCGAGGAAGGCGGCGAGGACGAAACAAGCTTTGCGATTCTCGACGTTCGAGGCAAAAAGCAGCGTCTAGTTTGGAAGTCGAAAGAAAGCAAGACTCCCTTACCTGCAAGAGCGACCTTCGTCGCGTGGATCGATGACAAGACGATCAAGCTTGGGAGCCCCGACAAGAAGCCCGTGGTGTTGACCCAAGGTTCGGACGGAACGTGGAGCGTCAACGCTGCGCCAGTCAAATGATCGAATGTCCGCTTCTGACTTATATACGAAAGTCTCCTTGGTCGCTGCAGGGTCGGCTCATCGGAGATGGGCGGACGCTGACCGATCTGGCAGCCATTTGCGGCTTTTGACCCAACGCAGACTTCAAAAGCTCTGCACAGGAAATGCTGACAATCGTGCGCGGCAAATCACCGGCGAAGTTCGGAGAGACTCTGCTACATCTGTCCGTGAGCGTAGTTTATCGCGCTTGCGGACTTGAGCTTGCCTGGCCGGACGAAGGAAAATCAGGTCCGTGCCAATTGCGTGCCGCTGCCTACGATTTCTGCAGAGACGATCGATGGATGCCTGTCAAGTTATCGGACTGACACCTCTGATCAACGACCTTTCTACAATCGCCTCTATTGGGTGCGTGTTACCAACATATTTTCTTCATCTCCGCCCTCAGGCCAGAACGATCCTGTCACTGGCTATCGTTTTCGCCCTATCGACGTTGGCATTCGCGTTCACAAGAGAAATCTCCTGTCCGTACTTCAATGGAACCTTCGCGGTCGCAATATTTGCGCCGCTGAACGTTGTTCTGGTCGCGATCCTGGCTGCGATCCGCCGGATTGCCCGCGTAGGCTTATGGAGTACGGTCGTCTTGGCGTGCGTCATATTCGATTGGGCGGGACTGTCTGTTCTTTCAGGATTGCTTTGTAAGCATCGATCGGCTGATCTGAAATCGCTCATACCCAGCGATGAGACCGTCGAGCCCGTTCAGCGGGCAGCCAATGCGATATTTGCCGCCGTCGGTGTTTGGTGTTCCGGAAGCCTCCAGCACGGCGAAATAGCAATCTGACCGACTGGCTTGCCGGCCTGACCGGAGCGCGCCCTCGCCAATGACAGTTCAAGCCCGATGAGCGCCGTAAGATGGCAGGCGGGCGTTCGACCCGATTTGCCCTATCGAGAGTAGCCTTGTCGATCCTGAAAATTCCAACCGCAAAAGTGTTCGAGCCGCTGCTTCGGCCGGCGCGCTATAAGGGGGCATTCGGCGGCCGGGGATCGGGAAAGTCCCATTTCTTCGGTGAGCTCCTGGTCGAGATGTGTCAGGCCGAGCGCGGCACGCTGGCGGTTTGCATCCGCGAGGCGCAGCGAACGCTGGCGCAATCATCGAAGCGGCTGATCGAGAGCAAGATTGCATCGCTCGGTGTCGGTCAAGGGTTCAAGAGCTATTCGGACAGGATTGCGACGCCCGGTGACGGCGTGATGATCTTCCGGGGTATGCGCGATCATACGGCGGACTCGATCAAAAGCCTCGAGGGGTTCAAGGTCGCCTGGATCGACGAAGCGCAGTCGCTGAGCGCGCACAGTCTCGCGCTGCTGCGGCCGACGATCCGTGCGCCAGGCTCGGAATTGTGGGCGAGCTGGAATCCGCGACGGAAGTCGGACGCGGTCGATGATTTCCTCCGGGTGCGCGAGCCGCCAGGGGCTATCGTCGTCAACGCGAACTGGCGCGACAATCCGTGGTTTCCCACGGTGCTCGACGAAGAGCGGCGCACTGATCTTTCGCTCTATCCCGATCGCTACAATCACATCTGGGAAGGAGGGTACGTGCAGGCGTTCGAAGGCGCGTACTTCGCGGAGCTCCTGACCCAGGCGCACAAGGACGGCCGCATCTGCAAGGTGGCCACAGATCCGCTGTTGCCGCTGCGCGCTTTTATCGACATCGGCGGCGCCGGTGCGACCGCCGACGCCTTCACGATGTGGATCGTGCAGTGGGCCGGCAGCGAAATCAGGATACTGGACTATTATGAGAGCGCCGGCCAGGTGTTGGCGTATCACGTCAACTGGCTGCGCTCGCGCGGCTATCAGAACGCGGTTCTCTATCTGCCGCATGACGGCATGGCAACTAACAACATCACCGGCAAGCGCTACGAGGACCATCTGCGTGATGCCGGTTTCACGGTCGAGCCGCCGGTGAAGAACCAGGGCCGCGGCGCGGCGATGATGCGGATCGAGGCACTGCGCCGGCTCGGGCCGCAGATCTGGTGGAACGAAGCGAGCACGGAAGCCGGCCGCGATGCGATCGGCTTCTACCACGAGCGCAAGGACGAGGTGCGCAATGTCGGGCTCGGCCCGGAGCACGACTGGTCAAGCCACGCCGCCGACGCACTCGGCTTGATGGCGATTTGCTATGAGGCGCCAGGCAGGGTGGGGGGCTTCAATCGAGTGATCAAGTACCGGGAGCAGGGGTGGGTATAAGTCAGTAATTGTCTAAAGGTGTCTGACGAATGAGACTGGTCGGATACCAAGGTAAGCTACTTGCGGCGTTTTGAAGTCGCGGCGTACATGTGCTGCGCGGCTTCCTGGCAGTAAGCAAGTGGACCGCCATCGTCCCTGAATTCCCTGTTCACGCTTTTCTGCAGGAGCAGGGTCTTGTCGTCGATCCATTTCAAGATCACGGTTTCTGGATTCGGTGGCGTGTTGCAGGCGACGAAAACCTGGATGTTGTCCAGATTATCTCGGATGGAGGTCACGCCGCACTTGTCGGTGCCGCTGGCAATTGATCGCTGATCGAGATCGATAATGGTGTTTCCTGACTGCAGACAACGCTCGCTGAAATCATTGCCAGGGGTCGCGTAGACGCCAGGCTTCGGTCGCCAAGGATGTTGCATCGCTTTTTGCTCTGCGGCCTTCCGTTCCTCTTGCGCCTTGTTGTCGGCGTATAGGCGCTGAGCATTCGCGGGGCAATAGTCGGCCCTCCAGGCCGCTCCTTTGAACTTTCCATCGAGTGTTTTCCGGACCGAGATCGCCTTCTCGTCAATCCGCCTGACCAGCATGGTTTCTTGGAATCGCCGGTCCTCAGCCTTGCGGCCCCGCGAGCCGAGAGTTTCTGCGAGATTGTAATCGTTGCAGCTCATGTCAAGTCTGACGGTACCATCGGCTATGTCGGAAACCGTTCTGATCTTGCAGCCCCATTCGTTTCCGCCGACTGAATTTCGCGAAAGCTCGATAATGAAGTCGCCGTACTCCAAACATTGCGCCTCGAAATCCTTGCCGGGACTGGCGTAAAGGCCATCCGCCGGACGCCACTTTTCAACGGCCGAGTTGATCTTGTTCTGCGCCGAGGCTTCTGTGATTTGGCCGGCAACGCAGGTGAGCGCCAAAACGGCGTATGTCACGCGCTGACCAAACATCGATTTTACATCTAGTCCGAGTGTCTCTCTCACGGCGCCTGCTCCGTCAACATCGAAGAGTTGTTGAACTGAAGATACCTGATCAATTCAAGGTTGATCAATAGAATGACCGATTATGGAGTTCGGATATGTCATGGCAAGATACGATGCGAAGAATATTGCCTCCACTGGTTGGGATCGATTCTCATGTCACTAGCCGGTATGGCGAGGTAACGAACCGGCCACTGGGCTCAACGAACCCGCACAGAGGCGTTGATTTTAACTACAACATCCCGGGGCAACTTGGCCTCAATCTAATCAACCCGGCATTGCGTTCACCGGTGGCGGGTGTCGTTACGCAGGCAGGCGGAGGTCGGTACGGAACGATAGCCATCCGAGATGCAGATGGCTTCTCTCACGAAATTCTCCATAGCCATTCACAGCATGTCTCTGTTGGCGATCCCGTCGCCGCAGGCCAATTTATTGGGACGATGGGCAATACAGGCGCATCAAGTGATCCCAAAAAGGCAAATCACGTCCATTACCAACTTAGAGATCCCGCGGGGCGGGTGATCGACCCGAGCGCTTTCTGGGATCAACAAGGGCCGTTTGACCCCAACCCGGCACCACCAGCTCACGTCGACGACTACCGGCGTTATCTGCGAGAGACCAGCAGATCCGCTGCGGCTGCCGCACAAGGTCGCGATGCCCCGGGCGCCGACCCCGACGACAACGAGGATGTTCGTCGCCTGGTGCGGGTATCACCGCAGACCGCGGCGATCCTCTCCGACCGAATGGCGAGACCGGCCACCATGCCCAACGAGCTACCCGACGATCAACCCGCCTCGTTCGAAAGCCGCTTCGGGAATTGGACGTCTTCGGGACCGGCAGTCGCACCGCGTGGTCCCTATCAGGCGATATCACCGAACGTCTACTCGCAGTCTGGGATCGTCCTTGGCAATCCCACGACGAATTATCCGTTTCCGACATCGATCCGGGGCTTTGCGAACGAGGCTGGTGCCCCGGACGAATGGGCTGGTGGCAGGTTACGGTCGCCCAACTGGAAGAGAACACAGTAGCTCGATGTTGGCCCGGAGCATGGCTGGTCAAGCCGCGCCGCCGGTGCGAACGGCCTGATTGCGCCCTGCCACGAGGCGCCGGGCTGCGCAGGGAGTTTCAACCGGGGGATCAGATATCGCGACCAGGGCTGGGCGTGATGCGTGGGCGCTTGCCCGCCAGCGAACCGGCTTCACGATCGCGCCCATAAACCAGAGGATTCAGCAATGGCAAAAATGTCGACGTCCGATCTCAAGGCGATGCTCGCCTCCGAAAGGGCCGACGCGCTGGCGGCGCTATCGACAGCGCGGCTCGCCGAGGAGCGGGCGGATGCGATGGACTACTATCTCGGTGACATGCGCAAGGACATGCCGGCACAGGACGGCCGCTCGCGCGCGGTCTCGACAGACGTCGCCGATACCATCGAGGGGCTGATGCCCTCGCTGATGGATATCTTCGCTGGCTCCGACGAGGTCGTGCGTTTCGAACCGGTCGGCCCCGAAGACGAGGCCGCTGCGCAGCAGGAGACTGACTACGTCAATCATGTCTTCATGCAGCAGAATCCGGGCTTCATGACGCTCTATTCCTTCATCAAGGACGCGCTGCTGTCGAAGGTCGGCATCGTCAAGGTGTGGTGGGAGGAAAGTGAGGAGGTTAGCCGGGACACCTATTACGATCTCACTGACGATCAGTTTGCGTTGCTGGCGCAGGCCGTGATGGAGTCGGACGGTGCGATGAAGATCGTCGAGCACACTGTGCATGGTGCGACTGGCGAGGCGGGGACGGAGGCGACGAGCTGACAGCGCCGGCGGGGTTTCGGTGCGAGGCGCCTCACATCTTGAGATATGCGAGGAAGCCTGCAACCAAAATGAAGCCGCCGATGCCTCATCCGATCATCATGCGATCGTTCTGGCGCGCTTGCCGGTAGTAGACCTTGCCGAGCTCGGTAAGCCGGGCCGGGTCAATCGCCGTGGCCTAAATTCTGAACTCGCCGCCCAAAGGGGTGATCGATTTGACGTCTCCGCTTCCCCAATAGGACTCTCCCGGCGCGAGGTTGTTCATCACTCGGCGAGTGAGATTTAGACTGCGTCCGGCAAAGAAGAGCAGCCCGCAAAACCAAAGTGCGACAAGGCTGCCTGCGAGATAAGTCATTCACCATCTCTTGGGTTCGTCGTGGCCATCGGCGCCGCGCCCGATCGCTTTGCTGGGTCAACCCCCGGTACATCTTAGGGTATCCGCGCGAAGACTGCTATCTGAGGAGAAATTAAGTGACTCAATCTGATAAAAAGGTGCGCTGGCCAGATGGATTTTTGTTGTCCTGGACCGTCGCTCTCCCGCATCGTCGGCTCTGCTGGATCTCAGTCGGAGCCAGCAAGATCCGCTTGGGGACGGTATGGGTGATTGGCGAACATCGGCTGCACCGGTCCCACCATGGAGGGCCCCAGCGGCATCATCACCGCGCCCCGGTGGCTTGTACCGTCTGATGCTCGATTACTTGCGCGACAACTACCCCTCGGACCGCTGACGGCTTCCAGGCGGGATGGCGAAGCGCACGGAGTTCGGTGCATAGTCTCGACTGTCGTCGAAATGTTCGGGGAATTGCCATGTCTGTCGCCTTCTTTGCCGTCGCCGTGATTGTCGCAATATGGTCGGCCGTCAAGTCCGAGGTCATTCGTCGCGAGCTTGTCAATTCGTTTCCTCCACAGTTCCAGGACTACGACATGTCGCGATACGCGCTTCACACCTATGCGCTCGCGCCTTCGACGTCGTTGCCGCTGCAAGCCGAGTACATGAAGACCTTGTACGGCTGGTGCGCCGCTGTCTTGAGCGGATCGCTTGGATTCTTCGCGGCCGGGAATGTGGCGTTCGGCTGCTTCGTGCTGGTCGGATTCTTCTGGTCCACCTACCAGACATTCAAGTCCCGGAACACCTATCGAAAGAACTGCGCGCTGGCGGTCAATGAAGTAGGGAAAGGATAACCGATGACAGCAGGAACGTATGGCGGAGGCACCTTTGGGGGGCTATGGGGTATTGGAGGCGGCTTCTACATCGACAATCACGGCAGACTCTATCCCCAGGTGTATGCGGGCACACCTCGCTGGGGCCTGTCTGCGGGATATACGCCAGACCTTGAAGGATTGCTGACTGGGCCGTCGGCATCAGGCAGCATCGGATTCGGACCGGTTCGCGCAAATGTCGGGACAAGCGGAGGCGCCAACGGTGTTGGCTTCGGGACGCCTGGCGCCGGTGTGACGTACGGATTTGGGCCCTACGAACTGTCCGACGATTACTCGCAGCCTTGGAAGAGACCTCTTATCCGCGATAGCGCGGTGGCTGCCGGAATCCCAAGCAGAAGCAATGTTTGGGAGTATGACTATCCCGACGCCGGATCACGTCCAGTTGCGCCGCCCGGCGATTCCGGCGCCGCCGCGAGATTCCGTTCGCCGCGTGAGTATGGATATCCGGAGACGTCCGCGGACGGTGCGGCTACGCGGTCGGGTGCGAGTGGGGGATTTCTGGGACGGATCGCCGCTCTGACTGACAACGGCGCGGACAGTGCGGATTGGCGGACGCCGGCGATCGCGTCCCCGTCATCAGGCAAGGCTTTCAGCGAGGGGGCGCCTCCCGTGCGATTTCTCGAGAGGGTCTCCGGTCCTCCCTGGCGTTAGGCTGATGTTTTCCGATCTGCGGTATCCCGAGTTGCCGCACCACGGGTTGGCTGATCTTCTGCAAAGCTACGCGCACGACAATTATCCGGGCAAGTAGACGGCCGGCGCGTTGCACGACCGCCAGTCAGGCGCTCAAGCCGTCGCAAACCTCCAATAGATGAGCTCAACGAAAATGGCTGTTCCCATGCTTCAGGGGTCGGCGGCGATGCCGCTTGGCTCACCAATTACGCACGATGTCACCATCGTCACCACGCGAAAGCTCGCCCAGGCGAGGGTGATGGGCGTTCCGCCGGAGGAATTCGGTATCGAGCGCGGCGCGCGCAGCATCCGCGACTGCAATTATTGCTTCCATGAGGTGGTGACCAAGACGGAAGCGCGACTCATTGCCGAAGGCTTCGATGCCACGCAGATTAAGTCGCTGAACGACTATACCGGTTACGCCAATATCGAGACGCTGGCGCGCGACACCGCGGACGAGCATTTTGGCACTGGTGCTGGTGGCATCAACTCGGCGGCGCGGCTGGTGCGCATCACCGAGCACTATGTGCGGATGGACTATGAAGGCAACGGCCGGCCGTGCCTGTACCAGGTGATCACCGGTGGCGACCAGAGCGAGATCCTGCGCAAGGATGGTCGCGACTGCATCACGGCGTTCGACGCCATTCCGTTCGCGGCGACCACGCCGGTGCCGATGACGCATCGCTTCTTCGGGCGCTCGATCGCCGATCTCGTGATCCCGCTACAGCGGGAGAAAACGGCACTGAAGCGCGGTGCATTGGACAATCTCTATCTGCACAACAATCCGCGCGTCGAGGTGGCCGAGAGCAATGCCGGACCCAATACGCTCGATGACCTGCTGGTCTCGCGGCCGGGCGGCGTGGTGCGCACCAAGACTGCGGGCGGGTTGAACTGGCAGGTGGTGCCCGACATCACCTCGTCAATCTATCCGATGATGCAGTATCTCGACGCCGAGCTCGAGAGCCGCACCGGCCTCAGCCGGCAGTCCCAGGGCATTGACGCCAACGCGCTGCAGAACCAGTCGGCAACTGCGGTGGCTCAGGTGTTCTCGGCCTCGCAGATGCGGATCAAGCTGATCGCGCGGATCATGGCTGAGGGCGTGCGCGACATCTTCGCGCTGTTGCATGGCACGATCCGCAAACACGGCCAGCAGCAGCAAACCGTGCGGCTGCGCAATGCCTGGATCACCGTCGATCCACGCAACTGGAAGACCCGCGACGACATGACGATCAATGTCGGCCTCGGCACCGGCGGCAAGGCGCAGCAATTCGCACAGGTGATGGCGCTTGCCAATGTGCAGAAGGAGCTGATTGGCGGCGGCAAGGTCAACATGGTCGGCGACCGCGAGCTCTACAACACCGCCGTCGAGCTGACCCGGATCATGGGTCACAAGAACCCGGGCCGGTTCTTCAACGACCCGACCGCCGTCAATCCGCAGACCGGCCAGCTATTGTATCCGCCGCCGGCGCCGCCAACACCGCCGCCCGATCCACGGGTGCTGGCGCTGCAGGCCAAAGCGCAGGCCGATCAGCTAGCGGTCGCCCATCGTGCGCAAGTCGAGCAGCAGAAGACGCAGGCCGATGCGATCCATCAAAAGCTCAAGGCCGAAGCGGAGATCGAACTGGCGAAGATCAAGGCCGAGCTCGATGCCCAGATCAAGGTGTTCGACGCGCATCTGAAGGCGGCGACGGAGGCACGCAAATCGGGGCGCTCCGATGTGCCGGGTGCACGAAAGGCCAGGGACGGCCACCATTATGTTCCGGACCCGAAGCGGCCCGGCAAATTCCTGATGGTCGTTCATCATGTCTGACTTTTCTCTGGTGCCGGTTGATCATCAGCCGGATTTCCAAGCGTCTCGTTGGTGCCCGTTGACCATGATCCGTTCAGACCGATCGGAGTAGTCCAAGCGGCTGGGACGCAATCGGAGCATCAACAACAATCAAGCGGATCTAGCGTAGCGTCACCACAAGTCGGTGTGCCTCTCGTCGGCGTACCGGCAGCGACGTCCGGCAAGTCCTTCGATCCAGATTTCGTGAGCCGCGATGTTGCAAACCAGATCGACGTACAAAAGCTAACTGCATCGCCGATATCCCCTCCCTCCGGATCGACCTATGATTGGCGGACGTCCTACCGGCCGCTCGGTGAATTAAAGGCGGCGACCTATACACCCACGCAGCGTATTGGCTATCTCGCAGCCAACGCGCTGATGGGTCTGGGTATGAAGCCATACACCGCGAACGATCTGACTTCGCGCGTTGGCAATGTGCTCGGCTTAACACCGCTTGGCGTTGTCGGCTCTGCGCTGGACCTAATCGATGCGAAGCGGCGCGACGACCTGCCTGGTGCCATAGCAGCGGCGGCCGGAATGATACCGGGCGCAAAGAAGCTGGGTGCGAAGGCCGGAAACATTGCGAAGGAGATCACTCTTTCGCGCTCGGTTCACGGTGAGGCAGCAGAGCATGCGGCGGACGCCATCAATGCAGGTCACCCGAGCGTCCTGACGATTGATCGGCCTGGCAAGGACACGAACAGCTGGTTGGCAACCGGTAAGCCGGACAAGGTTGCTGGCAAGCACTTGGATGAGTATCCTCCCGCAATGTTCAGAGAAGGCGGTTTCGGGGCCAGTGTTCGGCCGATCAATCCAAGTCACAACACGTCGGCCGGTGCGCGCGTCGGCAATTTATGTCGTGGATTGCCGGACGGAGCCCAGATCAAGATTATTGTTGGAGATTGACGATGATGACCACGATTGATTTTGGAATCTCTCATGGGCAACTCGCGGTGTTCGCGAGCTCGTTGCAGGATCCATACAACGACTGGACTGATCAACATTTCGCACAGGGCTTCACATGGCGACCTGGCAGCGTGTCGTTCCGCTCGATGGTCGCAGCTGGTTGGCACTCGGTCAAGATTGAGGTCGTGAATCACGCCGGTCCCGTTCATCCCGACGCTGTGCGTGTGATCGAGGTTCCCTTCGAGGTTCCGGCTGACGGGGCTATTGAAGTCGGAAGCATTGCAGAGACTGTTCCGCTGTCGCTGCCAGCTGGACCTTTTCTGTTGCGTTGCGAGTTCTGGCAACCTTTTGACACCGATGAAGACGAGCGCGTGCGACTGACTTTTGCAAGGAAGGACGCTCCTCGTTTCGCGGTGGTTCGTGCAGATCCGGAACTGTCGGTCAGTGAGGAGTTGCTGACGACTGCGCGGCCAGCCATCTAGTTGAGCGGTCGCCGGCACTAATGTGAGCTCGGAAGGGCATAGCTTCGACGGCGCCGTAGTTTGATGCAACGACAAGGTTCAACGCCGCAACGGCGATCTAGCCAAAGCAGCAAACCGTGCGGCTGCGCAATGCCTGGATCACGGTCGATCCACGCAACTGGAAGACCCGCGACGACATGACGATCAATGTCGGCCTCGGCACCGGCGGCAAGGCGCAGCAATTCGCACAGGTGATGGCGCTTGCCAATGTGCAGAAGGAGCTGATTGGCGGCGGCAAGGTCAACATGGTCGGTGACCGCGAGCTCTATAACACCGCCGTCGAGCTGACTCGGATCATGGGTCACAAGAACCCGGGCCGGTTTTTCAACGACCCGACCGCCGTCAATCCGCAGACCGGCCAGCTATTGTATCCGCCGCCGGCGCCGCCAACACCGCCGCCCGATCCACGGGTGCTGGCGCTGCATGCCAAAGCGCAGGCCGATCAGCTAGCGGTCGCCCATCGTGCGCAAGTCGAGCAGTAGAAGACACAGGCCGATGCGATCCATCAAAAGCTCAAGGCCGCAGCGGAGATCGAACTGGCGAAGATCAAGGCCGAGCTCGATGCCCAGATCAAGGTGTTCGACGCGCATCTGAAGGCGGCGACGGAGGCGCGCAAATCGGAGCGCTCCGATGTGCCGGGCGCACGAAAGGCCAGGGACGGCCAACACTATGTTCCGGACCCGAAGCGGCCCGGCGAATTCCTGATGGTCGTTCATCATGTTTGATTTTTCGCTGGTGCCCGTCGACCATCAGCCGGATTTCGACGACGTTACATTGGTTCCGATTGAGCACGATCCATTCGACGCAGGTGGCTTGGGTCCGCAATCCGGAACGAATTTGCCCGCGGCGGGTGCCGAGTCAGACCGGATACGTGTGGGTCAACAATACGCGCAGTATGCTCCCGGGAGGCTGGGCATGCCGCCGCTGCCTCCCGTCTTCCTGCCTGGTACGCCCGAAAATGACGCGTTTGTCAGCTCGACAATCAAGGCCGGTCGCGCAGTCGGAAACGTAATCGGCAACGTCCTGAATAGCGATGATGCGGGCAGACCGCCCGCCGGATCTCGCCCTATTGATCAGACACCATGGTCGGGCGATCATGGTCAGATTAAGGATGCGATAGGAGCTGCAGCGACGGGCGATGTCAGGATTTCGCCGACAGATGAGGTTTGGTCAAGGAGCCCTGACGGCAGCTGGACAAACCACGGGCCCGCGGGCACCTTTACGGGTTCTGGTCAGCCCAGCGGTAGACGAGGAAAGGATAGGGACCGACGATGACCGAGGATGAAGCGGACGACATGCAGCATATGCTGAGATATACGGTCCGGATACTGATCAAGCATCCAAGCATCGATCCCGCGCGCATAACATCGGTCCTTGGCCTGGAGCCTAGATACACGGCAATCGCTGGCGGCGTACGAAAGACCCCGACGGGGATTATTCTTTCCGGCGTGCATAAAGTCAGCGGTTGGGGGCATTCCTACGATGTCGAGGGAAAGCGGCCGTTCTTCTCGGATGTTGGAGAAGTGTTGGACAAACTGGAATCTAATAAAGCCTTTCTAGCTGAGATATCCGACGGCGGCGGCACCATTGAATTGATCATACACTTGTCCGGGGAGATGAACATCGGCGATACCTTGTCGTGGCAGGACATGGCGCGCCTTTCCGCTCTGCACGTCAACCTGGGCATCGAGGTTTTTCCAAATTCCTGATGCGCTGGCGCCGGCGGGGTGACGTCGGCACCACGTGCCGGAAATCTATGGCGCCAACGCTCCGATCATGAATCCACTTGCCAGGACAGCCTTGGCATACGCGCGGAGCTGACCCAGCTCTCAACGAGAATTATTCGTCGGAAGACAAACAAGGCAGCGATTCTGAGGGAGCCCCCTCATATCCAGGCGCGCCTAGCGGTACCATCTATAAATACTCGCCCATTCCGGATCAGCCATCTCAGGGGCGCATCTCCGTACTTGGCAAGACGAGCGGTCCATATGACCAATCACCGGGGCGGCGCTAGAGTCCGGCCGGATGTAGTTGCTCTTGTCACCACAAGATGAAGGTTCTCGCATGCGAGGCAGGCGAATGATGGACACTCGAGAGATCGTCAAGTGAAATTAGCACTCAGCGGCCTTCTGATCCTTGTGGTGGCCTCCTTGGCATTCATGTGGATTGCAACTGCAAGAACCGAAACAGGCCCAGAACTGCTTGGTCCGGAAAACTGGCCCGTCACAGTGGAAGAGACCGTACACGATCTTCTGCCGCGGCTTTCCCTGCTCGAGAAGCTCAGATTCATGCTTATGAAGAAATAGGATCTAATCTCACTTCATTTGGGATTTGGGACGTGGATACGTAACCGGTACGGCCTTTGGCGAGGTAATGACAAATAGATACTTTCGGCATGTGGTTTCCGATGTCATCCCGAAGATGCCTCGATGAAAATTATTGAGGTAGTGTGGGAAGCTGAACATAGATAGCGCCAGCGACAATCCCGACAACGATGGTGGTGCAGGTGCGACACGGGTCGGTGTCGCGATTGTTACGCATCAGGCGCGGCCGCAACGGCGGCGCGCGCAGAACGTGGCCATGAAGTCGTATGCCGCGAACGATCTGGCTTCACGCGTCGGCAAAACCTTCGGCTTCACCTCGCTTAGCGTTGCTGGCTCAGCGCCTGACCTCATCCGCGGCTCCGTTTTTTCTTGCCGGCGAAGACGAGCAGGGCGCCGACAGCAAATGACGGGCTGCTTTGAACCTGCCGAACACGATCCCTTCGCTGGAGAACCTTCGCAATGACGAATGCCGATGAATCGAGACTAGACCAGGCCGTAGGCCGCGGTGTCAGGGCCGAACGTCTGCTTGCCGATGAATTGCTGGTCGAAGCATTCGATGCGCTCGAGCAGGCGTACACGGCTGCGTGGCGATCGACGACGATCGACGATGCCTCCGGCCGCGAGAAGTTGTTTCTCGCCATCAATGTGGTTGGGAAGGTGCGCGATCACCTGACCGCTGCGGTCACCAACGGCAAGCTGGCGAAAGCCGAGCTGAAAGAACTGGCCCAGACGGCGGAGCGAAGGAGGCGGTTTGGCATCCTGTGAGATACGCTTGACAGCGTTCTTGTTATGTTCCAAATTGGGGCTGACGTTTGTTTTCCTGCAGGCTTCAGGATGAATCTCTCTGCATCGCAATGGTGGATAGCCTTCGTCCTGGACGTCCTGATCAAAGCCGCACTTTTCTATTGGCAGGCTGCTCTCGTTACTCTTGGCATGATTGCCCTTCAGGGTTTCGAGTCTTTGATTCCCTTCATTTTGGTGGCTGCATCGCTTTCGAGCCTTCATTTTCTTTGCCTCTTCTTTGGCAACAGGTTTGTGGGATCGCTTCAAGCTGCGACCGTTCAGCGCAGCCGTCCCTTGAAGTTCGTGCTCATGCTGATCTTCGCCAACCTCTTCTTCATCGTGAGTTTCGCTGCGGTCTTGTCCGTCTCGGGCAATGTCCTGGATCACATCCTGCTGAGCGCGATCGTGGCTGTCACCAATCTGGTGCCAGTTCTGCTTGTCACCGCCACCGGCGGTCTCCTGGGTATCGCCGAGCTTCGAGCTTGATCGACTGCTGTCGATCTCTCCGCGGACAAAAGGTCATCCATGAGGGCAATCCGGAGATCGACACATAGTAAGCAGGTTGGACCTGGAGCTGAAGGTTATCTGCGTCCCGTAGACTCGGCCGGTTGGGAGTTTTGTTGTGGTGTTGCGATCAATGCTCTGTCGTTCCGCTGGGGCGCTACATGTTGTCTATCTCGCGTCCCGCGCATTTCTCATGACCAATCCAATCAGCAATCACGAGAGGTATCTGCAAGAACTCGAGGAGGCCAGTGAAAACCTTGGCAGGGCTAATGGGTTGCTTACCAAGCGGTCGCCATGGCCTGGCTTTGCAGCGCCGTTGCTTGTCTTCACCTTCCTCTTTCTCTGCTCAAGCCAGGCCCGCGCTCAACGGGAAGGGCTCGACAAAGAGAACTACTATCGTGCTGTTGAATTTTGCCGCGGTGCTGTCGCTCGGCCAATCGCACTCAATGCCGACCGAACGACCGTTTGCCTTGACGGCAAGATTGAAAAAGAGACGGATCTTGCGCCGGTCGAGAGCCTGAGAGATGACGGGCTCTTTGTCGTTCGAAGCACCGGGGGCGACATTGCTTCCGCGGTTGCTTTGTCCAACCTGCTTGGCGGCCGGCGTGCGACAGTCGTCGTGTACGACTACTGTTTGGCGAGCTGCGCAAACTATCTGCTCATCGCATCTGACCAGGCATATGTGCTCAAGGGAGCCCTTGTCGCCTGGGACTACGAGAGCACCGATCCCGCGCTGCCATCCTGTTCACGGTATGCGTCGGTGAGAATGCCCAGCGGGGAGTTCCGTATGCAGCGCGGTTCCTGTCGGCCTATGCCGGAAAAAGAGGCGGACTGGCGGCGTGTGGTGTTAGCACAGAACAAATTCTTCAAACAGCGAGTGGTCGATCCGTTGTTCGAGGCACCGCCTGACAATCGCTATCTGAGAAAGGTTACGAAGAACCTGTACGCTGATTCCTTCGAGAGGCACCACATCGCGTGGACACTACATCCCAAATACTTCGCAAAGTTGTTCAAGACAAAGATTGTCTATGAAGATTATCCACGAGGCCAGACCGAGATCGATGACATGGTGAGCCGGCTGCAACTGCCGCTAAAGGTCATCTTCGATCCATAGATCCGATCTGCTCGACAACGAGTCGTGGCTCGCTGCGACCCAACGGAAAATCGGTTTCCCGTTCGCGAGAACGCGCACATTTCAACATGATCAAGACACCCAAAGACAATCTCCCTCCGAATCCGCTTCTTGAATATCCGGGCTATTTGCCTCCCTGGTTTCTTTCGACGATTCTCGGGGAGTTTCCCAATTTTGCGTTCCCAGATTGGGGACCAATACCGAGTCTGCCAGAGGAAAGGCGGGGGCCCGCACCGCCGCCGCCACCCAGGAATCGGAACGAGCCGGCGCCCGTCGAAGTTGATCCGCCGGCTCGTCCTCCGGAATGGCTATTTGGTCCGCCGCTTATCGTTCGTTCTCCAGTAAGGCCGAAGGGATTGGCCGGCATGCTCGAGGATTACGTCCGAGGACAAATCGTGCAGCCAGCACAGGTCCGGAGTTCAACTCTCGATGCCGGTTTGTCGCCGCGATACGGCGACGGCTCATTTGCCGAAGGCCTGGCCGAAAAGTCATCGGTTCGGCGATTGTCGTCGCGATGGGATCGGCCGTGATGCGCGCGATCGTCGCGCAAAATTGAATTTCGTGTCCGACGAAGAAAACATCATCATGCATGTTGACACGTCGGGCAACTCACTAGCATAATCTCACCATCGAAAGTTTTGAGCCCGCGCCGGGAAGCCGCCGCGGGTTTTTTCATAACGCCGACCCTGCGCGACACGCGGGCGCCACGGCGGAGACGAAGGCGGGCCGAACCGGAAGCGAGCTTCCGCGCCATCGCGCAGCCGAGCGCTCAACCACCCAAGACCATCACGTCCGCTCATCACATGACGAACGCGTCCGCCAATTGGCGGCGCGGCCGCAGGCGTTTTCGGACAGCACAAGGACCAGCACATGGCTTTGCCCACTAACACGGTGACGACCTACCAGGCGATCGGAAACCGTGAAGACCTCAGCGATATGATCTATCGAATTGATCCAACCGACACCCCGTTCATGAGTGGCGTCGACAAGGAGAAGGCCTCTGCCGTCAACCACGAATGGCAGACCCAGGCATTGGCGCCGGCCTCCAACGCCAACGCCCAGCTCGAGGGTGACGATCCCACCGCCAACGCGCTGGTGCCGACCGTGCGGCTCGGAAATCTGTGTCAGATCTCTTACAAAATGGCGCAGGTATCAGGGACCCAGCAGGCGGTCGACCACGCCGGCCGTGACAACGAGCTCGCCTACCAGGAGATGCTGCGTGGCCTTGAGCTCAAGCGCGACATCGAGACGATCCTGGTCGGCAGCAGCCAGGCAAAGACTGCCGGCTCGACCAGCACGCCGCGCAAGACGGCGTCGGTGTTGTCGTGGATCGTGAGCAATACGTCGAAAGGAACCGCCGGCGGCGCCTCCGATCCGGCCGCAGCCGACGGCACCGGTACGCGCACCGACGGCACCCAGCTGGCGTTCACCGAAGTGCGGCTGAAGACCGTGCTGTCGTCGATCTGGACCAATGGCGGCAAGCCCGGCACCATCATGACCGGCGCCTTCAATAAGCAGGTATTCTCGACCTTCACCGGCCGCTCCACCGCGATCGAGGAGGCCAAGTCGAAGAAGATCGTGGCCTCGGTCGACGCCTACGAATCCGACTTTGGCAAGCTGAAAGTCGTTGCCAATCGCTTCCAGCGACCGCGCGACGTTCTGGTGCTCGAGATGGACAAGTGGGCCGTCGCCTATCTCAACGGCCGCAACATGATCTCGATCCCGCTGGCCAAGACCGGCGACTCCGATCGACGTCAGGTGCTTGCCGAGTACGCGCTGGTCGCGCGTAACGAGAAGGCCTCCGGCGGCGTGTTCGACAACACCACGTCCTAACCCGGTCATTGCGCTCTGCGGGCAACTTCTGTTGCCCGCTTTCCCCTGTCTCAGGAGGCCTTCATGCCACTTCCCGGTAATCACACCCTCAATACCGAACACCTGACGGCCTATACGCCGTCGTGCGGTGCGTCTCCCGCTGCCGCCTATATTCGTGTTCCCTTTCGTTGCCGTTTTCTGAAAGCGACCGGAATTCTCGGCGGCGCCATCACCACCACCGACGGCACCGTCACGGTCGCGGCCAGTGGCAACACGCTGGCGACCTTCACGCTGCCTCAAGCCGGATCGGCCGCCGGGCAGTTGTTCTCGGCGTTGCCGCCGTCGCCAACTTATCTCAATGAAGACGATGTCATCGTGCTCACGCCGTCCGGCGCGTCGGGCGCGGCCATTCCCATGTACTTTTCAGTCTCGGTGAGGACGGCCTGATGTCATTCTTTCCCAAGCAGCCGGCGTCGCGCCTTGGTGTCACCCAGACGATCGCCTACGATTCAAGCGTCGGGGCCACCAACGCGTTCGGTGCCGAGACCTACCAGCTGCGCCTGGTCGCCAACTCCGCCTGTTGCTATCGAATTGGCGACGGCGCCCAGACCGCGACGACCGCGGACACCTATCTGCCGCCGAACGTCATCGAATACGTCATTGTCAGCCCCGGCCAGCGGATCGCAGCGATCAAGGCGGCGACCAATGGTCTGGTCACGGCAACTGCCGGCACTCTCTGGGTCGCGGAGATGTCGTGATGGACGGCATCCTGATCCGGCCGCATTTCGACAGCAACGGGCGCGATCTTGCGATCGAGCATGTGCAGGACGTCGAGCCAATTCTGCAATGGAATCGTGAGGCGCGGCGTGACGAACAGCGCAACGAATGGGGCCGACATGTCGCGCGCATCCCCAACGTGATCTACGTCAAGTGGCTCAACGAGGAGCACGCGAAGGGCAACACGTCGGTCCGGATGTTTTCGCCCGAGTTCGACGGCATCGTGCAGCGCAAGCTTCACGATCCCGAATGGGCCTATCTGCGCACCGATCGACCGAAGCTGCAGGCCGGATGGACAGCGGGGGTATCGTGACACAAATCGTGGATTATGCCTCGCTGCAGTCGGCGGTCACCGAATATCTGGCGCGCGATCAGGATGCGGTCCTGATCGCGCGGATTCCGACCTTCATCCAGCTTTCCGAGGCGAAGCTCAATCGAGAGCTCTTTGTTCGCCAGATGGAGCAGCGCGCCATCGCGATCACTGACATCACCTCCAGCGAACCCGAGTTCGTTGCGCTGCCGACAGACTTCCAGTCGATGCGCCGGATGCGGTTGTCGGGTGTGGCCGGTAAGCCTTGTCTCGAGTTCAGGTCGGGCACGCAGCTCGACGAATACCGGTTCGGCATCTCCGACGTTGCAGGGCAGCCGCGATACTTCACGATCTTTGGTAACGAACTTGAGATCGCTCCGACACCGGACAAGGCCTACACGATCGAAATGGTCTATCGGCGGCTGGTCCCGCCGCTCGCCAGCAATGATCCAAACTGGCTGCTGTCGGTTGCGCCGGATCTGTATCTCTACGGCGCACTCCTGGAGGCCGCGCCGTATCTGAAGGACGACGGACGCATCCAGACCTGGGCGCTCGGCTTCTCGGCCGCACTCAGCAGCCTCAACAATCTGGGGCTGACCTCGACCTTCAACGCCGGGCCGATGACGGTACGCGCTTCCGGTCAGATCATCTAGGAAACCAATACAAATGGCCGCCTTCAACAAGTTCAACTGTTTCGTACAAGATGTCGCCAACGCGTTGCATGACATGAAGACCGGCACAGTACAGGTCTACAAGGTGTATCTCACTAACGCGCCGCCTGCCGCGACCAACACTGTCTACAACGTGCCCGCCGATCTTTCGGCCGGCAATGGTTATGCGGCGGGTGGAGTATCGATCGGAACGATCGCGGGGTCGCAGACCTCGGGCACGTTCAGGTTCTTCGGCGCCACAAATCCGGCATGGACGGCGGCCGGCGGGTCGATCGGTCCGTTTCAATATGCCGTCCTCTACAACTCGACTTCTCCAACCAGGCCTTTGATCGGGTGGTGGGACTACGGCACAGGCCTGGTGCTCACCAACGGCAACACATTCACGGTTGCCCTCGACCAGATCAACGGCGTTCTGACGATTACCTGACATGGCAGCATTTCTCGACGCGTGCAGGTTTTCGCCATCGACCGGCGGCACTGCAGATTGGCTGGTCGCGGGTCCTGTCGGAGGCTACCTGACGCCCTCGGCGGCAGGAGCGGTCAATGGCCGCGCATACAAGTACCGCGCGGAAAGCGCGGACCTCTCCCAATGGGAGCTCGGCGAGGGTATCTGGAACGCCTCGACCGGCGTTCTGTCTCGAACCACGGTGCTGTTCAACTCGTCCGGGACGACATCGAAGATCAATTTCACCGCATCGCCGCAAGTCGCGGTCGTGGCGCTGAAAGAGGATCTGATCTCGATCGAGGAAGCCAACAGCTTCACGGCGACACAGCGTGCTCAGGCTCGGGCCAACATCCGAGCCAACCAGTCTGAAAACGGAATCTTCATCGTAGACCGAAATGGCGTCGACCAGACCGGACTGACGGCCTCGGCGTATAACAAGATCACGTGGACGAACAAGCAGGTCGACAATGAAACCTGGTTCGATACCTCGACCGGAAGGTACACCCCCCAGACTGCCGGCACGTATCTCTTCATCTTGGATTGCACGACCGCGACAGGAACGTCTCCAACCGAGAGCTGTCAAGCATCGCTTTACAAGAACGGTACACGCATCAAGAACGGTGCCTATACGGCAGTTTCGAACGGCATGTCGGGCGACTCCAACAAGCTGCTCGTTTGCGCTGTCCCGATGAACGGAAGCACTGATTACGTTGAGGCATATGTCTATATGCCAAACGGCGTCACGACATTGCTCGGCGCAGCGTCAAATACGCATTTTCAAGGCTTCAGGATTGGAGCCTAGTTCACCGATCGGCATGGTTGCGCGCGACTTGGTGACGGAGTTCCTCGAAGCATGATCAAATTCACTATCGGGAAACAGGGCGGCGGCGTGCCTTTTCGAGCGGCAGGGGAGTTCTAGCAAATGTCGCTGCTTGGATTCGATGCAATCGGCCGCCTCGCTCTGGGACAGACGCGCGTAAGCGGATCCAATGTTGTGTTCGGTGGGGCCGGATCATACGCGGTCCAGGGAAGCGGAGTGATCCTCAATCTCCTCGAGACGACGGGTTCGGCAAGCTACTTGCTCGCCGCCAATGCCATCGCCTTTGTTCCAAGGCTGAATGGAGCGGTAGCAAGCTACAACGAGAGCGGTAACGCCGCTCTGTTGTCCATTCGTGCGATACTGAGCGGGACGAGCTACGCGCTCACCGGCAATTCCGTGAAGACCACCATGGCGCTCACGGTAGCCGTGGGAAGCTTCACTGCCACTTATAATCTGGTGGCCGGAGTTGTCGCATTGAACGGCGGGATAGCCGCTTACCAGGTGACAGGCAACACCGCATCGATCGGCCGCGATTACGTGAATTGGTGGCCGGCCCAACCTATCGCAAGCGACTGGGCCGGCGAGAGCACGCCATCATCCGGCTGGGTGATCAGCAAGACGATCTCGCCTGCATGGACCGCGGACGCTCCGGCAACCTCGGCCTGGACGGTCCAGCGAGGTCCGGCGGGCGCCTGGACTGCTGATCCGACGCAAGTCATCCCGGATCCAGTTGTGCACTAGTCCATTTTGCATGGGCGCGGTGGCGTCCGGCATTGCCGATCATGGCCCGGAGCCAGATGCGCCGCGACCGATCTCGTCGCTGGGCGGAGGCCGGTGATGCCGTTCGCTGGGCCGGCTGCCAAATATTCTGGAGATGATTGAACGATGCCCTTGCTTGCTACTGGCGAATATCGCCCCGATGTCAGCGACTATGAAGGTCAGGCCACGCGAAACATCCTGAACGTGATCCCACGTGGTGACGGATATGGACCATTCCCGAGCCTGTCGGCTTACGCGGCGCCGTTACCGGCTGCTTGCAGGGGAGCCTTCTACGCGCTGAAGTCCGACGGCACGGTGGTCACCTTCGCTGGAACCAGCAACAAGCTCTACAAGCTCAACAACACTGATTTTACCTGGGCCGATGTGTCGTCAGGAGGCGGAACGTACAGCGTGCTGAGCGCTAACGCGCAGTGGCAATTCGCGCAGACTGGAAATTTCGTCTTCGCCACGCAGGCCAACACAACGCTGCAGATGTTCGACCTGTCGTCGGCGTCGACGTTCGGCAACGCGCTCGGCTCGCCGCCGCAGGCGGCCTACATCGGGGTCGTCGGCAGGTTCCTGGTGCTGTCCGGGCTGCTCTCGAACCCCTACCGGATTCAATGGTCGGGGCTGAATAACTTCAACGCGGCCGACAGCTGGATCAGCGGCATCAAGTCATCCGACTTTCAGGATTTCCCCGATGGCGGCATCGTTCGCGGCGTCGCCGGCGGCGAGGCAGGGATCATCTTTCAGGATCAGGCGATCCGGCGGATGTCCTACGTGCCGGGTTCGCCGATCGTGTTCCAGATCGATCGCATCACGCAGGACAAGGGTCTCTACGCGCCGTACTCGATCATCCGCGCCGGCGAGCGCATCTTTTTCTACGCGGGCCAGGGCTTCCACAAGATCGAGCCGGGCGGCGTGCCGGAGCAGATCGGCCGCGAGAAGGTCGATCGAACGTTCCTGGCGGATCTCGACAAGGGCAATCTGCAACTCTTCATGGGCGCCGCAGATCCGCGCAGCACCCGCGTGTATTGGGCCTACAAATCGGTCTCCGGCGCCGTTGGAAATACCTATGACAAGCTGCTCGGCTACGACTTTCTGCTCGACCGTTTTTTTCCGGTCTCGATGGCCGGAGAGTATTTGCTGGGCGTCTCGCAGACTGGTCTGACCCTGGAGAACCTCGACACCATTTCGTCCTCGATCGACGCCATGACCTTGAGCCTCGATGCCTATGCCACGGCAGTGCAGCCTGAGATCGCCCAGTTCAACAATTCGCATGTGCTCGGCTTTTTCCGCGGTCAGAATCTGGAAGCGACGCTGGAGAGCGCGGAGCAGGGGAGCGATGAGAACCGGATCACGATCCGCGGCTTCAGGCCGATCACCGACGCGTCCACGCTCTATGGCTCCGTCTCGTCCCGCGATACGCCTTCCGCGACCGTGGTCCCGGGCGCCGAGGTCCTCGTGAACGCCAGGACCGGCCGCTGCGACATGATGCAGGATACGCGCTACTCGCGATTCAAGGTGCGGATCCCTGCGGCAACACAATGGACCTTCTGCGCCGGCGTCGTGCCGGACGTGATCACGAGCGGCGCGCTATGACGGCGTACGTTCCGGGCATCACCGAGACCGACCTGAAGAAGATCGTGCTCGCCATCCAGGGTCTGGCCGCCGGCCGCTCGAACGCAGTCGGGACGGTGACGCTCGTAACCGGCGTATCGACGACAACCGTCTCGACACCGAACGCCGCATCCGGTTCGACGCCGATCCTGACGCCGGCTTCGGCAAGCGCCGCGACTGAGCTCGGCAACGGAACGCTCTACGTCAGCGCCGTAGCGAATGGATCGTTCACGATCACGCATGCCAACTCGGCAACGGCGGGGCGGACGTTCCTGTACGCGGTGCTTGGCTAAACTTCGCAACGGCTATCGAATCGCGTCACGCACGCGACTGCTCCCACAACACAAGTTGACAGATACCTCATCCCGGGGTGCCGAGCGGTCGTGTCGCGGCGCGTTGGGTCCGAGGCGACGCGCACTTTCATTTTGAGCAAGGAGTTACGAATGCCTCCTCCATTTCCGGGGTCGTCTAGATTCTTTCCGTACCCCTGGTCATACCCGTTCTCGCTGCCTACTGAACAACCTGAGCCCGCTCCGAAGATTCCGATGCCGCCGATACCCGACTCTTTCCGGGAAACATGGCTAGCGCTCAAACTCGGACCGCAACTCCTTCAGCAACGGTTGACGGGCAAGCCGTGGGCCCCCGACAGCAGCGATCTGGCGCTGCTGCGCAGCTTGGGCGATTCGATTCGGGGTCCCGTGGGGGCGCCGCCGGGTCCTAGTGGGGAGCAGCCGCCGTATCGCCCGCCAGGCCCGGTGGCAGGGCTGCTGGGTCTCATTCTGAAATACGGTCAGCTGCAGCGATCGATTTCAGGCGATGAAAGCGCGAGTTCACCGAGCTTGCCAAACCAAGATTCCAGAGAGCTGGTGCGCGTTCCAACCAGATCGCCGTCTATCGCCAAGGGGGGTACCCGTAACAAGAGCAACTCGGGTGGTGCTGGGTGGGGTAACAACGGTGGCAAACCCACGGGTGGAGGCGACGACGATGATTACTGCACGAGGCGCAAGTATGAGGAAGAGGGAGAGTGTCATCAACGGTGGCGAGATGGCGAGTTCGCTCATCCCGATCATTATAATGGATGTAAGCAACGAGCTGTCACCCGATGGGATATGTGCAATCGGAACGGCGGTCGACCCGACCCCTCCGAACCTGCTAGGTGGAGCTTGGATCCCGACGAGGAAGTCTACAGGAACTACGGTCGATAACTCCAGTCAGCGTTTGTTCGAGGCCGTGTCATCGAGTTGACAACGGGTTGCTCGTTTGTTTCGATCAGGCGGCCTAGCGATGGTGTTGTGCTTGTGGTGACTGGACCGCCGAATTCATTTCATGACGTGGATGAGTGGATCAAGCGCCTGCGGCGTACGAGACCGCTCAGCCAGGTCATTCACGCCGTCGCGGATAGTTTGACGACGGCGCAAGGCGATAATTATCGTTTCTTAGGTGGTGAGTTGGTGCTGCTGCTGCGCGAAGCTGGACAACATCTGGATGCGTTGCTGATCCTTGACGAGCTTTTGCAGCGTTACCCGACTGATGTTCGTTCTGCAATCGGCAAGGCGAATATCTACTTCTACTCTCTCAATCAAGCCGAACAAGCCCTGACTTGGATCGATGTCGCCTTGGGGCGAGCGAATCGAACCCTCTTTTTTCGAAGAGAAGCGCTTGGCGAAAAGGCTCGAATACTCCTAACGCTGGGGCGGGGCGAGGAGCTGTCAGATGTGCTTGAAGAAATCATGTCTGTGCAAATAGTGGCGGGCACGCCAGACATCGGTCGCGAACGAGACTTCGTTGATCGCGCGCCACCGGGATTCATTCGGAAAAATGTTCTCGATCGCTACAACGAATTTTGTCCAAAGCGCGCGGGAGGTGGCTCAGCTGAGGAGCCTCCGCCACTCGGGCGGCCGGACCGCGGAAGGTGAGAGCGTGGTCCACGAATGGATGTCAGTCATCTGCGCTCGTCTGCGTCGATCCGGCGCAAGTCTGCAAGATTTGGCCCTATGCAATACCACTGCTGAGAGTTGCTTGTCGCCGGACGGCGCTCAACGCCTTCGCTGACATCGAGGCGGACGTTCTCTCTGGGCGCAGCCTTCTGTGGCTCGCCTGGAACGGCCAGGCGATTGAGGCGGCAGCTACCACAGTCCTGATCAACTCCGAGATCGGCAAGGTCTGCGTCATCACTGCGTGTGGCGGCCACGGGATGAAGCGCTGGCTGCCGCTGCTCGACGGGATCGAGGCCTATGCGAGAGATGAGGGCTGCGTGCGCGTGCGGATCTACGGTCGCAAGGGCTGGCTGCGTGTGCTCGATAGGTATCGGGAAAAGCACGTCATACTGGATAAAGATCTAGCCTGCTCGCGGCGACCGGCCGCCTAGCCTAGCTCTCCTTGTCGCAGCCCCACAGAACGCCGTTCTTGCCAAGCCCAAGCGCTTTTCGTGCATCGAGCAGCGAAAAGGTTTCCGACTTGTTGTACTTCGGAAGCTCGACGACAAACGACTTCTGTTTGCTCAAAGCGAGAGCTTTGATGAGCGCTTTGAAGTCCCACCAATCCTGTCGTGAGACGGGCTTGAATTCGATCTCCCGAAGGTAGAAGGAGTAGTTGTTGCCATCGACGATGATCTGGACCGTGACCTGCTCGTTGTAAACCGGCTTGATGCCGTTCACCTGAACATACATTCCCGGCGTCTTATCTTCCTGGCCGCTCGGGCAGTAGATGTTGACGTTTGAGTCGTTGCGGTTCCGGATGATCGCCTCGAGCGTTCCCTGGTTGTAGCCAGTTGTCCATCGATAATCGACCGATATGGCCGGGGTAGCAACCAGAGCCAAGCACGCCGCGATCAACATCCGCTTCATCCGGCAGATCCTTTCAAGTCTATCGATATCTATAGATTGGCTGGTGAAATTTTCAATATCGCCGAGCGGCATCGTCGCGCCGTACAGGAGAATACAACTTATGAATGTCCGTGACACGTATGGGTTCGACCCTGAAGCTTATGGCGCTCAGGGCAGCGGCGGTCTGCTCGATGCGCTGAATACGATGATAGGGCGTGACCAACGCGTTGGGTCCACCTCGGATTTCGATCGACCTGAATATGCGCCGTCGACCTACGCCGGTTCACAAAGTGGGTTGATCGGGCGACTACTTGACGCCCTGCAGGGACAGGCGAGCTATGCACCCGGCACAGCTGTAGACCGAAATCCGCTCGTTGGCCGAATTGTGACGGCCGAAAGCAGCGGCAATCCCAATGCCGTCAATCGTCGGTCATCGGCTAGCGGCGTCGGCCAGTTCATAAACGGTACGTGGGTATCGATGTTGCGCAAGCACCGGCCGGATCTCGCTATCGGCAAGTCCGACGATGAGCTCGTTGCGCTCAAATCGAACCCGGATCTGTCCAGGGAAATGATCGAGGCCTATGCGGCCGACAATGGGCGCCGCCTGGCAAAGGTTGGGCTACCAGTCACTTCGGGCACGACATATCTGGCCCACTTTGCCGGTCCGGATGGTGCGATTTCCGTATTGCAGGCTGATCCGTCCACGCCGGTATCTCAACTCCTGAGTTCTGATGCGATGAACTCAAATCCGTTCCTGCAAGGCATGACAGCGGGCGACCTTCGGGCTTGGGCTGATAGGAAAATGCAAGGAAAGCCGGCGAGACAGCCGACGGCTGCACCGAAACCCTTCCCCACATCGGCGGATCCGATATTTCCTCGGCCACCGCGTGCCGCGCCTGTGCCATCACCGATCGGAAGGCGGATTGGTGGCATGGTGCCGCCGATATCTCCCGCAGACGATGCCGCAAACGCGGAGGAGCCAGCAGGGCGGTCGCTTCCTGGCTTGGCGAGCGGTTTGCCGATGCAGTATTGGCCGATCCCGATCTTCGGAACGGACCGATAGCTCAAGAAACAGTCACCAGCAGTGCGTCAATGTCGCCCGTATCGCGTACGCACGCGCTCGCGTGCGCCTGACCACGGCCGATCATTTCATAGAAAGGACCAGATCCGATGGGCGGACAATCGTCATCGACCCAGACCCAGCAATCGCAGACGACGCCCTGGGTGGCTGCACAGCCGATGTTGCAGAGTATCCTCGGCCAGCTAGGCACGGGCCTGAACAACACAGGGCTGACGACAGCGGAGACCGGCGCGCTCAACACGCTGCAGAGCAACGCCGCGGCAGGCAATCCATACGCGGGGCAGATCGGGGGGTATGCGCAATCGCTTTTGAACGGCGGTGGCGCCAATGCGCAGGCCGGAAACTTGCAGGACAATCTTGCCACGCTACAACGGCAACTGACGCCCTATGCCAACGGCAGTATGGTCGGAAATAATCCGGCACTTGCGGCCCAGCTGGCGCAGATCCAGAGCGATGTTGGCAACAGCATCAATTCGCAGTTTGCTGCGGCCGGCCGCGACCTCAGCGGAGCCAACCAGATGGCTTATGGCCGCGGGGTCGCTGCGGCCGCAGCTCCGGTGATCGCCGCACAGTACAACCAGGATGTGACCAACCAGCTCAATGCCGCAAATGCGCTCTACGGCGCCGGCAACACCACCGCGAATACGTTGAGCGGCATGCAGCAGAGCTATCTCGCCAATCAGGGGCAGGGCGTCACGGCGGCGCAATCCGCGCTAGACGCGCAGAACTACGGCGCCAACGCTACGCTGGCCGCGGAGGCGCAACGGCGCGGAATTCCGGTGCAAGCGCTGAGCTTGCTTGCGCAGATCGGCGTGCCGATCGCGCAACTCGGCCAGCAGAGCAATGGGACGACGAACACCACCCAGCAGATGTCCGGGGCGCAGCAGTTCGGGGCGATCGCCAACGGCATCGGAAGCCTGTTCAAGTTCACGCCGTCTGACATGCGGCTGAAGGAGGATATCGCGGCTGTCGGCATGCTGTTCGATGGCACGCCGGTCTATGGCTATCGCTACAAGGGAGCGCCCGCTTACCACATCGGCCTGATGGCGCAGGACGTGGAACGGACCGCACCGCATGCCGTCCTCGACATCAACGGCTTTAAGGCTGTCGACTATCGCGCGGCGACTGAGACGTCTCGCAAGCTCGGTGAGGTCCGCTGATGGGATTCTTTGACGACTATCTCGGCTTTGATCCGAAGCAATTTGAGGCGGGTGGAGGGTTGTACGGTCGGTTGGTCTCCCTGCAGCCGCAGCTGACTTTCGATCAACCCACGCAGGGATCGCCATTTCCGCCCGTGGCCGGTGTGGCGAACGCGAGCCTGCCGGCGGGCAACCCCAGCCCGGCTCCGCCGGACGGGGCGAGCGGACCTGACGCGCCTCGAATGCCTTCGAGCTGGCCACGCGACGATGGGCAGACGCTCAACATGCGTATTGGAGACTACTGGATGCCGCAGTTCGGCCGCGCAGAGCCTCCCGCGCCGGCTGCCGTGCCGACCTTCGGCGATCGATTGAATGCCGGCTTCCAGAGCTGGGCACATACCCCGCTCGGCAATCCGTTCGCGGCACTAGCCAATGGCATTACGGGATTTAACACAGGGCAGCGTTCGGCTGAGCAGAATGGTCAACTGGCTCCAGGGAATCCTGATGATCAAGGCGGGTGGACATTGGGAATTACGCCTCGTGGAGGTCCCGTCGTGGGCCCGCGGAGAAGGGGATTGAATAATGGCCGATGAATCACGCGACGATCTGACCGGGGCTGCTCACGATCTTGCAATGGCCGGCTACAAGGCGATGCCGGACCGTACCTCGGATGAAGAGGAGGCGATCGGGAGCGACAATGCGTCCCTTCGCGAGGCTGCAGAGAAGATCTCCGAACAGCCCGAAGATGTGGTTGTCAGGCAGTATCGTGACGCGGAGGGGAAGCCCGCGGCGGCAAATGAAGCCGTGACGCTAAAGCGTGCGAGCCGTGACTACGCGGCGGCGGTCGCGGCCGAGAAACTGACAGCCGACGATGAAGACGCCGAACGATTGGCAGAGCGGGTCGACGCACTGCGTGCGGAGGCGCTTGCAAGGGATCCCGAGGCGGCCGACTTCTACGGTTTCGATTTGCCGCAAGCAGATGCCGATGGCGTCGAGCGAGGCGCGGGCGATGTGGATGTGCAAAACGCCGACTTCGGCGCAGATATTGATCCCGCCCTGGCGAAAGCACTGGAGCACCCACAGGTGCGTCAGGCGATCGATGAGGAGATTGCGGAGACGCACAAGATCCGGCAGGGCTATCTTGATGCCCTCGCTGGCGCGACGCAGATCGCACAAGCGAGCTTCATCAATCAATTTCCTGAGCTCGTAGGCGTTCCTCTCGAGAACCTGCCTGGTGTCCTCGAACAGATGTCGCGGCAGGATCCAGCCAAATTCGCACGTGTTCAGAGCGCGATCACGGCAACGGATCAGCTTCTTGCGCAACATCAGCAAGAGAGCCAACGGCAGACTGAAGCCGCGCACCACGCCTTTCGCGCTCACGCGAAATCAGAGGACGCGCGCTTCGACGCCATGCTGAAGGGAGAGCCCGTCGAAACCCAGCGCGCCGTGATGCAGGAAATCATCGCATCGGCGAAGGCAAGCGGGATCGAGGCCGCCCAATTGACTCGTCTGCTCAACACCGAGCCGCTCATGCGCAACGCCACCTTCCAGCGGATGATGTACGATGCGGGAAAATACCGCCTGATGATGAGAGCGAAGGATGCCGTGACCACCAGGCCACTGCCGCCGGTGCAGCGCCCCGGCGCCGCGACACCGCGTGGCGAGCGCGCGAACGCGGATCTTCGGGCGCTCAATGCAAGGCTTTCGAGTACCGGTGATATCAAGGACGCCGTGGCGCTTTATCACGCGCGGAAAGCCACCATGCGGTAATCGTGTGCGTCACAGTCGAGAATGGTTGCGCTTCCTCGATTGACAAATGTTCATGATATGTTCTAGGTGCCGACCGGTTTGTCATCTCGGCCCGCAGTGAGAGCGGAATGCAAGGCAAGATTCCAGGTCGGGCGATGAGGTTTTTGGATGGGCCAGCTTCCTGGCGGCCTTCTACCTCCTTTACCTTCCGGCGGTGCACGCGAGTGACTACGCGGTTGCTTATGCGGTCGATGTCGGAGGTCGCCAAGAGACGGGCGTCGTAGACAGATGCGATAGGCGGTATGGGTGCGACATCAGATTTAAGACGCAAGCCATAACGCTTGTGCTTTCCTTCGATGCGCGCGCTCGAAGGATACGCGTATCAATCTACGGCTCGCAACCAAGTTGCTGTTTTTTCTACGATGGAGAGAGAGTGGTATCACGGGACTTCGAATCCTTGATCGGTCTCTACCTTTATGAAGGACATACACGCTGGCGAAGCGAATTTGTTGAGAACGTACATTTTGGCGTGCTGTTCTTGCGGGTTTCTGAATTGGAATAGGACGGGCTGGTTGAGCCACGAGTCCGAAGTCCAGTGTCGCTTCTTTCGACAGCCATCGAACACTGAGAACGCCGGGCTTCACCTCCATCGGAAGGCATCGATAGGGCTTCGTCGCGCTCGTTGGTTGGGAGCGCTCAACGTGGACTCGTTAGCGGAAAGCCAATGCGATGGTTGCCGACCGGTCTCCCGATATTCTCCCTGTCTTGAACTGCCCGGTAGCGTGGGAAAGCAACCGAGTATCGTCAGGGCCGGAGCCGGAACCCGAGAGTGCCACCCAACTCATTCCAATTTGGATTTTCGAAATGACGGATACTCGGGATTATCTTGAACGCGTCGAGTCGACCCTGGAAAAGGCCGCTGGCCAGCCCGCCACCGTTGGCGAGATCGCAGACAATTTCGCTCTTTATGGACTGGGCAAGCGAGTGGCCGCTTTGGATAAGCTCGATGCTGAGCTCAGCGGAGAGATCGATTCAGGCGCGCATAGCCTTCGGCGCCACGTGCGCCTCCAGCAGCTGCGACGGAGGATGACCGATCTCCATCACGCACTGCGCAAGGCCAAGCGCTGAAAAGAGCGATGGTCAATCCTGTGTTGGCGACGCTCGCGCAGGCTCGCCTACGCGCGGCACCGATATTTGTTCGCTGGTGCGAGTTGCACCGTGTGGCGCCATGTCCGGCCGCGCCGGCCGTTGTTGCGCGGTTCGTGGCCGATTGTGCATCCCTCGGCATCGAGCGGCTGTGGCCGGCCGTGCAGGAGATATCGAAGCTGCATGTGGCGGCGGGGCTTGCCGACCCCACGCTCGGGGGGCCGGTTGCTTCCGCAATCGCCTACATTGCTGGAATTGAACCACCGCGATCCTGGCCGGACGATCGCAAGAGGCACTTTTGGTCGCTGCCCTACGATCTGCAGATCTTCATCGCAGCCCACGAGGCGCGTCGCGACAAGGCACTGCGGCGCGCTCAAAACGCGGCCGCCGTAGCATTGAAGCAACTTGAAGCGCTGCAGCGAATACCCAGCGCAGAGTCTGAAAGGATACGTGATGAAGCAAGCTCGCACACTGCCAATCGAAAGCCGCATCAATGAACTTCGTGCGGAAATTGAAGCTATCATTGATGCGCGTGCGCAGGCTGTAGCCGGGGAAAGCCCGGGCGTGCCGATCGGCGTGATCCGCAACCTGCTGATCGCGCGAGCTCCGGCTTGTCCGTGCACGCAATATCTCCAACTCGGTCGCGCGGAATAGCGGCGGATCAGTCACTCATCGACGAGGTCCGGCCTCGCAAATTCACCAAGGGAAAATGCCATGACTCTCTACAAGTGGTCGCGGGTCGCGGCCTCGGACGCGACCGCCGACAGCTCGATCAATTGGCAGGAGGGGCAGGCGCCTTCGAGCGTCAACGACTCCGCCCGCGCAATGATGGCGGCCACCGCAAAGTATCGCGACGATATCGCCGGCGCGATCGTCACAAGCGGATCGAGCACATCTTATTTGCTTTCAAGCTATCAGCAATTCGACAGCTTCACGAGCATGAACGGGGCGATGATCGCGTTCACACCGCACATAACGAACGGCGGAATAACCGTCATCAACGTGGATGGGCTCGGTACCCGTCCGCTAAGAACCGCGCCCGGTGTGGAACTGCTGGCCGGAGTTATCATCCAGGGCACGCCTTACACGGCGACCTACAATAACTCCGACGGAGTGTGGTACCTGCAAGGCTTTTTTGGCAATCCGTACAACGTGCCGCTTGGAGCTGGAATGGATTATTGGCTCCTGACCGCGCCGAACAGCTCTTTCGTGTTCCCGATCGGTCAAGCGATTTCGCGCACGACTTATGCGACGTTGTTCGCCGCGATAGGGACGACGTATGGCGTTGGTGATGGTTCGACCACGTTCAACTTGCCTGACAAGCGGGGCCGCACCTCAGTAGCGGCGGATGCGAGCGCTGGGCGTATTAGTGGAGCCGTCTTTAACTCGGTGTTACCGGGCGGCGTCGGCGGTATCGAAAGTCAGACGCTGACGACTTCACAGATTCCAGCTGGCCTCTCGGTCTCTGTCACGGGCACATTCTCCGGCAATTCGACCCAGTCGGGCGGTGGATTTGTACTCGCCAACAACGTTTCGTCCGCCGTCGCCGGTGGTGCTGCCGGCGCATTGGCGACACCCATCAACTTTGTTTCAAACATTCCGGTGTCGGGCACGATTTCTGGCTCCGGTACTGCGTCGGGCAGCGGCGGTTCGCATCCGAACGTCCAGCCGTCGATCGTGTGCAACTACATCCTGAGGATACTCTGATGGGTGACACTTCGATCGGCATCACCGAAAAGGCGCACGAAGGTCAGAAGAAGGCAAATGGGTCCGCAAGCCAATTCACCCGCTCATCCGGTCTCAACTGCATTGGCGAAGCGGCTAGGATCAGATCCGAAAGGTAACTTCGTCTATTGCGCTATGCCGGTTGAGTTAACGCCAGATGCGGCCTCGATTGCTCGTGCGACCATGGCGGCCGATCGGATGTCGAGATGAGCACCGTCCGTCCACCGCAGTTGCAACGGATCAATGCCTATCGTCAGCCAGGACCCAGCGTCGGGGAACGCGTCCGCAGCCATCCGCGTGCTTGCGGCAGCAAAAGGGGTCGCCTCGAACTGCGGCGAGTAGGGCATGTGGAATAGCAGGACCTTCGCTCCCCTGGACTCGAGCAGTGTTTTGTACGTTTGGATGGCGAACAATCCCTGACGAATAGCCTCCATTGAGGGCATAACCCTCGCTTCATGCATTGTTCGTTCGGCCAGGCCGGCATCGACAGTGTCAGACGGTGGCTGCGCAATCAAGCTATCGATCCTAGACCTGACCTGCTCCTTCTTCAGAGGAGGGTGCATCAACGTTTCGTAGTAGGCGGCGGCCGACCGCACTGGCCGGAAAACGGAAGAGCCACGATCCTTCAATTTGGTGATGAGACCCTCATCCAAGACACGGTTCAGAACGTTCGCCTCGACTAGAACCAGCCTTGGCGTTGCCGCACTCGCGATGATCTCCAGGCCTGTGATGGGAGACCCGCCGGCGAGCGACAGGTTCTCGATATTCGTGGACTCGAAGTAGTTCTCAGATAATCTGAACGTCAGCGAGCTACCGACCAACACGGTCTTGTGTGACCATCCGTTGATATATTTCGCCGCCACAGCGTAGTTCTGCGCATCAGTGGTCGTGGAGAGCGGCTGGACATCGTGATTGCCAGCCAGCTTGAGCACGGCGATCGCGGCAGCAGCCGTGGTCACGAACTTGAGCATCCAAAGCATCGGTCCGTCCTAGAACTGGAAGTAAATGAAGGCCGATTCAGGTCCGGCCTCAGCGTACGCTAAGGCAACGAGTGCGCCGTAAGCAAACGGCTCGATCGCTCGAACCCAGGCGCGCTGCGGCTGCCGTGGTAGGATGAAGTGCTGAAGGATGACTGGCAGAGAGTATGCCAACGCCAAGCTGCGGTAGATCTTCGGCGAGTTCTGAATGTCGCTCTCCGTGAAAAGCCCAGCGAAGTAGGCCGCCGCGTGATTGAAATCGGGGAGCTTGAAGAAGATCCAGAGCATCGAGACGGCCAGGAAGACCACGGCGGCGCGGGATGCTTGGACAGCCGGCGACTTCACGCCGTCCAGCCTCTCGGCGAAGGGACGCTCGATTGCCAAGAGCACTCCGTGCATAAGACCCCAGACCAAGTAGCTCAAAGCAGCTCCGTGCCACAGGCCACCCAGCCCCATGACGGCGATCAGGTTGAAATAGGTGCGCGCCAGGCCGTGCCGGCTGCCGCCCAATGGAATATAGAGGTAGTTGCGAAGCCAGCTCGAAAGTGAGATGTGCCAGCGCCGCCAAAATTCGGCAATCGACCGCGAGATGTACGGCCTGTTGAAATTTTCGGGCAACCGATACCCGAACAGCAGCGCAAGTCCAAGCGCGATTGACGAGTAGCCGAAAAAGTCGGCATAGATCTGGAAGCTGTACAGGAAGAGCAGAAGCCATTTGTCGCCCGTCGTCACCGTCTCGAAGAGAGGGTAATCCATGTAGGACGTCATCTCGTTCAGATTGTTGGCGCAGTAGAGCTTGAAGAAATATCCGAGCACGAGCCAACGTGCGGCCTCCGCGAACGGAACTTTCGCGATCTCTTTAGGCTGGATTTGCGGGAAGAAGTTGCGAGCTTGGGTGATCGGTCCCGAAACCAGCTGCGGGAAGAAGATCACATAGAGGAAAATCTCCCACACGCTCACTGGCCGCCAGAGCTTAGGCAGGTCGACCAAGAGGCTGATGTTGTGGAAAACGAAGAACGAAATGCCGATCGGTAGCGGAAGGTTGAGGAGGAAATCACAAAGAGCGTGACCAGTTGCGACCGGTGGTGCAACGAACAGGAGCTTGTACTTGAAGAAGGCGAGGAGCCCTAGATTGAAGACGACGCCGACCGCAGTCCAGATGGAGCTGCGAAACGACAAAACCAAAAATGCCCAGGTGCCGACCACAGCCACCAAAAGCAACGGCAGCAATTCCGGCTGGCCGTATCCGTAGAAGAAGATGCTTGCCGCGATCAGGATATAGATCTGCGCGTGCTTCAAGAACGGTAAATAGTAGACAGCGAAAACGACGCTGACGAAAATTCCGAATTGCCAAGTCGTGAAAGTCATTTCTCGCGCGCCGCCGTGTGCACCACGCTTGTAGTTACTGGCGGCCGATCTGCCAACTGGGTGCCGTCGACATGCATGCTGATGCGCTTACCACCCGAACCCACAATAGACAACATGTAGAAGCGATTCTGCATCGCACCCCACGCGATCGCGCAACCAACGATTTGCTGCAACTACATCATGAGAATTATTTGATTGGCGCCTCGATGAGCCTCACGTTGTAAGCGCCGAAGGCCGATTTTCGGGTCTGCTTTACGAACGACCAAGCGCATTCCTTAGCCCAATGTTCGCTGTTGAAGTTGCCGGGCATGAGACGGCGTTTATCCGCATAGACGTTCCAGTGATGACCTTCCTGGATCACAACAGGATGGATCACAGTTGGGTCTGACGGATTGAGCAGCCATCCTTCGGCGGTTTCTTCCCAATGGAATTCCATCGGTCTTTGGGCGACTAGGTTCGCAAGGCACGCTTCATTTCTCGATCTCCATACGGCGATAATTTAAAGGGTCTGCGCAAACGGCGCAACCTGGCGTCCCCTATCGCCACCTAAACCATCAGTAGAGAGACTTATGACCGACCTGAAGGCCCTTAGCGCGGCGAATGCAGCCCGCTGGGCGGAAGCCAAGTCGATACGGAACTTCTCGACGGTCGCAGCGCGGCTCGTCTCGGCGCCAGCAAAGGATCGGTATCAGGCTGTGTCAGCCAAGACCGGCGTTCCCTGGTTCTTCATCGCGGTCGTCCACGAGCGGGAGGCTTCCCAGAACTGGAATACGCAGCTTGGGCAGGGCGACCCGCTCGGAAGCGTCTCTGTCCACGTTCCGAAGGGAAGGGGTCCGTTCAAGACCTGGGAAGACGGCGCCTATGACGCGCTGGTCAACTGTGCGCCCTTCGCTGCCCGTAACCGTGACTGGTCGGTCGGCGGCACGCTGACCATGCTCGAGCAGTACAACGGGCTCGGCTATGCCGCTCGCGGCAAGCCGTCGCCTTACATCTGGTCCGGCACCGATCAGTACGTCTCGGGCAAATACGTCCGGGACGGGGTCTTTGATGCGAGCGTTGTGGATCAGCAGTTGGGCTGCGCGGGCCTGTTGCGGGCGATGACGCAGCTCGATCCGACCATCACATTTACCGGAGCGAAGATTGTCCCGGCAGGAAGGGCGCCATCGCCGGCGCCGAAACCACCGCCGGCCAATCCATCGATCCACGCTCCCGCCAAAGGCTCCCTCGGAGCCTTTTTTGTTGATCTCTTCAAATCTCTCTTCGGAAGGAAATGACGATGCTCTGGCTTTCCCTGACTTTGCCCGGATTGCTTTCTGCGTATTTCATTGTCGTGCGGCCGATCCTGCATGCAATTCCGGCCCTCAAATCTTTCTACGACGAAGCGGATACGTTCTGGGGCAAGGCCTGGGCGCTCACCGGGAGATCTGTGACGGTGATCTGGGGTCTCCTCCTGACCGGCATTGGAACTGTCTTTCAGTGGCTTGATCCGATCGCATCTGCCTTCGGCGATCCTGATCTCAAGGCCCAGGTCATGGAGGCATTGAAGAACAATCCCCGGTATCTCGCCTATACCATGATCGGCATCTCGACGATTACGATCGTTGCGCGTCTGCGGTCGGTTGGTAAGAGCTGATCCATGTGGATGACCATTCTCTCCTTCCTTGGCGGTCCTGTCATCAAGGGCCTGATCGATGCGTACCAGGCCAGGCTGAAGGCCGGGAACATCGACAGCAAGATTGCCGCCGATCTCGCCGCCAGTGAGATTGCCGCGCAAGTGGCGGAGGCGCAGGCGCATAGTCAACTCAAGATCGCCGAGATCGGTCATCCCTGGGAGCCGGAAAAACTGGCGTTCTACGTGACGTTGGTTTTCTACGCCAAATGCGTGATCTGGGACAAGGTTCTCGGCCTGGGGACGACGCCGCAACTCGCGGGAGACGTGAGCACCTGGGCCGGCATGATCATGGGCTTCTACTTCGGAAAGCGTACGTTTGAGAATGTCGCCCGCATCATACGAAGGTGATCCCATGCGCGAAGCCGATGTCAAAGCAATCGTGATGGAAACGCTGATTGAACAGGATCGGGTGCGCAGAAGCGACATCGATGCCGTTGTGGTCAAGACCATCGCGACAGTCTTGACTTCATTTGGATTTGAGGAGGGGGACCGACGAGAATTGCGCGCGGACTTTCAGCACCTCCGGCGATGGCGAAAGAGTGTGGAGCAGGCGCAAAGCTATACTTTCAAGGCGGTGATCACCGTGATCGCTACCGGCTTTCTCGGCGCCGTTTGGTTGGGGATCAAAGCCACGCTCGGAAGGTAATTCGTGTTGCAGCTGGAGTGGGCGCATCTCTCTCCAGACTGGAGAACCAGGTACGTTGGCGGACAATAGAATTTCGAGGTGCGAAGAATGTACAGGATACGCGAGGTTGATCCGCAGGACGAAGAGGTCGCGGATGCGCTCGCCGAGCTTCATCAGCTGACCTTCTGCGATGGGACTCGTGTGCCCGACTTCGAGCAGGGGTATTGGTGGATTGCTTTTCATCGGCTAAAGCCGATTGCATTCGCGGGCGTCGTTCCGTCAACCCATGTTGTCAACGCCGGATATCTGTGCCGCGTTGGGGTCGTGATGCCGCACTGCGGTCACGGCCTGCAAGTGCGGCTTACTCGCGCGCTGGAAGCGCGAGCGCGGCGCTCCGGCTGGAAGGCGATCGTCTCGGATACGACAGACAATCATTTCTCGGCCAACAACTTCATCCGGCAGGGGTATCGGCTCTTCGAACCGGCCTCGCCCTGGGCATGGCAGCACACGCTGTATTGGCGGAAGCAGCTCGTCTAGATCCTGCGAGGTGGATTTGACCGTTGCCGAAAGTTCGACGATGTAGAGCGCCCGGTGGTCGATTGGCCACCGGGCTTTTTGGCGTTTCTGGTTCGTGGGCCGCACCCTTCGGCAAGCCGCCGTCGTTGGCCGGAGCTTGGCCGCGCATCGAATCCTGGGCGGGAGAATGCTAGAGTGCCGCGTCCCGCGCGGACGAAATATGGCTGAGAGCGTTCCCGTCACCGGACGCCCGGTGGCGGGAGTTGAGAGTTCTGCGCCTTGAACTCGCCGGACGCAGGTTTGCGCGTCTTGATCTCTGGTGATCGCTCGATAAACTGGGCCGAACGATCCGGTCGCGCGAATGTTTCGGAGATCGAACGAAGGAAGAGACCATGGTTGAGGTTGGCCGCGGGCTCGACACCAAGGTGCCGCCAGGGTCGGATCGGGACCAATATTCGCTCATGGTCGCACGAGCCCGAGCGCTGGCACCGGCTCTGCGTGAACGGGCGGCGCAGACCGAGGAACTGCGCCGTCTGCCGCCCGAGACCGAGCGGGATCTACACGATAGTGGCCTTTTCCGGATTCTGCAGCCCAAGCGCGTCGGAGGCAGTGAGCTCGACTATGTTGCGCTGGTCGATTGCGCCGACGCCCTGGGGCAGGGCGACGCCTCGGTCTCCTGGAACTTTGCCAATCTTGCGAGCCACCACTGGATGCTGGGTATGTTCGCGCCCGAGGCGCAGAGCGCCGTGTGGGGCGAGAATCCCGATACGCTGATCGCGTCTTCCTTTGTTTTCCCGGCAGGACGGGCCACGAAGACAAGTGGCGGTTATTTGCTGAGCGGTCATTGGCCGTTCTCGTCTGGGGTGGAGGCGTGCGGGTGGAACATGCTCGCGAGCGTGGTTGCCTCGGATGATGAGGCCGACGGCGTCGAGTATCGGCTCTTCCTGTTGAACAGACGGGACTACAGCATCGACGACACCTGGAATGCGGCAGGCCTGCGCGGAACAGGATCGAACGATGTGCGAGTAACTGACGCATTCGTTCCCGAGCACATGACGGTTGGCGTCAGCGATCTTGCGGGCGGTGCAACGCCAGGCAGCGTCGTCAATCCGAACGCGCTCTACATGCTTCCGGTTTTCTCGTTGTTCCCCTATGTGCTGTCTGGCGTCGGTCTGGGAAATGCCCAGGCTTGCCTTGATGATTACGTCGAGATCGCGCGACACCGTGCCTCGACATACAATCGGGCCAAGCTCGGCGATCTGCAGAGCACACAGATCAAGATCGCCGAGGCCTCCGCGAAGATAGATGCCGCACGGCTGATCATGCGCACGAATTGCGTCGACGTGCTTGCAGAGATTCGGCGTGGTGATGTCCCCAGCATTGCGGCGAAGACGAGGCTCCGGCGCGATGGCGCGTTCGCGGTCAATTTGTGCACCGAAGCCGTTTCTCTTCTGTTTGCAGCAAGCGGGGCGCGCAGCCTGTTCACCTCGGGTGCACTACAGCGCCAATTTCGCGATGCGCATGCAGTGAACGCGCATCTCGCCTTCAATTTCGACGCGGCGGGCACCAACTATGGGCGAGTAGCTCTTGGGTTGCCGTCTGAAAACCTGACACTTTGAGGCGAGCCGCATGCCTCACTCACCCAAACATCCGCCGGATCCAGCCAGTGAACTCTCAAGCGACAGCTCGACGATCGATCCACGTGACTTCCGCAATGCCCTCGGTATGTTTGCGACCGGTGTGACGATCGTCACCGCGATGTCGACCGAAGGACGTCCGTACGGAATCACTTGCAATTCCTTTGCGTCGGTGTCGCTCAACCCCCCGCTCGTGTTGTGGAGCTTGGGGATGTTTTCGCAGGGACTGCCGATCTTCCAGAATGCCAGTCATTTCACGGTCAACGTTCTTGACGCGTCGCAGCAGACGCTGGCGATAAAGTTTGCCAGATCATCGGGTGACAAATTCGCCGGTGTGAGTTGGTCACCAGGCCTCGGGAACGCTCCCGTGCTTGCCGACGTGGTCGCAAATTTCCAATGCCGGGCAGCCAACCGCTACTACGGCGGCGACCATGTCATTTTCCTTGGGGCGGTGGAGGCCTACGCCTACAACCGGAATCATCCGCTGCTGTTCGCGCAGGGAGGTTTTGGCCGGTTTCTGGCCGACGATGACGGCAACGCATCATGAATCGAAAGGCGTCCGTCAAGCGAACTCGTGCCAAGCAGAGACGGCTGTCGGCCGACGATCGTCGCACTGAATTCGTCACCAAGGCGACAGAGCTTTTTGCGGAGGAGGGGTTCGGCAGCGGCACGCGTGCCCTTGCTCGCAGGCTCGGCGTGACGCAACCGTTGCTCTATCGCTACTTTCCGAGCAAGGACGATCTCATCAAGGAGGTCTACCGCAAGGTCTATCTCGAGCCCCTTGAAATCGGCTGGGAAAAGTTGCTCTCCGACCGGTCGCGTCCACTCCGCGTGCGGCTTCAGGAATTTTACGAAGGCTACACGGACGCAATCTTCAACCGAAAATGGCTGCGGATCTATCTCTACTCTGGACTGAAGGGCCTCGATATCAATCGTTGGTATGTTGGCATGGTCAAGGACAAGATCCTGACACGCATTGTCAGGGAATGTCGCCACGACGCCGGTCTTGCCACGCAGAGCAGGCCCAGCCCGGCCGAACTGGAGCTGGCCTGGGTGTTTCACGGCGGCATCTTCTATTACGGCGTACGCAAGTACATCTACGAAGCGCCCGTCCTGGAGGACAAGGCGCAGATGATCAGTGATGCGCTGGATCTCTTTCTGGCGGGATTTGAGAGGATGGCGGAGAGCGCGACCGATCGTCGGGGAGCACCGATTAAGGTCGTCGGCTGAGCCGGATTACTTTGCCGCCATCTGGTCCCGATACCAATCTCCAATCTCGCTCGCCGTCATGAGCGCGACGCCATCATGGCCAATCACGTAATCGAGCAGGGCCTCCAGATATTTGATTCGATGTGGTACGCCCGTGATGTAAGGATGCACCGAAATTGCCATGATCCGCGCGTTCTCTGCGCCTTCGAGATACAGCCGATCGAACTGGTCGGTACAGCGCGTCAGGAACTGTTCCGAGGGCAGGTGCTGTAGCGCGTGAATGACAATGTCGTTGGTCTCGACGGAATAGGGAATCGTCGTCACAGTTCCGTGCGGTGTCGCGATGTCCTGAGGAAGATCGTCGATCACCCAATCGGCCACGTATTCGATCCCGTTGAGGCGCAGCAGATCGAGTGTTTCTTCGGTCTCGGTCAGGCCCGGGCTTTCCCATGATCGCGGTGGCTTGCCCGCAAATGCGGCGATCGTGTCGACAGCACGCTTGATCGCATCCGTCTGGTTCTCGACCTTGTGCATTGGGCCCTGCACGAACCCATGCCCCATGAATTCGAAGCCCGCCTCGCGCGCCGCCGATGCCACGCGCGGATAGCTGTTGCAGACGTTGGCATTCGCGGCCAGCGTCACCGGTATCTTTCGGTCGGTGAGGGCTTTGAATTGCCGCCAGAAGCCGGCGCGCATGCCGTATTCATGCCACGACCAGTTCGGCACGTCAGGCAGCAGCGGCTGGCCCATCGGTGGACTCAGCACGGTGCGTGGCATCGCACTTTCGATACGCCATTCCTCGACATTGAGGATAACCCAGACAGCAAGCTTCTTGCCATCAGGCAACGTCAGTTTCGGTCGGTCGACCTGAGCCTGGTACGGAATGCGGTCAGTGAAAGCCACGTCGAAACTCCCTGGTCACGCGGATGATCCGGCGGCGGTGTTGATCCGCGGCAAGACCCTCTCGGCCATCAGGATCATCGATTGACGGCCAAGCTCGCGATCCTTCCAGTCCTTGCCAGCATAGAGCAAGGTTCCGAAGGTGCCGATCTCTTCCCGGAATGCCAGTAGCTGATCGGCCACGCTTTCAGGCGTGCCATAGACGATCAGCTTGTCGCAGATCGATTCCAGCGTGACCTCCGTGTCAGGTTGGTCTCGCCCCGTCTTGAACAGTTCGAGCCGGCCGCCGCGCTTCAGCTTCGTGAACAACTGGTGATAATAGTACACGTAGGGGCTATCGGGCGACGTGGCATAGGCCTTCGCGGTTGCTGCGTCCTTTGCAACGAACACGCTCTTCGCAACGCGCCAGTTGGCGGGGTCGGCGACCCGGTTCACACGCTCGCAACCCTCGACGTATTTGGGCCAGTGGCTCTTCACCCAGGCAGGCATCAGGAAATTCGCCGAGATCGGATCCCAGCCGCGCGCAGCAGCTTCCGTAACGCCTTTTGAGAACGGCGCGACCGCGGTCACCACGATCGGCGGGTGAGGGGTTTGCAATGGACGGGCAATCAATCCCTGGCCAATGTCCTCGATCAAGGTTCGCTGGACCGAGACATTCCAGTATCTGCCCCGCAGATCATAAGGCGGCTTGCCTGCCCAGATATCGAGAACCTGATTGATCGCCTCCAGGAACATCGCATTGCGGTCGGCATCGAGATTGCCGAAAACCTCCGCGTCGGACAGCAATCCGCCGGGGCTTATTCCGAGTATGAAGCGGCCATCAAGCATGTGATCGAGCATGGCGACGGATGCGGCGACCGCGGCCGGATGAGTGTTCGGCATGTTGATGGTGCCGGTTCCAAGCTTGATCTGCTTGGTTGCGGCTGCGAGCCAGGCAATGAACGCAATGCTGGAGGTGATATTCTCGGCTTTGTCGGTGACATGCTCGCCGACATACGCCTCCGCGAACCCGAGCTCGTCCGCAAGCAGGAAGGCCTCCCGATCCTCCCGGAGCGATTGCCGCCAATCCTTATCAAGAGGGTGGATCGGCATCGTAAAGAATCCGAGCTTCATGATCCGCCGCCCTGCGCGTTGAACCTTAGTTGGCAAGGAACCTGCGGCCTTCCCAAGGTGAAGACAAGTCCTGCCGCACAAATAATCACTCGATAAACAAGCTTGACCTTTGAAGGGGGCGGCCCTCTAATCGGACAAACCAAAATTGGGCCGGGAGGCCACGCCCACATGAAAGCTGCGGCTTTCGCCTACGCCCGCGCGACGAGCGTCGTGAATGCGCTGGAGTTGCTTGCCGCGCACGGCGACAAGGCGAAGGTTCTGTCGGGTGGCCAGAGCCTGATGCCGGCCATGAACCTGCGGCTCATCTCCCCGGACATTCTGGTCGATATCGGTGGCCTCACTGAGTTGCGTGGCATCGCCGTGAGGGCAGGCGTGCTGGTCGTTGGCGCGCTGACGCGGCATGTCGATCTGCTCAGGTCGTCGGAGATTGCGCTGCACGCGCCGCTGTTGCGGGATGCCGTTGCCCACGTTGCCCATCCCGCTATTCGCAATCGCGGAACGATAGGCGGTAGCCTTGCGCACGCCGATCCGGCGTCGGAGCTGCCGGCCTGTGTTGTCGCACTTGACGCGACGATCGTTGTCCGCGGCCCGACGGGCGAGCGCCGGATTGCTGCGACCGAATTTTTCAGGGGCATCTACGAAACGGCGCTGTCGCCGGACGAATTGCTTGTCGCGATCGAGGTGCCAGTCGCGGGCCAGGGCTCGACATTCTTCTTTCAGGAGTATGCGCGGCGACATGGTGACTACGCCGTCGTTGGTCTCGCCGCGCGTGCTGCTGTTGCAACTGGCAGATTCACGGATCTTCGGCTCGGCTTCTTTGCGATTGGCGACCGGCCTCTGCTAGCGGCGGCCGCAGGTCGGTTGATCAATGCATCCGTGACCTCTGCCTTACTTGCAGAAGCGGCGACAGCGCTGGCCGATGAACTCGATCCACAGGAGGATCAGCAGGCGACCGCGGCGATGCGCCGACATCTTGCTACGGTCTTGCTCCGGCGCTGCGTGGCCGCATTGCTGGCGCGGCCCGATCTGGCAGCGGGAGTGACCGGATGAGCACTCCGGTGTCGGTTTCGCTTCTGGTCAACGGCGAGCCCATTGATGCATTTGTATTGCCGCGTCTCAATCTCGCTGATTTCCTCCGGGAGAATCTGAAGCTGACCGGAACCCATGTCGGTTGCGAGCACGGCGTTTGTGGTGCCTGCACGGTCCGGATCGATGGCGAGATCGTCCGCTCCTGTCTGATGCTGACGGTCCAGGCGCAGGGGGCATCAGTCGAGACAATCGAAGGGTTGTCCGACAGCGGCGAAATCGCCGATCTTCAGGCGGCCTTTCGCGAACGCAATGCATTGCAGTGCGGCTATTGCACGCCTGGGATGCTGATGACGGCGCAAGACTTGCTGAAGCATTTGCCCGTGCCTGATCGCCAAGCAATTCGCGAGCATCTTTCCGGCAATTATTGCCGCTGTACCGGCTATCAAGCCATCGTGGATGCGGTGGAGGCGACAGCCAGGACGCGCGCGGAGCGGCCGGCATGACGGTAACCCGTGCACCAGCAGAGACCCTTTCGGTGCTCGATCGCCCGAACTCCTATATCGGCAAGACGGTGCCACGGCCGAACCTCGACAGGTTGCTGCAAGGGCGTGGACAATACGTCAGCGACCTGGAATTGCCGCGGATGGCGCACGTGGTTTTCTTGCGTTCGCCTCATGCCCACGCCAGAATTGTGGCGATCGATGCCGACGCGGCACGGCGTACGTCCGGCGTCATTTCTATCGTCACGGGTCGAGAGCTTGAGGCTGTCATCACGCCGTGGGTCGGTGTGCTTTCGCACCTGAAGGGATTGAAGTCGGCGCCGCAGCATGCGATCGCGGTCGATAGGGTCTGCTGGCAGGGTGAGGCAGTCGCGGCGATCGTCGCAACCAGCCGTGCGGTGGCTGAAGATGCAATGGAGCAAATTGCCGTCGACTACGAGGAACTCGAGGCGGTCACGGATATGCGCACCGCGCTCGATCCGGCAACGCCAGTCATTCATGCCTCGCTCGGTGACAACCTCGCCTTTGAACGGACGCTTGATGCCGGCGATGTCGACCAAGCATTGTCGGATTCCGAGGTGGTCGAGGCCGACTTCGTATTCGGGCGCCACACCGGCGTGACGCTTGAACCGCGGGCGGTGGTTGCCGACTGGAATGCAGCCGAGGCACGGCTGACGATCTATCAGGGCACACAGGCGCCCCACATGGTGCAGAACATTGCAGCCCTGCATCTCGGACTAAGGGAAGCGCAGGTCCGGGTGGTCTGCAAGGATGTCGGCGGCTCGTTCGGCATCAAGGTCCACATCTACGCCGACGAGATGGCGACCTATGCACTTTCCAAGCTGCTACGGCGGCCGATCAAATTCGTGGCCGACCGCGTCGAGAGCTTCAACACGGACATTCACGCCCGCGATCATCGTTGCAGGGGCCGGATCGGCGTCAGGCCGGACGGCACCATCACGGCCTTCGAGATCGACGACCTGACGGGGATCGGCCCCTATTCGATGTATCCGCGCACCAGCGCCATCGAGGCCAATCAGGTAGTCAATCTGGTTGGGGGGCCGTATGTCACCCCGAACTATCGGGCGCGAGCGCGGGTCGTCTTCCAGAACAAGAACGTGATGTGTCAGTACCGGGCGGTCGGACACCCGATTGCCTGTTCGGTCACCGAGGGTCTGGTCGACCTTGCCGCAGCGAGGATCGGCATGGACCCCGTCGAGATCCGCCGGCGCAACTTGATTGCCGACGACGCCTATCCTTGTGCATCGCCCTCCGGCATGAAATTCGAGCGGCTTTCGCATCAAGCCTCGCTGGCCAAGCTGCTGCAGATGATGGATTACGACGCATTGCGTGCCGAGCAAACCGCATTGCGGGCCAGAGATATTCACCGGGGTATCGGAATCGCTAGCTTCATCGAAGTGACCAATCCCAGTGCTGCCTTTTACGGCGTCGGCGGCGCTAAAATCTCGTCGCAGGATGGCGTTGCGGTTCGCCTCGACGCGCAAGGCTCGGTGATCTGCCAGACCAGCATCACGGAGCAGGGGCAAGGGTCGGAATCGCTGACCGCCCAGATCGTGGGGAGCGTGCTGGGCGTTTCGATGGAACGGGTCCGCGTGATCCTGGGCGACACCGACAACACGCCCTATGGCGGCGGCACCTGGGCCTCGCGCGGTGCCGGCATCGGCGGCGAAGCCGCATTGCAGGCCGCCAAGGCCCTGCGTCAGAATATTCTTAGTATCGCGGCGGCCATCCTGCAATCGACGCCGGGCGGGCTCGATATCGTCAACAACAGCATCGTCAATGCCGACGACGGTGCGTCACGGATCGAGCTGAGCGAATTGGCGCGGATCGTCTATTTTCGGCCGGATACCCTCCCGCCGGGCATCCAGCCTGAGTTGATGGCGACCAGACATTTCGTGCCGCGCCGGTATCCCTTCGCATTCACAAACGGGGTTCAGGCCTCCTGGCTTGAGGTCGATACCGAGACCGGGTTCGTGACGCTGCTGAAGCATTGGGTCGTCGAAGACTGCGGCACCATCATCAACCCGCAACTGGTCGACGAGCAGATCCGGGGCGGGGTCGTGCAGGGGCTGGGCGCGGCGCTGTTCGAGAAATGCATCTATGACGAGCGCGGCCAGCTGACCAACGCCAACATGGCGGACTACCTGGTCCCGATGTCCGGCGAGATGCCCGATATCGAGATTGGCCACGTGGTGTCTCCGACGCAGGAATCGGAGCTCGGAGCCAAAGGGGCAGGCGAGGCAGGGACAGCCGGTGCGGCAGCTGCGGTTGCCAACGCGGTCAACGACGCGTTGCGGCCGTTCGGCGTAACAATTACCGAGATTCCGCTCACGCCTCAGGTTATCCTGACGGCCTTGGGACGAATCTGAGGTGGAGACGTTCCGGCAAAGATAACGATAAACAAAACACAGACAGTTCTTGGGGAGGAATAGTCATGACGAACAAGGTCACCAAAGCTGGATCGATATCGCGGCGTCGTCTGCTGATGATGGCAAGCGCCGGCGCCGCTCTCGCCGTCTCGCCTTTTCGGATCAATCTGCTCCAGGCCGAGGAAGCCCCCATCAAGATCGGCTTCCCCGTTCCCTTGACCGGTCCGTATGGCGCCGAGGCCCAGGATCAGGTGCGGGCGGGGCAGCTCGCTGTCGCCCAGTTCAACGATGCCGGCGGTCTCAACGGCCGCAAGGCCGAACTCGTCGTGCGCGACGACAAGCTCAATCCCGGGGAGGCCGCGACGCGGACATTGGAACTGGTCGAGAAGGAGAAGGTGAATTTCGTCGTCGGCAGTCTGTCGGCCGCGGTCCAGCTTGCGATCAACAACGTCACCAAAGAGCGCGGCGTCATCTTCAATTCGATCAGCCAGTCCGACGCCATCAACGAGGCGGCCGACTGCAGCAAATACACATTCCACGAAGCGCTGAACCCGCACATGACGTCAGGCGCGGTCGGCCGCTATGCTTTCGCCAAATTTGGCAAGAAGGTTGCGTTTCTCACGGCGGATTACGCCTACGGTCACGAGATGGTTCGCGGTTTCCTCGAGGTGGGCAAGGAGTTCAACGTCGAGAACCTCGGCGACATCCGCCATCCGCTGGGAACGACCGACTTCTCCACGCTGCTGCCGCGGCTCCAGGCGCTGAAGCCCGATATTCTTTGCATCAGCAATTTCGGCCGGGACCAGCAGATCGCGCTGAAGCAGGCGACTGACTTTGGCATCAAGAAATCGATCCAGATCATCGCGCCGCTGCTTTCACATGCCAGCCGCGTCGCGGCGGGTCCCCAGGCCTTCGAAGGCGTCGTCGGCGGCTGTTCGTTCTACTGGGGTATCGAGGACAAGTTCGCCTCGACCAAGGCGTTCAACGATGCGTTCCGCAAGATGTACGATGGCAAGCTGCCCACCGATTACGGTGCGCTCGGCTATGGCGGTGTTCGGACCGTGCTCGAGGCGGTCAAGGGCGCTGGCAGCGTCGAGACCGACAAGGTCGTCGCGGCATTGGAAGCTCTGAAGTACGACGATTACAAGGGGCCGCAATACTATCGCAAATGCGACCACCAGTCGGTGCAATCGGTGCTCGTGATCAAGTCGAAGTCCAAGGACCTGAGGAACGAGTCCGACGTGTTCGAGGTTCTGTCGACCGAAGAGCCCAACGAGAAGTACCTGCGCACCTGCGAAGCGCTCGGCCACAAGAGCTGAGCTTGTGCGACGGCGCGCGCCACCGGGCGGTGCGCGCCGTGCTGAGGGGGACAAATGGCGGGCCTGAGCTTTGACCTGATTGCGCTGCAACTGTTTGCCGGGTTGGCGCTCGGCGCCATTTATGTGCTGTTTGCCATCGGCCTCTCGCTGATCTTCGGGATGTTAACGGTCGTCAACTTCGCCCATGGCGCGTTCTACATGGTCGGCGCCTATGTCGGGCTCTATCTGATCTCGATCGGGGGCAATTTCTGGATCTGCCTCGTGGCGGTGCCGATCGCAATCGGACTGTTCGGCCTTGCCGTCGAGCGCGTGCTGATCCGGCCGCTTTACGGTCGCGGCATCGACTATCCGCTGCTGCTGACCTTCGGGCTCAGCTACGTGATGGTCGAATGCGTACGCATTGCCTTTGGCAAGACCGGCTATCCTTTCGACACGCCCGAAGTTCTGCAGGGCGCCGTCGACATTGGCGTCGGCTATTTCCCGCTCTACCGGCTGTTCGTGATAGGCGCGACGGCCGTCGTGCTGCTTGCGCTCTGGCTGTTTCTGGAGAAGACCAGCTTCGGGCTGATTATCCGCGCCGGGGCACGCGATCCGCAGATCGTCCGTGTTCTTGGCGTTGACGTTTCCAAGGTGTGGTTGATCGTGTTCGGCATAGGTACTGCGATCGCGGGCTTTGCCGGCCTGCTGGCCGCGCCGCTTCAAGGCGTCATTCCGGAGATGGGCGGCACGATCCTCGCCGAAGCCTTTGTCGTGACCGTGGTAGGAGGGATGGGGTCGATCGGCGGCGCCGTCCTGGCAGGACTGCTGGTCGGTGTGGTGGTCAGCATGACCTCGCTGTTCGCACCCGAGATGGCCAAGGTTTCGATCTTTGCCTTGATGGCGATCGTTCTGATCGTTCGTCCCCAGGGCTTCTTCGGCCGCGCCGGATTGATGAGCTGAGCCCGGCATGACCGAAACCACTCAATCGATCAAACAGCCCGGTGCCACCACGGGCAGTTGGTACGAGTTCGCAACGCGGCATCGTGCCAGCATTGTCGCAGCGGTCATCCTGGTTTTCCCGCTGGTGATGCCTTTCACGGCTCTTGCCGTGAACATCCTGATCTATGGGTTGTACGCCCTCGGCTTCAACCTCGTGTTTGGATATCTGGGTCTGTTGTCGTTCGGTCATGCGGCGCTGTTCGGGACCGGTGCCTACCTCTGTGGTATCGCCATCGTGCACTTCGGCTGGCCATGGTATGCGGCGATCCCCGCCGGGGTTGCCGGCGGATTGTTGATGGCGCTGCTGATTGGCGTGCTCGCGATCAGGACCCGCGGCATCTACTTCGCCATGGTGACCATGGCGCTGTCGCAGTGTGTCTACTACCTTTTCTACCAGGCGGTTGACTTGACCGGCGGCGAGAACGGCCTTCGCGGCATCAACGTCCGCACCATCGATCTGTTCGGCCTGCGGATCGATTTCATCAATCCGATGATCCGCTACTACGTCATCGCGGCTTTCGTGATCGCCGCATTCTTCGTGATGTCGCGCATTCTGGCGTCGCCCTTTGGTGCCGTCATCGAAGCGGTGCGCGAGAACGAGGGGCGTGCCCGCGCGTCCGGCTACGACGTGACCCTGACGCGATTGCTGACCTTCGTCCTGTCGGGCGGCTTCTGCGGCCTTGCGGGTGCATTGCAGGCCCTGCACTTGTCAATCGTTCCGATCGAAATCCTGCATTACGAGACCTCGGGCCTGGTCGTGATGATCGCTCTCCTGGGCGGTATGGGCACGTTCTTTGGGCCGATGGTCGGCGCTGCGGTCTTCCTGGTCCTGGAGAATGTGGTCTCGGTGTGGACCGTTCACTGGCAACTGATCGTTGGAGCCATCTTCATTGCATGCGTGCTGTTCTTCCCGGCGGGCATCTGGGGCACGCTGATCGGGCGGGGCAGACGATGAGCGCCGCAGAAGACCACGCAGGAGAAATCATTCTGCGCACCAGGGGCGTCGGCAAGACGTTCGGGAAGTTTGTCGCCCTCAACAATATCTCGGCCGAGTTTTCCAGAGGAGCGATCACCTCCATTATTGGTCCGAACGGGGCTGGAAAGAGCACCTACTTCAACCTGCTGTGCGGCGCCTTTCCGCCGACGAAGGGCAGCGTTGAGTTCGAGGGCAAGGATGTCACCGGTCTGCCGCAACACCGCTTTGCACATATGGGGATCGCGAAATCCTTTCAGATCACCAGCGTGTTTCCGCAGCTTACGACACGAGAGAACATCCGCGTCGGCCTGCAGGCGCTGGTGTCGCGATACGATATCTGGCGTCCCCGTGCGCGCCTGACCGAACTTGTCGAGCGTGCGGACGAAATGCTGGCGCTCGTCGGGTTGTGGGAATCCCGGGAACGTGCGGCCAAGACGCTGGCCCATGGTGAGCAGCGGGCACTGGAGATCGGCATGGCGCTTGCCAGCCAGCCCCGTTTGCTGCTGCTGGACGAGCCGACGGCCGGCATGAGCCCGGAAGAAACCCGGACCATGATGGACCTGATCGTGAAACTCGCCAGGGAGCGCACGGTCATCCTCGTCGAGCACAAGATGAAGCTGGTGCTCGGGATCAGCGATCGCATCCTCGTGCTGCACCACGGAGAACTGCTGGCCGAGGGAACGCCGCAGGAGGTCCGGCAGAATGAGGCGGTGAAGAGGGTCTATCTCGGCCAGCGGGAGCACTGACGGGATGCTGCAGATCAGCAAGCTCAATGCCTGGTATGGCGCAAGTCACGCGTTACAGGACATCAGTCTCGAGGTGAGCAAGGGCGAAATCGTCTGCCTGATCGGCCGCAATGGGGCCGGCAAGACGACGACGCTCAAATCGATCATGGGGTTGATGGGGCGGGCGCGCGGCTCGGTCACCTTCAAGGGTGAAGAGCTGCTGCGCCAGCCGGCGCATGTGCGCTTCGCGTTGGGACTCGCCTACGTCCCAGAGGAGCGACGGATTGTGCAGGGACTGACCGTGCGGGAGAATTTGCGGCTCGGGCTGGTGGCCTCGAAGGAGAAGAAGCGGGAAGCTGAGCTGATCGACGAGATCGCTGCGATCTTCCCCCGGCTGGCCGAGCGCATGGATCAAGAGGCGGTCACGATGTCCGGCGGCGAGCAGCAGATGCTAGCGATCGCGCGGGCGATGATCGCAAAGCCCGACCTGATCATGCTGGACGAGCCGTCGGAGGGCATCATGCCGGTCCTGGTCGACGAGATGTTCGAGCTGTTCAGCAGCATGAAGGCGCAGGGAACGACGGTTCTGCTGGTCGAGCAGAACGTCGAGCTCGCACTCGGCATCGCCGATCGTGCCTATGTGCTGGACCAGGGGGCGGTGGTGCACCAGGCCTCGGCGCAGGCGCTGCTCGCCGACGACGAGATCAAGGAGCGCTACTGCTCGGTGTGAGCAGGCTCCCGGATCAGCGCGCGCGCCACCGGCACGTACTGAACTTTACTCCGCAGCGCTCGCGATCGCACCGGCTTTCCGATTGGTAACGACAACCTTGATCGCGTCATCGACGCGGTCCCGTGCATATCTGAGCGCCGTCGGCAGGTCCGCCAGCGGAAACGTATGCGTGTGGATCCTGGTCGCGTCGAACCGCTTCGCTGCCATCAATTCCATCGCGCGGTGTGTGGCGCTGCGGCCTTCGCCCCGGATGCCATAGGCATAGATGTTGTTTCGAACGAGGTGCGCAACGTCCAGCGTCGCGGCCTTGTGCGGGAACGCGGCCAGACAGATCTTGCCGCCCCGATTGGTCATGTGAATGGCCTGGTTGAGTGTCGCTTCGGTGCCGGCACATTCGACGACATAGTCCGCGCCGATCCCCCCTGTTAGTTGCTTCACGACATCAACGGCGTCTTCGTCGTTGATGTTGATGACGCGGCCGGCCCCCAGTTCCCGGCCGATCGCCAGCCGCTTGTTGCGCGTGCCGGTCAGGATCACCGGGCTTGCACCAAGCGCCTTGGCCACAGCAACTGCGAGAAGTCCGATCGGCCCTGGGCCGATCACCACGACGCTCTCGCCGGCCACCAATCCCCCCAATTCCGTCAAGCCATACATCGACGTCCCGGCAGTCACCACGAGCGTCGCTTCCGCATCGCTCATGGTATCCGGGACGCGCGCCAGCGTATTGATGTGGTTTACTGCGTATTCGGCGAATCCGCCGTCGGTCGTAAAGCCGTTGGCGCGGTGACCCTTCTCCGGCTTTCCATAGTTGAGGCACGATGTGTACATGCCCTGGCGGCAGCGTTTGCATTGGCCGCAGCCGGCGTGGATCTCCACGCTGACCCGCTCACCGATCCTGAACTCGTCGACATCAGGGCCAAGCGCGGCAACCGTGCCCATGTATTCGTGACCCGGCGTAAAGTTCTTGTTGAAGGGCGCGCCGCCTTGAATGCTTGCCGGCGACCCGGCATGGATGATTTCGAGATCGGTGGCGCAGATCGCAACCGCGTCGATGCGCACCAGCACTTCGGCGCGCGACGGGATCGGCGTCGGCTTCTCGCGAAGCAGGAGCTGGTCGGGGTCACCAAGGACCCAGGCTTTCATCAGGTCGGGGACGGGAAGGTCGGACGATGTCTTGACGCCGGGCGGCTGATACATGGACGCTTCCTCTTTTGGCTCGCAGCCTAGCGCGAAACGACGGTTTGCCGCGAGCCTCCGGTCATTGGCATCCGGACTGCTGCATTTGCTGCACGGCAGCAAGCGCGTCGCAAAACCTTCATGCGCGGCCTATACTTGGTCCCCCGTTGATGTTGAAATCCGCATTGCATCCTCTCCCAGACCGGAGCCTGCCATGAAGATCCGCCTTGTCCTTGCGTTGCTGGCGCTGACACTGATCGCGCCGTGGCAATCCGCCAAGGCGGCCGACGTGATCTGCTACAATTGCCCGCCGGAATGGGCCGATTGGGCGTCGATGCTGAAGGCGATCAAGGCGGACCTCAACTACGATATCCCGCATGACAACAAGAATTCCGGTCAGGCACTGGCCCAGATCCTCGCCGAGAAGAGCAATCCGGTCGGCGATATCGGCTATTTCGGCGTGACCTTCGGCATGAAGGCCAAGGCCCAGGACGCGCTCGAGCCATACAAGCCCGCGCATTGGGATCAGGTGCCCGCCGGTCTCAAGGATCCGGACGGCTACTGGACCACGATCCACTCCGGGACGCTCGGCCTGTTCGTGAACAAGGACGCGCTTGGCGGCAAGCCGGTGCCGGCCTGCTGGAAGGACCTCCTGAAGCCGGACTACAAGGGCATGGTCGGCTATCTCGACCCGTCGTCCGCGGCGGTCGGTTATGTCGGCGCGGTCGCCGTCAATCTCGCGCTGGGCGGCTCGCCCACCAATTTCGATCCGGCGATCACCTTCTTCAAGGAACTGCGCAAGAACGATCCGATCGTGCCCAAGCAGACGTCATATGCCCGTGTCGTCTCGGGAGAGATGCCGATCCTGTTCGACTATGACTTCAACGCCTACCGCGCGAAATATTCGGAGAAGGGCAACTTCGAGTTTGTGATTCCCTGCGAGGGCTCGGTGGTGTTTCCCTATGTCGTCGGTCTCGTGAAGAACGCGCCCGACAAGGAGAAGGCCAAGAAGGTGATGGACTATCTGCTGTCCGACAAGGGGCAGGCGATCTGGACCAATGCCTATCTGCGTCCGGCCCGCCCGATCGAGCTGCCTGCTTCCGTGAAGGGCAAATTCCTCCCCGACAGCGACTATGCCCGCGCGAAGAGCGTCGACTGGGGCGAGATGGAAAACGTGCAAAAAGCCTTCGTCGACCGCTATCTCGCCGAGGTCCGCTGAGGCAATATGGTGCCCTCGCAGGGGCACCAATCTTCCGATGTCGCAAAAATCCTTCGTTTGGCTCTGCCTGCTGCCGCTTGTTCTGGTGACGACGGCGTTCTTCTTGTTGCCGATGGCGCGGCTGGTGGTGGCGGGCGCCGAAGGGCCGCACGGGCTCACCGGATACCTCGCAATCCTGACCGAAGGCCGTTATTGCGCAACGCTGATCAATACCGTGCTGCTGGCGGCGGCAACCACGGTCGTCACGCTGATCGTGGCGACGATCGCCGGAATGTTCCTGCAGCGGCACCGCTTTCCCGGGCGGGCCGTGCTGATCGCGATGCTGACCTTTCCGTTGGCGTTTCCCGGCGTGGTGGTCGGCTTCATGATCATTCTGTTGGCAGGCCGGCAAGGGCTGATCGGCGATCTCTCGAACCGGATCTTCGGCGAGAAGTTCGTTTTCGCCTATTCGATCTACGGGCTCTTCCTCGGCTATCTCTACTTCTCGATCCCGCGCGTGATCCTCACCATCATGGCGGCCGTGCAAAAGCTCGATATCGGGCTGGAGGAGGCCGCGCGTTCGCTCGGCGCAAGCCGGTGGGCAGTGCAGCGTGACGTCGTGTTGCCGGCACTGGCGCCGGCCTTCGTTGCGTCCGGCGCGATCGCATTTGCGACCGCTATGGGCGCCTTCGGCACCGCCTTCACGCTGGCGACGAACATCGACGTGCTGCCGATGCTGATCTACACCGAGTTCACGCTGGCCGCCAATTTCGCGACCTCGGCGGCGCTGTCGGTGGGGCTCGGCTTGATCACCTGGTTCATCCTTGCGCTGGCCCGCACGTTCAGCGGAAGCGCGGTCGCGGCGGCCGGGTGAAAGCATGCGCGATCGCCTGATCTTTGCCGGCCAGTTCATCTTCACACTGCTCGTTGCGGCGTTCCTGGTAGTGCCCGCAGGGCTTTCGATCTCCGCCGGCGTCACCGTGAATTATTTCCGGGGCATTCAGTCCGGCGTGACCCTGCAATGGGTCGTGCAGGTCTGGGAACTCTATGCCGGCACCATCCTGCTCTCCTTCGTGATCGCTTTCGCGACACTCGCCGTCACGTTGCTCGCCGGCGTTCCCGCGGCCTACGCGCTGCACGCGCGGGGAGGCCGCCTTGCCCGCATCGTCGAGGAGATCATCACGCTGCCCTTGGCGATCCCCGGGCTTGCGATCGCGCTTGCGCTGTTGCTCGCCTATGGGAGCTTTGGCGGCTTTCGCCGCTCCTGGTTCTTCATCCTGGTCGGCCACGTGATCTTCACCATGCCGTTCATGGTGCGCTCGGTCATGGCGGTGTTTGCGACCGTGGACATCAAGACGCTCGATGAAGGGGCTGCCTCGCTCGGCGCATCGCCATGGCGACGCTTTTGCGATGTCATCGTGCCGAACGCGCTGCCGGGAATTCTCGCCGGTGCACTGATGGTGGTCACGCTATCGCTCGGCGAGTTCAACCTGACCTGGATGCTGCATACGCCGCTGACGAAGACGCTGCCGATCGGGCTCGCCGACAGCTACGCCTCGATGCGGCTCGAAGTGGCCTCGGCCTATACGCTGATCTTCTTCGTGATGATCATTCCGCTGCTGGTTGCGATGCAGCTGCTGGCCGACCGGAATCACAAGCGATGAATACGACCGGGCACGGTGCAGCAGTGCGGATCGAGGCGTGCGGCAAGACCTTTGCCGATGGGACGCGGGCCCTCGATCCCGCGACCCTCGACATTGCGCGCGGTGAGACGCTGGTGCTGCTCGGACCATCCGGATGCGGCAAGACCACGATGCTGCGCATCATCGCGGGCCTCGAGTTACCCGATGCGGGCGGCAAGGTGCTGTTCGACGGCAAGGATATGACCTCGGTCCCGATCGAGCGGCGCAATGTCGGCATGGTGTTTCAGTCCTACGCCCTGTTTCCCAACATGACGGTCGCGGACAATATCGCCTATGGCCTGAAGATCCGGGGTGTTGCCAGGCACGAGCGTGCCGCGCGCGTCGCCGAGTTGGTTGCTCTTACGAACATCACGGGGTTGGAGAACCGCCGCATCGACCAGCTTTCGGGCGGCCAGCGTCAGCGCGTCGCACTGGCACGTGCCGTCGCGATCCGGCCGGGCATCTTGCTGCTCGACGAGCCGTTGACCGCCCTTGATGCCGCCTTGCGCGATCGGCTGCGAGGCGAGCTCAACCGGTTGCTGCGCGCGCTCGGAATCACGACGATCTACGTCACCCATGATCAGTCCGAAGCCATGGAATTGGGCGACCGCATCGTCGTGATGCGGAAAGGTGCGATCGCCCAGATCGGCACGCCGCGCGAGGTCTACTTCGCACCCAAGGACCGCTTCGTGGCGGAGTTCATCGGAGCGGCGAATATAGTTGAAGCTCCGATTGAGAACGGCGCATTGATCCTGCCCGGCGGACGATTGCCGATCGAGGGTGGCGCGACAGCGTCGAACGCGACCGTCATGATCCGTCCCGAAACCATTCGCGTGACGGACGCCGGGGCAGGGCTGCTCTCGGGAGCAGTTGATTCCGTCAGCTTCATCGGCGACCGGCAACGAATTGTCGTGAGTGGTGCATCGAGCAAGCCACTCAATGTCGACGCGCCTAACACAATCCAGGCCAAGGTTGGCGATCGAATCGGGCTTTCGATCGCGGCCGACGCCGTTCGTCTGCTCCCTTTCGAGCCCTGAGATTGATCGATGCCGCCGAAACCGGTTCTCATCGCACAGATATCCGACCTCCACATCAAGCCGCCGGGAGCGCTGGCCTATGGCCGGGTCGATACCGCGAAGGCGCTTGAGCGCTGTGTGGCGGCGCTCGGCGCGTTCGAGCCGGCGCCCGATTTCGTCGTCATCTCGGGCGACCTTGTCGATACGCCGTCGGTCGAGGAATACGACTATCTCAAGCAGTTGCTCGCGCCGCTGCGCCTGCCGTTTGCCGGCATTCCCGGCAATCACGACTCGCGCCAGTGGATGCGCGAAGCGTTTCCGGCCGCGCCCTATGTTCACGCAACAGGTCCGCTCGACCAGAAGATCGAAGTGAATGGCCTCGATCTGCTGCTGCTTGACTCAAGCGTTGCCGGCAAGCCGCACGGCATGCTCGAAGCGTCCACGCTGCAATGGCTGGACGCGGCGCTGGCGACCGCAGTCGACCGGCCGGCGCTGCTTTTCCTGCACCACCCGCCATTCAAGGGCGGCATCTGGCACATGGACCGGCAAGACCTCTTCAATGCCGACGCATTGGCGGAAATCGTCAGGCGTCACCCGCGTGTGCGGTTGATCGGGTGCGGGCACGTCCATCGCGCGATGCTGACCACCTTCGCCGGGATTGCCGTGACAATATGCCCCGCGCCGAACCACGCGGTCGACCTGGACCTCGGACAGCTCCGCGAACCATCGTTCAAGGTGGAACCGCCCGCATTTCATTTGCACACATGGTTTCCCGGGCAGGATTTTGGACAGCTGGTCACACACCAGATCCCCATCGGTCAGTTCGATGGGCCGCATCCGTTCTTTGGACCGGACGGCAAACTGCTGTGAGCGGGTGGCGTTGACCCGTCACACGGACGGGTCCTGCCAGGCGAGATTGCGGTTGATGGGCGGGTTTTCCAGACCAAGGGCGGCCGTTGCCTACAATTGAGCGTTGCAACTAGCCGCATATTTATTCCAAATTGTACCTTCGATGCCTTCTAGCCCGATCTCACCGGCCCGGACCTTTTGTTGCTGTAGGCCCCCGGTGGGGCTATAGTCCTTTCCGCTTTCATTGATCGATGGCTTGTCGGTGTGTCGCGCTGCTGGCGCGCCGATCGAACGCAACACAATCAGTCTGGATCACAATGACCGGTGCGCTGCCCATAGAACGAACTGCCGGCGCGCCGTTGTTTTCAAACAACAAGCTATCGGTGCTGCGCAAGCATCCGTACTTTGCCGATCTCGAGCCCGAGGCATTCGATCAGCTCTGCCGCTATGCCAAGCACACCACGCTGAAGCGCGGAACGACGATCTTCTCCAAGGGCGATCCGGGCACCAGCCTGATCGCGGTGATCTCGGGCACGGTGAAGATCAGCATCTCGTCGCCGGATGGTCGCAATGCGATCCTAAACCTGATCGAGGCAGGAGAGATATTCGGGGAGATCGCGCTGCTCGACGGCTTGTCGCGGACGGCCGATGCCACCGCCAACACCAATTGCGAGCTGTTCGTCATCGACCGGCGCGAGTTCATTCCGTTCGTGCGCAGCCAGCCGACGCTTGCGATGAAGTTCATCGAGCTGCTTTGCGCAAGGTTGCGCTGGACCAGCGACCAGGTCGAGCAGGTGATCCTGCAGGATTTGCCGGGCCGTCTGGCGAGCGCGCTGCTGCGCCTGAGCGACAAGCACAAGCCGCAGGGGCGCACCATCTCGATCACCCAGCAGGAGATCAGCGAGATGGTCGGGATGACCCGCGAGAGCATCAACAAGCAGCTCCGCGCGTGGGCGACACGCGGTTGGGTCAGGCTCGAACATGGCGCGATCGTCGTGCTGAAGCCCGAGTCGCTGCAGGCGCTGGTCGACGCCGGGGCCGATGACGGCGAGTAGTCGCTGCCGTCTGCGCGGTTAGTCCCGCACTTCACGAAACGGTGAACCGGACAAAGCCTGTGAAACCATTCACATCGGCCGTGCGTGCCCTGCGGTAAGTGACGCTTCGGTGGAGCACACTCGCACTGTGGAGGAATCCATGCAGGGCTCTTTCGACAACCGGCAGCGGGATCCGGAAAGCAACTACCGGAGCTTCAGCATCAAGCTGATCGCTTTGCCGGTGCTCGTGATCGTTGCATTGATCGGGATGCTGGTCAGCCACCCCGCCGCGGTCAAATGGATATCGGATGCGGCGCAAGCGGAGTTCGCGGGAACCGACGTCGTCGATGTCGATCCATTGACCAAGATTGCGCAGCCGGCACCCACGGCGCTGCCGCGCAATGAGATGCGGACGGTGAAGGCCAACTGATCGTTGGCACCGTCGTCACGCGGCAACGCCGAGCAGCTTGGCTGCAGTCCGGCCGAGAATGTTGGCCTTGTCGTCGTCGCTCAGCGATGAGCAGGCGAAGATGTGGTCGGCCGGTGCCATTTGCCATGGATAGGGATAGTCGCTTCCCAGCACAATCTGGCCGGCGCCAACCTGGGCGGCGAGATGCCGGATCGCCTCAGGCGTGAACACCAGCGAGTCGAAGTAGATCTGCTTGAGATATTCGGTCGGCGCCTTCTGGAGCTTGATCTCCGGATTGCATCCCTTGGGTCCGACCAGGCAGGGATGGTCCGAGCGATCGGCATAGGAGGGGAGATAGCCGCCGCCATGTGCGGCGATGATCCTCAATCCCGGGAAGCGGTCGAGCGTGCCCTCGAAGATCAAATGGGACAGTGCGATCGTGGTCTCGAGCGGGTTGCCGATGGTGTTGCCGAGCCAGCCATTGCCGGAGAGCCGCCTGCCGAGCTCGGGCACGCCCTGCGGATGGATGAACAGGGGGACGCCGAGTTCCTCGGCCTTGGCCCACACGGGATGAAACCTGGGATCGGAGAATTCGACGCCATCGACCACACCGCCGATCGCCGCGCCCTTCAGCCCCTGTTTCTTCACGGCCGTCTCCAGCTCCTGCACCGCAAGGTCCGGCGCCTGCAGCGTCAGCGCGGCGAAGGCCGCGAACCGCTCGGGCTTCGAAGCGCAGAGTTCGGCGAGCTTTTCATTCTGGATCTTCACGATCTTCCCGGCAAGCTCGCGATCGCGGTCGTACCAGAACGGATTGATCGAGAGCACCTCCATATCGACGGCCTGCGCGTCCATCGCAGCAAGGCGCTTGTCGATTTCGACGAAGGCCTCAGAGGCGCCGTTGACCGGCGGCAGCTGCAGCTTTCCGGCGTCGGCGCCGAGCAGGGCGCCGGCCTCACGGAAGTGGCAATGCGAGTGAATATCGATCGTCTTGATACGCTTGCCGTCGACGGTGACCGGCAATTTCTGGCGCGATTGCTGCGCATTCGCATTGTGGACGAGCCCGCAGCCGCAGAACACGATGCCTGCCGCCGCTGCTCCCGCTTTCAGGAAATCCCGCCTTGTGGTCATGACGACCGTCTCCCTGGTCTTTTTGTTATGGACGGGGAGCCTAGGGGTGCCGGCGAACGGTCGCAAGGTCACACGCTGTGCGTGTCGCGCAATGTTGATCTGCTCAGACCGGTTTGATCCCGGCCTTGGCGATGATGTCGATGGGTTCCGGTGACGGCCGCAGTTCTGCAAGATGCCCGCTTGCCCTCAGTGCAGCACCTGGAGCTGCCGCGGCAGCCATAGCGGGATCTCCGGCAGATAGGTCACGCACATCAGGACAAAGAACATCACCGCATAGAACGGCCAGATCTTGCGCATGACTTGCTCGATCGTGACCTTGCCGACCGCGCAGCCGACAAAAAGAATTGCTCCGACCGGTGGATGGCACAGGCCGATGCCGAGATTGAGCAGCATGATCATGCCGAAATGGACCGGATCGACGCCGAAGTTCTTCATGACAGGCAACAGGATCGGCGTGGCGATCAGGATCGATGGCGCCATGTCGACGAGCGTGCCGAGCACCAGCAGCAAGACGTTGATCAGGAGCAGGATGACGTACTTGTTATCGGAGATCGACAGGAAGAAGGCGGTCATCTTGGCCGGCATCTGCGTCAGGGCCATGATGTAGCCGACGAACTGGCGCGTTAGGAGACAAAGCCCGCATTGCTGCGGAGCTCCGACGCCGCCGGTGACGTCAGCAGTGCGATCAAACGCTGCGCCTGCGATGCAGCCGAGGCCTGCGTTGCAACGGCAGCCGTATACATGGTCGCGAGCCCGTATCGCGGCGGCAACGTGCCCGATAGCACGACGCCCTGCGTGCTGATGATCTCGGTCGATTGCGTGCAACCAATCGGCCGCCGGTCACTGGACCCGGCTAGATGCCGCATCGCCGTCGCGCCGTTCGGATAGATTCTCAGCCGGTCGGCGACGGCGTCGGCAATATCGAGTTGCGCCAGCACTTTGGCGACGTGAATTCCGGCGGTTGATGTCTTGGTATCGGGCACAAAGATGGCGTCCGCATCGAGCAGCACCGCGCGCAGGCCCGCGGCGTCCTCTGCGCTTGCCGGCGGATCGCCGGCGCGGACGGCGAGGGCGGTTTCAACACGCCCGATGTCGATGATCGAGCTGCGCAGAACCAGTCCCTCGTCGGCAAGCTTCGCGATCAGCGCGGCGGTCAGGATGACGATGTCGGTCGGAATGCCGGCACGCAGTCTGTCGGCCATGACGCCGACCGCGCCAAAATCACCGGCAATGCCGAGGCCGGTTTCGGCTTCAAACGCTGGCGCAAGACTGCAGACCAGTCCCTGCGCTGCGCCGCCGCTCAGGATGTTCAACGTCTTCATTTGCACCTGTTCCGTCACCACGGTCTTGGCCGCTACGTGCCTATTCGGTCTTGTCGAGTTTTTTGACGACATCTGCCCACTTCACGATATCGGCGCGCAGAAATTTGTCGAAGGCTTCCGGCGTCATCGTCATCGGCACCGCGCCCTGCTCGGCCCAAAACTTCTCGACCTCCGGCCGCCTGACCGCGGCATTCACGGCCGCGTTGAGTTTCTCGATGATCGGCTGCGGCGTACCCGCTGGTGCCATCAGGCCGAGCCAGATCGTTGCCTCATAACCGGTAACGCCCGCCTCGGTCACGGTCGGAACGTTTGATAGCACCGCGGAACGGGACTTGCCGGTTGTTGCGAGCGCGCGCACCTGGTTCTCGGCAACATTCGGTGCCATCGCCGGAACGGCGTCGATCATCATCTGGACCTGGCCGCCGATGACGCCGCTGCGGGCCTCACCACTGTTGCGGTATGGCACATGCACGATGTTGACCCCGGCCATGGCTTTGAACAACCCCGCCATGTGATACGGCGTCCCCTGACCCGACGAGGCGTAGTTCAGCTTTCCGGGCTCTGCCGTTGCAAGCGCGATGAACTCCTGCAGCGTCCTGGCCGGCACGGCGGGGTGGACCACGATCACCAGATCCGAAGTGTTCAGGGTTGCGATCGGCGTCAGGTCGCGCATCAGCTCATATTTGCGCTGAGGCACCAGCGATTCATTGGCGGTCTGGGTGTTCGACATCATCAGAAGGGTGTAGCCATCGGCCGGCGCCTTCGCGACCTCGAGAGTGCCGATCACGCCGCCGGCGCCGGTGCGGTTCTCCACCACGAAGGGCTGGCCGAGGTTTTCCTGCAAGATGCTGCCGATCTGGCGCGCAACGACATCGGCCGGACCGCCGGGACCAAACGGAACGATGATCCTGACCGGCCGCGCAGGGTAGCCCTCGGCGTCCGCATGTGAACCGGACATCGACACGCTCAGCAATGCCGCGACACACATCAAGGCGTACCGAAAGCCCGCCATTGATCGTCTCCCCCAACTTTAGTCTTCTTTCTTGACCAGAAGTCTAGCTGCAACCTGAAGCATCTGTCGACGACAGACATCGTCTTCACGCATCGGAACAAGGGCGGGAGGACGGTGTACTCAAACTTCGCCATCGCGTGCGGGGAATCAAATGAGGAAACATCCTGGGCTATCGCGCCGCGATCTGCTGAAGGGCGCCAGTGCCGTGCTGGCAGGAACCGCCTTTTCAACACGCGTGATGGCCGCCGCGCCAGCTGCGGAACCGGTTACGCCAGCGCTGATCGAGGCGGCGAAGAAAGAGGGCCAGGTCGTCTACTACACCTCGACCGATCTGCCGGTCGCCGAGAAACTGGCGAAGGCATTCGAGGCGAAGTATGCGGGGATCACTGTGCGTGTCGAACGCACCGGCGCGGAGCGTGTGTTCCAGCGCGTCGGCCAGGAATATTCCAGCAACATTCACGCGGTCGACGTTGTCAATTCCTCCGACGCCGCGCATTTCATCGTGTGGAAGCGCGACGGCATTCTGGCGCCCTATGTCCCGGAGGAGGTCGCGAAATACTATCCGGAGGAGCATCGCGACCCGGATGGCCAGTTCGCAAGCTTCCGGGTCTGGCTCTCGATCATTGCCTACAACACCAATCTCGTGAAGGCCGAGGAGGCGCCGAAGAGCTTCGCCGATCTGCTCGATCCGAAATGGAAGGGCAAGATCGTGAAGGGGCACCCCGGCTATAGCGGCACCATCATGACCGCGACCTATCAGATGCAGCGCGATCTTGGCTGGAGCTTCTTCGAGAAGCTCGCGAAGCAGAACATCATGCAGGTGCAGTCCTCGACCGATCCGCCGAAGAAGCTCGATCTCGGCGAGCGCGCGGTGATGGCCGACGGCAACGAGTACAACATCTTTCAGCTGAAGGAGGCCGGCCGCCCGGTTGAGCCGGTTTACGCCACCGAAGGGTCGCCGATCATTGTCGGCCCCAACGGGATCTTCAAGGACTGTCCGCATCCGAATGCGGCAAGGCTGTTTCAATCGTTCGCGCTCGGGCGCGAGGGGCAGCAGCTCAACGTCGAGATCGGCGGCCTCAGGTCGGTCCACGCGCAGGCTCAAGAGAAAGCCGGGCGCAAGCCGTTAAAGGACATCAAGACGATGAAGGACGACCCCGCCGCGGTGGAGAAGGAAGGGGAATCGATCAAGGCGCACTACACCCGCATCTTCCGCGTTTGACGGACGGAGTGGACCGGGAGCCGAGCATTTGGGCGTTTGCCGCATGGCTTATGCGCGGTTTTTGCCCGGACTGGGTCAATAATGCCCCTCGGCGGAGCGGATATTTGATGTTACCAATTTGGCATGAACCAGCATGCCAAGATCGATATCCGCCATTCCACCTGTCCGCACGACTGCCCCTCGGCATGTGCGCTCGACGTCGAGGTGATCGAAGGACGCTCGATCGGCAGGGTGCGCGGCTCGAAACGGCAGACCTATACGGCCGGAGTGGTCTGCGCCAAGGTCGCGCGCTATGCCGAGCGGATTCACCACGCCGAGCGGCTGATGCATCCGCTGCGCCGGACCGGCCCGAAGGGCTCCGGCCAGTTCGCGCGGATTTCCTGGGACGAGGCGTTGGACGAGATCGCGGCGCGATTCGACGCTGCTGAGCGGGAATTCGGCGCCGAGTCGGTCTGGCCCTATTACTACGCCGGCACCATGGGGCTCGTGATGCGCGACGGCCTCAACCGGCTGTCGCATGTGAAGAAGTATTCGCGCTTCTACGGCACGATCTGCTCGACGATCGCGCGCATCGGCTTCGCCGCCGGGACCGGCAAGATCGCCGGCGTCGATCCGCGCGAGATGGGTGTCTCCGACCTCGTCGTGATCTGGGGCACCAATCCGGTGAACACCCAGGTCAACGTGATGACGCATGCATCGCGCGCGCGGAAGGAGCGCGGCGCCAAGATTGCGGCGGTCGATGTCTACAACAACGAGACCATGAAGCAGGCCGACATCAAGATCCTGCTGCGGCCGGGAACCGATGGCGCCTTCGCCTGCGCCGTGATGCATTTGCTGTTCCGCGAGGGATTTGCCGATCGCGATTATCTCGCGCGCTATACCGATTGCCCCGGCGAGCTGGAAGCGCATCTGAAGACCCGCACGCCGGAATGGGCATCAGTGATCTCGGGCGTGCCGGTCGAGGAGATCGAGGCGTTCGCACGGCTGGTCGGACAGACCCAGCGCTCGTTCTTCCGACTTGGCTACGGCTTCACCCGCAGCCGCAACGGCGCCGCGCAGATGCACGCCGCGCTGTGCATTCCCGCGGTGACCGGCGCCTGGCAATATGAGGGCGGCGGCGCGTTTTTCAACAATGCCGGAATTTGGCGCTTCGACGAGTCGATCATCGAAGGCCACGATGCGATCGATCCCTCGACGCGGGTGCTCGATCAATCGAAGATCGGCCGCATCCTGACCGGCGATGCCGAGGCGCTAAAGGGCGGCGGGCCGGTCAAGGCGATGCTGATCCAGAACACCAATCCGATGACGGTGGCGCCCGAGCAGGCGCTGGTGCGGCAGGGATTTGCCCGCGAGGATCTGTTCGTCGCGGTGCACGAGCAGTTCATGACCGAGACGGCCCAGATGGCCGACATCGTGCTGCCGGCGACGATGTTCATGGAACACGACGACCTTTATTACGGTGGCGGTCATCAGCACATCTCGGTCGGCCCGAAGCTGATCGATCCGCCCGGCGAATGCCGCTCCAACCACGAGGTGCTGCAGGGGCTCGGCCGCCGGCTCAACGCCGTGCATCCCGGCTTCGACATGACGCCGCGGCAGCTGATAGACGCAACTTTGAAGAAAAGCGGGCACGGCGATATCGAGACGCTGGAAGCCGATATTTGGCGCGACCTGCAACCGGATTTCCGCACCTCGCACTATCTCGACGGCTTCGCCCATGCCGACAAGAAGTTCCACTTCAAGGTCGATTGGGGCAAGGTCCCGGTCGGCGCGGGCGGGCTGATGGGCGCGTGGGACAAGATGCCCTCGCTGCCCGACCACTGGACCATCATCGAGGAGGCGGACGCGCAGCATCCGTTCCGGCTCGCGACGTCGCCGTCGCGCAGCTTCCTCAACACCAGCTTCAACGAAACGCCGTCGTCGCAGGCCCGCGAGGGCGCGCCGACCGTGATGATCCACCCCGATGATGCGGCCGCGCTGTCGATCGCCGACGGGGAGGCCGTGACGCTGGGCAACACGCGCGGCGAGACCACGCTGACCGCAAAACTGTTCGATGGCGTTCGCCGCGGCGTGCTGATCGCCGAGTCGATCCATCCGAACAAGTCTCACATCGGCGGGCGCGGCATCAACATGCTGACCGGGGCGGAGGCCGTCGCACCGCTTGGCGGCGCCGCGTTCCATGACAACAAGGTCTGGATCAGGAAGGCGTCCGCCGCCGCTTAAATCCTGCTTGCAGTCGGCGCCGATCCTGCCGCAAATGTCGGCTCGCAACAGCGCACAGGCAAGAAATCAGGCAGGAAACATGACCGACAACAGCGTTCTTCTCGAGAAGCGCGGGCAGGCGTTCTGGATCACCATCAACCGCCCGGACAAGCGCAACGCGCTCAATGCCGGTGTGATCGCAGGCATCGCCAGGGGCTATCGCGAGGCGCATGACGACAAGGACGTGCGCGTCATCGTGCTGACGGGCGCGGGCGACAAGGCGTTCTGCGCCGGCGCCGATCTGCAGAACAGTGGCGCGGCATTCTCGATGGATTTCTCGCGTCCCAATGTCGACTACGCCGACCTGCTGCGGCTGTCGCAGAACGCGACCAAGCCCGCGATCGCGCGGGTCGGCGGCGTCTGCATGGCCGGCGGCATGGGCCTTTTGTGCATGACCGACATGGCGGTGGCCGGCGAGCAGGTGATCTTCGGCCTGCCGGAGGTGAAGGTCGGCGTGTTTCCGATGCAGGTGCTGAGCCTGCTGCAATCGATCGCCCCCGCGCGCCTCATCAACGAATGGGCGCTGACCGGCGAGCCGTTCGATGCGAAGACGGCGCAGGCCGCGGGTCTTCTCAACTACGTCGTGCCGGCAGCTGAGCTCGACGCCAAGGTCGATTGGCTGATCGGCCGCATCGTCGACAAGTCACCGACGGCGATCCGTCGCGGCAAATACGCGATGCGGGCGATTGCATCGATGTCGTTCGACGAAAGCATCGCCTACACCGAAAGCCAGATCGCGCTGCTCGCGATGACCGAGGACGCCAAGGAAGGCCTCAAGGCCTTCGGCGAAAAGCGCAAGCCGACCTGGACGGGGCGCTGAGGCATCACTGTGCCGCTTCGCCTCGCTGCATACGGCCGCTCAGGGTGACGGAATTGGCTTGCTCAGTGTCATCACCCGCGCATGCGGGTGATCCAGTATTCCAGAGACGGTTGTGCTTGAGCCGATAGGCCGCGGCGTACTGGGTCGCCCGGTCCATGTGCGCAATTGCGCACAGGCCGGGCGACGACAACAGTGGATAAGGACAAAGCTTCACGTCCTCTCAGGCGCGCAGTATCAAAATATCGAAAACAACCCCATGCAAAGTAGCTGGGCGGCTGCCGGCGTTCGACGCGGCAGCTTGACACGTCGGGCAAATCAGTGCTCTATTTCCATTATTCCGAAATAGTGCTCCGCTTGCTCGCAACGGCCCGTCTGCGGGGAGAGCCGAAACGCACCGCGCGATGCGTTCCGGTTGAAGAGCCTCCGCGAACGACTGCGATCCGTCGCGGCAAATATGCGATGCGGGCGATCGCGTCGATGCCGTTCGACGAGAGCATCGCTACACCGAAAGCTAGATAGCACTGCTCGCGATGACCGAATACGCCAAGGAAGGCGCCCAAGGCGTTCGGCGAGAAGCGCAAGCCGACCTGGACCGGGCGATAGATAGGGTCATACTCGTCGTTCGAGAGCGGTTACCCGCTCTCGAAATCCCAAGCCAATTGATCAGAACGCTGTGTCGAGCGGCTAAAAAGAGGTGGCTTGGCCAATTATCGCATTCCCGCCGCCGGCCGGCGTCGCTTGAAGGTAGACACCGTCGTTGATAAGCTGAATCGACGAATACACCGAACCGCCGATATTGTTCGGTGGCGACACGCAAGGCGAAAAAGTACTGCCCAGGTTGATCCCGGAGCTCAGGAAGTACTGCGGCGGACTGCCCGTGGGGTTGCCGACTGGATTTCCGGTGCACACCCGTCCGTCAGTCTGCAGGACGTCAAGAGTTTGTTGGCCGACGCCTACGAGCAATTTGCTCAGCTGGCTGTTGATCGGGCCGAACGCGCCGCCAATGGTCGAATGAAGATAGAGGCCATTTGAGCTCCAGTATGCGACGAACTCTCCTTGCCGCAAGCTCGTCACCCCGACAATTCCGGAATAGGAGGCTACCGTCTCCCCGCTGGACGAGACGATCGAGAACAGCCCCGATGAATAGACGACGTAGAGGCCTTGGCCGTTCATCCCCGTCGCAATTGCCTTCACACCGGTGCGCACCTGGGTCCAGCTAGCGGTGGTCGTCAGCACGTACAGGCGACCGTCGGATGTCAGTTCGTAGATGGCGGCGCCACCTTGGCCGCTCGCAATCTGAGCGACTCCGCTACCCGCCGCCAAAACCCAACCTGACGGCGTGCGCTGCCAAAGCGCACCCGCCTTCGTCAGTTGAAACACTGATGATGGTCCTGGCCCCGCTGCAATCGCGGCAACACCGGGGCCAGCCAACGTGATGCCAGTACTATCAACCTGCCATAGCACTCCGGCCCCCGTCTTGTAGTAATAGTCGCCCGATGGTCCTGGCACGACCGTGTCCACGAAGGCAGGCGTTCCAGCGTCGACCACCCATTGAGCTTCCGTCGGATCGCTCGCGAATGCGGTCAGCAGGGAATACATCAGGAATTTCCCGCCCTGATAGTGACCGCCATTCGTACTCGTGAGCGAGCCGACCACCGTCGCAGGAAAGCTCGGGATCGACGACGCTATGGAACGAAGGCTGATGCCATTCACGACCTGATTGGGAGAAACAAGAGTCCCGTTCAAGTGGTTCTTAAGTGTTGTACTAGCGATGACATTAGCAGTGGGGTCGAGGAGCATGTTCGGCCCGACACCCGTCACAAAAAATTGGGCGTGATTGCCGACGGGGTTTGGGGTCGTCGGGTCGGACCGCCATCCCACGGTGTGAATCTTTATCCCGGCGGGTGGGCTCATTCCTGAGGCTTGATAAATCCAGTAGTAAAGACGTATGGCCAGCGACACGTACTGGCTGCAAGACAGCAAATAGTCGCCACTCTGCGACACGTAGCTGTTGTTCAGAAGGTTCGATGCAGAGCCTGCTGCGCGCGAACTGCCGTAGGATGCGGACTCATAAGAGAAGGCGGTCGCCACAATCAGCTTGAGGCCGTCCGGCGCTAGCGAACCGCAAAGGGAGCTGTTGTTGGCCTTCAGGAACATACTGAGCGCGTTCAGGCATTGGGTATTTGAAGCCCCGGGAGCGCCCACCAACTGTGCGAACACGGCGGGGCTCTGCCGTATCGCACTTACCCAAGCCGGATCGAACGACCGGTTCATGGTTCCTGCCGGATCCCAACTCGTCGGACCGGCTCCGGGGAATCTGCATGGATCTGAGCTGAGAGCGTGCGCTGGACTCGCAACGATGAAGGCAAGCAGCAGGGAAGACAACAGGAAGGCAATTTGAGATCGGGCTCTGGCCAGAGGCGTCATTTTGCGCCGAGTGCGGCGGGCATTCTGGTTCATTTTTGCTGTCCTGTAGATCTCGGATTGATGCACGGAAGTGCGTAGCCGCTTGTCGTATTGTCCAAAGCAGAAGTTGATCAGGATAAAGAACGAGGATTTGAGGGAGGGACTTCAATCGCCAAATACGCGTGCGACACTAGGCTACGCGAGCGTTCGGCTAGTTTACGCAAATGTCAGATCCACGACGCTGGCTTCTCAAGGCTTCGTAGATGATCGAGCCACTTCTCATGTAGACAACCAGCGGCGATCTCTTCTGTCCTGTCATCATACTGTTACAACATTTGGATGATTGTGTGCAGACAATCAATTATAGATAGAATATTTGGATCGAAACAAGAAGAGTTTGAAATCTCTCTAAGCCATCGCGAGGGATCCAATGCTCAGGCTGGTGCTGACGTTTGTGCTTTGCGTATTGAGCTTCTCTGTGAAGGCGTCTGCGCCATCTAGTTCGCAACCAGGTTTGCAACTGCAATTCTTTTCTACGAACCAGCTCAATCAGATCGCGTCGGCTGCGACGCAGACGACGGAAGCTCAGTTTGATGCAGCTCAAGGCCAACTTGCGACCCAGCTGACTCGGTGGGGACGCTTGCTTGCTATGGAGATCCGACCCAGCCCGGAAATCTCTCCATTCAGGCGGCAAATTCAAACGGCTATTCCTACTACAAGCGCTCGGATCGCTGGGTCGACGCGGCGGCGAAAAACGTTGCTTGTCCATGAAGACAGGCCTGCAGGTGCCGTGACACGAAGGCACTAGTCATGAGGTCAACGAGGCAGTTCGCGAGCATTGTTCGTGAGAACAGGCTCTGTCAGCATCATCATCGTCGAGGATGGAAGCCGTAGATGCGTAAATTGATCGTCACGCTTGTCACGTGGCTCGCTTTCGCGCCAGCGTTTGCAGCTCAGACCAACTGGACCAACACCTGCACGACATGGCACTTCAATCCGAACAATGTCCGCGACCCGACCATCGTGTTCAACAATACGAGCTTGCCGAATTGGGGCGTGTGCCCGGGGTATGACGGCACTCCCTATGAATTTCATCCATGCAACTTCGCGCCGAACACAACGCCAGCGACTTGTTCGGATGGAACAGGTCCGAAGGATGCCTGCGCGAACACATGGACACAAATCCCGCTTTGGCCCCAGTTCAACATTCCCGCCACAGCGAAGGAGGTCATCCTGACCGGTAACTCCTACATCACTGGTCCGAACCAGTGGACCGCGACGGTCTACGCCTGGTTTCGCGCTCCGGGTTCGACATGGGCGCTCTCACCGATCTTCGATGGCGGCTACATGTCGACATTGATCGTCCATGCACCGGTCGGTCTAGTGAACGGTGTTCCGAATATTGAGATGGCGTGGAGAGCCGAGGGCGCGACGCTCGCACCGGCGCCAAATCCAGATACGGTCGCGCTCGTGATGATTTTGTCCGGGTGGTGCGAATAGGGAAGCAGCAACGAGACAATTTTCGCTCGGTTCCCCGGAACACCACGATGATGCCAGCTATCGGCATCATCGACAGCATCAGCTCCCCAGGCTCACTGACTCCAAAGACCGCTGGAGCGAAGTGGAGCGGATTAGCCCGCGTTGGCCTTCAGGCCAGCGGCTTCGATGCCGGCTACGGCGCAGATCTCGTCATTGTCTGAGGTGTCGCCGCTGACGCCGACGGCGCCGAGCAGGGTCGAGCCGTCCATGATCAGGACGCCGCCGGGGACCGGCACCAGCCGGCCCTGCGCCAGCGTGTTCACGCTGTCGATGAAATAGGCCTGCTCCTGCGCGCGCTGAAACAGCGCCCGCGATCCCATCCCGAGCGCCAGCGCGCCATAGGCCTTGCCGTGGGCGATCTCCGCCCGCATCAGGCTGGTGCCGTCCTGCGCCGCCGTGACCTTCACGGCGCCGCGGGCGTCGAGGATGGTGACCACCAGCGGCTTGAGCTTCTTCTCGACGCCCTTGGCGAGCGCGGCATCCAGAATCTTGCGGGCGGTTTCGAGAGTGAGCTCAGCCATGGGCCTCTTCCTTTGTCGGCAATGATTGGTCGGATTTCGATGTCGCACGTTTCAGGCTCATCGCCAAGACGCTGGCGACATGCAGCGGCGTGCGTCCGCTGCCGTCCTTGATCTGGTGCCGGCAGGAGGTGCCGTCGGCCACGATCAGCGTGTCCTGATCCGCGCCACGCACCGCAGGCAGCAGCGACAGCTCGGCCATCTCGATCGAGGCCTGATAGGTGTCCGCGCCATAGCCGAACGCGCCGGCCATGCCGCAGCAGCTCGACTCGATGGTCTTGACGTCGAGACCGGGCACCAGGCGCAGCACCTTCTCCACCGGCTTGAACGCGCCGAAAGACTTTTGATGGCAATGACCGTGCACGACCGCCTTGCCCGCGACCGCGCCGAGCGGCAGGGCGAGGCGTCCAGCCTCGGCCTCGCGCACCAGAAATTCCTCGAACAGCAGGGCATGCGCGCTGACGGCCTTCGCGGCGTCATCCGAACGCAGCGACAGCAGCTCGTCGCGCAGGGTCAGCAGGCAGCTCGGCTCGAGACCGATGATCGGCACGCCGCGCGCCGCGAACGGCGCGTAGGTCGCCACCAGCCGGTCGAGCTCGGCTCGGGCCTGCTCCACCAGACCCGCCGACAGGAACGTCCGTCCGCAGCACGGCGGCCGGCGGCCGTCCGACGGTTTGGGCAGATGCACGCGGTAGCCGCCGGCGACCAGCACCTCGATCGCGGCGTCGAGATTTTCCCGCTCATAGCCGCGGTTGAACGTATCGGCGAACAGCACGACTTCGCGCCCTTCAGGCGGACCCAGCACCTCGGCGTCCGGCCGGAAGGTGTCGCGGCGAAACGCCGGCAGCGCGCGCTTGGCGCTGATCCCGGCGAGCTTCTCGAACAGCGTGCGTAGCAGCGGGCTCTTGTTGCGCCAGTTCGCGAGCGGCGCGAAGCGCGAGGCGAGATCGACATAGCGCGGCAGATAGCCGACCAGCCGGTCGCGCAGCGACAGGCCATGCGTCGCGGCGCGGGCGGCCAGCACCTCGATCTTCATCTTGGCCATGTCGACCCCGGTCGGGCATTCATGGCGGCAGGCCTTGCAGGAGACGCAAAGTTTCAGCGTCTCCATCATCTCGTCGGAGGCCAGCGCGTCCGCACCCAACTGGCCCGAGATCGCCAGCCGCAACGTGTTGGCGCGGCCGCGGGTAACGTCCTTCTCGTTGCGCGTCGCGCGATAGGACGGGCACATCACGCCGCCTTCGAGTTTCCGGCAGGCGCCGTTGTTGTTGCACATCTCGACCGCGCCCTGGAAACCGCCGCCGGCGCCGGGATAGGCCGACCAGTCCAGCGCCGTCTTCAATTCGCCGACGCGATAGTCCGGCGAAAAACGAAACAGCGAGCGGTCGTCCATCTTGGGCGGATCGACGATCTTGCCCGGATTGAGCGTATTGTCCGGATCGAAGCGCTGCTTGATCTCGCGGAAATCTGCCACGATGCGCGCGCCGAACATGGTCTCGTGGAATTCCGAGCGCACCAGGCCGTCGCCGTGCTCGCCGGAATGCGAGCCCTTGTATTCGCGCACCATCGCGAAGGCCTCCTCGGCAATGGCGCGCATTGCCTTGACGTCCTTCTCAAGCTTGAGGTTGAGCACCGGGCGCACATGCAGGCAACCTTCGGAGGCGTGCGCATACATCGTACCGCGGGTGCCGTGCTTGGCGAACACGGCATTGAGCCGTTCGGTATAATCGGCGAGATGCGGCAGCGGCACCGCGCAATCCTCGACGAACGAGACCGGCTTGCCCTCCTGCTTCATCGACATCATGACGTTGAGTCCGGCCGCGCGGAAATCGGCGATGCCGGATTGCAGCGCGGGCTCGACGATCTCGACCACGCCGCCCCATTTGCGCTGCGGCTTGTCCCAGCCGAAGCCGAGGTCGGCCATCAGCTCGCCGAGCTGCTTCAGGCGGGCGAGGTTGTCGGCCCGATCTTCCTCGGCGAACTCGACCACCAGGATCGCGTCCGGGTCGCCGCGCACGGCGGCGGAAATGATCGGCTGGAACATCGCGATCTCGCGGCCGAGCGCGATCATGGTGCGATCGACCAGCTCGACAGCGATCGGCCGCAGCTTCACCAGATGCTGGGCCGCATCCATCGCCTCGTAGAAGCTGCCGAAATGGCAGACGCCGAGTGCCTTGTTGCGGATGACAGGCCACAGCTTCAGCTCGACCTGCGTCGTGAAGGCGAGGGTGCCTTCCGAGCCGACCAGAAGATGCGCCATGTTGTTCGGCGCGTTGCGCGGCACCAGCGCGTCGAGATTATAGCCGCCGACCCGGCGCTGCACCTTGGGGAATTTGTCTGCGATCTCGGCCGCCTCGCGCTCGCCGAGGTCGAGCATGTCGCGGAACAGCCTCTCACCGCTGTCGGGAGTATTGATCCGCGTCAGGTCGCGCGGCACCTCGCCGAAATGCAGCAGCGTGCCGTCGGCGAGTGCCGCATCCATCGACAGCGTATTGTCGCGCATGGTGCCGTAGCGCAACGAGCGGCCGCCGCAGGAATTGTTGCCGGCCATGCCGCCGATCGTGGCGCGCGACGCAGTCGAGACGTCGACCGGAAACCACAGCCCATGCTTCTTCAGCTGACGGTTGAGATCGTCGAGCACGATGCCGGGCTCGACCACGCAGATGCGGTTCTCGACGTCGAGCGAGAGGATCCGGTTCAGGTGCTTGGAGAGGTCGACCACGATGCCGTCATTGACGGTTTGGCCGCATTGCGAGGTGCCGCCGCCGCGCGGGGTGACGATCCGCCCGGCGTCGCGGACGATCGCCAGCGTCCGCAGCGCCTCGTCGACGGTGCGCGGCACCACCACGCCGGCCGGCATGATCTGGTAGAACGAGGCATCGGTCGCGTAGCGGCCGCGGTTGAAGGCATCGAAAAAGACGTCGCCGGTCAGTTCGGACCGCAGGCGCTGTTCGAGCGAGGAGGCGTTCTTCATCCCAGATCCGATGTGATCCGCGGCGCAATCCATATTGCCCGGGAATTATTCATTCGATTGAGCCGAGAATTACATTATGAATTCAAAATGAGCAACTAGCTGCCCTGAGGCGTCGTCTCTGGGGCGGCGTCCGGCGCCTCGGCGAGGTGCTCGAGGGCGGCGCCCCGCTTGTTGCGCAGATGGGCGAACAGGATGTCGCTGAGCTCGCTTCCGGCGCGGCGGCGCAGCGCATCGAGGATCGCCTCGTGCTCGCGCATCGCCTCGGCCCAGCGCTGCCGCTTGCGGGCGAAATTGGCGGAGTAGCGCACACGCCGGATCCGGCCGGCGAAGTTGGCGTAGGTCGTCTTCAGCGTCTCGTTGCGCGCGGCCGCGACGATGCGCTCGTGGATCTGCTGGTTGGTCTGGAAATAGCCGTGCATGTCGCGGTGCAGATAGTGACCGTACATCTCGTAGTGCAGCCGCTCGATCGCGGCGATTTCCTCGTCCGTAATGCTCTCGCATGCCAGCCGTCCGGCGAGGCTCTCCAACCCGGCCATGACGTCGAACAGTTCCTCGAGGTCGCGCTGGCTGAGCTGGCGCACCCGCGCGCCGCGATTGGGCAAGAGCTCGATCAGGCCTTCGGCGGCCAGCACCTTAAGGGCCTCGCGCAGCGGCGTCCTGGAGATCCCCAGCATTTCGCACAGCTGGCGTTCCGGAACGCGGGCGCCCTCGGGAATGTTGCCTTCCACGACGTAGTCGCGGAGCCGCAGCAGGATCTCGCCGTGAAGCGAGGCCTCCTGGCGGTCGCTGCCGTTGCCGGCGGCGGGCGGGGTGATCGGAACCCCGGTCTCGGGAATCGCAGATTTCATATTCTGAACAATAATTTGCCGGCGCGGTCGCGTCGATCTCCACAATCGAATACCAAAATTGGATTGAAAATACAAAAAATGAATGCAAAATGGCTACCCAAGGAGCCGAAATCCGGCGATTGGGAGGTTCTCATGCATCAAGGACGCCATTTTCTGCAGATTCCAGGGCCGAGCCCCGTCCCGGATCGCATTCTTCGCGCGATGGACATGCCGGTCATCGACCACCGGAGCGCGGAGTTTGCCGAGCTTGGCCGCACCGTGCTTGAGGGAAGCGGCAAGATCTTCCAGACCGCAGGCCCGGTGGTGATCTTCCCGTCGTCGGGCACCGGCGCCTGGGAAGCCGCGATCGTCAACACGCTGTCGCCCGGCGACAAGGTCCTGATGGTCGAGACCGGCCACTTCGCCACGCTGTGGCGGCAGCTCGCTGGCCGCTTCGGCATCGAGGTCGACTTCATTGCCGGTGATTGGCGGCGCGGCGCCGATCCTGCGTTGATCGAAGCAAGGCTCGCCGCGGACACCGCGCACAGCATCAAGGCGGTGATGGTCGTCCACAACGAGACCTCGACCGGCGCGACCAGCCGGATCGCCGACATCCGTGCCGCCATCGACCGCACCGCGCATCCGGCGCTATTGATGGTCGATACCATTTCCTCGCTCGGCTCGGTCGATTACCGGCACGACGAGTGGAAGGTCGATGTCAGCGTCAGCTGCTCGCAGAAGGGTTTTATGCTGCCGCCCGGCCTCGGCTTCAACGCCATTTCGGAGAAGGCCCGCGCCGCGTCGCGTACCAACAAGATGCCGCGCTCCTATTTCGATTGGGAGGAAATGCTGAAGCCGAACGCCAAGGGCTTCTTCCCCTATACGCCGGCGACGAACCTGCTCTACGGGTTGCGCGAGGCGATCGCGATGCTGCTGGAAGAGGGGCTGGACAACGTGTTCGCCCGCCATCGGCGGCTCGCCGCCGCGACGCGCGCGGCCGTCGATCAATGGGGGCTCGAGAATCTCTGCCAGGAGCCGTCGGAATTCTCGCCGGTGCTGACCGCGGTGATGATGCCGCCCGGCCATGATGCCGATCAGTTCCGCAAGGCCGTGCTCGACAATTTCAACATGTCGCTCGGTGCCGGCCTGTCGAAGGTCGCCGGCAAGGTGTTCCGCATCGGTCATCTCGGCGAATGTAACGAGCTGACGCTGCTCGGCGCGCTCACCGGCGTCGAGATGGGGCTGTCGGTTGCCGGCGTGCCGCACCGCTCGGGCGGCGTCGAGGCGGCGATGCGGCTGCTCGAGCAGCGCGATCAACGCAACGCGTCGTCGCATCTGAAGGTGGTCAGCACGTAGCGACACCGACAACTAAAAATCGCCGATCAGGGAGGGGAAGGATATGAGGCTTCGGTTCAAGGCCACCCATGTCGTGTTGGCCATGCTCTGCGTGATGTATTTCATCACCTATGTCGACCGCGTCAACATCGGCACCGCGGCCAGCGAGATCCAGAAGGAGCTCGGTCTGTCCAACACCGAGCTTGGCCTGGTGTTCTCGGCCTTCGCCTATCCGTATCTGCTGTTCCAGGTGATCGGCGGCTGGGTCGGCGATCGTTTCGGGCCGCGCAAGACCTTGTTCTGGTGCGGCATGATCTGGGCTGCGGCGACCATCATGACCGGCTTTGTCCATGGTCTCGCCGCGCTGTTCGTCGCGCGCTTCGCGCTGGGGTTCGGCGAAGGCGCGACGTTCCCGACCGCGACGCGTGCGATGCAGTACTGGACGCCCGCGAACCGCCGCGGCTTCGCGCAAGGCCTGACGCACGCCTTTGCACGGCTCGGCAACGCGGTGACCCCGCCGGTGGTCGCGCTCCTGATCCTGTGGCTGACATGGCGCGGCGCCTTCGTGGTGCTCGGCATTGTCAGTCTGATCTGGGGTGTTGTGTGGGTCTGGTACTTCCGCAACCAGCCGGGCGACCATGGCTCCATCACGGCGGCCGAGCTTGCGACGTTGCCGCCGCGGCCGCAAGGCGAGCGGCCGAAGGTGCCGTGGGGCCCGCTGTTGCAGCGGATGTGGCCGGTGACGTTGACGTACTTCTGCTACGGCTGGTGCCTGTGGCTCTACCTCAACTGGCTGCCGCTGTTCTTCAAGAACAACTACAGCCTCGATCTGAAGAACTCGGCGCTGTTCGCATCCGGCGTGTTTTTTGCCGGCGTCGTCGGCGACAGCGTCGGCGGCGTCATCTCCGACCGCATCCTCGAACGCACCGGCAATGTGCGGCTGGCGCGACTTAGCGTTACTGTCGTGGGTTTCGCTGGCGCGCTGCTCTCGCTGATGCCGATCCTGTTCGTTCACGACATCACGGTGGTCGCGCTCTGCCTGTCGGCCGGTTTCTTCTGTGCCGAGCTCGTGATCGGCCCGATGTGGTCGATCCCGATGGATATCGCGCCGAAATATTCCGGCACCGCGGCCGGGCTCATGAACAGCGGCTCGGCGTTTGCGGCGATCGTCTCGCCGCTGGTTGCCGGCTTCGTCATCGACGCCACCGGGAACTGGTACCTGCCGTTCCTGATGTCGATGGGGCTGCTGCTGCTCGGTGGTTTCTCGGCGTTCCTGATGCACCCCGAGCGCCCGTTCGAGGAGGCAAACGAATCGGTGGTGCCGGGCAAGGTGGTGGCCGCCGAATGAGCGGCTGCCGGCCTCCGCGGAGCGCCGTCAGATATGCATGACGGCCCCCCGCCGGGCCTAGGACAAACCGGGCGAATAGTGATATGCGAGCGGCTTACCAAGACCAAGGCAAGACCGGGAAAGACGCTCATGACCGTGCATACTGGAAGGCATTTTCTGCAGATTCCGGGACCGACCAACGTGCCGGACCGGGTGCTGCGGGCGATGGACATGCCGACCATGGACCATCGCGGTGCCGAATTCGCAGAGATCGGCTTTGCCGTGCTTTCCGCGATGCAGCGTGTGTTCCGCACCAAGCAGCCCGTGATCATCTACCCCTCGTCGGGGACCGGCGCCTGGGAGGCCGCGATCGTCAACACGCTGCAGCCGGGCGACAAGGTCCTGATGTGCGAGACCGGCCAGTTCGCGATGCTGTGGCATGGCATCGCCGACAAGTTCAAGCTCGACGTCGATTTCATTCCGGGCGACTGGCGCCACGGCGCCGACCTCGAGCAGATCGAGGCGAGGCTTGCCGCCGACAAGGCGCACAAGATCAAGGCCGTCTGCGTGGTCCATAACGAGACCTCGACTGCATGCGTCACCTATCCGCGCGACGTCCGCAAGATCCTCGACACCTTGAAGCATCCGGCGCTGTTGATGGTCGACACCATCTCGGGCCTCGGCTCGCTCGAATATGAACACGATGCCTGGGGCATCGACGTCTCGATCGCCGGCTCCCAGAAGGGGCTGATGCTGCCGCCCGGCCTCGGCTTCAACGCCGTGTCGGACAAGGCGCTGGCGGTGGCCAAAGCCAATCCGGGGATGCGCTCCTATTGGGACTGGCAGGAGGTCATCAACATCAACAAGGCCGGCACCTGGCCGTATACGCCCGCCACCAATCTGCTGTTCGGCCTGCGCGAGGCCGTGAAGATGCTGGAGGAGGAGGGGCTGGAGAACGTCTTCGCCCGCCACAAGCGCCACAGCGAAGCGACGCGTGCCGCCATCAAGGTCTGGGGGCTGGAGACGCAGTGTCAGGAACAGGGCGCGCATTCGCCGGCGCTGACCGCGGTGCGCGTGCCTGACGGCCACGACGCCGACCACTTCCGCAAGGTCGTGCTCGAGAATTTCGACATGTCGCTCGGCACCGGCCTCAACAAGGTCAAGGGCAAGGTGTTCCGGATCGGGCATATCGGCCACTTCAACGATTTGATGTTGATGGGCACGCTGTCCGGCGTCGAGATGGGTCTTGATCTGGCCAAGGTGCCGCATCGCAGCGGCGGCGTGCTGGCGGCGATGGAGGTCCTCAAGGGACGCGACCCGTCGCAGGCCTCGAAAGCCGTTGCTTGAGTAGGCTGGCCTGAAATCTTATCGCAAAGAACAGAAAGAGCGAGACATGAACGCGCCCGTCGCACCGACCGAAGACCTGATCTACTCCGTCGCGGACGGGATCGCGCGCATCACGTTCAACCGGCCGCAGGCCCGCAACGCGCTGACCTTTGCGATGTACGAGCAGATGGCCTCGATCTGCGAGAACATCAATCAGGATCACGCGATCAAGGCGCTGATCCTGACCGGTGCCGGCGACAAGGCATTCGCCTCGGGCACCGACATCTCGCAGTTCCGGGCGTTCAAGACCGCCCAGGATGCACTGGATTACGAGGCGCGGATCGATCGTGTGCTGGGAACGCTCGAACAGTGCCGCGTGCCTGTCATCGCGGCGATCGCCGGCGCGTGCACCGGCGGCGGCGCCGGCATCGCCGCATGCTGCGATATCCGCATCGGTACCGAGGCGACGCGGATCGGCTTCCCGATCGCGCGCACGCTCGGCAACTGCCTCTCGATGTCCAACATCTCGCGGTTGGTCTCGCTGATCGGTCCGGCGCGGACCAAGGATCTGATCTTCAAGGCGCGCCTGGTCGAGGCGCCCGAAGCGCTGGCGCTCGGGCTGTTGAACGAAGTCGTCCCCGACGTGGAGACGCTGCAACGCCGTGCCACCGAAACCGCGCAACTTGTCGCCGGCCATGCACCGATCACGTTAGAGGTGACCAAGGAAGCGGTGCGCCGCATCCGCCGCACGCTGTCGCGCGACGAAGGCGAAGACCTGATCCTGCGCGCCTATATGAGCGAGGATTTCCGCGAGGGCATGGACGCTTTCCTCAACAAGCGTGCGCCCAGCTTCAAGGGCAAGTAACGGCTGCGAGGACGCAACGGCGTCCCCATCCTCATCTGTCATCGCCCGGCTTGACCGGGCGATCCAGTACGCCGTGGCCCATCGGTTCTATAACGACTGCCTTTCAACAACGACTGCCTCTGGAATACTGGATCGCCCGGTCAAGCCGGGCGATGACACCGTTTGTCGATGCGAGCGAAGCAACGACACCCACCTCATTCCAAAGTCATAGGTCATGCGGCAGTTCGGCGGCTTGAACTCACCTGCATTCTCGGCACAATGACACGAACCCGCCACCTCGACGGTTTTGCGAAGCCGAACAAATAGATAGGGAAGAAACACGTGGGACAGATTGTGAAAACCACGGCAGCCATCGCGGCCTTGCTGCTGAGCACGCCGGCCTTCGCCGGCTGGGAGCCGAGCAAGCCGGTCGAGATCGTGGTTGCGGCAGGCGCCGGTGGTGCCTCCGACCAGATGGCGCGGATGATGCAGGCGGCGATCCAGAAGAACAATCTGATGAAGCAGCCGGTGGTGGTGTCGCTGAAGGGCGGCGCATCAGGTGCGGAAGCGCTGATGTACATGAAGTCCAGCGAGGGCGATCCCAACAAGGTGCTGATCGCCTATTCGCTGATCTACATGCTGCCGCTCTCGGCCAAGATTCCCTTCAACTGGCGCGACCTGACGCCGGTGTCGGTGATCGCGCTCGACCAGTTCGTGTTGTGGGACAATGCGTCGGGCCCCAAGACCGTGAAGGATTTCATCGCGGCCGCGAAGACAGCGAGCGCGCCGTTCAAGATGGGCGGCACCGGCTCCAAGCGCGAGGACCACGTGCTGACCGTGTTCATGGAGCAGAAGACCGGCGCGAAATTCTCCTATCTGCCGTACAAGTCCGGCGGCGAGGCCGCGACCCAGCTGGTCGGCGGCCACACCGAATCCAACGTCAATAATCCGAGCGAGAACCTCGAAGTCTGGCGCGCCGGACAGGTTCGCGCGCTCTGCGTGTTCGACAAGGAGCGCATCTCCTACAAGACCAAGGTCACCGACACGCAATCCTGGAACGATATCCCGACCTGCAAGGAAGAGGGGCTGGACGTGCAGTACCTGATGCTGCGCGCGATGTTCCTGCCGGGCAAGGTCACGCAGGAGCAGCAGGCATTCTATGCCGACCTGTTCCAGAAGGTGACGCAGACGGCGGAATACAAAGACTACATGGAGAAGCAGGCCTTGAAGCCGATCTTCCTCACCGGCAAGGATATGGTCGAGTTCCTCGAGGATGACGACAAGCTCAATGCCTCGCTCATGAACGCGGCGGGCTTCGTCGCGAAATAGCGGTCGCGGTTGTGACGTCTTCCGTCATTCCGGGGCGATGCGAAGCATCGAACCCGGAATCTCGAGATTCCGGGTTCGCCCTTTGGGCGCCCCGGAATGACCGCCGTGATTGCTTTACCTTCCGTTCGAAATCGCCTTGCATCGCATCGCCGCCCCATCGATATTGCGCCGCAGTATGGCCGAACGTCCGGCGAGCCCGATCGGGCTGGGTCACCCCTCCGTCGCCGTTGCGGGACCGTGAGGAGCGATCATGACCAAAGCCGTTCTCGGCATCATCGGCGGATCCGGCATCTACGATCTGCCGGGCCTGGAAAACGTCCGCGAGGAAGCCATCGCAAGCCCGTGGGGCGAACCGTCGGCGCCACTGCGCCGTGGCGAGATGGCGGGATTGCCGATCGTGTTCTTGCCGCGGCACGGCCCGGGACATGCGCTGTCGCCGTCCGACATCAACTATCGCGCCAATATCGACGTGCTGAAGCGGGCAGGGGTCACCGATCTGGTCGCGCTGTCCGCATGCGGCTCGTTCAAGGAAGAGCTGCCGCCGGGCACCTTTGTGCTGGTCGACCAGTTCGTCGATCGCACCCACAAGCGCGAGAGCTCGTTCTTCGGCAGAGGCTGCGTCGCGCATGTCTCGATGGCGCATCCGGTATCGCCGTTGCTCGTCAAGCATCTCGCCGCCGCTGCCGAGGCCGAGCGCATGGCGTTCGCGCGCGGCGGCACTTATCTCTGCATGGAGGGGCCGCAATTCTCCTCGCTCGCCGAAAGCCTGACCTACAAGGCGCAGGGCTATTCCGTGATCGGCATGACCAACATGCCGGAAGCCAAGCTCGCCCGCGAGGCCGAGATCTGCTACGCCAGCGTGGCGATGGTCACTGATTTCGATTGCTGGCATCCGGCGCATGATGCAGTGACGGTGCAGGATATCATCCGCGTGCTGAATTCGAACGCCGAGAAGGCCAAGGCGCTGGTCGCGCGCCTGGCGCGGGATTTCCCGCGCGAGCACGAGCCGTGTCCGATCGGTTCGGATCGCGCGCTGGACACCGCGCTGATCACGGCGCCCACGGCCCGCGATCCGCAGCTGCTTGCGAAGCTCGATGCCGTCGCCGGAAGGGTCTTGCGCGCATGAAAGTCGACGGACGCCATTTTCGTAGCATCTGGCTGGAGCCCGACGGCTGGTCCGTCGGTGCGATCGATCAGCGACGATTGCCGCATGAATTCATCGTTGCGAAGATCAAGACGGCGGACGAGGCCGGCGAGGCCATCAGCTCGATGCTGGTGCGCGGCGCGCCGCTGATCGGCGCCACCGCAGCCTATGGCATGGCGCTCGCGATGCGCGCCGATTCCTCCGATGCGGCGCTCGACCGGGCCGGCAAGATGCTGGCCGCGACCCGGCCGACCGCGATCAATCTGAAGTGGGCGATCGATGAGATGCAGCGCGCGCTCGCACCGCTCGCCGCGTCCGCCCGGGCGGAAGCGGCGTATGCGCGCGCCCGCGAGATCGCAGATGAAGACGTCGAGATCAACCGCGAGATCGGCCGCCACGGCCTCGGCCTGATCGAAAAAATCGCCGCGACCAAGCAGCCGGGCGAGCCGGTGAACGTCCTGACGCATTGCAATGCCGGCTGGCTTGCAACCGTCGATTGGGGAACGGCGACGTCACCGATCTACCAGGCGCATGATCGCGGCATTGCGGTCCATGTCTGGGTCGACGAGACGCGGCCGCGCAATCAGGGCGCTTCGCTCACCGCCTGGGAACTCGGTCATCACGGTGTGCCGCACACCGTGATCCCCGACAACACCGGCGGCCATCTGATGCAGCATCGCATGGTTGACCTTGCGATCGTCGGGACCGACCGCGTCGCCGCCAATGGCGACGTCTGCAACAAGATCGGGACTTATCTGAAAGCGCTCGCCGCGCATGACAACGACGTGCCGTTCTACGTTGCGCTGCCGTCGCCGACCATCGATTTTGGTATCGATGATGGCGTCAGGCAGATTCCGATCGAGCAGCGCGCGGCCAGCGAGGTGACGCACCTCACCGGGCGCACGGCGGATGGACGGATCGAGACCGTGCGCGTGGTTCCGGACGGCTCTTCGGTGGCCAATTTCGGCTTCGACGTCACGCCGGCGAGGTTGGTGACGGGATTGATCACCGAGCGCGGCGTCCTCGGTGCGAATCGTGCTGCGCTTGCGAGCGCATTTCCCGAACGTTCCGGGCGTTAGCTGAAGGCTGCATTGACGGTGATTGGTTCAGCACGCTATCCCAGTCGTTGCCCTCGCAACGCAGACCGTCCAGTCCATGTCCAATACCGAACTTGAGATTGTCGTCGACGATCCGACCGCGCCTGAAGAGAATTCGCCCGCCGTCGTCTCTACCGGTGTCGTCGACGTCGTCGTCTCGCTGCTGCTGCTTGCGCTCGCCTTGGTGCTCGGCTGGGACAATTGGCGCACCGGCGCATCATGGGATTCGACCGGGCCGCAGCCCGGCTATTTTCCGTTCTATCTCTCAGTGATTCTCGGCGCCGCCAGCCTCTATGGTCTGGGCGCTGCCTTCGTCTCGCGCCGGGAAGCGGCCGAGACCTTTGTCACCCGCGCTCAGTTTCGCCGGGTGATGGCGGTGTTCGTGCCCACATTCCTGTTCTGCCTCGCCACCCAATATCTCGGCCTCTATGTCGCGAGCTTTCTCCTGATCGCGGGCTTCATGCGACTGGTCGGTAAGATCGCGCTGTGGAAGTCGCTCTTAACCGCCTTCATCTTCACCGCCGCGATGTTCGTGACCTTCGACATCGCATTCGACGTCATCATGCCGAAGGGGCCGCTCGAAGCGGCCTTCGGCTACTGAGCTAACCGACAGGATTTCGAGACATGGAAGCCTTCGGTCTCCTGCTGCACGGCTTTGCCGTCCTGCTGACCTGGAAGACGCTGCTGTTGATGATGGTCGGGCTCGTGCTCGGCATCTTCGTCGGTGTGCTGCCCGGACTGGGCGGCCCCAACGGCGTCGCGATCCTGCTGCCGCTGACCTTCACGATGGATCCGACATCCGCCATCGTGATGCTGTCGTGCATCTATTGGGGCGCGCTGTTCGGCGGCGCCATCACCTCGATCCTGTTCAACATCCCCGGCGAAGCCTGGTCGGTCGCGACCACGTTCGACGGCTATCCGATGGCGCAGCAGGGCAGGGCGGCCGAAGCGCTGACCGCGGCGTTCACATCGTCCTTCATCGGCTCGCTGGTCGCGGTGCTGCTGATCACCTTCCTGGCGCCGATGATCTCGTCGTTCGCGCTGAAATTTGGTCCGCCGGAATTCTTCGCCGTCTATTTGCTGACGTTCTGCTCTTTCGTCGGCCTCGGCCGCGAGGCCAAGCACAAGACGGTGATCTCGATGTCGCTCGGGCTGCTGCTTGCCGGCGTCGGCATGGATACGGTGTCCGGGCAGCTGCGCATGACGTTTGGTTCCGCCGAGCTGCTGCGCGGCATCAACTTCCTCGTTGCTGTCATCGGCCTGTTCGGCATCAGCGAGATCCTGCTCACGATGGAGGAGCGCCTGGCGCTGCGCGGGCACGCCGCCAGTATCAGCCTGCGCGTCGTGCTCTCGGTGTGGAAGGACCTGCCGAAATACTGGGTGACGCTGCTGCGCTCGTCGGTGATCGGCTGCTGGCTCGGGATCACGCCGGGCGGTGCGATCGCGGCGTCCTTCATGGGCTACAACCTCGCCAAGCGCTTCGCCAAGGATCCGGAAAGTTTCGGCAAGGGCCGTATCGAGGGCGTGTTCGCGCCGGAGACCGCGGCCCACGCCTCGGGTACCGCGGCCTTGTTGCCGATGCTCGCACTCGGCATTCCCGGTTCGGGGACCGCGGCGATCCTGCTTGGCGGCCTGATGGTGTGGGGCCTCAACCCCGGGCCGCTGCTGTTCGTCGAGCACAAGGATTTCGTCTGGGGCCTGATCGCCTCGATGTATCTCGGCAACGTCGTCGGCCTCGTGCTGGTGCTGACCACCGTGCCGATCTTCGCCTCGATCCTGCGGGTGCCGTTCGCGGCCGTAGCCCCGATGATCGTGGTGTCCTGCGCGATCGGCGCCTACGCGATCCAGAATGCGATGTTCGATATCTGGCTGATGCTGGGCTTCGGCGTCGTCGGCTACATCTTCAAGAAGATCGGCATCCCGCTTGCGCCATTCACGCTGGCATTGGTGCTCGGCAGCCGCGCCGAGGACGCGTTCCGGCTCTCGATGATCGGCTCTGGCGGCGACATGAAGGTGTTCTGGTCGAACGGCCTGGTCGGCACCATCACGACATTGGCGATCGTGCTGCTGTTCTGGCCGGTGATCGATCGGGCCTTTGCCGGCGTCGCACGTCTGGTGCGGCCGGCAAAGGCGTGAGGCCTTATAGCGTTTTCAAGCGAAGTGGATACCGGTTCGCGTGAAGAAAACGCGTCAAGACTGGAATCTCTAGACGACCTTGCGCTGGCGCAGCTCGGCGATCTCGTCCTGGCCGAAGCCGAACTCGGCCAGCACTTCCTCGGTCTGCTCGCCGAATTCCGGCGGCCGCGCTGCCATCTTGCTCGGCGTCCGCGACAGCGTCACGGGCTGGCTGACCAGCTGGATGTGCCGGTTCTCGTCATTGGGGACGTGCTGGGCCATGCCGAGATGCTTGACTTGGGCATCCTCGAACATCTGGTCGATCGAGTAGATCGGCCCGCACGGCACGCCGGCGGCGTTCAGCTCCTGCACCCAGGTCTCGGTGGATTTCTTTTCCGTCAGCGCGTTGATTCGTGCATTCAGCGCGTCGCGGTTCTTCGAGCGCGCCGGTGCGGTCGCGTAGTCGGGGTCGGTGACCAGCTCGGGCGCGCCGATCGCCTGGGCGCAGCGCTCCCAGATCCGCCCGCCCGTGGTGGCGATGTTGATGTAGCCGTCGGTGGTCTTGAACACGCCGGTCGGGATCGAGGTCGGATGGTTGTTGCCGGCCTGCTTGGCGACTTCCTTTTCCATCAGCCAGCGCGCCGCCTGGAAATCCAGCATGAAGATCTGCGCCTGCAGCAGCGAGGTCTGCACCCATTGGCCTTCGCCGGACACGTCGCGCTCGAGGAGGGCGGTGAGGATGCCGATCGCGCAGAACAGCCCTGCGGTGAGGTCGGCCACGGGAATGCCGACCCGCATCGGGCCGCCGCCGGGCGCGCCGGTCACCGACATCAGGCCGCCCATGCCCTGCGCGATCTGGTCGAAGCCCGGGCGCTTGTGATAGGGGCCGTCCTGGCCGAAGCCGGAGATGCTGCCATAGACGATCCGCGGATTGATCTTGCGCACGCTCTCATAGTCGATGCCGAGCTTGGCCTTCACGTCCGGCCGAAAGTTCTCGACGATGACGTCGGCCTGTTCGGCCAGCCGCTTGAACACTTCGAGCCCCTTGGGGTCTTTCAGGTTCAGCGTCATGGCGCGCTTGTTGCGATGCAGGTTCTGGAAATCCGACCCGCCGCGGGGGCCGCCCGGCTGCTCGCCGCCGCCGTCCTCCAGCAGCGCATCGATCTTGATGACGTTGGCACCCCAGTCGGCGAGCTGGCGCACGCAGGTCGGCCCCGACCGGACCCGGGTCAAATCCAGCACGGTGAACCGGGACAGGGCTTGGGATGCGCGGGGAAAGGGCATTGAGACACCTCTTGTTTGGCGGGCCGCTCTGGGGGCTACTGCCTATCTGCCATAGACAATTTGGCTGACCTTTCCAACTGTTACCCGGGCAACAAACTGGGCTGGAAACAAACAGGCATGGTTCCGTGCAGATCGGCCTCCGCCACGGCTGTCTTTCAGGTTTCCCCACACCTGCTTACAGGCCCCGCCATCCGCCAACCCTCGACAATCACTGCGCCGGCTGCTAGCCCGTCGCCATCCGAGTGAGTTTTTGCCCTTATGGAAGAGGCACTTGAGGCGCATCAAGGCGATGGACCGAAAGCGGGCATGGCGGTGAAAAAGGGTCCATCCCATCTGCTCGGCAATTCGGCGTGGAACGCGACGGCGTTCGCGGTCGCGGTGCTGCTCAATCTCGCGATTCTGCCATTCGTGATCTTCCGGCTCGGCCTAGCCGCCTTCGGTGTTGCGGGCCTGGTGACTGCCTGCGTCGCGCCTGCCCTGATGTTCAGCAATGCGCTTGGCCTCTCGACGGCGCGCGAACTCGCGCAACGGTTGGAGCCGTCCGATCGCGGCGAGGCACGGCGTTTCTTCTCGACCGCCCTTGCGCTCGCCATCGCCGTGGGGTGCCTGATCGCAGCATTGCTCATCCTTGCCGGACCGCCGCTCGCGCGATTGGGATTTCACCTGGGTGGTCCGGCGTCCGACGACCTCGGGCTTGCCTTTGCATTGGCCGGTACCGGTTGGCTGTTCCAGTGCCTGTTTGCGGTCTTCCTCTCGCTGTTCACGGCGCGCCAGGATTACCGGCGGATCGCGTCGATCAGCATCGCCGGCACGGTGGTGACGACGATGTCGATGCTGCTGCTGATCCCACACGCGCCGCGCGCCTCGACCTTCCTCGGCTGTCAGGCCCTGGGCTTCGCGACGAATTTCGCAATGGCCTTCGCCTGGTCGCGGCATGCCGTCAGCGACTGGCTGGCACGGCCCGCACTCGATCGCAGCGCGCTGCGTGCACTCGTGAAACTTGGCGGCTGGCAGGTCGCGGCGCAAAGCGGCGCGCTGTTTGCCGGCCAGGCGGACCGCTACCTGCTCGGCGCGCTGCTGCAGCCGCAATTCGTCGGCTTCTACAGCGTCGCGCAGCGGCTGGAGGAGGCGGTCTATATCGGTGTGTTGAAGATCGGCGAGATCTTGTTCCCATTCTTCAGCACGCTGCAGAAAGAAGATGACGATCGCAAGGTCGACCTGCTGCTTCGCTCGTCCTGGATTCTCAACGTGCTTGCCGCGAGCGCGCTTGGTGGCCTGATCCCGGTTGCCGGGGCGCTGCTGTATCGATGGACCGGCGCCGAGGTCGCCGCCGAGGCGCAGCTGGTGCTGGTGGTGCTTGCGATCAGCGGGATCTTGGGGTCGAGCGCCAACGTGTTCGCGTTCTATCTGCTGTCGCAGGGACGCTCCAGCTTCAACGCGTTGATCTCGCTCGTCACCGGCATCTTCACGCTGGCGACCAGCGCCATTGCGCTGCCGTATTTCGGCTGGCAGGCGGCCGGCTGGAGCTCCTGCGTCGGGATGGTTGCCCAGATGGTCGTCACGGTGCTGCTGCTGCGGCGAACCTTCAAGCTCTCGGCCATGTGGTCACGGATGCTGCATTTCGTCTTGATTCCGCTCGGCACGGGCATCGCCGTTGCGCTGGTGCTGCGCGCGCAGCTTGGCCATGTGTCGTTCGACCACGCGCCGTCATGGTGGTATGTAGTGTCGCTCTACGGCGTGTCGGCGGCGGCGATCTTTGTCGCCGCCGTCGCTGTGTCGCAGCTTGGTCCCTATCGCGCCGTCTGCTGGCGGGATCTCCGCGTCATCATCACTCGCTTCTTGCCCCTCAAGGCCGCCTAGACATGTGTGGTATCGCAGGCATCGTCAATCTGCGCGGCGGCCCTGTGGACCCAGCCGACATCTCGCGGCTCACGAGTCTGATCGCGCATCGTGGTCCGTTCGGCGAGGGCACCTGGTTCAACGCGAAGCGAAACGTCGCCTTCGGCCATCGCCGGCTTGCCATCATCGATCCCGGCGAGGGCGGCTATCAGCCGATGGCATCAGGCGATGGCCGCCATGTGATCGTCTACAACGGCGAGATCTACAACTTCCTCGAATTGCGCCGCGAGCTCGAGGCGAAGGGCGCGGTCTTCCGCAGCCAGTCCGACACCGAGGTGATCCTTGCCGCATGGCGGGCGTGGGGCGAGGACATGCTGCTGCGCTTCAACGGCATGTGGGCGCTGGCGATCTACGACACCGTCACGGATGATCTGTTCCTTGCGCGCGATCGGTTCGGCATCAAGCCGATGCTGTACGCGTTGTCATCCGAACGGTTCGTGTTCGCGTCCGAGCAGCGGGCGCTCGCGCGGAGCGGGCTGGTCGAGACGTCGCTCGATGTCGACGTGGCGCGGCGGCTGTTGCTTGACCCGTTCGGGATCGAAGGCAGCGAGCGCACCCTGTTCGCGCAACTGCGTCGTCTGCAGGGCGGGCACTGCATGTGGTTGCGCCAGGGGCGCGTGCATGTGCGCCGCTGGTGGCGGACCGTGGATCATCTGCCCGCGATCCCTGATACTGAATCCGAACGCGTCGCGCGCTTTCGCGACCTGTTTCAGGATTCCGTCGCCCTGCGCATGCGCAGCGACGTTCCGATCGGGACCTGCCTGTCCGGCGGCTTCGATTCGTCTGCGGTGATCTGCGCGATGGCAACCCATGAGAAGGCCGGTATCGGACCGCGCGACTCGACCGCCTGGCGGCACGCCTTTGTCGCGACCTTTCCCGGCGCCAGCAACGACGAGCGGCCGATGGCGGAGGAAGCGGCCGCGTGGGCCGATGTGGCGCCGAGCTTTCTCGAGATCGGGCGCGCCGATGCGCTCACTGACCTTGATCGGATCCTTGACGACAACGACGACGTCTATATCGGGCTGCCGAGCGCGCCGTGGCTGATCTATCGCGAACTCCGGCGCCAGAACGTCACCGTGTCGCTTGACGGCCACGGAGCGGACGAATTGATGGGCGCCTACCTGCAGGAGGGGCAGTCGACCGCATTTCGGATCCGCAATGCCGCCGCCGCGCTCGCGTCACGATCGCAGCTGGCGCAGCGCGGCATCGACTTGCTGCGGGCGCAGATGATCAGGCGCCAGGGGCACTATTTCCTGCGGGGAGGCCTGACCGCGATGCCGGCGGCGCTGCCGCTGGTCGCCGAGGATGACGAACTGCCTAACGCGTGGGGAGCGCTGAACCGGCGTCTCTATCGCATGTTCCACTCGACCACGCTGCCGACCATTCTGCGCAATTTCGACCGGCTCTCGATGGCGCACGGGATCGAGGTGCGCATGCCGTTCATGGACTGGCGGCTGGTGACCTACACGATGGCGCTGCCGGAAACCAGCAAATCGGCCGACGGCATGACCAAGGTGGTCGCGCGTCAGGCGATGGCGAACCTGATGCCCGAAAGCATCCGCACCGCGCGCCGCAAGGTCGGCTTCAACTCGCCGATGCCGGAATGGCTGAACGGGCCGCTGGCGGGCTGGACCAATGAGCTGCTCAATCGCAATGTCCCGGCGTTTGCCGAGTTCGTCGACGAAGCACCGCTTCGAAAGACGGTCGACCACTTGACGGCATCGCAGAGCTGGGATTGGGAATCCGTCGGCCGGATCTGGCCATACCTGAACATGAAATGGATGTTGGCAAGGTCCGTATAACCAATGCGCCTGTTCCAGAACAGCGGTCTCTATCCGTCTTATCTGCCGCGGCTGAACCAGCTTGCGGCAAAAGCGTCAACCTTCGCGGCACGCCGCGACGTGTTCCTGCACGATCGCTTCGGCGCGGCACATTTTCTCGAGCCCGTGCTCGACGGTGCGCCTGAAGCCTTCTTCACCAATGGCGACGACGAAGTGCTGCAGCGCCAGTGGGCGCGTGAGCAGGGCATGAAGGGGACGCCGACGCTCGACGCCATTCTGCTCGCGCAGATCGAGCATCACAGGACCGACGTGTTCTACAATCTCGATCCGGTACGCTATCCGAGTGCGTTCATCGCCAGGCTTCCGGGCTGTGTGAAGAAGACATTGTGCTGGCGCGCGGCGCCCTCCGGCAATGCCGACCTGACCGCCTACGGCGCGGTGCTTGGAAACTTCCCGTCGATCCTGGAGGCGTGGCGTAGCAAAGGCTGCCGGGCGGAGCTGTTCTTTCCCGCGATTGATCCTGTCATGGAGCAGTATGGCCACGGCGAACGGCCGATCGATGTGGCGTTTGTCGGTGGATATTCGCGGCATCACAGCGCGCGCGGCAGGACGCTCGAACAGGTCGCGGCTCTGGCCGCCGATCGCAACATCGTGTTCTGCCTCGATGCATCGCGGCTGACACGCCTTGCCGAAAGCGCGGTCGGCCGGTTGCTGCCGTTGCAAAAGCATCGGCGGCCCGACGTCATCGCGCGAATAGCCCGGCTGCCGCTGTTCGGCAGGGACCTCTACGAGCTGTTCGGATCCGCCAAGATCGTGCTCAACGGCGCAATCGACATGGCCGGCAACGACCGCGGCAACATGCGCTGCTTCGAGGCGATGGGCTGCGGGTCGCTGCTCGTGTCGGATTCCGGCAACTATCCGGAGGCGATGCAGGACGGCGTCACGATGCGCACCTACGACGCTCCCGAAAGGGCAGCCGAGGCGATTTCGGGCAGCCTGCAGGATTGGCCGCAATGGGCGGCGATCGCCGCATCCGGCCGAAGCCGCGTGCGGCAGACCTACAGCAAGGCCTCGCAATGGGCCCAGTTTACCGATCTCGTGGCGCGGATTGAGCCGTGCTAGAGGGCTTTTCGAGCGACGTGGATGCCGTTTCGCGTAAAGAAAATGCGCCGAAACGAGAATCTGGAGCCCCGTTCCGATTCCATCGGAACGAAAAAGGCTCTAGACGGTGCACAGTGCCGGCCAGCGGGCGGGCGATCGGGCCGAGATGATGTCTGCAAGTGACTTGATCCATCAACTGAAATGGGTGGCCGACGGGCTTGCCGTGCCGCTGTTCAGGTTGCGGCCGCGGCCGTTCGGGCCGGGCTATCAGACGGTCAAGCGCGACACGATTACTGCGGCCATCGACGCCGGCTTGCTTCAGGCAGGAAAGGAGCTTCCACCGGGTTACGGCGTCGCCATGGACGAGCGCGTGGTGGAATATCCTTGGGTCTATGGCCGATTGAACAATGTCGGCAAGATGCTGGACGCTGGATCGACCTTCAACCACGACTTCTTGCTGCAGCGTCCGCCGTTGCGCGGCGCGGACCTCACCATCATGACGCTGGCACCGGAGCGGCGGTGCTATTGGCACGACGGTTACTCCTATGTGTTCGGCGATCTCCGGAAGACGATGTTCGGCGATCAGGTCTTCGACACCGTCGCAAGCATTTCGACGATCGAGCACATCGGCCTCGATAATCAGATGCTTTACACGGGCGATCCGCGCGACGCGGAGACCGATCGGGACGGCTTTGTTCCGGCGGTGCAGGAGTTCAAGCGCATTCTCAAGCCCGGCGGCACCTGCCTGATCTCGGTGCCGTTCGGCAAACGCGAGAATCTCGGTTGGTATCAGGTGTTCGATCTTGCCATGATCGAGCGGATCATCGAGGCATTCGGCGCGGTGTCTCACCATGTCGACTATTTCGGCTATTCGCGACAAGGCTGGTCGCGCCAGAGCGCCGAGGCGCTCGCCGACGCCACCGTTTTCGACATCCACACCGGCAAGGGGCAAGGCAACGACCTTGCGGCGTCGTCGCGCGCCGTCGCGTGCCTGCAGTTGACGGCATGAATCTCGATTATCTGATCCAGCGTCTGCTCGGTCGCGCGACGTGCCGCTTGCAGCCAGACGCGGCGCTCGGCCGCTATGCCAGGATCAGAAACATCCGTGGCGATTCCGACAGGATCGTCGTCGGCCACAATAGCCGCATCCTGGGCGAGCTCCTGACCTTCGCGCATGGTGGGGAGATCAAGATCGGCGAGTGGTGCTACGTCGGCGAGGGCACCCGGATCTGGTCGGCGGCCTCGATCGAGATCGGCAACCGCGTTCTGATCTCGCATTCGGCGAATGTTTTCGACAATCTCACGCATCCGCTCCGGGCGACGGAGCGGCACCGGCAGGTCCAGCAGATTTTCACGCGCGGACATCCGAGCGATATCTCGCTTGACGAGAGCCCGGTGAAGATCTGCGATGACGCCTGGGTCGGCGCGGGCGCAATGGTCTTGCGCGGTGTGACGGTTGGCCAGGGCGCCATCGTCGCGGCCGGCGCGGTCGTGACCCGGGATGTCGCGCCGTTTTCGATCGTGGCGGGCAATCCGGCCGTGCTGGTAAGGGAGCTTGGCCCCGATGAACGGTGAGCGCAAGTTTACCACCTGGGAGGATGCGGTGGTCTGGCTGCGCAATCAGCCGGACCAGCGCCAGCTCGTGCTCGACGCGTTCTACGACGATCCGCTGGTTGGCGCTGCCGAGCGCTATTTCCAGAGCTCCGAGTGGCAAGCGGTCGCCGCGTTGCTCGCCGGCCGGTCAGGTACCGCGCTTGACGTTGGCGCCGGTCGCGGCATCGCGAGCTACGCGCTCGCCCGAACCGGCTTTGCCGTCACGGCGCTCGAACCGGACTCGAGCGCGATCGTGGGAGGGGCGGCGATCCGCGGCCTGGCGCAACAGACGCAACTTCCGATCCAGGTGGTCGAAGAGTTTTCCGAGCGGCTGCCGTTCGCCGATGCGACGTTCGATCTCGTCTTCGCCCGCGCTGTGCTGCACCATACGCGCGATCTCGAGGGGGCGTGCCGGGAGATGTTTCGCGTACTCCGGCCCGGCGGCATGCTGATCGCGGCGCGCGAGCATGTCATCAGCAAGGAGGCGGACCTTTCGCAGTTCCTGGCGCAGCATCCGCTGCATCATCTTTACGGCGGCGAACATGCCTTCCTGCTCGATCGCTACACCGGCGCGCTGACCAAGGCCGGGTTTTCCGCGGTCGACACGCTGGCGCCGCTGCAAAGCCCGATCAACCTGTTTCCCTATACGTCGGAGACCCTGAAAGCCGCGATCGTGGCCAAATTGTCGCAAAAGATTCCGGTTGCTCCGCTATGGCGAACTGCGCTTGCCTCACCCCGGCTGTTCGGCTCGCTGCTGTCGATGGCCGAACGTTTCGATCATCGACCGGGACGGCTCTACTCCTTTGTCTGTCACAAGGCTTGAGCGATGATCGTCTGGGTTACAGGCGCGAACGGGTTCATCGGCCGCCATCTCGCACATGCGTTGGCGGGAGCGGATCACGCGGTGCATGGCATTGGACACGGCGCGCTTGACGCAACGGAAGCCCGGCGGCTCGGCTTGCAGAGCTGGATCAACGGCGAGATCGATGCGGCGAATCTCAACGCGCTTGCGGCTGCGCACGGGCTGCCGACGCGTGTCTTTCATCTGGCCGGCGGATCGTCCGTCGGCGTCTCGATCGAACGGCCGTTCGAGGATTTTTCGCGCACTGTCGCGAGCACGGCGCGGCTGCTCGAATGGCTGCGCGGATCCGCGCCGGACTGCGCGGTGATCGCTGCGTCGAGTGCGGCCGTCTATGGCGCCGATCATTTCGGCCCGATCGCTGAAAGCGCGATCGTAACTCCGATGTCGCCCTATGGGCAGCATAAGCTGATGATGGAGCAATTGTGCGCGAGTTACGCGCGGTCGTTCGGGTTGCGTTGCACGGTCGTGCGGCTGTTCTCTGTGTATGGGCCCAACCTGCGCAAACAATTGCTTTGGGACATCTGCTCGCGGCTCAACGCCAAGGAGCAGGTGCTCACGCTCGGTGGGACCGGCAACGAGATACGTGACTGGACCGACGTTCGCGACGTCGCGAGGCTGCTTGCAAGCGTCGCGGAAACGTCGTCGTCACAGGAGACCGCCTTCCGGGTCATCAATGGCGGTTCGGGCCGGGGGACGAGCGTTGCCGACATCGCCGCCGGTCTCATCGGACAGTGGGGCAGCAAGACGGTCGTGCGGCACTCAGGTGTCAGCCGCCCCGGTGATCCCATGAGCCTGTTGGCCGATGCTGCGATGCTGCGCCAGATCGGCTTCGATTGGCGCATTCCGCTCGATCAGGGCCTCGCCGATTACGTGGCCTGGTTCAAGGGGCAGGCTTCGTGACGCCCCGCCCATTGCGGTTCGCGTTCAATCACATCTCGCGACGGATTTGGGCCGGCGGCTACAATTATCAGCGCAATCTGTTCGCGGCGCTCGATCGGTTTTTGCCCGGCGAGTTCGCCCCGGTCGTCTTTGCCGGGACGCGGGCCGACGAGAGTGAACTCGCGGAACTTGATGCGATACCGGGCGTCGAGATCGTCCGATCGGAGGTGTTCGACGGGCAGCCGGGTCTCGCTGCGGCACTCGCGCTTGGTCTGGACCGCGGCGCCGCGGCGGCGTTTCGCTCCGCGCATGTAGATGTTGTGGTTGAATCCGCGCGCTTCTTTGGTTGGCGGCTGGCGATCCCTGCAGTGGCGTGGATTCCGGATCTGCAGCACCATTCTCTGCCTCAGCTGTTTCCGCGGACGGCGCGCTGGCGCCGCGAGATTGGCTTTCGCGTTCAGATCGCGTCAGGGCGGACCATCATGCTGAGCAGCGAGAGCGCCTTCCGCGATTTCAGGGCCTACTACCCAAACGCCAGCAACCGGGTCAGCGTCGTTCGCTTCGCGACCCAGCCACCGGCCGCATTCCTGGACATCAGCCCATCAGAGGTCATCGCAGCGTACAATCTGCCGACGAACTACTTCTATCTGCCCAATCAGTTCTATCGCCACAAGAACCATCGGCTTGTCGTCGACGCCCTGGCGATCCTGAAGCGTCGTGGGATCGAGGTCGTTGTCTGTGCATCCGGCAGCACGGAAGACCGGCGTGAGCCGGGCTACTATGACCTGGTCAACTCCGAGATCCGGAAGCGCGGCCTCGATACGCACTTTCGTCACCTCGGCGTGATCCCGTTGCCGCATGTCTACGCGCTGTTGCGGGCTTCCACCGCCCTGATCAACCCGTCGCGCTTCGAGGGTTGGAGCACGACGGTCGAGGAGGCGAAGTCGTTCGGCGTTCCGATGATCCTGTCCGACATCGACGTGCACCGGGAACAGACCGCCGGCGCTGCGCGCTATTTCGGCGTCGATGATCCGGTCGCGCTGGCGGATCATCTGATGCAAGCCTCACAGGAGGCTCGCGGGCTCGTGGTTAGAAATGTTGTCCTGCACCAGGATGACAATGTGAGGGCGTTTGCGGCAAGCTTTTCAAGAACCGTGTGGCAGGCCGCTCGTCAGAATGCTGGTGAACCCGTCGCAAAATAGAAGAAGGCCGAGCGGCACTGGTCAAGATCTCCACAGCGGGAGAACCCGAGGCGGAGATCTCTGATGTCCGGTTGCAGGTCGCGTGAAGCGGTCAGGCCGGTCTGCCTTTCGCCCACAACTATCGCGGTCGTGCCGCGATTGCAGTCTGGCCTTGATTGAGGCTTAGGCCCAGGTCTTGCCGTCCGTGTGCAGGCTGGGTGGGCCAGCTCAAACCTCTGATCACATCGTCTTGTTCGGGATCAGTTCGAAGCTGCTATCGGGGCCTTGATAGGCATCCAGCATCGCTTTGGCGATCGACTTCGGGTTGTGCCATCGTTCGACATAAAGTCGCGACGCTTGGCCGCGCATGGACCACTCGGAACGGCGATCAAGAACCGCGGCAATGCTCTCTGCAAGGTCTCCCGGGTTCAGCCGGTAGACAGGCAGTTCGCGCCTGATCGCGTCCGGAACGAACATCATATCTTCTTCCCGGATGTAGCATGCGGCCGGCTTTCCCATCGCCATCATCTCGACCGCGAATCCCCCGTACCAGCCTGCCAGCACCTGGTCGATTGCGAGATCGGCCGACCGATAAATCTCCAGCGCCTGCTCGTGGCTCGTCTTTTCGACAAGGATGAGGTCGAAGTCGTACCGTAACCGCAATTGTTCGAGGGCCTTCAGGATCATCGGTGTACCCTTGATCCGTCCGGCGGTCGGGGCATGAACGATCTTGAGCCGCCCCTGTTCGGAAGGCGGCACAACGTCGAACTTCTCGATCTCGACGTTTGAATATGGGAGGAACTGGCCGTTCGGTACGACGTGTCCGAGTTCCGGATTCAGATAGAAGACTCGATCGAATAGCGGCAGAACCTTTTCGATCAGAAAGTGCCGCCGATGGTCGAGAGCGTCCGTGCATCTTTGATACAGCTCGCAGTGTTGCGGGGCGCACATCGTCCATTCGTTTCGCTTGTTTCCCTCGTTCGCCAGCCGGACATCACAACCCTGCAGGGTCATGAACAGCTTCTTGTTGAACAGGCGGGCGGCGTGCAGGTCTGCGGTCGCCAGTCTGTTGATGATGTCCGTTAGCAGCGATGGCCGGGAGAGCACTGACCCCGGCGCGGAGAGGGGGAAACCCGGCGACAGAAAGGTCTGTCCAAAATAGTAGTGAAGAACATCGTAATGCCACTGGTTCTTCAGACCGAACGCCGCGCTGCGAATGGCCGTCTCAAAAAATCCGGCATCCTTTGCCGACAGCATCCGGTCTGCCGAGTATCCGAGCCACGTGTCGTTGCGAACGACCACGTCGCTGGATGCTCCCAGCTGCCGCTCGGCGCGGGACAGCACCCAGGGCTGATTTCCGACATTGACTGGTCCGTGCAGGATTCTCATGTGCGCGTATTCAGATCCGCTGACGGGCGCGAAGGCCGCACAGGGCTACGAGGCATGATCATCGCTCTCGAACTTGCTGACATGCCTCGTCAAGCTTGCCCGCAGATCCTCAGGCAGATCGGCAGTTTCACAATAGAGCCTTCCGAGCCTCGCTGCGACCGCTTGCAAGCTGTAATGGGCCTCTACATAGCGGCGCCCCGCCTTGCCGATATCGTTCAGGTCATACCCACCCTTCAAGCATCGCTTCAGCACATCATAGATTTCGTCGGGACGCGTGTTGATGATCGGGCAGGTTGCCGGATCGATCATCATTCGGTCGTCACGCAGAAAGCAAAGAACGGGTTTGGCCATAGCCATCGCCTCCAGGGCCGTATAGCCGTGAAAGCCTGCGACGAATTGATCCGCAACAACGTGCGAGGCGCCGAAAAGCTCGATGACCTTCTTGTTGGGAACTCCCTGCACGGAGACCAGCTCGATCTTCTCTCCCTCCTTCACCAGCCGATCGATCGCCTCGATCAGGAGCCTGGTTCCCTTGAAGTGCCCGTGGTTCGGCGCATGTGCCACTTTCAGCATGTCGCCGGCCTTGTAGGCTGGCGACCGCGCGACGAGCTTGCTGGCGTCAATCGGCCAGTAGTGCATGTCCCGGCAGCCGGGCACATAGGCCACCATATCCCCCATCGCGATCTGCGCGGTCGCACGGCCCTTGAGGCGGTTGATCGATGAGGCGTGCATCTCCGTCGTGCAGACACAGAACTTGCCGGGGGACGGGCATTCTTCGCACAGGTTCGGATGACCGAGTGCGAGTGTTGCTTCCCGTGCCCGGACGTCGGCGCCGTAGGCGTAGGTATACAGGCGCTTTCCCGACTGGAACAGGAGGTCGAGTTCCTCAGGGTTGATGCCATAACGTCCATCGCTCAGCATCAGGCCGCGGTCATAGAAGTAGTTGAAGAAATCGTAGCGCAGCAGGGCCCACGCCAGAACCAGGCGACGAAACAGGCCGAGGCCTCTTCGGCTGCGCAGCAGTCGAAGGAAGCCCTCGAACAGGATGAGATTGATGTCGAATGATCTCGTCACATAGTAGGTGTTGAACACCAGCGACGAGGAGCGAAATCCCAACATTCGATCGCAGCGTGCGAGAAGCGGAAGGGTGAGGATCGGGGTGGCGGCCCACAACGTACGCACCTTTCCCTTCGCAAGACGCTTCTCGGTGGCGCGCCGCGCCGCGCGAACAAGCATGCGCGTGACGAAATCCGCGATGGCAGATTGGGTCGGCCGGGAAGATGCAACGTCGTCGGCGGGAAGCTGTGCTTCCGTCAGGGACGTCGGTCCGATGGGTTCGATCTTGCTCACTCAGGGATCCGATGGATGCCAACTCAACATCAGCCAGCAGCAGCCAGCAGCTTCTAGCACAGGTTTGGTCCGAAGCGGCCATGCGATGCAGGCCCGGAGAGGCGGTGCAGAATTGGCGGCCGGCCCTCGCTATCTCAGGTTTCAGTCGCGTATGAAAACAGCTTCGACTGGTCCGGGAACGTTGACGTTCAATACACGAACAGGTTAAGACAGCCGCGGTTTGTTCCAAATGCGCGCATATTCTGACGCGGCGGTTATACCGAGCTCCGCCATCGAATCAATCTGGATAGGCATTTCGTGTGCGGCATATTTGGCCTCATAGATAAGACCGGGCCCGTCGATGCCCGCCAAGTGGACCAGATGACCGATCTCGTTGCCCACCGCGGTCCGGATGGGCGTGGGGTGAGGATCAACGGGAACGTCGGGATCGGACACCGGCGACTGGCCATCATCGATCTGACCGATGACGGCGCACAGCCGATGCGCGACAGACGGCTCCCGATCTGGATCACCTACAACGGCGAGATCTACAATTACGTCGAGCTCCGCACGGAGCTCGAGGCGCTCGGATACACCTTTCATACGGCTTCGGATACCGAGGTCCTGCTCACAGCCTATGTTTGCTGGGGTGCGGCGTGCCTCGAACGCTTCAACGGCATGTGGTCGTTTGCGATCCACGACGAGCGCGACAACACGCTGTTCTGCGCCCGCGACAGGTTCGGCGTGAAGCCGTTCTACTACGTCAATACGGCGACGCAGTTCGCGTTCGGCTCGGAGATCCGCCAGCTTCTTCCGCTGATCGAACGCCCGATCGCGGATGATGATCTGATCAACGATTTCCTCGTTTGCGGCATGACCGACCATACCAGCCGGACCTTCTTCAAAGGCGTCGAGAAATTGCCTCCCGGGCATCGGATGCGCGTCGATGTGTCGACGGGGCAGGTCGAAATCGAGCGCTACTATTCACTCGCGCCTGGGTTGGCCGTGTCTGATGAAGGCAGCGCAGCGAAATCGTTGCGGGAGCTGCTTGATGACGCGACGCGTCTGCGGCTGCGTTCGGATGTTCGGGTCGGAACCTGCCTGTCGGGTGGGCTGGACAGTTCGAGTGTCGCGACGCTGGCCGCGCGGCGCTATGCGCCAGGCTCGAGCGAGCGCTTCTTTGCCATCACGGCCGTGAGCGAGCAGGCGTCCAACAATGAAGAGGCGTACGCGGCGGAGGTTGCAGAACGGGCAGAGTTGAACTGGCTGCGCACCAAGCCGACCTATCAGGACTTTGCATCGACGGCGGAGACCTTGCTCGACGTCCAGGAGGAGCCGTTCGCAGGTCCTTCGATCATGATGCAGTATGCGGTGATGAAGGCCGCGCGATCGAATGGCGTCATCGTGCTGCTCGATGGTCAGGGCGGTGACGAAACGTTGCTGGGGTACCATCGCTACTATGCGGCCTGGCTGCTCGACCATCTTCGCAGCGGTGGCGTCCGTGGATTCCTGTCCGCCTTCGGCGCCGCCACGCGGGCGGGTATTTCGCGCCGGCGGTTGCTGATGTATTTGTTCGGTGCCGGTTCGGCAGGGCTGCGCGCTGCCTATTATCGCTTGCGTTACACTTTCCTGCGAAATCCCGACTTGCCGGAGCCGCTTCGCCGCTTTGCGTCGAAGACGAGGGATGCGCAGGCCATGCAAGTGCTGGAGATTACCGAGACCAATTTGCCGATGCTGCTGCGTTTCGAGGACAAGAACTCGATGCGGTTCGGCATCGAAACGCGACTTCCATTCCTCGACTATCGCTTCGTCGAGTTTGCTTTGGCGCTTCCCACACGCATCAAGCTGAACAAGGGATGGGCAAAATGGCCGCTTCGCGCAGCCATGAGCGATCTGCTGCCGGCCAGCATCACATGGCGGAGGGACAAGATCGGTTTTGCTGCTCCCGACCGGATCTGGCTCACGCGACACTCCGCCGCGATGTATGACAAGGTGATCGCAAGCGAACTCCTGGCCCGCTATGTCGACATGCCGAAGCTCAAGAGGAAATTTCACCGGCTCGATCTCGGAATGCGCTGGAGGCTTTATTGCGTTGCGCTCTGGGGTGAGCGCTTTCGGGTCGAAGCGCCATGAGGCCTAATGATTCCTGGATGTCATCGTCGCCGTCGATAACCGCGGGCTTGTCGGCCGCTGCTTTCCGGGCGGTCCGATGAACATCTGGCTATTGCATCCGTTCGCAGGCGGGCCGGGCCTTGGCCGTCACTGGCGTCCGTTTTGGCTCGCAGATGCCTGGGGAAAGATGGGACATCGGGTCGTGGTGGTCAGCGCCGGCTTCCATCACCTGCACCGGGAGCCGCGCGCTCCGGGGCCGCAGCGGATCAACGGTGTCGACTTCTGGTTCCTCGACACCCCGCGCTATGACGGCGGCAATTTGGGGCGGCTTCGCAACAATCTGAGCTTTGCGCCGGCCTTTCGCTCGGCGACATCTGCGATCGCCGCGCAATTCGGCGAGCCGGATCTGATGATCGCGTCCAGCCCGCATCTGTTCTTCATTTCGGCGGCACGTCAGATCGCGCAGCGCTTCGGTGCCAGGTTCTGGCTGGAGGTTCGTGACCTCTGGCCGGAGAGCATCGTGGCGCTTGGAATGACCCCGACCTGGCACCCCCTCGTGAGGTTGCTCGGCTGGAAGGAGCGGTCCGCCTATCGCGCCGCGGATCGCGTGATCTGTCTTTTGGCCGGTGCGGAAGCCCATATGCGGGCGCGTGGCTTGAGCGCCGGCAAGTTCATCTGGATACCCAACGGGGTGTCCGACGGCGAGATCCAGAGCGCGCTGACGATCGAAACTCTCGGTCATCCGTTGATAGACCGTATCAATCAGCTGAAGCAGCAGGGCAGGCGGGTTGTCCTCTATGCCGGCGGCATGGGACCGCCAAACGCAGTGGAGGTCGTTCTCGACGCCGCTACCGTCCTCGGCAGCACAAGCCCCGAGATCAATTTCGTTCTGATCGGTTCAGGCACCTCGCTCGCCGAACTGAAGCAGCGGGCGGCGGGGCTTGCCAACGTGGAGTTTCACGACGAAGTCGATCGGTCGATCGTGCATGGCATGCTGCACGCGTCCGATTGCGCGGTCGTCGCCTTCCACAAGAACGCGCTCTACCACCACGGTATCAGCCCCAACAAGCTGTTCGACTACTGTCTGTTCGCGCCGCGCAGCGTCATTGCCTGCGAAGCGCAGGCGCTCGCCGAGCTCGAGGATTTGGTGACTGCGCGATGCGCGCCGGACGACCCCGGCGCACTCGCCGCGTCCCTGCGCGCGGCGCTGGACGGTCCGGCGCGATCGCGGGCCGAACGCGTCGCCATCGCGCAGCGGTACAGCTATTCGGCGCTGGCCGCGCGGTACCTGGCCGAGGCCGGGGATTCGGCCTAGGTGTGGCTGTAGCGACACATGGGTCCTAGGTAAATTCCTTTGTTATCAATGATTTGTAATGTTCATCGCGTGAACGAATTCGCTTGACGTTCATCCGGTGAACGCGCTATCAGCCTCTCCAGTGGGGATAGGCGTGATGGCGGGCATTCTACCGACAGATGAGAATGACAGCGATCGGCTGGTGCTCGGTCTGCTCACCTCGCTTGAAGCCGATGGTGCGCAGTCGCAGCGGCGGATCGCGGCCGATCTCGGCGTCGCGCTCGGCCTGGTCAACGCCTACCTGAAGCGGGCGATCAAGAAGGGCTTCGTCAAGGTCGGGCAGGCGCCGGCACGGCGCTATGCCTATTACCTCACGCCGCAGGGCTTCTCCGAGAAATCGCGACTGACCGTTCAATTCCTGACAGACTCGTTTTCGCTCTTCCGCAAGGCGAAGGAGGAGTATGGCAGGCTGTTTGAGCGCGCCCAGGCGCTCGGCTTCAGGCGGGTGGTGCTCGCCGGACAATCCGACCTCTGCGAAATCGCGATCCTGTGCGCGGTCGATGGGCCCATTTCCGTCATTGCGATCGTTGATCCCGATGCAACCGCGACCCGGTTCATTGGCGTCAAGGTCGTTTCCTCCTACGCGCTGGTGGACGAGCCGTTTGACGCGGTCGTTGTGACGCATCTGACGGCGGCGCGCAGTGTATTCGAGCAGGCGGTCAGCAATTTCGGGGCGGAGAAAGTCCTTGCGCCGGATCTGCTGGGCCTGCGTCCAAAGCAATCGGTGGGGGCGTGATAGCCATGGAGCTCAGTTCACGCTGGTACGTCGTCCAGACGCAGGTCAATGCCGAAGCAAAGGCGGCCGCCAACCTCGAGCGGCAGGGATTTTCGATCTATTACCCCCGCTACCTGAAGCGCCGCAGCCATGCCAGGAAGGTGGAGACTGTGCCGCGTCCGTTGTTTCCGCGCTATCTCTTTGTCGGGATCGATCTCGCGTCGCAGCGGTGGCGCGCCATCCAATCGACGCTCGGCGTGTCGCATCTCGTGTGTGTGGGAGATCGGCCCGCGGTGGTGGAAGGCCGCGTCATCGATGCCTTGAAGGGGCGCGAGGACGACGCCGGCTTCATCACGCTTGCGCGCAGGCCGGCGTTCTCGCCCGGGGATAAAGTGCGAATTGTCGAAGGTGCGTTCGTCGACAGTCTTGCGCTCGTTGAAGACGCCAGCGATCAGCATCGCGTTGCGGTTCTCTTGAACCTGTTGGGCCGCAAGGTCCGTGTTCTTGTCGGGACGGACCTGATCGCTGCGGCGTAACTGCGTCTGCCTCCGGGCAGGCGCAATGGACATGTTTGGCTTGGGTGTGATGTTCGATTCACCCCGAGTGCGGTAGCTTGCCTGAAGCAGGCAGAAACGTTTGAGAGAGGGGCCCATGACGACTTACGCATTGATCGGCGCTGCCGGCTACATCGCGCCGCGGCACATGCGGGCGATGGCCGAGACTGGCGGCAATCTGGCCGTGGCATACGATCCGAACGATTCCGTGGGCATCATGGACAGCCATTTTCCGGATGCCGAGTTCTTCACCCAGTTCGAGCTGTTCGATCGCCATGTCGACCAGTTGCGCAGAGGCGGCCGAAAGATTGACTACATGTCGATCTGCTCGCCGAACTATCTGCACGACGCGCATTGCCGGTTTGCATTACGCTCGGGAGTGGATGCCATCTGCGAAAAGCCGCTGGTCCTCAATCCCGGCGACATCGACGAACTGGCCGCTATCGAGCAGGACACCGGCCGCCGCATCTCGACCATTCTGCAATTGCGGCTGCATCCGGCGATCATCGCCCTGCGCGATCGTTTCGCCAATTCGCGCAAGCGCCACAAGGTCGAGCTGACCTACATCACCTCGCGCGGACGCTGGTATCACACCTCCTGGAAGGGAGCAGACGCCAAGTCGGGTGGTGTCGCGACCAATATCGGGGTGCACTTCTTCGACATGCTGAGCTTCGTGTTCGGCCCCGCCAGCCGCAACGAGGCGCACCTGCGCGAGGAGGAGAGGGCGGCCGGCTCGCTGGAGTGCGAGCGCGCGGATGTCAGCTGGTTTCTGTCGCTGGACCGCAACGACCTGCCCGACAGCGTGAAAGGCAAGAAGACGACCTATCGCTCGATCACCGTCGACGGCGAGGAGGTCGAATTCTCGGAAGGATTCACTGATCTCCATACGCGCAGCTATGAGGAGATCGTCGCCGGGCGCGGCTTCAGGCTGGACGAAGTCCGCCCCTCGATCGATATCGTCTCCACGTTTCGCCATGCGCCGATCGTCAGAAGCAACGGCGTTCACGCCTTTGCCCAGAAGGCGATGCACAAATGAGCGAGATGCGCGAGGATCCGCGCTTTCCGGGCGTCCTGATCCATCAATCGAGCTACGTTGACGATGGGGCGGTGCTCGGGCGCGGCACCAAGATCTGGCACTTTTGCCACATTCTGGCCCGGACGGTGATCGGCGAGGATTGCTCGATCGGCCAGAACGTGATGATCGGTCCGAACGTTCGGATCGGAAACGGCTGCAAGATCCAGAACAACGTCTCGATCTATGATGGCGTCGAACTTGACGATGACGTGTTCTGCGGCCCGAGTTGCGTCTTCACGAACGTGAACAATCCGCGCGCCGGCGTGTCGCGGAAGGACGAGTTTCGCAAGACGCCGATCGGACGCGGAGCCAGCATCGGCGCCAATGCGACCATCGTCTGCGGACATTCGCTGGGCGAGTACTGCTTCATCGGAGCCGGTGCCGTCGTCACGAAGAATGTCGCCGCATTTTCGTTGATGGCAGGCAATCCGGCCCGCCGAATTGGTTGGATGAGTAGAGCAGGCGAGCGGCTGGGCAGCGATCTGGTCTGCCCACGCACTCACCGTCGTTATGAGCTTCATGATGAAGCGCTGGTTGAAATCGAGGGTTGAAGACAATGGACATTCGCGGAAAGAAGGTTGTCGTTATCGGGGGCGCCGGGCTGATCGGGTCGCATGCGGTCGATCAGCTGACGCAGACTGACGTCGGCGAGATCGTCATTTACGACAACTTCGTGCGCGGCACGCATGAGAACCTCGCGGGCGCGCTGCGCGACCCTCGCGTCAAGATCTTCGAGGCCGGCGGCGATATCACCCAGGTCGACATCCTCGATGCGGCCCTGAAGGGCGCCGACGGGGTGTTTCAGTTCGCTGCGCTCTGGTTGCTGCAGTGTCACGAATTTCCGCGAACAGCCTTTGACGTCAATGTCAACGGAATGTTCAACGTCCTGGACGGATGCGTGCGCAACGGCGTCAAGCGGCTGGTCTGGTCGTCGTCGGCCTCCGTCTATGGCGATGCCGTCGAGGAGCCGATGACGGAAGACCATCCGTTCAACAACAAGAACTTCTATGGTGCGACCAAGATCTGTGGCGAGGCCATGGCCCGTGCCTACCACTTCCGCTATGGCCTCGACTATGTCGGCCTCCGGTACATGAACGTGTATGGACCGCGTCAGGACTACCGGGGAGCCTATATCGCGGTGATCATGAAGATGCTCGACGCGATCGACAAGGGAGAGGGACCGACGATCCTGGGGGATGGCTCGGAGGCGTTCGATTTCGTCGCGGTGGAAGATTGCGCGCGCGCCAATCTGTGCGCCATGGGCGCGAGTGCGACGGATCGCTTCTACAATGTCGGCACAGGACACCGGACCTCGCTGAAGCAGATCGCCGAAAAGCTCCTGAACCTCACCGGCTCCAATCAGCCGATCAACTATGCGCCGCGGAGCCAGGCCACGCTGGTGCGCAATCGGATCGGATCGCCGAAGCGGGCCCAGGAGGAGATCGGCTTCACCGCCGCAATCGACCTGGACGAAGGGCTGCGGCGGCTGATCGACTGGCGCAGAAGCCATATCGATCAGGTCGATCAGCGTCGTGCGAAGGCTCAAATCTGAAGGTTCAGATCTGAGCTCGCACCCGACATCATTGAATAGATCGGCCAGAATAACATGTGTGGCATAGCCGGAATTCTGCACCGCGACGGGCGGCCCGCTTCAATCACCACGTTGACGGCAATGACCGATATCATTGCCCATCGCGGGCCGGACGGCGAGGGCCACTATTGCAACGGTCCCGTTGGACTCGGTCATCGCCGGCTGTCGATCATTGATCTGACCGACGCCGCGCGGCAGCCGATGGAGATGCGCGACGGCCGATTTGTGCTGACCTACAACGGGGAGATTTACAACTTCAAGGAATTGAAGGTCGAGCTTTCTGCCAGGGGGCACGTCTTCAACTCCTCGGGCGACAGTGAGGTGTTGCTGCACGCCTTCGCCGAGTGGGGTCTGGGCGCGCTTCTCAAGTTCAACGGCATGTTCGCCTTTGCGATCTGGGACAATCACGAGCGGAAGCTCACCTTGGCCCGGGATCGCTTCGGCGTGAAGCCGCTCTACTATGCCGAACTTGGGCAGACATTCGTGTTCGCGTCTGAGCACAAGGCTTTTCGGGCATTTTCGGAGTACAAGTCGCGCGTCGACATCAGGGGGCTGTCGGAATATCTCAGCTTTCAGAACTTCTTCGCTGAGCGGACACTGTTTGCCGGCGTGAAGTTGTTGCCGGCCGGCTGCTATCTGCAGATTTCGCAGGACAGCAGGGCCGTCGAGCCGGTGCAGTACTGGGATTTTCATTTCGAGGAGCCCGAGTACGCCGTCGATGAGAATGAGGCGATCGACGAGCTCGATCGCCTGTTCAGGCAGGCGGTCAACCGGCAGCTTGTGAGCGACGTCGAGGTCGGGTGCTATCTTTCCGGCGGCATGGATTCAGGCTCCATCACCGCGCTGGCATCGAGCCAACTGCCGTTCATGCGGACCTTTACGGTCGGCTTCGATCTCAACTCGGCCTCGGGCGTCGAACTCGGATACGACGAGCGGACCAAGGCCGAGCACATGTCGTATTTGTTCAAGACCGAGCACTACGAGATGGTCTTGAAGGCCGGCGACATGGAGCGTGCGCTGCCGCAGCTTGCATGGCATCTGGAAGAGCCTCGCGTCGGCCAGTCCTATCCGAATTTCTATGCGGCAAAACTCGCATCCAAGTTTGGCAAGGTGGTCCTGACCGGGACCGGGGGAGACGAACTCTTCGGCGGATACCCCTGGCGTTACTACCGCGCCGTCGTGAACGACGACTTCGATCATTATATCGAGAAGTACTTCGGATTCTGGCAGCGCATGGTTCCGAGCGGAACGATGCCGAAGCTGCTGGGGCCGGTATGGGATGAGGCCAGGCAGACCTCGCCGATCGATATCTTCAGGGGAGTGTTCAAGGAGCACGCCTCGGAGCTGCGGCGGCCCGAGGATTACGTCAATCACTCGCTCTACTTCGAGGCCAAGACGTTCCTGAACGGGCTGCTGATCGTCGAGGACAAGCTGGCGATGGCGCATGGACTCGAGAGCCGAGTGCCGTTTCTCGACAATGATCTCGTCGATTTCGCAATGAAGCTTCCCGCCAAGATGAAGCTCGGCAATCTGACCGAGGTCATTCGCCTCAACGAAAACGAGCCCGGCGGAAAGGCGCAGCGCTATTACGAGCGCACCAAGGACGGCAAGTTGATTTTGCGGAAGATGATGAGCCGGCATATCCCCGACGAGGTGGCGGAGCGCGAGAAGCAGGGCTTCTCCGCGCCGGATGCCAGCTGGTTCAAGGGGGAGAGCATCGAGTATGTCAAACGGAGGCTCTTCAGCAACACGGCCCGCATCTACGACCTGGTCGACCGAAAGACCGTTCGCTCACTGGTCGACGAACATCTGGAAGGACGGGAAAACAGGCGGCTGCTGATCTGGTCTTTGCTCAATCTCGAGCAGATCATGGAAAGCAGCTTTTAGGCACGCACAAATGGGAGCGCGCTGCAGATGAACGGTCTCTTCCCGGCGGCAAGATGGGTGCGGGTTGGCCTCTCGCCATACCGCAACTCTCAGGCCCTATGGACCACGATCAATCAGATCCGGCGATATCCCGATCTCTTGCGGGAGATGGTCGATCGTGACCTGAGCGCTGCGCATGCGCGGCACGGGTTTGGCGCCTTGTGGATTTTCATTCATCCACTCGTTGTCGTCGGAACATACCTGCTCATCTTCGGCTTCGTGTTGGGCAGCAAGCTGTCGATCAGCGCGGATTTTCCCGGCGATTTCTCTGCCTACATCCTGGCAAGTCTGGTTCCGTGGCTGATGATGCAGGCCGCGCTTGTTCGCGGACCCGGAGCGCTGATAGGGAGCGCAAGTCTCGTCAAGCAGGTTGTGTTTCCGATCGAGCTGCTTCCGATCGCGGCAACCATTGCTGCAACGGTCCCTCATCTGCCGGCGCTTGCGCTCGTCATTCTCTATAAGGCTTATGTGGGCGGGCTCAGCTGGATGCTCCTGCTGCTGCCGGCCGTATTTACCGTTCATGCAATTCTGGCGATCGGATTGAGCTTCGCCCTTGCTGCAGTCACTCCTTTCTTTCGCGATATGCGCGAGATCGTCACGGTGTTCACCTCGATCGCAATGTATCTGATGCCGACGGTGTACCTGCCCGACTGGATGCCGCGTGCCCTTCGTCCATTGATCTATTCGAATCCCTTCAGTTACCTCGTCTGGGTCTACCAGGACGTCCTCTTCTTCGGTTCGTTCAAGCATCCGTACGCCTGGGCGGTTACAATCGTGTTCGCGTTGCTAAGTCTGGGGCTCGGATACCGCATGTTTGAAAAGCTGAAACCGTACTATGGCAATGCTCTCTGACAATCGAGACGCCGGCGACCTGATCGCGCTTGCCGGGTCATTGGACCCGCAGTGCGCCATTCGTGTCACTGACCTGGGAAAGGCCTATCGGCTCTATCAGCAGCCGTTGGACTTCCTGAAGGAGATCATCACCGGAAAGCCCCGGCACCATGAGCATTGGGCGGTCCAGAATGTTTCCTTTGAAGTGTTGCGCGGGCGCGTGGTCGGCATCATCGGGCCGAACGGCGCGGGAAAAAGTACCCTCCTGAAGATCATTGCCGGACTGCTGGATGCCACAACCGGGCGAGTTGAAGTGGCCGGAAAGCTGTCCGCGATCCTGGAATTGGGGACCGGCTTTCATCCGGATGTGTCGGGTCGCGACAACATCGTGCTGGGCGGCATGTGCCTGGGTATGACGAGAGCGGAAATCGAGGCAAAGGTTCCCTGGATCATCGATTTCAGCGAGCTTGCCGAGGTGATCGATCAGCCGTTCCGGACCTACTCGAGCGGCATGCAGGCGAGACTCACCTTCGCTACCGCGATCAGCGTCGATCCGGAGTTATTCATCGTCGACGAGGCTCTCGCTGCCGGCGACACCGCATTTGTCAACAAGTGCATGAAGCGAGTTCGTCAGATCTGCGAAAGCGGCGCCACCGTCCTGTTCGTCTCGCACTCGAGCGGGTTGATCAGCGAACTGTGTGACGAGGCGATCTGGATCGACAAGGGGCGGGTGCTGATGCACGGAAATGCCCAGCGTGTCAGCAAGGCCTATGAGCAGAGTGTTTGGGATATCGAGGAAGCGCGCAATCTCCGGGAAACCAAGAAGCTGAGCGAATCGATTGAGAGCACGGCCGAAACCGGAAAATACGAGCTTGGCGGCGACACCCTGCAGATCACTGCCGTCGAGGTGATCGACGTCGAAGGCAAGCCGATCGGCGTTGTCAAGAACGGGCAGCCACTTCGCATCCGGGTGTCGTGGTCGGGCTTCTCCGAGCACAAGCAGATCTACGCAAGTCTGCGGATCGATACCGCACGGCTTCAGGCGGTGACCGGAATTGAGGGATACGACGGTGGCCTGTTTCTCGACGGGGAGGATGGTCTGCCGGAACGTGGCAGCGTCCTCTACGAGGTGCCCGAGCTCGCTCTTGGCGAAGGACAATATTACATCTCTGCCGCTCTGTGCCGGCACATGCTGCCGAAGGGGGCGGAAGCCATCCTGCATTATGTCGAGAAGGCGGCGCAGTTCTCGGTGTCGCGCAATTCACTGTGGCATTTCAATTATCTCTACGATCCGAAATTCACCTGCAGTATCGAGCGAAGCTGATGACGATGACGGACGGTGATTGGCAGGAGAAGCTCGAGGCGTTCTTTGAGCTTCGCGCACGGCAGATATCGGAGAAGCCGACGCTGGATGACCTCTGTTACGTCGCCGGCAGAAATCCGTTTCTCTGGACCGATGAGGACCTGCTTTCCGATCTGAAATCGCACATGTTGGGCCTGATGCAGCTCGACCAGAACTGCAAGGTTCTGGAGGTGGGATGCGCCGCCGGCCTTCTTGCGTTGCTCGTTGCGCCGAACGTAGGCAAGTACGTGGGCGTCGATCTGGCGGAGACCCCGCTCGGCGTTGCGCGACGGCTTGAGCTTCCCAATGCCGACTTCCGCCAGGCGGCCGGGGAGAATTTGCAGTTCGGTGACCGCGAGTTTGACGCCGCCTTTTGCTATGATGTGTTCTCGAACTTTCCGAAGTTTCAGACCGGCGAACTGATCATTCGAGAGATGCTTCGGGTCGTGCGCCCTGGCGGGCGCGTTCTCGTCGGCTCTGTGCCCGACCGGAGCAAGCTTGAACAGTCTCAGCGGATCGCGGCGCAACTGGCGGCTGGATTTGGCGCACAGCTAGCCGCTCGCCCGCCGCTGGAAACCATGGTCAAGCAACGGAAGCCCAATTCTTTGGCCAAGGTTGCAAGCTATCTTGGATTCGCCAAAGACGCGCCCGCCGCGCAGATCAAGCCGGAAATCGTATCGTATGACTTCCTCAAGGAGGACTTCATCGATCTCGGGAAGCGCCTTCGGGTCGAGACAGAGATAGTCGACATCCACCCGCGCAATCCCTATCTCGGCACCCGCTTCAACGTCATTTTCGTCGCTAAATGAGAATCGTCGGATTTCACGACGTCGATCGTGGCCGCTGGAACGCGCTGGCGGCGTCTTCGACCGAGGCCTGGCTGAACCACGATACGGCGTGGGTTTCGATCGAGGAGCGTTTCTTTGTCGATGCGAACCTGTCGTTTGCCCTGATTGAGAACGACGAAATCGTCGGTATTCAGCCGTTGTACCTGAGCGACGGGACCGGTACGCCGTTCGGTGAGCGCCTTCTGCATTCAGGAATCCATCGTCATACCGGCTTGGCTACAAGCGGGCGGATCGACCGCGGTACCAGGAAAGCTCTCCGCACGGCGGCCATGGACGAGATATTTCGATTGGCCGAACTGTACGATGTCGATCGGATCCAGCTCAATTCCCACAATCTTGCGCCGAGCAATCGCGCGGAGTCGCGTGAGGAAATTCCGTTTTGGGTGAGAGACTTTGGATTCCAGCTCGGAATAGCGTTCGGTCCAAATGGAATGAGCCCTTTCCCGGGTCACTCGACGGTCAATGCCGATCAGTTGGTCGAGCTTGACCAGTCCGAAGACGACATGTTCTCGAATTTGGACGAAGGGTGCCGAAGGGCCGTTCGGAAGGCGCTCAAGGCGGGCCTCGAGTTCGAAGTCGCCACCGATCGATCAGCCCTGAAGGACTACCTGGAAATAGCCGAAGAGTCGGCCGTCAGAACGGGAGAGGCGTTGCCGCCGATTTCCTACTATGAGGCGGTGCTCGATGGCTTTTTCGCACAAGGCCGGGCGCATCTGCTCTTCGTGCGTGAACGAGCCGCCCGGTTAGCCGGGTTGATCGTGCTCAGCGACAAGACGGCCGTGCACTTCATGGCCGGAGCCGCCCGATCTGATGCCTTGAAGCTCCGACCCAACGACTTGCTTCATTGGAGCGCGATGTTGTGGGCCAAGCGAGCCGGGTTTCGAACGTATCGTCTGGGGCCGTGGTTTCCGGAAGTGCCGCGAGACTGGCCGATCTCGAAAGTGTCGTACTTCAAGACGAAGTTCGGATCGACGTCATTGCCGATCATTCAGGGGAGTATGTTTCGTCGCCCGGAAAGATACCGTCGGGAATTGCCCGCGTTGGAAGAGAACCTCACAGGCGTCGGCTATCGCGCAGCGGAGTCTTTTGTGTCCGCGCGAGCCGGCAGTGAGTTTGTTGCCCACCTTCTGCGCGTCTTCGGATTTCCTGGTGCCTCGGCGTCGCCGGACGGCAGGCCTCTGGTTCTGTATCGTCCGCAGCGCGAGGATGTCAGCCGAGCGTCCGACTTTCTCGGTCGCGGCGGCTCCGTCGTTGCCGTATTGCCGGCCGTTGGGTTTGCGAAGGCATTCGCCGTCAGATCGGAAGCAAGGGCCGTCGATTCGCCGCGGGTCCTGCAGGCCGAAATGGCGGGGCAGAAGCCCTGGAAGAGGTTGCGGACGCTTCGTTCGTATATGCGATTTGTGGCGGCGGAAGGCGTGCCTGTCGTCACCGATGACGAGGGGCGGGCCGCCTGGCTCTGCTTACGCACCTCCGCGGGCGGGTCGATGATATTCGCCGGCACCGATATCGTTTCGGACCTCGTTCGGTATCGCCAGGGCGATCCTGCGGCCGCCGACAGGCGGCCCACGGATGCAATGTGGGGCTTCGCCGGTGAGCGGCCAAACTATCTCTTCGAAGGCCAGCTTGCCGGCGAGGATGCGCGTGAGCGGCATGCCGACTGGTGGTGCGAAGCCCTGTCGGACGCACTGACGCGCCTGTGCGGCGAGACCAGGCTTCCGATGTTGCCGAATGGGGCGCCGGGCGCGATCGTCATCACGGGCGATGACGATCAAGCCGCGCTCGATCGGTATGCCGAGCAGCTGGAAGCGCTCGGCTCGCTGCCGGTTACATATTTTCTTCATCCGCTTACCAAGCATACACCGGAGACGTTGGCGCAACTCAAGTCGCGCAGGCGCGTCGAACTTGGTTTGCATCCCGACGCGCTTGAAGAGCCGCAAAAATATGCCGAGCTCTTCTCGGAACAGGCGAACTGGTTCAAGCAGCTGACGGGAGAGGACACGCGGACTGTCCGAAACCATGGATTTCTGAACGACGGGTATTGGAAACATGCCGAGGCATGGAATGCGCACGGCGTGAAGGGGAGCTCCAACCTGCCTGGGCTTGATGGTCGCATGCTCAACGGCTCGCTGCTACCCGGAAGACTTTTGCTCGATGACAAGCTCACGGATCACTGGAGCATCCTGACCGCCATCGGCGACGGGATCGTGTTCGTGCACGGCTGGAATGATGATCAATCGGCGGATTGCATTTTCGGACTTGCGGACGATATTCGCAAGAGCGGCGTCCCCGGCGTGATCGTCGTCAATCTGCATCCGGAGAATATCGACAAGACCCGAGGGATGCATCACGCGGTTCGCAAGGTCGTCGACGACGGGTTCGTTCCGTGGACGATGAGCGAATGCCTCGCATGGTTCGAGAGCCGTCCCGAGCAGCGGCAGGCTGACGTTCGGCCGGCTTTCTCCTGGGCGCGGCTTTTGGGCCGACGGAGCGGCTGAGTATGCGCCTCGGCATTCTGTCCGACGCTCACGGGAATATCGAGGCGTTCGAGCTGGCGCTGGCGATCTTGGCGGACGCGAAAGCCGATGCGATCTACTTCCTGGGGGACGCAGTTGGGTACATCCCGGAAAAGGGCGTTGTCAGCGCACTTCGGGCCGGCGGCATTCACATCGTGAGAGGAAATCACGATGACATGCTGGTCCGGCAGACGACGGTTGCTGACCGCGAGGCGATCTATCGTCATTGCGAGACGTTTGCGCTGCTGAGCGACGATGAGCGCGACTTTGTCAGCAGCTGGCCGTCGAAATTGACCGTCCGTGATGAGCGTGGAACGATCCTGTTTGTTCATGGCAGCCCAAAGGATCCGTTGGGCGGCTACGTGTATCCGGACAGCAGCCTGTCGGACTATGCGGAGGTCGACGCAGACGTCGTCTTCATGGGACACACACACCATCCCTTTGTGCGGCAGCACGCGGACAAGCTCTTTGTCAATGTAGGGAGTTGCGGCCTACCGCGAGGAAGTGACCTTCGGGGATCGGTCTGTATCTACGATCCACGCGAGCGGGCCGCAGAGATCATCCGGTTCGATATCTCAGGCCCGTGTCGTCGAATCCTGTCGCGCTATCCGCTTGCGCCCCCGGTCGCTTCGCTGCTTGAGAGGTGCGCCGATTTCAAAGCGAACGAGGTGCAATCTTGAAGAGTAGACGCGCAAAAGTTCTGCTGACGGGGATCGGCGGGGGCGGTCACGGCGAACAAATACTCAAGGCTCTCCGGTTGGGCGAGCTCGAGTACGACATTGTGGGCACGGACGTGAGCGATCTGTGCGCAAACCGAAACCTCGTCAATAAGTTTGTGCAATTGCCGCGGGCGAGCCACCCCGCGTATCTGGATGAGCTTCGATCGCTGGCCTTATCGGAAAAATGTGTTGCCGTCTTTCATGGATCAGAACCCGAGATGGCTGTTCTGAGCCGAGCGCGATCCGCGCTCGAGGCTGACGGCCTGTACGTGCCGGTAAATCCGCCGACCGTTCTTGAGATTTGTCAGGACAAGACGAAAACGATGGCTCACCTGGCCTCGTGCGGATTGTCGGCGCCGAGCTTCATGGAAGTGCGCACGCTGTCGGATCTCGACCAATGGGAGACCCTGCCGGCAATCCTCAAGCCGTCGGTCGGCGGCGGTGGGTCGGCGAATGTCTTCATCGTTCAATCGCGCGAAGAACTGCTGGCCTTCTCGCGCTATCTGCTTGCGACTTCTGAAGCCTTCATTATCCAGGAATACATCGGAACCTCGGACGACGAATATACGGTCGGCGTGCTGTTCGGTGCGGATGGTGCCCTCCTCAATTCGATTGCGATCCGGCGGGTCATCAACAACGCCCTGACGATCCGTACCCAGGTCCCCAATCGGTCGGGTCGTCCCGATCTCGGATCGCGGCTTGTGATATCGACTGGCATTTCGCAGGGACATATTGCGGACTGGCCTGATGTGCGAAGCGCGTGCGAGAAAATCGCCGGCTCCCTTTCACCGAGAGCTCCGATCAACGTGCAGTGCCGTGTCGTGGACGGTGCCGTCGTTCCGTTTGAGATCAATCCCAGATTCTCGGGAACGACCTCGCTGAGGGCAATGGCTGGATACAACGAGCCGGACATTCTCGTTCGAAGAGATGTCTACGGCGAGAACATTCCGGTGCGGTTTCCATACAAGGAAATGACGATCCTGCGGGGCTTGCAAGAGCATTCGATTGGCTAAGTGAGCGTTCTGAACTCGACAGGCGGCAGCGGATCAACAAGGAGTGAGCTTATGACAGCGCAATGTCCGGTATGCGAATCGACGCAGCTAGGTGATATCTATCCGTCCTTCTCCGGGACCTGCATCACATCCGACATGATGGTGCTTCGTGAGGCATCGCTGGACAACCGGCTGTGCAAGGAATGCGGCCTCATCTTCAACGCCGGCGGGACGCGGGGGCGGGCCGAAGCCTTCTACAAGGACAGCTACAATCTGATGATGAAGAGCCCCGACGCGGCAATTCAGAGCTTCTCGGGTCCGGCTCCCATCTCTCAAGCGGAACGCACGCACCAGATCCTGAGGGAAATGACCAATCTGCCGGCCGACGGATCGGTGCTGGAGATTGGTGCCGGAAAGGGCGATTTCCTGGGGCATTTTGTTGAAGAATCTCCCGACTGGCGCGCGGCGGCATTCGAGCCGAGCTCGGCATTCGACGTGCTGCAGAAAAGATTTCCTTCCGCCCTGCTTCGACGCTGCGACTACAAGGATTTCGACGCTGAGGCGGCGAGCTTCGATCTGATCGTCGCCTTGGGCGTCCTGGAGCACGTCGAGAATCCGCTCGACATGTTGAAGTGGGCGCACAGGCACCTCAAGGAGGCGGGCCTCTTCTACATTCGCGTTCCCAACTTTGCGAAGAATCCGAACGATCTGTTTTGCGCAGACCACCTTTCGAAGCTCACCCTCCATACATTGGAATCGCTGGCGCACGCGGCCGGATTTGATGTGGTGTCCTCGAAAGAGGCAGGTGTGCCGATCTTTGTTCTGCTGAGGAAGATTGCTGCGCCGAAGCCGCACACGGTGAACGTGGCAGAACTCAATCGGCACACGGTTGATCAGAACTCGACCGTGGCCAAGGTTGCGATGGATGCGATCGATCGGTGCCGCAAGGCAGCCGATGCGTCCGGCGAGCCATTCGCCATTTTCGGCTTGGGGTCGTCGGGCTTGTTTGCGCCGTTCTACCTCGGCTTCGACGCCGGGAAGATCGCGGCGTATCTCGACGAAAATCGTTCCACGTGGGGAAGCGGCTTGAACGGACGTCCGGTGGGCGGTCTCGACAAGATCAAGGAATTGGGGATCCGGCACGTGGCGTTGGCGATCAGCCCGGTCTATTTCGATCAAGTGAAGGCGAAGCTGGCACCTTACGGAGTGGAAGTGTATTCGGCCTGAGGTCAGGTCAAAGACCTGTCCCTCAGCGCACCGCCGGATTCCTGGCATCGAGAGTAGCGATCCAATGAACATCACAGAACCGAGTTTCGACGAAGCTGAAATTGCGTTGCTGCGAGAGTGCCTCGACTCGAAGTGGGTTACGCAGGGGCCGCTCACAGAACGATTCGAGCGGCTCATTGCAGAGAAGCACGACGTCAAGCATGCCCTTGCGTGTACGTCTTGCACCGCCGCGCTGCATCTGGCGACCATGGCCCTGAAGCTTGGGCCGGGAGACGAGGTGATTGTTCCCGCTTTCACGTGGGTCACAAGCGCGCACTCGGCTGAATATGTCGGTGCGAAGCCCGTCTTCGTCGATGTCGATCTGTCGACTTTCAATATCGATCCGGAACGGCTGGAAGCCGCGATCACGCCACGCACGAAGGCCATCATCGCGGTCCACCTGTTCGGCCTTGCCGCCCCGATGGACGAGATCCTGGCCATTGCGCGGCCGCGTGGCATTCAGGTGATCGAAGACGCCGCATGCGCAATCGGCACGACCTACAAGGGCAGGCTGGTTGGCGCGATTGGCGACATCGGCTGCTTTTCATTCCACCCGCGTAAGGCCGTCACGACGGGTGAGGGCGGCGCCGTAACCACCAACCGCGATGATCTTGCGGAACGCGTGCGGTCGCAGCGCAACCACGGCTCGACCGGCGCTCCGGATTCGTCGATCGAGCCTCACGGCCCGTGGACGATGGCGACGTTTGACAATCTCGGCTTCAACTTGCGCTTGTCCGACATCCAGGCGGCGGTTGGGGTCGCGCAAATGGGCAAGCTCGAGCGGCTGCTGGCAGAACGCAGGCGTCTCGGCCATCGCTATTCCGAGTTGCTCGCCGGGAACAATTCGATTGTGCGACCGCTCGGCGGCGACGTCGATGGGCATGCATTTCAATCCTACGTTATTCGTATCGTTGACGGGCATCGCGAGCGCCGCAACGCGGTGATGGCGGCGCTGGCTGCCGCAGGAATTCAGACCCGACCGGGCACGCATGCGGTGCATCGGCTCGGCTACTACAAGAACAAGTATGGCCTGCGCCCTGAGCAGTTTCCGAACGCGGCACTTGCGGAGGACACGACGATCACATTGCCGATTTTTCCGAACATGACGGAGGAGGATCAGCGCCGGGTGGTTGATTGCATCAATCGAGCCAGCGCTTGAGGCAAGTGCGGAACGCAGCCGGTGTCTTCGAAGCTATTTCGGTCGGTTCGTTACATGTTGGGGGGCTCGTGCTTTCCCAGGCTCTCCCAGCTCGCGCGAAAGAACCACAATTTTGGCGCAGCTGTCTCTGCGCTTTCGTCGACACCGCAGCGAAGACGCGTAGATCAGGCGATCATCGAGAATGTGAACCGGGTTGCTGCCGAGGGCGACTACGAGCTCCTCACGACCATGCTGGATGCGCTGCGACCGTTTCTAAATCCCGATCAATCCCCTGATGCGCGCGACTTCTGGGATGCTCTGGTGGCCGATTGTCGCGTGATCGCTGCGGATCGACTGCTGCGAGGCGAGATGAACTCTCTCTGGGGGGTCACGCCGATCGTCAATCTGAGCGCAGGCGTTGCTGCAGATCGCGCTCTGGGCGTGAACGCCCGCTCGCTGGTGTTCACCACCTACCACACTTCATCGAACTTTGATGTCGTATGCTCGGAAATTCAGGCGCGTCTTGTAGCTGAGCGTGGTGAGGATTGGTTCCTGTTTCGATGGCTCATGCTGGTTTGGGCCATTGCCAACTTCGATTTCTTTCATCTTTACAATGATCGCGGCATCATCGAACCGGCCGGTGGCTATGGCAGTCCCCGCTTTGGAATTGCGGTGCGCGAGATGGAAATATATCGCCAGGCTGGCAAGCGGCTCTATACCTACGCATACGGTGCCGACCACAGAATGCGCGAGAAGAACCTGGCGCTTGGAAAATGGAACTTCTGCTCCGAATGTCCTGATCCCGGGGTTTATTGTGTCTGCGACGATGCCGGCGGCGCTGCCATGCTGCAGGTCATCAGAGAATACTCGACTGCCGTGGTGGCGCACGGGTTGGCCATGAAGCTTATCCCTGGCGCTCGAAACGTGCCGTACCTGACGGTCGATATTAATAAATTCTCTCCCCGACGATCCTGGTCTCAAGGGGATGGCAAGCTGGTTGTGGGTCACTTTCCGAACCACGGCTATTTCAAGGGGACAAAATATCTGGAAGGCGCAATCCACTCCCTGCAGGCTGAAGGTCATGCAGTCGAGCTCTTGCTACTGAGCGGAAAGCCGCACCATGAAATACTGGAGGCGATGCAGAAGATCGACGTTCTTGTCGACCAGCTCATAAGCGGATCCTTCGGCTTGACTGCCGTTGAGGCAATGGCATCGGGCTGTCCCGTCATCTGCTATTTGCACGATGGAGTAGCGATCGCCGATCGCGAAACCTGCCCGGTCATTGAGGCAAATCCGGATACGATCAAGGAAGTCTTGGGTCGGCTGATCTCGGACCGCACACGGCTTTCGGAAGCCGGAGCCGCCGGCCCTGATTATGTCCGGAAGAACTACTCTGTGGAGGCGCTCGGCAAGCATTTGGCGGATCTATATGTGGAGACCGCGGATTTGCCAAAGCCGCTGAAAGCAACAATCGCCGAAAGCGCGAAGTCGCTGAATTCGTGATGCCGTCAAAACGATCCCTGCTCGAACATTCGAACTGCTCTTGCGGGCGCGTTACCAGTGCGCGGGGCGCCTAAACCAGTGTCAATTCCCTATGTCGAAACCGGCCTCGAGAGTAGCCTGAATCAAATCGACTCAACGCAGGCGATCGAGGCGGAAAACGCACGCGCCTTGCGTTTGATCGACGACTTTCAGCGCAGAATGGGCCGGCCGCTTCGCGTTCTTCACATCGGCAACATAGCCAACAATGCCTACAACAATGCCCGCATTCAGCGGAAGCTCGGCATCCAGGCCGACGTGTTATGTTACAACTACTACCACATCATGGGGTGCCCGGAGTGGGAGGATGGCGCGCTGCAAGAGGGGTCCTCGGCGCTTGGGCAGGATCATTTCAGGCCCGATTGGTGGGCGACAAGCCTGAAGGGATGGAAGCGACCCCATTGGTTCGTTCAGGGCCCATCCGCGCTTTGCATTGAATACCTTCGCGCCAGGAACGCGGGTTGGAGAACCACGGCATATTTGAAATGGTTGGAATTGGAATTGACCGCCCTTCAGGACGCTCGTTCCGGCGACAACAAGGGCTTCCTCGCCAAATATGTTCCTAAACATCTGAAATTCCTGCTCTGGCTCAGGGGGCGCGCTCGGTCATCGGACGGGAACAGGCAACCTCTTAGCCTGTATAGAATCTGGCTTGGAACGTTCGTGGCAAATGGCGTGCTCGGACCGGAATCCAACACGGGCCGATCCGAGGCGAATTGGCTGGACCGAATCTCAGCTGCGGCATGGTTGAAGACTACGCGTCGCGGTCCGCAAGCTGATGCGGAGGCTCGCGACGCACTCAGTGCGTTACGGGAGGATGTTCATCGGCTCCGCGTCGGCGGAATTCTGGAGAGGTCGTCTTCGTTTGCCCGCTTGCTGGTCTCCCGCTTCCTGTCGCTCCTAGAGCGAGCAATGCTCAAGCTCATTCCGGTCTCGGCTTCCGGCTGCGTGGGACGATCGATGTCTGATCCAGTAACGCGAGCAAGGGAAATTGAAACATTGCTCGATGAAATCAGGACGGATCCTTCCGAACTTGATGGTCAATCGCTCAGCTATCGCGAGGAATATATAACGCTGCATCCAAGGCCCTTCGAGGATATCCTCTCGCACTATGACATCATTCAGGGATATGCCATCGACGGGCTGATACCTATGATCAACGGCGTCAAGAACTTCTGCTGCTACGAGCACGGGACACTTCGTGACATTCCGTTCGAAAACAATCTGACCGGCCTGATATGCCGCATCTCGTATCAGCGCGCGCCGGTGGTGTTTGTCACGAATTCCGACGTGTTTCCTTCGGTGGAGCGGCTTGGGTTGAAGCCAGAGCGCGTGTTCCATTTGCCGCACGCATTCGACGACCAGAAACTGAAAGAATATCGTGCGGCGCATCCCGAGCTTGCGCCTGCGAAAAACGGGCCTGTCATTTTCTTCAGCCCGTCTCGTCACCATTGGAAGCGTGGAAGCGTGTCATGGCAGAAGGGCAATGACGTCGTCATTCGCGCAGCTGCGGAGATTGCACGAGAACGGACCGACTTTAAGCTCGTATTCGTCGAATGGGGCCAGGAGGTCGCGGATAGCAAGGAGTTGATCGAGGAACTGGGTCTGTCGAAGCTGGTTGAATGGGTCCCGACCATGTCCAAGCGGGAACTGTGGCAGCGCTACTGTGTGTCGCATGCAGTCGTTGACCAGTTCGTTATTCCAGCTCTCGGCGGCGTTGGGTTCGAGACGATGGCGTTGGGTGTTCGGCTGATTTCCATCATCGACCGGCAACAGACGGCCCTGTTTTTTGGTCAAGAGCCGCCGTTGCTCGCGGCCGGTAACGTCGCTGAATGCGCGGCGCGAATGCGGGAAGTCATCCAGGATCCTCTTGATACCCAAGGCCGAGGCCGGGCTGCTACTCAATGGATGTCGACGTTCCATTCCGCGGAAAGAATTGTTGCTCTCCAGTGCAAGGCGTATAGCAATTTGCTGGTGGGTCAGTGGTGATGGCGTTTCCCGCAGCACCGATGCAGATTTCGTAGAGTTGCCATAGAATGATGCTTAAGCAGATCTCATCTTTCATCAAGCAGTATCCTCCTCTTTTTCGCGCGTTGCGGCCGGTATTCTATTTCCTTTTCGGCCGGTGGAATGCGTTGGTCTCAGAGCTTGTGATCCGTCGCGCGCAGTTCGCGCAGGCTCGAATCCCGAAGATGTCTGCTGCGGGTGATGCCAAGTCGCGAAATAGACAGATTGGCAGATCTGCCTCTGGTCGCGAAGTGGTGATGCTTGTCGTCTCCGATCTGCGTGTGGACCCAAGGGTTGAAAGAGAAGCGCGTGCACTCGGCGCCGCCGGATATGACGTGACGGTGATCTGTCCCGAGCCCTCGAAGGGTGCAGGGGCAACCTTCAATCTTGATTGGGGACCGCACGTTCATATTCAGCACGCCGATTGGACGGCAGCGACGTTCATGAGCGAGCAGCCTGGTTACCTTGCGGAACAGCTTTACCTGGAAGCGGTGAAGAGGAAGCCATTTGCGTACCATGCGCATGATCTCTCCACCGCCTATGCCGCGATGGCGGCGGCAAAGTACCGGGGCGCGCACCTAGTGGTCGACTTCCACGAGTGGTTTTCTGAGAATGTTCATTGGAACACGAAGCAGTCCGCCTGGGCGCCGTATCCTTCCGAGTGGAAGCGGGCGCTTCAGGAGCTGGAAGTTCGTTGTCTTAACGAGGCGTCCGCCACGATCACTGTCTGTGACTCAATTGCGGATGCAATGGAGGCCGAGCTCGGCGGCAGCCGTCCCGTCGTGGTCCGCAACATTCCCGATATCGCGGTGACGCCGTCGCGCGAGTATCCGCCGCTGAAGCAGCAACTGGGGCTGCCGGACTCGACGTTCGTTCTGCTGTGGCAGGGAGGGACTGGCCCGACGCGCCTGATCGAGCCGATTATTGAATCCCTTGCCTATGCGCCTGATTGTATCTTCGTCATTCGGGGTCCTTCTCTGGATCTGTTTGGGCCCGACTATCTGGCATTGGCGCAACGCACGGGCGTGGAGGACAGGGTTGTGCTTGCTCCGCCGGTGCCGTCGAAGGACGTCGTCGCGGCCGCCCGAGGAGCGGATGCCGGGATTTGGACGTTGCCGGCCTTGTGCCGCAACTTCACCTTTGCGCTCCCCAACAAGATATTTGAATACTTGGCCGCCGATCTTCCCGTCCTCGTTGCGCAGTACCCCGAGGCGAAGCGCCTTGTCGTCGAGAACGAGGTCGGGTTGACGTTCGATCCCTACGATCCGCGTTCCATCGCGGAATCGATCAACCGCCTGGTCCAGGACAAGCAACTCCGAGCGACCTTCGCTGCCAGCACGCGGAAGACTCTCGCAAGGTTGGATGCAAAGTCGGAGTGGCAGAAGGTCGTCTCGCTCTACGAAAGCCTTTCTCCAAGAAAGCCGCCGCAACGCGGATCCACGCAATGAGAGATCGACTGAGATCGCTCGCGCGGCTCGTGTTGCCGCGGAGCGTTCGAAGGTGGATGCTCACGACCTGGTCGATTGCGAGATCGCCGGGGCGGGGGACAATAGTCCGCTACAAGTTGCAGGCGCTGCCGCAAAAGCTTCTGGGTCTGGTCGCTACCGCACTTTCGATTGTCATTCTAACACTCGCGATTTGCGTCGCTCCAGCACTTGGAGCCGTGCGGTTGCGGCGCGGGCAGCCCAGGAGCTTATGGGGCGTAACGCCGATCCTGACCCTGCAGCTTAAATCCAGGGCAGATCGGGAGCTTGGCTTTCGATCGACCTCTCTTGTCTACGTAACCTATATCATAACGTCGCGCTTCGATCTGAATCTCCAACGGCCTTACATGCTGGCGCTCAGGTTTGGCCTGGGCCTCGCGTTCCAGCGTTTGGTGCTCGCATGGGCCCTGGTTCGGTATGATGTGTTTCACTTCTTCGCCGACCGCGGGTTGCTTGATTCGACGGAGCGCTTGCAGATCAATTCCGAGGAGCTTGCGGCTCTGCGGCGAGCCGGCAAGCGGGTCTATATCTATGCGTATGGTGCCGATGTTCGTACCAGGCTTGCGACCCTGGCCCTCGGCAAATGGAATTTCTGCGTCGACTGCACGGAACCGCCCAAATATTGCGCGTGTCACGACGCAGAGGCTCAACACTACGTTTCCGAATTGACCAAGTCCGTAACGGCCCTGGTCTCGCTCGGCGATATGCTCACCTACATGCCTGCGGCAAAACATATCAACTACTGGCCGTTGGATCTGGATCGGTTCAAAGCAGTTCTCCCGGATGCGCCGCCATCCGGTCCCCTTCGCATCGCTCACGCGCCTAATCACACGCACTTCAAGGGCTCAAAATACCTGGAGCGGACGATAGACAGGCTGAAGGTGCAGGGACACGACATCGAGTATTGCAAGATACAAGGCGTTCCCAACAGCGAGGTCCTCGCGCTTTTCGCCCAATCCGACATCGTGGCGGATCAGTTTATCGGCGGTGCTTACGGCTACACCGCGCTCGAGGCGATGGCGCTCGGCAAGCCGGTCCTGAGCTACGTTAGAAGCCCGGATCTGGTCGAAGCGCCGGAGGAATGTCCGATCATCAACGCAACGCCGGATGAACTTGAGCAGGCATTGCTGTGGGTGATCCGCAATCGGGATAGCCTTCGCACGATCGGCGAGCAGGGCCGGCGCTATGTCGAGCGATGGCACGGCATATCGGCGATCGCTGCGCGGCTTGGACAGCTCTATCGGGACACTGCAAGCTTTCCGCCTGGTGTCGTCGATCGCATTCGGTCCCAGCAGGAGCAGGAGGAAGCCCGGCGCAACGCCATTCCCCTCGTGGGGAATTGGCAGCATCCATTCCAGATTGCGAGGCAGCCTGTTTCAGAAGGTCTCAGTGCGCTCGCCGGGACGTCACCCCGATGATCGGGTCGCAAGGGTATCTGCGGTGACATCGGTCGACACGCCAGGCGTAATCGCGCGTTCGCCGCAGCCGCAAGGCCTGGATTGGCATCGGCGTTTCCAGGAACAGCATGGGCGAGCGCTGCGTGTGCTGCACCTCGGCAACATCGCGAACAACGCATTCAACAATGCCAGGATCCAGCGCCAGCACGGCATCGACGCTTATGTCATCGCCTACGAAAACTATCACATCATGGCTTCCCCGGAATGGGAGGAGGCGACGTTTGAGGGAGATCTCGGAGATCCATTCTTTCCGGACTGGACCGGGGTCGATCTCGGAGGCTATCAGCGGCCGAGATGGTTTGCCTCTGGACCTCTGAACTTGTGTTGTTCGATGATCGCCGCTGAAGTCGGCGGGCAGCCGGACCTCGCCGAGGAATTCCGACGCTCGCTGGATCGAGCCCGGCAGTCCGTATGTTCGCAGAGAGTGTCTGCCCGCGTGATCCGTCTCGGCCAGAAAATAAGGCGGAGGATTCGTCGCTCCCCCGCGATGGCGCGCGACATCGTCATGCGACGCGTTCTGGCAAAGGATGACCCGGAGCAGCAGCGGCTTGTTGATGTCTGGCGGCAGGGGCGTGCGCCGGGTTCTCCGCCAAGCACCCCGGACTTTGGCAGCTACCGGGCCCGGCTCGCGCCGCTTACGGGCCTGCTGGATCGGTTTGATGTCATCCAGGCGTACGCCACCGATGGTGCCTGGCCGCTGCTCGCTCAGCGCCCCTATTTTGCATATGAGCATGGAACGTTGCGCGCAATCCCGTTTCAGGACGACAGCCTCGGGCGGCTCACCGCCACCGTGTTCCTCGGGGCCGACCACGTCTTCGTCACCAACATCGATTGCGTGCCTGCCGCACGACGGCTTGGCGTGCCGCCGGATCGGATCACGCCGCTTCCGCATGCGTTCGACGATACGAAGCTCGTTGAATTCTGGGCGAGAAACAGCGCGATCAGGCCGCCCGACGACCAGGTCGTTGTTTTTCATCCGACCCGACAGGACTGGCGGGATGCGGACCCCAGCCTGGTAAAGGGGAATGACCGGTTGATCCGCGCCTTCGCGCGCGTTGCGCAGCAGGCGCCGACGCTGCGACTTGCGATGATCGCCTGGGGACGCGACCTTGATGCCTCGCGGGAGCTCATACGGAGTCTGGGGCTCGACGATAAGGTGCAGTGGCTTGCGCCGATGCGCAAACCGGAGTTGTGGAGGACATATCTCCGCAGCCACGCTGTGCTGGATCAGTTCGTTCTTCCATCATTCGGTGGAATCACCTTTGAGGCGCTCGCGCTTGGCAGGCGCGTCATCACCAATGTGGATTCGGGTATGGCCGAAGAATTCTTTTCCGAAGCGCCTCCCACCTTGTCGGCATCGACCGAGAGTGAGATCGCCGAGGCGCTGCGCAAGATCGTCGCGGATCGGGACGACCGGCATGGACTCGGCGCTGCCGGAGCAGCCTGGATCCAAAAGTATCATTCTGCGGCGAGAATCGTCGAGCTGCAGTTGGCAGCGTATCGACGGCAGATCGAATCCGTTCCGGCCTGAACCGCCATCGTGATGCATGACAGCAACGCGCACAGATCGTCACATTCGCTCAGCAAGATGAAAATCCTTCACGGCCCCTTCAATATCGGTAATCAGCCCTGGTCACTCTCGCGTGCCGAGCGCCGGCGCGGAAACCGGAGCGACCTGGTCATTCGAAGCGGAACCTGGTTTCGGTACCCGGCCGACAAGGTTCTGTATGACGACACGGCAACTGACTTTCAGAAAGTGGCGCGGAGCGCGTTGTTCGGGTTGTCGGCGCTGCTTCGCTACGACGTGCTCCACTACTATTTTGGAACAACGTTCCTGTATCCAGGCTACGCGTTCGAGGGCGTCGGCCGGATGGGACCGCTGTTGAATCGGCTCGTGACGATCGATCTCAAGCTGGCCAAGGGGTTGGGCAAGAAGCGGTTCATGACCCTGCAGGGATGTGACGCAAGGCTTGCGGGCGAAGGCAATCGGCGAAACGAGTGGACTATGTGCGCCAGCGGGCGTTGCTCCGCCTATGAAGTTTGCGTCACGTCGCTCGATGCGCGCCGGTCCCGCCTGATCGATCGCGTACTTCCGCTGTTTGACCGCGTGTTCTATCTCAATCCGGAACTGGGGCACGTCGTTCCGGGAGGCCAGTTCCTGCCTTACGCCAACGTGGAGATCGGTCATTTCTCGCCCGAGTATCCTCGCGCTGAAGGCAGGCCGAGAATTGTCCACGCGCCGAGCGATCCGAGTATCAAGGGCACTCAGATGATACTCGATGCGTTGGAGCGTCTGAAGTCCCGGTTCGACTTCGAGCTGATCCTGGTTGAAAAGAAAACCCATGAAGAGGCGATGGCCATTTACAGGTCCGCCGATCTTGCCATTGACCAGGTGCTTGCGGGTTGGTACGGCGGCTTTGCCGTCGAGATGATGGCTATGGGAAAGCCGGTGGTAGGCTACATCAGGGAAAGCGACCTGCAGTTCGTCCCGCCGGCCATGCGGGATGATCTTGCGATCTTGAACGTCGATCCCGGGCGGCTCACGGAAGATCTCGCGGCTATTCTCGAGCGTCGCGCCGAGTGGACGGAGCTGGGGAAGCGGGCTCGTCGCTATGTCGAGCGATGGCATGATCCTGATCATATTGCCGGGGCGATGATCGAAGCCTATCGCAGCCCTGACAGTAAGTTCGTGCTGGCGCCGGCGGGCACCGAGGTCGAGTAGATTCAGATGTGTGGCATTGCTGGCATTCTGCATTTTGGCGCCTGTCCGGACGCGAACGCCCGGATTCGGAATGTGGCGGCCAGTATCGAACACCGCGGCCCCGATGACGGCGGCTTCCATTTGTCGCCAGACGCCGCATTGGGCTTCCGCAGGCTTGCGCTCGTCGACCTGGCGACCGGCACGGGCATCCCGAAAATGCCTTATCGTTGATCTGAAGAGCCCTCCAACCGTTGGTAGTTCAACTCGATGTCTAGCTCCTCCAACCCAAAGCCGTTCACGTTTGAGTACTATCGGCACCTGTTGCGTGCAGCTCTCGATAATGACTACAGAGTGACTTCGTTTGAGAAATATGATGCCGCCAACGAGCGTACTCTCATTCTGAGGCATGACGTCGACTACACTCTCAATGGAGTAAGCCAGCTTGCTTTGATTGAGTCGGATCTGGGGATTACGGCAACCTACTTCTTTAGAGTTCATGCACACGAGTACAATTGCTTCACCCCGCACGTGTATCGCCTCATCCACGCTTTGCGAGCAATGGGACATGAAATTGGCTTGCATTTTGAGGCTATGACCATCGGACGAGCCTTGGGCATGCCGCCAGTTGCGTTGTTGCGCAAGGAGAAGGCCGTGCTCGAGGCAATCACGGGGCTTGAAATACACTCGGCGTCCGAGCATCGGGACATCAGCCAAGTCGTTCACCAAACCGGAAATTATCACGATAGCTTCGATCCGCTGGAAGCGGGATTCCGGAATTATGCACTTGAAAAGCGCTTCTTTGGAGACATGAAATATCTATCGGACTCGAATGGATTTTGGCGCGAAGGAGATCCGACTGTGCACTTCAACAAGCACTCGCGCTTTCAGGTATTGGTCCATCCAGATTGGTGGTTCGAAAAAGACCTACTTCTGAAGGGACCCTACTTCCATGGATTGGGCAACTAAATGTCGCTCGACAGCCCGAAGGTTCTCTATGTGACCTGCGCCGAAAACGGCCTGCATGGTCTCGGGCAGTTGACCAAGGCCGGCATTGACGTCGCCGCGGTTGTAACTATTCCGCCGGCGCTGGGTACAAAATACGCAGTGTCTGGATACGTTGATGTATCGCCTTGGTGCCTAGCGCACGGATTGAATTGCATTCGCCTCCGAGAATACAAGATCGAAGTTTCAGACGTAGAAGCGGTAGACTTTGACCTTCTGATCGTGAACGGATGGAATCGACTGATTCCCTCTGAAGTCTTTTCGCTGGCTCGATTGGGAGCGCTGGGGATACATGCCGGCCATCCTCCGCTCGGATTGGGGCGGGCGCCGCTAGTCTGGAGCATCATACACGGACAATCGGATATTGAAGTCTTTGTGTTCCGTTTGACCGCAAATGCGGACGACGGAGACATCATGGCTACTCAGGTCGTCGAAATAACAGAGCATGACGACGTCAAGACGTTATACGAAAAGGTCATGGATGTCGGTGCCGACTTGTTTCTGGCGGCAATTCGAAAGCTGTCGGCGGGGGAAGCTGGGTTCTCCCAGGATCGCCGGTTCTTGTCTCACTTCCCGAAGAGGACGGAGGCAGACGGACTGATCGACTTCGCGATGACCGATCGCCAAATTTGCGACTTCGTCCGAGCGCAGGTGCCGCCGTATCCAGGCGCGTTTACGTATCTTGGCTCCGAGAAGTGGAAAGTTCTCAGGGTTCAGCGATACGATCGCTTCTTGTTCCGAGATCATCCTCGCGTGCCCGGCCGCATTTTGCGTGTTCTTCCATCCGGTGTAATTGTCCAAACTGGAGCAGCTCCGGTATGGATTAGGCATGCTACGGTCGACGGGACAGACATCGATCCGATGTCTCGACCGGAGATCGTCGGACGACGGTTTGGCGTAGATCTTGATTGACGAGTAGATTGACTGACCGCGGGCCCGGTTCGGTCCCCCTGTATGCGCCGTCCCGAACTGCACATTCTGCCTGAATGCCGGGCGCTGTCGCACTTTGGCGGGCCGTGGTCGTAATGGGCAATGCATTGCATCGATGGATTCATATCGGGAAGTCTCGCGGTGCGGGGAAGCTTGTGCACGGGCCATGATGAGATAGGCAGGTTTCGAACTGGTGGTCAGGCTGGAGAGCAGTTGTGGGTCTATGCGAAGGTTTTGGGTCAGTCTTGGTGATATTGTGAATGCGGAGATCATTTGCCGTGCCACACGAATTCGTGCCGTCGCCACGCGTCCTTGATCCAGGTAGATAAAAAATGTGTGGCATTGCTGGCATTCTGCATTTTGGCGCCTGTCCGGACGCGAACGCCCGGATTCGGAATATGGCGGCCAGTATCGAACACCGCGGCCCCGATGACAGCGGCTTCCATTTGTCGCCAGACGTCGCATTGGGCTTCCGCAGGCTTGCGATCGTCGACCTGGCCACCGGCAACCAGCCGATGTGCAACGAGGATGCAACCGTATGGGTGGTCTTCAATGGAGAGATCTACAATCACCGCGAGCTGAGAAAAGAGCTCGAGGCTGCCGGGCATGTCTTTGCGACAGACCACTCGGACACCGAGGTTCTGGTCCATGGCTGGGAGCAGTGGAAGGACAGGCTGTTCAACAAGCTGAACGGCATGTTCGCCTGCGCCATCTGGGACGAAAACCAGCGCGAGCTGGTGATCGCCCGCGACCGATACGGGATCAAGCCCGTCTACGTCGCGGAGTTGCCCGGCAAGGGTCTCATATTCGGCTCGGAAGTGCGTGCGCTGTACGCCAGCGGATTGCTGAACAAGCAGTTCGATGCGTCAGCGACGTTGGAGTACTTCACGCTGATGAACAATTGGGGAGGGCGCACGCCATTCCGGGGCGTCCGTCTCCTCAAGCCTGGTACGTTCGAACGAATTACGCTGAGTGGCAGCTCGAGCGGCACCTATTGGGCTCCCTCTTACCATCGCAAATACGCGCCTGGTCTGGCGCGGGCTTCGGGCGAATTCGGCGAAATATTGCAGGCGGCGTTGCGCAGGCAGTTGGCTGCGGATGTGCCGGTCATGGCGTATCTGTCGGGCGGGATCGACAGCTCGGCGATCACGGCAGGTGCGCATCAGATCGATCCGGTCGTCCGCGCCTATTCGTGCATCTTCGATCTTGAGAATGTCGGTGTCGACAAATTCGTCGACGAGCGCGAGTTCTCCCGGGAGGTTGCCAAGCAGCTCAACATCGAACGTGTCGAGCTGATGGTACCGCAGGATGCCTTGGTCCGTCATCTCGATGCGACGGTTGGCGCGATCGAATATCCTCGCATGGGAATGGCCTATGTGAACTATCTGATCGCGCAACGCGTCGCTCAGGACGCCAAGGTCGTGCTGTCGGGTACCGGCGGTGACGAAGTCACCGGAGGGTATATCGGCAGATACGCCATCGTGCCGAGGGCGGCTCCGGCTTCCTTGATGCAGCGTGTCATGCAGCGTTTTCGCGCCGCGGCGGGAGATCCGGCGGCCTCACGGGATGCCTTTGCCCTCTACCGCGCAAGCCTCAACGTCCCGGTATCGGCGGACAAGATCGGCGAGGCCTTTACGCCGGAGTTTCTGCGAGCCGCAGGAGGTTTCGATCCGCTCGCGGAGATCGGGGATGCGATCGGGTCGGTTCCGTCGCGGGATCCCTGGGACGCCGTCATGCACGTCGACCTGACCACCTATCTTCCAGGTCTTTTGTCGCTGGAAGACAAGCTGTCCATGGCGCATTCCCTTGAGACCAGGGTGCCGCTTCTGGATAACGAACTGGTCGACTATCTGCTCGGCGTGGATTGGGGCCTGCTGTCCGACGGCAGCACGGGCAAGATCCTGTTTCGCGAGGCCGTCCGGCCGCTGGTCCCGGACGCAATTTACCGGAAGCCGAAGATGGGATTTGGTCCTCCGGACGCGTCTTGGTACAGAGGGATTCTGCGTTCATGGATCGAGGAGCAACTCTCGGAATCCCGCATTAGGCAGCGAGGCGTATTCCAACACGATTTCGTACGTCGGATTCTGGACGAGCATTTCGAGCAAAAGGCAAACCATGTCGCGTTGATCTGGTGTTTGCTCAGCTTCGAGTCCTGGTGCAAGCAACATGGTGCCTATGGCGGCGCCCTCCATTAGTTGCAGTTGTAGGAGCTAGATTTATGCGAACCGTTGCGTCTTCACGTCTCCGTCCGAATGGAATGGAGCTTCAGCTTGAGGCTTTCACGCAACAGGAAGGCCAGGTCATCGAAGGCGTGCTTCGGACGCCCGATGCATCGCTGTGGTATCCGATTCTGCACGGGGTTCCCTGCTTCCTGAGCGGCCCGATGCAGCCCGACCTGACCGATTTTTGTTCACGGTACGGCTTGCCGAAGCCGGCGACCGCGCAGAGCCGGCCGGAAGCCCATGAGCAGGCCAAGACAAATCAGACCTTCTCGGACAAGTGGCGCCGCTTCAAGCAGTATGGGCTGCAACCCGAGCACAAGGAATTCCTGTTCGGTTGGTATTGCAAGAAGCTCGGGCTGCCCGATCTGGACGCCTTGAAGGCCTTCTACCGGTCCAAGCAGCGCGTGCTCGAGGTCGGTCCAGGGTCGGGCTTCAACACAAGGTTCATCGCTGAGAACTGCCCGGGCGAGGTGTTCGCGCTGGACGTTTCTGATGCGGCGTTGACGACGTTCGAGAACACCCGCGATCTCGAGAACTGCTCGGTCGTCCAGGCCGACTTGATGGAAGCTCCGTTCCCCGATGACACCTTTGATTTCATCATCGCGGATGGGGTGCTGCATCACACACCCAACACCCGAGCGGCAGTGGAGGCCCTGTACCGCAAGGTCAGGCCCGGCGGCCAGTTCTTCTTCTACGTCTATCGGAAGATGGGAGCCGTGCGCGTCTTCGCCGACGACCACGTCCGCCAGAATTTCATGCCGCTCTCCGCGGAGGAATGCTACGCGGCGTGCGAAGGGATCACGGAGCTGGGCCGGGAGCTTTCGCGGCTGAATGCCACGATCACGCTTGAGAAGCCGATTCCGGTGCTCGGGATTCCCGCAGGAACGCACAACGTCCAGCGATTGCTGTACTATAACTTCCTGAAATGCTTCTGGAACGAGGCGTTCGACTACGAAACAAACAACATGGTCAACTTCGATTGGTATCATCCGCACAACGCCTGGCAGCACAGTGACGACGAGGTTGCGGGCTGGATGAAGGAGCTCGGAGTGAAGGACTATGCCTTCAACGACTCCAATCCGAACGGGATTTCAGTCTTGCTGACGAAGCCAACGGTCTGACACGCGCATGCGGATATTATTGACGGGCTGTAGCGGTTTCGTCGGCTCTGCTCTCGGCCCTCGGGTGGTGGCCGAGGGGCACGAGCTTTTCTGCGTCTGCCGGCCGGGCACGTCGGTCGCCTTCGGAACGAAGGTGGTTTGGGATGGAGCGGCTTCGATCGACGCTTCCAGCTTCCCCAAGACGATCGATGCCGTTGTTCATGCCGCTCAGTCGCGACGCTATCGCGACTTCCCCGCGGATTCGCGCGAGATGTTCGACGTCAACGTCGGCATGACAATGCGACTGCTTGATTGGGCGGCGCAGGCCGCGGTCAAGCACTTTTGCCTGCTCTCGTCAGGCGCGGTCTATGAGCCGTTCGCGGCAGCGCTGAGAGAGGACGCCGGCCTCGCGCCCCCCGGCTTCCTCGGCGCGAGCAAGTTTGCGTCCGAAGTCGTTGCGAAGCCGTTCTCCAGCATTTTTTCCTTGAGCATTCTGCGGTTGTTCTTTCCCTACGGCCCTGGCCAGCGCGACCGGCTCATTCCGCAATTGGTACGCAGGATCCAGGACGGCGGGGCGATCCAGCTTTCCGGTGGCACGGAGGGGATCCGCCTCGCTCCCACCTACATCGACGATATCGTTGAAGTCATCCTTGCGAGCATTGCGTCGTCCTGGACGGATACGCTCAACGTAGCCGCCTCCGAGACGCTCTCGATCCGACAGATCTCGAACACGATAGGTCAGCAGCTCGGTGTCGAACCGAAGTTCGAGATCGTGCACCCGAACACTCCCTCGGTCGACATTGTTCCTGATCTGAGCCGCCTTGCATCTCGTTTGGACTTGCGACGCTTTGTGCAGTTCAAGGAAGGAATTCGAAGGACGATCTCGGCGAGCCCTGTCGACGCACCGGATCATCGCCTGGCTGAATCGCAACACCGTTAGTAGAGCCCATGACGCTGAAGATACTGACCATAGTTGGTGCCCGGCCGCAGTTCATCAAAGCCGCGGCCGTCAGTCGCGCGATCCGGGAGACCGACGGGCTCTCGGAAGTGATGGTGCATACCGGCCAGCATTTCGATCCGAACATGTCCGACGTCTTCTTCGAAGAGCTCGACATTCCCAAGCCGCGACATCATCTCGATATCAATGGCGGCGGCCATGGCGATATGACGGGACGCATGCTGATGGCGATCGAGCCGATCCTGCTCGAGGAAAAGCCCGACTGGGTCGTCGTCTACGGCGACACCAATTCGACGCTGGCCGGTGCTCTCGCGGCGTCGAAGCTGCACATTCCGGTCGCGCATGTCGAGGCGGGGCTCCGATCGTTCAACCGCCGCATGCCGGAGGAGATCAATCGGGTCGTGACAGACCATCTCTCCGCGCTGCAGCTCTGTCCGACGACCACCGCCGTCACCAATCTGGCCGCTGAAGGCGTGACGGCAGGCGTCCATCACGTCGGGGACGTGATGTACGATGCGACCCTGTTCGTGACCGACAAGGCAGAGAAGAGCTCGGCGATATTGAGCAATCTCGGACTGGCCTCGAAGACATATGCGCTCGCCACGATCCATCGCGCCGAGAACACCGGCGATCGGCAGCAGCTTCTCGCGGTCGTGCAGTTCCTGCAGGATCAATCGCGCAAATTCCCCGTTGTCCTCCCGCTGCACCCGCGCACCCGACAGGCTGCTTTGGCGATGGGCGTCGATCTTGACGGCCTGAAGGTCATCGATCCAGTCGGCTACCTCGATATGGCGAAACTTCTGCACAACGCCCTCGAAGTCTATACGGACTCGGGAGGGGTGCAGAAGGAGGCCTATTTCCATCGTGTGCCGTGCGTCACGTTGCGTGACGAGACCGAGTGGACGGAGACCATCACGCACGGGTGGAACCGGCTCTGGAAGCAGCCGGCGCAGGCGGTTCGGCGCGACATCGACGAGTATGGGACCGGTCGCGCCGCCTACGATGTCGCGCGCCTGTTGAGTTCGGGCGGCCCGCGGTAGCCTTGCCGCGGGGAATTTGACGAGGCGCTCCGTCCGGAGCTGCCGCCAGTTGTGGCAAGCGACGGTCCCGTTCGGTTTCGTGCCGCGGCGCTTGAGGAGGCCTCCAGCAGGCCTTCCAGGGTTGTGGCTTTGCCGCTATGGCGCTATCAGAGGCCCAGTTAGATGGTTTTCAGGCCGATTATCCGTAACAACCCCGTACGAGTGATGAAATGAATTCCGAATTGATCGCGAAGCTCAACGACAGAACGGCCAAGATCGGCATCGTCGGTTTGGGCTATGTCGGCCTGCCTCTGATGCTGCGCTATTGCGAGGTCGGCTACAAGGTGATCGGCTTTGATATCGACCAGACCAAGGTCGACGCGCTTCGCGCCGGCCGCTCCTATATCGAGCATATCTCGAGCGACAGCATCAAGAATGCCACTGAGCTTGGCTTCGAGCCGACGACCGATTTCTCGCGCGCCCGCGAGGTCGATGCGCTGATCCTTTGCGTTCCGACGCCGCTCAACAAGTATCGCGAGCCCGATCTAAGCTTCGTGCTGAACACCACGGAATCGCTGCTGCCGTATCTCCACCAGGGGATGGTGATGTCGCTGGAAAGCACCACCTATCCCGGTACGACCGAGGAGGAACTGAAGCCGCGCATCGAAAAGTGCGGCTTCACCGTCGGCAAGGACGTATTTCTCGTTTTCTCGCCGGAACGCGAAGATCCCGGCAACCAGAACTTCACGACGCGTTCGATCCCGAAGGTCTGCGGCGGCTGCACGCCGGCATGTCTCGAGGCCGGCATCGCGCTCTATGGTCAGGTGATCGACAAGGTCGTCCCGGTGAGCTCGACCCAGGCCGCCGAGCTGACCAAGCTGTTGGAGAATATCCATCGTTCGGTGAACATCGGCCTCGTCAACGAGATGAAGATGGTCGCCGACAAGATGGGGATCGACATTCACGAGGTGATCCGTGCGGCGGCAACCAAGCCGTTCGGGTTCGTTCCGTACTACCCCGGTCCCGGCATCGGCGGTCACTGCATTCCGATCGACCCGTTCTATTTGACGTGGAAGGCGCGGGAATACGGCATGCACACGCGCTTCATCGAGCTCGCCGGGGAGATCAATTCCTCGATGCCGGACTACGTTGTGTCGAAGATTTCGTTGGCGCTCAATCAGAGGCACAAATCGATCAGCGGCAGCTCGATCCTGGTTCTCGGCATCGCCTACAAGAAGAATGTCGACGACGTCCGCGAATCGCCGTCGGTGGCGCTGATGGAGCGGCTTCGCGATCTCGGCGCCAAGGTGTCCTACAGCGATCCGCACGTCCCCGCGTTCCCGAAGATGCGGGCGCATTCGTTCGATCTGTCGAGCGTCGCGCTCACCGAGGACAGTCTGCGGCAATTTGATTGCGTCCTGCTTGCGACCGACCACGACAAGTTCGACTATCAACTGCTCGGCGCGCATGCGCCGCTGCTGGTCGATTGCCGTGGAAAGTTTCCTCAGCCGGCGGACAATATCATTCGCGCCTAGGCGACCGCGCGGGCGCTCCGGCTGCCATTCGCCCAGAACCGCAGCTCTAGGCGGCCTCAGTAGTTGGTCGATGGTCGCTCACCGCGGCCGTCGAGGCTGCCGTCCGGTCGAAGGCCGACCGCGGCGCGATGTACCAGAGCAGGAAGAGCAGCCCTGTGCCGTTCGTGAGCAGCGCTGTCGAAAGCGGTACGTTGAGAAGAACTTGCGGGAGAAGCCCGGCGGACAGCAGCACGAATTGCGGCGGCAACCCGGACGAGAGACGATTGCCGAGAGCAATGATCAGGCCGCAGCCCAGCGCGGACACCGGGGCGAGCACGAGGCCGACCGAAGCGATGCCTTCGGTCGCGAACAGCGAAGCGTTGAAAGCACCGAGATCATAGGACCTGGCCATGACGGCCCATATCGGCTCGTTGTAGGCGCACGCGACCACAAGCTTCAAGGCGTTGATCTGACAGAAATGGGTCAGCGGATGTGCCGAGAAGTAGTTGTTGTAGATTTCGAGGGCGAGCGACGGGATCGCAACCATCCTGGTGTTGACGGTGCCGAAATAGACCAGTCCGGGGGTCAGTGGAAACAAGTCGGTCTTGACCAGCACGAACAGGATCATGCCGATCAGGACTGGCAGGAAAAACGACAGGATCGTTGCAACCCTGGCCTCCACCAGCTTGCAGACGAGCGCGATAAACAGCAGCCAGACCGGCGCAAACAGCGCCATCTTGGTCAGCATGATCGGGTAGATCAGGAGCATCAGAACGAGCGAGATCCCTGCCTGCCAGAACCGCTTGCTGGTGACGAAGCAGGCAAAGGCGAGCGGCAACAGGGCGTTTGAGACGATCCAGACCGCATATCGCAGGATGCCCGGCAGCGCGACCTCCGCGCGATATTTGTACATTTCGTTGAGGTCGACCAGCTTGAGGTTGTAGAGGGCGCCGATGCCGATGATCGCAGCCGAGGCGATCAGGATGACGGAAGGCATCATGTGAAAGGCGCGGGCCGGCATGACGACGACCTGCCGCATTGGCGAGGTGATAAACAGCGTGGGGACAAGGAAGGCGAACGCCGAAAGCACGATCGAGATGAGCGCCAAGCGGTGATCATAGTCGAGCAGCGAGAACTCGATCAGCCAGAGATATCCCAGAACCATGATGTAGAAGTAGAAGCCGACGAGATAGCCGAAGCTGAAGCGGCTGAGTGCGAACAGGATAACGACGGGACTGAATACCAGAACGTTCAGGATTGCAGATGTCAGGTGCGATTTGTCGAAGCCGATGACGCCCGGGAAGGAATCCGTGATCGTGATGCAGTACAGCGAAATGCAGCAAATCGCGACGTGAGCATAGGCCAGCAGGGCAAGCTTGGCTTGGCGCCGGCCCAAATCCGGCTCCAGTTGCATGACGCGATGGTTCATTCTCATTTGCTGCCGTACCGGGCCCTGCGTTTGGACTGTCTCGTTGGTGATCGTATTCGGGCATGCTGGGCCCGAACAATCGCCCCACGATGACGCCTCCTCGGCCCCACGACATGGCACGGCACCGGTAGGACGACAAGGATAGGCTGGTGCTTCGTGCTGCTTTTCCTGCCCCGGTGATGCAGCGGCGTTGCCTTGTGCAAAAAATCCGCCGCGGGCCGTGTTGCCCGATCGGGGCAAGGCCTTGCCTTATCCCGAGTTTTCTGGGTAATGGACGCTATGCTGCGGCTCGCAAGGCCGCTTGTTCCCTCGGCTCTTCGGCTGGCTGCAATGGCTGGTCACGAGACAAGACAGGGCCTGTTGCATGATCAGATTTGGCCTGCTCGGGTGCGGGCGTATCGCCAAGCGCCATTCCGATCTCCTGGGTGGCAATCACATCGCGGGAGCGAGCCTGGTTGCAGTTTGCGATCCGCTTCGTGCGCGTGCCGATGCGATTGCCGGGAAGTTCGCCGTTCCCGCCCATTACGACATGGACGAGTTCCTGGCGCGCAAGGATATCGACGCCGTTGCCGTGCTGACGCCGAGCGGGCTGCATCCCGCGCATGTGATCGCCTGTGCCAGGGCGGGCAAGCACGTCGTGGTCGAGAAGCCTATGGCGCTGCGGTTGCAGGACGCCGACGACATGATCCGGGCCTGCGACGAGGCCGGCATCAAGATGTTCATCGTCAAGCAGAACCGCTTCAACGTGCCGGTCGTCAAGGCACGCGAGGCGCTCGATGCCGGCCGCTTCGGCAAGCTCATCCTGGGGACGGTCCGGGTGCGCTGGTGCCGCGACCAAGCCTACTACGACCAGGACGATTGGCGCGGCACCTGGGCCTATGACGGCGGCGTGCTGACCAACCAGGCGAGCCACCATGTCGATATGCTGGAGTGGTTCTTCGGTGACGTGGTGAGCGTGCATGCGCGCGCGACGACGGCGCTGGCCAACATCGAAACCGAGGACACCGCCGTCGCGACGCTGAAGTTCCGCAACGGCGCGCTCGGGATCATCGAAGCGACCACCGCGGCGCGCCCGACCGATCTCGAAGGTTCGCTGTCGATCCTGGGCGAAAAGGGCACGGTCGAGATCTCCGGTTTCGCGGTCAACCAGATCCGGCACTGGCGCTTCGTCAACGAGCTGCCGTCGGACAAGGACGTCGTGGAGAAGTTCTCGGTCAACCCGCCCAACGTCTACGGCTTCGGCCATCAGGCCTACTATCATCACGTGGTCGATTGTCTGGAGAACCAGCGTGCGGCGCTGGTCGACGGGCTCGAGGGCCGCAAGAGCCTCGAGCTGATCTCGGCCCTCTATGAGTCGATCGAGACCGGAGAGGAGGTTGCGCTGCGCTTCACGCCGCGGTTGAGCCGGCTGGGTGTCGTTTCGTGAACCGGCCGGAAGTGCATCAGGCCAGCGTGCGCGACGTCGCGTTCGGCGAACGCGTCAAGATCGTCGAGCCCTGCAATCTCTACGGCTGCACGCTCGGCGACGACTGCTTCATCGGGCCCTTCACCGAAATCCAGAAGGGCGTGGTCGTCGGAGCGCGCACCCGCGTGCAATCACATGCCTTCGTCTGCGAGCTCGTCACCATCGGCGAGGACTGTTTCGTCGGGCACGGCGTGATGTTCGTCAACGACACGTTCTCCACCGGCGGTCCGGCGCGCGGACGCAAGGAGTTGTGGCGCGAGACTGTCATCGGCAACCGGGTGTCGATCGGCTCCAACGCCACGATCATGCCGGTCAGGATCGCCGACGACGTCGTCATCGGCGCAGGGGCTGTCGTGACCAAGGACATCACGATATCAGGCACCTATGCCGGCAATCCGGCACGCCGGCTGCTGGCGAGCCAATAGGGGAATATCGATGCCGGTGCCGTTTGCCGACCTGCAACTGCAATACCAGTCCATCAAGGGCGAGATCGATGTCGCGATCGCCGGCGTGATCCGCGACAACGCCTTCATCCGCGGCAGCTATGTCGACGCCTTCGAGCGCGAATTCGCCGCGGCCGCGGAGGTCGCTCATTGCGTATCCTGCGCCAACGGCACCGATGCGCTTTACCTCGCCATGCGCGCGCTGAAGGTGAAGCCGGGCGACGAGGTGATCACGACGGCGCATTCCTGGATCTCGACTGCGGCGATGATCACCCATTCCGGTGCCACCGTCGTGTTCTGCGACACCGACGACGCGACGTTCACGATCGATCCGGCCGCGATCGAGGCCGCGATCACGCCGCGCACCGTCGGCATCATCCCGGTGCATCTGTACGGCCAGCCAGCGGACATGGACGCCATCATGGCGATCGCGCAGAAGCACAAGCTCTGGGTGATCGAGGATTGCGCCCAGGCCCATCTCGCGCGCTACAAGGGCCGCATGGTCGGCACGTTCGGCGAGGCCGCGACCTATTCATTTTATCCGGGCAAGAATCTCGGCGCGATGGGCGATGCCGGTGCGGTCGTCACCAACGATGCGGCACTGGCCGAGCAGATGGCGATGCTGGCGCGCCATGGCGGGCTGGTGAAGCACCAACACCATATCGAGGGCGTCAACAGCCGGCTCGACGGGATGCAGGCTGCGATCCTCTCGGCCAAGCTGCCGCATCTCACCGCATGGACCGAGGCCCGGCAGGCCGCCGCCGAGGTCTACGACGCCGGCCTCAACCAGATCGAGGATGTCGTGGTGCCCGAAGTGGCGCCCGCGCGCAGCCACGTCTACCACCTCTACACGATCAGGCACCCGCGCCGCGACGCGCTCGCCGCGCATCTGAACGCCAATGGTGTGCAGACCGCGATCAACTACCCCACCGCGCTGCCATTCCTGCCGGCCTATGCACGGTTTGGCCACCGGCCGGAGCAATTTCCCAACGCCCATCGTGATCAGGGCCAGATTCTCTCGCTGCCGATCTTCGCCGAGATCACGCGCCAGCAGCAGGATGAGGTGATCGACCTGGTTCGCAAGTTCTGATCGCGCAGACGTCCTCGCACCGGGCGGGGGGCTCAGCTTCGCTGCAGCAGCGGCTTCAGGAATGCTTCCAGATTGGGGCCTGAGAACAGGTAGCCCCTCAGGCCCGCTGCGCGTGCAGCCTCGAGATCGGTCGGCTGATCACCGATCAGAAAGCTCCGTTCGACATCGACCGGAAAGCGCTCCAGCAGATCGGTGATCATGCCCGGCGACGGCTTGCGCCGGTGGCTGACCTGCCGATAGTGCTCAACGGTCCCTTCCGGATGGAACGGGCAATACTCGAAGGCGTCGATATGCGCGCCGATCTTGCCGAACTCGGCAGCCATCCAGTCGTGTAGCTCTTGGACGTGCGCCTCCTCATAGAGGCCTCTTGCCACGCCTGACTGGTTGGTCACGACGAATGCGAAATAACCAATGTCGTTGACGGCCTTCACCGCCTCGCGGGCGCCGTCGATCCAGATCAGCCTGTGGCTCTCGAACAGGTAACCTATATCCCGGTTCAGGACGCCGTCCCGATCGAAGAAAACCGCCGGCCGTCGCGGCTCACTTTCGGAAGCACTGCTCATGAGGTGATGATCCCGTCTCCACGAGGCATGAGCCAGCTCAATAGTTCACAATGCCGCGTGCGACAATGCGGACCGAACATGCCCCGGGTGGCCTCAAGGCTATCGCTCGTCCGCAATCACCTTGCCATCGTTCGGCAGCGAGCCTGCGCCGACCAGCTCGACGGCGCCGCCAAGCTTTGTGACGGCACGCAGCGTGGCCGCAACTTCGTTCAGCAGGGCATCCGGCGCCGAAGCACATTCGGCTTTCAGCGTCATCGCGTCAGCCTCGCCGGCACGCGTGACCACGAGGCGCAGCCGTCCGAGCTCGGGATGGCGCTTGGCGATCTCCGCGATCTGCTCGGGGCGCACGAACATGCCCTTGACCTTGGTGGTCTGGTCGGCGCGGCCCATCCAGCCCTTGATGCGCATGTTGGTGCGTCCGCACGGGCTCGCGCCGGGCAGGGCGGCGGTCAGATCGCCGAGCGCGAGGCGGATCCACGGATGATGTGGATCGAGCGAGGTCACCACGATCTCGCCGACGTCACCGGGCGTAACGGGATCGCCGGTGCCGGGCTTGACGATCTCCAGGATCAAGTCCTCGTTGACCGTCATTCCCTCGCGCGCCGGCGTCTCGAACGCGATCAGGCCGAGATCGGCCGTGCCGAACGCCTGGTAGGCCTCGACGCCACGCGACTTCATCTCCTCCTGCAGCGATTTCGGAAAGGCGGCGCCGGAGACCAGAGCGCGCTTGATCGAGGACACGTCGCGGCCATCAGCTGCGGCAGCGTCGAGCAGGATCTTCAGGAAATCAGGTGTGCCGCTATAGCCGACCGGGCGATAGGCCTCGATCAGCTCGAATTGCTGCTCGGTATTCCCTGGGCCAGCCGGGATCACCGCGCAGCCGAGCGCCCGCGCGGAGGCGTCGAAGATGAAGCCGCCCGGGGTGAGGTGATAGCTGAAGGTGTTGAGAACCACGTCCCCTTCGCGAAAGCCGGCCGCAAACAGCGCCCGCGCCCCGCGCCAGGGGTCCGCCTGGCGGCCTTCGGGCTCGAAGATCGGTCCGGGCGAGGTGAACAGCCGGGCGAACGAGCCGGGCTGGTCGACCACGAAGCCGCCGAAGGGCGGGGCGGCCTTGTGCAGGGCCGGGAGTTCCGATTTGCGCAGCACCGGCAGCCCCGCCAGCGCCTCCCGGCTGGTGATGGACGCTGGATCGATGCCCCTCAGCAGGTTGGCATAGGCGGGCGCTGCCATCGCCTTGCGCAGTACGTCCGGCAGCCGGGCGAACAGGGCGGCCTCGCGCTCGGCCGGATCGCGCGTTTCAAGGGCGTCGTAATGGTCGGTCATGGCAGGTCCTTGAGAGGATTTGCGCAGGTGGCGTGCCGGTCCGCCCGTGCTATCAGACGGTGACCGCTGACATTGGGACGGTTCCAGGGAGCACGATGGCTGAGGCAGAGAGCGTTGCGGCGGACGGGGCCGCCGACGTCGTCGCGAGGTTGAAGCGCCGCATCATCGACCAAGCCTTGCCGCTGTGGTCGACGGTCGGCTGGGACGGCAAGGCCGGCGGCTTTGTCGACCGGCTGCATCAGGATGGGACAGCCGACAACGCTGCGCCGCGCCGGCTGCTTGTGCAGGCGCGCCAGATCTATTGCTACGCCAAGGCGGCCCAGATGGGCTGGTATCCCGAGGGCCGCGCGATCGCGCTGAAAGGGCTGGACTACCTGCTGGCCAAGGCCAAGGCGCCGGATGGCCGGCCTGGCTTCGTCTTCAGCCTGACGCCGGACGGCGGCGTGCATGACCCGCTGCGCGACACTTACGGCCATGCCTTCGTCCTGCTCGCGCTGGCGACCGCCTACGGCCTCGACCAGGACGCCCAGATCCGCGCCGAGATCGACGCGCTGCTGTCGTTCCTCGACACCCAGCTGCGCTCGCCCCATGGCGGCTTCCAGGAGGGCCTGCCGCCGTCGATGCCGCGCCGGCAGAACCCGCAGATGCATCTGTTCGAGGCGATGATCGCCTGCTTCGACGCGACCCACGATTTGTCGTTCCAGAACCGCGCCGGCGACTTCTTCGCGCTGTTCCTGGCCAATCTCTACGACAAGCAGACGCACACCCTCGGCGAATATTTCGAGGAGGACTGGTCGAAGATCCCGCCGGTCAGCGTCGAGCCCGGGCACCTCGCGGAATGGGTCTGGCTGCTGAAGGGATTTGAACGGATCACCGGCTGCCCCACCGGGCGTCCGCGCGGCGAGCTCCTGGCCTCTGCGCTGCGCTATCGCGACGCCACCGGCTGCCTGATCGACGAGGGCGATGCCGAGGGCAACATCCGCCGCCACAGCAGGCGGCTGTGGCCGCAGAGCGAGCTGGCGAAGGCCTGGATCGCGCAGGCGGAGTCGGGCGAAGCTGGAGCGGCGGACGAGGCTCGCGCGGCGCTGGTGCTGCTGGAGCGGCACTATCTCAGCCATCCCGTGGCCGGCGGCTGGTACGACCAGTTCGACCGCGAAGGCGCTTCGCTGGTCGCCACGATCCCGGCGTCCTCGTTCTACCATGTGCTCTGCGCGGTCACTGAGGCCGAGCAGGTGCTCGGATAGAACCGCCTTCCTAGTCTGACGCGTTTTCTGCATACGCAACACCGCCCGAAAACGCTCGATATCCTCACAGCCAGCGCTTGCGCCGCTTGAAGCTCTTCAGGTTCTTGAAGCTCTTGCGCTGGTCGCCGGCGCCACCGAGGTAGAATTCCTTGACGTCCTCATTGTCGCGCAGCTCGTCGGCGGAGCCGTCGAGCACCACCTTGCCCTGTTCCATGATGTAGCCATGACTCGCGACCGACAGCGCGGCGCGGGCGTTCTGCTCGACCAGCAGGATCGTGACGCCGAGATCGCGGTTGATCTCCTTGATGATCGCGAACACTTCCTTGACGAGCAGGGGTGACAATCCCATCGACGGCTCGTCCATCAGGATCATCTTCGGGCGCGCCATCAGCGCGCGGCCGATCGCGAGCATCTGCTGCTCGCCGCCGGAGAGGTAGCCGGCGAGGCCGGTGCGCTCCTTCAGGCGCGGGAAATATTTGAACACCATGTCGATATCGGCCGAGACCTCGCGGTCGCGCCGGGTGAAGGCGCCGAGCCGCAGATTCTCCAGCGACGTCATGTCGGCGACGATGCGGCGGCCTTCCATCACCTGGAAGATGCCGCGGCGGACAATCTTGTCCGGATCGATGCCGTTGATGCGCTGGCCCTCGAACAGGATCTCGCCGCGGGTGACTTCGCCGTCCTCGGTCTTGAGCAGGCCGGAGATCGCCTTCAGCGTGGTCGACTTGCCGGCGCCGTTGGCGCCGAGCAGCGCCACGATCGCGCCCTTCGGCACCTCGAGGCTGAGCCCGCGCAGCACCAGGATGACGTCGTCATAGACGACCTCGATATTGTTGACGCTGAGCAGTGGCGGCGGCGGGACGGCCGTCGGCACCGGGCGGGTGGCAGTTGCGGTTTCGCTCATGCTTCGATCACCTTCGACTGTCGCCACCCGCGAAGGCGGGTGGCCCAGTATCCCAGAGGCATCAGCGACCTCTCGAGAGGCCGCGGCGTACTGGATCCCCCGCTTTCGCGGGGGATGACGATTGTTGTCGAGGCTGCGCTGGTGGCAGCCTCACGGCCTCACCAGCCAAACCATTCCGGCTTGCGCGGCAGTTCGACGGTCTTCACCTTCTCGAGCTTGATCGTGCCCTTGCCCATCAGGTCGTTGATGTCGCCATCGGTCGCGCCGGAAACCTTGGCGCGATAGAGGTCGACCTTCGTCGTCGGGCGATGATCCTTCTCGGTCCAGTTCGATGGATTGCAGACGCCGTCCATGCCGGCCGGCACCCAGTCCTTCTTCTGGTAGAATCCCTTGGCGACGTTCTCGCCGGTGGCGCCGCCGTTCTTGGCGGCCCAATCCAGCGCTTCCTTCATGTACAGCGCGCTGCAGACCGCGGCGATGTAGTGCACCGGGCGATAGACCTTGCCCGACGGATCGGACATCTTCGAGATTTCCATCACGGTCTTCATGCCGGGCGCATTGCCGCCCCAGCCGACCGCCGTGCGCAGCGGGAAGATCACGCCGTCGGCAGCATCGCCTGCGGTCTTGGCGGCATTCTCGTCCATGCCCCACACGTTGCTGAGGAACTGGACGTCGACGCCGGCGGTCTTGCAGGCCTTCATGACCGAGATGTTGGAAGCCGCGGTGTTGCCGAGATAGGCGTAATTTGCTCCGGAGCTCTTCAGGCTCAGGCACTGCGCCGAGTAGTCGCCGGGCGACAGCGCGAACACCAGCGGCGGCAGCACCTCGAAGCCGAGTTCGGCGGCGAGCGCCTCACCGGCGGCCTTCGGCGCGTTCGGATAGGGATGGTTGGCGCCCATGTGGACGAATTTGGGCTTGCCGGGCTTGCCCTTCGCCTTCCAGTCCTCGGCCGCCCAGGTCAGCTCGGCGCGCAGCGCATCCGAGTAGCTCGGGCCGTAGAAGAAATTGTAAGGTGCGGGCTTGGCCTTGCCGCTGGTGCCTTCGGGATCGGTCAGCGCGGCGGCGTAGGAGCCCGACATGTCGGGGATCTTGTCCTGGGCGAGGAAGCCGGTCAGCGCCTCGGTGTCCGCCGTGCCCCAGCCCATGATCGCCGCGACCTTGGCGTCGGATGCCGACCACTTCTTGTACAGCGCGATCGCGCGCGGCACCTGGTAGCCATAGTCGTTGCTGTCGACGCTGAGCTGCTTGCCGCCGACGCCGCCGTTCTTGTTGACCCAGGCGAAGGTGTCGGCGACGCCCTGGCCATAGGGCGTGCCGACGTCGGAGGTGCCGCCCGAGAGGTCCTGCAGATGGCCGATGGCGATCTGCGCCTGCGCGGCGACTGCCGCGCTGCTGACCAGCAGCGCAAGCGAGACCGAGCTCAAAAGGGATCTAATCGTCATTGTTGTTTCCTCCTTTTATTCGTTGAACCGAATTTGAGTTGCTTCAAGTGTCAGTGCGAGAACGGGTAAAGCTTCCAGTAGGCCTTGATCTGCCGCCAGCGATGCGCGAGGCCATCCGGCTCGAACATCAAAAAGCCGATGATGATCAGGCCGATCGCGATCTCGCGCAGGAAGGTGATGTTGTTGTTGAGCTGCAGCGCCTTGTCGATCGCGCTGCCCTTCAGCCAGGCGCTCAGCCATTCCATCGATTCCGGCAGCAACACCACGAATGCCGTGCCCATCAGCGTGCCCATCACCGACCCGGTGCCGCCGATGATGACCATCGCCAGGAACAGCACCGAGCGTTCGATGCCAAAGCCTTCCTGGGAGACCACCAGCTGATAGTGCGCGTAGAGCGCGCCCGCGATGCCGGCAAAGAAGGCGGCCAGTCCGAACGACAGCGTCCGGTATTTGGTCAGGTTGATGCCCATGATCTCGGCGGAGAGATAGTGATCGCGGATCGCGACCAGCGCGCGGCCGTCGCGGGTGCGCATCAAATTGGTGACCAGCAGATAGCTGATCACCATGTAGGCGAGCACGACGTAGAAATACTGCCGGTCGCCGCGCAGCGTGTAGCCGAAGATCGAGAACGGGTTGGCGCTGGCCGGCACCGAGCCGCCCGAGAACCAGTCGGCGCGCGAGAAGAAGTCGAGCAGGATGTACTGCGCGGCGAGCGTTGCGATGACGAGGTAGAGCCCTTTCAGCCGTGCCGCCGGCACGCCGAACACCAGGCCGACCAGCGCCGTGATCACGCCGGCGAGGGGGATCGCGAAGAACACCGGGATCGGTGCGTTGTTGGAGATGTAGGCCGAGGTGAAGGCGCCGAACAGGAAGAACGCGGCGTGGCCGATCGAGATCTGGCCGGTGAAGCCGACCAGCACGTTGAGGCCGAGCGCTGCGATCGCGAAGATGCCGATCTGGATCGCGATCGAGAGCAGGTAGTTGGACAGCAGCATCGGCGCGAAGCAGGCGAGCGCGATGCCCAGAATCGCGAAGTTGTGGCTGGTCGCGGTCGGGAAGATCGTGGTGTCGGCCGCGTAGCTGGTGCGGAAATCGCCCGACGGGATGAGGGTGCTCGTTGCCATTGATCAGACCCGCTCGATGTCCTTGGTGCCGAACAGCCCGTACGGCTTGATCATCAGGATGATGATCAGGACGTAGAACGGCGCGATCTCGTACAGATTGCCCCAGTGCAGATACTCGCTGTCGACATACTGGGCGACGTTTTCCAGCAGCCCGATGATGATGCCGCCGAGCACCGCGCCGCCGACCGAGTCGAGGCCGCCGAGGATCGCGGCCGGAAACACCTTGATGCCGTAGGCGGAGAGGCCGGACGACACGCCGTTGACCACGGCGACCACGACGCCGGCGACCGCCGAGACCGTGGCCGAGATCGCCCATGCCATCGCGAACACGCTCTTCACGGAAATGCCGAGCGACTGCGCGACCTGCTGGTTGAAAGCGGTGGCGCGCATCGCCAGGCCGTACTTGGAGGCACGGAAGAACCAGGCCATGCCGACCATCATGGCGAGCGAGACCACGAGGCTCATGACATAGACGGTCTGGATCTGCAGCCCGAACAGGCTGACCGACTGGCTCTGGAATATCTGCGGGAACGGCTGCGGGTTGACGCCGAAGATCCATTTCAGCGCCGCCTGGAACACGGTCGAGAGGCCGATTGTCACCATGATCACGGAGATGATCGGTTCGCCGATCATCGGCCGCAGGATCACGACCTGGATCGCGATGCCGAAGATGAACATGAACACCAGCGTGATCGGCATGCCGACCCAGAATGGCACCTGATACTTCGTCAGCAGCGCCCAGCACACCCAGGCGCCGACCAGCAGCAATTCGCCCTGCGCGAAGTTGACGACCTGCGTCGCCTTGTAGATCAGCACGAACGACATCGCGACCACGCCGTAGAGCGTGCCGACCACGAGGCCATTGACGATCAGCTGGATCAGGAACTGGATGTTCATGGGGTGTTGCCAACCTTGCAGATCGTCATCGCCGGGCTTGACCCGGCGATCCATCGCGAATGAAGACCCTTGCGAAGGGGATGGATGCGCGGGTCAAGCCCGCGCATGACGACCGAATTCCCTGTGACCAGTTGTCTCATTCCGCAGCCTCCGCGATCGCGGCGCGGCCGAGATCGACGACCTCGAGCGTGGTGCGGACGCGCTGCGTGGTGCCGTCCTGGAAGCGGATCACGGTGTCGACGGGGATGTTGGCCTTGCCGCGGTAGATCGCCTCGATGATGTCGGCGTATTTCTCGTTGATCACGCCGCGGCGGACCTTTCGGGTTCGCGTCAGCTCGCCGTCGTCGGCATCGAGCTCCTTGTAGAGCAGCAGGAAGCGTGAGATGCGTTGCGCGGGCGGCAAGGTGGCGTTGACCGTCTCGACCTCTTTCTTCAACAGCGCGTAAACCTCGGGCCGTGAGGACAGGTCGGTATAGGTCGTGAACGAGATCCGGTTCTTCTCCGCCCATTTCGAGATGATCGAGTAGCGGATGCAGATCATTGCGGCGAGCGCGTCGCGGCCGGCGCCGAGCACGACGGCCTCGGCGACATAGGGCGAGAACTTCAGCTTGTTCTCGATAAATTGCGGCGAGAACCGCTCGCCGCGCGAGGTCTCGGCGAGATCCTTGATGCGGTCGATCACGACAAGCTGCCGGTCGTCGTTGTAGTAGCCGGCATCGCCCGAGTGCATCCAGCCGTCCTTGATGTCGGCGACCGATGCTTCGGGGTTCTTGTAGTAGCCGTGGAACATGTTGGGGTGCCGCACCACGATCTCGCCGACGCCGTTGATGTCGGCATTGTCGATGCGGATCTCGATGTTGTCGGCCATCGGCACGCCGGTGGTATCGGGATCGACCTTGCCTTCGGGATGCAGCGTGTAGGCGCCGAGCAGCTCGGTCTGGCCGTACAGCGTGCGCAGCGGCACGCCCATCGCCTGGAAGAACTTGAAGGTATCCGGCCCGAGCGCCGCGCCGCCAGTTGCAGCCGAACGCAGCCGCGTGAAGCCGAGCCGGTCGCGCAGTGCACGGAACAGGACCTGGTCGGCGAAGACAGAGCGCTTGCCTTCGGCGAGCGCCGCAAGCCCGGTCTTCATGCCGAGGTCGTAGAGCCGCTGCTTGAACGGCGAGGCATCCATCACGCCGGCGCGGACGTCGGCCGCGATCGATTCCCAGACCCGCGGCGCGAACAGCACGAAGGTCGGCGCGATCTCCCGGAAGTCGTTCATCATCGTGTCGGGCTCTTCGACGAAGTTGACCTTCATCCGGGAGAGCAGCGCTTTGCCCAGCGCGTAGATCTGCTCCATGATCCAGGGCAGCGGCAGCACCGAGACATATTCGTCGTCCGGCCCCTTCGGATCGAATGCGAGATAGGTCGCGCAGTGCCGCAGCACGCGCCCGGCCGAGAGCATCGCAAGCTTCGGATTGGCTGTCGTGCCCGAGGTGGTGCAGAGGATCGCGACGTCCTCGCCACGTGTGGCATCGACCAGCCGGTCATACAGGGTGGGCTCGCGCGCGGCGCGATCGCGGCCCAGTGCGACGAGCTTGCCGGCCTCCATCAGCCGCGGATCGTCGTATTTCCGCATGCCGCGCGGGTCGGAATAGACGATGTGCTTGAGATTTGGCACGCGATCGGCAAGGCCGAGCAGCTTGTCGACCTGCTCCTCGTCCTCGGCGAACACGAGCTTGGCCTCGCCATAGGTCAGGAGGTAGGAAGCTTCCTCATCCAGCACGTCGCGGTAGAGGCCGAGGCTCATCGCGCCGATCGCGTGGCTGGCGATCTCGGCCGCGACCCAGTCCGGCCGGTTGTCGCCGATGATGCCGATCACGTCGCCGCGTCCAAGGCCGAGCTCGACCATGCCGAGCGCGAAATCATGAGTGCGGGTCTGGTAGTCGTTCCAGGTGAATTCGCGCCACAGCCCGAGATCCTTCTCGCGGAGCGCGATCTCGCCTCCGTACTCCCTGGCGTTGAGACGCAGCATCTTGGGAAAGGTGTCGGCCTGCACGGCGCGACCGGCATAGTCCATCATGCCGCGCTCTCCCGCACCGCCGGCTTGTCGTCGGGATCGACCAGCACCTCGTCCTCTTCGCCGAGATAGGCGCGCTTGACGTGGGGGTCGGCGAGCACGGCGGCCGGATCGCCCTCGGCGATCTTGCGGCCGAAATCCAGTACCATGACGCGGTGGGAGATGTCCATCACGACACCCATGTCGTGCTCGATCATCATCACCGTCATGCCGAACTCTTCGTTGAGATCGACGATGTAGCGCGCCATGTCTTCTTTCTCTTCGAAGTTCATGCCGGCCATCGGTTCGTCGAGCAGGATCAGTTGCGGTTCAAGCGCCATCGCGCGGGCGAGCTCGACGCGCTTGCGCAAGCCGTAGGGCAGGGTGCCGGCGGTCGCCTTGCGCACCGACTGCAGATCGAGGAAGTCGATGATCTCCTCGACCTTGCGGCGGTGCTCCAGCTCCTCGCGGCGCGCGCCGGTCAGCCAGTACAGCGATCCCGTGATGAAGTTGTTCTTCAAGAGGTGATGGCGGCCGACCATGATGTTGTCGAGCACGCTCATATGGTGGAACAGCGCGAGATTCTGGAAGGTCCGGCCGATGCCGAGACGAGGCCGAGCGTTCGGGGTGAGGCCGGTAATGTCCTGGCCGCGATAGAACAACTGGCCCTCGGTCGGCCGGTAGCGGCCGGAGATGCAGTTGACGATCGAGGTCTTGCCGGCGCCGTTCGGGCCGATGATGGAGAACAGCTCGCCCTCGTTGACGCCGAAGCTGACCTCGGTCAGCGCGCGGACGCCGCCAAAGCGCAATGAGACTCCGCGCACCTCGAGACTGTTGGCCACCCTGTTCCCTCCAGATACGGGCGCTTTGGCGCGCTCTTTATCTTCGCTTCGATCTGACTTCGATCTTACATGGGCCGCCGGAGTGAGACCATCCGACTAATGAAGCCGGCGTTCGGGAGCATCGCTCGCCCCGATCGCCTGCGTCATGCGCGGTAACGCCGCACCCCGCCTGCAAGCCCGTCTCTCGCGTCGTCCGCGGTCAGCGATCCATCAAGGCGCTGCACGCGGCGTTAGGCGAGGTGGCTCTGAATACGAGAAAGCGATAGGTTGAATTGTCATGTGCCCGACATTTGGTCAGGAATTTTCGCTGGCATTCCAGGCCTCGGGCTACTGGCTTCGCGCACGGCGTTGCTGCGGTGCAATATCGTGTCAGTATCTTGGGGTGGGATGCCGTCGCTAGAATGATTGCTGCTGATTACCTGAAGCGCATCGCGGCCTGGTCGCGCGAACTGAGCGAGCAAGAGATCGAAATCGCGCGCGCCGGCATTTCCGAGAAGTCTTACCGCGCCAACGAATTCATCTTCATGCGCGGCGACAATTTCCAGTACTGGACCGGCATTGTCACCGGGCTGGCGCGGATGGGCATCGTCTCGCGCGGCGGCAAGGCCGCGAGCTTCGCGGGCCTCACCGCGGGCGCCTGGTTCGGCGAGGGCACCGTGCTCAAGAACGAGCTGCGGCGTTACGACGTGGTCGCGCTACGCGACACGCGCCTCGCGATGATGGACCGCCGGACCTTCGTCTGGCTATTCGAGAACAGCGTCGGCTTCAACCGCTTCCTGGTGGGACAGCTCAACGAGCGGCTCGGTCAGTTCATCGCGCTGCTCGAATATGGCCGCACGCTGGACGCCACCGCGCGGCTGGCGCGCTCGATCGCCTCGCTGTTCAATCCGATTCTCTACCCCGAGCTCACCTTGCACCTGGAGATCACCCAGGAGGAGATCGGGGCGCTGTCGGGTATCTCCCGGCAGAACGCCAACCAGTGCCTGAAACGGCTCGAGCGCGAGGGCCTGCTGCGGCTCGAATATGGTGGGGTGACGATCATCGAGCTCGACCGGCTGCGCCACTACGGGGAGTGACCGGCTCCGCGCCGAACGATGCCACTTTTCGAGGCTCTAAAGTCCTGATTTCAAACGATTAAGCCATTAGACTTGAAGCAGGCCGGATGCTACAGACCGGCCTCGTCGGGACCGCGCGGTTTTCGCGCTCTCTGGAGATGACATGGCGGTTAAGAATTCGGCGGCTCAGGACTCAAAGCGGCGCGTTGCGCTGATCACCGGCATCACCGGGCAGGACGGCGCGTACCTCGCCGAATATCTGCTTGGCCTCGGCTATACCGTGCACGGCATCAAGCGCCGGTCGTCCTCGTTCAACACCGCGCGGGTCGACCATCTCTACCAGGATCCGCACGCCGGCAACGTGCCGTTCCTGATGCACTACGGCGACATGACCGATTCGACCAATCTGATCCGGCTGGTGCAGCAGATCCGGCCGACCGAGATCTACAACCTCGCCGCCCAGAGCCACGTCCAGGTCAGTTTCGAGAGCCCGGAATACACCGCCAACGCCGACGCCATCGGCGTGCTGCGCCTTCTGGAGGCGATCCGCATCCTCGGCATGGAAAAGGAGACCCGGTTCTACCAGGCCTCGACCTCGGAGCTGTACGGCCTCGTGCAGGAGGTGCCGCAGAAGGAGACCACGCCGTTCTATCCGCGTTCGCCCTACGGTGTCGCCAAGCTCTACGGCTACTGGATCACGGTGAACTACCGTGAGGCCTACGGCATGTTCGCCAGCAACGGCATCCTGTTCAACCATGAGAGCCCGATCCGCGGCGAGACCTTCGTGACGCGCAAGATCACCCGTGCCGTCGCCCGCATCGAGGTCGGGCTGGAGAGGAAGCTCTATCTCGGCAATCTCGATGCCAAGCGCGACTGGGGCCACGCCCGCGACTATGTCGAGGGCATGCACAAGATCCTGCTGGCGGATGAGCCCGGCGACTTCGTGCTCGCGACCGGCGAGACGCGCTCGGTCCGTGAGTTCGTCGAGCTGGCATTTGCGGAGGTCGGCCGCAGCATCGAATGGCGCGGCAAGGGCGTCGAGGAGATCGGCGTCGACAAGGCGACCGGCAACACCCTGGTGCAGATCGACCCGGTCTATTTCCGTCCGACCGAGGTCGATCTTCTGATCGGCGACGCCAGCAAGGCGCGCGCCAAGCTCGGCTGGAGGCCGAAGACGCCGTTCGCGCAACTGGTGAAGGAAATGGTCGCCAGCGATCTCGTCGAGGCCAGGCAGGATGCGGCCAATGGCAAGCACGGCGTTTGAACTGAAGGGCAAGACGGTTTTCGTCGCCGGCCATCGCGGCATGGTCGGCTCGGCGCTGATGCGCCGGCTGGCGCGCGAACAGGCCGATCTGCTGACGGTGTCGCGCAGCGAGGTCGATTTGCGCGACCAGGCCGCGGTCAATGCCTGGTTTGCCGCAAAGCGGCCGCAGGCCGTGTTCCTCGCCGCCGCCAAGGTCGGCGGCATCGTCGCCAACAACACGCTGCGGGCGGAATTCCTCTACGACAATCTGGCGATCTCGAGCAACGTGATCCAGGCGGCCCACGCCAACGGGTGCGAGAAGCTGATGTTCTTCGGCTCGTCCTGCATCTATCCGCGCCTCGCGCCGCAGCCGCTGCGCGAGGATTCGATGCTGACCGGCCCGCTGGAGCCGACCAACGAGCCCTATGCCATCGCCAAGATCGCCGGCATCAAGATGGCCGAGGCCTATCGCAGCCAGTATGGCGCCGATTTCATCAGCGTGATGCCGACCAATCTCTACGGTCCCGGCGACAATTATCATCCCGAATACAGTCACGTCGTCGCGGCGCTGATCCGCCGCTTCCACGAGGCCAAGGTTTCCGGCGCTGGCAGCGTCGTGGTGTGGGGCACCGGCACGCCGCGCCGCGAATTCCTCTATGTCGACGATCTCGCCGACGCCTGCATCCACCTAATGAAGACCTATTCCTCGCCGGAGCTGGTCAATATCGGCACCGGCGAGGACATCACCATCGCCGAATTCGCCCGTGTGGTCGCCGCTACCGTCGGCTATCGCGGCGAGATCAGCTTCGACACTTCGCGCCCGGACGGTACGCCGCGCAAGCTGCTCGACGTCAGCCGGCTCGCCAGGCTCGGCTGGCGCGCCGCGACTTCGCTCGTGGATGGCATCAAGCTCGCCTACCAGGCCTATCTGAACGAGATCAAGCAGGCGGCGGAGTAGAATTCGACTACTTCCACGCCGTCATTGCGAGCGCAGCGAAGCAATCCATCACGCCGCTCCGGAGAAATGGATTGCTTCGTCGCTTCGCTCCTCGCAATGACGCTTATGGCAACTACTTCGCCGTCGCGCGCGGCGGCGTCTTCGACAGCGCCGTCGCCATCGCCGAGATCAGCGGCTTCATGAAGAACGCATCGTTCGCCGGGTAGATGTCGGTGGATAGGCCGTAGGCCTTTAGCTCGTCCGACACCACCGGCCCGACGGAGGCGATCGGGGTCTGCTGCAAGCCCTCGCGCAATTGCGCCTCGCAGCGATGCGCCTGGGCCACCTCGATCAGGCGACGAACCTGACCCGAACTGGTCAGTGCGATGGCATCGATGCGGCCTTGCGCCATCTCCTCGATCGCGGTCACGATGTTGGCGTCGGCGGCTTGCGCGTCATAGACATAGGGCAGCACCGTATCGACCTCGGCGCCCTGCGCCTTGATCGCGCCAATCAGCGTGGCGTGATCCTTGTCCGGATAGAGCTGCAGGCCGAGCCGATGACCGCTCAGGTCGAGCTGCGACAGCATCTCGGCGACGCCTTCCGAGGTCGGCTTCTCGGTCATCATTTGCGGCTCCAGGGCGATCTCGCGCAGCGCGCGGCCGGGCTTGGGGCCGCGGGCGAATTTGCGCGCCTTGCCGAGGCTCGTGACAAACTCCGCCTCGACCCCGATCCGGCGCACCACCTTCATCAGCCGGCGCAGGCCTTCGCCGGTCATCAGCACGAGGTCGTCGAGCGGCCGCTCGATGGCGCGGCGAATCCAGGCCTCGATCGGCGCCGGGTCCGGCGCGTCGTGGATAGTGAACATCGGGCATTGCAGCACGTCGGCGCCCTGCTCGGCGAGCAGGCGGGAAAACTGCGCCTCCTCGCGCGTTTCGAGGATCAGGATGCGGTAGCCGTTCAGCCGGTCAGCCATGATGGTCCCTAACAAACATTGTCGTCATTTGTTCGATTTGACCCCCGCGCCGGGATTGGCGCAAGGCCGCCTGCGGTGTAGACGGAGGCCGAAAATGAACGTTCCACGCATCTGCTCAAGCTTTGGTCAATTGGCATGCCCGACCATCAATTCGTTCTGACCCTGTCCTGTCCGGATCGCCCCGGGATCGTCTCCGCGGTCTCGACGTTCCTGGCGCATAATGGGCAGAACATCCTGGACGCCCAGCAGTTCGACGACATCGAGACCGGCAAGTTCTTCATGCGCGTGGTGTTCACCGCGGCCGACCTCGCGGTCGGGCTGCCGGCGCTGCAGACCGGCTTTGCCGCGATTGCCGAACGCTTCGGCATGGAATGGCAGATGCGCGATCGCGCCAGCCGCCGCCGGGTGATGCTGCTGGTGTCGAAGTCCGATCACTGCCTGGTCGACATCCTCTATCGCTGGCGCACCGGCGAGCTCGAGATGATCCCGACCGCCATCGTCTCCAATCATCCGCGCGAGAGCTACGGATCGCTCGATTTCGGCGATATCCCGTTCCATCATCTGCCGGTGACCAAAGAGACCAAGCGGCAGCAGGAAGACGCGGTGTGGAAGCTCGCCCAGGACACCAACACCGATCTCGTGGTGCTGGCCCGCTACATGCAGATCCTGTCGGACGAGATGTCGGCGCGGCTGTCCGGCCGCTGCATCAACATCCATCATTCCTTCCTGCCGGGCTTCAAGGGCGCCAAGCCCTACCACCAGGCGCATGAGCGCGGCGTCAAGCTGATCGGCGCCACCGCGCATTACGTCACCAGCGATCTCGACGAGGGCCCGATTATCGACCAGGACGTCGAGCGTATCAGCCATCGCGACACGCCCGAAGATCTCGTGCGCAAGGGCCGCGACATCGAGCGCCGCGTGCTGGCGCGCGCGATCCGCTACCATCTCGCCGACCGCGTCATCCTCAACGGGCGCAAGACCGTGGTGTTCGTGGACTGATCCGCAGGTTCGCCCGGTTGCCGCGCTTTGACGGGCGTTGGTGTCGCCCTGCATCGAGGTGCTGCATGAAACTCATCCACATGAGCGACATCCATCTGACGGCACCGGGGCGCACGATCTTCGGCCGCGATCCCCTCGGCAATTTCGAGCGTGCGCTCGATCATGTGCTTGCCGATCATCGCGATGCCGAGCTCATGGTGATCTCGGGCGATCTTTCCGATCTCGGTGACCTCGCCGACTATCAATTGCTGCGCGAACGCCTGAGCCGGTTTCCGATCCCTGTGCGGCTTTGTATCGGCAACCACGACCACCGCGAGACGTTTCTCGGCGCGTTTCCCGAATGCGCCGACGCGGACGGTTTCGCGCAGGGCGTTCACGACGCTTCGTTCGGCCGTTGCCTGCTCCTCGATACCTACGAGCCGGAGACGGCCGCCGGCAATTTCTGCGAGAGGCGGCAGGCCTGGCTGGAGCGGCAGCTATCGGAGCATGACGGTCCGTTCTTCCTGTTCATGCATCACAATCCAATCCCGACGCATATCGCCCCGGTGGACCGGATCGGCCTGCTTGACGATGCCGCGTTCCGGTCGATCGTCGCGAAGCACCGGAGCAAGATCCGGCACATCTTCTTCGGTCACTGCCACATGGTGCTGAGCGGTTCGGTCGCCGGTGTCCCCACGACCTCGCTGCGCGGAACGAACCATGCCAGCTATCCCGTGTTCGCGGAGGTCTTGACCGTCGCCGATCTGCCGGAGTCCTATGGCGTCGCGTTCATCGGCGCGGACTACGTCACCGTGCATATGGTGGAGTTCGGCTATCGCGGCGACATCCTCAGCGAGGATTCGCCCAGCCAGGCAGTCATTGGGTAGCGTTCTGCGCCGGCGCCGCCGGCTTGGCGTCGCCGCCGCGCTCGGCCGCCGGCATCAGGCGCTTGCGTTCCCGCTCCTGCATGAACTTGTCGTATTCGGGGGTGCCCGCCCGCGGCGGCGCGTCTGCGGGCAGGCCGCCGGCCCAGGCCGGAATGGTGTCGGCCATGCCGGCCGAAACCTTTTGGTTCACGGTGCTGCACCCCCCGAGCGCGCAGGCCGCGAGCGCGAGGGCAGTCAGGACAGGGATGTGGCGTGTGAGGATCGGCATTGGCGGCAGCATACAGCCCTGGTCTTTATGGATGATGATCTCAGGCGCGACCGTTCGGCTGCAATTGTGCTTGTTTGTTGACATTGCAGATTGATTTGCACGATCGTACAAATCAATCGAGCCAACGGAGGCCTGAGCGCGCGAGTTCGGTTCTTGTGGGGGCGTTGAGTTTCGGGGAATGATTCTGGTATCCTGATACTTGTTTCCGCGGCGGGGCCAAATCGCAGCGCGCGCGACCCACGCCCATCGTCCGATTGACAGAGGGCGCAGGGAAACGCCTTCTCGCGTTGCGGCTCGGCCGTGACATGCTTGGGCTAAGGTAAGGCAAGGGCCGGGCACTCGGCTCGACGCAGAACAATGGAAGGGGGAGGGATGTCGATGTTCAATCGTCGCAAAATGTTGCTGTGGGGCGCCGCTTCGGCCGTGCTTCCGGGTTTGTGCGCCAGCGTGCCGGCGCGGGCGGACGACGCCGTCAAGATCGGCCTGATCCTGCCGATGACCGGCGGCCAGGCCTCGACCGGCAAGCAGATCGATAACGCGATCAAGCTCTACATGCAGCAGAAGGGCGACACCGTCGCCGGCAAGAAGATCGAGATCATCCTGAAGGACGATGCCGCGGTGCCCGACAACACCAAGCGGCTCGCGCAGGAACTGATCGTCAACGACAAGGTCAGTTTCATTGCCGGCTTCGGCGTGACGCCCGCGGCGCTCGCCGCGGCGCCGCTGGCGACGCAGGCCAAGATTCCGGAAGTCGTGATGGCTGCCGGCACCTCGATCATCACCGAGCGCTCGCCCTATATCGTGCGCACCAGCTTCACGCTGGCGCAGTCCTCCACCATCATCGGCGACTGGGCGGTCAAGAACGGCATCAAGAAGGTCGCGACGCTGACCTCCGACTACGCGCCGGGCAATGACGCGCTGACCTTCTTCAAGCAGCACTTCACCGCCGGCGGCGGCGAGATCGTGGAAGAGGTCAAGGTGCCGCTCGCCAATCCGGATTTCGCGCCGTTCCTGCAGCGCATGAAGGATGCCAAGCCCGACGCGATGTTCGTGTTCGTGCCGGCCGGGCAGGGCGGCAACTTCATGAAGCAATATGCCGAGCGCGGGCTCGACAAGAGCGGCATCAAGGTGATCGGCCCCGGCGACGTCATGGACGACGATTTGCTCAACAACATGGGCGATGCCGCGCTCGGCGCGGTGACGGCGCATCTCTATTCGGCGGCGCATCCGTCCGCGATGAACAAGGATTTCGTCGCCGCCTACAAAAAGGCATACGGCAACCGTCCGGGCTTCATGGCGGTCAGCGGCTATGACGGCATCCATCTGATCTACGAGGCGCTGAAGAAGACGGGCGGCGCGACCGACGGCGACAGGCTGATCGAGGCGATGAAGGGCATGAAGTGGGAGAGCCCGCGCGGTCCGATCTCGATCGATCCGGAAACCCGCGACATCGTGCAGAACATCTATATCCGCAAGGTCGAGAAGGTCGATGGCGAGCTCTACAACGTCGAGTTCGCGACCTTCGAGGCCGTCAAGGATTCCGGCAAGACCAAGAAGTGACGCGCGAAAGCGCCGCCTTCCTCCACGTCATGGCCGGGACCAGCCGGCCATGACGATCCAGTTGACGTGGTGTCGTTTGCGTCCTCTCGGTTAAGCTGACTTCATGGCCTCTATCCTCACCAACTTGTTCGACGGCGTCGCCTACGGCATGCTGCTGTTCGTGCTGGCCTGCGGGCTTGCGGTGACACTCGGGCTGATGAACTTCGTCAACCTCGCGCACGGCGCCTTTGCCATGGCCGGCGGCTATATCTGCGCCGTGCTGGTCAACAATTCCGGCTGGCCGTTCTTCGCAGCCCTGCCGCTCGCCTTTGTCGGGAGTGCCGCGATCGGCGTTGCGCTGGAGCGCATGCTGTACCGCCATCTCTATGCCCGCAGCCATCTCGATCAGGTGCTGTTCTCGATCGGTTTGGTGTTCATGTCGGTCGCGGCGGTCGACTACATCATGGGATCGTCGCGGGTCTTCATCAAATTGCCGGCGGCGCTGGAAGGCCAGATCGACCTGTTCGGCGTCGGCATCGGGCGTTACCGGCTGATGATCGTCGTGATCTGCGGCCTGCTGACGCTGGCGCTGCAGCTGATCCTCGCCAAGACACGGTTCGGCAGCCGCCTGCGCGCCGCGGTCGACGATCCGCGCGCCGCGATCGGGCTCGGCATCAACGTGCCGCAGGTGTTCGCCTTCACCTTTGCCTTCGGCTGCGGCCTCGCCGGGCTCGGCGGCGCGCTGAGCGCGGAGATCCTCGGGCTCGATCCGTACTTCCCGCTCAAATTCATGATCTACTTCCTGATCGTCGTCACCGTCGGCGGCTCTTCCTCGATCACCGGACCGTTCCTGGCATCGCTGCTGCTCGGCATCGCCGACGTCGCCGGCAAATATTACGTGCCCAAGGTCGGCCCCTTCGTGATCTACACCGTGATGATCGTGATCCTGCTCTGGCGCCCGAACGGCCTGTTCGGCCGCACCGCGGCGCGGTGAGGCGGGTATGACCGCGCTGTCCGACGTCTCCACCCACGCGATGGCCAGCGCGCGCTGGCGGATCAGCGAGGTCGCGTTCTGGGTGCTGGCGCTCGCCTGCGCGTTCCTGTTCCCGTCGCGCTATCTGATCATGACCGACATTGTGCGGCTCGGCCTGTTCGCGCTCTCGCTCGACCTGATCCTCGGCTATGCCGGCATCGTCTCGCTCGGCCATGCAGCGTTCTTCGGCGTCGGCGCCTATTCGGCCGGGCTGCTGGCGCTGCACGGCATCATCAACGAGCCCGTCATCGCGCTGGTCGCCGCCGGCCTCGTTGCGGCGGTGCTCGGCTTCCTGACCAGCTTCCTCGTCATCCGCGGCGTCGACCTGACCCGGCTGATGGTAACGCTCGGCATCGCGCTGCTGCTGGAAGCGCTCGCCGAACGCTTCTCGGACATCACCGGCGGCACCGACGGCCTGCAGGGCATCGAGATGCAGCCGATCCTCGGACTGTTTGCCTTCGACATGTTCGGCAAGACCGGATTGTTCTACTCGCTGATCGTGCTGTTCGTCCTGTTCCTGTTTGCCCGTCGCGTGGTGCATTCGCCGTTCGGCCTTTCGCTGCGCGCGATCAGGAACAATCCGCTGCGCGCGGCCGCAATCGGCATACCCGTCAACCGCCGCCTGATCGCGATCTATACGCTTGCTGCCTTCTATGCCGGGATCGCCGGCGCGCTGTTCACCCAGACCACGGCGCTGGCCTCGCTCGACGTGTTTTCCTTCGAGCGCTCCGCCGATTTGATGCTGGTGCTCGTGATCGGCGGCACCGGCTATCTCTATGGCGGCCTGATCGGCGCCGTCGTGTTCAAGATGCTGCAGGAGCTGTTTCAGAGCATCACCCCGCAATACTGGCTGTTCTGGATCGGCCTCGTGCTGGTCGTGATCGTGATGGTCGGCCGCGCGCGCATCCACCGCTGGGTGCTGTTCGTGCCGAACCTGATCATCCGCCAGGTCGCCGGTCGCAAGGCCGCCGTTGCCATGCCCGAGGGCGACGCGCCATGACGATCGCGCTTGAAACCCGGGGCCTCGAGAAATCCTTCGGCGGGCTTCGCGTCACCCGCGACCTCTCGCTGAAGGTGATGCAGGGCGCCCGCCACGCGCTGATCGGACCGAACGGCGCCGGCAAGACCACCGTCATCAATCAGCTCACCGGCGTGCTGACGCCGAACCGCGGACAAATCCTGCTCGAAGGCAGCGACATCACCGGCCTCTCCGTGCACAAGCGGGTGCTGCGTGGGCTATCGCGCACCTTCCAGATCAACCAGCTCTATGCCGATTTGACCCCGCTCGAAACCATCGGGCTTGCGGTCTCCGAACGGATGGGCCGCGGCGGCGACTGGTGGCGGCGGATGGGAACGCGTAGCGACGTCAATGCCGAGATCGCCGAGATACTGTCGCGCTTCCATCTGCTCGACGTGATGACCGAGCTCACCTCGACATTGCCCTACGGTAAGCAGCGCCTGCTCGAGATCGCGGTCGCAATCGCCGCCAGGCCGCGGGTGCTGCTGCTCGATGAGCCCGCCGCCGGCGTACCCGAAAGCGAGCGCCATGATATCCTGGCGGCGGTCGCGGCATTGCCGCGCGACGTCACCGTGCTGCTGATCGAGCACGACATGGATCTGGTGTTCTCCTTCGCCGACCGCATCTCGGTGCTGGTCAATGGCGGCTTGCTCACTGAAGGCGCGCCCGACGACGTCGCGCGCGATCCGCAGGTGAGGGCGGTCTATCTCGGCGAGGCGGCCGATGTCTGACCTGCTCTCCATCAAGGGCTTGCGCGCCGGATATGGCGAGGCGGTGGTGCTGCCCGACATGTCGCTGGCGCTCGCCGAGGGCCAGGTGCTCGCGCTGCTCGGCCGCAACGGCACTGGCAAGACCACGCTGATCAATTCGATCGTCGGCATCGTCAGGCGCCTCAGTGGCAGCGTCGCGCTTGCGGGCGAGGACATCACGGCACTGCGGCCCGACCAGCGCGCCCGCGCCGGGATCGGCTGGGTGCCGCAGGAGCGCAACATCTTCCGCTCGCTGACGGTGGAGGAGAACATGACCGCGGTGGCGCAGCCCGGTCCGTGGACGGTCGAGCGGGTGTACGAGATGTTTCCGCGGCTGAAGGAGCGGCGCGGCAATTTCGGCAACCAGCTGTCGGGTGGCGAGCAGCAGATGCTGGCGATCGGTCGCGCGCTGACCTTGAACCCGAAAGTGCTGCTGCTCGACGAGCCGACCGAAGGCCTCGCGCCGATCATCGTTGAGGAATTGTTAAAGGCGATCGGAACCATCACGCGCTCGGGTGGCATCTGTTCGATCATCGTCGAGCAGAATGCACAAAAGATTCTCGGGCTCGCCGACCGCGTTGTGATATTGGAACGCGGAACGATCGTGCACGATGCCGCAAGCAGCGCGCTGAAGGCCGATCCCTCCGTCCTCGAGCGCCATCTCGGCGTCGCTGGGACCAAAAAACACTGACGCCCTCAGGGAGTTCACCATGCAGCGAACCAAGCCACCGTTCCGCGCCGACGAGGTCGGCAGCCTGTTGCGTCCGCCGAAGATCAAGGAAGCTCGCGCCAGGCTGGAGAAGGGCGAGATCTCGGCCGACGAGCTGTGCAAGATCGAGGACATGGAGATCGAGAAGGTCGTGCACAAGCAGGCCTCGGTCGGCCTGAAGCTTGCGACCGACGGCGAGTTCCGCCGCTCCTGGTGGCACTTCGATTTCCTCAGCCATCTGACCGGCTGCGAGCTGTTCCACCCCGACATGGGCATCCAGTTCGCGGGCGTGCAGACCCGGCACGACGCCATCCGGGTGATCGGCAAGCTCGACTTCTCCGATCATCACCCGATGCTCGATCACTTCAGGTTCCTGAAGAAGTACGCCGACCAGGCGCATGTCACCCCGAAGATGACGATCCCGTCGCCGGCGGTGCTGCACTTCCGCGGCGGCCGCAAGCTGATCTCGAAGGAGGTCTATCCGGACCTTGAGGAGTTCTACCAGGACCTCGGCAAGACCTATCGCAAGGCGGTGAAGGCGTTCTACGACGCCGGTTGCCGTTACCTGCAATTCGACGACACGGTGTGGGCCTATCTGTGCTCGCAGGAGGAATTGCAGAAGTCGCGCGACCGCGGCGACAATCCCGATGGCCTGCAGGAGATCTATGCCCGCGTCATCAACTACGCGATCGCCGATCGTCCGTCCGACATGGTGATCACGACGCATGTCTGCCGTGGCAATTTCCGTTCGACCTGGATTTCCTCCGGTGGCTACGAGCCGGTCGCCGAGACCATGCTGGCCGGCACCAATTACGACGGCTACTTCCTCGAATATGATTCCGATCGTGCCGGCGGCTTCGAGCCGCTGCGCTTCCTCCCCAAGGGCAACAAGGTCGTTGTGGTCGGCGTCATCACCTCGAAGTTCGGCGAGCTCGAGAAGAAGGACGACATCAAGCGGCGGCTGGAGGAGGCATCGAAGTTCGCCCCGATCGAGCAGCTTGCTCTGTCGCCGCAATGCGGCTTCGCCTCGACCGAGGAGGGCAACATCCTCTCCGAGGAAGAGCAGTGGGCCAAGCTGCGGCTCGCGGTCGAGGTCGCGAACGAGGTGTGGGGGAAGTAACTCCCGTCGTATCCTCGCGTCATTGCGAGGAGCGCTAGCGACGAAGCAATCCATCTTTCCAGTTGTGGAGGTATGGATTGCTTCGCTTCGCTCGCAATGACGGGGAGAGAGCTCTGTTTCACTGCTCCGCTAGATAGACCTCGCCGAGCAGCGAGGAGTTCGACCACGGCACCTGCTTGCCCTTGGTCGCGGCGACGACTTCGGCGCGGACCCGCGTCAGCATCTGCTGCACCTCGAGGCCGGGCGTGCCGACATGGCGCGACAGCGCCGCCGAGAACGGGCTGTTGGCGCCTTCGCCGTCGAGCGCGACCTGGCCCGGCGCGGTCGCGAACGCGATCAGCGTGCCGGCGCCAAGCGTCGAGCCTGATCCGAGCGAGGCGGGCGCGGCAAGGCCTGAGCCGGCTTCGATGCCGCGGCTCGGGCCTGTTGATGCCACCTGTGGCGCCATCGGATTGTTGCGGCAGGCATCGAGGATCAAAATGTTGGTGCGGATCTGATCGTCGAGGCCGGCCATGATGGTGTCCATGTCGACCATCGCGTCGGTCATGCGGCCGCCGGCCTTGAACTCGATATCGACCGGCACGAGGTAGTTGCGGCCGTCGACCTGCACGCCGTGACCGGCGTAGTAGACCACGGCGATCTGCGACCGCGCCGCCTCGCGCAGGAAGTCATGGATCGTCGTTTGCATCGCGTCGCGATCGAGATCGAGACCTTCCGAGACGGTGAAGCCGATGTCGCGCAGGCTCTTGGCGATGGCGCGGGCATCGTTCGGTGGATTGGGCAGCGCCTTCACATGCGCATAGGCGCCGTTGCCGATCACCAGCGCGACGCGCCGGCCGGTTGCTGCGGCCCGCACGCGTGCCGCGGGTGCGGCCGGAGCTGCTGCCGCGGGCGCCGGTGGTGCGGGCGCAGGGCTGCTTTCGGCGGCAGGCGCCGCCGCGGTCTTGCGCGGGGCTGCATCGGCTTCCTTGAGCAGTGCGAGCCGCACCTTGGCGGTGGCCTGGTTGGCCTTGCTGCCGGCATCGGAGGCCTGGCCCTCGAGCACCGAGGCGTAATCTTCTTTGGCGTGCGCAGCATCGCCCTTGGCCTCATAGGCGAGGCCGCGCTGGGTGTAGGCCGAGATCAAGACGCTGCCGGGCGGCGTCATGATGTTGGCGGGCGCCTTCGCCTTCGCGAGCCGGATCGCTTCCGAGGTATCCGCAATCGCGCGCGCGATGTCGCCCTTGGCGCGCCAGATCACGGCGCGGCTGATCAGCGGCTGCGGCAGCGACGGGTCGATCCTGACGGCCTCGTTGATGTCGGCGAGCGCGCCGTCGAGATCGCCGAGCGCCTGCTTCGAGGCGCCGCGGTTCTGATAGGAGAACGCCGACTTCGGACCGGCCTTGATCGCGGCGTCGTAGTCGGCGATCGCCTTGGCGTAATCGCCCTTGCCGCGATAGGCATTGCCGCGGTTGTGAAAGATGATGCCGCTCGGCGGCCCTATGCGCAGCGCGTCGTTGAAGTCGGCGATCGCGATGTCGTACTCGCCCTTGTCGTAATAGGCCGAGCCACGCAAATTGTAGACCGCAGTGCTTGGCTTCAGGCGCAGCGCCTCGGTGGCGTCAGCGATCACCTGGGCGTAGTTGCCTTTCTTGTTCCAGCCCGCCGCGCGCCAGAAATAGATGGTCGCGAGCTTCTCGCCGGAAAACACCTTCAACGCGATGATCTTGGTGCAGGCGTCGATCATCTGGTCGGCCGGCGTGGTGTCGGTCGTGCAGAGTGGGCCGAGCTGGGAGCGCGCCTGGGCGAAGCAGGGCGCCGACCACAGGATGGCCGCGAGCAGGCAGGGGATCAGGAGCAGGCGGCGCATCGATCATCCAGGGGTAGGGCCGTCACGGTGGTCGGTGCGGCGAGGCGGTCCAAGAGGCTATCCATGACTGTTTGGTGATCGGCCGTGGAGGGGGGTTCAACTGGTGGGAAAATGGTGGTAAGACCTCGCCGCTCGCTAACTCTGCCCACTTTTGTCCCACTGGCCGCTGCCCACCCCAGGCACCATGAAGAACGACGAAATCCTCAGTCAGATCACGGATTTCTGCCGTCACTCCGACATGGCGGAGACGACGTTCGGCCGCCGTGCCGTGAACGACGGCAAGCTGGTGCACCGGCTGCGCGAGGGCAAGCGCATCACCATCGATACGCTCGACCGCATCAATGCGTTCATTGCGACCTCGACGCCGGGCGGCGTGGCGCCGCCGCGCGGCCTCGTGGTTCCGCCGGAAAAGCGCGATCCGAGGGGCAATTTCCGCTTCTTCGAGAACCGCCAGCGTTATCTGCTGTTCGTGCACACCTGCAGCGAGAAGCGGGTGATCGCCGACCGGGTCGCGCTCGAACTGGCCGCCATCCACCCGCGGCCGCCGGCTTTGCGGGTGTTTGATGCCGGGATGGGCGACGGTACCGTGCTGGCGCGGGTCCTGCGTGCCATGCATGGCCGCTTCCCACATATGCCGTTCTACGTCGCCGGCAAGGAACTGAGCCTGGAGGACGTCCGCCTCACTCTGGACAAGGTCCCGGACCGCCTGTTCGAGCACCCGGCCAGCGTCTTCGTTTTCACCAACATGTATTACGCCGAGGCGCCCTGGCTGACGCCCAAGAACTCGGCGGCGGCGGCCAGCATGATCTGGCACGAGGTGGCCTTGCGGGGCGCTTCCTCCGGCGAATTCGAGACCCAGATCGCGGAACTCGGTCCATTCCTGGAGCAGAACTGGCGGGCCAACCTCAGCCCCGGCAATGCGATGCCGATCTACGAGCGGCCGGTGGCGCTGGTGCTGTACCGGGACGATCACCGGTTCCTGCTCGATTCCATCATTCCCCGCGCCGGCCGGACCGAGGCCAATTTCGACCTCGTGATCGCCTCGCAGCCCTATCGCGCCAAATCCTCGGTGAATTTCCGCGCCAAGCGGATCATCGCGCCGCTGGCCCGCGCGCTGCGCGGCGGCGGGCGGCTGATAGGAATCCACTCCCACGGAAGCGATCCCGGACTTGAAATCATTCAAGCCGTCTGGCCCGGAGAAAATCCTTTCGCCGTCAGCCGTCATGAGATACTGCGCGCGGTGAAATACGAGTTGGGCTCGGCCGGCCGCGAGCTGAATTTCAACGCCTACGCCGATAACCGTTCGATCTTCCGATATGATATGGAAGCGCTGCCTAATGAGGTGACCGGCTCGATCGGAACCTCGACCGCCTTCGCCGCCTGGAACGCAGCAGTGTATGTCGCGCAGATCGAAGATGAGCGGTTGACTGAAACGACCGAAAACGGACGAGCTCTCGAGGCCACACGCGAGGTTCTCCGTAAACACAACGGGCTGTGGTTTTACGACGAATCCTACGTCATCTCGCGGCGACGAGACTGACATTCCGGGGACATATTCACCAACCAACGTCGGACTTCGACGAAACAAGGGGTTTGCTTGATGCGCGCGTCTTATCTCTTCACCAGCGAGTCGGTCTCGGAAGGCCATCCGGACAAGGTCTGCGATCGCATCTCGGATGAGATCGTCGATCTGTTCTATCGCGAGGGGCCGAAGGCGGGCATCGACCCGTGGCAGATCCGCGCGGCGTGCGAAACGCTCGCGACCACCAACAAGGTGGTGATCGCCGGCGAAACCCGCGGGCCGGCTTCGGTCACCAACGAGCAGATCGAGGGCGTGGTTCGCTCTGCGATCAAGGACATCGGCTACGAGCAGGACGGCTTCCACTGGAACACCTGCGACATCGAGATCCTGCTGCATCCGCAGTCGGCCGACATCGCGCAGGGCGTCGACGCGCTGCAGCCGGGCGAGGTCAAGGAAGAGGGTGCCGGCGACCAGGGCATCATGTTCGGTTACGCCACCAACGAGACGCCGGACCTGATGCCGGCGCCGATCTTCTACGCCCACAAGATCCTGCGGCTGATCTCCGAAGCGCGCCACTCCGGCAAGGAGAAGGTGCTCGGTCCGGACTCCAAGAGCCAGGTCACCGTCCAGTACGAGAACGGCAAGCCGGTCGGCGTCCGCGAGATCGTGGTGTCGCACCAGCATCTGGTCGAGGACCTCACGTCCAGCCAGATCCGCGACATCGTCGAGCCCTATGTGCGCGAGGCGCTGCCGAAGGAGTGGATCAACGGCAAGACGATCTGGCACATCAATCCGACCGGCAAGTTCTTCATCGGCGGCCCCGATGGCGACTCCGGCCTGACCGGCCGCAAGATCATCGTCGACACCTATGGCGGCGCGGCTCCGCATGGCGGCGGTGCGTTCTCCGGCAAGGATCCGACCAAGGTCGACCGTTCGGCCGCCTATGCCGCGCGCTACGTCGCCAAGAACATCGTCGCGGCCGGTCTCGCCGACCGCTGCACGTTGCAGCTCGCCTACGCGATCGGCGTGGCGCGTCCGCTGTCGATCTACATCGACACCCACGGCACCGGCAAGGTGTCGGAGGACGAGCTCGAGAAGGCGGCAGCCAAGGCGATGGATCTGACGCCGCGCGGCATCCGCACCCATCTCGACCTCAACCGCCCGATCTACGCGCGCACCTCGGCCTACGGCCATTTCGGCCGCACGCCGGACAATGAGGGCGGCTTCTCCTGGGAGAAGACCGATCTCGTCGAGCCGCTGAAGCGCGCGCTCTGACGCTTGCGACATTCCGGGACGCTCGCGACTGCGAGGCGAACCGGAGACCTTCCTTCATCCCATCGAGATTCCGGGTTCGCCGCTGCGCGGCGCCCCGGAATGACCAGTTCAACAACAGGACGCTCAAATGAACGCCCCCACGAAGCCCGGCTTCACCGACTACATCGTCAAGGACATTGCGCTCGCCGATTTCGGCCGCAAGGAGATCTCGCTGGCCGAGACCGAGATGCCCGGCCTGATGGCCACCCGCGAAGAGTTCGGCCCCAAGCAGCCGCTGAAGGGCGCGCGCATCGCGGGCTCGCTGCACATGACGATCCAGACCGCCGTGCTGATCGAGACGCTGGCTGCGCTCGGCGCCGACATCCGCTGGGTCTCCTGCAACATCTATTCGACGCAGGATCACGCCGCCGCCGCGATCGCCGCGGCCGGTATTCCGGTGTTCGCCGTGAAGGGCGAGACGCTGACCGAGTATTGGGACTACACCGCCAAGCTGTTCGACTGGCATGGCGGCGGCACGCCCAACATGATCCTCGATGACGGCGGCGACGCCACCATGCTGGTGCATGCCGGCTACCGCGCCGAGCAGGGCGACACCGCCTTCCTCGACAAGCCGACCTCCGAGGAAGAAGAGATCTTCTACGCGCTGGTCAAGCGTCTCCTCAAGGAGAAGCCGAAGGGCTACTTCGCCGAGATCGCCAAGAACATCCAGGGCGTCTCGGAAGAGACCACCACGGGCGTGCATCGCCTGTACGAGATGGCCAACAAGGGCACGCTGCTGTTCCCGGCGATCAACGTCAACGACAGCGTCACCAAGTCGAAGTTCGACAACCTCTATGGCTGCCGCGAGTCGCTGGTCGACGGCATCCGCCGCGGCACCGACGTGATGCTGTCGGGCAAGGTCGCGATGGTCGCGGGCTTCGGCGATGTCGGCAAGGGCTCGGCCGCCTCGCTGCGCCAGGCCGGCTGCCGCGTCATGGTCTCCGAAGTCGATCCGATCTGCGCGCTGCAGGCGGCGATGGAAGGCTATGAGGTCGTGACCATGGAAGACGCGGCGCCGCGCGCCGACATCTTCGTCACCGCCACCGGCAACAAGGACATCATCACCATCGAGCACATGCGCGCGATGAAGGATCGCGCCATCGTCTGCAACATCGGTCACTTCGACAACGAGATCCAGATCGCTTCGCTGCGCAATCTGAAGTGGACCAACATCAAGCCGCAGGTCGACGAGATCGAATTCCCCGACAAGCACCGCATCATCATGCTGTCGGAAGGCCGCCTCGTGAACCTCGGCAATGCGATGGGCCATCCGTCCTTCGTGATGTCGGCCTCGTTCACCAACCAGACGCTGGCGCAGATCGAGCTGTTCGCCAACAACAAGGACGGCAAGTACGCCAAGAAGGTCTACGTGCTGCCGAAGACGCTCGACGAGAAGGTCGCCCGCCTGCATCTCGCCAAGATCGGCGTCAAGCTGACCGAGCTGCGCAAGGACCAGGCCGACTACATCGGCGTCAAGCAGGAAGGTCCGTACAAGTCGGACCACTACCGCTACTGATCTGCGCTCGCAGCAATCGATCAAGTGAAGAGCCCCGGCATCGTCCGGGGCTTTTTGCTGAAGTGGTGTGGGTGACAAGTCGGCTGCGGTTCTCTGACGTCGCTCAAATCCACCGCCTTCGCCGGGACGACGATGAGGATGGTTCTCGCGCGATGCGATGCACGGTCATTGCGTACTTCATCTCGGTGTCATCGCCCGGCTTGACCGGGCGATCCAGTATTCCAGCGACGGCTGTGCTTGAGCCGAGAGGCCGCGGCGTACTGGATCGCCCGGTCAAGACCGGGCGACGACAGATGTAGGCTGGGACGCAGCTTCGCATTCGCACCGGGGAATGACGGCGGGGAGGGCTCACCATCACGCCGATGTCCGCACCGTGCCGTGCCCGAGCTGCCGCGAGATGTCGCTCGCGCAATCACGCAGCGCGGTTGCGATCGCACTGTCCCAGCTGGCGTCGAAGGTGCCCTCCGGGCCCATCGCCGTGATGACCAAAGCGACGTGGCCGGCGTGATCGAACACCGGGGCGGCGAAGGCGTTGACGCCGGGAAGCGGATCGCCGATCGCGCGCGCGAGCCCGCGGCTCTGCACCTCGGCAAGCATCTCCGTGGTCTTCGCGGTGATGGTCTCGCGTTTCGGATTGTAGCCGACGCCGAGGCGGTCGAGGCCGCTCTCGAGCGCCGTCTTGACGGCGTTCGGCGGCATGAAGGCGGCGAAGGCGCGGCCGGTCGCGGTTTCGAGCAGTGCCACCACCGATCCGACGCGCATCGCGATATGCACGGGATGGCTCGGCTCCTCGAGCCGCACCACGGTCGCGCCGTGGGTGCCCCAAACCGACAGCGACACCGCATGATTGATGCTGTCGGCGAGCGCGGCGATCCGCGGCGTCGCGATCCGCACCGCGGAGAGCCGGCGCAGGCTGATCAGGCCGAGCTCGAGCGCCAACGCCCCGATCTCATAGCGGCCGGTGGTCTCGTCCTGCTCGATCAGGCCGATGCGGGAGAAACTCACGAGGTAGGGATGCGCCTTGGCCGGCGGCATGCCGGCTTCGCGGGCGAGATCGCGCAGCATCATCGGTTCGCCGCTGCGGGCGAGCGCGCGGAGCAATTCTCCGCCGACCTCGATCGATTGTATGCCGCGGCTTTCTCTCGTCATGTCGCCCTGTCAGTTCTTCGACGATTTGCTTATACGGCGAGAAACCCTCCGTCGACGGGCAGGGTCACGCCGTTCACATAAGATGCCAGCTCCGACGCCAGGAACACCACCGGACCGGCCAGCTCCTCCGGCCGTCCGACGCGGCCGAGCGGCGTGCGGCCCAGAAAGCCGGCGAGCCGGGCAGGGTCGTTGCGGGTCGCCTCGGTCATCGCGGTCTCGATCACGCCGGGCGCGATCGCATTGACTCTGATGCCGTCGGCGGCAAGCTCGCGGGCCAGCGCCTGGGTGAGGAGTTTCACGCCGCCCTTCGACGGCGCGTAGCCCAGCGTATCGGCAACGCCGAGGAAGGAGGCGATCGAGCCGAGGTTGATGATCGTGCCGCGTGTCTCGCGCAGCGCCGGCAGGAAGGCGTGGGTGACGTTGAATGTGCCGGTCAGGTTGACGTCGAGCACCCGCCGCCAATTCTCCTGCGCACGGGGCGAACAGATGCCCTCACGGATGATGATCCCGGCATTGTTGACCAGGATCGCGATCGGACCGACCTCGCGCGCCACACCCTGCGCCAGGGCGGAGCACGCCTCGGCATCGGTCACGTCGAGTTCGAACGACCAGGCCGCGCGGCCGCGCTGGCGAATATCGGCTGCGGTCTGTTCGACGCCGGCGCGATCGATGTCGGCGACCACGACGTCGGCGCCATGCGCCGCGAGGCCAAGCGCGATGGCGCGTCCGTTGCCGTGCGCGGCGCCGGTCACCAATGCGCGCTTGCCCGCGAGCAGGGACGCCATCGTGCTCATGCCGCGCTGCTTTCCGCCGCGGCACCGGCGATGTGCTTGCCTGCGATGTAGCCGAAGGTCAGCGCGGGCCCGAGCGTGATGCCGGCGCCGGGATAGTTGCCGCCCATGATGCTCGCCATGTCGTTTCCGGCTGCATAGAGGCCGGCAATCGGCTGCCCATCGGCGTCGAGCGCGCGGGCGTTGGCGTCGGTGCGGATGCCGGCATAGGTGCCGAGATCGCCGACCACCATCTTGATGGCGTAGAACGGCCCGTGCTGGATCGGCGCGACGCACGGATTGGGGCCGTGCAGCGCATCGCCCTGGTAACGGTTATAGGCGCGCGAGCCCTTGCCGAAGGCGGGGTCGCGGCCCTCCGCCGCGGTTGCGTTGAACGCCGCGATGGTTGCCTCGAGCGCCTTCGCATCGATGCCGGCTTGCGCGGCAAGCTCCGCCAGCGTCGCGCCGCGCTTGAGATAGCCGGTCTTCAGATGGTGGCCGAGCGGCATCGGGCGCGGCGGCACGCAGCCGAGGCCATATTTGCGCAGCGTCTCGTGATCGCAGACGAGATAGGCCGCGATCTCCTCGCCGGGCTTCGCCGCCCTGATCATCGCCTGCACGAAGTCGTGGTAGGAATTGCCTTCATTGGCAAAGCGCTTGCCGTCGCGCATCACCGCGATCACGCCGGGTTTGGCGCGGTCGATGAAATGCGGCATCACGCCCTTCGAGCCGTCCTTGCGCGTGGTGACCGAGACCGGCACCCAGGCCGCGGCATTCGGCAGCGAGTCCTCGACGCGGCCGCCGGCCGACTCCGCGAGCCGCAGACCGTCGCCGGTGTTGCCGACAGGTCCCGGCGAATAGTGCTCCTTCCCGGTCGGCGCGTGCGGAAAAAGTTTCTGCCGCCGCGCGACGTCATGCGGGAAGCCGCCGCAGGCAAGCACGACGCCGCGCTTGGCGTTGACGCGGATGGTGCGGCCCTCGCGCGCGATCACCGCGCCGCGCACCACGCCGTTCTCGACGATCAATTCGCGCACCGGCGAGTTGAGCCAGAGCGGGATCTTGAGGTCGAAGGCGGATTTCGCCAGCCGGCCGGCCAGCGCATTGCCGTTGGTCAGCGTCATGCCGCGGCCGTTGCGCATCACGTCCATCGCGTGCTTCGACAGCCGCTTGGCGACATAGGCCGCCGAGGTCAGTGACCGCGTCGCGCGCATGAAATGGACGATCTCCTTGCCGGAGCCGAGCATCATGCCGAACACGGTGAGCTCGGGCAGGGGGCTGCCGAGATTTTTGAGGGCGTCGCCGAGTTCGCGGGCGTCGAACGGCCGCGTCACCATCGAGCGGCCGCCCTGCGCGCCGCCGGGCGCTTCGGCATGATAGTCTGGGAAGGTCAGCGGCATGTCGAAGCGCACGGCGGTCTTCGTGGTGAAGAAGTCGATCGCCTTCGGACCTTCGGTCAGGAACGCATCGACGCGCGCGGCATCGAAGCTGTTGCCGGCCTCATGGCGCAGATAGGTCCTGGCCTGATCGGGGCTCTCCTCGATGCCCCAGGCCTTCGCGAGCGAGGTGCCGGGAATCCACAACCAGCCGCCGGAGCGCGCGGTGGTGCCGCCGAAGCGCGGCTCCTTCTCGACGACGAGGACTTTCAGGCCGTGATGGCCGGCGGTGACCGCCGCCGACAGCCCGGCGCAGCCGGAGCCGACGACGAGCGCGTCGCAGTCATACGTTTCTTCGTTGGCCACGCGATCGATCCTATTTCTTGAGCAGCGGGCACTTGGACTCTGACACCGGACGATAGGCGTCTTCGCCCTTCACCGTCTTGATGATGTCGAGATAGTCCCACGGCTCCTTGGATTCCGAGGGCTTCCTCACCTTCGCCAGATACATGTCGCGGATGACGCGGCCGTCTTCGCGCAGCTTGCCGCCATGCACGAAGGTGTCCTCGATCGGCAGCTCGCGCATCTTGGCCATCACCGCTTTCGGATCATCGGTGCCGGCTGCCTGGATCGCCTTGAGATAATGCAGCACCGAGCCGTAGACGCCGGTCTGGATCATGGTCGGCATCACGTTGGTGCGGGCGTAGAATTTCTTCGACCAGGCGCGGGTCTTCTCGTCCATGTTCCAGTAGGACGCTGTCGTCATGTAGGTGCCCTGTGCGGCGTTGAGCCCGATCGCATGCACGTCGGTGTCGAACATCAGAAGGCCGACCAGCTTCTGGCCGCCCTGCACGAGGCCGAACTCGCCGGACTGCTTGATCGAATTGTCGGTGTCCTGGCCGGCATTGGCGAATGCCACCACATCCGCCTTCGAGCTCTGCGCCTGCAGCGCAAACGAGGAGAAGTCGGCCGTGTTGGTCGGGTGCCGCACGCTGCCGAGCACCTTGCCGCCCATCTCGTTGATGAAGCGCGTCGCATCCTTCTCGAGCTGCTGGCCGAAGGCGTAGTCCGCGGTGATGAAGTACCAGGACTTGCCGCCCTCCGCGATCACGGCCGAGGCCGTGACCTTCGACAGCGCATAGGTGTCGTAGGTGAAGTGCACGGTGTTGGGGCTGCACAATTCGTCGGTCAGCGAGCTCGCGCCGGGTCCGGACAGCAGCGCGACCTTGTTGCGCTCGCGCACCATGTTGTGCACGGCGATCGCAATGCCGGAGTTCGGGATGTCGGCGATCGCATCGACCTTGCCGTTGTCGAACCAGCCGCGGGCGATCTGAACGCCGACGTCGGTCTTCATCTGGTGGTCGGCGGAGATGATCTCGATCGGCTTGCCGAGCACGGTGGGGCCGAATTCCTCGACCGCCATCTTGGCCGCCTCGACCGAGCCCGGGCCGGAATTGTCGCGCCCCCAGCTCGACAGGTCGGTCAGCACCCCGATGCGCACGACGTCGTCGGAAACCTGGGCGTGAGCGGCCGTCGTCATCGCCGCGAGAATGGCTGCCGCCAAAAATTGTCTCATCATTCCTCCTGCTGGATTTCCTCTTGGATGTCCCCGTTCTCCGGCGGGCCGCAGAATTAGTAATTATCTAATCAGTTTGTCAATGGCGAATAATGTGTCCTTGATGCCACAGGGTTGATCCTGCAACGGCGCGGCGCTTCAAATCGGTGAGCGAATGCTTACATCGTTTTGCCGGGCGACACCGCGGCGGGCTTCCGGCCCACGCCGGATATCGCCGCAGTGCCAAGTCAGGATGAAACAAGGGGAGTTTTCGCGGTCGGCGTTGCGCTTCGCCGCCCCGGGGCTAAGCCGCCCATCGAGGGTCCAGGCTGCTACGGGGCGGTGCATGGAGAGCATCGGCGCGCTGCGATCATAGACGGACCATGTTGAGACAACTCTTTGCGCCGCAGCTCGTCATTCTCTACGTGCTGGTGGCCTCCACGCTCTACGTCCACTTCCGCGGCAAGCAACGGCTGCGCTTCGCCCGCCAGCTCGGCGATCACTCGACCTACCTCGCGCCCTACAATGTGCTGATGTATGCGGGCTCGGCCGTGCCCAACACGCCGGTGATCCCCGTCGAGCAGTTTCCAGAGCTCAAGAAGCTCTCCGAAAATTGGGAGGCGATCCGCGACGAGGCGACGCGCCTGTTCGACGAGGGCTTCATCCGCGCCGCGGCCAAGAACAACGACTGGGGCTTCTACTCGTTCTTCAAGAGCGGCTGGAAGCGGTTCTATCTGAAATGGTACGACGACTTCCTGCCGTCGGCGCGCACGCTGTGCCCGAAGACGGTGGAGCTGTTGAACTCGATCCCGAACGTGCACGGCGCGATGTTCGCGATGCTGCCGCCCGGCGGCAAGCTCGGTGCGCATCGCGATCCCTTCGCCGGCTCGCTGCGCTATCACCTCGGCCTGGTAACGCCGAACTCGACCGCGTGCCGCATCCTGGTCGACGGCGTCGAATGCGTCTGGCGCGACGGCGAGGCCTTCATGTTCGACGAGACCTTCATCCACAGCGCCGAGAACAAGACAGACGTCAATCGCATCATCCTGTTCTGCGACGTCGAGCGCCCGATGAAGTACGGCTTCATGACCCGGATCAATCGCTGGGTCAGCCACAACATCGTCAAGGCGTCGGCCACCCAGAACGTCGATGGCGAGCATGTCGGCGCGCTGAACAAGGTGTTCGGCAAGCTCTACGAGATCCACCTCGCCAGCCGCAAGGTCAAGGAGTGGAACCGGAACGTGTATTACACGCTGAAGTATTCCGTGACCGCGCTGATCCTCGGCCTGATCGTGGTGTCGGCGCTGCGGTGAAGGCGGCGGCCGCGCCGCGTTGAACGCAAAAGCCCCGGAGCAAACCGGGGCTTTTTGTCTGGGGTGTGAGCTGTGAAGCGCAACGGCATCAGTCGCGTTCGAAAACCTTGGCGCCGGGGTAGACTCGCCGGGCATAGGCGACAACCCACTCCCGGTTCTGGGTTTCCAGGAACGGAGTGCGGATCGTGCACGACCCGACGATGAGGTGCCACAGGCCATTCAGCTTCTGAATGTTGACGATCATGTGAGTGCTCCTCGATACCCGCGTTCCAGTCGACACTTACTACTCGTGATAGTCCTGCGCTTCACGCCTCGGTGCAGTGATCCCGATCACAGATGTCGGAACACTTTTTGCGCCCGCAGTCGTTGGTCGCCCGTTGGAGTGGCCGCGAGTATAAAAATCGCCCGCCATCGCTCAACTGTACGAGCGTAGGTACAGGGCATCACAAGGAATCAGAGAGGCCATACCAAGGTATGTTGATGTCTGTCCGGAGGCGCAGCGGGAGCGCGTTGCCTCAGTCCGGATGAGCGCTGATGGCCGCCTGGCCGAAACTCCACCGGGCTGATGCAGTCTTCTACGAGGTCCATCTCGCCGGCCGCGACGTCGGCGCCGTTCAACTTTGCGCAGCATGACGTCTTCGCGCTCCGATCCGTTACACGGGCGTGATAGAGTCCGATCAGGCGTTTCGCATTGAAGGGGATCTTGCCATGTCGGAGACTACTGGAGCTTTTGCGACGACTGCGCTGAGCGGTTACGAGCTGTTGGCTGATCCGCAGTTGAACAAGGGCACGGCGTTCTCCGAGGCCGAGCGCGAGGCGTTCGACCTGCATGGCCTGCTGCCGCCCAATATCTTGACGCTGGACGAGCAGGTTTCGCGCCGCCTCGAGGCGTTGCGCGGCTACGAGACTGACATCGAGCGCTATGCCTTCCTGCGCGAACTGCAGGACACCAACGAGACCCTGTTCTACGCGCTCCTGGTCGGCAACCTGGAAGAGCTGTTGCCGATCGTCTACACGCCGACCGTCGGCGAGGGCTGCCAGAAATTCAGTCGGCTGTTTCGCAAGCCGCGCGGGCTGTTCCTCAGCATTCCGCACCAGCACCGGATCGACCGCATTTTCGCCCATCCGCGCTTCGATCATGTCGAGGCGATCGTGGTGACCGACGGTGAGCGCATCCTCGGCCTCGGCGACCAGGGCGCCGGCGGCATGGGCATCCCGATCGGTAAGCTCGCGCTCTACACCGGCTGCGGCGGCCTGCATCCGGCGACGACCCTGCCGATCCTGCTCGACGTCGGCACCGACAATCCCGACTGCCTGGCCGATCCGCTCTATATCGGCTGGCGCAACGAGCGCGTCCGCGGTCAGGCCTATGACGACTTCATCGAGGCGTTCGTCTCGGCGGTGGTGAAGCGCTGGCCGCGCGTCCTGCTGCAATGGGAGGACTTTGCCAAGAACAACGCGACGCGCATGCTGGAGCGCTATCGCGACCGGCTCCTGACCTTCAACGACGACATCCAGGGCACGGCGGCGGTCGCGACCGGCGCCTTGCTCTCGGCCATCAACGTCACCGGAGTGCCGCTGACCGAGCAGCGTGTCGCGGTGTTCGGCGCGGGTTCTGCCGGTTGCGGCATCGCCAGCCTGATCCGAGCGGCGATGATCGACGCCGGCCTGTCCGAGAGCGAGGCGGCGAAGCGCTTCTTCATGGTCGACCGCGACGGGCTATTGCTCGAGGGCATGAGCGGGCTCGCCCCGTTCCAGCTTCCGTTCGTGCAGAGCAAGCAGGCGATCGCAGGCTGGCAGCTCAGCCATCCCGACAAGATCGCGTTGCTCGACGTCGTGCGCAACGCCAGGCCGACCGTGCTTATCGGCGTCTCCGGGCAGGCCGGCGCGTTCTCCGAACCGATCGTCCGCGCGATGGCCGTGTGCAACAAGCGGCCGGTGATCTTCCCGCTGTCGAACCCGACCTCGCGCGAGGAAGCGACGCCTTCCGATATCGAAGCCTGGACTGAGGGACGGGCGTTGATCGGCGTCGGCAGCCCGTTCCCGCCGATCACGCGCGACGGCGCGCGCTTCAAGGTCGACCAGACCAACAACTCCTACATCTTCCCGGGCGTCGGCGTTGGTGCGCTCGCGGTCGGTGCCAGTCGGGTCAGCGACGGGATGTTCATGGCCGCCGCCAAGGCGCTGGCCAGCGTCTCGCCGGCCCGCAACAACCCGAAGCACAATCTGCTGCCGCCGGTCAGCGCGCTGCGTGAGGTGTCGCTGACGGTGGCGCTGGCGGTCGCGCTGCAGGCGCATAAGGAAGGGCTCGCCAAGGATATTCCGATCGACCAGGTCGAGGCGCGCATCCAGGCCAAGGTCTGGACGCCGCGCTACGTGCCGTATCGGCGCAGCGATCGGGCCTAGGGTCCGCGGGGCGTATCAGGTGGCGCGATCCTTCGCGCCACCCGTGGGCAGGCGATGGCTTCGATCGTCGCGACGGCCGACTAAAGTTCTAGCCTCCACGTTCCGTTGCGTTGGAACTTTCCGGGGCGCGATGTCGTTTGTGTTCAAACGACCCAAACGGTCAAAATCCATCCGGGGGCTTGTCCGAGGGAGACGCTCCCATGGTAACGCTCGGCCCGACACTCGGCCTAACCCCTGGCCTCGACGCCAACCAGCTCTCGGCAGCCGAACATCAGCTCCAGATGCGCCGCGCGGTCATCGCCTCCACGGTCGGGACCGCGATCGAATGGTATGACTTCTTCCTCTACAGCACGGTTACCGGCCTGGTGTTCGCAAAGCTGTTCTTTCCGAATTCCGACCCCCGGGTCGGCACGCTGGAGGCTTTCGCCATCTATGCGGTCGGCTTCATCGCGCGGCCGATCGGCGCCGCGATCTTCGGCCACTTTGGCGACCGCATCGGACGCAAGTCGACGCTGATCGCGACGCTGCTGTTGATGGGACTGGCGACGGCGGCGGTCGCGTTGGTGCCGACCTATTCCAGCATCGGTATCTGGGGCGCGGTGATCCTCACTGTGCTGCGCTTCATCCAGGGCGTCGGGGTCGGCGGCGAATGGGGCGGCTCGGTGCTGATGTCGATGGAATGGGCGCGCAACGATCGCTCCCGCGGCCTGATCGCGTCATGGCCGCAATTCGGCGTGCCCTGCGGGCTGTTCCTCGCCAACCTTGCCGTGCTGGCGTTCAGCCAGATGTCGGGCGACCAGTTCCTGGCATGGGGCTGGCGCGTTCCGTTTGCGCTCAGCATCATCCTGGTCGGCGTCGGCCTCTACATCCGGCTCGGCATTCTGGAGACGCCGGTCTTCGCCAAGCTGGTGGCCGAGCGTCAGCTCGACCGCACGCCGATGCTGACCGTGATCCGCAACCATCCGAAGGAGATCCTGCTGTCCGCCTTCGCGCGGATGTCCGAGCAGGCGCCGTTCTACATCTTCACCGCCTTCGTGTTCTCCTACGGCGTCGGCACGCTGCACATGTCGCGCGACTTCCTGCTGACCGCGGTGCTTTCGGCCTCGGTGCTGTCGTTCGTCTCGATCCCGGTGTTCGGACATCTGTCCGACCAGATCGGCCGCAAGAACATGTACATGATCGGCGCGTTGGTGACCGGCATCTTCGGCTTCATCTACTTCGCGATGCTCAATACCGGATCGGCGTCGATCATCTTCCTCGCGATCATTCTCTCGCTCATTCCGCACGACATGCAGTACGGGCCGCAGGCCGCCCTGATCGCCGAAAGCTTCACCGGCCGCCTGCGCTACAGCGGTGCCTCGCTCGGCTACCAGCTCGCATCGGTGATCGCCGGCGGTCCCGCGCCGCTGATCGCCGCATGGCTGTTCGGCACCTATCATTCGTCGATTGCAATCGCGGCCTACATCGCGCTCTGCGCCGTCATCACGCTGGTCGCAACCGCGCTGATGACCGACTACACGGGAAAGGACATCAACGCCGCGACCGCGCATCAGCGGTGAGTTCGAGACAGCACGGGAGGAGCAAATGGTGAAATGGCGAAAGGAATCGGCGCTCGATCTCTATAACCTCGTCGCGGCGATCTTCTTGCTCGCAGCGCCGTGGCTGTTTGCGCACGCCAACCCGACGGCGGCGATCGATCTGTGGATCAGCGGTGCCGCGATCGCGATCATGTCGCTGGCGGCGATCTTCGCGTTCTCGATCTGGGAGGAATGGATCAATCTGTTCGTCGGATGCTGGCTGATCGCCTCGCCCTGGCTGCTCGGCTTCACGCACACCCGCGCGATGCATTTTGCCGTCGCGGCGGGTGCGGTGGTCGCCTTCATGGCACTGCTCGAACTGTGGCTCGAATACGAGAAGACGCATTTCGGCCCAGCCGCGTCGTAGGCCGCAGCAAAGCATTCTAGCAACCGCGGCAAATGCCTTTGATCTTGCGGTCGACGATCGCGTCTTCCTGATCGATGATCTGCTGCGATGCCGACGCCGCTGCCGGAATGTCGGCGGCACGCGGCTGGCGATGACCGACCGGCGCCGACCATGGCCGCGTCGCGGTTTCATTTGAGGCAAATGCACCGGGCTGCTGGGCCATCGCCTGTGCGAAGCAGGAGGTCGTGACTGCCGCGGACAGGATTGCAGCCAGGCCAAGTCCTCTGACAAGTCCTGTGCCGAGTCGTCGAAGATCGATCATGAGAATCTCCATACCGTCATCGCCGCGTTTGTGCGCGGCCTTGATGAAATAGAGCGTCTCTGTCGTCCGGGTATTCCCCGGTCCGTCCGATGTGATCGGGCGCTCGCGGTTCGGTGATCGCGCGTGATGAAATAATTATCCGGCGTCGACAGTCATTGGTCACAGGAGCCGAGCTTGGTCGGCTTCATCCACGTGCGGAGAAACCCGATGACCAAATTGACCTTCGTGACGCTTGCTCTGGTTGCGGCAGCTGCGTTCTCGGCTCAGGCCTCGGCCGCCAGCAACAATGCTGCGGTGCGGCGCGCCCATGCTTCGATGACGACGACAACGACGACACCGGTCAGCAGCAAGACGACCGATTGCGTGCGCGCGCCGAACGTCGGATCGTTCGCAACCGCGCCCTTCACCGAGCCGCCCTGCATGCCCGGCACGATGCGCTGACCGCGCGCAGCGGAAAGCCCCGGACCCCTGGTCCGGGGTTTCCCGGGCGATGCGATGTCGCCGGGAAGTGGCCGCGGAATGGGCGTGACCCACCTCACAGCCAAGCCGGTGCGATCGTGCGAAGCGTGCGGCGTCGGAGCCGGCGCATGGTGTCCCGGCCCGAGTTCAAGGAGACGTCGCATGACACGCAATTCGCTTCTTGCTTTCGCTGCCGTTGTCGCGTTCGGCGTTACCGCGCTGAGCTCTGCGCATGCCGGCGGACTTCACATGGCGCCGCCGAAGAATGTGGGCGCAAAACTGCCCCCGGGCGGTTCGGGCGGCCCGCATCGCCAGCCGGTCGATCCGCCGCCTTATCTCGGAACTGGTTACAGCGGTGACAGTGCCGGTGGCAGCGGAGGCGGCGGATATCTCGGCGACCCCAACCATCCCGGCCACGAGCAATTCTGAAAAAGCAACGGCCCCGAACCAGGTTCGGGGCCGCGGTCTGCTGGTGGATCGGATCCGGAGTCTACTCCGGCTTGCCGATCGATACCTTCAGTGTGCCGACGCCGTCGACGCCGCATTCGAGCTTGTCGCCCACCTGCAGCTGCGAGACACCGGCGGGCGTGCCGGTCATGATGATGTCGCCGGCGGCGAGCTTCACCTGCTGCGAGAGCTGCCAGATGATCTCAGGCACGTTCCAGATCAATTCGGTGAGGTCGCCCTTCTGCGCTTCCTTGCCGTTGACGGTGAGCCAGATCTTGCCGCTGGAGGGGTGGCCGATCTTCGAGGCCGGCTGGATCGCGGAGCAGGGCGCGGAATAATCGAACGACTTGCCGATCTCCCAGGGCCGCTCCTTCTTGCGTGAGGCGATCTGCAGGTCGCGGCGGGTCAGGTCGATGCCGACGGCATAGCCGTAGACATGCTCGAGCGCCTTGTCGGCGGGAATGTTGAGCCCGCCGCTCTTCATCGCCACCACCAGCTCGACCTCGTGATGCAGGTCCTTGGTCAGCGGCGGATAGGGGATCGTCGCACCGTCGGGCACCAGCATGTCGGCATGCTTGCCGAAGAAGAACGGCGGCGCACGCTCGTCATTGCCCATCTCCCTGATATGCTCGAGATAGTTGCGGCCGACGCACCAGATGCGGCGGACCGGATAGACGCCGGATTCGCCGACGACGGGGAGTGAGGGCTGCGGGGGAAGCGGAATGACGGTGGAGGCGGCGTTCATGAACGGGTCCCGGAGGGTTGAAGGAGGGAGCGCGGGCCGTATTTACGCGGTTACGGCGCTGGGGGCTAGGGGCCGCGGCTGCACCAGGCGCAGACGTGAGGCCAGCCTTCCGCCGGGCGCGGCCGCCCTTGGCGGGCGAGAGCGGTGATGCCGATGCGCAGATGGCTTTCGATCGGCCTAGCGCTGGTTGCCGCGGTCCTGTTCGCCTCCGCTGTTCGCTTTTTTGTCGTGACCCCGGAACGGATCGACCGGGGGCAGAACAAGGTCCAGCGCGTGGCCGTGGACATCACGCCCGCCGCGCAGGCGTTGCAGGCGACGCTCGACGTAGAGGACATGCACGCGGACAGCCTGTCGTGGAAGCGCGACCTGATCGCGCGATCCGATCGCGGCCATATCGACTTGCCGCGGCTGATCGAGGGCCGCTACGCGTTGCAGGTGTTTTCGTCGGTCACCAAGTCGCCCGAGGGCCAGAACTATGATGCCAATGCCGGCGACACCGACACGATCACGAACCTCGCCATCATCGATCTGCAGCCGATGCGGACGTGGTTCTCGTTGCTGCAGCGCTCGCTATGGCATGCCGAGAAACTGCACAACTTCGCCGACAAATCCGCCGGACGGCTTCGCCTGATCACGACACCGGCCGAGATCGATCGCCTGCTCGCGGATCGCAAGAACGGCATGACGGTGGTTGGCGGAATGCTGTCGATCGAGGGCCTGCACGATCTCGAGGGCAACATCGACAATCTCGATGTGCTCCACACTGCCGGATTCAGGATGGCTGGTCTCGCACACTTCTTCGACAACGATGTCGCAGGCTCGATGCACGGCGTGGCAAAGGGCGGCCTGACGCCGCTCGGCCGGCAGGTGGTGCAGCGGATGGAGGCGATGGGGATGATCGTCGATCTCGCCCATGCGAGCCACGCGGCGGTCGCCGACGTGCTGGCGATGGCGACGCGTCCGGTGGTCTCGAGCCATGGCGGCGTTCAGGCGACCTGCAAGGTCAACCGCAATCTCACCGATGATGAGGTCAAGGGTGTCGCGCGGACCGGCGGAGTGGTCGGCATCGGTTTCTGGCAGGGTGCCGTCTGTTCGCTCGATCCAAAGAATGTGGCGCGGGCGATTGCCCATGCCCGCGACCTGGTCGGGATCGACCATGTCGGCCTCGGCTCGGATTTCGACGGCTCGACCACCACGGGATTCGATGCGAGCGGGATCGCCGCCGTGACCCAGGCGCTGATGTCGAGCGGGTTCTCCGAGTACGACATCCGCAAGGTCATGGGCGGCAATGTCCTGCGCGTACTGCGCGCAGGCATTGCCGCGAAGTGACGGTAAGCCTCAGCCGGTGGCGCTGATCGGCGCCAAAGCCAGCGGCGACGGGTCGTGGTGATGCTGCAGGCGGAAGAACGAGGCATAGCGGCCGCCGCGGCGCAGCAGATCCTCGTGACGCCCGCGCTCGACGATCTCGCCGCCCTCGACCACCAGGATCGCGTCGGCGTGCATGATGGTGTGCAGGCGGTGCGCGATCACGATCGTGGTGCGGCCCTGGCAGAGATGCTCGATCGCCTCCTGCACCTGCTTCTCGGACTCCGAGTCGAGCGCGGCGGTGGCCTCGTCGAGCAGGATGATCGGCGCGTTCTTGACCAGTGCGCGGGCGACCGCGATGCGCTGGCGCTGGCCGCCGGACAGTTGCGTGCCGTGCTCGCCGACCGGCGTGTCGTAGCCGAGCGGGAAGCTCATGATGAAGTCGTGTGCGCAAGCGGCCTTGGCGGCGTCGATGATCTCGGCCTCGGTGGCGCCCGGCTTGCCGAACGCGATGTTGGCGCGGATGGTGTCGCGGAACAGATAGACGTCCTGGCCGACATAGGCGGTCTGCCGGCGCAGCGACTTGCGCGAGACCGACAGGATCGACTGTCCGTCGATGAGGATGTCGCCCTCGCGCGTCTCGTAGAAGCGCAGCAGCAGGGCGAGCACCGTCGATTTTCCGCCGCCGGAGGGACCGACCAGCGCGGTGACCTTGCCGGGCTCGGCCATGAAGCTCAAGCGGTTCAGCACCGGCTCACCGGGCCGATAGGCGAAGCTGACGTCGCGCAGTTCGATCCGTGCGTCGGAGAGTTTGAGCGCCGGCTTGTCGTCGTCGGCCTGTTCGCTGGCGGGGCTGTCGACGACCTCGAGCAGCATCCGCGCGCCGACCAGCTGGCTGTTGAGATCGATGTTGAGCCGCGCCAGGCGCTTGGCCGGTTCGGTCGCCATCAGAAAGGCGGTCAGGAACGTGAAAAACTGGCCCGGCGTGGAACCGAGCGCCACCACGCTGTAGCCGCCATACATCAGGCAGCCGGCGACCGCGAAGCCGCCGAGCATCTCCATCAGCGGGTTGGAGCGGTTGGCGACATGCGCCATCTTGTTGGCGTTGCGCTCGACGATCGCGATGTTCTCGTCGATCCGCTGCTGCATGGTGTCTTCCAGCGTGAACGCCTTCACGGTGCGGATGCCTTGCAGCGATTCCTGCATCGTCTCCATGATGTCGGCGGTGCCGGTGAACTGGTTGTAGGCGAGGCCCTTGATCCGCTTCACCAGCTTGCGCAGCACCAGCATCGCCGGCGGCACCGCCACCAGCCCGATGAACGACATCAGCGGGTCCTGCCAGACCATGACGGCGACCATGCTGATCAGCATCAGGAAGTCGCGGCCGATCGCATTGACCAGCATGTTGAGCACGTCGGTGATCGACTTGGCGCCGGCGGTGAGCCGCGCCAGGAATTCCGAGGAGTGCCGCTGCGAGAAGAAGCCGATGCTTTCGCTCATCAGCTTGGCGAACAATTGCCGCTGGTTCCGCGCCAGGATGGCGTTGCTGATCTTCGACAGGATCACCATGTGGCCGTAGGTCGCCACGCCCTTGATGAACAGCAGCACCACTGTGACCCCGGCAAACATCGCGATGCCGGGGATATTCTTGTCGACATAGGCCTGGTTGATCACCTGGCCGAGCACGTAAGTGGCGCCGGCTGTCGAGCCGGCCGCAACAGCCATCAGGGCGAACGCCGTCAGATAGCGCCGCCAGTAGGTGATCCCCTGTTCCGTGACCAGGCGGCGAATCAGGATCGCCGCGCCATAGGGATCGTCGGTAATTTTCTTTGGAAACTGAGCCATCCGCGTTCCATTGACGGCGGGCAGCGCCGGCCGTCAGGGTTGCGGACCTCCTTGCCCGCTTGGCGGGGCTTTTTCAAGCACAATAACAGCTTGATAACGGCTTGATTTTTAGGCCGATTCTGCCTGTCGCGCGGCGCCCCCACGCTCCCGGAACAGCTTCTCCTCCCAGGCCAGCGCGTGGTTCGCGATGGTCTCGAGATCGTCGTAGCGCGGGGTCCAGTCGAGCAGCGAGCGGATCCGGGTGGTGTCGGCCACCATGGTCATGATGTCGCCGGGCCGGCGCGCGGCATAGGCGACCGCGAAATTGCGCATCGAGACCCGGCGCACCGCCTCGATGGTCTCGAGCACGGAATAGCCGCGGCCGTAACCGCAGTTCATCGTGACCGATTGCCCGCCGGCGCGCAGATAGGACAGCGCCGAGCGATGCGCCTCGACGAGGTCGCTGACATGGATGAAGTCGCGCACGCAGCTGCCGTCCTGGGTCGGATAGTCGGTGCCGAACACGTCGATCTTGGCGCGCTGGCCGGTCGCGGCCTCGACCGCGATCTTGAGCAGATGGGTGGCGCCGATGGTGGCGAGACCGACGCGGCCCTTCGGGTCGGCCCCGGCGACATTGAAATAGCGCAGCACGACATAGCTCATGCCATGGGCGGAGGCGACATCGTGCAGCATGATCTCGGTCATCAGCTTCGACGAGCCGTAGGGCGATAGCGGACGCGTCGGCGCGATCTCCGGCACCGGCACCTGGTCCGGATTGCCGTAGACGGCCGCGGTCGAGGAGAAGATGAAGCGATTGACGCCGCCCTTCACCGCCGCGTTGAGCAGGCTGCGCGTCGTCATGGTGTTGTTGCGGTAGTAGCCGAGCGGATCGCGCATCGAGTCCGGCACCAAGACAGAACCTGCGAAATGGATGATGCTGTCGATGCCGTGCTGTGCGATCACGCCCTCGACAAGGTTCTCGTCGCCGGCGTCACCGATGAACAGCGGAACACCTTCGGGCAGGAACGCGGAGAAGCCGGTGGAAAGATTGTCGACGACGACGACGCTTTCGCCGGCATCGACCAGCGCATGAACCATGTGACTTCCGATATAGCCGGCACCGCCGGTCACAAGCACGGTCATGGATAGAGCTCTCCCGATATCTTTAACCGGCGATGCTAGCGGGAGTGCGGTGAAGAGGGGGTTTCGCCGCGGCCGAACTGGCCACTATGCTTAATGTTGCGTATAGGAACTGGCACGAAACGGAGACTTGCGTGCCGATCGAGAACACACCTGCCGGCGAGCTCGTGCTCATCGTGCCCAATCTGCACCGACGCTATTCGGGTGTCACTGCGACCAACCGCATGGTCGCGCCGAAGCTTGCCAAAATGTTTCGCGCAGGCTGGCTCGGCTCGCACCGGCCGGACGGCATCGACGCGATCGGATTTGTCGATCTGATGCGGCTGTGGCGGCGCGCCTCGCCGCTGATCTGGCATGCGCGGCGCAACGACGAGATGCTTGCCGGGCTTTTGCTGCGCGCGCTCGGCTGGCCGCTGAAGCTGCTGTTCACGTCTGCAGCGCAGCGTCATCACACCTGGCTGACGCGCTGGCTGATCCGCAACATGGACGCTATCATCGCCACCAGCCCGCTGTCGGCCTCCTATCTGAAGCGCGACGCCACCGTGGTGATGCATGGCGTCGACACCATCAGTTATGCGCCGCCGGCCGACCGTGCGAACGCCTTCGCGGAAAGCGGATTGCCGGGGCGCTATGCGATCGGCTGCTTCGGACGGGTGCGCGCGCAGAAGGGCAGCGACGTGTTCGTCGAGGCGATGTGCAGGCTGCTGCCGCGCTATCCCGATTTCACCGCCGTCATCGTCGGCGCGGTGGTGCCGGAGCAACTGGCCTTTGCCAATGAGCTGAAGCGGAAGATCGAGGCCGCCGGCCTGCAATCGCGCATCATCATCACCGGTGAATTGCCGATCGAGGATGTCGTGCGCTGGTATCAGCGGCTGACGATCTACGCCTTCACCTCGCGCAATGAAGGTTTTGGCCTGACCTTGATCGAGGCGATGTCGGCAGGCGCGGCGCTGGTCGCCGCGCGCGCCGGCGCTGCCGAGTTCGTGGTCGAGGACGGCACGACCGGCGTGCTGACGCCTACAGGCGATGCCGACGCGCTGGTGGCGGCACTCGAGCCCCTGATGCGCGATCCGGCCGCGGCCGCGGCGATGGGCGCGCGGGCACGCCAACGAGTTGTGGATAAGTTCAGCCTCGATGCGGAGGCGAACGCGATCGCCGCGGTCTATCGCACGCTGATCTGAGCCAACACGCGCTCGGCGATCCCGACGACATCTTCAGCCGCGATGTCGCGCATGCAGCGATGGTCGTTCATGGTGCAGACCGTGCGCTGGCACGGCTGGCACGGCAGCTTGCTCCTGGTCTGCTGCACGGTGGCGGCGAGGCCGTTGAGGGGCGCCCAGAGATAGGGATCGGTCGGGCCGAAGATGCCCATCGTCGGGGTGCCGATCGCGGCTGCGATGTGCATCAGCCCGGAGTCGTTGGTCACAGCGACGCTGGCTGCGGCCATCGCCAGCACGCCGTTGCGCAGATCGGTGCCGGTGAGATCGCGGACCCGCGGACCGCCGACAGCGGCGATCTCCTGCGCCAGCGCCTTCTCGCCGGGGCCGCCGACCACCCAGACGTCGAAGCCGTGTTCGACGAACAGCCGCGCGGCTTCAGGATAATAGGTCCAGCGTTTCGAGACCCCGACCGAGCCGGGTCCGAGTGCGATCGCCGGACCGGTGCCGAGGCCGTTGGCCTGCCGCCATCGGCCGACCTCGTCGGTGGGAACCCGCAGCTGCGGCACCGGCCATTCGGGCGGGCGCGGAGTGCCATCGGGCAGCGCCAGGATGGCGTTCTTGTCGATGAAGCGCGGCTGCTTCTTCTCGCCCCATCGCATCGCGTTGATCAGGCCGAACCGTGCCTCACCGAAGAAGCCGACCCGCTCCGGGATGCCCGCCAGGGCCGGCGCGATGGCAGCCTTCCAGGTGCGCGGCAGCACCAGCGCGGTGGCGTAATTCCGGGCGCGAAACTCGGCTGCCAGCGCCCGCTGTCGGGCCAGCGCCAGCCGGCTGCGCGGCAGGTCGAACACGACACCGGCGCGGACCCCGGGCATATAATCCACCAAAGGGGCGCAAAGCCGGCTGGTCAGGAGGTCGACCGGCCGGTTGGGCCAGCGCTTGCGGAGCACCCTGACCACGGTGTGGCCGCGCACGAAATCGCCGATCCAAACATAGGGCACGACGAGGATCGGTCTGGTATCCTCGGTATCCTGGGTTTCGATGTCAGATATTGAATCAATATTCATTTCTAAACAGGCCAAAGCCGGATCGGCGCGGCCAAGTCGGTAACCGGTTCGCGAAGTGAGGTAAAGCCGTCGTTGCCTGTGGCGCGGGAGTGGGGCAAAGCTGGCGGCTGCAAAGGAATCTGGCGGGATTTCATCATGTTTCTGGTAACCGGGGGCGCCGGTTTTATCGGATCGAACGTCGTGGCCGCGTTGAATGACGCCGGGCGCAGCGACGTGGCGGTCTGCGACCTTCTTGGGGACGACGGCAAGTGGCGGAACCTGGCCAAGCGCCAGATCGCCGATTTCGTGCCGCCGGCCGAGTTGATGGCTTGGCTGCAGGGCCGGCGGCTGGATGCCGTCCTCCATCTCGGTGCGATCTCGGAGACCACCGCGACCGACGGCGATCTGGTGATCGAGACCAATTTCCGTCTCTCGAAGCGGCTGCTCGATTGGTGCACCGCGACCGGAACCCCGCTGATCTATGCCTCTTCGGCCGCCACCTACGGCGACGGCGACCAGGGTTTTGACGACGACGGTTCCGTTGAGGCGCTCAAGCGGCTGCGGCCGATGAACCTGTATGGCTGGAGCAAGAACCTGTTCGATCTCGTCGTCGCCGAGCGCGCTGCGAAAGGCGAACCTCTGCCGCCGCAATGGGCGGGGCTGAAATTCTTCAACGTGTTCGGCCCGAATGAATATCACAAGGGCACGATGATGAGCGTGCTGGCGCGCCGCTTCGACGACATCAAAGCGGGCCGCGTCGTGCAGCTGTTCAAGTCGCATCGCGAGGGCATCGCCGATGGCGATCAGCGCCGCGACTTCATCTATGTCGACGACGTCGTGCGGGTGATGATGTGGCTGGTCGCGACGCCGCGGGTCTCCGGCCTCTTCAACGTCGGCACCGGCAAGGCGCGCAGCTTCAAGGACCTGATCGTCTCGGCCTACGGCGCGCTCGGCCTGCAGCCGAACATCCAGTATGTCGACATGCCCGAGCAGATTCGCGGCAGTTACCAATATTTCACCCAGAGCGTCGTCGATCGTCTCGGGCGCGCCGGATACAATGGCGGTTTTACGCAGTTGGAAGACGCGGTCGGAGCCTATGTGAACGGCTTTCTCGATCGCGCGGATCGCTATCGCTAGAGCGGATGACGGTGACTGATGTTCGATTTTGAAGCGATCTCGCGTGCAATGTCCGGCCAGACCGTGCTCTGCGTCGGCGACCTCATGCTCGACGAGTTCGTCTATGGCGAGGTGTCGCGGATCTCGCCGGAGGCGCCGGCGCCGGTGATCGCGGTCAGGCGCAGCGAAATCAATATCGGCGGCGCCGGCAACGTCGCGCGCAATATCGCCGCGCTTGGCGGCCGCTGCATCTTCGTCGGCCTGATCGGCGAGGATGCCGCCGGGACGGTGTTGACCGAGGCGCTGGCGAAAGAGGCGGGGATCGAAACCGTGCTGGTGCGCGACGCCGCGCGCCCGACCACGCGCAAGGTGCGCTTCGTCTCCGAACAGTTCTCGACCCACATGCTGCGCTCCGATTGGGAGCTGGCCGCGCCGGCCGCGCCCGCCATCGAGCAGCAGCTGATCGACGCGATCCTGCCGCGCCTTGCGCGCGCCGACATCGTGCTGCTGTCCGACTATGCCAAGGGCGTGCTGACCGCGCGCGTGATCCGCAACGTGATCGACGCCGCGCGCCAGGCGGGCAAGCGCGTGATCGTCGATCCGAAGAGCGCCAACCTCGCGATCTATCGCGGCGCGACCGTGTTGACGCCGAACCGCAAGGAATTCGCCGAGGCGACCCGCAGCCGTGCCGACAGCCAGGACAGCATCGCGCAGGCCGCGCCCGATGCGATGGTCCTCGCCGATTGCGAGGCGATGCTGGTGACGCAGGGCGAGCGCGGCATGACGCTGGTGACGCGGGACGGCGGTTCGATCCATGTGCCGGCGCTGCCGGTCAAGGTGCGCGATGTCTCCGGGGCCGGCGATACCGTCGCAGCTGCGCTGGCGCTGGCGCTGGCTGCTGGTGCCGACTGGGACGGCGCGCTGCGGATCGCGAGTGCCGCAGCCGCGGTCGCGGTCGGCAAGACCGGTACCGCGATCGTCAGATCCGCCGAGTTGCGGCGAAAGATTCTGCCGCACGCCTCGCTGGCGGCCGAGGAGAAGATCGTCCCGGCCGGCGGCGATATCGACGCCTATCTCGAGGAATGGCGCAGGCAGGATCTGCGGATCGGCTTCACCAATGGCTGTTTCGACATCCTGCATCCGGGCCACGTCAAGGTGCTGACGGCCGCGCGCGGCGCCTGTGATCGCCTGATCGTCGGATTGAACAGCGACGCCTCGGTGAAGCGGCTGAAGGGCGAGGGGCGTCCGGTGCAGAACGAGCGCGCCCGGGCCGAGGTGCTGGCTGCGCTGGAAGCCGTCGACCTCGTCGCAATCTTCGAGGAGGACACGCCGATCAACCTGATCACGAAGGTGCGGCCGAGCGTGCTGGTCAAGGGCGGCGACTATACCCGCGAGCAGGTGGTCGGCCACGAGATCGTCGAGGCCGCCGGCGGCGAGGTGGTGCTGGTCGAGATCCTGCAGGGCCACAGCACGACGTCGCTGGTTGCCCGGGCTCGCGAGGGCAAGGCGTGAGCGCGAGCATGGCATCCCCGGCAGGCGCCGCGGCGTGCCCGGCCTGGCGCGATCCGGCGCGCTGGCAGATCACGACCGACGTGGTCGCGGTCCTGATTGCGCTGTCGCTGCCGTGGTCAACCTCGCTGGTCGGCATCTTCGGCGTGGTGCTGCTGATCTCGATTGCGCCGACCGTCGACCTGCGGGCGTTCTGGACGCTGCTGAAGCGGCCGATCTGCGTGGCGCCGATCGCGCTGTTTTGCCTCGCGCTCGCCGGCACGCTCTGGTCGGACGCCGCCTGGGGCGCGAGATTGTACGCGGTCGGGCCGACCGCAAAGCTCTTGGTGCTTCCCGTGCTGCTCTATCACTTTCAGCGCTCGGCCCGCGGGACGTGGGTGTTCGTGGCTTTCCTCGTCTCCTGCACGCTGCTGATGTTGATGTCGTGGCTGGTGCTTGCCTTTCCCCATCTCGCGCTGAGGGCGCCGGCACCCGGCGAGCAGGGCGTCTTCGTCAAGAACTACATCGACCAGAGCCAGGAATTCACACTGTGCGCGGTCGCGCTGGCTTATCCGATCGTGATGCTGTTGCGGGCCAATCGCGTCCTGCCGGCCGTGTTGCTGACCGGGATCGCGCTCAGCCTGCTTGCCAACATGGCGTTCGTGGTGGTGTCGCGGACCGCGCTGGTGACCATTCCGATCATGTTCGCGGTGTTCGCCCTGCTCCATCTGCGCTGGCGCAGCATCGCCCTGATCCTGTGCGGGGCTGGCGCGTTGTTCGTGGCGGCGTGGTACGCCTCGCCGCAACTGCGCGCGACGGCCGATTCATTCCAGCGCGACTACAAGCTCTACATGGAGCGTAACGAGCCGACGTCGCTTGGTTTGCGGCTCGAATTCTGGCGCAAGTCGCTCGGCTTCTTTGCCGAGGCTCCGGTCATCGGCCACGGCACCGGCGCGACGCGGGGCCTGTTCGAGCGCGTCGCGGCCGGCGGCGTGAACCAGGCTTCCGCCGAAGTGATCGGAAACCCCCACAATCAAACGTTGAACGTCGCCGTGCAGTGGGGCATTGTGGGTGTAGCGATACTGTACGCGATGTGGCTGCTGCACCTGTTGCTGTTCCGCGGCGACGGCCTCGTCAACTGGATCGGGCTTCTCGTCGTGGTACAGAATATTTCAAGTTCGTTGTTTAATTCACACATCTTCGACTTTCATGAAGGCTGGATGTACGTGCTGGGCGTCGGCGTTGCGGGCGGTATGGCGTTGAAGGGGCGATTGGGGACGGATATGGAACCCGAGCCTCCGATCCGTCCATGATCGCTGGCAAGGGCTCCGCAGATACGCTACAGCCTGCCAATGTCTCGTCGCCAACTCCCAGTTGCCAGCAACCCGTCCGTTAGATGACGCGCCTTTCACAATTCCACCTGCGCAACTTCCTGATTCTGGCACATGACGCACTCGCGACGACGTTTGCGTTGCTGGCGAGCTTTTATCTGCGCTTCGAGGGCAGCCTGCTTACCGATCGGCTGCCGCATTTGCTGCGCATTCTGCCCTGGTTCGTGCTGTTCAGCGTCGTGGTCAGCTATTTCTCCAATCTGACCACGGCGAAATGGCGCTTCACCTCGCTGCCGGACGCGGTGAACATCCTGCGGGTCGCCGCGGTGCTGACGCTGGCACTGGTCGTGGTGGATTACGTCTACTTCTTCACCGGAGCGAATTCGCCAAGTCCGGTGTTCCTCGGCCGCGTCACGATCATCCTGTTCTTCTTCCTTGAGGTGTTCGCGCTGAGCGCGCTGCGCCTCGGCTATCGCTACTTCCGCTATTCGCGCACGCGACTTCATGCCCGATCCGACAATGCCGCGTCGGCGCTGCTGGTCGGACGCACGGCCGACGCGGAAGTCGTGCTGCGCGGCATCGAGAACGGGGCCATCAAGCGGCTCTGGCCGGTCGGCGTGCTCTCGCCGTCGGCCGCGGACCGCGGCCAGATGATCCGCAACATTCCCGTGGTCGGCGGCGTCGATGATATCGAAGCCGTGATTCGGGATTTTGAGAGCCGCCAGCGGCCGATCAAGCGCGTGATCATGACGCCCTCGGCGTTCGAGCCGGATGCGCATCCGGAAAGCGTGCTGATGCGCGCCAAGCGGCTCGGTCTGATGGTCAGCCGCCTGCCGTCGCTGGAGGGCGGCGATACGCCCCGGCTCACCAATGTCGCGGTCGAGGACCTGCTGCTGCGCCCGAGCCAGAAGATCGACTATGCGCGGCTCGAGACGCTGGTGAAGGGCAAGTCCGTCATCGTGACCGGCGGCGGCGGCTCGATCGGTGCGGAAATCTGCGAGAGGGTCGCGACCTTCGGCGCGGCGCGTCTTTTGGTCGTCGAGAACTCGGAGCCGGCGCTCTATGCCGTCACCGAGGCGCTGTCCGCGCGCGACAGCGGCCCCGAGATCGAGGGCCGGATCGCGGACATCAGGGATCGCGAGCGCATCACGCGCCTGATGAGCGAGTTCAAGCCCGACATCGTGTTCCATGCCGCGGCGCTCAAGCATGTGCCGATCCTGGAGCGCGACTGGAGCGAAGGGGTCAAGACCAACATCTTCGGGTCCGTGAACGTCGCCGACGCGGCGCGTGCCGCGGGCGCGAGCGCCATGGTGATGATCTCGACCGACAAGGCGATCGAGCCGGTGTCGATGCTGGGCCTGACCAAGCGGTTCGCCGAGATGTACTGTCAGGCGATGGATCATGACCTGATGGCCGAGGCCAGGGGCAAGTCGCACATGCGGCTGATCTCGGTGCGGTTCGGAAACGTGCTGGCGTCCAACGGATCCGTGGTGCCGAAGTTCAAGGCCCAGATCGAGGCCGGCGGACCGATCACGGTGACCCATCCGGACATGGTCCGTTATTTCATGACGATCCGCGAAGCCTGCGATCTCGTGATCACCGCCGCGACGCACGCCATGACACCGGCGCGACCTGACGTCTCGGTCTATGTGCTGAACATGGGGCAGCCGGTGAAGATCGTCGATCTCGCCGAGCGGATGATCCGCCTGTCGGGCCTGCAACCGGGCGCTGACGTCGAGATCGTGTTCAGCGGAATCCGTCCCGGCGAGCGGCTGAACGAGATCCTGTTCGCAAGCCAGGAGCCGACGCTCGAAATCGGCGTTGCCGGCGTCATGGCCGCCAAGCCGAACCAGCCTCCGATGTCGACGCTGCGCAAGTGGCTCGCGGCGCTGGAAGATGCGATCGAGAGGGATGACCGCGTGACCATCCGTGCCGTCCTTCAGGACGCCGTGCCCGAGTTCGGGTCGAATGCCGCCTGACCGCGCCGTCCTGCGGGTGATCAGGCAGGACCGTTTCGAAAGCCATTGATGCCAAGTTCTCGAAAAGTCGTGGTCGCCAGCCAGCATTATCCGCCGGACCACAGCACGACCGCCGCGATCATGTCCGCGATCGCCGAACGGATCGCGCAGGAGGCCGACGTGGTGGTGGTCTCCGGGATGCCGGGCTCGGCGCGGGCGCCGGCGCCGGGGCGACCCGTCGTCGTCGAGATCAGGAACTGGCTGCCGGGAAAAGCGGCGCTGATCAAGCGCGCGCTGGCCGAGGCGCTGTTCACCGCACGTATGTTCTTTGCGTTGTTGTCGCGGCTGCAGCGCGGCGACGTGGCGCTGACGGTGACCGCTCCCTTCGCGCTGCCTTATGCGGTTGCCGCCGCGGCGCGGCTGAAGGGGGCCAAGTCGGCGTTGATCTTGCACGATTTATTTCCGGATGTTCTCGTGATGGCCGGGCTGCTGCGGCCGTCCTCGCTGGTTGCGCGGGCGATGCGCGCGATCAACGCGCTGATGTTCCGTGCCTTGAACGCCGTCATCGTGATCGGCCGCGATGCCGAGAAGCTGCTGCTGCGCTATCGCGGAATGACACCGGACAAGATCAGGTTCATCCCGAACTGGGCCACGCTCGACCCCGGCAATCGTCCCGTCAGCCCCGATAATCCGTTTCGCAAGGCGATCGCCGCCCGCTTCGTCGTCGGCCTGTCCGGCAATCTCGGCTTCACCCACGATCCGGACATCGTCTTCGGGGCCGCGCGGCAGTTGCGTGACGAACGCGATATCCATTTCCTGCTGTCGGGATGGGGCATGGGCTTTGCGCGGCTGAAGGAGATGCAGGCCGAGGCGCAGCTCGCCAACGTCACACTGGTCGAGCGCGTCGCGGATGGCGAGCTCGACGCGCTGCTCTCCAGCGCGGACGTCTGGCTCATCCCCTATCGCAAGAACGTTGCCGGTGTATCGGTCCCGAGCCGGTTCTATAATCTGCTTGCAGCCGGCCGGCCCGTCATCCTGGTCTCCGAACCCGAAGCCGAGGCCGCGCTGACCGTCAGCGAGAATCGGCTGGGCTGGGTCGTCACGCCGGGACGGCCCGACCAACTCGCCGATGCGATCAGGATGGCGTCGCAATCGCAGGACGCCGCGATGGCCGAGCGCGCCGTGGCGACCGCGCGAACCTTCAGTCCCGAGCGGGCCCTGTCGAGCTACGCCGCGCTGGTTGCGGAGCTGTTATCCAATCACGATGTGGAGCGGACAGCATGAATGATCACCGCCCGACGGTTCTTGTGACGGGTGCGAGCGGCTTTGTCGGTCGCCACGTGGTGCCCGAGCTGGAGCAGAATGGCTGGTTGGTGCGGCGCGCGGTGCGCACCCCGCTGCAGGATGCAAACGACGTGGCGATCGGCTCGCTCAGTCCGGCCACCGATTGGCGCGCCGCGCTCGATGGGGTGGACGCCGTCGTTCATCTTGCGGCTCGCGTTCACCAGCAGTCCGATGAACAGGCGATCGAGCTCTACCGCAACGTCAATATCGAAGGCACGCTGCACCTGGCGCGTTCGGCGGTCGCGGCGGGCGTTCGGGATTTCATTTTTGTCAGCACGATCCTGGTGCATGGGCGCAGCAACTACGGCCGCCCGCCGTTTCGCGAGGACGATGTGCTGACACCTCGCGGTCTCTACGGAAACTCGAAGGCGGCCGCCGAGGTCGGTCTGAAGGGGATTGTGCCGGGCAGCGGCATGAGGGTGACCGTGATCAGGCCGCCGCTGATCTACGGCGCCGGTGCGAAAGGAAATTTCGCGCTGCTCAAGCGTGCGGTGATCAATCGCATGCCGCTTCCGCTCGCCTTTGTGAAGAATCGCCGCGCGTTCCTGTCCGCGGAAAATCTGGCGTCGTTCATTCTGTATCGGTTGTCGCGACCGGGAAATGATTTCGACGTGTTTCTGGTGGCCGACCGCGAGCAGGTCTCGACGCGGGAGTTCGTCGAGCGCCTTGCCCGCGCGGCAGAAACCTCGCCGCGTCTGTTCTGGCTGCCGTCGCCGCTCCTGAAAGTGTCGCTCACGGTGGGCGGCCGCAAGGAAGCCTATGACAGCCTGTTCGCCTCGCTTGAACTCGATCTGTCCAAGGTCGCGAGCACCGGATGGCAGCAGCCCATCAGCCTCGACGAGGGGCTGAGACGCGCGCTGAGTCGAACGGACATCTAGATCTTATTTTGACGCGTTTTCTTCACGCGGACCGGTATCAACTTCGCTGGAAAACGCTCTGGCCCGATCAGAACGATCGCGAGAACCGGCGCAGTTGCCAGGCGACGGCGAGCGCGCCGGCCAGCAGCAGGACGATGTCTGCTGCGAGGGAATTGAGGGCGACCGAGGCGAATGCGAGCAGCGCCAACACCACGTTGAGTGCAAAGACCTCGCCGACGACGCGCCACACCACAAATCCGTTGTCGGTCGCGCGCTGATAGAAGTGCGAGCGGTGCGCGGACCAGAACGGCTCGCGCCGCGCGATGCGGCAAAACAGCGTGACGGTCGCATCGGTCAAATAATACAGCGGCAGCAGCAGCGCGGCGGCGAATTGCTGATGCAGGGCAAGCTCGAGAAGGCACCAGCCCAGCAGCAAGCCGATCGGCAGGCTGCCGACATCGCCAAGGAATATCTTTGCCACCGGCCGGTTGAACGGCGCGAAGCCGAGCAACGCGCCGCACAGCGCTGCCGCGACCAGCGCGCAAGCCGCGGGCACATGGCCGAAGCTGCCGAGCAGGGCGACGGCCACCGTGATCGGCACGGCCTCGGCCGCCGTCATCAGGTCGAGCCCGTCCATGAAGTTGACGAGGTTCACGAACCAGAGGCCGGCGATCAGCAGCAGGCCGCGTTCGAGCCAGAGCGGGCAGGCCGGAACGAGCCTGAGATCGACCGGCGCAGCAAACACCACGGCCGCAACGGCGGCCGCCTGCAGCAACAGCCGCGGGACGACGGGTAGCGACCGGATGTCGTCGGCAAAGCCCACCACCGCGATGAACAGGCAGGCCGCGAACACCGTGATCGGTATCGTGAGGTCCGGCGATCCCGCTAGCACGATGACGATCCCGCCCGCCAGCAGCGTGGCTGCGACGACCGCGATGCCGGCGCCCTGCGGCGTTGGAATGCGGTGCGACGAGCGCGCATTCGGCTTCGCCAGTGCCACGCGCAGCAGCAGAGGCCGCGTTGCCCGGATCAGGACGGCCGAGATCGATGCGGCCAGCACCGCTGCGATCAATGACAGGAGGGTCTCGAAACTGCTCATTCTGGTCCGGTCACTGCGATCCCGGGACTCGCGATTGCGATCCCGGGACTTCGATCGGCTCGGCGCCCTTGGCGGCCTTTTCCGGGCTCAGGATCCACACCAGGCCGCCGAACACGCCGACCACGAACGACACCGCACCGAACAGCAGCGAGATGTTGACGCCTTCATTCGCAATCAGGCCGGCATAGCCGAAGGCGAGCGCCATCGTGGCCTCGCGCACGCCCCAGCCCGCGATCGAGATCGGCATCATCGTGATCAGCATGACCGGGGGCAACAATTGGAATATCTCGCCGAAGGTGACCGGAGCCGCGATCGACTTCACCACGCACCAGCCGATCACGACGGTCACCACGTGAATGGCGATCGAAAGGGTCGCGACCCGCAATCCGTGCTTGCGGCTGAACAACACCCGGTTCGCGATGACCGCGCAGGCGTGGATGTGGTGCGTTGCCCACCACTGCTTCAGCCACGGCCACGGCAACAGGCCGATCACGAGGAAACCAAATCCGGCCGCAAGCGCGGCGATGTCGAGCAGCAGCAACGCCATCCAGCCATGGGTATCGGAGATCAGCCGATAGCTCCAGGGCAGGGTGGCTGCGATGACGACGGCCAGGGCGATCAGTCCGACCGCGCGATCGACGAAGATCGAGTAGGTGGCTGCGCGCCAGCCCGCACCGGCGCGCGCGACGAGCCAAAGCCGCACGGCGTCGCCGCCGATCGAGGACGGCAGTGTCTGGTTGAAGAAGGTGCCGATCACGTTGAAGCGCATCGCCTGCGCGGTTTCCAGCGGCGCGCCGCACTCCACGCTGATCTCGCGCCAGCGCAGCACCCCGAGAAAGATCTGCAGGAAGGTGACCGCGATCGCGAGGCCGAGCCAGCCCAGGCTCTCGACCTGGATGCGGGAGGCGAGGTCATACAGGTTGACCTTGCGCAGCGAGAAATAGAGCAGCGCAGCCGAGATCAGGATCTTGACGGTCGAAAGCAGGATTCGGCGCATTTCCGTTCGCGCTGCCAGGTTTTCAGGATGTGTCAAAAACAGCGCAAAACGCTTTCGCGCGCCCAAATTCGCCGCCTTGGTATGGTTTCCGCACCGATCTGGCAATACCCGTACTGGTCCCTATTGCGGCAGGCGCGAAGGGGCGGCTAAAGATGCCGGGACGGGGAACGGCCAGCCGTTCGCCGGGAGTTTACGAGACCGGTAAGATCCGACCAGACGCGTGGGGGCGCGTGACTGCCCGGATCGTGCTTCCCAGGCAACAGGGCTGCCGGCCACGGCGGCACCGGGCCATTTTGGTGTGCCGTCCGCGGATGGATACGACAGGACTGGCACGACAGGACTTGAGGCATCGATGGATCGACGAATTATTCCCCTGATCATGTGCGGCGGCGCAGGCACGCGGCTCTGGCCGGCGTCACGCGAGGTGCATCCGAAGCAGTTCCTGTCCCTGTTCGGGGCGCGCTCGACCTTCCAGGAGACGCTGCTGCGGGTCTCCGACGCCGGCCTGTTCGAGCGGCCGATCGTGATCACCAACGAGGCCTATCGCTTCATGGTGCTGGAGCAGCTGGCCGAGATCGGCCGCGAGGCCGATGTGCTGCTGGAGCCGATGCGCCGTGACTCCGGGCCAGCGATCGCGGCCGGTGCGGCATTCGCGCAGAGCCGTGACAGCGAAGCGATCGTGCTGGCGCTCGCCGCCGACCATCTGGTGCGGGATACGCCGGCCTTCGTCGCCGCGTGCCGCGGCGGATTGGTGGCTGCCGAAGCCGGCCGCATCGTGACCTTCGGCGTCAAGCCGGAACGGCCCGCGACCGAATACGGCTATATCAGCCCGGGTGAGGTGGTCGCCGGCGAGGTGCGCGCGGTGGCAAAATTCGTCGAGAAGCCGGATGCCGCGACGGCGGCAGGCTATATCGATGCGGGCTATCTCTGGAACAGCGGCAACTTCATGTTCCGCGCCGGCGTGCTGCTCGACGAGTATCGCAACGTCGATGCCGACAGCATTGCGTCGGTGGAGCAGTCGGTTGCGTCGGCGACGCGCGATCTCGGCTTCGTCAAGCTCGATGCAGCGGCGTTCGGCGCCGCAAAGGCGATCTCGATCGATTATGCCGTGATGGAGAAGACCGCTCATGCCGCGGTGGTGCCGGTGGCGTGCGGCTGGTCCGACATCGGCTCGTGGCGCCAGGTCTGGGAGCTCTCCGACAAGGACAGCCTGGGCAACGCGGCGCGCGGCGCGGCCGTGTTCGAGGATTCCCGCAATTGCAACGTCTCGACCGACCGGGCGCTGGTTGCGCTCGAAGGCGTCGACGACCTCGTCGTGGTCGCGACCCAGGACGCCGTGCTGGTGTCACGCCAGAAGGACGCCAACGGGCTGAAGCGGCTGGTCGCGAAATTGAAAGTGGCGGCGCCCGAGGTGACCGAGAACCACATCAAGGTGCATCGCCCCTGGGGCTCCTACCAATCGGTCGACAATGGCGACCGCCACCAGGTCAAGCGCATCATCGTCAAGCCCGGCGGGCGGCTGTCCTTGCAGAAGCACCATCACCGCTCCGAGCACTGGATCGTGGTGCGCGGCACCGCGCAGGTCACCGTCAACGAGCTGATCAAGACGGTGCACGAGAACGAGTCGATCTATATCCCGATCGGCGCGGTGCACCGGCTGGAGAATCCCGGCAAGATCCAGCTCGAGCTGATCGAGGTGCAGACCGGCAGCTATCTCGGCGAGGACGACATCATCCGCATCGAGGACGACTACCGGCGCAGCTGAGGCGAGCCGGTTCCCGCGCCAATCGCCGGGCGCGGGACGATGTAACTCTTTGAATCAAAACGTGTCCGGATTTCGTCCTTGGCATTCGCCACATTTGTGACGCCGTGCTATAGCGGCTGCCAACGAAGCGGGGTGATTTGCGCCGGAGGCGCAGATCGGGACGAGGGGCCTTGGTCTGATTCCCTCGGAGCCTGGATGGCTCCCTGAGGAGCCGGGACAACCGCCAGAACGCTACTTGGGGTCTACGATATGAATGCAAAAGTGTCCGCAGCCGGCGCGAGGGCCGATATCGGCCGCGCATTGCGCGTCGGCGTGATCGGCGCCGGCGTGATGGGCAGCAACCATGCCCGCGTACTGGCCGGACTGCCCGGCGTCGTGCTGATCGGCATCGTCGATCCGCTGCCGGAGCACCGCGCACGCGCCATCGACCTGGTCGGTTGCCGCGCCTTCGAAAACCTCGATCAGCTGCTTGCCGAGGGCGTCGATGCGGTGACGATCGCGGCACCCACCCACCTGCATCACGAGATCGCGCTCGCCTGCATCGCGCACAACATCCACATCCTGGTCGAGAAGCCGGTCGCATCCACGGTCCAAGAGGGCCGCGAGATCGTCGCAGCCGCCGAGCGGGCCGGCGTTACGCTGATGGTCGGCCATGTCGAGCGCTTCAATCCGGCGGTCGCCGCGATCAAGCAGGCGATCTCGGGCGAGGATATCCTGTCGATCGGCATCACCCGGGTCGGCCCGTTCCCGCCGCGGATGTCCAATGTCGGCGTCGTGATCGACCTCGCCGTACACGACATCGACCTGATCCGCTGGTTCACCGAGTCCGACATCGTCGAGGTGCAGCCGCAGCTCTCGAGCGCGGTCGCCGAGCGCGAGGACATCGCGCTGCTGCAGTTCCGCACGGCGTCCGGCGTGCTCGCCCACATCAACACCAACTGGCTGACGCCGTTCAAGGCGCGCAACGTGACGGTCGCGACCCGCGGCAAATACGTGATGGGCGACCTGCTCACGCGCCAGGTCACCGAATGCTTCGGCTTCAAGCCGGATGGCAGCTATTCGATGCGCCATCTGCCGGTCGGGCACGACGAGCCGCTGCGCGCCGAGCTGATCGCCTTCCTCGATGCCGTGCGCAGCGGCAAGCTGCCGGCGGTGTCCGGCGACGAGGGCGTGGCGAGCCTCGAGATCGCGATCCGCTGCCTGGAATCGCCCGCCCGGCCCGCCGCATCGACGATGCGCAAGGGACCGCGCCGCATCGCCGGCTGATTGCCTCCACTGGCTGATTGTAATCCATTCAACACGTGCAAAGAGCTTCCATGAACCAGCATATGCAGCTTGAGCCCATTCCCTTCATCGATATCGCCGCGCAGCGCCGGCGGCTCGGCAAGTCGATCGATGACGCGGTCGCGCGCGTGCTCGACCATTGCCAGTTCATCAACGGCCCGGAAGTCATTGCGCTGGAGAAGGCGCTGGCGGACTATAGCGGCGCCAAGCATGTGGTGAGCTGTGCCAGCGGCACCGACGCGCTCCTGATGGTCCTGATGGCAAAGAATGTCGGGCCGGGCGATGCGGTGCTCTGCCCGACCTTCACGTTCTGCGCGACCGGCGAAGTCGTGACGCTGACCGGCGCGACACCGGTGTTCGTCGATGTCGATGAGGAGACCTTCAACATCGACGTCAATTCGCTGAAGCGCGGCATTGCGACGGCGCGCGCACGCGGGCTGAAGCCGGTTGCCGTGATCCCGGTCGATCTGTTCGGCCAGAGCGCCGATCACGACGCGATTGGCGCGGTCGCCGAGGCCGAGGGCCTGTTCGTGCTCGACGATGCCGCGCAGGGCTTTGGCGCAACCTACAAGAACCGCAAGCTCGGCACCTTCGGGCTCGCGACCGGAACCAGCTTCTTCCCGGCCAAGCCGCTCGGCTGCTTCGGCGATGGCGGCGCGATCTTCACCGACGACGAGGAACTCGCGCGCACGCTGCGCAGCATCCGCGTCCACGGCCAGGGCTCGGACAAGTACGACAACGTGCGGCTCGGCCTCACTGCGCGGCTCGACACCATGCAGGCGGCGATCCTGCTCGAGAAGCTGAAGATCTTCGACGACGAGATCGCCGCGCGCAACAAGGTGGCGGAACGCTATTCGCGGGCGCTCGGCAATCTCGTCGCGGTGCCGCGCGTGGCTCCCGGCTGCACCTCGGTGTGGGCGCAATACACCATCCGTCTGACCAACGGCATCGATCGTGACGCCTTCGCGGCCGCCTTGAAGGCGCAGGGCGTGCCGACCATGATCTACTATCCGAAGTCGGTCCACCAGCAGACGGCCTACAGCCACTATCCGGTTGCCGACGGTGGCCTGCCGGTCAGCGAGCGCCTGTCAAAGGACGTCATCGCCCTGCCGATGCACCCCTATCTCGACGAGGCGGCGCAGGACCGCGTCATCGCGGCTGTGCGCAGCGCTCTTTCTGCCTGATAGGTCATTTTGACGTAGGGTGATGATGCGCTAGAAGCAGCGCATGCTTGGGCGCATCTTCACTGTCGGCGGCTATACCCTGCTATCGCGGGTCACCGGGTTCGCGCGCGACATCATGCTCGCGGCGATCCTCGGCGCCGGGCCGGTCGCCGACGCCTTCTTCGTGGCGCTGCGGCTGCCCAATCATTTCCGCGCGATCTTTGCCGAAGGCGCCTTCAACGCCGCCTTCGTGCCGGCCTATGCCCATGTTCATGGCGAGCGCGGCGAGGCGTCGGCGCGGCTGTTCGCCGACCGCATCTTCACGCTGCTGTTCGCCTCGCAGGTGGTCCTGCTGGTGGTGGCGATGGCGTTCATGCCGCAGGCGATGAGCATTCTCGCGCCGGGCTTCACCGAGGACGCATCCCAGCGCAAGCTTGCGATCGAGCTGACGCGGATCACCTTTCCTTATCTCTTGCTGATCACGCTGGTGACGCTCTATGGCGGCATGCTCAACGTGATGCATCGCTTCGCCAGCGCCGCCGCGGCGCCGATCTTCCTCAACCTCGCCATGATGATGACGCTGGCGCTGGCGGCGTTCTTCCCGAGTGCCGGTCACGCCGCGGCCTGGGGCGTCCTGATCTCGGGCTTCCTGCAGTTCTTCCTGCTCGCCGGCGACCTCGGGCGCCACGGCGGCCTGCCGCGATTCGCGCCGCTGAGGCTCGACGAGGATGTCCGCGCCTTCTTCCGCGCGCTGGGACCGGCGACCTTGGGCTCGATGGGAACGCAGGTCGCGCTGTTCGCCGACACCATCATCGCGACCTTCCTGCCCGCCGGCGCGCTGTCGGCGTTGTATTATGCCGACCGCCTCAATCAACTGCCGATCGGCGTCATCGGGATCGCGATCGGCACCGTGCTGCTGCCGGAGATGTCGCGGCGCCTGACCGCCGACGATCACGCCGGCGCCATGGCCGCGCAGCGCCGCGCCTTTGATTTCACGCTGCTGTTCTCGGTGCCGTTCGTGGCGGCGTTCCTGACGGTGGCTGATCCGATCATGCGCGCGATGTTCGCCCGCGGCGCGTTCTCGAAGGCCGATGCCGCCAGCGCCGGCGCCACGCTTGCGGCCTATGCGGTTGGGCTGATTCCCTTCGTGATGATCCGCAGCGCGGTTGCGACTTTCTATGCCCGCAAGGATACCGCAACCCCTGTCAAGGCGGCGCTGACCGGGGTCGCGGTCAATGTCGCGCTGAAGATCGCGTTGGTCGGCTCACTGGCGCAGGTCGGGCTCGCGCTGGCGACCGCGGTCGGGGCCTGGGTCAATCTGCTGCTGGTGCTGCTGTTCGCCGTGCGCCGCGGCTACCTCGCGTTCGATCGCACACTGATCCGCTCGTTCGGCACTTTTGCACTGTGCGGGGTGCTGCTCGCGCTTGCGCTGTGGCTGACCTCGCATTTCGCCTATGTGTGGTTCGCGCCGATGCAGATCTTTCGCGATGAGATGATCCTGCTGTTGCTGATCACGGTCGGCGCCTTCGTCTACGCGCTGCTGATCCTCACGCTGTTCGGTCGTGGCTGGCTGTTCGCGCTGCGGCGCGTATAGTTTTACCTGTCAAATCAAATGCATAGGAGTTGGCCGTGGGATAGCGCCGCGTGCGGCGGAAAGCGGTTTGCGCTTCGCTGACAACCACGCCAATATGCGCGCAAACAACCAAGGAAATTGGAGAGACGATGGCAGCTCCCATCAAGTTCGGCGTCGGACAAAGTGTGCGGCGCAAGGAGGATGACGCTCTGATTCGCGGCAAGGGCCGCTATACCGACGACGTCGCCCCGTCTCCCGCATTGCACGCGCTGATGCTGCGCTCGCCGCATGCGCACGCGACCTACACGATCGATGCTGGCAAGGCCCGCGGCATGCCCGGCGTGGCGCTGATCCTGACCGCGGCCGATGTCGCCGAGCTCGGCGGCCTGCCGTGCCTGTTCAATCTCGAAACCGATCCGTTCACCGCACCGCCTTATCCGATCCTCGCCAAGGATGAGGTACGCCATGTCGGCGACGCGATCGCCTTCGTGGTCGCCGATACCGTCGATCACGCCCGCGACGCGATCGAGGCGATCGACGTCAAGTGGACGCCACTGCCGGCGGTGGCCGGCCTGATCAATGCGGTGAAGAAGGGCGCGCCGCAGGTGTGGCCGGACAAGCCCGGCAATCTGCTGTTCGACGTCTCGATCGGCGACAAGGGCGCCGCCGAGGCCGCGTTCGCCAAGGCGCATGCGGTGGCCGAGATCACCATCGTCAATCCGCGCGTCATCACCAATTTCATGGAGACCCGCGCCGCGGTCGCCGAATACGACGCCAGGAAGGATCACCTGACGCTGACGATCGGCAGCCAGGGCAGCCACCGTCTGCGCGAGATCCTCTGCGACATGATCCTGAAGATGCCGAAGGAGAACATGCGGGTGATCTGCCCGGATGTCGGCGGCGGCTTCGGCACCAAGCTGTTTCCTTATCGCGAATATGCGCTGATCTCGGTCGCGGCGCGCAAGCTCAAGAAGTCCGTCAAATGGACCGCCGAGCGCTCCGACCATTTCATGGGCGACGCGCAGGGCCGCGACAACCTCACCACCGCGAAGATGGCGCTCGCCGAGGACGGCAAATTCCTCGGCATGGATGTCGATCTGATGGGTGACATGGGTGCCTATCTCTCGACGTTCGCGCCCTACATTCCGCATGGCGGCGCCGGCATGCTGCCGGGTCTCTATGACATCAAGGCCTTCCACTGCCGCGTCCGCACCGTGTTCACCAACACGGTGCCGGTCGATGCCTATCGCGGCGCCGGCCGCCCGGAGGCCGCCTACGTGATCGAGCGGCTGGTCGATGCTGCTGCGCGAAAGCTCGGCATGACGCCGGATGCCATCCGGCGGAAGAATTTCATTCCGCCGAAGTCGCTGCCCTACACGACCGCAACCGGCAAGGTCTACGACTCCGGCGACTTCGTCGCGCATATGAAGCGCGCGATGGAGATCGCCAACTGGAAGGAGTTTCCGAAGCGCGCCAAGGCTGCCAAGAAGGACGGCCTGGTGCGGGGCATCGGCATGGCGAGCTATGTCGAGGTCTGCGGCACCATGGGCGAGGAGACCGCCAATGTGGCGCTCGATCCCAACGGCGACATCTCGATCCTGATCGGCACGCAGTCGAGCGGGCAGGGCCACCAGACCGCCTATGCGCAGATCGTCGCCGAGCAGTTCGGCGTACCGCCGGAGCGCGTCCATGTCCTGCAGGGCGACACCGACAAGATCGCGACCGGCCTCGGCACCGGCGGTTCGGCATCGATTCCGTCCGGCGGCGTCAGCGTGCAGCGGGCGACGCACGAGCTCGGCAACAAGCTGAAGGAGCTTGCGGCGCAGGCGCTGGAGGCCGGCGCCGGCGACCTCGAAATCGCCGACGGCCGCATCCGCATCGCCGGCACCGACCGCTCGGTCAGCTTTGCCGATCTCGCCAAGCGTCCCGGCGGCGATACGTCGAAGATGAACTCGAGCGCGACCTTCGCCAGCGCCGACGGCACCTATCCGAACGGCACGCATCTCGCCGAGGTCGAGATCGATCCCGCCACCGGCATCATCAAGATCGTCAGCTACGTCATCGTCGACGATTTCGGCGTCACGCTCAATCCGCTGATGCTCGCAGGCCAGGTTCATGGCGGCGCGATGCAGGGCATCGGGCAGGCGCTGATGGAGCAGGCGGTCTACAGCCCAACCGACGGTCAGCTCGTCACCGGCACCTTCATGGACTATGCGATGCCGCGCGCCGCCGACGGGCCGTCCTTCGTGTTCGAGACCCACAACGTGCCGTGCACGACCAACCCGCTTGGCGTCAAGGGCGCAGGCGAGGCCGGCGCGATCGGCTCGTGCCCGGCGGTCGTCAACGCGATCGTCGAGGGGCTGCATCGCGAGTTCGGGATCGACCATATCGACATGCCGGCCACGCCGGAGCGGGTCTGGATCGCGATCCGCGAGGCGCAGCGCCGCCATAATCTCTGATAAATTGTCGCAGGCGGAATGAAGATTCCGCCTGCGGTGTTTGCAAACCAGGCCGGCCGCGTACCTGCGGACCGGGACAGAGCAGGATTGAGGGGTTTTGCCGATGAAGCGGATTGTCGTCGTTGCAGCGATGCTTGCGTTGAGTGCGGGTGCGGTCGTGGCCGACCAGAATCAGGTCAAGCAGACCCAGGCCCAGATGAAGGAAACCGGCAAGAACGCCGGTGCGCTCGGCGCCATCATCAAGGGCGAGAAGCCCTACGACCAGGCAACGGTCGAGGCCGCGCTGGCGAAGTTCGAGGACACCGCCAAGAAGCTGCCGACGCTGTTCCCTGAAAGCAGCAAGGGCCTCAAGACGGAAGGCGATTACTCCGCCGGGCCCAAGATCTGGGAAGACAAGGCCGGCTTCGAGCAGCACATCGCGAGCTTTGCCAAATCCGTCGCTGACGCCAAGGGCAAGATCAAGGATGTCGACACGCTGAAGGCCGAGCTGACCGTGATCGGCAAGCAGTGCGGCGGCTGCCACGAGACCTATCGCCTCAAGAAGGGCTGATCGCCATTCGGTCGATCAAAGGGCGGATGCCGTGAAGCATCCGCCCTTTGTTGTGTCGGCCGTTTCTTGTTGAAGTTTACTTCGTGAGGTCTACTTCGTCACTTGGCCGCGGATCTCACCGCCCGGGTTGGCTGCGGTGTGGACGTTGACATAGTACTTGCCGGCGAGAAGATCGGCGGCCTGCGCGTCGGTCAACGTCGCGCTGCCCTCGACCGGGCTCGACGTCGCGTTCGGGATGGCAACCGCGACACCGGAATTCTTGCCGGCCTCGGCGGGGCCGTGGAAATGCGCGGCGGTCGCCGGGCCCGAGAGGCCGGAATAGGTCAGCTTCCAGCTGAGCTTCTTGGTGGCCGCGTCGTAGTCGATGTCGGCGGTGCCGGTGCCGGCGCTGGTGGTCGCAGGCACTTCGGACTTGCCGTCCAATTTGGCCTGCAGCTTCTCGGCAAAGGCCGGACCGGCGAGCGCGATTGCGGCGCCCAATATTAGTGTGGCAAGCAAGGTCTTGTTTGGCATGGTTCTCTCCCCTTTGACGTCACACGATGGTTGCAAATCTTCAAACCGCGGCTCTCCGGATTTATTCCCAAAATGATCGTGAGTGCGGCAAATTTGATGCGAGCTTGTGCGATCGGTTGCCATCATACTGGTTGATGAACTGACGCGACCAATGACGGATCGGTGAATGTTGCGACGAATTCTCCTCCTGGCCGCTTTGGCCGGCTTGATCGGCTTCGGTGTGTTCTGGTGGCTGACGATCCCCGCGACCGTTGCCGCGAGCGCGCTGCCCGCCTACCAGCCCAATCTGGCCAACGGGCTCACAACGTTCAATGCGGGAGGATGTTCCTCCTGCCATGCGGTGCCGAAGCAGGACGATCGCACCAGGCTCGGCGGCGGCCTCGCGATACCGTCGCCGTTCGGTACCTTCTATGCGCCGAACATCTCGCCCGACCCGAACGACGGCATCGGCCGCTGGAGCGAGGCTGATTTCGTCACCGCGGTCATGAAGGGCACCTCGCCGTCGGGGACGCACTATTTTCCGGCGTTTCCCTACACATCCTATCAGCACGCCAGGCTCAATGACGTGCGCGACCTGTTCGCCTATCTGAGGACCTTGCCGCCGGTCGCCGGCAAGGTGCGCGACCACGATCTGCCGTTTCCCTTCAACATCCGGCGCAATGTCGGTGTCTGGAAATTCCTGTTCATGGACGGCAAGCCGTTCGTCGCGGATGCGAGCCGCTCGGCGCATTGGTATCGCGGCGCCTATCTCGTCAACAGCTTCGGCCATTGCGCCGAGTGTCACAGCCCGCGCAATTTGCTCGGCGGCATCATCACTTCGCAGCGCTTCGCCGGTGGCCCGAATCCCGAAGGCGAAGGCTGGGTGCCCAACATCACGCCGCGGGGGATCGCCGACTGGAGCGCGAAGGATATCGCCTATTTCCTCGAGAGCGGACAGACGCCGGACGGCGACAGCGCCGGCGGATCGATGGTGCGCGTGATCCGCAACACCTCGCAGCTCTCGCCGACCGATCGCGACGCGATCGCCGAATACATCAAGTCGCTGCCGCCGGTCGAGGGACCGCCGAAGCCGGTGAAGAAGGAGAAGGAGTCGTAGTCCTGCGCCTCGGCTCCTCATGGTGAGGAGCATGGAGCGTGCGTCTCGAACCATGAGGCCCAGGTCTATGGCCTGCATCCTTCGAGACGCCCGCCATGCGGGCTCCTCCAGCGACAAAGGCGAAACCTTTGCGCGGGGATGACGGGTGATTGCTCAGCTTGCTCAGTGTCATCACCCGCGCATGCGGGTGATCCAGTATTCCAGAGAGCGCAGTGCTAGAGCCGAGAGGCTGCGGTGTACTGGATCGCCCGGTCCATGTGCGCAATTGCGCACAGCCGGGCGATGACAGCGGTGGACGAGGATATAGCCTCACATCCTCTCAGGTTGAGGAGTTTACAGCACGCTTGTGTTGGGGCGTCCTACTTCGCGCCGAACGCCTTGAAGGTGATGATGGTGAGGGTGTCCTGGATGCCCGGGATCACCTGAACCTTCTCGTTGATGAAATGGCCGATGTCGGTGTCGTGGTCGACGTAGAACTTGACCAGCAGATCGTAATTGCCCGCGGTGGAATAGATCTCGGACGCAATCTCGGCTTCCGCCAGCGCGTTGGCGACGGTGTAGGACTGGCCGAGCTTGCATTTGATCTGGACGAAGAAAGGAACCATCAAAGTCGTCTCCGGGGATTTCCGCGACTATAGGCCAAAAACCGGCCGCCAAGGCAAGGGGGCAAGGCAACGGGGCAACAAGGCCAACTCGCGGTAAAGTCAGCCGAACTTGCTGCCGATGGGCGGCCGGGCTAGGACAGGCCATGAGCTTGTTCGTCATGATCTCATTCGTCCCAACCGCCGGTACCGCGCAATGACGCCGGTTGCGCTCACTATTGCCGGTTCGGATTCCTCGGGCGGGGCGGGCATCCAGGCCGACCTCAAGAGCTTTGCCGCGTTCGGGGTGTACGGCGCCTCCGCGATCACGGCGTTGACGGCGCAGAACACCACGGGGGTCAGCGGCATCCATCCGGTGCCCGCTTCGTTCGTCACGGCGCAGATCGATGCGGTGTTCTCCGACCTCGAAATCGGCGCGGTCAAGATCGGCATGGTGGCGCAGGTCGAGACCATCGCGGCGATTGCCGACGGGCTGAAGCGCTGGGCGCCGCGGCATGTCGTGCTGGATCCGGTGATGGTCGCAACCTCGGGCGATCGGCTGCTGGCGGCCGAGGCGGTCGATGCGCTGAAGACCATGCTATTTCCGCTGGCCTCGCTGATCACGCCGAACCTGCCGGAAGCGGCGGCGCTGCTGAACGAGCCGGTCGCCTCGAACGAGGCCGACGTCGAGCGACAGGGCAGGCAATTGCTGGCGATGGGATGTCGCGCGGTGCTGGTCAAGGGCGGCCATGGGCACGGCGCGGAGAGCATCGACTATCTGATCGATGGCGAGCAAAGCATCGCGCTCGCGGCGCCGCGCATCGCAACCGCCAACACGCACGGCACTGGCTGCTCGCTGTCATCGGCGATCGCCGCCGGACTGGCGAAAGGCGAGGCGATGGAGACCGCCGTGCGCAACGGCAAGGCCTGGATCACGGATGCGATCGCCGCCGCCGATCGCTTCGCCGTCGGCCACGGCCACGGGCCGGTGCACCACTTCCACAAATATTACTGACGCTCTTGTAGCCCGGCTGAAGTTTGTAGCCCGGATGAAGCGCAGCGAAATCCGGGAACAGATCATCCGCGGACGCAAGACCCCGGATTACGCTGCGCTTCATCCGGGCTACCCATCCATCGCCTCTTTGAATGCGCATTGTTCCCCCCGCGATATGCAGGCAACACAACGCCTGTTCCGCACAGCCGCGTCCATCCATGTCGCCAGATTGTCGCACGCCGCTGTTATCCGCACTGGAGGGGCGTGCTGCTGATTCTCGTTAACTGTTAGTGAGGCCTTGGGTCGCGGGGATCGTCATCGCCTTGTCACAGGAATCTGTTAGGTGCACAGGCATGGGAAGTGACTCCTTGAGTGAAGAAAGCCCCGAGCGGCGCTTTCGCACTTTGTTTATCTCCGATGTTCATCTCGGAGCCCGCGGTTCGCAAGCCGACCGCCTGCTGGACTTCCTCCGCTCCCACGATGCCGACACGATCTACCTCGTTGGTGATATCGTCGACGGCTGGGCGCTGAAGTCGAACTGGTACTGGCCGCAGACCCACAACGATTTCGTGCAGAAGATGCTGCGCAAGGCGCGCAAGGGCGCCAAGGTGATCTACGTCCCGGGCAACCACGACGAGTTCCTGCGCAAATATTACGGCACGCATTTCGGCGGCATCGACGTGGTGGAGAATACCGTTCACACTGGCGCCGACGGCAAGCGCTACCTCGTGATCCACGGCGACATCTTCGATCTCGTGGTGCAGAATGCGCGCTGGCTCGCCCATCTCGGCGACAAGGCCTACGACTTAGCGATCCAGATGAATCGCTTCGTCAACTTCTTCCGCAAGATGTTCGGCGTTCCCTACTGGTCGCTGTCGCAATGGGCCAAGCTGAAGGTCAAGAAGGCCGTGAACTATATCGGCGCGTTCGAGGCGACGCTGGCCGGCGAGGCGCGGCGTCATGGCTGTGACGGCGTGATCTGCGGCCACATCCACTACGCGACGATCCATGACGAGCACGGCATCCGCTACATGAATTGCGGCGACTGGGTGGAGAGCTGCACGGCGCTCGCCGAGCACGAGGACGGCCATTTCGAGATCATCACCTGGACCGACCCGGTGCGCCGGATCGCGCCAGTTCCGCGAGTGACGGCACGCGCTGCATGACGCATATCCTGGTCGCGACCGATGCGTGGCATCCCCAGGTCAACGGGGTTGTCCGCACGCTGACCATGATGGCACAGGCGGCGAAATCGCTCGGCGTCGAGGTGAGCTTCCTGACGCCGGACGAGTTCCGCACCTTCGCGATGCCGAGCTATCGCGATCTCCGGCTGGCGCTGCCCTATCAGGCCAAGGTCGCAAGCCTGATCGAGGCTGCCAGGCCCGACAGCATCCATATCGCGACCGAAGGCCCGATCGGGCTGTCGGTTCGCCGCTATTGCCGCAAGCACGGCCTGCCGTTCACGACGAGCTTCCACACCCGCTTTCCCGAATACGTCTCGGCACGCACGCCCGTTCCGGAAGCCTGGGTGTGGCGCGCGCTGCGCTGGTTCCACAAGCCGAGCCGGGCGGTGATGGCGGCAACCCCGGCGCTGGCCGCCGAACTGCGCCAGCGCGGCTTCCGCAACGTGGTGCTGTGGTCGCGCGGCGTCGATACCGCGCTGTTCCACCCGCGCGATGTCGATCTCTGCCTGCCGCAGCCGGTCTATCTCAGCGTCGGCCGGGTGGCGGTGGAGAAGAACCTCGAGGCGTTCCTCGATCTCGATCTGCCCGGCACCAAGGTGGTGGTCGGCGACGGCCCGGCGCGGGCGGCGCTGGAGCGGAAATATCCGGAAGCCCTCTTCCTCGGCGCCCGCCATGGGGAAGAATTGGCCGAAATCTATGCCGCGGCCGATGTGTTCGTTTTCCCCAGCCGCACCGATACGTTCGGTTTGGTGCTGCTTGAAGCGTTGGCCAGCGGCCTGCCGGTTGCCGCTTTTCCGGTCACCGGTCCCCGCGACGTGATCGGCGCGGCGCCGGTCGGGGTGCTCGACGAGGATCTGCGCCACGCCTGTCTGGAGGCGCTCAGCATCCCGCGGCAGGCCTGCGTCGATTTCGCCGCGCTCCACACCTGGCAGGCGTCGGCCCGGGTGTTCATCGACCGCTGCATGAACGTCCGCCCCGTGGCGCCCGACGGCGAGGGCGAGGCGCTCGAATTCGGCGCCGAAGAGCACCATTTCGCGGCCTTGCCGGCGCCTCAGCCAAACTCACGCTAAAGCGTCTTGCCGGGTTACCCGCCGCCGCGATACAAATCGTGGATGACGGACATCACTCTCAATCCACCCGTCGCTGCCGCGGACATCGATGCCGCTGCAAGGGTGGTCGCGCCGTTCGCGGTGCGCACGCCGCTCCTGACTTTCCCCGTTCTCAACGAACGCGTCGGCACCCAGGTCTTCCTCAAGCCCGAGATGCTGCAACGGACCGGATCGTTCAAGTTCCGCGGCGCCTTCAACAAGCTCGCCTCGATTCCGCAGGACAAGCGGAGCGGGGGCGTCGTCGCGTTCTCCTCGGGCAACCACGCCCAGGGCGTCGCCGCGGCGGCAAAGATCCTCAACATGCAGGCGACCATCGTGATGCCTGCGGACTCGCCGATCACCAAGCGTGAGCGGACCAAGTCCTACGGCGCCGAGGTCGTGCTGTACGATCGCGATCGCGACGACCGCGAGGCGATCGCCAATGGCATCGCCAGCAAGCGTGGTGCGACATTGGTGCGCCCCTATGACGATCCCTTCGTGATCGCAGGCCAGGGTACTGCGGGCCGCGAGATCGCCGAGGACATGGCCGCGCTCGGGCTTGTGCCCGACATCGTGGTCGCGCCGGCTTCGGGCGGCGGGTTGATCGCAGGTGTCGCCACCGCCGTGAAGGCGAAGTATCCGCAGGCCCAGGTGATCGTCGCCGAGCCCGCGGGCTATGACGATCACGCTTTGTCGCTCAAGGTCGGCCATCGCGAGGCGCATCCGGTCGCGGCGCGCACCATCTGCGATGCACTGATGGCGATGATGCCGGGCGAGCTCACGTTTGCCATCAACAGCAAGCTGCTCGCGAATGGCGTCAGCGTCTCCGACGACGAGGTCGGTGCTGCCGTCGCCTTCGCCTATCGCGAGCTGAAGCTCGTGGTCGAGCCCGGCGGCGCGGTCGGGCTCGCGGCGCTGCTGGCGGGACGGATCGACGCCAAGGGCAAGAATGTCGTCATCGTGCTCTCGGGCGGCAATGTCGATGCCGACCTGTTTGCGAAGCTCGTCGCCTGAGACCAGCATCTTGAAACGAAACAGGGGCAGGGCGGTCGTCGCTCTGCTCCTGTTTCGTTGTGGAGCGCGGCTGATCAGTGCCTGAAGCCGCCACGGTGGCTGCCGCCCATTCCGCCGAGATGTGAGCCGGACGGACTTGGGTGGAACGCTGTATGGCTACCACCCGATCCCGTCCGGTTGACTTGCATGCTCTGCCGCTCGGCGCGGAAGTGCTGCCCGCTGTTATCCTTCATGATCCGGTTCGATGTGGTGTTGCCGGCATTGGCTCCAGGAAGGCTCGCGACCTTGCCCTTGCCGATTGAGCTTGGCATGCCGACCGGCTTCGCTGCAGGCGCAGGCATGGTCACGATCTTGCCGACGGCACCCTGCGCGCCGGCATTGATCGGCCGGAAGGCTGGACGGCTAGAGAGCCGCGTGAACTGCATCAGCGGAATTGCTTTCGGCTGCGCCTGCAGCTTCAACGCCGACTGCGCGTAGGGGCTGTTGCCAAAATTGTCGTGGAAGGTCTTGTAGGCGAACGGCGTGTTGGCAAGCACCGCCTTGTGCCAGGCCGCGACCTGCAGCCAGTTCGTCAGCAGGAAGCGAATGGGGTCGCAGAGCGGATCGCGCGGATAGAGCCGGATGAACTCCTCATAGTATTCCGGCCGCCCCTCCGACAGCACGAAGTCATAGGCCTGGCGCACCGACCGGTTCGGCAGGTTCGATGCCATCTGCACGACCGGACCGTTTTCAGGCGCACGGCCCGACGCGACGGCGGTGTCGCCGAAGAAATAGAAGTCGGAGGTCAGCGACGAGCTCTCCCACGGTGTCTGCCGGCCGTCGGTCGTGCTGTTGACCTCCAGGCGGACGCGCTTGAACAGCTGCTCGATCGGCAGGTTGGGCTCGCGCGCCAGACGCAGGAAGGCGTTGGTGTAGGGGCTGTGGCCGTTGCTACCGTCCTGCGCCTCCATGCCGGGTGCAGTCGAATAGCCGACGATCGAGCCGCTCGGGGCATCGACGACGGCAAGGCCGCGGCCGGCGTCATTGACGTTGGGAAACGGGTTGTTGCGGCAGGCATCGAGCACCACGATGCGCATCCGGCTCGGGATGTTCTCGAGCGTGCCCATCACGTCGACGAGGCGCACCGCATTGCCGTCGAGGTCGGACGGCGTTGCGATCCTGGCATCGATCGGAATCAGATAGTTCTCGCCGGCGAGCTGCACACCGTGGCCGGCGTAATAGATCATCGCGACCGTGCCGGGGCCGCGCGCCGTGACCTTGTCGGAGAAATCCTGCAACACCTTCACCATGTCGCCTTGCCTGAGGTCGGTCGCGGCGATCACCTCGAAGCCGGCAGCGTTCAACAGCTCGGCCATCGATTGCGCGTCGTTGCCGGGATTGGCGAGCTTTGGCGCATTCTCGTAGTTCGCATTGCCGATCACGAGCGCGACGCGCTGCTCGGGGCCGCGTAGCGCGCCCGGCGGTGCCACAGCAGGCGTCGTCGGCGAAGCGGCTTGATCGATCGGTTGCGCCGGCGCCTGCGTGGCATTGCCGACGGTGATGCCGTCGGTCTCGGCAGATGCTGTGCCCGATACACCGAGGCTCAACAGGCCGAGCAATGCGGCCGATATCATGATGGATGTCAGGCGGACCATCGCGCGCTCCCAAAAGCTGGTCCCGGTGCTGGACCGGTCGCGGCGAAGCTAGGCGCGGACGCGTCCGCCGTACGTGAGCTGGGTCACGCTGCGCGGGTGGTCAATGGGAGGTGAGTGCGCAGCGCGCACACGTCGCGTCTACGAGAAGAACGCTATTCTCTCGACCTGGCTCATGCGGCGGATCGGCGCGAGAGGATCGTTGGCCGCGACGCTCGGCTTTTTCAGGAGGCCGCTCGCGATGATGGTCGAGCCGAGTGACACTTCCGATGCGGGAGCTGCGGCAGCCTCGACGGCGGGCGGGAGAGGCCGCGGCACGGCTGCCGGAGCCACGACAACCGGTGCTGCAGCAATCGGTGCTGGAGCAATCGGTGGCGGCTCGACCTTGACCTCGACCTTCGGCTCGGGCGCCGGTGCGGGCTCGGGCTGAATGGCCGGTGCAACCATTTCGGGCTCGTCAGCCATCGCCTCGGCGACGCGCATCTCCTCGGCAAGGTGCATCTCTTCGGCGATCGCTTCTTCGTCGATCGGATCGGGCGCGCCCATCTCCATCGCGATGAGGTCGAGCACCGCTTCGTCCTGGGCGTCAGCGGCGGCCTCGGTGACGCGGGCGAGCTCTGCGGCTTCGGCTTCGGCCAGCGCGGCCTCCGCCTTGAGCCAGGCTTCGCTCGGCTCCGGCGTCGCGGCCGTGCCACCCTCAGTGCTCGGCGTTGCAACGGCCTCCTGAGGCGGCACCGACGGCGTGGCGGCCATGGTGGCATCGGGCGCAGGGCTTTCGGCGGCAGCGCTTTCGGCCACCGGTTGCGGCGAGGGGGCAGCAGCGGGCGGTTCCGCAACCGGTGCTTCGGCCACATCCGGCTCGGCCGCAGGCGTTTGCGCCTTGTCCGGATCGAATTCGCTGAGCCGGCGGGCCAGCGCCGCGAAGGCGGCATCCAGCACGGCCTTGGCGTCGTCCATCGAAACCTGGGTTGCACCGGCCTCGATCGCGCTGGCCTGCGAATCGATGATGTCGCAGATCCGGCCGTCATTGCCGATCTCGCGCAGCCGCCAGGAGATTTCCCGAATCACCCGCACGCCCTTGCGCACCGGCGCGAGGTTTGGTTCGAAGCTGATGCCGTCGAGCGCCGCGATGGCGGAGGCCTGGGCGGCCTCGATCGCGCCGCGCAGGGCGCCCAGCGCCTGCGCCAGCTGCTCGTCCCTGATGGCCGCTGCGGCGGCTTGCCGCTGCGCGCTGAGGCTGTCCTCGATCCGCGCCACGGCATCGAGCACCATGCGGGTATCGGCATTGCGGTTGCGCTTGGCGTATTCGCCAAGGAACCAGCGGCCCCGCGAGGTCTCCATGAAGGCCGCGCTGATCGCAGCATAGTCCTCCTCGCTCGGCAGGGCCGCGCGGGCGGAAATCGGCGACAGGGCGAATGCTTCTTCGGCCATCACAATCTCTCCGCGCAAATCACTGCGCGTTACGCTAACGATCACCACGATATCGCGCGAATCGCAATTGAATTGATGTCTTCCGAATCACAAATCCCCATCGCAGCAAAAGTTGCGCCGCGGCGATTCGCGCGCAGCCTCGCGGCATTCTACGCCACGACGTTCGGGATGACCGGGGTCCACCTGCCATTTTTCACGGTGTGGCTGAAGGCGATCGGGATCGATGCCACCTGGATCGGCCTCATCACGGCGGTGCCGCCGGTGACGCGCTTCACCGTCCTGCCGCTGGTCACCGCGGCCGCGGAGCGCCGCCAGATGCTGCGCGGTGCGATGATCGCCACGGGATTCGCCACCGCGGTGGGCTTTGCCGTGATCGGTACCCAGCACCAGCCGTTCGTGTTGCTCGCGGTCTATGCGCTGACCTGCTGCGTCTGGACGCCGATGGTGCCGCTCACCGACGCCTACGCGCTGCGCAGCGTCAGGCAATTCGGCCTGAGCTACGGACCGCTGCGGCTCTGGGGCTCGGCCGCCTTCGCGGTCTGCGCACTGATCAGCGGGTTCTTGCTCCGCTATGTCGCCGAGGTCGATCTGATCTGGATCATCACGGCCGTGACCGTGCTCGGCGCGCTGGTCGGGCTGACGCTGCGGCCGCTCGGCCGCCCAGCGGCCGCAGCCGCGCCGGCGGCCGGCGCGCCGCGGCTGCTGCGCAATCCGACCTTCCTCGCCATCATCGTGTCCTCGGCGCTGATCCAGGGCAGCCACGGCGCCTATTACATCTTCGCATCGATTGCCTGGCAGCAGGCCGGCTTCAGCGGCCTGACGATCGCGGCCCTCTGGGTGCTCGGTGTGATCGCCGAGATCGTGCTGTTTGCGGCCTCGCCGCGCTTCACGCTGCCATCGGCCGTCCTGGTGATGATCGCGGCCGCCAGCGCCGCGGCGCGCTGGGCGATCACCGCGCAGGATCCGCCGCTTGCCGTACTGGCCGCGGTCCAGCTCGGACACGGGCTGAGCTTCGGCCTGACCCAGGTCGGCATCATGGGGCTGATGGTGCATCACGTGCCGGTTCACGTGATGGCGCGCGCGCAGGGCTATCTCACTGCCTGCGGCGGCATTGTCGCGAGCACCACGGCAATCGTCAGCGGCATGGTCTATGCGCGCTTCGGGCTCGGCGTTTACGACATGATGGCCGCGATGGCAGCGACGGGCGGGTTCGTGATGTGGCTGGCACGCAAGCGGCTAACCCATCATCCCCAGAGTGCGGCGTCGGGCGGATAGACCAGGCTGCCCTCGTAGCGCAGCCCGTTGTCGCGATCCTTGGCCAGCAGCAGTGGGCCGTCGAGATCGACGAAGTGTGCGGCTTGCGCGATCAGCATCGCCGGCGCCATCGCGAGCGAGGTCGCGACCATGCAGCCGATCATGATCTCGAATCCGAGCGCGCGGGCGGCGTCCGCCATCGCGAGCGCTTCGGTCAGCCCGCCGGTCTTGTCGAGCTTGATGTTGACGGCGTCATAGCGGCCGCGCAGGCCCTCGAGAGAGGCGCGGTCATGCACGCTCTCGTCGGCACAGACCGCAACCGGGCGCTTGATCCGCATCAGCGCGTCGTCCTTGCCCGCCGGCAGCGGCTGCTCGATCAGCGTGACGCCGGCATCGGCGCAGGCCGCAAGGTTGGCGGCGAGGTTGTCCTCGGTCCAGGCTTCATTGGCATCGACGATGAGTTCGGATGCCGGCGCCGCCTTGCGCACGGCGGCGATCCGCGCGACGTCACCATCGCCGCCCAGCTTGATCTTGAGCAGCGCGCGATGCGCGGCCTTCGCGGTGGCCTCCGCCATCGCCTCTGATGTCCCGAGCGAGATCGTATAGGCGGTGGTGCGCGGTTCGGGCGCGGGACGGCCGAGCAGGTTCCAGATCCGCCTGCCGGCGCGTTTGGCCTCAAGGTCCGCCAGCGCACAATCCAGCCCATTGCGGGCCGCGCCGGCGGGCATGCTGGCCTGCAAGGCGATGCGGTCCATGCCATTGGCGAGCGGCTCCTGCATCGCCTGGATCGCCTGCAGCGTCGCCTCGGGCGTTTCGCCATAGCGCGGGTAGGGCACGCATTCGCCGCGGCCGGTGAGGCCACCCTGGCTCACCTCGGCCACCACGACGACAGCCTCGGTCTTGGCGCCACGGCTGATCGTGAAGGTCCCGGCGATCGGCCAGCGCTCGATCCGCGTGGTCAGGGAAATAGCTCCGGGAGGGGTGGAAGTCATTTTAAAGTCTACTATTTCCTGAACCGTAGCTTGCGACGCGCAGCCAACTATGGCTGGTTAGCGGCAGATTCGACAAGCCGATCCGGCAAGCCGCCGGAGATCAACGGCCAGCCGGCTTGAGGGGTAGGCAAAAGGTGAGCGGCGACCCGACACTGGAGCGGATAGCCCAAGGCGAAGGACTGGCGTTGTGCGCGGCGGGCAACTGGACAGCCCGCTTTGCTCCCGCGCTCGAGCGGATCGTCTCCGACGCTGAGAAACTGCGCGGCAGCCGTTCCCACATCTTCATCGACGTGTCGCAGGTCGCGAGCCTCGACACGTTCGGCGCGTGGCTGATCGAGCGGCTGCGCCGCAGCCTCAGCGACGCCAGCGCCGAAGCGGAGATCGCGGGCCTCTCCGCCAATTATTCCAGCCTGGTCGACGAGGTGCGCCGCGTGGGTCCTGCGCCCAGGGTCGTCAGCGACCGGCTGTCGATCACGGGCATGCTGGAGCAGATCGGCCGCACCGTGGCCGGGGTCGGCGGCACGATCATCGGCCTCGTCGACATGCTCGGCGCGGTGCTGGCCGCCGCCGGCAAGGTGCTGATCCATCCGCGCAGCTTCCGCCTGACCTCGACGGTGCATCACCTCGAGCAGGTGTGCTGGCGTGCGGTGCCGATCGTGGTGCTGATCACCTTCCTGATCGGCTGTATCATCTCGCAGCAGGGCATCTTCCATTTCCGCAGGTTCGGCGCCGACATCTTCGTGGTCGACATGCTGGGCGTGCTGGTGCTGCGCGAGATCGGC